>CBDDRC010000001.1:0-5533 GCA_965232985.1 uncultured bacterium
GAGTAGGCGGGCGTTTGGTATTGTCTGGCGACTACAGGTACCAAAATCATAGAATCCAGCGTAACTGCTGGGTTTTGTCGTTTATACAGGGGCGAATTAGATTTTTGATCTGGCACTGGCTGGCATTCACAGGTAGCAGTAAGCAAAATTTTGCATGGTATTTTCCAGGGTATCGTCTGAGCTAAATTAGTGACCATCATTCAATAGCAGTGGGAACTGGGTGAAATGAGCGACTTAAGCCCTATATTCAAAATATTGTTGTCCTGATAATTATATGGAGGTGAAGTTTTGCCGAAGGTCATAGCGGAATGAAAAGAATTGACTTCCAGGATCCAAGCCATAATTTCATGCTTGTTACCTTGGTTCCATCCCCGATGCATTGAAAACTATTTGTCTTATCTTTGAGGATAAATCCGATGAGCAGGTTACCCCTTTTTCAGATTCTTGCACTCAGCTTGGTGGTAAGCAGTTGTGGTGGCAGCGATGACTCAACGGTAAGCAGTGCAGAAGGTGTCGGCCATATCGGCGTCGCTGTAGCGCAACCAACGTCTCAAACCACTCAACCTCCTGCTACGCAACCTGCTAAAAGTGCTATTGGCAGTCGTATCGGACCCGATATCGCCGGTCTGTATATGGGCATGACACCTGAAGAAGTCAATGCTGTAATGGAAGCCTACGATGCAAGCATGCGTATCCAGGACACCAGCCGTTATTTTGAATACAATGCGCTGGGCAAACGCTACAAAACTGACAGCTTTTTGGTCGCCACACATGGTCAGATGCCGGGAGGCAGTGTAGGCCTGTCGGTCGGTTACTCTTACCCACCCAACGAACCGCGTGTAGTCTCCATCACCCGACTTCACCGCCAAACCACAGAACCCTTAACCCAGGCCGATTATGCCAAGGCACTGATTGATAAATACGGCCAGCCAGTTGTAGACGTTGATAATGGTAGAACCGACTCCAGAGCCGAGCGCACGCTGAAATGGAAATTGGCAGGAACCGGAGACACCAGCTGTGTGAACAGTGCCTCGATAGGCAATAGTGTGCTGGATCGTTTTGTCAAAGAAGGTAGGAAGATGGCCGACGTGGACGTGACTCCTGATTACGCCGCTCAATGCGCTGGGTTATTTGAATATACCTTGCGTGGCGAACCTGTTACCAATGCAAGCGGCACCATTTTTGATGTTTGGGCGCAGGCAAAATCCGAATTTGAAGCACAAGCCTGGGTGCAACAACAGGTCGCAGAAAAATCCAAAACCGGCACGGAAGCGCCGAAACTTTAGCTGTAATACGACTAAATTGAGAGTATTGAGCTTGCGCTGCTTTTCTATACTCGAGTGGGAGTAGAGGGCGCAATAGGTCTTCTGGTGGTTCTGGCGGAAGAAGCAGGTTAGGAGGCAGGCATGAATGCCAAATCGAATATGGGCGCGGGCATGATGCTCGGGGTGTTCATTTTCGCGGGTCTCCTCGGCCTTGGCTACCAACTCGCCGACGGTTTTCTACAGGCCAAGGCGCTGGAACGCACGGTCACGGTGAAAGGCCTGTCGGAGCGCGAAGTGCCGGCCGACATCGCCATCTGGCCGATCAAATACAACCAGGCCGACAACGACCTCGTCGCCCTATACGCCTCCATTGAGCGCCACAATGGCCTGGTGGTGGATTTTCTCAAGCAGCACGGCTTTGCCGACACCGAGATTTCCGTTTCCGTGCCGGCCATCGTCGACCGCCAGGCCCAGGCCTACGGCGGTGAACAGAATGTGCGTTTCCGTTACGCCGCATCTTCCGGCATTACCGTCTACAGCACCAACGTGGAACAAGTGCGCGCGACCATGAACGATCTGGTTGAACTCGGCAAACAGGGCCTGGCCATCGCCGGCCAGGACTACGAGGCGCGTACCCAATTCTTGTTCACCGGCCTCAATACGCTCAAACCCGGAATGATCGAAGAGGCCACTCGGAACGCGCGCGAAGTCGCCACCAAGTTCGCGCAGGACTCGGCGAGCACGCTCGGCAAGATCAAGACCGCCAGCCAGGGGCAGTTCTCCATCGAGGACCGCGATAGCAACACGCCGCACATCAAGAAGGTGCGCGTAGTGTCGACGGTGGAATACTACCTGTCGGATTGAATCCAGCTATATATGCGCATAAATCTGGCACCGTCCCTCTTGCCCTCAGGCAGGGATCCCCGCCTCCGGTTACCAGAAGTGCGCGTATAAGCACTGGATTATTTCATTTATCGGCTTATTCTTTCTCACATTCAGGTGGTTGGTTTGGTCCGACCTCGCTGTACTCCTGTATCCCATGTAAACAAGGAGAAACCACGATGTCCGATGAATCATATAAGAAAGGGCTGGCAACCGGCATGTCGGATGGTACGACCAGCGGGCTTCGCGGCGCAGAGGACTACGCCATAAGCCAAAAAAACATGGCACGGCACCGGGAGTCGGCGCAACGCAGCCATGAAGCCATGGCTGCGGCCGATGCCCGGCTCGCAGCGGAAGGCCGAAAGCTTGGCGAGGGCCTGATGGCCATGATTGCGGCGCTGTTTCTGCATCCGTGGTTCTCGTTCGTTGGTTTCTGGTTGGTTTGCGTTACCGGCCTACTGCTCCTCGCGTCATGGTCCGGTTTGTGGGAGGGTGGTAACGGGTACGTCTACTCTGCCATGGCGATTGCCTTGGTGTTGGCTACCCTTTTGAGAAAGATCGTTCCAACGCTGATGAAATGGTTGTTCTTTACGGGGATCGTAGCGCTGATAGGGCTTTTCATTCTCAAAGTTGTGGATCTACAAGAGGAAAAAGCAGCGAAAAAACAGGCAAAAATACCGCCACCCAGCACGGTATCGCAACCTTTGGACTCACAGGCTGCCAGGCGCGCGGCCGCACAGGCGGCACTCAATGAGGCAAGCAAGCCGGAAATCACCACAACTGCCCCCGGCGCAGGTGAGCGAGGAGAGATGTACGAGGGCGTGGACCTGCGTATCTGCTCGATGAGCCTGGGTAAGCTCGAGGTGTGCCAGCGTTATTGCGCTACTCTTGCCGAGAAAAATCGACCCGAATGGTGTCAATGATCTGAGTTACTGGGTCGGAGCAGGCTAGTGCAATGATTTGCAACAGAAAGCAAGCGAAAACAGACCTCAGTTCGTGCTTAAACGGGGATTTTCTACTCTGAAACTCCCTACCTAGCAGAAAACTGGTATGGAACTGCAGATAGGGATGCCCATCTCTGGCTACCGGGAAGGTCTGGTCGGCGTGGGAACATGGATGCGTTTGGTGGTCCTTGAAGGCTCAATTTTGGTACCAGAAGTGCGTGTATAGGCTCTGGAATACCTCATTTATCGAATATTTTTTATTTATTTTCAGTTACTTGATTTGATTCGACACCAATTGATTACGCGGAGTCCAGCTAACTCAGGTTGTACCGCTCGTTCAGTCTCACCTGCTCGTTTGCGGGAATCTCGGGAAGTGTAAGAACTGCCTTCTCCCCAGCCATGACGTATCCCCCGGTTTTTCATGTTCAAGTCGGCGACACCGATAAATCAGCCATATTTGCATGGATAACAATATGTTAGGGTAACCGGAAACAACTTTTACCGGACAGTAGTGGCTTCCTATACTCATCGGAGGTCCGATAGTAGTCATCCGCTCTACAAAATACTTGCCCAGGATAAGAGTCGCTGCGTACCATTTGGGGCCCGCGCTATGGGGAGACTGGATCGAAGTACAGTGGTTGTTTTAAACAATAAGACATATTTAAGGAGTAAAAATAATGTTAAAGACGAAACTGCTTGGTGCAATGGTTGTGGCAATGGGGATTGCCGGTAACGCTGTAGCGGCTAATGGCTTCTACGCTGGCGCCTCAGCGGGCTCAATGGAATATGACATCTGCGGTGATCTGTCTGCACTTGGTGCCACCAGCTGCGACGACAAGGACAGCGCCTGGAAGCTATTCGGCGGTTATGATTACAACCAGAATTTTGCCCTCGAAGGCGCCTGGGTCGATCTGGGTGAAGTCAGCGCGAGCGGTCCTGGCGGCTCGGCCGGTGCCGAGGTTGATGGCTTTGCGTTCGTCGCCAAAGGCACCTTGCCCCTTAACGATCGGTTCGGCGTGTTTGCCAAGGCTGGTTTCTTCCTGTGGGAAGTGGAAGGCACTGGCTTGGCCGCGGGCAGCGATGACGATGGCACCGACCTCATCTATGGCGTCGGCGCGCAATACATGTTTACCGAGCAGTTCGGCCTGGTCGGCGAGTGGGAGCGTTACGACTCCGATGATAATGTGGATCTGCTGTCGCTCGGTGTGATGTTCAAATTCTAAATCAGCTTATGTAAGCGATACGCAGAAGGCCCCTCAACGGGGCCTTCTTTGTTTGTATCTCAATGATGGCTTCCGAACGGCAAATAACAGGTAATCCCCTCGAAAAGTAGCGGAACCCGGAAGTAGAGTTTTCTCGTACTGTACACGAAGGAGGGTAATCCCCCGTTTTTAGCGGTCGCCAGCGGACAGAAACCGGTAAAGGCGGACTGCAGCAGGTTCACACCCGCGAAGGTAGTCAGCCACAGCCAGTTGACACTACGCTCAATACGCTCAATGTGGTCTGCCCCATGGCTGATTGGCGGATAGGGTGGATTCTCACAGCCTGGGAAGTGAGTCTAACAATCAATGCTTGACCCTGTGTGTATCCTGAACCTGGCCTTTCGAGCCAAGCGCGTTGGTGTTCATCAAAGAGGCGCTTAACGGTGTGGAATGCCGATTGGTAACGGTTGCTACGACCTGATTATCGTCCTCGCAGGGTAGCAGACGATCGAGTTCGGTTTTGACGGTCTGGTAGCATTCGCAAGCACGTATCTCGATTCCTTCCCTGTCAATCACGGTGATGTGGCCGCGACGATAACTGATCAAGCCTTCCTGCTGTAGCCGACCAGCAGTGACCGTGATGCCTTCGCGACGAACCCCGAGGGTATTCGCGATCAGTTCATGGGTCATGATCAGCTGATTTGAAGACGAGCGATCGAGGTAAGACAGCAGCCATCGGCACAGTTGTTGTTCTATCGAATGATGCCGATTGCAAGCGGCGTTCTGGGACATCTGGGTAATCAATGCCTGGGTGTACCGCAGTAGGAGATGTTGCAAGGTGCCAGAACGCCGCCCCCCGATGCGATTGAATTGGTTCATCAGTAACTGGGATTTCAGCCGGTAGGCCGTTCCCGCACATAGTGCCATGGCCCGATTTGGCATGGCGTCAGCTCCCATGACAAGGGCGATGCCGACCATCCCCTCGTTGCCGACCATGGCGATTTCGGCCGCTGCGCCATTTTCCATGATATAGAGCAGGGACACGATGGCGGTCGTCGGGAAATATACGTACTGCAACGGACGGCCGGACTCATATAGGGTATCGCCGGGTGATAGCTGTACGCGCTCGAGGTGGGCGGACAGGTGTGCGTATTCGTCCTCGGGCAGCGCGGCGAGGAGTTTGTTGCGGCGGGTAACGTCCGTGTCGGCCATGGGAAGTGCCTCGATAGGGTCGTTCGAG
>CBDDRC010000002.1:0-49455 GCA_965232985.1 uncultured bacterium
TTGATGTCCCCGATGTCGTGCGCGTCGTGGCGACGACACTCGCCATCGACCCGGCCGTCCGGAAAAACATGCGGAAGACGGCGCAACATCTTGCTGACCAAGCCGTCCATCACGTCGCCAAGGTCAAACAAGCCCTGCTCCTCAGCCATGCGCGCATGAAACAGCACATGGAACAGCAAATCACCGAGTTCGCCACGCAAGCCCGGCATGTCGCGGCGCGCAATCGCGTCGGCAACCTCATGTGCTTCCTCGACGGTATAGGGCGCAATGCTGGCGAAATCCTGTTGCAGATCCCAGGGGCAGCCGCAAGCGGCGTCACGCAACCGGGCCATCAGCAGGATAAGGTCGTCGAGCGAATATCTGTTCACGCCTGCGGCCTCATGCTCTGTCGCCCTTTTACTTTTTATAACGCTGGACTTCGATGACGCTCGGCAACTGCTCGACTCGAGCCAGCAGCTTGCCCAGCAGATCAAGGCTGCTGATCTCCACGGTGAACAGCATGGTCGCGGTGCTTTCGTCGCGGCTCGACTGAGTGTGCGCTGCGGTAATGTTCACCTTCTCGGCAGCGAACACGAACATGATGTCGCGCAGCAGTCCAGTGCGATCCCAGGCCTTGACGAAAATATCGACCGGGTAGGCGATGTCGCTCGTAGCCCCCCAGTTCACTTCGACGATGCGCGCCGGGTCATCCTGCTGCAGCGCTTTGAGATTCGCGCAATCGACGCGGTGCACGGTAACGCCACGCCCGGCCGTGACAAAACCGAGAATCGTATCGCCGGGCACCGGCTGGCAGCAGCCGGCCATCTGCGTCATCAGGTTGCCGACACCCTCGACCGTCAGGCCCCGCCCTGCGCGCGTGGCCTGCGGCGCATGCAGCAACAACTCGTGCTGTGCGTCGGTATCGCTCGCCGGCCGCGTCTGCAACTGATGCACGACCTGCGACATGCGCAGATCGCCGGCACCGAGCGCGGCGAGCATATCCTCAGGCGCGCGAAATCCGAGGCGCCCGGCAAGCTCGCGGGTATTCATGTCATCGATCGCGAGCCGACGCAGTTCGCGCTCGAGCAATTCACGCCCGGCGTCGATATTTTCCTCGCGGTCGCGCTGGCGGAACCAGTGCTGGATCTTGGCACGCGCGCTCGCGGTCTTGACGAAACCGAGTGTCGGGTTGAGCCAATCGCGGCTCGGGCCACCCTCCTTGGTGGTCAGAATTTCCACCTGCTCGCCGGTAGCCAGGGTGTGGTTGAGCGTCACAATGCGGCCGTTCACTTTCGCACCGCGGCAACGATGGCCAATTTCGGTATGAACACCGTAGGCAAAATCGACCGGCGTCGCACCGGCAGCCAGATCAACAATGTGGCCATCCGGCGTGAATACATAAATCCGATCCATGCCGACATCGTTACGGAGGATATCGCCGACACCGACATCACCGAGTTCGTCGTGCCATTCGAGTACTTGCCGCAACCAGGCGATCTTGTGCTCGTAACCGGCCGCACGATCACGGCCCTTTGTACCTTCCTTGTAGCGCCAGTGTGCGGCAATACCGAGCTCGGCCGATTCGTGCATGGCATGGGTACGAATCTGCACCTCCAGCATCTTGCGATCCGGGCCGATCACCGCCGTGTGCAATGATTGATAGCCATTGGCCTTGGGCGTGGCGATATAGTCATCGAACTCTTTCGGCACATGCTGCCAGAGCGAGTGCACAATGCCCAGCACAGCGTAGCAATCGCGGATTTCCGGCACCAGGATGCGCACCGCACGCATGTCGTACACTTCGTAGAAGTCGATCTGTTTCTTCTGCATCTTTCGCCAAATGCTGTAGATATGCTTTGCGCGACCAAAGACCTCGCCGGTAACGCCAGCGCGTACCAACTGCCGCTTCAATTCGTCGACTACATCGGTAATGAACTGTTCGCGGTCGGCACGTTTCTCGTCGAGCAATTTCGCAATCTTTTTGTAGGCGCCAGGTTGCAGGTAGCGGAAGGCTATGTCTTCCAACTCCCACTTGATGTGGCCAACACCAAGGCGGTGCGCCAGTGGCGCATAGATATCGAACACCTCGCGGGCAACCTTGTGCTGCCGCTCCTCGTCGGCAGACTTCACGCCACGAATCACGCAGGTGCGCTCGGCCAGCTTGAGCAGTGCAACGCGCACGTCGTCGACCATCGCCACCAGCATCTTGCGGACATTGTCGAGCTGGCCCTGCTGCTGGCCGAGCACCGCCTTGCGGGTCGGGTTGCTGATGGCGGAAATCGCCGCCATGCGCAGGACGCCCTCGATCAACAGCGCGACATCGCCGCCAAAATCCTCGCCGATATGCTGCAACGGCACGCGGCCTTCGCGCACCGTGCGATACAGCACCGCCGCCACCAGCGTGTCCTGGTCGGCACGCAGGGCGGCAAGAATCTGTGCCATTTCAAGGCCGGTGCGGTAGGAAGAAATACCACTCGCCCAGATATCGTCCGCAGCAATCGCCTCGCGCGCGCCCTGCTCGGCTATCAGGCAGGCACGACGCAGCTCGTCCTCGTCGAATTTCTCGGTTTGTGACTGGATAAGCGCCAGCCAGCGATCGAGATCGACGCTGCCGTCGTCACGAATCGGATGATCTTCGCGGACCTTGACCATGGCGGGAGCTGACAGCGGATTGAGAGGGTTGATTCTAGCGGCGATTGCCGGCCGATTTTCCGAACAGGGCAATTGATTCGACATGCGCGGTATGCGGAAACATGTCCATGACACCTACCTTTTCAAGAACATAGCCCTGCGCTGCCAAAAGACCGGCATCGCGGGCAAAGGTTGCCGGGTTGCAGGACACATAAACGATCCGTACCGCACCAAACCGGGACGCCACACGGCACAGCGCTTCGGCGCCGCTGCGCGGAGGGTCGATCAGCAGGCGGTCATACCGCTCGCGCGCCCAGCTCGCGCCGGCAAAATCGCCGTCGAGATTGGCGGCAAAGAAACGTGTTTCCCCCAGCTCGACGCCGCGCAAGCGGTTATGGGCGACATTCCCGGTAGCGCGCTCGACCATCGCCATGCTGCCCTCAACGCCGGTTACATGCGCCGCACGCGTGGCAAGCGGCAGCGTGAAGTTACCGAGACCGCAGAACAGATCAAGCACGCGATCCGCCGGTTGCGGGTCAAGCAACTCGATGGCGTGGCGGACCATCAGCCGGTTGACCGAGCTGTTCACCTGGGTGAAGTCGCCCGGGTGAAAACACAGCTCCATGCCGAAGTCATCGAGGCGGTAGACCAGGCCCGCATCATCGCGATCAGCGGGCGCTGCTGCGCGCGGCGGCCAGGCGCGCCAGAGCGTGCTTTCGTTGCCCGGCTGCAGATAGCAATGAAAACCACGCACGCGGCACCAGTCGACGAGCGCGGCGTGATCGGATTCCGACAGCGCATCGAGATGCCGGATCACCAGCGCGACCGTCTCGTCACCGGCCGCCACTTCCACCTGCGGGATGCGATCACGCGCCACAAGCGACGACAACAATGCCCGCAGTGCCATGATTTCCCTGCCGACTTCCGGCAACAGCACCGCACAGCTGTCGATGTCGGCAATATTGTTGCTGCGTTTTTCGCGAAAGCCGACCCGCACGCTGCCCCGGCCATGACCATGTACCGCAAGCCGCGCCTTACGCCGATAACCAAAGCGCTCGCCGGTCAGCGCCGGCAGGATTTCCTGCGGCGAGACGCAGCCGAAATGCTGCAACTGTTCGAGCAACACGCGCTGCTTCATGGCGAGTTGTGCATCGGCTGCCATGTGCTGCATGCTGCAACCGCCGCAGATGCCGGCATGCGGGCAGGCCGGCTCGATACGCATTGCGCTCGCGGCAACAATCTGTGTGGCAACGCCTTCATCGAAATTATTGCGCCGAAACGTGTAGCGGAACGCAACCTCTTCGCCCGGCAGCGCACCCTCGACAAACACCGTCTTGCCGTCGAGCTGGCCGATGCCGCGACCGTCGTGGCCCAAGCGATCGATGCGGATACGGAACTCACCGGCGGGCAAACGGGCCGGGCGCCTGGCGTGACGGCGGCTCATGCGATCCAGCGCTGCTCGAACTCGACAAGGTGGGGCTGACCGCTTGCCTGCAAATGGGTACGCACCAGCGCGCATTCAGCATCATGCGCTTCACGAGTGAGGTTGCCGCGCATCAATTCAAAACGCAAAAAAACCAGATACGTGTTGAGCACATCGGTCTCGCAGTAGTTGCGGATGCCGCGAATGTCGTCGGCCAGCCAGGCCTCGTAGACCTTCGAGCCATGCATGCCCATTTTTCCGGGCAACCCGAGCAACGCGGCAACCTGGTCGAGCGGCGCCGTGGCGCGCGCCTGGAACATCGCCAGTACGTCCATAAGATCGGTGTGCCGGTGGTGGTAACGCGACTGGTAATTGTTCCACTTGAATTCACGATCATTCTCGCCGGTATCCCAATAACGTGCCGCATTCACTCCGTGCAGCAGCGCCCGGTAGTGCAGCACCGGCAGATCAAAACCGCCGCCGTTCCACGAGACCAGAGTCGGCGTGTTTTTCTCGATGCCATTGAAGAAACGCTCGATCAGTTCCTTCTCAGAGCTCTTCTCGTCGCCGAGCGACCAGACATTGAACTTTGTACCGCTGCGGTACACCGCCGAGATGGCGACGATGCGATGCAGCGGCAAGCGCAGGAATTCGCTGCCGGATTCCTGGCGACGCAGGTTTTCCATTGCCGTCACGGTGTCTTTGTCGGAAAGGCCGTCGAGACCGAAAACACGGCGGCCACCTTCGGCATCCGGGATGGTCTCAATGTCAAAGACGAACACATTCACGAGGCAAACACTCCTGTCGACAGGTAACGATCACCGCGATCGCAGACAATGGCGACAATGACGGCATTCTCGGCATCCCCGGCAATACGCAGCGCGCCGGCCACGGCACCGCCGGACGACACGCCGCAGAAAATGCCCTCCTCACGCGCCAACCGCCGCATCATCGCCTCGGCATCGGTCTGCGACACATCAAGCACGCGATCAACACGCTGCGGCTCAAAAATAGCCGGCAGGTATTCCGGCGACCAACGGCGAATACCGGGAATTGCCGAGCCAGCTTGCGGCTGCAGGCCGATGATTTCGATCGCGGGGTTTTTCTCCTTGAGGAATGTCGACACCCCCATGATGGTGCCGGTGGTGCCCATGCTGCTGACGAAATGGGTGACGGTGCCGGCGGTGTCGCGCCAGATTTCCGGGCCGGTCGAAAGATAGTGCGCGCGCGGGTTATCGGGATTGGCAAACTGATCGAGCACCCGGCCCTTGCCATCGCGTTCCAGCAGCTTGGCCAGATCGCGCGCGCCTTCCATGCCCTGTTCGGCCGTGACGTTGATGATTTCGGCGCCGTAGGCGGTCATCGCCTGGCGGCGCTCCTCGCTCTGGTTGCTCGGCATGATGAGAATCATGCGATAGCCGCGCATCGCCGCCACCATCGCCAGGGCAATACCGGTGTTGCCGCTGGTGGCTTCGATCAGCGTGTCGCCCGGACCAATCTCGCCACGTGCCTCGGCGGCCCGAATCATGTGCAAGGCCGGGCGATCCTTCACCGATCCGGCCGGATTGTTGCCCTCGAGTTTGACGAGGATGCGGTTGCCACGCGCAGTGACGGCGGCGTCGGGAATACGTGTCAGCCGTACCAACGGCGTGTTGCCGACGCACTGTTCGATGGTGGCGTTTTTCATGGGCCGGGATTGTAGCACCGGCCTGTCACGGTACGAACGCAGACGCCGCGAGCGCACGGCGTTGCGCCCGCAGGCGAAGCAAGGGATTATCCGGCAAACTTTCCCGGCGCCTTGCGTGCAGCGCCCTTCATACCAGCAAGCAAACCGTCAGGCCCACCCGACCGCGATGCCCAGTTTCTCGATCCGTCTGCGCCTGCTCCTGCTGATATCGGTGCCCACCATGCTGGGCAGCTGTCTGCTCGGCGGCCTGCTGCTCAGCTACCACCTCAATGCATTCGAAGAAATGCAGGTGGCACGCGGCTGGGTCGCAGCACAGCAGGTGGCGGACGACATCCGCGCCACCGATACCCTGCTCGACCCGGCCGGCCTGGACGCCCTCTTGCCGGCGCTCCTTGAACAGCCCGATGTCCGCTCAGTCTCGATATACGACGTCAGCAGGGCCCTGCTGGCACACAGCGGCCCGCTACCCCGTGCGCCGACAACTGGCGGCATGCAGACCATGTTTGCCGATCGCGCAACCGTGACCCGAACCGACACCAGCTGGCGTCTGCTGGCACCGTTCGCCGAGGCGAAGCGCGTCAGCGTCCCGGTATCCGGCCATGCATTGCCGGCAGTCGGCCGCATCAACGGCTGGATCGAAGTCGAGATCAGCGACCAGACGCTGCGCACAGCGCAGTATCGCGCCATCGCCATCGCCATCGCTGTCCTGCTGGCGATAGTGCTCATCCAGGGTATCGCCAGTCATCTGTTCAGCGAGCGCATCCTCAGCGCCCTCGGCAGCATCGCCAACGGCATGCGGCGCGTTGCCAACGGCCAGCTCGGCACCCGCCTGCCCAATCCCTCGCCTGGCGAGCTTGGCCAGCTGCAGCAGAATTTCAACGAGATGTGCGAGGCGCTGCAGCATGGCCAGGAAGATCTGCAGCACAGCGTCAGCCAGGCAACCGAAGATCTGCGCGAAACACTGGAAACGATTGAGGTGCAAAACATCGAGCTGGAGATGGCGCGCAAGGAAGCGGTGCAGGGTGCGCGCCTGAAAAGCGAGTTTCTCGCCAACATGAGCCACGAGATCCGCACGCCGCTGAACGGGATGATCGGCTTCACCCGGCTGTTACTGAAAACCGAGCTGAACCCGCGGCAAGTAGAGTACTTGACCACGATCCGCAAATCTTCCGATGCGCTGCTGACAATCATCAACGACATTCTCGACTTTTCGAAGATCGAGGCCGGCAAGCTGGCGCTCGACCGCAGTCCGATCGACATCCGCGACATCGTCGACGATGTATTGGCATTGATGGCCCCGCTGGCTGCGGAGAAACGCCTCGAACAGGTTGCGTTTGTTTACCAGGACACGCCGCGCCGGGTGATCAGCGACCCGATCCGGCTGCGCCAGATACTCACCAACCTGCTGAGCAACGCCATCAAGTTTACCGAACGCGGCATGATCGTGGTGCGCGTGATGCTCGACAGCGAGAACGAGCGTCAGGCAACGCTCCGTTTCGCTGTCAGCGACACCGGCGTTGGCTTGAGTACCGAACAGCAGAACAACCTGTTCACCGCCTTCACCCAGGTGGATTCGAGCGCCCGAAGGCAGGCCGGTGGCACCGGGCTCGGGCTCGCCATCTGCAAACACCTCGTCGAATTGATGGGCGGCGAAGTCGGCCTTGAGAGCGCGACCGGCGAGGGTTCAACCTTCTGGTTCACCATCCGCGCCGATATCGACCGCCTCGCCAATCGCACAAAGCCGGACGGCCTTGCCGGGCTGCGCATCGTCGTCTGCGATACCAACGACATCTCACGACTGGCCTTGCGCCACCTGATCGAGGAATGGGGCGCCACGGTAACCGAAGCGGAACTACCCGAAGAGGTGCTTTCCGGCACTGCCGAGCAAACGGATGCCGTACTGCTGGGCAGCGGCCCGCGACCGGGCGATGCCATGGCGCATGCCGGGCTCGCCGAACAGTGTATTGCGCGCGGTATCCGCGTGTGGTTGCTGCCCGGCACCGGCGACGACAGCGCCAACACGCTCGGCGGCCACTGGGCCGGTGGCATCATCGCCAAACCGGTGTCGGCGCAGCGCCTGCACGATGCCCTGGTCGGCCAGCTTGGCACCCCGGTGACGGGCGCATCCACCGGCGGCAGCCACAGCGCCGGACTGGAACGCCTGCATGTATTGGTCGTCGATGATAACGAGGCGAACCTGCAGTTGCTTTGCACGCTGATCGAAGATCTCGGTATCCCCGTCAAAGGCGTGACCAACGGCCTGGCGGCAATCAACGCGCTGCGCAACGGCCATTACGACCTTGTGTTCATGGATATCCAGATGCCGGGCATGGACGGCGTCGAAACCACGCGCCGCATCCGCGAGTTGGGTACCGCGCACGCAGGCACGCCGGTGATCGCGGTGACAGCGCACGCACTTGCCTCCGAACGGCAGCAACTGCTCGGCGCCGGGCTCGATGACTACCTCACCAAACCCATCGGCGAGCAACAATTGTGCTATGTGCTCGAACGTTGGGCCGGCGTGCGCTTCAGTAACTCGCCGGTGCCGACAGTGCATCCATTGCCCGGCAACGAATCCGGCGTCGTCGATCTTGATGCGTCGCTGGCGCTGGCTGGCGGTAAACCATCGCTCGGCCGGGACATGCTACGCATGCTCGCCAACAGTCTCGCCGACGATCTGCGCGACATTCCCCTGCTCGCATCGCAGCGCGATGCCGATGGCCTGCTCGCGCGTGTCCACAAACTGCACGGGGCCACACGGTACGTTGGTACGCCGGGACTGCGCCAGGCGGCCAACGAACTGGAAACGGCAATCAAGTCAGCGCGCGAACGCGGCACGCTCAACTGGGACGCGCTCGCGCAACCTGCGGCGCAACTCGATACCGAGATGCAGCAGGTAGCCCAGTGGCTGGCCACGCATGGCGGCCGGCTGGACGAATTGCTGCCCGACTGAAGCCGCAACCCTGGAAACCGGCATTCCGAACCACAGGCCGGTCAGGGCAGGCCTGCTTCGAGCACAACAAAAGCGAGCGCAAATTCACGCTCATCGGTGAGGGAAAGATGCGCGTGCATCACACCGAAACGGCGCGAAAGCGCGACGCCGTTACCCTGGAACGACAACACCGGCCGGCCCGATTCCTCGCGACCAACAACGATATCCTGGAAGGAAAGCTGCGCACCAATGCCGGTGCCGAACGCCTTCGCCACCGCCTCCTTTGCCGCATAACGCTTGGCGAACCAGCGCGCTTCGGCATCGACACTGCCGAAAACACGCCGCTCTGCCTCGGTGAGCACACGCTGGCGAAAACGATTTCCATGCCGATCCAGTGCATCGGCAATGCGGGCAATCTCGACCATGTCGGTGCCAATGCCAACTATCACCGTGCTGCCGCCCCGATGACCAGCGCCTTCATTTCGCGCACAGCCACAGCCAGCCCGACAACGATCGCCCGGGCAATGATGGCATGGCCGATATTCAGTTCATTGATACCGGCAATGGCGGCAACCGGCTCAACATTGCGGTAATCAAGCCCGTGCCCGGCATTGACGATCAGGCCATGCGCAATCCCATGCACGACGGCACGCTCAATACGCGCCAGCTCCTGCGCGCGCGCCTGCTCGTCTTCAGCACCCGCGTACGCGCCCGTATGCAGCTCGACCACCGGCGCACCGCAACGAATGCTGGCATCAAGCTGCGCCGGCTCCGGATCAATAAACAGCGATACCTCGATACCCGCCCGACCAAGCCGCTCGCAGGCAGCCTTGATCACCGCCTCGTTGCCGACAACGTCGAGTCCGCCCTCGGTGGTTACCTCGGTGCGCTTCTCCGGCACCAAACAGCAGTGCTGCGGTTTGACGCGTTCGGCGATTGCAATCATCTCGGCGGTGACGGCCATTTCGAGGTTCATGCGCGTCTTCAGCACCTGACGCAAGATCTCGACGTCGCGATCCTGAATATGGCGACGATCCTCACGCAAATGCACGGTAATTCCATCAGCGCCGGCCGTCTCGGCGAGCAATGCTGCTGCAACCGGATCAGGGCAGGCCGTGCCGCGAGCCTGGCGAACAGTGGCAACGTGATCAATGTTGACGCCAAGCAACGGGCGCCGAAACGGGTTGACGGGCAACGACATGGATTACTCCGGAAAACGTGCATCAACACGGGCACGACGGAAAAGTTCACGGCTGTTGAGCGGTTTGTCGCCCAGATGCGGCGCCAACGCCAACCGCATCAACCGCTTGGCATCGTACAGGTCGGCAGCATTGCAAAAAACACCACACGCCAGCGCCTGGAGCGCACTGCCACGAAAGCAACGGGCCGCATCAAGCCCTGGCGCAGCAAGCCGAACCCCCTGCTGCGCCTCGAAAGTGTACAGTCGACCGGCTTCGACCGGCTCGCCGGCCACGGTTTCCATGTAACGGTGGCCGTAACCGAGTTCATCAATCAACTGCTTCTCGAAGCAGCGCAGCGCAATTTCAATCGACTCGCCACCGACCAGTGCATCCAATGTATGGCCGTAGAGTGCAAAAATAACGGGTATCGGCGCGTCGCGATACAGCAGCCGCACCAGCAATTCGTTGAGGTAAAGCGCAGCATAGAGCCGATGTCCGGCCAGCAGGCGCGGCACGTCGACCGCCTCGACCGACTGTGCCCGCCGCAGCTCGCCACGCCCACCCAACGTAATCCGATAACAACGAAAGGGCTGCAATGGATTTGCGCGCCTGGCACCGCGACTGCCGCGCGCCAGCACACCGATGCGTCCCTGTTCAGCAGTCAGCAATTCGACAAGCTGGCTGCTCTCGCGATATGCACGCGCGTGCAATACGAAGGCCTCCACGCAATCCATGCCAGCCTCAGTCGTAGCCGAGGCTCTTCAGCGCGCGTTCGTCGTCGGCCCAGCCGCCGCGCACCTTGACCCACAGCTCGAGCATGACCTTGCAGCCAAACAGTTTTTCCATGTCCAGACGTGCCTGCGTGCCGATGTTTTTCAAACGTTCACCGCCACGGCCGATGACGATCGCCTTCTGCCCGTCCTTTTCGACCAGAATCGCCGCGTGAATGCGATACAACCCGGGTTCCTCGCGAAATTGCTCGATCTCGACCGCCAGCTGGTAGGGAATTTCATCACCGAGCTGGCGCATGACTTTTTCGCGAATCAGCTCCGAAGCGAGGAAACGTTGCGTCCGGTCAGTGAGCTCGTCGGGGCCGAAAATATGCGGCCGCTGTGGCAGGCGCGCGGCAACCAGGCGCGCCAACGTGTCGACGTTGTGGCCGCCTTTGGCCGATATCGGCACGATCTCGGCGAATGCGCGCTGCTGCCCAAGCCATTGCAGGTGTGGAAGCAATACTGCCTTGTCGGCAAGCTCGTCGATCTTGTTGACGGCAAGAATCACCGGAACTTGCGTTTTTTCGAGGCGCTCCAGCACCAGCGCGTCGTCCTCGGTCCACTTCAGCGCATCGACAACAAAAATGACGACATCGACATCGTCAAGCACCGACACCGCTGCCCGGTTCATGTAGCGGTTGATTGCACGCGTCGCCGCCTTGTGGATACCCGGCGTATCGACATAAATGGTCTGCACAGCACCGGCGGTGCAAATGCCGAGCACCTGGTGGCGAGTAGTCTGCGGCCGGCGCGAGGTAATCGAGAGCTTCTGGCCGATCAGATGGTTGAGCAGCGTCGATTTGCCGACGTTCGGCCGGCCGACGATGGCCACATGCCCGCACCGGCTTTCTGCAGAATCCGTCACCGGAACTGCGCCCGCACTGGCATTGCCTGCCGCGCCGTTTTCCTGTCCGAGCTGCTCGTCAACCACGCCCGCCCGCCTCCGTTTCCAGCAACGCGAGCACCTGCTCAGCGGCAATTTGCTCGGCGACACGCCGACTTTCGCCCCAGGCATCAACCGGAACGGCCACACCTTCGGCAACGCAGGTAACGCGAAACTGTTGTGCGTGCGCCTTGCCGGCAGTCTCAACCACTTCGTATTGCGGCAACGGCAGGCCACGCCCCTGCAGAAATTCCTGCAACCGGGTTTTTGGATCCTTGACGACGTCCTCAATACGCAGATCGGCCAGTTGCTGGCCATACCAGCTGCGCACGCAGCCCGCGCTGGCCTCAAGCCCGGCGTCGAGGTACACCGCGCCAATCAGCGCCTCAACGCAATCCGCCAGAATCGAGCTGCGCCGAAAGCCACCGCTCTTCATTTCTCCCGGCCCGAGCCGTACGTAGCTGCCCAATGAAAACCCCTCGGCGATGCGTGCCAACGCCTCGCCATTGACCAGCCGCGCACGGGCGCGGGTCAACTGGCCTTCACTGGCATCGACAAACCGCCGAAAAAGCTCCGCAGCAATAACGTGACCGAGGATGGAGTCGCCGAGAAACTCAAGGCGTTCGTTGTTGCGCGTGCCGCTGACACTGCGATGCGTGAGGGCAAGCGTAAGCAGATCCCGATCGCCGAACGTGTGGCCCAGGGCCCGTTCCAACGCGGCGGGATCAGTTCTCGAGGCTTGCCTCATGGGATGTGGCAAAGTGCATGTTGATGTTGATATCCATCTCGTCGCTCTGAAACACCGGCCTTTCAACGATGTAGTCGATGTCGGCAGTGAGCATGCCATCGGCACGCGACAACTTGATGGCATCCTTGCCAAGTTCACTGAGACGAATATTGTTGATACTCAACTGATTAGCGATTCTCCGCATGACTTCGTCATTGCGTTGCAGGCCCATCCGTGGCTGGTTGATCATGTTGCGGGTGACCTCGCTGACCGACAGGAAATCGAGGTAAGCCGGTACGATTTTGATCGCGACGGAGACGATACCGCCGATGATCGCGATGAGTAAAATCAGGCCGAAAAACGAGAATCCCTGTTGTTGTTTTAGCATTTGCCTATTCTCCAAGCCCTGGCTGGAAATCATAGATATTGCCGTTGCGTGCAAAAGACGGGAAGTGCAGGCCCGGCTCCTTGTGCATCCAGACGTAGAACGCCTTGCCGACAATGAGATGATCGGGCACAAAACCCCAAGCACGACTGTCCATACTATTATCACGGTTATCGCCCATTACGAAATACTCTCCTGCCGGAACACGCTGCTCCCAAACCGGCGCGAACGGCTCCCGGCCCTCAATGCGGCGGAGGGTGAAGTTGTGCTCGCCAAGCTGCTCGCGATAGAGAATTTCAGCACCACCTTCCAGCAGTACCTGCCGACCCAGCATCGCCATTGGTACTTCGGCGCCGTTGATCGACAGGCTGCCATGGCGATAGGCGACGAGATCACCCGGCAGGCCGACGATGCGCTTGATGTAACTGGTGCTCGGCTGCAACGGGTAACGAAACACCAGCACGTCACCGCGCTGCGGCTCACCGACGGGAACAACCCGGGTGCCGATCACCGGCAAACGCAGACCATAGGCGAACTTGTTGACGACGATGTAATCGCCAACCTGAAGTGTCGGCAGCATGGAACCCGAAGGAATGGTGAACGGCTCGGCAAGAAAGCTGCGCAACACCAGCACCAGCGCCAGTACCGGGAAAAATGACCGGGAATACTCGATCACCGTCGGCTCGGCGGCACCTTCGGCACGGCGGGCACGCAACCAGAGACGGTCGATCAACACCACAACACCGGTGACGAAGGTCGCGAGCACCAGCCAGAATGCAAAATCGATATCCATCAGTCCTTACCTACCTTGAGTACAGCCAGGAACGCTTCCTGCGGCACCTCGACTCGACCGAGCTGCTTCATGCGCTTCTTGCCTTCCTTCTGCTTATTGAGCAATTTCTTCTTGCGCGACACGTCGCCACCGTAGCACTTGGCAATCACGTTCTTGCGCAGCGCCTTGACGTTGGTGCGGGCGATAACATGGGCACCGATCGCCGCCTGGATCGCGACATCGAACATCTGCCGCGGGATCAGCTCCTGCATTTTCTCGATCAACTGGCGACCGCGGTTGGCGGCGATGTCGGCGTGGCACATGATCGACAGCGCATCAACCTTCTCGCTGTTGATCAGCACGTCGACCTTGACCAGCTTGCTGGCCTCGAAGCGCTTGAAGCCATAATCAAGCGAGGCAAAACCGCGACTGACAGATTTGAGGCGGTCAAAGAAATCCATGACGACTTCCGCCATCGGAATTTCCCAGGTCAACTGCACCTGATTGCCGTGGAATACCATGTTCTTCTGAACGCCACGGCGCTCGACACACAGGGTAATGACGTTGCCGAGATGTTCCTGCGGCACGAGAATGTGCACTTCGGCAATCGGCTCGCGCACTTCCTCAATATGAGAAATATCGGGCAACTTGGAGGGGCTGTCGACGTAGAGCAGCTCACCTTTGCGGGTCAGCACCTCGTAGACAACCGTCGGCGCCGTGGTGATCAAATCAAGGTCGTACTCGCGTTCAAGCCGCTCCTGAATGATCTCCATGTGCAACAGCCCAAGGAAACCGATGCGGAAGCCAAAACCCAGCGCGTCGGAGGATTCCGGCTCAAAGAACAGTGAAGCGTCATTCAGTGACAGCTTGTTGAGCGCCTCGCGGAAATCCTCGTAATCCTCACCGTTCACCGGGAACAGCCCGGCGTACACCTGCGGTTTGACTTTCTTGAAACCCGGCAGCGCTGCGGTATCCGGCGTTTTCGCATGGGTGAGCGTGTCGCCTACCGGCGCGCCGTGAATGTCCTTGATGCCGGCGACGACATAACCAACTTCGCCGGCTTCCAGCACGCCGGTTTCCTTGCGCTTGGGCGTGTGAATGCCGACGACGCCGACTTCGTGGGCATGACCGGTCGACTTGACGTAGATCTTCTCGCCTTTTTTAAGCACGCCGTTCATGACGCGCACCAGCGACACCACGCCAAGGTAGTTGTCGAACCAGGAATCGATGATCAGCGCCTGCAGCGGCGCGTTGCGCTCGCCTTTCGGTGCCGGAATACGCTTGACCAGCTCCTCAAGCAAATCGTCGACGCCAGCGCCCGTCTTGGCGCTGACAAGGCAGGCGTCGGACGCGTCGACGCCGATGATGTCGGCAATTTCCTGCTTCACGCGCTCAGGTTCGGCCTGTGGCAGGTCAATCTTGTTCAGCACCGGCATCACTTCAAGTTCAAGTTCAAGCGCGGTGTAGCAGTTGGCCACCGACTGCGCCTCTACGCCCTGTCCGGCATCGACCACCAGCAGCGCACCTTCGCAAGCCGACAGCGAACGCGAGACTTCATAGGAGAAGTCGACGTGGCCGGGCGTGTCGATGAAGTTGAGCTGGTAGACCTGGCCGTCACGTTTCGAGGTAAACGGCAAGGTGACGCTCTGCGCCTTGATGGTGATGCCGCGCTCGCGCTCGATATCCATCGAGTCGAGCACCTGCGCGCTCATCTCGCGTTGAGTAAGACCGCCACAGATCTGGATAAAGCGGTCGGCGAGCGTCGACTTGCCGTGATCGATGTGGGCAATGATCGAAAAATTGCGGATGTTCGCGATGTCGGTCACGGGCAGAGAGTACGCAGCGTAAGGGAGGGATCAGGCAAGGCCGGGCATTCTAGCGGATTTGCCCGGCCCCTGGGGATCGGCCTACCTGATCTGAATCGGTACGTACTGCGCGCTGTCGCCGCGGTTGATCAGCAGCGGTATCCACTTCTGCGCCGGCAGCTTGTCAATGACCGCATTGAAGGTGGCCAGGCTATCAATCTCGCGATTATTGACCGCGACGATGACATCGCCCGGGCGCAGCCCGACGCTGCTTGCCGGCTCGCCAGTGACACGCGCCACCATGACGCCGCCCTTGATGCCAAGCTGCTTGCGCCTGGTCTCCGGCAGGGCCTCGACCAGCAGACCCAGACGGCTTGCCGACGCGGACGCGACGGCCGGCGCAGCGGCCCCGCTACCAGCGCCAGCGCTGTCGGTATCGGCCAGGTCTTCCTCGCTCGGCAACTCGCCGATCTTTACCTTGACCTCGCGCACCCGGCCGTCGCGCATAACCTTGAGGGTCGCGATACTGCCCGGCTTCATCCGGCCCACGAAGTGGGGCAAATCCGAGGAAAACACCACATCCTGGCCGTTGAACGCGGTGATGATGTCACCTTCCTTCAGGCCCGCGGCGGCGGCCGGCGCATCCGGCATCACCTTTGCCACCAGCGCGCCTTCGGCACGGGCAAGCCCGAACGACTCGGCAAGATCACGGTCAACATCCTGGATGACCACACCCAGCCAGCCGCGTGCCACTTTGCCACCGCCCTTCAACTGCTCGACAACCTCCATGGCGACATCCATCGGGATGGCAAATGACAGGCCCATGTAGCCGCCGCTGCCGGAAAATATCTGTGAATTGATGCCAATGACTTCGCCGGCAAGATTGAACAGCGGGCCGCCGGAATTGCCCGGGTTGATGGCAACGTCAGTCTGGATGAACGGCACATAGTTTTCGCGCGGCAGACCGCGACCGAGCGCGCTGACGATGCCGGCGGTCACCGAGTAGTCGAAACCGAATGGCGCGCCGATGGCGAATACCCACTCACCGACGCGTAACTGGTCGGACTTGCCGATCTTCGCCACCGGCAGGTCCTGCGCATCGACCTTGAGCAGGGCGATGTCGCTGCGCTTGTCGGTGCCGATCACTTTCGCCGCCAGCTCACGGCGATCGAGCAGACGCACCGTCACCTTGTCGGCACCGTCGATCACATGGTTGTTGGACAGGATGTAGCCATCGGCCGAGATGATGAATCCTGAACCGAGGCCCTGCTGTGGTCGGCGCTGCTGCGGCGGCGGCATTTCGAAATTGAATTGATCGCCAAAGAAGCGCTTGAGAATTTCCGGCACCTCGCCCTGCATATTGCCCTGCATGGCCGGGCGCGTCGCTTCGACACTGATGCTGACCACACTGGCCTTGTTTTGCTCGACCAGCCCGGTGAAATCCGGCAGGCCCGCAACGGCCGGCCGCGCTGGTGCAGCGGCTGCCGCCAGCGCTGGCGCGCCAGCACTGGCGCCGGCACTGGCAATGCCGAACCCGGCCCCGAACGCGGCCAGGGCAATGGAGACAAACAACAGCAATCGATGCAGCATGTTCATGGGCTGACTCCGTAACAGGGTAATGAAAAAACGCAAGCCTCAGCGCGGTACGCCAGCGGCGACACGATGGCGCGTACTCTCAACAATCTTCACCGCCGTACCAGCCGGAATTTCCCCCACCAGCGTGACCTGAAAATGCCCGGCCGCAGCGGCGTCGAGCACACCGCTCACCACAGCGGTCGGACCGATCTGCCGGCCCATCGGTTTCGCGCCGACGGCGGCTTTCTCGACAAAAAACGAGAATGCTGCCAAGCCATCGGAATAGGTCACCGCCGACACCGTTTCCGGCGCCGCGCCTACGCGCTGGGTCTGGCTGCCGGTGATTCTGAAACCCGGCGGCAACCACATCGGTGCGACCGCCGGCACCGCCGCCTCGACAACACGCACAATGCTCAGCGTCTGTGCCAACGGCCCGGCCGGCACGGTAAACATTTCCTTCGGCACCCTGATGTCGGTATCGATGTCGACAAACTCAACCGACTCCAGCGCAGCGCCCTTGCGGTTGACGATTTCATAGCGCAGCGGCAGCCGGCTCTGGCGATCGATCCAGATACGGTGGCCGAAACGATGGGCATCGCGCGGGACGATCTCGACATAATCGGCAGTGCGGCCAGCAACCCGCGATTGTCCGGCACGCGCCACGGCATAGCCCTGCGCGATGGAGTTGTCGATTGCCGCGAAGGCACGAAACGGGCCGCCGGCGCGGGCAGCATCCAACCGCGTCATGCGCGCATCGGGATGCACGCAGATGGTTTCGTCACCGCGCCGGATGATCTCGTTGGTCGTGTTGTCAAGGTGAGACAGTCGCTCGTACTCGATGCCATCAAACACCGCATGCACCACTTGCATCGAATCCATGCGATTGCCGCGCACGTAGACAAAACGGCCACGAAAATTGCCCTGGCGCCAGGCATCACTGACCTGGCGCAGCAGCTCAAGGCCAGCCTTGGCGGTATCCGCAGCATCGGCAGCCTGTGCCACCGGCATGCCAGGCAGGAGGAGCACTGCAATGAGCACCAACAACGCGCGACGCAGTACCCTTGGCAACATCATTCAACGCCCTGCTTCGCCATCAAGGCTGACCACCCGCGCATAGGGCGCAAGACCGCGGTTGCTCGTCTGGCTCGCCGCCTGAGCGTGACGGGCCAGATAGGCGTTGAGGCGATCCTGGCCGGCAGTCGGTGAGCCGGACTGGTCGTCCGGCAGCAGCAGCTCCTCGCCATCTTCACGCACCATCAGCATGGGCCCGAGTGCAACGGTCTGGGCACCGGCAGCAGGTGCAGCAACCGTGCCGGCAATCATGCTTTCGCCAACACCGGAAACGCCGGGACGCAGTGCCTGCCAGGCAAACACCGTCACTACGGCCATGCTCGCCGCCACAGCAACGCTGGCCAGCGGTTTGAGCCAACTCGCCTGCCGCCAGCGCGACGCCTTGATGCGCGCTGCGGGCCTGCCGGCGGCGGGCATATCCGCCGACTCATCAAGGCGGCCGGCAACGACTGCAC
The DNA here is from genome assembly GCA_965232985.1 of uncultured bacterium. GTDB lineage: Bacteria > Pseudomonadota > Gammaproteobacteria > Pseudomonadales > JADFDG01 > JADFDG01. The sequence goes on from CBDDRC010000002.1 coordinate 18,280, forward strand.
GCAGATCGATGTGGGCGAAGCCGCCGGCCTCGCCGCGCAGCGCCGATTGCGCCACGTGGTAACGCTGCCAGCGCTGCGCCAGGGCCGCATCATCGGCCACCGCACGCAGCGCCTGACGCAACTCGTGCTCGCTCGTTTCGCCATCCATGAGCGCCGAGAGCAATTCGCGATCGCGGTCCTGATGATCGCGGTCATGAAAGGTATCGTTGTTCATCTCTTGTCTTGCCCCAGCCAATGACGGGTTTTCCCAGCTGGTCAATTGGAGCCGCCAGCACGGCGATTGGTTCCCGTTCTGTTTCGTTTTTGTTGTTCAAGTGTTGTCCAGCAGCGGCACCAACAGCTCGTCGATTGCCTCGCGCGCACGAAAGATCCGTGAGCGGACGGTGCCTACCGGGCAATCCATCACCTCGGCAATCTGCTCATAGGACAAACCGTCAAACTCGCGCAGCATCACTGCCTGGCGCATCTCTGCCGGTAGCCCGGCCAGTGCCCGCTGCACCGTTTCACCAATCTCGGCGGTCAGCACATGCCCCAGCGGCGTGTCGGTATCGCGCAGGCCATCAGCAGATTCAAGAAACTGGGCGTCGTCGATGTCGATGTCGGTGCCGGGCGGGCGGCGGCTCTTCGCCACCAGATGGTTCTTGGCGGTATTGATTGCGATGCGGTACAGCCAGGTGAAAAAGGCACTGTCGCCGCGAAAGCGCGGCAGTGCGCGCCAGGCGCGCACAAACGTATCCTGCGCCACGTCCTGTACTTCGTCCGGGTTGCGTATGTAACGACTGATCACCGACATGATCTTGTGCTGGTACTTGCCCACCAGCAGATCGAAAGCACGCCGGTCGCCCTTCTGCACGCGTTCAACGAGTTGCTGGTCGATTTCCTTTTCGCTCACGGGCAGCACGCTTTCCTGGCTGGCAATCAGTTTCGGTGTGGGTGTCTGCACCGGTATCTGTACCGGTGCAGGTGCCGGGTGGTGCAGGCCCGGATGACGCAATGGTATGACAACGGCCATCGGAAGACGCCTCGCTGGGTGGCGGTGTGTGCTTCGTGTGACAACCTGTTTCCCGAGAAAGTTCAGCAGCCCGGGCGCTCGGGCACGAGGAGTATACAGACTGCTACAAAAGTATCGTTGCCGTGCCGGCAGGCGTGCCGGCCACTTGCGCCCGCTTCGCTATACTCGATTATTTTGCGACCCCGGATATTCACCACCATGCCCCGTACAGATCCGGACAGCGCCGACACCCTCTTCGATGTCCTCGTCATCGGCAGCGGTGCCGCCGGACTGACTACCGCCCTGCGGCTGTGCAACCGGGCGAAGGTCTGCGTGCTGTCCAAGGGCGCGCTCACCGCCGCCAGCACCTACTATGCACAAGGCGGTATCGCTGCCGTGCTCGACGAGACCGACTCGCTGATTGCACACATCGAAGACACGCTCGTTGCCGGTGCCGGCCTGTGCAAACGTGCAGCAGTGGATTTCACCGTCAACAATGGCCCGGCGGCAATTCGCTGGCTGATCGATCAGGGCGTGGCGTTCACCACCGAGGCGCAGCCTGACGGCACCTGGGTCTATCACCTGACCCGCGAGGGCGGCCACAGCCATCGCCGCATTATCCACGCCGCCGATGCCACCGGGCTGGTCATCTCCTCGACGCTGATCGACCGGCTGCGCGAACACCCGGAAGTGACGGTGCGCGAGCACCAGATCGCGATCGACCTGATCGTGCAAACGGTGAACGGCAAACGTCGCGCAGTCGGCGCCTACGTGCTCGACAAGAACACCGGCCGCGTAACGCCGGTGCGCGCGCGCTTCGTGGTGCTCGCCACCGGCGGTGCCAGCAAGGCGTACCTCTATACCAGCAACCCTGACATCGCGACCGGCGACGGCATCGCCATGGCCTGGCGTGCCGGCTGCCGGGTCGCCAATCTCGAATTCAACCAGTTCCACCCGACCTGCCTGTACCACCCCGGCGCGAAATCATTCCTCATTACCGAGGCAATTCGCGGCGAGGGCGGCCTGCTGAAGTTGCCGAATGGCGAACGTTTCATGCTGCGTTTCGACGCGCGCGCCGAACTTGCGCCGCGTGACATCGTTGCCCGCGCCATCGACCATGAAATGAAGCGGCTCGGCCTCGACTACGTGCTGCTCGACATTACCCACATGCCGACGGATTTCGTCATCGAACACTTTCCGACCATCTACGCCAAGTGCCTGTCGCTGGGCATCGACATCACCAAACAGCCCATCCCGGTGGTACCGGCGGCGCACTACACTTGCGGTGGCGTCGTCACCGATCTCAAGGGCCACACCGATGTCGACGGCCTGTACGCGATCGGCGAAACCTCGTGCACCGGCCTGCACGGCGCCAATCGCATGGCGTCGAACTCACTGCTGGAGTGTTTCGTGTTCGGCCGCGCCGCCAGCGAAGACATCATCGCCCAGCTCGGCAGCGTGCCGGCGCCACAACCGATACGGCCGTGGGACTCATCCCAGGTGACGGATTCCGACGAGGACGTGGTGATCTCCCACAACTGGGACGAGATTCGCCGCTTCATGTGGGACTACGTGGGTATTGTGCGTACCGATAAACGCCTGCAGCGCGCGCTCAATCGCGCGCAACTGCTGCGCCAGGAAATCCACGACTACTACCGCAACTACAAGGTCACGTCCGACCTGATCGAGTTGCGCAACCTCGCGCAGGTGGCCGAGCTGATCATCCGCTGCGCGCAACTGCGCAAGGAAAGCCGCGGGCTGCATTACACACTCGATTATCCGGAATTATTGCCGCAAGCGCAGGATTCGGTGCTGGTTCCGGAGCAGCGCCCGTGACCAAAAGGGCCGCCCTCGCACGCTCACGCGGCGGCACGCACGCTCGGTTGACGGCCCAGCGCGGCAAGGACGGCCTGTAACGTCGCGCTGGTAGTGTCTGCGCCCAGCGCGACGCCGACGCTCACATCGTCACCCACCCGCACGCGCACGCATGCCATCGCCCGCGCTTGAGTGTCACTGCCAAGCGCATACTCGTCGAATGACTCGACAACAGCACTGACGCCGCGCGCGTGTTTAAGCGCATCCATCAGCGCCTCGACCGCACCGTGGCCATCCCCGGCGAGCACCTTGCCATCGACATTCACCTGCAAGTGCACGTGCGCGCCGTCGCGCCGGATAGCGTAATCGCCCAACTGCCAGCCCGCCGACACGGCGACGTAAGTGCTGTCGAACAGACTGCGGATTGCTGCGCCCTCGACCTCACCGCCGCTACGCTCGGCGGCAAGCTGCACAACTTTCGAGAATTCGATTTGCAGCCAGCGTGGCAAGGTGATGCCGAAATCGCGCTCCAGCACATATAGCACGCCGCCCTTGCCGGACTGGCTGTTGATGCGCACCATCTCCTCGTAGCGACGCCCCAGATCGCGCGGATCGATCGGCAAGTAGGCGACCTGCCACGGCTCATCAGCGCGCTGTTTCGCCAGCGACTTGCGGATCGCATCCTGATGGCTGCCGCTGAACGCAGTGAACACCAATGCACCGGCATAGGCATGACGCGGATGCGTCGGGATTTCCGTGCAGTACTCCACCGTATCGATGATACGGCGCATGTCGGAGAAATCGAGGCGCGGATCGACACCCTGCGAATAGAGGTTCATCGCCATGGTGACAAGATCCATGTTGCCGGTGCGCTCGCCGTTACCCAGCAGCGTGCCCTCAACACGATCCGCGCCGGCCAGCACGCCAAGCTCCGCAGCGGCCACGCCACAACCGCGGTCGTTGTGCGTGTGCAAACTGATCCGCAATTTGTCACGATGATCGATGTGCTCGCCCATCCACTCGATCATGTCTGCGTAAACGTTCGGCGTGCTCATCTCCACCGTCGCCGGCAGATTGATCACGACTTTCCGGCCATGCTGCGGCTGCCACACGCCGATCACCGCATTGACTACTTCTGCCGCGTAATCGAGCTCGGTACCGGTGAAGCTCTCCGGTGAATACTGGAATTCCCATTGTGTTTCCGGCTGCTGCGCCGCCATCTCTTTCACCCAGGTTGCGCCCTGCACGGCAATGGCCTTGATGGCCGCGCGATCGAGCCCGAATACGCGCTCGCGCTGCACGGTCGATGTCGAGTTGTACAGGTGGATATTGGCCTTTTTCGCGCCGCGCAGTGCGTCGAAGCTGCGCGCAATCAACTCCTCGCGCGCCTGGGTGAGCACTTGCAGGGTGACGTCATCCGGCACGAGATTTTCAGTGATGATTTTCCGCACGAAATCGAAATCCGGTTGCGAGGCGGCCGGAAAACCCACCTCAATTTCCTTGCAGCCGATGTCGACCAGCAACCTGAACAGACGCGTTTTCTGCGCAACCGACATCGGCTTCACCAGCGCCTGGTTGCCGTCGCGCAGATCGACCGCACACCAGTCGGGCGCACGGTCGATAACCCGGTCCGGCCAGCGACGCTGCGGGCGCGGGATGGGTTTGAAGGCGGTGTACTTGCGGTGGTCGTAGCGCATGGGAAAGGCTCGTCGGCAAGGCGATTGAGAAAGAACAGTCTAGGCGTAGATACCCACAATATTGTTGTTTATTTGCCCCATTTTTTATTATTATTGGCTTAACATTGCGCAAATTTGTGAAAAATGAGCATATCTGGAATGCCAGACTTCAACCCCGACCGTATCGACCGCCGCATCCTCGAAGAACTTCAGCAGGACGGGAGCCTCACCAACCAGGATCTCGCCACCCGCGTGGGGCTCTCCCCGTCACCCTGCCTGCGACGGGTAAAAGCCCTTGAGGAGGCCGGCGTCATCGGCAGGCACGTCACCCTGCTCGACCGCAAAAAGCTCGGCCTGTCGCTCACCGCACTGATCCAGATTTCCATGGATCGCCACACGCCGGAGCGCTTCGCGCATTTCGAAACGACGGTGCAGCAATTCCCCGAAGTGCAGTCGTGCTTCCTGATTACCGGCCAGAGCGCCGACTACTTGCTGATGGTGGTGGTGCCGGACATGGACACCTATCAGGAATTCCTGCTCAACAAGATCACGCGTATCGAGGGCGTGACCGGCGTGCATTCGAGTTTCGTGATGCGCCGCGTGATCGATACCACCGCTCTGCCGCTGGGCTATCTGAAGGGGTCCCCATGAAGCGCCTGCTGATCGTCGCCCATACGCCATCGCCCAACACGCAGCGTCTCGTTGCGGCGATTCTGCACGGCGCACAGCATCCGGATATCGACACCGTGGATGTCGTGCATAAACCTGCACTCGAGGCCGGCCCGGACGACATCCGCGCCTGCGATGCCATCATTCTTTTCACCACCGAAAATCTCGGCTACATGAGCGGTGCGCTGAAGGATTTCTTTGATCGCAGCTACTATCCGGTGCTGGAAGAAAAACAGGGTCTGCCCTGCGCGATCGTCATCCGCGCCGGCCCCGACGGCACCGGCACGCGACGCGCCCTGGAATCCATTCTCACCGGATTGCGCTGGAAAATGGCGCAGCAGCCGCTCATGCTGCGCGGCGAGTGGCAAGAGGAATTTGTTGCGCAGGCGCAGGAGATGGGAATGTACGTTGCCGCCGGACTTGATGCAGGCGTGCTTTAGGCAGCCGCACCCTTGTCCTTGCGCGCCAGCACCAACCCCATACCGCGCTGCTGCAGCACCAGACCAAGATGCGACTGGATAACCTCGGCATTATCCATCGCGCTCACATCAGCCAGCAACGCACGCGAATCGGTCAGCGTTGAATTGCGCACCACCCACTTCACTTTCAACAGGCTGCTGGCGTTCATCGACAGCGAGTCAAAACCCATCGCCATCAGCAATGGCGTCGCGAGCGGGTCGCCCGCGAGTTCGCCACAAATGCTCACCGACTTGCCCTCGGCATGGCCGGCCTCAACCACATGCTTCAGCGCCGCCAGCACCGCCGGATGGAAGCCGGTATACAGACCGGCAACCCGCGGGTTGTTGCGATCGACAGCGAGAATGTACTGGGTCAGATCGTTCGAGCCGACCGACAGGAAATCGACGCGCTGCGCCAGTTCCCGTGCCTGATAGACAGCCGCCGGCACCTCGATCATCACACCCAGCGGCGGCATCTCGACATCAATACCTTCCTCCCGCACTTCCAGCCAGGCGCGATGCACCAGATGCATCGCTTCTTCGGCTTCGAAAACGGTAGTGATCATCGGCACAAGGATACGCAGGTTGTTGAGCTTCTCGCTCGCCTTGAGCATCGCCCGCACCTGAACCAGGAAAATTTCCGGGTGATCGAGCGTGATACGAATACCGCGCCAGCCGAGGAAAGGGTTGGTTTCTTCCACCGGAAAATACGGCAGCATTTTGTCGCCACCGACATCGAGCGTACGCATGACCACCGGGTGCGGATGAAATGCCTCAAGTTGCGTACGGTATATCTGCCGCTGGTCTTCCTCGGTCGGGAATCGGTCACGCACCATGAACGGAATCTCGGTGCGGTACAGGCCGACGCCCCCCGCGCCGCGCCCGAGGGAGCGCTGCACATCAGCCAGCAGACCGGTATTCACCATCAGCGAAATATGGTGGCCATCCTGGGTGACCGACGGCAGATTGCGCAACGGCTCAAGTTCACGGATGAGACTCTGCTCATCCTTGATGATCTGCTTGTACTGTTTGCGAAATTCGCGACCCGGCGCCACGATCACCCGGCCACGGAATCCGTCGACGATCATCTTCTGGCCATCGATCTGCGTCATCGGCAGATCGGCAAGACCCAACACTGTGGGGATGCCCATGGTGCGTGCGACGATTGCCATGTGCGAGGTCGCAGAACCGCGGATCGTGGCGATCGCGCGAATTTTTTCGCGCGGCAAGTCCATCAGCGTCGTGGCACTCATCTCATCAGCAAGGATGATGGTGTCCTCGGGAAAATCGTCGCCGGTTGGCGTAGCGCGTGCCTGCAATTGCGCCAGCACGCGCAAACCCAGATCACGCACGTCGGCAGCACGTTCTCTCAAGTAGGCATCATCCATGCGCTCGAACGAATCAACATGGGTGCCGATTACCGCACGCAATGCGCCCTCGGCCCAATTGCCTTCACGCACCTTTGCGGCGATCTCGCCACCGAGCGCGTTCTTGTCGAGCATGCGCAGCCAGACATCGAACAGCGCGTGCTCTTCGGGCTTGAGTTGCCCGGCAACGCGCTCACCGAGTTTGCGCACTTCGGTGCGCACGGTCATCAATGCACTGTCGAGGCGCTTGAGTTCCTTGTCGATCTCCTCGATGGCGCGATCCGGCACCGATTCCAGATCGGCCGGCGGGTAGATCACCTTCGCCGTACCCATCGCCGCGCCGGGACTGCCGGCAACGCCGATGAAAACCTTGTCGTGCTCGGGCGTAAACTCGGCAATCGCCGCAGCGCGCGCCGTAGCACGCGCATGCGCAACCAGACCGGACAACTGCGCGCCAATGGTGACGAGAAACGATTCCTCGCTCTGATCGAAGCGGCGGCGCTCGCGCTGTTGCACAATCAATACGCCCAGCGTCTTGCCCTGGTTCACCACCGGCACGCCGAGGAAAGCGTGGAAAGCTTCCTCGCCAACTTCCGGCAGGTACTGAAATTTCGGGTGCGTGAATGCATCTTCCAGGTTGATCGGCTCTTCGCGCAAACCGACCTGGCCAACCAGGCCTTCGGCAATGCCCATCGTTGCCTTGCCGATCGCTTCCTTCTTCAAACCCTCGGTCGCCATCAGCACCCAGCGACTGGCGGCCTCATCGAGCAGATAGACAGAACACACCTCGGTGCCCATCGCATCGCGCACGCGCCGCACCAGCACCGCCAACGCCGACGGCACGTCGGGCGCAGAATTCACTTCCTGGACAATACGCCGCAAAACTTCAAGCACGATGTTCTCCCTTGCAGCCCGCTGTAAACCGGCCTACGCCCGGCTGCGCACCGGCAACGCCGGCGCCAATTGCTTTAATGCCTGCAAATACACGTTACGTTTGAAATCGATCACCTGGTTCAACGGGTACCAGTACGACACCCAGGTCCAGTCCTCGAACTCCGGCTTGCGCATGACCGCAAGATCGATGGCGTCCTCGCGGCCGGTCAACTCCAGCAGAAACCACTTCTGCTTCTGGCCGATGCAGCGCGGATTCTCGCGCTGACGAATGAACCGCTCCGGCAGGTGGTAGCGCAGCCAGCCCTGGGTGCAGGAGAGGATACGAACATCGGTTTCACGCAGGCCGACCTCCTCATGCAACTCGCGGAACATCGCCTCCTGGGGCGACTCACCGCCGGCAATGCCGCCCTGCGGGAACTGCCAGGCATCGTGGCCGCGCCGACGCGCCCACAGCACCTGGCCGGCGATGTTGCAGACGATGATGCCCACATTGGGGCGGAAACCTTCGGAATCGATCACGATGACACCGGAAAAGAGGTTGGACTACCAATGGGTTATGTGTACACGATGGGCACGCGCCGGGCAATGAAAGCCGGTGCGCGCCCGCGTTATCATGCTGCCGACGAATCTCCCTCTTAGCTGCAATCGCCCGCCCCGACCATGACCCGCCTCGCCCTGTTCGATCTCGACAATACGCTGCTCGCCGGCGACTCGGATCACGCCTGGGGCGACTTCCTCGTTGAGCGCGGCATCGTCAATGGGCAGTACTACAAGGATACCAACGACCGTTTTTACGCAGATTACTGCGCCGGGCAACTCGACATTCACGCCTACCTCGCTTTTGCCCTGCAGGTGCTCAGCGAACATACGCATGATCAGTTGCAGCGCTGGCATCGCGAATTCATGGAGGAAAAAATCGAGCCGCTGGTGCTGCCCAAAGCACTCGCGCTGGTGCAAGAACACCGCCGTGCCGGCGATACCCTGCTGATCATCACCGCCACCAATGATTTCGTGACCCGGCCGATCGCCGAGCGCTTCGGCGTGCACACCCTGCTCGCAACGACAGCAGAATTCGCGCACGGCCGTTACACCGGCCGCGTCGCCGGTACGCCCTGTTATCGCGAAGGCAAGGTCATGCGTTTGCACGAATGGCTCAGGAAACATCCACACAGCCTGGATGGCAGCGTGTGTTATTCAGATTCGCACACGGATTTGCCGCTGCTGGAAATGGTTACCACGCCCATTGCCGTGGATCCAAATGACGCTTTGCGTGCCGCAGCCAAACAACGCGGCTGGGAAATCCGCTCACTGCGGTAGAAAATTCGCGCCCTGAAAAACGCTCAGCGCTCCACGCCGAAATCAGGCGGCGCGATAATGTAGTCGAGATGCTGGCCTTGGTATTCGGGTTGATTGATCACTTTCGCAAGGCGCTTGAGGGTGATAAATGGCGCATCCTGAAGCAGGATATTGGTAATCCACTCTGGAATGTAGCCGCCGGGATCAAGAACCATTTCGTAAACAACCTGCACCTGGTTGCCGCCAAGCCAGTGGAAATCGAAACGGGCATTGAACGCCGGGCAACGCACGTAGTCTTCATTGGGCGGCAGCAACCCGGGCGCATTTTCGAAACGGATCGCCAGATCGTAGGTGCCCGGCGGTGTCCAGCCATGAGCACGTGCCACCGCTTCGCGATCGGCCACCGGCCAGGGCAGATCGGTCTGGAAAATCAGGTCGCGATCAAGCGGACTGTGCCGCCCGAATTCCTGCACCGAGGAGACGTACTGCAACCAGCGCGGCGCATTGGCATAATCGTTGATCACCGCACCGATCGCGTGCCAGTCGTTTACCTGCATGACCGTGACGCCGCGAAACGTCTTCAGCCGCGAACCCTCGCGATGCTGCATGTAAACCTTGATACCTTGCTTATTGCTGACCAGACGCCACGCTGCCTCGTCGGCGGGCACGGCAAAAGCCGACTGCCCGGCAATTGACAGCAACAGGGTAAACAACAAAAAACGGCGCAGGAAAATCACCAGTCGATACGCCCGGTGAGGATGTCCTTGAACATCACGAAGTCGCCCATCAGGCTGTAGCGCGGCCACTTGAAGGTGGCCGGTCGGTTGCGTTCAAACACAAAGTGGCCAACCCAGGCGAACCCGTAACCCACCACTGGCAGCAACCACAGAAATACCCACTGCTGCGTTGCCAGCGCGAAGCCGGCGAGCGCCAGTGCACTCAAGGTGCCAATAAAATGCAGGCGCCGTGAGGTGGGGTGCCCATGCTCAGCAAGATAGAACGGGTAGAACTCCCGGAAACTGTGGAATTCGCGTTCGCCGGTTTCGCTCATGGTGCAGCCTCCTTAAGGACGGGGTTCCCGGAAGAGAGTACCCGGTTGGACACAGTCCCTGCACGGTAGCCACGCCACCGGCGGGCGGCAAGCCGACAATTGTCGGCTCCGTGTGACAGCGCCCGGACCGGGCTGCTATAACCCCCGCTGCCCCGAATCATGTCCCCCGCCAGCCCAGGAGTCTCCCATGGCAGTCCTGCCCCGTATCGACCTCTCTTTGCACCGCTGCAAAGTCCCGGACGACCTCGCCTGCGTCACCACCCGCGATGCGCACCGGGAAGTGCGTGCCGACGACCTCGGTTTGGCCACCGACGCCATTGATCGCATCTGGGAGCGCACCGAGGCGCTTTATCGCACCGGCATGAGTCCGGGCATCTCGCTGTGCCTGCGCTATCGCGGCCAGATCGTCCTCAACCGTGCCATCGGCCACGCCCGCGGCAACGGCCCGCAAGATGGCGCCTACACGGAAAAAGAGCTGCTCACACCCGACACCCCTGTCTGCCTGTTCTCGGCATCGAAGGCGGTAACAGCAATGCTGGTGCACTGGCTGGCGCAGGAAGGCAAGATCAACCTGCTCGACCCGATCGCCCACTACATTCCCGAATTCGCCAACCACGGCAAGGAAAACACCACCATCCAGCACCTGCTGTCGCATCGCGGCGGCGTCCCGCGCCTGGAGGGCGCCATCGATCCGACGGTGATGTTCGATCACGACGCCGTCATGCACATGCTCTGCAATGCACGCCCGGTATCACCGGGTGGCAGGCGTCTGGCCTACCACGCGATTACCGGCGGCTTCATCCTCGCCGAGATCGTGGCGCGTGCCTCCGGCCGCAGCGTGCGCGACATATTGCGCGACGTGATCCAGAAACCGCTGGGCATGCGCTATTTCAACTACGGCGCTGATCCCGCCGACGCGCACAAAGTCGCACTGAATTATTTCACCGGCATGAAGCCGATGTTTCCGTTCAACCGCTACATCAAGCATGTGCTCGGCGGTGATCTGGAAGAAGCGATCGACGTGTCAAACGACCCGCGCTGGCTGCAGGCGATCATTCCGGCCGGCAATATCTGCGCCACCGCCGAAGAAACAACGCGTTTCTTCGAGTTGCTGCGCCAGGGCGGCACGCTCAACGGGGTGCGCGTTTTTGATCCACTCACCGTGCATCGCGCGGTGATGGAGGCCGGCAAGGCCGAACTCGACCGGACCCTGATGATGCCGATGCGCTACAGCATGGGCATGATGCTCGGCAGCAAACCGTTCGGCCTGATGGGCCCCTCCACCGAGCAGGCTTACGGCCACCTCGGCTTCGCCAACATCCTGGCCTGGGCCGACCCGGAACGGGAACTGTCCGCCGCGCTGCTCACCACCGGCAAACCGCTGGTGGGCCCGCATTTCGTGCCCTGGTTCAAGGTGCTGTGGGAAATTGCCGACCAGTTCCCGCAGAGCGATTTGCGCAAGTAGCCGGCGCCCAGCGCACCGACGCTACTGCTGCGCGGCGCTCAGCCGACCTCGACGAACACCTCGCCATTGACAACTTTCGTCGCAAAGGTCTTCAGTGGCTTTTCACCGCGCACCACATTCAGCATCTGCACGCCCGGCGGAAAATTTGCCCAGCAGGCAACAGCGCCGGTGCGCACGTCGAACTGCGCCCGATGAAACGGGCACTGGATTTTGCAGCCGTCGATCAGCTTGCCTTTCTTCAGTGACATGAACAGGTGCGTGCAACGGTTTTGCGTCGCGTAGAAGCCGTCATCCAGATGGAAGACCAATACAGTCTCGCCGTTGACAGCGAACTCCTTGTGCGAACCGACCGGCAGGTCGGATACGGAACAGACAGCGACAGCCATGTTGCTTCTCCTTGTTGAGCCTCGCGGCGGCGAGATTGAGCATAACCTGCGGTTCCGCCGACCGTAAATGCGACGGCCGGCGGAAATACTGCCGCAGCATCACTTCTGAATCATGCCCACCAGCCGTTGCAGAATCGTTGCCTCGCAATCGCGCACCAGGCGCTCGATCAGCTCCTGACAACTGGGTATATCGTCGATCAGGCCCTGCACCTGGCCGGCAGTCCAGACGCCGTATTCGAGATCGCCGGTTTTCAGCAATTCCCTGCCTTTGACGCCTGTTACCAGATCCTTGATGTCATCAAAGTTTGTCTCGCCCGGGCGCGCTTCAATTTCCAGCACTTTTTTTGCCACGGAATTCTTGTGGACGCGTGCGGTATTTTTCAGGGTGCGGTAAATCAACGCGGTATCCAGTTCGCTGGAATTCACCAGCGCCTGCTTGATGTTGTCGTGCACCGGCGCTTCTTTCGTGGCAAGAAAACGCGTGCCCATGTTGATGCCCTCCGCACCCAGCGCGAGGCAAGCTGCCATTTGCGTGCCGGTGCCGATCCCGCCGGAAGCGAGCATCGGAATTTTCAGTTTCGCGGCGGCGGCCGGCAGCAACACCAGATTCGGCACATCGTCTTCGCCGGGGTGGCCGGCGCACTCAAAGCCGTCGACACTCACCGCCGCGACGCCAAGTTTCTCCGCCTTGAGCGCATGGCGAACACTGGTGCACTTGTGGATCACCAGCACGCCGTGGGCGCGAAACATCGGCATGTACGGTTCCGGGTTGCGCCCGGCTGTTTCCACCACTTTCACGCCCGCCTCGCAAATCACCCGCGCGTACTCCTCGTAGGGCACCGGTTTGATCGTCGGCAGAATGGTGAGGTTCACCCCGAACGGTTTGCTGGTCAGCGTCCGGCAACGCGCGATTTCCTTGCGCAGATCGTCCGGCGTCGGCTGGCTGAGTGCCGTAAGAATGCCAAGACCGCCAGCATTGGACACGGCAGCGGCGAGTTCGGCAAAGCCGACGTTCATCATGCCGCCCTGAACGATCGGGTGCTTGATGCCGAGCATCTCGGTGATACGGGTCTTGATCATGGTGCTTCCCATTTCCAGTGACGTGTCGGCCCAAACCAGGGGCCGCGGCTGTCTATCCGCAAAAAGCGAGGCGCGATCACACCATGGCTGAGTACTTCGGGCAATGACACGAGCGCTCAACGCCAGAGCCGGAAACATCAATCGTCAGCGGCTGCTATTCACCGGCTGCTGGCCGCAACCGCGTCAATACCCACTGCCGGAGCGTGCGCAGGCTGGATACCGGCAGCAAAAACCCGGCAACACCCGCCACCACCAGCAAAGCGCCAAGCAACATGGCGGCCGTCAACCGCTCGTCGTTCACCAGCGCCCCGAGGCCCAGGGCGAATACCGGCGTGATCACGGTGATCAGTGCCGCACTTGCGGCCGGCATCTGCTTGAGCACCTGGTAATAACAGACAAAACCGAGCACCGAGCCAAACAGCGCCAGATACGCTATGGCGGCCAGCGACAGCATGAAATCCGCGCTTTGCGCCTCGGGCAGCGGCGCACCGCGCAACAACCAGGCGCCGGCATAGAACGGCAGCGACACCCACAGCGCCCCGGCGGTCTGGACCAGGGCATCGACCCCGCTGCCGAATTTGCGCACCAGCACGGCACTGACACTGAACAGCAACACGGCGCCCAGCAGCAGGACGATGCCGACGACATCAACCTGTGCAGCGCCCCGCTCGCTCTCACTGGTGATAAAAACCAGCCCGGCCAACGCGATCAGCGCCGCGCCAAAGCGCGCCATTCCCGGTAGCGGATCGACGGCAAGCGCACGCGCGCACAGGGCGGAGATGATCGGACTGAGTCCGAAGATGACCGAAATAAGTCCGCTGGGAACATGCGGGGCTGCCAGGTACGAAAGGTACATGGCGCCAAACACGCCGGGCAGCATCACCACATAGGTCAGCAGCGCCGCCCGATCACGCCGCAGCACACCACCGGTCGCCCATATCAGCAGGCTGGCCACCACAGCGCCGGCGGCCATGCGCAGACCACCGGCGAGCTCCGCCGGGAAAGCGCGCGTGCTGAAGTAGAGAAACAACGGTGTGGTCGACCAGACAACAACCACGATCAGATACGACAGGGTGATCGGAAAAACAACGGCACGCATGCCACCTCTCCTGCTTGGAACACGCGGCCTGCGCGTATTCCCGGTGAAGAAGCCACTGCGATCACTGCCGGCGGGGACCCAAAACGACAAGGGCCGCAGGACAGTGTCGCTGCGGCCCCCGGAAGCGTGATGTGGAATCAGTCACGCAAACGGCACCGCAAGCGGCACGGAATTCGTGCCACCCACAGCGCCTTGCGGTTGTCTTGCCTGATTGCTTCACACATCATGGGCCAATCATTCCTTAACCGATGTGGCGCCGTCAATGCAGGCTTATCTCGTCGGCGGTGCCGTGCGCGATGCGCTCCTGGGCCTGCCGGTCAAGGAACGCGACTGGGTGGTGGTCGGCGCAACGCCCGACGCTCTGGTGGCGCTTGGCTACACGCCCGTCGGCAAGGACTTTCCGGTTTTCCTCCACCCGCAGACGAAAGACGAATACGCGCTGGCCCGCACCGAGCGCAAGAACGGTCGCGGTTACCACGGCTTCATCGTGCATGCCGATCCGCAGGTGACGCTCGAAGAAGACCTGTTGCGCCGCGATCTCACCATCAACGCCATTGCCCGGCATGAAAACGGCACCCTCATCGACCCTTACGGCGGCCGCGCCGATCTGGATGCACGGCTGCTGCGGCACGTCTCACCTGCCTTCCGCGAAGATCCGCTGCGGGTGCTGCGCGTCGCGCGCTTCGCTGCCCGGTTTGCCTCGCAGGGCTTTAGCGTCGCCGCCGAAACCATGACGCTGCTGCGTGAAATGAGTCGCTCCGGCGAACTGAACGATCTCACCGCCGAGCGCGTCTGGCAGGAAACACACCGCGCGCTGGCCGGCCCGTCGCCGCGCGTGTATTTCGAGACGCTGCGCGCCTGCGGGGCGCTTGCCGTGCTGTTTCCGGAAGCCGAAAAGCTTTGGGGCGTGCCGCAGCGCGCCGACTACCACCCGGAAATCGATACCGGCGTGCATGTCATGATGGTGCTCGATGCTGCCGAAAAACTTTCCGCTGCCGCGCAGGTGCGCTTTGCCGCGCTCACCCATGATCTGGGCAAGGGCGAAACGCCGGCCGAGGTATTGCCACGCCATGTCGGCCACGAGCACCGCAGCGTGAAACTGGTGCACCAGTTATGCGACCGCCTGCGCATTCCGAACGATTTCCGTGACCTCGCGGTGCATGTAGCGCATTTTCACGGTCTGGCGCACCGCGTCTACGAACTGCGGCCAGCCACGCTGCTCGAATTGCTGGAAAAAATCGACGCCTTTCGGCGACCGGATCGTTTCGCGGAATTCGTCACTGCCTGCCAGGCCGACTATCTGGGCCGGCTCGGTTTTGAAGATCGCCCATACCCGCAGGGCGATT
Source organism: uncultured bacterium (assembly GCA_965232985.1). GTDB lineage: Bacteria > Pseudomonadota > Gammaproteobacteria > Pseudomonadales > JADFDG01 > JADFDG01. The sequence goes on from CBDDRC010000002.1 coordinate 33,873, forward strand.
ACCTGCACCGGGCGCTGACTCTGACCCACCACATTGATGTTGGCCCGCTGCGCGAACGCGGCCTTGCCGGTGTCGCGCTCGGTAATGCCATCCGGCAGGAACGCATGCAGCGGCTCGCCGATCTCAAGGCGCAAACCGACAAAGAGCTGCCGGCATGAAAGGTGCGGCGCTGGTTACCGGAGGCGCGAAGCGGATCGGTGCGGCGATCTGCCGGGCACTGCACGCGGAAGGTTATCGTGTACTCGTTCACTGCCACGCCTCGCGTACCGAGGGCGAACTGCTGGTCGCAACATTCAATGCATTGCGCCGCGATTCCGCCGTGCTGCTGCTCGGCGATCTTGCCGACGCAGGCGCGCTCGACAATATCCTCGCCGAAACCCGTGAGCTGGCGCCCGATCTGTCGCTGCTGGTCAACAATGCGTCGGCGTTTTTCCCGACGCCGCTCGATACTGCCACGCCTGAACAGTGGCATATTCTGGTCAACAGCAATCTGCGCGCGCCGTTTTTCCTCGCCCAAGGCCTGCACAAATTACTCGCAGCGAATTTCGGCAGCATTATCAATCTCACCGACATCTATGCCGAGCGTCCGCTGAAGGATCACCCGCTCTATGCGATGACCAAAGCCGGCCTGGTCTCGCTGACCCGCTCGCTGGCGCACGATCTCGCCCCCGGCGTGCGCGTCAACGCGATCGCGCCTGGCGCAATCATCTGGCCGGAGCACGCCACCGATGCCTATCAGCAGCGATTGCTGGCAAAAATTCCGCTGCAGCGTGTTGGCGACGCAGCCGACATCGCCCGCACCGTAATCTTTCTTGCCACCCAGGCCGACTACATAACCGGCCAGGTCATCGCCGTTGATGGCGGCCGCTCGCTGAACATGTGAGGTTGGCCATGAAAAGCATACTCATCGTCCTGCTGCTTGCCACGCCGATCGTCGCTGGCGCGGAAATATACAAATGGACCGACGCCCAGGGCCGGGTCCACTTCAGCGACAAGCCGGTTACCAAGAACGGCAAAACGGAAATTGTCGAGGTCAAGGATTACAAACCAGGCACTGACGAAAATGTCCGCCAGATCTACGAGCGCAACGACCGGTTACGCCACGCCACGACGGAAAAGACACCGAAACAGCAGCAGGCCCCTGCGCTAACTGCCAAAAAACAACAGGCCGATTGCACGGCGGCAACTGCGCGACTCGCCAAGATTTCCCACCGGATCGAGTTCCATGATGAGCAGGGCAACCTGGTACCGACAACGGAAAAGGAACGCGCGCGCAAAGAGCAGGAACTCCGCCTCTGGATAAGCGAAAACTGTACTTAACGTTACGGCAAACCGTCTTTGTGATTTTCGCCGGCCTGCTGGCACTGCCGGCAACCCTGGCACAGACAGAAATATTTCGCTGGCCAGACAGCAACGGCCGCAGGATCTGGAAAAAACGCAAACGCTCACCTGGCGAGCGTTACAGCTCGCGCTCATGCCAGGCAAACGGCCGTGCCTTTAGCGCCTGCAAATTGAAATCCCTTGCCGCAAGCAGTTCGCGCCAGCTCACGCCGAATGCCGGATGACATTCATCGGGCGCCACATCGGCCAGCGGCCGCAGCACAAACGCATGCTTCACGATTTCCGCACGCGGCAGCGCTACGCCATCGACAATGCCTTGCACATCACCGAACGTGAGGATGTCGATGTCGAGCGTGCGATCGTTGTACTGGCGCCCCTGCGCACGCACCCGCCCGTTGGCATCTTCCAGCGCCCGCAACCACGCCGACAACGCACCAACCGACATATCGGTATCAATTCCCACCACCAGATTGAGGAAGGGGCTGCCGACAAATCCTACCGATGCACTGTCGTACACCGGCGAGATCACCAGCTCGCCAAAACGCCCGGCAAGCGCATCCAGCGCGGCGCGGATATGCTGCTCGCGTTCGACGTTGCTACCCAGACTGAGCCATGCGCGCGCGTAGCCGGCGCGCATCATGGTGGTGAACCGCGCTCAAGCACCAAGCCGACATCTTTCGCGCCGCGCAATGCCCCGGGTTTGGACAGCCGCAAGCGCAACCACGGCACCCGGAACTCGGCGAGTACCAGTTGGGCTATCTCCTCCGCGAGGCGCTCCACCAGCTGCGCTTCGCTTTGCTGCACGTGAGCGATGATGCGCTTGCCCACCGCCTTGTAATCGAGCGTGTCCCTGATGTCATCGCTGGCGGCCGCCTTGCGGATATCGAACCCCATTTCAAGATCAATGCTGATGGTCTGCCGGATGCGCCGCTCCCAGGCAAAGATGCCGATCACGGTATCGACCCGCAGATCGTTGATGTAAACGATATCCATGGTGCTGTACCTGCCTGGCATCATGCCCTGTGGTGATTCGGCCGCCGGGCGGCGGGGACAGCGGCGAGGCCGCAGACTAGAATCGGCGACCGCAAACAGCTTAGGGAAAAGGCGTGGAATTCTCACAACTCTTCGGCGCCGTAGCAACGACCGCCGCAACTCCCGCAGCAATCGCCACCGTTATCGGCTTCTGCGTACTGGGCTACCTGCTCGGCTCAATCTCCACCGCCATCCTCGTTTGCCGCGCACTCGGCTACCCCGATCCGCGTGACGAAGGCTCCGGCAATCCCGGCGCCACCAACGTGCTGCGCGTGGCCGGCAAGCCGGCGGCCGCCGTCACCCTGCTCGGCGACGTGCTCAAGGGCGTGCTGCCGGTGCTGCTCGCCCGCCTCGTCGGCGTCGACGCGGCGGCCCTCGCCTGGATCGGCTTCTTTGCCTTCCTCGGCCACCTCTACCCGGTGTTCTTCCGCTTCGAGGGCGGCAAGGGCGTCGCCACCGCGCTCGGCGTCATCAATACGCTCGCCTGGCCGGCCGGCCTCGCGGTGATGATTTCCTGGCTGCTGGTGTTCCTGCCGTTCCGGATTTCGTCCCTGGCGGCGATCGTCAGCTGGGCGCTGGCGCCGCTGTGGCTGTGGATTTTTGCGCCGCAATTCCTCGGCGCGATGATCCCGCTGTCGGCGCTGCTGATCTGGCGCCACCGCCAGAACATCAAGGATCTGCTGGCCGGCCGGGAACACAGTTTCCGCAAGCAGGACTGAACAAAATCAGCCGGGTGCCGGCGCCTGCAAATCCGTCATCGGCCAGCGCGCTCGCACCCTGATTTCCAACCCTGTCCGCTCACCGGCGCGCAGCCGCTGCGCGCCGGCAAACGCCACCATCGCGCCGTTGTCGCTGCAAAATTCGAAGCGCGGGTAATGTACACGGGCATCGAGTCGCGCGGTCATTTCCTGCAGGGCAACACGCAAACACAGATTCGCGCTCACCCCGCCCGCCACCACCAGATCGCGCCGGCCAGTCGCCGCCAGTGCCCGCCGGCACTTGATCACCAGCGTATCGACCACCGCCTGCTGGAACGAGGCCGCGAGGTTGGCGCGCGCGGTAGCGGCGATTTCACCTTGCGCATCACGCGCCGCCTTGATCGCCAGCATCACCGCCGTTTTCAGGCCGCTGAAACTGAAATCGAAGCCGGGGCGGTCGGTCATCGGCCGGGGGAAGGCGTAGGCGGACGCGTCGCCGCCCTCGGCAAGTTTTGCCAACACCGGACCGCCGGGATAGGGCAAACCCAACAGCTTGGCAGTCTTGTCGAAGGCCTCCCCGGCGGCGTCGTCGATGGACTCACCCAGCAGCCGGTAGCGCCCCACCCCTGCCACGTCGACGATCTGGGTGTGCCCGCCGCTGACCAGCAAAGCCAGGAAGGGGAAGGCCGGCGGGTTGGCCTCCAGCAGCGGCGCCAGCAGATGCGCCTCCATGTGGTGGACCTCGACAGCCGGAACATCCCAGGCCATGGCCAGCGCCCGGGCCGTGCAGGCGCCCACCAGCAGAGCCCCGGCAAGGCCCGGGCCGGCGGTGTAAGCGACCGCGTCAACCGGCTTGTTTCCAGCATGCCCAGCGATAGCGAGCACTTCCGTCACCAGCGGTAGCAGGCGGCGGACATGGTCGCGGGAAGCCAGCTCCGGCACCACGCCGCCGTACTCGGCATGCAGGGGAATCTGGCTGTACAAACGGTGTGCCAGCAGGCTGCCGTCACCACCCGCAGCGGCCTCATAAACGGCCACACCGGTCTCATCGCAGGAGGTTTCGATACCGAGGACGCGCATGATGGGGATCCGGGCCGTGCCGGCGTGGGCGGAAGTTAAGGAGTGGCATTGTACCCGGCAGATAGCCGCCCGGCGGCTGGCAATCCGCAAGGCAGGCGGCTAGAATGCCCGGCCTTCCCGCCGTCCGACGGCCGCAAACCGGCCGGCAGGGATCAAGAAAAGAAACCGATTTCCAACGTCTTTTATCTGGTAGGTGTATCTGCATGCCGCAAGTCAAACTCCGTGAAGGCGAGCCGTTCGACGTCGCCCTGCGTCGCTTCAAGCGTTCCTGCGAAAAAGCCGGCCTGCTGGCCGAAGTCCGTCGTCGCGAGGCTTACGAGAAGCCCACGATGGAGCGCAAGCGCAAGAAGGCTGCCGCTGTAAAACGGCACCAGAAGAAGGTGTCGCGCGAGTCGGTTATCCGCCAGCGCATGTACTGATTTCCGCTCCGGCTGCTCGCCATTTGGGGCAAGCGTCGTCAGCGACAAGCCGGAACTGACATGTCGCAACTGCTGTGTCTGAATTAAAATCCCGCCTCACCGAGGCAATGAAAGCGGCGATGCGTGCCCATCAAAAGGAGCGCCTCGCCGCTGTGCGTTTGGCCCTCGCCGCGATCAAGCAGGTTGAAGTCGATGAGCGCAAGGAACTCACCGACAGCGATGTGCTCGCCGTGCTCGACAAAATGGTCAAGCAACGGCGCGAATCCATCGCCCAGTACGAACAGGCCAACCGCACCGATCTTGTCGCCCAGGAGCAGGCCGAGATCACCGTGCTGCAGGAATTCCTGCCGGCACAGCTCAGCGCCACCGAAATCGATGCGCTGATCGCGCAAGCCATCAGCGCCAGCGGCGCCACGGGCATGCGCGACATGGGCAAGGCGATGAACTTACTGCGTCCGCAGCTCGCCGGCCGTGCCGACATGGGCGCAGTCAGCAATCAGCTGAAAGCGAAGCTCGGCGGCTGACTGGCCCCGGAAGGCCGCGCACAGGGCGGCCTTTTTGTTTAACCTCGCGCCATGGCCCGCGTCCCGCAAACCTTCATCGACGACCTCCTCGCCCGCACCGATATCGTCGGCGTGATCGAGTCGCGCGTGCCGCTGAAGCGAGCCGGACGCAACTATTCGGCCTGCTGTCCGTTCCACAAGGAAAAAACGCCGTCGTTTACGGTGAGCCCCGACAAACAGTTCTTCTACTGTTTCGGCTGCGGCGCCACCGGCAACGCCATCGGTTTTCTGATGGATTACGAACGCCGCAGCTTCCCTGAAGCCGTCGAGGAACTGGCTGGCCGCGCCGGCCTCACCGTACCGCACGAGGGCAACGAGGACGATGCGCAGTCCTCGCGCAATCGCGCGCTGTACGAAGTGCTCGCCAACGCCGATCGCAACTACCAGGAACAATTGCGCCAGCATACGCTGCGCAACCGTGCCGTCGATTACTTGCGCAGCCGCGGCCTTACCGGCGAGATCGCGCGCCGTTTCGGCCTCGGCTATGCACCGCCCGGCTGGGATCATCTGCTCACCGCGCTCGGTGGCGACGAAACCAAAAACCGTTTGCTGATCGACGCCGGCCTGATCGTTGCGCAGGACGGCAAAACCTACGACCGTTTTCGCGATCGCATCATGTTTCCCATCCGCGACCTGCGCGGCCGGGTGATCGGTTTCGGCGGTCGGGTGATCGGCGACGGCAAACCGAAATACCTGAATTCGCCGGAAACACCGGTATTCCACAAGGGCCGCGAACTTTACGGCCTGTACGAAGCGAAACAGGCAAACCGCACCCTGGAAAAACTGCTCGTCGTCGAAGGCTATATGGATGTGATCGCGCTGGCGCAGCAGGGCATCACCTGCGCCGTCGCCACGCTCGGTACCGCCTGCACCAGCGATCACGTCGATCTGCTGTTCCGCCAGGCGAGCGAGGTGGTTTTTTGTTTCGATGGCGATGCCGCCGGCCGCAAGGCCGCGTGGCGCGCACTCGAAGCAACGCTGCCGAAAATGCAGGATGGCCGCGTCGCCCGCGTCCTGTTTCTGCCGGCCGAGCACGATCCGGACAGCCTGGTGCGCGCCGAAGGCGTCGCCGCCTTCAACGATCTGCTCGCGCAGGCACACAGCGTCGATGACGTACTGTTTCGCGAACTCGCGTCGCGCGTCGATCTTGCCCGCACCGACGGCCGCGCGCGGCTTGCCGCTATCGCAAAACCCTACCTCGCCCAGGTGCCAGGCGAGGTGCTGCGGGCACTGATGACGCAAAAACTCGCCGACATTGCCCAACTCGATCCGCGCCTGCTTGCCGCCCTACCGACCGGCCGGGCGGAGGCGCTCGGCTTCGATGCTGACGATGGCTCACCGCCACCGTACGACATCCCGCTGCCCGCAGACAGCCATGCAGAAAGAACCACCGGGCAGCAACGCGGGTGGCAGGCGCGTGGGGCACGCGCCCGCCCCGGCCGCGCCGCATCACTCAGTGTGGCCGGCCACATCGTCCGCAAGCTGCTCGCCGCTCCGGAGCTGGCCGGCGAGATCATCCTGCTGCCGGAACTGCGCGCCCTGGAACAGCCCCACGTCGCCCTGCTCTGCGAGGTTGTCGATATTCTCCGTGACACGGATCCGCCATCCGTGGCGGCCCTGTTCGGCCGCCTGCAGGGCAGCGAGCACTTCGACAGCTTTGCCAGCCTCGCGGGGCGTGAATTCCTGATTCACCCGAAAGACAACCCCGAAGGTCTGGAAACCCTGCGCCGGGAGATCTCGGATGGCCTCCGGCAGCTGGAATTCGCATGGTGTGACGACGAACTGGCCCGGGAACTGCACCGGCCAGACGGCCCCGATCACGGCCGCTACCGGGAACTGCAGCAACAACACTCCGCCCTCAAGGCCGCCATAGAGCGCCACCCGGCGCGCTGACGGCGCCGTAGCACCCCAGCGGCCTGCCGCAAGCAACTCAACCCTGAGTCTGCTGTCCAAATCCCGTCCCGACCCGGTCTTTTGGCTGGCTGCGCCGGGGGAGCGCCGGTATAATCCTCGGCCCCTCCGGTGGCTTGATCCGAGGCGCATGTCGCCCCGGTTCGCCCGCTGTTGCCACAACTTCTCTCAGAACGGTGCCCGATGGCCAACGAAAAAGAGAACCAGCAGTCGATGCTGAAGGCACTTATCGCCCGCGGCAAGGAACAGGGATTCCTGACCTTTGCCGACATCAACGATCACCTGCCGGAGAACATCACCGACACCGAGCAGGTTGAAGACATCATCGCGCTGATCAACGACATGGGCATCACCGTCGTCGAGCGCGCACCGGAAGCCGACGAACTGCGCATCGACGAGAACGCGGCCGAAGCCGCCGATGATGTCGCCGCCGAAGAAGCCGTCGCCGTTCTCGCCGCTGTGGAATCCGAACCAGGCCGCACCACCGATCCGGTGCGCATGTACATGCGCGAAATGGGCACCGTCGAGCTGCTCACCCGCGAAGGCGAGATCGTGATCGCCAAGCGCATCGAGGAAGGCATCCGCGAAGTCATGGGCGCGCTGGCCTGGTGGCCGGGCAGTATCGAGAAAGTGCTCACCGAATATGAAGCGGTAGAAGCCGGTACCCGTCGCATCACCGACATCATCGCCGGTTACCTCGACCCGAACGACGATGGCGCCGCGATCACCGCGCTCGCCGAGGAAGAAGAGTTCACGCCGGTGGCGAAGGCCGCCAAGAGCAGGGACGTGAAAGCCGAGAAGGCTGAAAAAGCCGAGAAGGAAAAGGCCGAGAAAGCGCAGAAAGCCGAGAAAGAAAAAGCAGCCAAAAGCGCGAAAGCGGCCAAAGTAGCCGGCGCCGAGGAGGAAGCCGAGGAAGAGCCGGAGGTCGTAGCCCCCGTCAGCGGCGCCACCGAGGACGACGAAGAACAGCCGCCGGCGATCGACCCGGAAGTGGCACGCCAGCGCTTTACGGCACTGCGCGAAACGCACAAGAAAATGCTCGCCGCGCAAAAGCGTTACGGGCGCGACAGCAAGGCCTTCAGCAAGTTGATGGAACAGGTGGTTGCTGAATTCACCATCTTCAAGCTGGTGCCGCGCGTGTTCGACAGCCTCACCAGCCATGTCCGCGGCGCCCTTGACGAGATTCGTCGCAACGAGCGCGAAATCATGGCCATCTGCGTCAAGCGCGCACGCATGGATCGTCAGGAATTCATCAAGGCATTTCCCGGCAACGAGACCAACCTCAACTGGCTCGCCGAACAGCTCAAAGCGAAAAAGAAATTCGCCAAACAGCTTGAGCCGCACGCTGAAGACATTCAGCGCGTTCAGGGCCGCCTTGCACAGGTTGAAGAGCGCGTCTTGCGCTCGGTCACCGAGATCAAGGAAATCAACCGCCGCATTTCGCTGGGCGAAGCCAAGGCCCGTCGCGCGAAGAAGGAAATGGTCGAGGCCAACCTGCGCCTCGTTATTTCCATCGCCAAAAAATACACCAACCGCGGCCTGCAGTTTCTCGATTTGATCCAGGAAGGCAACATTGGCCTGATGAAGGCCGTGGACAAGTTCGAGTACCGCCGCGGCTACAAATTCTCCACCTATGCAACCTGGTGGATTCGCCAGGCCATTACCCGCTCGATTGCCGACCAGGCACGCACCATCCGCATCCCGGTGCACATGATCGAGACGATCAACAAGATCAACCGTGTGCAGCGCCAGATGCTGCAGGAAATGGGCCGCGAACCCACCCCGGAAGAACTCGGCAAGCGCCTCGACATGCCCGAAGACAAGGTGCGCAAGGTGCTCAAGATCGCCAAAGAGCCTATCTCGATGGAGACGCCGATCGGCGACGACGAGGATTCACACTTGGGCGATTTCATCGAGGACAACACCATGGTGTCGCCGATCGAAGCCGCTACCGCCATCGGCTTGCAGGAAGCGACCCGCGAGGTGCTCGCCAACCTCACTGCGCGTGAGGCGAAGGTGCTGCGCATGCGTTTTGGTATCGATATGAACACCGATCACACGCTCGAAGAAGTCGGCAAGCAGTTCGATGTCACGCGTGAACGTATCCGCCAGATCGAGGCGAAAGCGCTGCGCAAGTTGCGTCATCCGACGCGCTCCGAGCAGCTGCGTTCGTTCCTCGATTCGGATCAGTGATCGCCGCGAAATAAACAAGGGCGCCGCAAAGGCGCCCTTTTCCGGTTGCCGGGCCTGTAGCTCAGTTGGTTAGAGCAGGGGACTCATAATCCCTTGGTCCTCGGTTCAAGTCCGAGCGGGCCCACCAATTAAATCAACCGGTTATGCCATAAATGGCCTCTAACCCTTCATCTCGACCGAGAAATCCCGGCCAATATGTGCCGTTGGTGTGCCGTTTAGTACGTCCTGTGTTGTTCGCTTCCCAGCAAGAGGCGCCGCTCGAATAAGCGATCCGTTATCTCGGAGCCCTCTAGCACTGTCTTCCCCCAGCCTCGCCAGCCGGTACCCGGCTGACGATACTTGGAGGCTGTGTCAGTGACGACGAATCGAGACTTTCCAGATGATGGACAATCCCACCACTTCCCAAGCCGCACGCGTTATGACACTCGCACAGGCCGCAAAAGACTGCGGCCTGAAGCCCGACGAATTGTTGACGCGGGCCGCAAATGGGGACGTAGATCTAAGCATCCGGATCCCGCCAACCTTATATGCGCACATTGTTGTGCGGAACTTCGTCAACGAGCGCCCAGGCCAAAGCAGTGGCGCAGGCGCACTTTTTCCTCAGCTAGTCATGCCAATACCGTATCCGGTTGCAAGGGAGGTCGTGCTGACTCGGAAGCACTGTGGCGACATCCTCGCGTATGGACAATGCGACGCATGGTTCTTCCCCGCCGTACTGGAATACACCGAAGGAAGAGACGTCGAGTTCCGCCGCCTTCTTGACCGCAAAATCATTCCCGGATGGCGTGAACGTTTAGCCGGACGCGGTTACAACGAAAATCGTTCTCTAAGCGCATGGCCGGATTTCGGTGGCGATCCTCCATTCCTGGTTGCATGCGAACACGACGAGCTTAGTTACCTAGTATCCAAGGAAGGACTACTGCATCCAGCGCCGGAGAACATTCTTGAAGAGAGGCTCCGTGTGTGCGCAGGCGACACGCCCTATCCGACGCTCCTACCCGGAGACATGGATCGCAAATTGCGCGCGGCAGAACAGGTGCTCTTGGACGAACAATCGCGCCAAGCACCCTATGCGTTCGAATACTGGTTCGCGCTTTATCCAACCGACAATGTTCCCGGCATCAACCGAGCAAGAGAGGTCGAATGTCCTTCTGCAATTACGATTGACCCGAGCGCCCTCAGGATTTCGGAAGATGCGCTGGCAAGAATCATTCCCGGGCGGACAATCGAGAAGCCAGACTTCAGCCATGCCCTGACAGAGTTCGACCTTGAGACTCACGAAAACACGTCCACCAGCCTCAAGGCGCTAAACGACATCGCCATCAAGATATGGTCTGCCACATCTCCGTATGACGATACATTCCCGACAGAAGAAGCACTTATCAAGACCATCATGGCGGCATGTAACTTCAAGGAATACCTCGCCAAGTCAGCGGAATTAGTCATTCGGCCCGACTATGCAAAACCAAAATTGCCGCCCCAGAGCAGGGCGCGACTTGGCAAAGGCTTCAGAAGCGAACGGTGGAAGAGAGTGGTAGAGGCATCAAGAAAATACTGGGCCAATGCTGACCCCACCGACCCGGCGCAATGCACTCATAACGACATCGTCGAGGACTGGCTAGTCGGCAAACCAAAGGAATACATGCCGGCTGACGTGGCTAAGCATATGGCCGGGCTCATTCGCCCAGACAATGCGAAACGAAGCCGCCCCAAGTAGGTCCTCTAACTAGCCAGCCAGCCAGCCAGCCAGCCAGCCAGCCAGCCAAACTTCACCACCGCCATAAAACAGTCAACCGTACGGGTCTTGCCATCATTGGTAAGTCCAAACGATACGAATCCAGACTTCAACAGTTCGAAGCTCTGAAGAATCCGCCTGGCATGCAACACGCCTTACGGAGGACAGAGCCATGCACCCCTGCAACAACACGTTCAAATCAGGCCCGCCCGAAACCCTGCTCACGCGCAAGCAAGTTGAAGAGCTTCTGGACGTATCGCGGGCCACGATCTATCGGTGGCTGAAGTCAAACGCTGCGTTCCCGAAACAGATTCGGTTGTACCCGAACAAAAAGAAGTCAGCTGTGCGCTGGCGCCTCAGCGAGCTTCTTGCGTATATCACGGCATCGACCGTATGTACGTCCAGCACTGCCGAAGCGACCGACCCGAACTTCCTTGTGAAGGGGCTGCGGGAATGAGCAACTGGGACGTCCCCACGCCCCCGACGACTTACGGTTGCCTGCCGTTCCCGACGTTCCAGGCAGCCGTAAACCAAGTTCATGATAACTCCCAGGCACCCCAACGGATGTGCCTCACGACCGCACTCTCGGCTCTGTCACTCGCAAGCCAGGGTGTCATTGACGTCGGCACCCCGAGCGGCCGCATCATCCCCACATCGCTCTTGATTCTGATTGTCGCCAAATCGGGCGAACGGAAATCAACCATCGAGGCAATGTTCCTGCAAGCTATTCGTGCATTTCAGGCGGAGCACGACAAGAACTATCGCATCGCCCTTGAACGCTACGAACGAGACGTTCGCATATGGACTACCAAAACCAAGGCGCTTGAGAAAGCGCTGAATAAGCTCGTTTCCGACAGAATGAATTGTGTCGAAGCTGAAGCTGCGCTTCGCCAACACATGGACGAGGAGCCGGTCGTTCCGCGCAAGATTCAACTTCTCTACGAAGATGCGACCCCGCAAGCGATTTTGTGGGGCCTATATGCTGACTTCCCGTCGGCGGGGCTGATGTCGAGCGAAGGCGGGTCCATCCTGGATGGCCCTGCGTTCGCCGACATGCCAAAACTGAACGCGCTTTGGAGTGGCGACCAGTTGACGGTGAGCCGGGTAACCAAAGGTACATTCCGTATTGTAGATGGTCGGCTGACGGCCTCAATCATGGTGCAGCCCGGCATCTTCGACCGCCACATGGATCGACATGGTGGTGCGGTGCGTGATTCCGGTCTTTATGCACGGTTCATGGTGTGCTATCCGGCTTCTACCCAAGGAACTCGTTTCCTGAAGCACGGAACGAAATCGTCGGATCACATCGATGCTTTTTCAGCACGGATAACAGAAATCTTAGAAAGGAATCTCGCGATCATCCGCGATCCTGATTTCAAACGGCAAGTACTTGAGTTCTCGCCCGAGGCGAGCGCCCGCTGGCTGGAATTCTACAACTGGGTCGAAAGCGAACTCCGCCCGCAAGGGCGGTTTCAAGAAGCCGGCGACCACGCATCAAAGCTTGCGGATAACGTTGCCCGTGTGGCAGCGCTTCTTCACTACTTCGAGGGATTCGAAGGGCTTATTTCCCTCGATACCGTCAACGCAGCCATCCAAATTTGCGACGCCTGCTCGCATGACTTCACGTACTTGTTCGTCAAGCCGCCGCAGGGGCACCAGGATGCCCGCAGTCTCGACGATATGCTTAACCGGCTTCGCCAACGTACACGGTACGTACGGAAAAACCACGTACGCCGCTGCTGCCCCCACGCCATGCGGTCTGATGGACGTTTTTACGCAGCGCTCGATTTACTCTGCTCTCAGGGTAGCGTAGCGACGTTCTTAGACCATAAAAACGCAGAGTGGCTGGACCTCATGCCACATCTCCCGCCGCCGCCAGTCACCACCGCCATCGTCGCTGCCCTGCAGCCCATCCCCGTCGCGCCGCCCAAGTTCCCTGCCTAAAGTAACTCCAAGCGGCTCATAGCCTCTGCCCGGACAGGCGTGCCTGTCCGGGTTTCCTGTTTCTGGTGGATCAACTCTCAGTCGACAACAACCGGTGCCACGGAAGGGCGCTTCTTGCTCAAGCATGACCAGCAACTCTGGATTTCCATACAGCAACCTCCCTGAGCAACGCTAATTTGGCTACAAGTAGCCAAATTAGCGTTATCCGCATGACGCCTCCTCGCGCAACGCCCACGATTTCAGATTTTTTCAGAAACATACCACCCTCCTGATGCCGCCCCTAGCTTCGCGAAAACGAAGTAGGGGGCGGTGCGTTTTGGGCCATTGCACCCTATCCAACGCCGTTAATCAGGAGCTATCTCATGCATCATCATTGTCCTCGCTGCCACAGCACCGCTGTGGCTCCCCTCAACTTCGCTCGCAAAGCCGGTGGTACCGTCGGCACAGTCGCAGGAGCCGTTGGTGGCTTTGCCGCCGCGTCAGCCGGCGCGGAGACTGGCGCTGTCGTAGGTGCAGCGTTTGGCCCCGCCGGCATCCTGATTGGCGGCCTCACTGGCGCAGTACTCGGCAGCCTGGTAGGCGGTGTCGCAGGTGGTACGGCCGGCATTACGCTGGGCCACGTCATCGACGAGAACATCCTCGACAACTTCCGCTGCTTGCACTGCGCCTTTGTGTTCGGCAAACGCCACGACAGGGTCGCGCCGATGGGTCCGTCGGGAATGCATGACGATGACGAAGAACTTGACTCCCCTGTTATGCCGGATCCGGTAGCGGCTCTAGTCCCACGCCGCGGACTTCGTGCCTGGTGGGCTCGCATCTTCGGAAGCAATCGTTACAGCTCATCTCGTTGAGACAATGAACCAACCATCTGGGTGGCACTCCGCCGTTCAATGAGTATCGCCCCCTCACGAAGAAGCCCGCCTCGCGCGGGCTTTCGCGTTTCTGGAGTCTCATATGACCAAACCACTCTTCATCAAGAACGAGCAAGGCCTCTACCGGGTGCGCGGCTACTTCCGGCCGGAGGACATCGTCAGGGTCGCCGCAGACATCCTCCTCGACGGCATGGCCGGCAAGGAAGTCATGGGTAACCCAGCCAATGCCGCACGCTTCGTCCAGCTCGCCCTGGCGCAGGAGAAGAATGAGCACTTCTGTGCCCTATTCCTGAATACCCAGCACCAACTGATCCGTTTCGAGACATTGTTCACCGGCACCGTGGACGGCGCTTCGGTTTATCCCCGCGTCGTTGTGCAGAAGGCGCTGGAGTTCAACGCCGGTGCGGTGATCTTCGCGCACAATCATCCCAGCGGTGAGTGTGAGCCTTCCTCGGCTGATCGGCAGATCACCCGTCGCTTGGTCGATGCGCTCGCGTTGGTCGACGTCCGCGTACTCGACCATTTCGTTGTCTCCCGTACCAAATACGTGAGCTTCGCCGAACGCGGCCTGCTCTGACCTGTCGTCGTATCGACGACATCCGCTGTCGCCCCACCCAAACACATTGGCCCCACCCCTCCGGGTGCGGGCTTCTATGCCCTTCATCTGGAGAAACCCATGGCGCATCTTGTTCAGACGATGGCCTATGTCGGGGAAACACCCTGGCACGGCCTCGGCAACCAACTCACTCCCAAGCAACCGCTTTCCGTCTGGGCCAAGCAGGCCGGCATGGACTGGCAGATCGTCGAATCGCCGGTCTGCTTTATGACCGGCAAAGCCGGGCATCTCGGCGGCATCAAATCGTTCGATGACCACAAGGTGCTCTTCCGCTCTGACAGCAAGGAACCGTTGTCGGTCGTCAGTGCGCGCTACAAGGTCGTGCAGCCGCGCGAGATCCTCGAGTTCTATCGCGACCTCACGGAAATCTCTGGCTTCGAACTGGAAACAGCCGGCGTTTTGAAAGGCGGTCGAAAAGTCTGGGCACTGGCACGTACCGGGCAATCCGGCGCACTCAAGGGCGATGACGTCACCAACGGTTATGTCCTGCTGGCCACCGCCTGCGACGGCACGCTAGCAACCACGGCGCAGTTCACCAGTGTGCGCGTCGTCTGCAACAACACGCTGTCGATTGCGCTGGATGGCAAGACAGGCGCGGTCAAGGTGCCCCACTCCACCACGTTTGATCCGCAAGCTGTGAAGAAGCAGCTCGGCATCTGTGTGTCGGCTTGGGACGAGTTCATGTACCGGCTGAAGGCCTTGAGCGAGCGCAAGGTCAAACCGCTGGAAGCGCAGAACTACTTCCTGCGCGTGTTTTCGGATGAGTCGAAGCCGGGAGCTATCCAGACCAGCGAGCGCCTGATGACCCGCACCCTCGAACTGTTCGATGGCAAGGGCATGGGCGCTGATCTGTCCTCGTCCAAGGGCACGGCGTTCGGACTGCTCAACGCAGTCACGCAATACGTCGATCACGAGCGCCGGGCGCGCAACACCGACAACCGTCTCGACTCGGCCTGGTTCGGCCACGGTGCCGACTTGAAACAGAAGGCGCTCGATCACGCACTGGCGATGGTCGCCTGATCCAACCAAATGACGGCACAACAGCCCGGCCTCGCGCCGGGCTTTTTGTTTGTGCTTTCCCTGACGAACAAGCGCCTTACGGCGCAGGAGCAATCCCATGTCCGATTACCTGGCGCTTGCCACGCAGGCGCAAGAGAAGAACCGCGAGATCCTGATCAA
>CBDDRC010000003.1:0-3988 GCA_965232985.1 uncultured bacterium
TCAAAGGCCTTGCTTTCGCTCTGCGACAGGAATTTTTCGAGCGCCTGGGCAAGCTTGTCCGCCTCGACAACGATGGCCTCGGTGTTCAGGCCGGTGTTGAAGCGGATATCGTCGAGCGCCTGCAGGTTGGTGGGGTCGGCAACCGCGATGAACAGGCGGCTGCCGCGCTTCATCAGCGGCAGCACCTGGTGCTTGGTAATCAGCGCTTCGCCGACGAGATCCCGGGGTAGGCCGGTGAGGTCGATGGCGGCCAGATCCAGCAGCGGGTCGCCGAATTCCTCGGCGGCACAAACGGCGATGTCGCGCGCCCTGGCGAGCTTGTTGTCGACCAGATAGCGAACCAGCGGCAATTTTTGTTGCTGGGCTGCGCGCACCGCGTCCTTGGCCGAGGCCTCCTCGATCAGCCCGTCGAGAACCAGGCGGCGGGGCAGCCCGCTGAGCATGATGTTCGGAGCGTTGGACATCCGCAAAACCCCTTGTACGTGAAAGGCTTGGGCGCACTTTTTGAGTGTTGTTCGCAAGGCCGGACATTAGCAGGAAAACAACGCCGGCGACCAGTCGTGCGGACGGCTGCGCCCTGTTTGCCAGCGTTTCGAGAGGTGGGTACCTGCCGGTGCGACCGGACGTGCCGGGTTGCAGTGAAGCCCAGTGAGCTGACGATAATTGTCAGTTCCTGCCGCTATGGGCTGGCCGGTTTCCCTGCGAACCCGGTGTCGGAATGCCCAGTGCCTTGGAAAACAATGGGGTAGCGATCCCTGTGGGGTTGGCCCGCTTTCTGCATCACCGCACCCAGTCAGGCCGTTTGGCTGTTGACTCACAACCAGAGACTTCGGGAGAAGACCCATGAAACTGCAAAAGGGCTTTACGCTGATCGAACTGATGATCGTGGTCGCGATCATCGGCATTCTGGCCGCCATTGCCATTCCGGCGTATCAGGACTACATCAAGAGTGCCAACATGACCAAGGTGAACGCGACCTACGAGACAGGGGCGCGCGTGATCAAGAATGAGTATGCCAAGATCCAGGCCAAGAACGCGGTGGGGACGCTGGCCTGTAGCGCTACCAGCACCGACCCGGTGTGCGGGGCAACTGTTGGTGCGGCGTTGGATGCCTTGGCGGCCAATCTCCTGCTGATCGTCAACCCGGATGGCAAGAAGGCGCCGGATGGTCAACCGGCCTATTTGTTGGGCGCCGCTACCGGTGCGCAGGTGGGGCTCGTCGTTTCCGGCGCCGGGTTGACTACGGCTGTCGCCGTCCAGCGTCCACTTTATCTGGACTGGGCTACGCAGCCGCAGGAGATCACAAACGTTACGTACTCAGGCCTTTGATTGAGGTGGAGCATGCGCCGGCCCCTGGGCCAGTGCTGACCAGAGAAGGGGCCGCAAGGCCCCTTCTCCTTTTCGGTGTTGAATGTTCGGTTTTGAGTGGTGTTTTCGGGTGGGTTGAGGGCAGTCGATGAGGCGGCAATCAGGTTTTACGCTGATCGAGTTGATGATCGTCGTGGCGATCATCGGCATTCTCGCCGCCATTGCCATTCCGGCATATCGGGACTATATCAAGGCCGCCAACATGATACAGATCAACACCAATTTCGAAGAGGCGATACGTCTGATCAGGCATGAATACGCCAAGATCCAAGCCAAGAATTCGGTAGGCATCCTCGGCTGCACTGTTCCGGTCACCGATCCTGTTTGTGGGACCAGCATCGCCGAAGCGCAGCTTGGGTTGGCCAACAACATCCTTGCACTGGTCAACCCGAACGGAAAGCCGGGGCCGGACGGCCTGAGCGCCTACCTGACGACAGCCCCTGCTGCCGGCGGATCCAGCGTGTACCTGGATACAACCCTGCCCGCTACCATTGTCGTTACTCGCCCGGCCTTCGCGGATTGGACTACTGCGCTGGCGCAAACGGTCATGTACGCTGAACTGTGATGGGCGCGCCGGTTGCGTTGGTTCGGCGGCTGGTCGGGTAATTGAACGGATGGCTATCCTGGGAGCAAAGCATGAATCGGCAGCAAGGTTTCACTCTGATTGAGTTGATGGTGGTTGTTGCGATCCTGGCCGTGATCGCCGCGCTGGCCATTCCTGCGTACCGGGACTACGTCGACACGGCCCAGCGGGGCGCGATTGTCGAGCGCATCAACGGCCTGCGGCCGTTTATCGAGAATGCCCGCATCGATACCGGCACCTATGCCGCCGGCACCTATGTGTCCGGCGGTGCCAATGACTTCGGCGCGATCGGCTATCAGGTGCCGGGTGACGACGACGGGTTCACGCTGGTCGTTGCCGCCGGCGCCTGTGGGGATCTTGCGAACTGCTACAAGGTAACGGCCACCAATGCAGATGGCCTCGTGGGCGTTTACGAGAACGCGGACGGGATCGTTACCTGGCCCTGATGGATCCGGTGCGGGCGTTGGGCAGTGCCTGCCGCCCAATATTGCGGGGGTTCCGGAATTCCATTAAGGTTGCGCGCCCGCCCCGGAACCCATCCCGGCATGGCGCCTCGCCGGAATAGCTCAGTCGGTAGAGCAGCGCATTCGTAATGCGAAGGTCGGAGGTTCGATTCCTCTTTCCGGCACCAATCCTTTCTTCAGTTGCCTGTCCTGTGCGGCGCGCTCAAAGAGTTGCCCTTGCGCGCCGTTTTCATGGCTGCGTTTTGGGCAAGCGCTGCGGTGCGATGTTCTTGTCGTCGGCGTTGCTATGGGGATTGGGCATGAGTCCTGCGAGCATTTCATGAGGCGGCGCAATGGCGGCAATACCGACTGGCCGCAGGGTGGCTGCGGACAGCAGCAGGAAATACGTGCCGTATCGGCTGCGGGTTGCGACCGGCAGCGTCGTTGCGTCGTCCAGATGCAATTCAGCGAGGCGCGCCCGGTAGGTTTTCTCCCGTTGCGCATCGGCGGCCAGCCATTTTCTGTGGCTGCCGGCGTGCGCCCTGATCTGCACCGGGTTGCCCGGCCAGGCGCGTAACAGCGGCGCGGAAAACATCAGGGATCTGCCTTCCGACAGGGCCTGCCGGAGCAGTTCACTGCGCAGAAATATGTCGTCGGGCAGATCGACATACACCATCATCGGCGTTGTTTCGTGCTGGTTTTTTATCCAGGAGCGCGCAGCTTTTTCGTCATGGAACGACGACCAGGGCTGCGACTGGAAGGAGCCGTCGTACCAAAACACTGCGTAGGGTCGGTTATCCCAGGCCAGCCATATGCCGCCACCGAGCGCCGCCGCCTGGAACAGACCGATCAGGGTAAAGTCCCTGCGCAATTCGCGCGTTGTTTTCGCTGGATTGGCAGCGATCAGCGTTAACACCGGGCCGAGAACAATATCGACGCCGGCGATCACGCGCAGCGCCTGCCAGCCGCCGTCGGTGTCGAACAGGTAATCCGGGAACCAGTGATAAAACAGCAGGTACAGCAGCACGGCGAGTATGGCCAGGCTGATGCCCAGGTGAATGGCAAATGCCTGCCAGCGAAAACGCGCAGGGCGCTCAGGCAGGATGGTGGTGGTACCGGAGCGCGTGTCGACGGTGGCATCGGTCATGGTACAGACTCCAGACGCATCGAAAGATCAATGGCGCGCACATGCTTGGTGAGCGAGCCGATGGAAATATAGTCAACGCCGGTCTCGGCGAGTGCGGCCAGCGTACGTTCATCGACCCCGCCGGAGACCTCAAGTTTCGCGCGCCCGGCATTGGCGGCGACAGCCGCGCGAACATCGGCGATGGAAAAGTCATCGAGCATGACGATGTCGGCGCCGGCAGCGAGCGCCTGTTCGAGTTCAGTCAGATTCTCCACCTCGACTTCAACCGGCTTGCCGGGCGCGGTGCGCCGGGCGGTGGTGATGGCCGCAGCGATTGAGCCGCAGGCGGCGATGTGGTTTTCCTTGATCAGGAAGGCGTCCCACAGGCCCAGCCGGTGGTTGTGGCAGCCGCCTGCCGTTACCGCATATTTCTGGGCGATGCGCAGGCCGGGCAGCGTTTTGCGGGTG
>CBDDRC010000004.1:0-3567 GCA_965232985.1 uncultured bacterium
GCCTGCTCCGGCGATGCGGTTTTGCCGGTGCCGATTGCCCACACCGGCTCATACGCCACCACCGCCTTGGCCAGCGACACCACGCCGGCGGCGTTGATCACGGCATCGAGCTGACGCGCGACGACCGCCTCTGTCACGCCCGATTCGCGCTCGGCCAGCGATTCACCGACGCACAGAATAGGCGTCAAACCCGCCGCCTGCGCAGCCATATATTTCTTCGCCACCAGCTCGTCGGATTCGCCGTACAGGCTGCGCCGCTCGGAATGCCCGACGATCACATAGGTGCAGCCGAAATCGAGCAGCATGGATACCGACACTTCGCCGGTGAACGCCCCTTTGGCCTGCTCGGATACGTTTTGCGCACCCCAGGCAATCGATGAACCGGCGAGTTCGGCCTGCGCCTGCGCCAGATACGGGAAAGGCACGCATACCACGGCCTCGATACCGGCCAGAGCAGGTTTGAGTGCGGCCAGCAACGCGGCGTTTTCCGCCAGGCTGCCGTGCATTTTCCAGTTACCGGCTACGAGCTTTTTGCGCATGGGAGTCCGCCAAACAAAAGTGCGCGATAGTAAGCGCAACGCGCCCGCCGGTCAACCGGCGAGCGCGTTGCGCGCATCGAAAAATCAGCCGAATCGGCCGGTGATGTAGTCTTCGGTCTGCTTCTTGACCGGCTGCATGAAGATCGTGCCGGTTTCGTTGAATTCGATGAGTTCGCCCAGGTACATGAACGCCGTGAAGTCGGAAATCCGCGCGGCCTGCTGCATGTTGTGGGTGACGATGGCAATGGTGTATTCGCTTTTCAGCTCGTTGATGAGTTCTTCGATCTTGGCGGTGGAAATCGGGTCCAGCGCCGAAGTCGGCTCGTCCAGCAGCACGATGTCAGGCTTGACTGCGACCGCGCGCGCGATGCACAAACGCTGTTGCTGCCCACCGGAAAGCGACAGGCCGTTCTGCTGCAACTTGTCTTTCACCTCGCCCCACAGGGCGGCCTTCTTGAGCGCCCACTCCACGCGATCGTCCATTGCGCTCTTCGACATGCGTTCGTACAGCCGCACCCCGAAGGCAATGTTTTCGTAGATCGTCATCGGGAACGGCGTCGGCTTCTGGAACACCATGCCGATTTTGGCGCGCACCAGGTTCACGTCCTGACTCTTGTCGAGCAGATTCTTGCCATGGAAAATGATTTCGCCTTCGGCGCGCTGCCCCGGATAGAGGTCATACATGCGATTGAAGGTGCGCAGCAAGGTGGATTTTCCACAACCGGACGGGCCGATGAAGGCCGTCACCTTCTTGTTGGCAACATCCAGGTTGACGTTGCTGAGGCCTTTAAAATCGCCGTAAAAGAAATCCAGATTGCGGACCTGCAAGGCAGCATTTTCGCCGGTTGGCATGGCTTGATCGGGCATCAGAAGGTTCCGGATAAGTTAACGTTTGACTTTGTTGCGGAAAACAATGCGCACACCGATGTTGACCGCCAACACCAGCAGGGCTATCAACAGTGCCCCACCCCAGGCCAGGTTGACCCAGTTGTCATACGGGCTCAACGCGAACTGGAAAATCACCACCGGCAGGTTACCCATCGGTTCGGACATGTTGGTGCTGAATAACTGGTTGTTCAGTGCGGTAAACAACAGCGGCGCGGTTTCGCCGGTAATGCGTGCCATTGCCAGCAACACGCCGGTCACCACACCGGATTTGACCGCGCGCAACGTCACCTTGAGCGACACCTGCCAGCGGGGCGCGCCCACCGCGAAGGCCGCTTCGCGCAGGCTGGTCGGTACCAGTTTCAGCATGTTCTCGGTTGTGCGGACCACCACCGGAATGGCGATCAGCGACAAGGCAAGCGAGCCAGCCCAGCCGGAAAAACCGCCGGTGGTCACGACGAACAGGGCATAGACGAACAGGCCGATGACGATCGACGGCGCCGACAGCATGATGTCGGTCATGAAGCGGGTGAACGATGCAAACTTCGAAACGCGCCCGTACTCGGCAAGATAAATACCGGCCAGAATGCCAACGGGTGTCGAGATCAGCATGGAAAAAAACAGGATCAGACCGCTGCCGACGATGGCATTGCGCAGACCGCCGCCTTCGGAACCCGGTGCTGGCGTGTCCTGGGTAAACAAATCCCAGCTCAGCGCGGCAAACCCCTTGGAAAACAGCGTCCACAAAATCCACAGTAGCGCGATCAGCCCGAGGCTCATTGCCAGCATGGACAGGGTGATGCCGATGCGGTTGATCCAGATGCGGCGGGTGTACAGGCTCATCATGGTTTAGAGCCCCTCCGAGCCCATGCTGCGGCTGATCAGCCAGCGCGAAATCGCCAGCACGACAAAGGTGATGATGAACAGCACCAGGCCCAGTTCGAACAGGGAAGCGATGTGCAGGCCGGGATCGGCCTCGCCGAATTCGTTCGCCAGTGTCGAGGCAATCGAGGTGCCCGGTGCAAACAAGCTGCCGTTGATGCGGTTGGCGTTGCCGATCACGAATGTCACCGCCATGGTCTCCCCCAGCGCCCGCCCCAGGCCGAGCATGATGCCGCCGATGACACCGACGCGGGTGTAGGGCAGCACGACGCTGCGCACCACCTCCCAGGTGGTGCAGCCCACGCCATAGGCCGATTCCTTCAGCACGTGGGGGACGGTTTCGAACACGTCGCGCATGACCGAAGCGACAAAGGGGATCACCATCAGCGACAGCACGATGCTCGCCGTCAGGATGCCGACACCGATGGGCGGGCCGGAAAACCAGCCGCCGATCACCGGCACATCGCCCAGCAACGCCTGCAGGGGGGGCTGGATATGGTCGGCAAACAACAGCGCAAACACGAACAGTCCCCAGATGCCGTAAACAATCGAGGGGATGCCCGCCAGCAATTCGATCGCGGTCCCCAGGGGGCGGCGCAACCACAACGGGCAGGTTTCGGTCAGGAACAAGGCGATGCCGAAACTGATCGGCACCGCAATCAGCAGCGCCAGCACGGAGGTCACGACCGTACCGTATATGGCCGCCAGCGCGCCGTACTCGTCATCCGGCACGCTCCAGATATTGGTCCACAGGAAGGACGGACCGAACGCCTTGATACTGGGCCAGGCTTCGTAGGTGAGCGACACCAGAATCCCCACCAGCGCCGCCAGGACGACAAAGGCGAATAGCTGGGTGGTGTGGTGGAAAAATTTGTCCTGCAAGCGGAATGTCCTGACCTGCCTTGCATGCAGGTCTATTCCGGGGGATACAGTGGGCTCACTCACGGTGGGGTGCCTATTGTTTCAATTGTTATCTGCGGGAGCACCCGCCGGAACAGGCAGATGCTTTCGTAGAAGGCCGAAGGCGGCACAGCCGCCCTCGGCATTCAATCAAGTTGGCTCGACAAACCCTTACTTGATCTTCGTCATCTCGGCTTCGACCATTTTCACGACGTTGGGCGGCAGCGCGACAAAACCGAGATCGGAAGCCATGCCCTGACCGTTGTTCAAGGACCAGGTAAAGAAGTCCACGACGCCCTTCTGCTTGGCAGCATCAGAGCCCTTTTCATATGCCAGGATGTAGGTGGCGCTGGTGATGGGC
>CBDDRC010000005.1:0-88564 GCA_965232985.1 uncultured bacterium
GGCCGGTGAGAAGACGGGGAACAATTTCCCATCTCCCCGTCTCGCAGTTCTTCTGCGAAAGGTGAAACCCAGGAAGTCAAAGGACTCCGGGCATGCTCCGGGCTTCTTGTACCGGCTGCAACACACGATTCTGGTTTTTTCCGGATGCAGCGTCAAACCAAAATTCCGCATCCGCTGGTCCACTGCCCTCAAAACGGCTTCCGCTTCCTCGCGGGAACGACAGTGAATGATCACATCATCGGCGTAACGCTCGAACGGGTTTCGCGGGAAGTACTTTTGCATCCAGCCATCGAACACCATGTGGAGATACAGATTGGCCAGCAGCGGGCTGATCACGCCGCCTTGCGGCGTGCCCTTTTCCGACTTCCGCACTTCTCCATCCGGCATCACGACGCCGGCCTTGATCCAGCGGCCGATATACAACTTGCACCACGGGTTTGCCGTTCCCCGCGCCACAAACGCCATCAGGTGTTCGTGATTCAGGTTGTCGAAAAATCCCTTGATGTCCAGATCAATCGTCCACTCGTACTTCCAGCAATTCCTTTTCGCGGCCTCCACCGCCTGATGCGCGCTGCGTGCCGGGCGATACCCGTACGATGACGAATGAAACCTGTGGTCCCACTCGGCTTCCAGCACCATCTTCACCACCGTTTGCGCAACGCGATCTCCAACGGTCGGGATGCCAAGCGGCCTCGTCTTTCCATCGGATTTCGCAATCTCCACGCGCTTTACCGCCGGCGCCCTGTAGCTGCCCGAACTCATCCGGTTCCAGAGTTTGTACAACTCATTGCCCAGATTGCTCTCGAACGCACGGATGCTCACACCATCTGCACCCGCTGCTCCATTGCTCGCCTTCACCTGTTGCCAGGCTGCGTAAACCAGACCCTTCGGTATGTTGTAACTGTGCACGGGTTGTTGAGTCCTGCCTTGCGGGTGTTTTCCCAACCCATGCCGAATAACGCCGCCCCTTCGCTCCACCCCCATTACGAGGCTTCATCACTACTACGAGCGACTCCGTCGCTGTGCGCTGCTTCGATACTCTCGCCTTGCGGGGGTTCCGCTTTCGGCTTCTCTCTTGCCATCAGCGCGACAGCTTCCCGAGTTCCTTGCAAAAGCCTGATGAAAGTTCACGCCTTCTTTACGCCGGTTGCCATCGGGTCAGTAAGCAGATTTCTCCCCGATTCCTCTCAGAACTAAGCGCGTGCCCTGATTTTGACAACAGGTAAAAACGTCTCGACGCCTCATCGAAGGTTCACTTGCGTTCGTCTCCTTTCATCTCACCTGCCGGATTAAATTCCGACTTTTCCTCACTCGCTCACGACCCTGACTTTTGATCAGCGCCGCAGGAGGCGGTTTGCATTCACTTCCTGCAAAGCGAATGCGGTGGGCCTACCACCATCTTTTGCAAAGTTACGCCGTCATCGCTTCGCTTTCGCTCGACGATGAACGACTCTCGGCACACGCGCCCAACGTTTGAGCTAAAGCCGCGGTCCGTCAGGGCCGTCGCGCCTACCATGAAGGGTTAGCGGCTTCCGCTCACTCCCGCGACTTCAGCACACTTCTGCGCAGACGCCGCTGTGAGCGCATGACGAAGAGCACAAGAACCTTCTCGCCGTCATAACGGTAGAAGATTCTGCAGGGGGGCTCAACAATTTGGCGGTAACGAGAGCGCTTAAGCTCCGGCGGGCGACCGCCGCTCTCGGGATGCGCCCCCAGTTGCTCCACGTGAGCAAAGACGCGTTGCACCAACTCCGACGCCGCTACCGGATTCTCGATAGCGATGTAGTCAGCAATGGCGTCGAGGTCGTTGAGCGCTGGCTCGGTCCAGATTACTTGAGCCATCGGGCCATGCGGGCCTTGGCCTGGGCATGCGTGACGACCCGGCCCTCGGCGACGGCCATTTCGCCCCGGGCAATACCCTCGAGGACAGACATACGCTGCTGCAGAAGCTCATAGCTTTCCACATCAACGAGATAGGCGCTGGGCAGGCCATGCTGGGTAATAAGGATAGGCTCCTTATCCCGCTCTAGATCAGAGAGGAGTTCGGTCGCTTGGCGCTTTAGGGTAGTGACGAGTTCGGTACGCATGGAGTGATACTATAGTAGCACTTCGAATGGCGCAAGCCCTCGCCCGAAGCCGCTAACGTAGATTGCCCCCCCAAAAGCTCGCGCTTTTACAATTTCCCTACGCGCGGGGAAAACTACCTGCGTGTTTCTTCACGGGCCTCGTCCTTTTTATATGCCGGCACCAGCACATCATGGCCACGCGGAGGGCGGGGGATAGCGTACAGCACGCCGCCACCGGGATCGGCGCACTGTACGCAAACAAACCGGACCGTAACTCTAACGACAGATCAACGCGCTACCCGCATTTATTTCGCAAACACATCCTTGAGAAAAGCATCCAGCTCGGTCCAGGATGCCTTGTCCGCCTCGGCGTTGTACGCCACCGGCATGTTGAATTTCATCGCGAAGCCATCAGCCGCCGGATTGGTAAAACTGTGTTTTGCCCCCGGATAAGCCACTACACGGAAATTCGCTTCGGCGGCTTTCATTTCTTCCTCAAAGGCCGTTACCGCTGCGGCCGGCACCATCGAATCGTCGGCACCCGTCAGCACCAGCAAGCGCGACTTCACCGCGCCTTTCGCCGCCGGCTGCCAGGCTCCCAGCGCACCGTGGAAACTCGCCACGCCACGCAAATCTGCGCCGCGCCGCGCCATGTTCAGCACCACAGCGCCACCGAAGCAGTAGCCGATTGCCGCGATTTTTCCGGCATCGGTCACTTTTTGTTTTTTGAGCATCTCTTCTGCGGCCAGAAAGCGCGCGGCTGTTTGTCCGGTGTCTTTGGTCGCCGCCTGCATGAAGGCCATGGCGTTGTCCGGGTGATCGGCTGTTTTGCCGTCGCCGTACATATCAATGGCCATGGCGACGTAGCCCATTTGCGCCAGTTGTTTGGCACGACTGCGGGCATAATCGTTGTATCCCCACCATTCATGTACCACCAGCACGCCCGGCCGCTTGCCTTTCACGGCGTTGTCCCATGCAATGAAACCTTTCATCGTTACGCCGCCACCTTTGTAGGTGACATCTTTGGTCTGTATTGCTGCCATAACATTTACCGTGAAAAGCCCGAGCACCAGCATCAGTATGAAACGCATGTTGTTTCTCCCAGCAGTTGAGCCAGCCATCACCATCAATCCATATTGCCAAGAATCGCCGATTTCACCGCATTCAGCTTTGCCTCAATGGTCACCATGGAAGCATCCTGACACTGCCCGATAGCCGAATCCGGATCCTTCAAGCCATTGCCGGTGAGCGTGCACACAATCGTTGAGCCTTCAGGAATTTTGCCGTTTTTAACGTCACGAATCGCGCCACCGAGCGACGCGGCCGAGGCCGGCTCGCAGAAAATGCCTTCGCTCATCGCCAGCAGGCGCTGCGCCTTGAGAATATCCGCGTCGGTGAGTTCGTCGAACCAGCCGCCGGATTCCTCCTTCACTTTCCATGCCTGCGCCCAACTCTGCGGATTGCCGATGCGAATCGCAGTGGCGACGGTTTCCGGCTGCAGCACCGGCGCACCGCGCATGAACGGTGCGGAACCTGCCGCCTGATACCCAACCATCTTCGGGCGATTGCCTGCAATCGCCCCGCCGGCATAACGGCAATGGCCGTTGCAGAACGTGCAGGCCTGCGTCAATTGTTGATCGGCCCGGTTGCCGGCAGGCAGGGAGTATTCGCAATAGCCGATCCAGTGCGCGGTGATGTTGCCGGCATTGCCGACCGGCAGGCAGTGGTAATCCGGCGCGCGGCCCAGTTCTTCAACAATCTCGAACGCCGCCGTTTTCTGGCCCTGCAGGCGATAGGGGTTGATCGAGTTGACGATGGTGACCGGCGCTTCTTTCGCCACTTGTTTCACCAATTCCATGCCATCGTCGAAGTTACCGCGAATCTGAATGGTAATGGCGCCATACATCATGGTCTGCGCCATTTTTCCCAACGCGATCTTGCCTTCGGGAATCAGCACAAACGCTTTGATGCCGGCACGCGCCGCATAGGCCGCAGCCGAGGCCGAGGTGTTGCCGGTAGACGCGCAGATAATGGCGCTGCTGCCGGCTTCCACGGCTTTGGTTACCGCCATGGTCATGCCACGATCCTTGAACGAACCAGTCGGGTTCAGACCCTCGTACTTCACATAAATATCGACATCCTTGCCGATCAGCTTCGGCACATTATTCAGCCGGATCAGCGGCGTGTTGCCCTCACCCAGGGAAATAACGCGCGTGTCATCGCCCACCGGCAGATGGTCACGGTAGCGGTTGATCAGGCCGGTGTAGCGGTCGCGGAAAGCCATGGAATTTCCTCTGCTGTCATCCGGCTGAGGCCGGACATTTCACGGTTATCAGTTGTCGAGCGCTTCCAGGCGAATGCGCATGATCTCGTCGTCGATTTCCGGCAATGCGCGCATTTTTGCCAGCGCGCCGTTCATTTTTCTCTCCAGCACCCGCCGGGTGAGAATAATTACCGGCACCTGGTCCCGGTCACCGACCGGTTTTTGCAGAATCGCTTCAATGGAAATGCCGGCATCAGACAGAATGCGCGTCACTTCCGCAAGCACGCCGGCCTTGTCGCTCACCATCAAGCGCAGGTAATACGCGGTTTCGACGTCTTCGATCGACAGCACCGGCACATCGGAAAGCTGGTCGGCCTGGAAGGCGAGGTGCGGGATGCGGTTGGCCTGCTCGAAAACGATGTCGCGGGCGATATCGATCACATCGGCGATCACCGCAGACGCGGTTGGCTCGCTGCCGGCACCACGGCCGTAATAGAGCGTTGAGCCAACGGCGTCGCCATGCACCATCACCGCGTTCATCACGCCATCAACACTGGCGATCAGCCGTTTTTCCGGAATCAGCGTCGGGTGTACGCGCAGCTCAATGCCGTTACTGGCGCGCCGGGCGATGCCGAGCAGCTTGATGCGATAACCGAGCGCTTCGGCGTAGGCTACGTCGTCGGCCGTCAGCCGGGTGATGCCTTCGGTGTAAACCTTGCTGAACTGCAGCGGAATACCAAAGGCCACCGAGGCGAGAATCGTCAGTTTGTGCGCGGCGTCGATACCCTCGACATCGAAGGTCGGGTCGGTTTCCGCGTAACCGAGCAACTGTGCTTCGGCCAGTACGTCGCCAAACGAGCGGCCGTGGTCGCGCATCTCGGTGAGAATGAAGTTGCTGGTACCGTTGATGATGCCGGCCAGCCATTCGATGCGATTCGCAGATAAACCCTCGCGTATCGCCTTGATGATCGGGATGCCGCCGGCCACCGATGCTTCGAACACCACATCGACGCCCCGGGCTATCGCCGCGGCAAAAATCTCGTTGCCGTGTTGCGCAATCAGCGCCTTGTTGGCAGTGATCACATGCTTGCCGTTGGCGATGGCCCGGAGAATCAGTTCGCGCGCCAATGTTGTGCCGCCGATGAGCTCAACCACCACATCGACTTCCGGATCGTCGACCACGGCCGCAAGGTCACGGGAAACACGCACCCGCGAGGTGTCGGCATGAGGATTGTCGCGGCGCGCGCCGATGTGGACGACTTCGATCGGCACCCCGGCACGGCGGGCGATCTCGGCAGCATTGCGGGTGAGCACGTTGAAGGTGCCGCTGCCGACCGTACCCAAGCCGACAATTCCCACCCTGACCTTGTTGCCCGCCATGCTGCACGCCCCGTTCAACCCGAACCCGACGCGCCCCGGACGGATCGCGCACCCGAAAGGCCGCCACATTACTGACGCCTGTCGCAGGCGTCAACGCGGGTCCGGCGCGGCAGAAAACGCGGTATTACCGCCGACGGTGTGCCGCTGCTGACGAGAATCCCGACTAGCGCTTGACGACTTTGTCGATCAACTCGGCGGCGGGCAGATAGCCGCCGATCTGCGTGCCATCGACCAGAAATATTGCCGGCGTACCGCGCACACCCATGGACACACCGAGTTTGTACTGTTCGGCAACCGGCGCGCGGCACGCCAGCGGTGCCGCCGGCAACGAGACCCCGCGCTTGGAATCCGTTAATGCCTTGTTGCGGTCCACCGCGCACCACACCGCCGTCATCTGCCGGAATGTCTCGCCCTCCGGGCCGCTGCGCGGGAACGCAAGGTAGTGCACCGTAATGCCCGCCGCATTGAGTTGCGGGACTTCCTGATGCAGCTTGCGGCAGTAGCCACAATCGGTGTCGGTGAAAACGTAGACCGCCCCCTTTTCCTTGCCTTTGGCTATGAAGTTGATCATGTCGCCCGGCGCGAGTTTCGCCAACACATCCTTGCGCAAACCGCCCTTGCGCTGCTCGGTGACATTGACGAGGCCCCTGCCCGGCAGCGCCTGATACAAATCGCCACTGATCAGGTACACCCCGTCGGCGGAGACAAAAGCCGCTTCGCTGCCATCGAGCACCACCTCATACACACCGGCGATCGGCGACGGCGCTACCGAGGTGATTTCTGCGCCGGGCATCGCCGCCGCCAGTTTCGCGCGGATGATCGCCTCGGGCTTGCCCGGCGCATCGGCACCAACGGCAAGCGTGGACAGCAACAGCAGGGCAGCAACACGCGGCAGTATGCGGATCATGTATGAATCTCCAAACTTGGACAGGGCATTAGTATCGCATCCAAACACCAGGTTCCCGCGCTGTTCATGCAGGGAGATTATCCACGCGGATGATGGCGCGCATGCAGTTCCTTCAGGCGTGCACGCGCCACATGCGTGTAGATCTGGGTGGTAGACAGGTCGCTGTGGCCCAGCAGCATCTGCACCACGCGCAAATCGGCACCGTGATTGAGCAGATGCGTGGCGAAGGCATGCCGCAGGGTATGCGGAGAAATCGCCTTGTCGATCCCCGCCACCCGCGCTACCTGCTTGATCCGGTGCCAGAACGTCTGCCGGGTCATCGCCGTACCGCGCCGGCTCGGGAACAGCACGATCGCACCGGCCTCGCCCAGCAGCGCCGGCCGCGCCTCCTCGATATAACGCGTCAGCCATGCCACTGCTTCGTCGCCCAGCGGCACCAGCCGCTCCTTGCTGCCTTTGCCGGTCACCCTTACCACGCCCTGGCGCAGGCCCAACTGCGGCAGGGTGAGCGTCACCAGCTCGGTCACGCGTAGCCCGCTGGCATACAGCAATTCGAGCATCGCCCGATCGCGCAGGCCAAGTGGTGTGGCCACATCCGGCGCTGCGAGCAAACGCTCGACATCTTCCTCGGTGAGCGACTTCGGTAACGGCCGGCCCAGTTGCGGCGCATCGACCCGCAGGGTTGGATCCGCAGCCACCAGGTGTTCGCGCAACTGGTGCCGGTAAAAACCCCGCAGACAGGACAGCAGGCGTGCCGCCGAGCGGGCCTGATGACCCGCCTGCAAGCGATGCGCAAGGTAATCCATCACCTCAAGACGGCTGGCCTGCAGCAGGCTGCTGTTGCGGCTACCCAGCCAGCCGGCGAACGCCAGCAGGTCGCTGCGATAGGAATCGAGCGTGTTGCGACTCAACCCCTTTTCCATCCACACCGCATCGAGCCAGGCATCGACAACAGCGCGCTCAGCGAAATCGGTCATCGGCTCACCCTGCCGGCTGCAACAGCCCGAAAACGAATAACGGCCGCAAAGCGGCCGTTATTGTGCAACAGGAACGCCGTGCCTCAGCGCGTCGTGCCAAGCTTTTCCTTGATACGCGCGCTGCGCCCGCTGCGCTCACGCAGGTAGTACAACTTGGCGCGACGGACGTCGCCGCGACGATCGACGGCAACGCTGTCGATGATCGGGCTGTGCGACTGGAACACCCGCTCAACGCCGACGCCGTGCGAAATCTTGCGCACCGTGAACGAACTGTTCAGGCCACGGTTCTTGATGGCGATGACGACGCCCTGAAAAGCCTGCACGCGCTCGCGCTCGCCTTCCTTCACCTTGACGTTCACCGTAACGGTGTCACCGGCGCCGAATGCCGGCAGGTCGGTGCGCAGTTGCGCGTCTTCGACAGCCTGGATGATCTTGTTGCTACCGCTCATGGCTCACTCCGCTTTGCTTCCTGCCCGGCGACGTACTCGTCGAGCAACTGTTGTTCCTGTTTCGCCAATCCCTTCGCGGTTTTATGCGCGAACAGATCGGGCCTGCGCTGTCGGGTCCGGCCCAGTGCCTGCATCAGGCGCCAGCGACGGATGGCCGCATGATTACCGCTCATCAACACCGCCGGCACCCCGCGCCCCTCGAATATCTCCGGTCGCGTGTAGTGCGGGCAATCAAGCAACCCGGTGAACTCGCCGGACGCTCCGGAAGAAAAGGAATCCTGCTTCGCCGAATCCTCATCACCCAGGGCGCCCGGCAGCAGCCGGGTCACCGCGTCAATCACCACCATGGCCGCGAGTTCACCACCCGACAGCACGTAATCACCGATCGACAATTCCTCATCGACGTACGCTTCAATGAAGCGCTCGTCGATGCCTTCGTAGCGGCCGGCAATCAACACCAGCCCCGCCTCGCCTGCCAACGCCTGCGCGCGTTGCTGCGTCAGCACCGCGCCTTGCGGCGAAAGGCAGATGACGCGCGGACGCTTGCCCGTCACCTCTTCCACCGCGTTGCGCGCGGCAACAGTCGCATCGCGCAACGGCTCGATCTTCATCACCATCCCCGGGCCGCCGCCGAAAGGCCGGTCGTCTACCGTGCGGTGTACATCACGGGTGAAATCCCGCGGATTGATTCCTTCCACCCGCAGCAGACCGTTGTTCACGGCCCGCGCGACGATACCGTGGCCGGTAACGGCCTCAAGCATCGCCGGAAACAGCGTCACTACTTTCACATGCAGCGCAACGTGCATGACCCGACCTGCCTGGAATCAGTAATCCATGCCCCAGTCGACGGTGATGCGCTGCGCAGCCATATCGACACGCTGCACCACCTCCCCCTGCACCCACGGCACCAGCCGCTGCACCTGGTCGACACTGCCTTCGCACGGCTTCACGACGAGCACGTCGTTGGCACCGGTTTCCAGCAACTCGCCAACCACCCCGAACAGGACCCCTTCCGTGTTCACGACCGCAAGGCCGATCAGGTCCCGCCAGTAAAACTCTCCCTCCGGCAGCACTGGCAAACTTTCTGCCGGTACGCCGATATCAATACCCGCCAGCGCTTCCGCTGCATTGCGATCCTCGACGCCCCGCAGGCGCACCACAATGCCCTTGCTGTGCGCTTGCGCCTCGGCCACTTCGATCTCCTGCCACCGGCCATTACGCCAGAGATGCCAGGGTGCGTAGTCGAGGAGGTTTTCGCGCGGGGCGGTATCGCTGTGAACCTTCACCCACCCCTTGATCCCGAAGGCGGCGAGTATCCGGCCGACCTTGAGGATATTGCCCGGGGGCAAGGCGCTCAGCCCTGTTTGGCCGCTTGCTCGATCAGATCGGCAACACGCGGCGACGGCTGGGCGCCCTGCGCCAACCAATAGTCGAAGCGGGCCTGATCCAGCTCAAGGCGCTTCTCGCCACCTGCGGCGATCGGGTTGAAGTACCCGATGCGCTCAATGAAACGGCCCGTAGCCGCCGCACGACGGTCGGCAACCACCAGGTTGTAGAACGGGCGCTTCTTGGCGCCGCCGCGAGCCAGACGAATCACTACCATGGTCAGTACCTTAGCCTGCAGAAAGGAGTCTTCGCAAAACCGCCAAAGGCCGGTAGGCGAAAGGCCGCGCAGTATACGCAGACCGGTGTGTCATGAAAAGCCCTGCACCGATTCGTGCGCCGGGGGCAAGCGACCAACGGTCAACGACGCGGCGACACGCCCGGTGGCGGCTTGCCGCCCGGCAGGCCGGCCCCACCGCCACCCGGGCCGCCCATCATGCCGCCCAGGGATCGCGCCATCTTCTGCATGCCGCCCTTGGCGGACAGCTGCTTCATCATCTTGGTCATCATCTTCTGCTGCTTGAGCAGGCGATTGATATCCTGGATCTCCTGGCCGGCGCCCTTCGCAATACGCAACTTGCGGCGACCGCTGATGAGTTCCGGATCGCGCCGCTCTTTGGGTGTCATCGACTGGATGAGCGCTTCCATCCGCTTGATCGACTTGTCGTGCGTGGCGTCTTGCGCAACTTTTGCCATCTGACCCATGCCCGGCAATTTGTCGAGCAGGCCGGCCATGCCGCCCATCGAACGCATTTGCTGAAACTGGTCGAGCATGTCCTCGAAATCGAAACCTTTGCCCTTTTTGAATTTCTTCGCCAGTTTATCGGCTTTGGTCTTGTCGAGTTTGCGTTCGGCTTCCTCGACCAGCGTGAGGATGTCGCCCATGCCGAGGATGCGCTGCGCGATGCGATCCGGATGAAACGGCTCCAGTGCATCGGTCTTCTCGCCCATGCCGAGGAATTTGATCGGCTTGCCGGTGAGGTGGCGCACCGACAGCGCCGCACCACCGCGCGCATCGCCATCGGCTTTGGCGAGCACAATGCCGGTGAGCGGCAGTGCGTCGTTGAAGGCGCGGGCGGTATTTGCCGCGTCCTGGCCGGTCATCGCATCGACGACAAACAGCGTTTCATGCGGATTGATGGCGGCATGCAGCGCGCGAATTTCGGCCATCATTTCTTCGTCGATGGCGAGCCGGCCGGCCGTATCCACGATCAGCACATCAGCAACCTGCCGACGCGCCTCGACGATGGCGTCCTTGACGATATCAACGGGCTTTCGCGAAACATCACTCGGGATGAAGCCGACACCGACGTCGGTGGCGAGCATTTCGAGCTGGCGAATAGCAGCCGGGCGATAAACGTCCGCGCTCACCACCACCACCTTTTTCTTCTGTCGCTCTTTCAGGAAACGCGCCAGCTTGGCGACCGTGGTGGTCTTGCCAGCGCCCTGCAGGCCGGCCATGAGGATGATCGCCGGTGGTACGACATTGAGCTTGAGGTCTTCGTTCGCCGCGCCCATCACTGCCGTGAGTTCGTCGTAAACGATCTTCACGAAAGCCTGGCCCGGATTGATGCTCGCGAGCACTTCCTGGCCCAGCGCCTTGAGCTTCACCTGCTCGACAAATTCCTTTACTACCGGCAGGGCGACATCTGCCTCAAGCAGGGCCATGCGCACGTCACGCAGGGCTTCCTTGATATTGTCCTCGGTCAGCCGCCCCTGCCCCGTGAGATTGCGCAGGCTTTGGCCCAGGCGTTCGGAAAGACTGTCGAACATGAGAACTCCGGAACGGGTACGCTCGGTAACGAGCGGCGGATTATACTGGCCCGCCCCGGAACCCGACCATGACTATCCTGACCGTCCTGTTTGCCGGCGTCTTTTACCTTCTGGCCACCGTCCACATCGCCCGACAGGTGCGGAGCGGCCATGGCGAGCGGCGCGCACTCTTCCTGTATGCAGGCGGCGTGGCCGTGCTCCTGCACGGCGCGTACGTCGCCCGGACGCTGTTCACCCCGGACGGCATCGAACTCGGATTGTTCTCGGCAGGCTCACTGATCGGCATGCTGATCGCACTCGTCGCGATCGTGACCAGCCTGTTCCGTCCGGTCGCCGTGCTGTCGGTGGGCGCATACCCCATCGCCTTCCTGTTGCTGCTGCTGTCAGCGCTGTTGCAGGATCGTTATGCGCCGCGCCACTTTGCCACCGGCGTTGGTGTGCATATCGTTTTTTCGCTGCTGGCCTATGCGGTGCTCGCCATGGCCACCGTGCATGCCGTGCTGCTGGCGATACAAACCCGCCTGTTTCGCGAGCATCGGGTCAGCGTCTGGTTGCGTGCCCTGCCGCCGATCCAGACCATGGAAGCGATTCTGTTCGAATTGATCGCCTTCGGTTTTGCGCTATTGAGCCTGGCAATTCTTGCCGGTCTGCTCTACGTCGATAATTTCTTCGCCCAACATCTGGTACATAAAACCGTGCTGACAATCGCCGGGTGGGTGGCGCTGGGCGCGCTGCTGGCCGGACACCATATTGCCGGTTGGCGGGGGCGCACAGCGGTGCGGCTGACCGTTGCCGCGTTTATCCTGCTGGCGGTGGCGTTTTTCGGCAGCAAGTTCGTGCTGGAAATGGTGTTGCACAGGGCGTAAGCAGGCTCACGCCGGCGCGCGGTGCAAGGGGCGCACTGACGAAAAAAGCCGGGCAACGCCCGGCTTTTTTCTACGCTCGCGTTGCAACAACGCGCAGATGAACCAATTACTTCAACAGTTTGTTCTTCACGAAGTTGTGGATGGGCTTGTTGAACGGCGGCAAGATAAACTTGGCCGCGTAAAACTTCGCCTTCTGCAGCACGGAACGCGGGTTCGACAACGTGATGAAGCCTTCCTTGCCGTGGTAGCGGCCCATGCCCGCCGGGCCGACGCCACCAAACGGCAGATCGTCGATGCCCACATGCGACACCGTATCGTTGATGCACATGCCGCCCGAATGGGTGTGCGTTTCAACAAACTCGGCGCGTGAATTGTTGTAATCGAAATAATAAAGCGCCAACGGGCGCGCCCGGGCGTTCACATAGTTGATCGCCTCATCCAGCGCGTCGTAGGGGACGATCGGCAATATCGGCCCGAAGATCTCGTTTTGCATGATTTCCATGTCGTCGGTGACACCGGTAATCAGCATGATCGGCAGCTTGCGGGTGTTCTCGAATTTTTCCTTCGCCGGATTGATCTCGATGATCTTCGCGCCTTTCTCGCGCGCATCCTGCAGATAACCTTGGATACGCTTGTACTGCTTGTCGTTGATGACGCTGGTGTAATCCGGGTTGTTGACCAGGCCGGACGGGTACATGGAAGTTACCTGCGCGGTGAACTCGCTCACGAACTCATCGACCTTGCCGCGCGGACACAGCAGATGATCGGGCGCCACACAGGTTTGGCCGGCGTTCCAGCACTTGCCAAAGGCGATGCGCGGCACGGCGTCCTTGATCGGGAATGACTCGTGAATGATCGTCGGGCTCTTGCCGCCCAACTCCAGCGTTACCGGCGTGAGATGCTGCGCCGCGTTGGCCATCACCTGACGGCCGACGTTGGTGGAGCCGGTAAAGACGATGTGATCGAACGGCAAACGCGAGAATGCATCGGAAATTTCACCGCGACCGGTGAACACCGCCACATGATCCTCGTCGAAGGTTTCCGCGATCATTTTCTTGTATGCCTCACCCAAGGCAGGCGTGAAGCCGGACATCTTGATCATTACCCGGTTGCCGGCGGCCAACGCCG
The DNA here is from genome assembly GCA_965232985.1 of uncultured bacterium. Taxonomy (GTDB): domain Bacteria; phylum Pseudomonadota; class Gammaproteobacteria; order Pseudomonadales; family JADFDG01; genus JADFDG01. Next base: position 13,193 of record CBDDRC010000005.1, read on the forward strand.
TTATCAGCGGACCACTGGCCAGAAAAATCGGGTAGTTCCACGGCACGATAACACCCACCACACCCAGCGGCTGGTATACCACGCGCGCCTTGGCCGGCTGCTGCATCAGGCTGACGTGCCGCTTTTCGGGCTTCATCCACTTGCGCAGGTTTTTGCTGTTGTACTTGACGCCTTCGAGCGTCGTCATGAATTCGGCGAGCAGCGTTTCATCTTTGGAACGATGGCCGAAATCCTTGCTGACTTCGTCCACCAGGGTGTCCTTGTGCTTCATCAGTGCCGCACGGAATTTGGCGATATGTGCAATGCGCTCGGCCGCACTCGGATAACGATGCTTGCCGTAGGCAGCGCGCTGCGCCTCGAAGACTCGTTGCAGATCCTTGAGATCCTGACTCGCACTGGGCACAGCAGACAGATTGGCGACCATGGGGGCATCCTCCGGTTGATGTAGGGGCGGCCGGCAGCGCCTCCCCGATACAGGGGCGGGCGGCAAGACCAACGTAAGCCCGAAGGTTTTAGAGTATTTACTCTAACGTGTCAAACCGGGGCGCTTTACAGCTCGATCCGCACTGCTGCTGCTGCCCGCAAGGCCTTTTCCCGCGCCGCCGCGATGCTCTGTGCCCGCGTCAGGGCCACGCCCATGCGCCGCTGGCCACGCACCTGGGGTTTACCGAACAGGCGTAGGGCCGTATCCGGCTCGGCCAGCACCTGCTGAAGGTTGCCGAACGCCACACAGTCGGAATCACCATCGACCAAAATCACCGCCGAGGCACTCGGCCCCAGCTGCCGGATCGCCGGCACCGGCAGGCCGAGAATCGCGCGCGCATGCAGGGCGAACTCGGACAGATCCTGCGACACCAGCGTTACCAGGCCGGTGTCGTGCGGCCGCGGCGAGACCTCGCTGAACCAGACCTGGTCGCCCCGCACAAACAGCTCAACGCCAAAAATGCCAACCCCGCCCAGCGCACCGGTCACGGCGGCAGCCATACGCCGCGCCTGGGCGAGGGCCGCAGTGCTCATCGGCTGCGGCTGCCAGCTTTCGACGTAATCACCGTGCACCTGCCGGTGCCCGATCGGCGCACAAAACGTGGTGCCAATCTCGCCGTCGGCATCGCGATGCCGCACCGTGAGCTGCGTAATCTCGTAATCGAAATCGATAAAACCCTCGACGATCACCCGACCAGCTCCGGCGCGGCCGCCTGCCTGCGCGTACTGCCATGCCGGGTCGATGTCGGCAGCGGAACTCAGGGTGCTCTGGCCCTTGCCCGAGCTCGACATCACCGGCTTGACGACACAGGGCATGCCGATGGCGGCCACGGCAGCGCGGTAATCGGCAAGGTTGTCGGCGAAGCGATAAGGCGAGGTGGCAAGGCCCAGTTCCTCTGCAGCAAGCCGCCGGATCCCCTCGCGGTTCATCGTCAATTGCGCCGCGCGCGCCGTGGGAATGACCTGCCAGCCTTCCTTTTCCATGGCCACCAGCGTATCGGTGGCGATTGCCTCGATTTCCGGCACGATGAGCTGCGGTTTTTCCTGTTCGATAACCCGCCGCAATGCGGCGCCGTCGAGCATGTCGATGACATGCGCGCGATGCGCGACCTGCATGCCCGGTGCATGGGCGTAGCGATCCACCGCAATCACCTCGACCCCGAGCCGCTGCAATTCGATGATGACTTCCTTGCCCAGTTCGCCGGCGCCACAAAACAGCACCCGGGTGGCAGACGATGACAACGGCGTGCCGATTTTCACATCATGCATGCAAAAAATTCCGTCTGCGTTGGGGGCCCGGTTTCAGCCGGACAATAAACAAGTGCGGTTGAAGCAGCATCTACGCGGTTGATGCGCGCTGCGCACAGCGCCGCAACACCGCGCGTTTTTCGTCGTCGGAGAGTTTACCCCAATCGCTGATCTCACGACCGGAGCGGCTGCAACCGATGCAGATATCGTTGTCATCCAGCGCGCAGATTGCAACACAGGGCGACGGGACAGACTCCTGCCTTGCAGTGCCGGTGGTGCCATCGTTGACACCGCTCGCACCATTTGCACCATTCACAGCTCAGACCTGTGGTTTGAGTTGCTCGCGGAAGCGCTTGGCATTCTCGACATAATGCAGCGCGCTGGCCTGCAGGATTGTCTTGTGGAAATCCTGCACCTGCTTGACCACCTTGCCCGGCGCACCCATAACGATGGAGCCATCGGGAATCTCGGCACGTTCGGGAATAAAGGCACTGGCGCCGATAATGCAGTATTTGCCGATTTTCGCGCCATTGAGCACCACGGCGTTGATGCCGATCAACGAGTAATCGCCGATGGTGCAGCCATGCAACATGACGAGATGGCCGATGGTCACGCCCTTGCCGATGGTCAGCGGCGCGCCATGATCGGTGTGCAGCACGGAACCATCCTGCACATTACTGTCCTCACCGATGATGATGCGGTCATTGTCGCCACGGATCACCGCGCCGAACCAGACGCTGGCGTTGTTCTCCAGCACCACATCGCCGATTACCGTCGCATTCGGAGCGACGTAGTAATCACCGCGAACCTCGACACGCTTGTCACCTAAGGAATACAACATCGGCAGCTCCTGTGGAAAAGGATTTCGCAAAACAATCGTGGCGGGCAGTAGCAATCGTTACCCAAACGAAGCGGTTCAACTGGCAGTAGTCTGTGCGGCCGGCATCGGCATCGCCAGCCCGGCGTCGTACACCGTGTTGAGCAGATCGACGATGATATAGGCAGTCAGGCCCCAGATAACATGCTCGCCGTGGCGCCAGGTGGGCATCAGGAACTCGTTGCCCATCCAGCGCACGAGGTGATCGTTCTGCGGCGGATTTTCGAGAAAGAAACGCAGCGGCACGCGGAAGATGGTATCGAGCTCCTGCGGATTGGCGGTGAGCGCCACGTCCGGCGCCACCAGGCCGACCCAGGGCGTCACCTTGATGCCGGCCCGCGAGCGCAACTGTGCCAATTGCCCGACGATTTGCACCGCATTGCGGGCCAGCCCGATCTCCTCTTCGCTTTCGCGCAGCGCCGTGGCGAGCAGGTCAACGTCAGTGTCGTCCTTCTTGCCGCCGGGAAACGCGACCTCGCCGGCATGCGAATTCATGGTCAGCGCCCGCCGGGTGAGAATGATTTCCGGCTCATGCCTGTCCTTGGTAACCGGAACCAGCACCGACGCCTCCGCCAGCACCTGGTCCATCGGTGCCGGGCGGGAGCGGCGCATGCGGTCGATCAATTGCTCAAGCATGGCGAGGAAAGGCGGGGCTGCAAACGGGCGTGGGGCGACTTTATCACTCATGGTGCGTCATCACCCATAGCCGATCCGGCACCGTGCTTATAATGTGCCCGGCGGATACCGTTCCGGGTTCGCTGCACCTAATCCGGACTTTCCATGCGTTATTGCAGTACCTGTGGCAGCGACCAGCTTGCTTTTGAAGTGCCGGTCGGGGACTCGCGCCCGCGGCACGTTTGCAAGGCCTGCCAGATCATTCACTACCAGAATCCGCGGGTAATCGCCGGCTGCCTCGTCACGTACGAAGAGAAGGTATTGCTGTGCCGACGCGCCATCGAGCCACGCCGTAATTTCTGGACGTTGCCGGCGGGTTTTCTCGAAAACGGCGAGACACTGCAGGAAGGTGCCGAACGGGAGACCTGGGAAGAAGCCGCAGCGAAGGTGGATATCGACGAGCTTTATGGCGTGTTCAATCTGCCGCACATCCACCAGATCTACGTTTTCTACCGCGGCCGGCTGGTGAACGGCGAGTTCGGTGTTGGTGAAGAATCACTGGAAACCCGGCTGTTCACCGAACATGAGATCCCCTGGGATGAACTGGCTTTCCCGACCATCCACAAAACGCTGAAGTACTACTTTGCGGATCGCCAGACAAACACGTTCCCCGTGCGCGTACGCGACATACCGCGCAGAAAATAACTCCGTAAAGAACGCAAACCTGCCGCGGCAGCGTACAGCCACTCAGGTGCGCGCCGCATTCGCCGCAATCAATTCCACCCAGCGCGCAAACAGGCCCGTCGGGAAATCGTGGCCCATGCCTGCGATCACCTCAAGCTTCGCGCCCTTGATCAACTGCGCGCTACGCTTGCCGCCGGCAACGCGCACCAACGGATCATCAAGACCATGGATTATCTGCGTCGGCGCCCGCACACCGTCAAGCACCTGCTCGAAGGAACCGGTGGCAAGAATGCCGTGGGTCTGGCGCAGGATGCCGGCTGGACGATAGGCCCGATCGAATGCGCTCGCCGCCATCCGCTGCCGCTCCGCAGGCGGGGTTGGAAACCCGGGGCTGCCGATCGTCTCGAACATGGCCGCCGTGCGCGCGATCACCGCAGCGCGATCATGTTTCACACCAAACGGCGGCGCGAGCTTCACGAGTACCGCGAGTTTCGGCAACGGCAGTTTCGGATTGTTGGTGCTCGACATGATCGAGGTGAGCGACAACACGCGCTCCGGATAAATGCCGGCAACAATCTGCGCGATCATCCCGCCCATCGACGCACCGACCATGTGTGCCTTGCGGATATTCAACGCATCGAGCAGGCCAATCGTGTCCTTCGCCATGTCGTACAGTGTGTAATTGGCATCGAGCCTGGCGCCGAATTTCGCGCGCAGCATGTCCTTCTGCAAGTTAAAACGGACGCGGTTGTTGCCACTGCCGGACAACCCGATATCGCGGTTGTCGAAACGGATCACGCGAAAACCCTGCTGCACGAACATTTCGCACAATGGCTCCGGCCAGTGGATCAACTGACAGGCCAGCCCCATCGCCAGCAGCACCGGCTCGCCACCCTGCGGCCCAGCAATCTCATAGGCGATTTTCAGCTCGCCGACATCGGCCTCGCCATGCTCCCAGGTCAACGTGCCCATCAAAATGACTCCAGTTTGAGCACGGCATAGGCCGGCTCTTCATAGGGATGCGCGGCCTTCAGCGCCGCGACGACCGCAGCAACGCATGCGTCCTGCACCATCAACTCAACGCGGTACTCCGCCACTTGCGCCACTACGCCCACCGCACCGAGGTGCGGGTTGGCACCGGCAAGCGGCCGAAACTGCCCCTGGCCTTTTACCTGCCAGGCACAGTGGTCGTATTGGCCAATGCGACCACCGCCCGCAGCAAAAACAGCCGCCTTCACCGCTGCAAGCTGCGCTTCAGGCACATAGAAAAACAGGTGGTACATTGGCCAACCCCAGCGATGATCGCGACCGGATGACTGACGATAACCAACAAAGAGGATCAGCCTTCAGGATGATCGGAACATTTCCCGCATTGCGATCCAGATACCGTCAGCGTGCACTGTCTGTTCACCATTGACATAAAAGCGGCCTTCACAAAAAAGTTTACGCCCTTCGGTACGCAACACACGCGCTTCCATGTCGATATCGGTCTTCAGCGGCGTGCCGCGAATGAAGCGGATATTGAGCGTGCCGGTAACGCCGAGGGTCCCGGTAATATCCTGGGTCTTCGCCATCAGCACGTCGAGCATCGCCGCAACAATACCGCCATGCACTCGCCCGGGCGGACCCTGGAACGGCAGGCCAAGGTTCGCCTTGCCACGCACCACATCACCGTCGAGCCACAATGTCATCGGCGGAGAAATCGGCGTCGAGAGGCCGGTAAAAATCTCGTAATCGACGATATCGAGCACGTCCTGGTGCGAGGCCGTACGGTTGAACAATCGCTCATATATCCCCGACTGCGAACGCCGACCGAAACCGGTTGTCTTCGCAGCCGCCGCTTCCAGATCTGCGGCAATTGCCTCAATTTCAGCCAGCGTTGCATCGCACCGCACCATGCGGTCGGCAACTTGCTTCAGCGCCTCGCCGATGCGGCGACGCACAACGTACTCGGCCGTGGGTTCCGGCACCTCGCCGATGCGGAAATCCCCCAAGCCATATTGCTCACGGGTCTCGGTCATTGCCGGATACTCCTTTTAACCCACCCAACGGCGGGCGTTGCGGAACAAACGTAGCCAGGGGGCGTCCTCGTGGCCGCGCCAGCCATCCGGAATCCATGCCTGTTGCACCGTGCGGAACACGCGCTCCGGGTGCGGCATCATGATGGTGGCGCGGCCGTCACGCGTGGTAAATCCGGTGACGCCTGCAGGCGAGCCATTCGGGTTGCCCGGATAACGCTCGGTCACTTCACCGTAGTTGTCGATATAACGCAACGTGACCAGCCGGCCAGCCGCATTCTGCGCCAACACCTCGCCCGCCACCTCAACGCGGCCTTCACCGTGTGCGACCGCGATGGGTATCCGGGTTCCGGCCATGCCGGCCAGTAGTATCGACGGCGATTCAAGCACTTCCACCAGCGCCGTGCGCGCCTCGAACTGCTCGCTGGTGTTGCGCACGAAACGCGGCCACAGATCGGCGCCCGGCACGATATCCTTGAGCTGCGACAGCATCTGGCAGCCGTTGCAGATTCCCAGCGAGAACGTATTTTCGCGCGCAAAAAATGCCGCGAAGCGATCGCGCACCTGCGCATTGAACAGCACTGATTTCGCCCAGCCGCCGCCGGCACCCAGCACATCGCCGTAAGAAAATCCGCCGCAGGCAACCAACCCGCGGAAGTCTGCCAGCGTTACACCGCCGGCAACAATATCGCTCATGTGTACGTCAATCGCGGCAAAACCGGCACGATCAAATGCCGCCGCCATTTCGATGTGACCGTTGACGCCCTGCTCACGCAGAATCGCCACCTTTGGCCGTGACAAATTAAGAAATGGCGCGGCAATGTCTTCCAGATGATCGAAAGTCACCCGCACGTTGAGGCCCGGATCCTGGTTGTCGGCAATCGCCGCGAATTCCTGCTCTGCGCAGACCGGATTATCACGCAACGCCTGAATGTGAAAACTGGTCTCGCTCCACAGTGACTGCAGGCGGGCACGCGTGTCTGCAAACAGCTCGGCAGCGCCTTCGCGGACAATGATGTGCTGCCCGGCGATGGCACTGCCGATCCGGTGCACGTGTGACTCAAGGCCATGCCGGGCCAGGATTTTCAGCGCCCGCGCAGTGTCGACGCTGCGTATTGCCAACACCGCGCCAAGTTCCTCGCTGAACAGAATGCCCTCAATACCTCCGTAACTCCCGCGCAGAGCGGCGATGTCGATCTCGATGCCGCAACGGCCGGCAAAAGCCATTTCCAGCAGCGTCGTGATCAGCCCACCGTCACTGCGGTCGTGGTAGGCAAGCAGCAGCTCGTCCTGCAGCAATTCCTGAATCGCGGTGAAAAAATTCTTGAGCAGATCAGCGTCGATATCCGGCGCAGAATGACCGAGTTGATTGCAGACCTGCGCCAGCGCCGAGCCACCCAGGCGATTGCGGCCGGCGCCCAGATCGACCAGCAGCAGCACGTTATCGATTTCGGGACGCAATTGCGGGGTCACGGTTTTGCGGATATCCGTGACTGGCGCAAATGCCGTAACAACCAGCGACAGCGGCGCAGTAACCGACTTCTGCTGGCCACTGTCTTCCCAAACGGTGCGCATCGACATCGAATCCTTGCCCACCGGAATGGTAATGCCGAGTTTCGGGCAGAACTCCATGCTGATCGCGCGCACGGTGTCAAACAGCGCCTGATTTTCGCCCGGGTGGTTCGCCGCTGCCATCCAGTTCGCCGACAGATTGATGCGATCGATTCCGGCGATGCGCGCGCAGGCAATATTGGTCACCGCTTCACCGATCGCCATACGACCGGATGCGGCGGGGTCGATCAGCGCCAGCGGCGGCCGCTCGCCGAGCGCCATGGCTTCGCCGGCGAAGGTATCGAATGCTGCGGCAGTCACCGCACAATCGGCTACTGGCACTTGCCAGGGGCCGACCATCTGTTCACGCGCAACCAAACCGGTAACCGAGCGATCCCCAATTGTGATCAGGAACGATTTCGATGCCACCGTCGGCAGCTTCAGGACGCGATCAACCAGTTCGGCAAGCGGCAATTTCGGCAGCGCCAGCAACGGCTGCACAAGATTTTTCCGCGCAAAACTGCGCAGCATCCGTGGCGGCTTGCCAAGCAGCACCTGCATCGGCATGTCGACCGGCCTGTTGTTGAACAGCGAATCACTGACTATCAACTGGCGCGCCTCGGTCGCTTCGCCGAGCACTGAATAAGGCGCGCGCTCGCGGCGGCAGAATGCCTCGAACACCGGCAGTTGTGCCGGCTCGACAGCCAAGACATAGCGCTCCTGCGCCTCGTTGCACCAAATCTCGACCGGGCTCATGCCCGGCTCGTCACTGGGAATTTTCCGTAATTCGAAATGCGCCCCGCGCTGCCACTCGTGAACCAGCTCCGGCAACGCATTGGACAAACCGCCGGCACCGACATCATGCACCGAGACAATGGGATTGGCGGCGCCCAGCGCCCAGCAGGCATCGATCACCTCCTGACAACGACGCTCCATCTCCGGGTTGTCGCGCTGTACCGAAGCGAAATCGAGATTCTCGCTGGACGTACCGGAGGCCATCGACGACGCAGCACTGCCGCCAAGGCCAATCAGCAACGCCGGGCCACCGAGCACGATAATTTTCGCGCCGGCGCGAATCTCGTCTTTCTCGACATGCATCTCGCGGATATTGCCCAGCCCGCCGGCAACCATGATGGGCTTGTGATAGCCGCGCACTTCGCGGCCATTGTGCGTCTGGACTTCCTGTTCATAGCTGCGGAAGTAACCGCAGATGTTCGGCCGGCCGAATTCGTTATTGAACGCGGCGCCGCCGAGCGGGCCTTCGATCATGATGTCGAGCGCACTGGCGATGCGGTCGGGCTTGCCGTAGGCCACTTCCCATGGCTGCACGAAACCGGGAATACACAGGTTGGAAACGGTGAAGCCGGTGAGGCCCGCCTTCGGCTTTGAACCGCGGCCGGTGGCGCCTTCGTCGCGAATCTCGCCACCGGAACCGGTTGCAGCACCGGGAAACGGCGCAATCGCGGTCGGGTGGTTATGAGTCTCGACCTTGCAAAGAATGTGTATCGGCTCGCGATGATAGCTGTACTCGTGGCTGCGCGGATTGGCGAAGAAACGACCGCCGATGGCACCGGCCAGCACCGCCGCGTTGTCCTTGTACGCCGAGAGCACACCGCCCGGATGCTGCTCGTAGGTATTCTTGATCATCTTGAACAGCGAGCGTTCCTGCTGCTCGCCATCAATGATCCAGTCCGCATTGAAAATCTTGTGTCGGCAGTGCTCGGAGTTCGCCTGCGCGAACATCATCAGCTCGGTATCGGACGGGTTGCGGCCGAGCTGCCGAAATGCGCCCACCAGGTAATCGATTTCATCCTCGGCCAGTGCCAGCCCGAGTTCACCGTTGGCATGCACCAACGCCTCTCGACCACCGGCCAGGATATTCACGCTCGTCAGCGGCTTTGCGGCATGGGCGCTGAACAACACCGCAGCGCCATCGAGACGATCAAGAACGACTTGCGCCATCCGGTCATGCAGCTGGCGGCGAACGGCCGCCTCTTCCGGGAGCGTCAGCGGCGCGTTGGCCGTCAGGTAACAGGCAACACCGCGTTCAATCCGCCGCACAGCCGTGAGCCCGCAGTTGTGGAGGATGTCGGTCGCCTTGCTCGACCAGGGCGAGACCGTCCCCGGCCGGGGGATGACCAGCCGCAGACCGGCGCCGTCCAGTGGTTCATCAACCGGCGTTTCGATGCCTGCCGCCTGCGGCCCGTAGGTCAGCAGCTGATCGAGGACGGCGCGTTGCCCGGCTGTCAGCGGGTCGGCGTCGAGCAGATGGACGAAAAATGTCCGGATTCCGGTAATGCCCGGTGCCAGCGTCTGCACTGCCGTCAATAACTTGCGCAAGCGGAAAGCGGAAAGTGCCGGGGCACCACGCAGAATCAACATGAGGGGTGGGCCTCAACGCAAAAGTAGGCAAAAACGGGCGCCATGATAACTGAGGCCAGGCAGACGACGGCAGGGAAATGGCGTGTTGTATGGCTTGAGAAGAGGCAGCGCCAAGCCGCCCTGGCGACTCAGCTAAAGGTGCTAACTAACGGAATTCCTTAGGAATCAGGTACCAGAAAACCCGACCGTTCAGCGGCTTGTCGCCCTATCACAAGCCCGTCCTGCCCTGTGTCGAACAATGCCGTTGGGGGGTTCGCCCCCCCATGCTACTGTCCGCCGCGTTAGTGTGAACCTGTTCTCATACAGTGCCAGCGGCCCGGGTGATCAAGGAGAGAGGCAACTCCCCGGGTGCAGGCGAAAGACGGCAATCCTGCCGCCACAACCTCTTTAACCACAAGAGCGACTGACATCTGATGAGCTGGGCCAACCGATTTCCTTCCCTGCGATCACGGGCATCCACGGCGATTGCTGTCGTCGGCGTGATTGTCGTCACCGGCATCTTGCTGACCGCCCGCGGCCGCGACGCCGGTATCGATGCCATTCACCAGCGTGGCGAACTGGTCGTCGCCATCCGCCAGGGGCCCGCCTCCTACTACCTCAACTCATTTGGGCAAGCCGGGTTCGAATACGATCTGGCACAAGGTTTTGCCAATGACCTCGGCGTTTCACTGAAACTGGTCAGTGTCGACAGCGCCGAAGAAGGCTTGGAGCTGGTCAACAGCGGCAAGGTCGATCTTGCCGTGGGCGAGGCACAGACCGTTGGCCGAACCAAACAATTTGCCTTCTCGGTGCCCGTGCAGTCCGTTACCCAGCACGTCGTCTGCGCTGTCTCCCGCGAACGACCGCTGCCGGCCACCGTTACCGAACTCGCCAACCGCCGGCTGGTCGTCACCGCCGGCAGCCATCACCTCGAACAGCTTGCCGATCTGCGCGCTGCCGTGCCGGAGTTCACCTGGCAATCTCTTGACGGCGCCAGCGAGGAGAACCTGCTTGGCCATGTGCACCAGCAGCAAGCTGACTGCGCCGTGGTCGATGCCACCGAATGGGAATTCCAGCGTCACCTGTTCCCTGATCTGCAAGTCGCATTCGACCTGCCGAAGCCCACGTTCTTTGGCTGGGCACTCGCACGCGGTCGCGACAGCAGCCTGCGCACCGCAGCCAATGCCTATCTCGCCAGCCGCCTGACCGATGGCACGGTTGCCGCGCTGCAGGATCGCTACTTTGCGCATCTGCAGACCCTGACCCGGATTGATGGCAAGCGCTTTTATAAGGCTGTCCGTTATCGCTTGCCGACCTATGTGGATGCCTTCCGCGAGGAAGCTGCCCGCAATGACATCGACTGGCGTCTTCTTGCTGCGGTCGCCTACCAGGAATCACTGTGGGACCCGGCAGCGCAATCACCAACCGGGGTCCAGGGGCTGATGCAGCTCACGCTCGACACGGCCATGGAACTGGGTATCGACGACCGTACTGATCCAATCGCCAGCATCAAGGGTGGTGCCCGTTACCTGCGCCAGATCCTCAACCAGTTGCCGGCTGATATCCCCGAAGCCGACCGCACCTGGATGGCGCTCGCCGCCTACAACGCCGGTGTGGCGCATGTGCAGGATGCCCGCGAGCTCACCCGCAAGCGCGGCGGCAACCCGAATGCCTGGGCTGATGTCCGCGCCAACCTTGCCCTGCTCAAACAGGAGCGGTGGTACTCGCAAACACGCTATGGCTACGCACGCGGCGCCACCCAGGCCATTATTTACGTGCGCCATGTGAGCCGCTATTACGACCTGCTCGTGCTCGCCAGCAACAGTGCTTCCCACGGCGAGATGATGCTGGCGATGGGCGGCAGTGCCGCGCACGCGGCGACAGCCAACTAAAACCGGCCCGGGTAACGCCTCAGCCGCGCCGTGAGCGAAAAAAGTCGCTCAGCAGTGCCGCGCATTCATCCGCCAGAACGCCACTGCGCGTCGCAACGCGATAATTGAGATGCGGCAGTGCAAGTGCCGCGAGGCGGGAGCGCACACTGCCGGCCTTCGGTTCGTCGGCACCGTAAATGACTTCGCGAACGCGGGCATGCACCAGCGCGCCGCAGCACATCAGGCAAGGCTCCAACGTCACGTAGAGATCGCAGTCGGGCAGACGGTAGTTGCCGATGCGGCTTGCCGCATCGCGCAGCGCCACCACTTCCGCGTGCGCAGTCGGGTCGTGTGCAGAAATAGGCTGATTGAAGCCTTCGCCGATGATGACGCCGTCTTTCACCACCACCGCGCCGACCGGCACTTCACCACGCGCCGCACCTTCTGCTGCAAGGGCAAGCGCGCGGCGCATGAAGCGGATGTCGTCGCTGCTACTCACGGCAAGCACGACCGCGCAGAACAATCACGGGATCAGGATTTCTGGACGCCGTATTTGCCGCCACCCAGCAGGATCAGGGCCACAGCGGTAAACAGGTAAAACCCCTGCAGCTCAAGCTGCCAGCCACCGTGTGCCGAAAGGGCAAAAACATCGCCAAGGTGCGCCAGCACGATGGCAACAACCATGTTGCCCGTAACCAGCAGCGCCGCGATACGCACCTGCACACCAGCGATCAGCATCAACGGCGCAACGATTTCGCCGATATACACGCCCAAGGCGAGAAAAGCCGGCAGCCCTTTGGCCACCAGCATGGCCTCAATCGGTCCGATACCATGGATCAGCTTGCCATAGCCATGAAACAGCATCAGCACGCCCAGCGCGAGGCGCAGCAACAGTTTGGCGATATCCGGTTGATTCAGCATGGCGTCACTCCCACTCTATGGTAGCCGGCGGCTTGGAAGAGATGTCGTAGGTAACGCGCGACACCCCACTGATCTCGTTGATGATGCGATTGGAAACCTTCTCCAATAACTCATACGGCAAATGCGCCCAACGCGCGGTCATGAAATCGATGGTTTCCACCGCACGCAAGGCAATCACCCATTCATAGCGGCGGCCATCACCCACCACGCCGACACTCCTCACCGGCAGAAATACGGCAAAGGCCTGCGCGGTCTTTTGGTAAAAATCGGCGGCGCGCAGCTCGCTGATAAAAATATCATCGGCGCAACGCAGAATGTCCGCATACTCTTTCTTTACTTCGCCAAGAATGCGCACTCCCAGGCCCGGGCCCGGAAACGGGTGGCGATAAACCATGTCATAGGGCAAGCCGAGCTCAAGCCCCAGCCGCCGCACTTCGTCCTTGAACAATTCGCGCAAAGGCTCGACCAGTTGCAACTTCATGTGTTCCGGCAAGCCACCGACATTGTGGTGGCTCTTGATCACATGCGCCTTGCCGGTCTTGCTCCTGGCCGACTCGATCACATCCGGGTAGATGGTGCCCTGCGCCAGCCAGCGCGCATCCCTGATTTTCGCTGCCTCGCGCTCGAACACGTCGATGAAGGTGTTGCCAATGATCTTGCGCTTCTGCTCCGGATCGGCAACGCCAGCCAGCTTGCCGAGAAATTCGTCGGCAGCATCGACCCGAATCACCTTTACACCCATGTTCTGCGCGAACATGCGCATTACCTGCTCGCCTTCGTTGAGCCGCAACAGGCCGTTGTCGACAAATACACAGGTGAGCTGCTTGCCGATGGCCCGATGCAAGAGTGCAGCGACCACCGACGAATCGACACCGCCGGACAGGCCGAGAATCACATGCTCGTCACGCACTTGTTCGCGCACGGTCTCGATCGCATCCGCAACGATATTGCTGGCATTCCACAGTGCCTCGCAGCCACAGATCTTCAGCACGAAATTTTCGAGCAGGCGCTTGCCTTGCAGGGTATGCGTGACTTCCGGATGAAACTGCACGCCATACAAACGCTTCGCGTCGTTCGCCATGCCCGCGATCGGGCAACTCGGCGTACTGGCCATCAATACGAAACCCGCCGGCATCAGCGTGACTTTATCGCCGTGGCTCATCCAGACATCGAGCAGCGCACTGCCGTCAGCGGCCACATGATCCTCGATATTTTCCAGCAGCCGTGCGGGTTGCTCGCGCTTGACTTGCGCATAACCAAATTCACGCACCTCCGAGGTGCCGACCTTGCCACCTAACTGCTCGGCCATGGCCTGCATGCCGTAACAGATGCCAAGCACCGGCACCCCGGCCTTGAATACCGCCTGGGGCGCGCGCGGTGCCGCACCCTGGGTTACCGACTCCGGGCCGCCCGACAAAATGATCCCGGCAGGATTGAACGCCTTGATCTCGGCCTCGTCCATTTCGTACGAACGCAATTCGCAGTAAACGCCGATCTCGCGAATGCGGCGGGCGATCAGTTGCGTGTACTGCGAACCGAAATCAAGAATAAGGATGCGGTGCGCGTGAATGTTTTTCGACATCGGATGATTCACCGGAAAACGTCAACCAATCGGGTAGTTCGGCGCTTCTTTGGTGATCTGCACGTCGTGTACGTGGGATTCCTTGATGCCCGCAGCGGTAATTTTCACGAATTGCGTCTTGGTGCGCATTTCGTCAATGGTGGCGCAACCGGTGTAGCCCATCGAAGCGCGCAAGCCACCCATCATCTGATGCACGATGTTCGACATCGGGCCCTTGTAGGAAACCCGGCCCTCGATGCCCTCCGGCACCAGTTTTTCCACACCCTGGGCGGCATCCTGAAAATAGCGGTCAGATGAACCGGTACGTTGTGCCATCGCCCCGAGCGAGCCCATGCCGCGATAGGCCTTGTAGTAACGGCCCTGGTAGAGCTCGACATCGCCCGGTGCTTCCTCGGTGCCGGCGAACAGCGAGCCGACCATCACCACGCTGGCACCCGCGGCGATTGCCTTGGCAAGATCGCCGGAAAAACGGATGCCGCCGTCGGCGATCACCGTAATGCCCGTGCCTTCGAGCGCCTTCGCCACGTTCGCCACCGCCGTAATCTGCGGCACGCCGATACCGGCAACGATGCGCGTGGTGCAGATTGAACCCGGGCCGATGCCCACCTTCACCGCATCGGCACCGGCCGCTGCGAGCGCCTGCGCCGCTGCTGCCGTGGCGATATTGCCGCCAACGACATCGACACCCGGAAAATTTTTCTTGATCCAGGCAACGCGCTCGATCACGCCTCGGGAATGGCCGTGCGCCGTGTCGACCACCAGCACGTCAACACCGGCTTCAATCAGCGCTGCAACGCGCTCCTCGGTGCCGGCGCCGGTACCCACGGCGGCGCCTACCCGCAGGTGGCCGTGCGCATCCTTGCAGGCACTCGGGTAGGCTGCCGCCTTGGCGATATCCTTGACGGTGACCAAGCCCTTCAACTGCCCTTCCTTGTTGATGACCAGCACTTTCTCGATGCGGTGGCGATGCAGCAGGGCCTTCACTTCTTCCTGACTGGCATCTTCCTGCACCGTGACCAGCCGATCTTTCGGTGTCATCACCGCCGATACCGGCAAATCAAATTTTGTCTCGAAACGCAGATCACGGCTGGTGACGATACCCACCAGTTCACTGCCGGCAACCACCGGTACGCCGGAAATATTGTTGGCCCGCGTGAGCGCGATCAGTTCGCCGATGGTGATGTCGGGCGAGACCGTGATCGGGTCGCGCACGACGCCGCTCTCGTATTTTTTCACCGCCCGCACTTCACGGGCCTGGTCGGCGGTTTCCATGTTCTTGTGCAGGATGCCGATACCGCCTTCCTGCGCCATGGCAATGGCGAGCCGGGCTTCGGTGACGGTATCCATCGCTGCCGACACCAGCGGGATGTTGAGCGGGATGTTGCGGGAGATACGGGTCTTGAGGCTGACGTCCTTGGGCAGGATGTTGGACTCTGCCGGCAGCAGCAGGACATCATCGAAAGTGAGCGCTTCTTGCACGATGCGGAGCATGAGACTACCCACGGTGTAAGGCCGCTGAAGGGCCTCGGTTGGCGGGGCCGGGGAGCCCCGGGAACAAGGCGCGCATTATACGCTGAACGATTCCCGCCGCGACCGCCGGGCCAAACCGGAAAATCCTGCCATCGCCGCCTGGCCCGGGACTTTGCTAGGCTGCCAGCAAACCCGTCGAGTCCATGCAATGAGCGATACCGCCGCCAAACAACCCAACATCCTCTCCGTCAGCCAGTTCAATCGCCGCGTTGCCGGGCTGATCGAATCCGGCATGCCGTTGTCGTGGATCGAGGGGGAGATTTCGAACCTGGTGCTGCCCGCCTCGGGACATCTTTACTTCACGCTCAAGGACGATGAATCGCAGGTGCGGGCCGCAATGTTCCGCAATCGCAGCCGCCTGCTGGGCATCAAGCCACGCAACGGCATGCTGGTCCGGGTGCGCGCCCGACCAACCCTTTACCTGCCGCGCGGCGATTACCAACTGGTCGTCGAGCACATTGAAGAGGCCGGCCTCGGCGCTTTGCAGCGCGCCTTTGAGGCGCTCAAGCTGAAACTGGCTGCCGAAGGCCTGTTCGCCGCCGAGCGCAAGCGAGCGATTCCCGCCTTCCCGGAAGCCATCGGTATCGTCACCTCAGCCAGCGGTGCGGCAGTGCACGACATCCTCACGGTGCTGCGCCGGCGCGCGCCCTGGATTGCACTGGTGCTGTACCCCACGCCGGTGCAGGGCCGCGATGCCGCCGCCGGCATCGCCGCAGCAATCGCTGCCGCGAACCGGCGCGCCGAGGTCGATGTGCTGATCGTTGGTCGTGGTGGTGGCTCGCTTGAGGATTTGTGGTCGTTCAATGAGGAAATCGTCGCCCGCGCGATCGCCGCCAGCGACATCCCGGTGATCAGTGCGGTCGGCCACGAGACCGACGTCACCATCGCCGATTTTGTCGCCGATCTGCGTGCACCGACGCCATCGGCGGCCGCCGAGCGGGTGGCGCCGCCGCGTGACGCATTGCTCGCGCGCATCAACACCTCACTGCGAACACTGGCACGCCACATACGCAACACCCTGCAGGAATCCCGCGCGCAGGTCGCCATTGCCCGCAAAGGACTGATCCGCCCCGACCAGCGCCTGCGCGAGTACCGGCAGATGTGCGACGAACTCGATCTGCGCGGCCGCCGCGCCCTGCGCGCGCATCTCGCTGAACAGCAGCAGTTACTCGGCGCCCTGGTGCACCGACTGCACCAATCGTCACCTGATCGCGGCCTGGCATTGCAAGGCGAACAGGTCGTTGCCGTACAGGCCCGTTTAACGCGGGCCGTTATTGCACTCATGGCGGGCAAGCGTCTGGCGCTGGAATCCGGATCGGCGCGCTTGAATACCGTCAGCCCGCTGGCAACCCTGGCACGCGGCTACGCGATCATCAGCACGTCGGCGAATGAAATCGTGCGGCATGTAGCCGATGTGACAGTCGGCGCGCGACTGCGCGCGCGCCTCGGCGACGGCAGGCTCGATTGCCGCGTCGAGGCAATCGAGCCTGCCGCTCAATCCAGGCAGCGATGACTGATCGCGCGGTTCAATTAGTTAGTCCCGGCGTTTCTGCTTCTTGATGTGGCGTATCAAACGGCGCTTCTTCGCCACCTGGCGCGCCGTGAGCGTGTTCTTCTTGCCGGCAAACGGATTCTCGCCACCCTTGAACTCAATGCGCAGCGGCGAGCCCTCCAGCCGCATCGCCTTGCGAAACATGTTTTCAAGGAAGCGGCGGTAGGCTTCCGGAATGTCATCCACACTGTTGCCGTGGATGACAATCACTGGCGGCAAGGTACCGCCCATGTGGGCATAGCGCAGTTTCGGCCGGCGGCCACGTACCATCGGCGGCTGGTGCTGCTGTACCGCACGCTCAAGAATTTCAGTGAGTTTTGCCGTCGACAGCCGCGCGCGCGCCGCCGCGTAAGCGGCATCAATGGACGGATACAGATCGCCGACGCCGCTGCCGTGCAGCGCCGAGATGAAATGGGTTTTTGCAAACTCGGCAAAACCGAGCCGGCGATCCATCTCCTTGCGTACCTGATCCTTCTGGTAAGTATCGAGGTTGTCCCACTTGTTGATGGCGATAACCAGTGCCCGGCCTTGCTCCAGCACATAGCCCAGCAGATGCAGATCCTGTTCGACGAGACCCTCGTGCGCATCAACCACCAGGATCGCCACCTGCGCATCGTCGATCGACTGCAGGGTCTTCACCACTGAAAATTTCTCGACAGTCTCGTCAACACGGCCACGACGGCGCATACCGGCCGTATCGATCAGCGTGTACTTGCGTTCGCCACGCTGATACGGAATATAAATACTGTCGCGCGTGGTGCCGGCGATTTCGCTGACCACAACCCGCTCCTCGCCCAGCAGACGGTTGACCAGCGTTGACTTGCCAACGTTGGGACGACCGACAATTGCGATGAGGATGCTGTCGTCGTCGACCGGCAGCAAGGACTCCGGCGGCTGCTCGGGAATATCTGCCAGTACATGCGCAATCAGTTGCGCAACACCACGGCCATGGACAGCGGCAATGGCATGCACTTCCTCAAAACCAAGCCGGAAAAATTCGCCACGCGCCACTTCCGGATCGACACCGTCGGTCTTGTTGACGACGAGGAAGACTTTCTTGCCGGCATTGCGCAGACGCCGGGCGATGAAATCGTCATCGGGCTGCAGGCCGGCACGGCCATCAACCAGCAGCAACACAACGTCCGATTCCCTGATCGCCAGCCAACTCTGCTGCGACATCAACTCATCGACACCCTCCTCGACTTCCTGACCGATGCCGGCCGTGTCGATACAGATGAATGCCTTGTCGCCAACCCGGCCCTCGCCGTACTTGCGATCGCGTGTCAGGCCGGAAAAATCGGCGACGATCGCATCCCGGGATTTGGTCAACTGGTTGAACAGCGTCGACTTGCCAACGTTTGGCCGACCGACAATTGCGATAACGGGTTTCATGGTCGTGTCATTCGACTTTCAGCGCAGCAAGCCTGCCGCCTTGGCCGAGCACGAAAACCGTACCCTCATCCACAACCGGAACCGCCGCAATCCCTGCGCGATCAACGCGCAGGCGCGCCACGATCATGCCATCGGTCTGCCGGATGACATGCAACCAGCCCTGGTAATCGCCGACCAGCAGCAAGCTACCGGTTACTGCCGCACCGGCAACCTGTCTGCCGCGTAACGACTCCAGTCGCCACACCACAACTCCGTCACTGGCACGATAGGCAACAATGTGGCTGTCGGCATCGACGACATAGATATTGCCGTCGCCGGCTGCCAACGGCTGGAAAGTCGAGACCGGCTGCTGCCACTCGAACTGCCCGCTGCGCAGATCCATGGCGACGATGCTCCCCTGATAACTCGCCGCATGCAGGCGATCACCAACCAGCAGGAAATCGCCGGCAATATCGACCAGCCGATCAAGCTCGGACTTGCCGGCCGGTTCGGCGACACGGCGCTCCCAGATCACCTGGCCGCCGGCACGCTCCAGCGCCACCAGCACGCCTGACGACAGCCCGACAATCGCCGCATCCGGCAACAGCAGCGGACGACTCGACGCGCGCAACGTCAACGGCGGCAAGCCGCCGTCATATACCCAGCGCACCGCACCGCTTGCCCGATCGAACAGCGTGACACGACCATCCGCCGATTTGACGATGACGGCATCACCATCAAGCGCGGGTGGCGCCAGCACTTCGCCCGTCAGTTGCGCCCGCCACACAACCGTGCCGTCGGTGGCAGACATCGCCACCAGCTCGCCTTCGCGTGTGCCGGCGAACAGTTGGCCATAACCGGCCACCGGACCGGCACTGAACGCCTCGCCGGTATTGCGGCGCCAGAGTTCGTGACCATCCGCGCGGGCGCGCGCAGACACGCGCCCGCGCGCATCGACGACATACACCGCGTCACCGGTAACGGCCGGCGCCAGGCGCAAGCCGACGACCGCCGCACCGGCACCGGTATCGACCGACCACAACCGTACGATTTTGGCCGCCGGCTCAAAAGCCGGTAACGGTGCTGGCGCGAGCAGCGCGTCTTTCTCGCCACAGGCCGCCAGCCATGCCAGCGACAGCAAAAACAGAATGCGCAGCCTCATGATGAAAGACTCACTCACCGGCAACGTAATCGAGCTTCATGGTAATCAGGCTGCGCGCCGTATCATCTTCGGGCGTACTGTCCAGCGCCTTCTGCCAGGCGGCGCGCGCTGCGACACGTTTACCCTGGACGAGCAATATGTCGCCACGCACATCTTCGCGCGCCGAGACAAACTTCGCCGGCACCTCGCCCTGCAGCAGCGCAAGCGCCTCGTCGTGCTTGCCCTGCGCAGACAACACGCGGGCAAGGCGGTTGGTGGTCAGCGCCGTCAGCGATTTGTCGCCATCGTGATTGAGCGCCGTACGCAAATATTTCTCCGCACCTGCGTAATCGTCTCGCTCAACGGCATGACCGGCGAGCATCAGCGCGGCAAACTGCGCATAAATGCTGTCACCATGCTTGTTGATCAGTTCATCGCCGGCCTTGACGATGCGCGCTTCAGCATCGGCCGCCGCCTGGCCGCCCTGCGCCATCTGCTGAAAGGATTCCATCATGCCCTGATAGAGGCTCGATGCCGCCAGTGCTTCCTCTGCCTTGTTCTGTTTGTACCAGTGCCAGCCGGCGTAAGTCAGCGCTGCGAGTACGATGGCAATAAGTACGGCAATGCCGTTCTGCTGCCACCAGTTCCGGATTGCGGCAACCTGTTCTTCTTCGGTGCGGTACACGTCCATCACTGTCTCCCCGGCAGGCGTGCGCGCAGCGCACCTGCTATCTGTTGAATCGATACGGATTCCTGCGCGACTTCCTCGCGCAGCATTTTCAAACCAACAACTTCGCCGGCAACTTCGTCTGCACCCAAAACCAGCGCAATGGCAGCACCACTGCGATCAGCCTTTTTGATCTGGCTCTTGAAACTGCCACCACCGCAGTTGAGCTGCAGGCGCAGGTGCGGCAACTGGTCGCGCAATGTCTCGGCAAGATTAACGGCGCGACGCTCTGCCTCAGCACCCACGGCCAGCAGGTAAACATCGACCGCCGGCGCGAGACTCGCCGCCGCGCCCTTTTGTTCCAGCAACAAAACCAACCGCTCGACACCCATGGCAAAACCCACCGCTGGCGTCGACTTGCCGCCGAGTTGCTCGGCAAGACCATCGTAACGACCGCCGGCACAGACTGTGCCCTGGGCGCCGAGCTCGCTCGTTACCCACTCGAATACCGTTTTTGAGTAGTAATCAAGGCCGCGTACCAGCCGTGGATTACACACATAACGCACTCCCGCATCATCAAGCAGGACGCAGAGCCGATCAAAGTGCGCGCGTGAGGCGTCGTCGATGAAATCAGCCAGCGAGGGCGCGCCTTCGATTGCGCGGCGCGTGCCCTCATCCTTGGTATCGAGTACACGCAATGGATTGGTTTCGAGCCGGCGCCGGCTGTCCGCATCAAGCGCATCGATACGCACACGCAGAAAATCAACCAGCGCCGCGCGATAGCGCGCCCGGGCCTCGGCGGTACCGAGCGAATTGATTTCCAGGGTGACAAGATCCGTGAGCCCGAGCGCTTTCCACAGCCGTGCCGTCATCAGGATCAGCTCGGCATCGATATCCGGGCCGGCCATGCCGAAGGCCTCGACACCGATCTGGTGAAACTGGCGATAGCGGCCCTTCTGCGGCCGCTCGTGCCGGAACATCGGCCCGGCGTACCAAAGACGCTGCACCTGGTTGTACAGCAGACCATGCTCTTCACCGGCGCGTACGCAGCCGGCAGTACCTTCCGGCCGCAATGTGAGACTGTCGCCGTTGCGGTCGTCGAAGGTGTACATCTCCTTCTCGACGATATCAGTGACCTCGCCGATCGAGCGCTTGAACAGCTCGGTGTCCTCGACGATCGGCAACCGCACCTGCTGGTAGCCGTAGGTATCAAGCACGCCGGCCACCGTCGCCTCAAGATGACGCCACAGCGGCGTTTGCGCCGGCAGGATGTCGTTGAAGCCACGAATGGCGGCGATGCGCTTGCTCACGTCGTTGTTCCGGATTCGTCAGCCGCGCGCGATGATGCCGTGCTGGTCGTCGTGACTCTTTTGCGCAGCCTTTTCCGCCTCGGCAACCCGTACCCGCTCACGCACCATCTTCTCGATCTCATCGACCAGATTGGATGTGGGGATAAGATGGCTCTTCTCGCCGTGGTGATAGACGAGGCTGTTGGGCGAGGCACCGACCACACCGATGTCGGCTTCCTTGGCTTCGCCAGGCCCATTCACCTTGCAGCCGATAACCGACACGTCCATGGGTACCCGCACATCCTCAAGCCGTGCCTCCAGTGCGTTCATCACCCGGATCACATCGAATTCCTGGCGCGAGCAGCTCGGACAGGCAATGAAGTTGATGCCGTTGGAACGCAGGCCAAGCGATTTGAGAATGTCAAAACCAACCTTCACTTCATCTTCCGGCTCGGCAGCAAGAGAAACGCGGATGGTGTCACCAATGCCTTCGTACATCAGCATGCCAAGTGCGACAGCGGATTTCACCGTACCGGAACGAAACACGCCCGCCTCGGTGACGCCCAGATGCAGAGGCTTGTCGATCTGCTTCGAAAGCAGGCGGTAGGCATCGACAGTAAGAAACACATTCGATGCCTTCACGCTCACCTTGTAGTTGTGGAAGTCCAACTGTTCAAGGATGTCGATATGCCGCAGCGCCGATTCGACCAGTGCCGCGCCGGTCGGCTCACCGTATTTTTTTTGCAGATCCTTCTCCAGCGAACCGGCATTAACACCAATGCGGATTGGCAGGCCACGATGTTTCGCACAATCAACCACCGCACGAACCTTGTCGCGAGCGCCAATGTTGCCCGGGTTGATGCGCAGACAATCGGCACCCCGTTCGGCAACAGCCAGGGCAATGCGGTAATCGAAGTGGATATCGGCAACCAGCGGCACGTCGACCTGCGCACGGATCTTGCCGAGCGCCTCGGCAGCAGCCATGGTCGGCACGGAGACCCGCACGATGTCGGCGCCGGCAGCAGCGCAGCGCTGAATCTGCGCCACGGTTGCAGCCACATCGCAGGTATCGGTGTTGGTCATGGTCTGCACCGTGATCGGCGCATCGCCGCCGACCGGCACCTTGCCCACCATGATCTGCCGGGTCTTGCGCCGCGTGATTGGCGATGGGCCATGCACAGCGATTACCTCGCACCCTGCCCGACGATAATGCGGGCAACACCGGCACGCGTGAAACGTGTAAGCGACGTGCGCTCGCCGTTGTACCAGACCTGGGCAGCCGAAGAGTCTCCCAGCGTGAGCATCAACGGTGGTTTTCCGTCAATCGTCAGTTCCGAATCCGGCAACGCGGTACCGGTATGGAGCACAGCATTGTCAACATCGCGAACTTCGACCCAGCAGGTTGCCTGAAAGGTGATGTACAGGCCCTTGCGCGGTACGGCGACGGGTTTCGGTAACGGCGGAACCGCTATCGGCGCAGCAACTGCCGGCGTCGTATCCGGCCCGGCCACACCAACCACAGGTGCCGTACCAACGGCCGCAGCCGGCGCAGCGGCGGGCGGCGCGCCCGACGCCCCGGCAGTGGCAATACTCGCGGCCGGGGTAGCGGCGCTGGGCAGCGGGATGTCGACAGTCATGGTGCCATCGCCGGCCGGCACGGCGGCAACAGCAACCGGCGTGACCGGTGCCGCCGTGTCGGCAACAACCCGCAGACCAGCGATGTCCATGCTGTCTTCGTAACCCAGCCAGGCCGCCCAGCCGGCGGCAACAATCGCCAGCACACCGCCGCCAATCCAGTGCCGTCGCCGCGCGGCAGCCCGAAACTTCGGTGCCCGACCACCGCTGCGCCGTCCGCCTGTGGGGCCGGTACTCTTTTCCATGCTCGTCAGCGGCTTCGGTGCTTTCACTTCAACCGGCGCGAGCGACGCCAGCAATTCCTCAGCGTCAATGCCGACCATGCGCGCATAGGCCTTGACGTAACCACGCACAAACATCGGTTCCGGCAATACCGCGACATCACCCTGCTCAATAGCCGTGACATAACGCGCCGGCACCTTCAGCCGCACCGCCACATCTTCAATCGAAAAGCCTTTCTGGTCACGCGCCAGGCGCAACTGTTCACCCGCCGTGAAACTCATTTGCTCACCCCTTTACCGGACTTCATGTCCGCCTGGGCCGGCACCGGGCTACCCATCTTCCAGGCCTGCCATTCGGTGTATTCAGGAGAAGTCTTGAACATGCCGTCAAGCTGCAACTCGTAGCTGGAAACATTATTCATATTGCCCAGCGCCTGCTCGATGCGGATACCCACCCACAAGCTGCGGGGGCTTTGCCGTGCCCGCGACAGGTAAGCATTCAAATAGCTGTGCGCATCAGCGTAGTTGCCCTGGATGCGATACACATCGGCCAGCTCAAGCAGTGGCTCAGCCTGCTGACTGTCAAGGCGCAGCGACCGCTGCAATGCCGCTGCGGCCTTGTCATAATCAGCGATTTTTGCGTAACTGCGCCCCAAATTGAGAAACGCCATCGGTCGCTGGTCGTAATTGGTATCTTCGGCGGCCGTCTTCAGTTGTTCGATCGCTTTTTCATAACGACCCTGCCGATACAGGAGCACCGCGTAGTTGTTGCGGGCCTGGCTGAATTTTGAATCCAGACGAAGCGCCTTGCGGTATTGTTCTTCCTCACGTTTTTCGTCACCTTCGAAGCGGTAATACAACGCCATCGCGTTGTTCGCTTCAGCCGATGACGGGTTGAGTTCCAGAGCGCGTGAAATGTGTCGCCGCGCGCGCTCAGCATCGTTTGCCTTCAGGGATTCCATGCCGGCGCCGATGCGCGTCGCCACTGCCTTGTCGCGTTGGGCTTTCTCATCGACCGGCGCCAATTCACGTTGCTCTTTACGCTGGGGGGCGTCGGTCGGCGGGCTGGAAGAACACGCAGCCAGCAATGGGCCGACAACGAGCAGGGCAAGCAGCACGCGCATGATCGTTTTCATCCGGCAGTCCTTCGGGATTCCTGTGCGTCATGAGCCGACCCGGCATCAACATCGGCAAGCGCAATGCGGCTGGCGCGCCAGCGCTCGCTGCGCCGCGTACGGTCATTGACCTGGCCGACGAGCTGGCCGCACGCCGCGTCGATGTCTTCACCGCGCGTGGTGCGCACGGTGGTGACATAGCCCGCAGCCATCAATGCCTCCTGGAAACGACGGATCTGGTTGTTTGAAGACCGCTCATAACCGGAATTCGGAAACGGGTTGAACGGGATCAGGTTGATCTTGCAGGGTAACTCGCGCAGCAGTGCCGCGAGCTGTTGCGCATGCTCGACCGAATCATTTACACCCTTGAGCATGACGTACTCCATCGTGATGGAGCGGTGGCTGTTGGTCGGGTAGCGCGCCAGGTAGCGTTTGCACGCCGCCAGCACATCGGCGATCGGGTATTTGCGATTGATCGGAACAATTTCGCTGCGCAGTTCGTCATTCGGCGCATGCAGGCTCAGCGCCAGCGACACGTCGATCGCCTCACCGAGTGCATCGATGCCAGGTACAACGCCGGACGTGCTCACAGTCACCCGGCGACGCGAAATGCCGTAGGCGAAATCGTCCTTCATCAATTCGAGCGCCGGCAGTACATTGCCGAGATTAAGCAGCGGCTCGCCCATGCCCATCATCACCACGTTGGTGATGATGCGCTCACCCATATTGGTGCGTGGCGGAAACGACCGGTTGGCGATCCAGACCTGGCCGATGATTTCCGCTGCGCTCAGATCGCGCTGAAAACCCTGTTTGCCGGTGGAGCAGAATGAGCAGTCCAGCGCGCACCCGACCTGCGACGACACGCACAGGGTGCCGCGTTCGCCGTCGGGAATAAACACTGTCTCGACCTTGCCGCCACCATCCATTTCGAGCACCCACTTGCGGGTACCGTCCTGAGAAAAATCCCTGTGCACCACGACCGGCGCCCGAATTTCGGCAAGCTCGGCGAGCTTCGCGCGCAAGCCCTTGCCCAGATCACTCATGGCACCGAAATCATCGACCCCACGTGCATGTATCCACTGCATGACCTGCGTCGCGCGGAATTTCTTTTCGCCAAGGGAAATGAAGAAGGCCTCGAGCGCTTCGCGGGTCATCCCCAGCAGGTTGGTCTTGCTCTCAGCCATATCGCACTATCCTGGATTCAGTCGAAAAGCCTGGTACAAACCGTTTCGTTCGCCGCCCCCTTCAGACCACATCGAACGCCATGAGGTTCAGCGCGTACGGGCGCAGATTTCCAGATTGCTGAAGAAGAATGCCACTTCACGCGCAGCGGCCGTGGCGGAATCGGAGCCGTGTACCGCGTTCTCGTCGATCGACGCGGCGAAATCAGCGCGTATGGTGCCCTGATCAGCCTTCTTCGGATCAGTGGCGCCCATCAACTCACGGTTCTTTGCCACCGCATTTTCGCCCTCAAGCGCCTGCACCATCACCGGCCCGGAAATCATGAAATCCACCAGCGCCTTGAAAAACGGGCGCGCCCTGTGCTCGCCGTAGAAGGCTTCGGCCTGCGCCTGCGAGAGGTGCATCATGCGCGCTGCAACGACCTTGAGGCCCGCCTTCTCGAATCGGGTGTAGATCTCACCGACTACGTTCTTGCCAACCGCGTCCGGCTTGATGATCGAAAGGGTACGCTCGACAGCCATCGAAGTCTCCAAATGCCTGATAAGGCAAAGAGTTACAGGGGACAGGGCCCGCAGGGCGGCCCAAAAATGAGCGCGGATTATACGCAGGAAGACCCTGAGCGACCATCGCAGTCGCCTTTAATACCCGAGTAATTTACTATGGTATGGCTGTCGGCTGCGGCCCATAATCGCAGCCCCGAGCCCAAGCCCGCAGCCTTGTGCCCGCTTCCTCTATAGAATGCGACCCCCTATGAGCGAACCCAACGGTCAACCCGACTCCGGTATAACCCCGGGCGCCAGCGCCCTGGACAAGGCCATCGCCTCCTCTTACCAGGCGGGCTTTGTGACGACCGTCGAGTCCGAGACCCTGCCGCCCGGCCTGAACGAGGACGTGATCCGCTTCATCTCGGCCAGGAAAAACGAACCCGCCTGGCTGCTTGACTGGCGCCTGACGGCTTATCGCCGCTGGCAAGGTATGCAGGAGCCCACTTGGGCGCATGTGCACTATCCGCAAATCGACTTCAACGCCGTTTCCTACTACTCGGCGCCCAAGAGCGTCACCGACAGACCGCAGAGCCTCGACGAGGTAGATCCGGAACTGCTGCGCACCTACGCGAAGCTGGGCATCCCGCTGGCCGAGCAGGCGCTGCTGGCCGGCGTTGCCGTCGATGTGGTGTTTGATTCGGTCTCGGTCACCACCACCTTCCGCGCCAAACTCGCCGAAGCCGGCGTACTGTTCTGCCCGATTTCCGAAGCCGTGCGCGACTACCCGGAACTGGTGCAGAAATATCTCGGCAGCGTCGTGCCGCAGGGCGACAACTATTACGCGGCACTCAACAGCGCGGTATTCAGCGATGGCTCCTTTGTGTACATCCCGAAGAACACCCGCTGCCCGATGGAGTTGTCGACCTACTTCCGCATCAACGAGGCGAAGACCGGCCAGTTCGAGCGCACCCTGATCATTGCCGACGAAGGCAGCTACGTCAGTTACCTCGAAGGCTGCACCGCACCGATGCGCGACGAAAATCAACTGCACGCAGCCGTGGTCGAGCTGATTGCCCTGCCGGGCGCGCAGATCAAATACAGCACCGTGCAGAACTGGTACCCAGGCGACGCCGAAGGCCGCGGCGGCATCTACAATTTTGTCACCAAGCGCGGCGTCTGCCACGACAACGCCCGCATCTCCTGGACGCAGGTGGAAACCGGCTCGGCAATCACCTGGAAATATCCCTCGGTGATTCTGCGCGGCGACAACAGCGTCGGTGAATTCTACTCGGTGGCGCTGACCCGCAACCTGCAGCAGGCCGACACCGGCACCAAGATGATCCATCTGGGCAAAAACACCCGCAGCACCATCGTCTCGAAAGGCATCGCGGTGGGCCGCAGCAGCAACAGCTATCGCGGCCTGGTGCGCATCTCGCCGCGCGCCGAAAATGCGCGCAACCACACCCAGTGTGATTCGCTACTGATCGGTGACAAGTGCGGTGCACACACTTTCCCGTACATCGAAAGCCGCAACCCGAGTGCCACCGTGGAGCACGAGGCGACCACCTCGCGCGTGTCCGAGGACCAGTTGTTCCTCTGTCGCGCCCGCGGCATCGATGCGGAAAAAGCCGTCAGCATGATCGTCAACGGCTTCTGCAAGGAAGTGTTCAGGGAATTGCCCATGGAATTTGCTGTTGAGGCGGGAAAATTGCTCGAAGTAAGTCTGGAAGGCGCCGTCGGCTAAGGAAAAACAACATGCTGGAAATCCGTAACCTCCACACCACCGTCCAGGGCAAGCAGATCCTCAACGGGCTGAATCTTCGCGTCGGCGCCGGTGAAGTGCACGCAATCATGGGCCCGAACGGCTCCGGTAAAAGCACACTCGCGGCGGTGCTGGCCGGCCGCGCCGGCTATGAAGTCACCACCGGCGACATCCTGTTCAAAGGCCAGAGCATGCTGGGCCTGGCACCGGAAGAACGCGCCCGCATGGGCATTTTTCTTGCCTTCCAGTATCCGGTGGAAATACCCGGCGTCTCCAACCTCGAATTCATGAAAGCGTCGCTGGAACAGGTACGCAAAGCCCAAGGCAAAGACGTATGGGACGCAGTGACTTTCATGAAAAAGGCACGCGCCGCCTGCACCCAGGTCAACCTCGACCAGGCCTTTCTCAAACGTGGCGTCAACGAAGGTTTTTCCGGCGGCGAGAAGAAGCGCAACGAGATCATGCAGATGCTGTTGCTTGAACCGGCGCTGGGGATACTCGACGAAACCGATTCCGGTCTTGATATCGACGCCCTGCAGGTGGTCGCCCAGGGGGTGAACAGCCTGCGGGCCGCCGACCGTTCCTTCGTGCTGGTCACGCATTATCAGCGCCTGCTTGACCACATCGTACCGGACCGTGTGCACGTACTGGCAGGCGGACGCATTGTCAAATCCGGCGGCAAGGCTCTGGCGCTGGAACTGGAAGAAAAAGGCTACGGCTGGCTGAAAGACGCCGCTGCGGCTGGTTGAGCGCAGGCACGCATGAGCGACGTCACCGATATTCACAGCGGCATTCCCGGCAGCATTCGCGCCCGCAATCTGGCGCTCGCGGAGTTGGCGACCTGCCCGACCTGGCTGGCCGGTTTCCGTTCGCGTGCACGGCGCGAGTTGGCTGCCGCACAGTTCCCGGAACGCAAATCGGAAACCTGGAAATACACCAGCCTGCATGCGCTGGCAGTTTCCGGCGCGCTCGATACCACCGCGCCTGTCAGCCGCGACATTGTGCCCGTCATCGCAGTGCCGGCACTCGATGCCTGGCGTCTGGTGTTCGTCAACGGCCGTTTTGACGCCGGCCAATCGCACTTGCCTGCCGACGCCAGCATCGTAATTTCTTCGCTGGTCGGACTGCCCGACAGCGAGCAGGCCGCCGCCCGCGAATTGCTGGCCCTGACCTGCGACAGTCGTCTGCCATTTGCCGCCGCCAACAGTGCCGCATTTGCTGATGGCGCTCTGATCCGGGTTTGCGGCGAAATCGCCAGGCCGCTGCATGTGATCCTGCATGCGACCGGCGACAAGCCGGCGACGGCGCAGACCCGCCTGCTGGTGCGCGTCGAGCCGCGGGCAGCGCTGACGCTCATCGAGCAATACACCGGCAACAGCGCCGATATCTTTACCAATGCCGTCACCGCCATTGATCTGGGCCGTGACGCAAAACTGACGCACATACGCCTGCAATTCGCCGACCGCCGGCAATATTTCATCGGCAGCCTGCACCTGCGCCAGCAGGCCGGCAGCCGCTGCGAAGGCTTCCAGTTGATGACCGGCAGCAAGCTCAGGCGCAACGACGTCACCTGTGTAATCGCCGGCCCCGGTGCCGAGCTGGCATTGCAAGGCGTCTACCTGGCCGGTGCCGGCGATCATGTCGACAATCAGGTGTGCATCGAACACGTCTCACCGCACGGTACCAGCGATCAACTCTTCAAGGGGCTGATCGGCGGTAACGGCCGCGCGGTGTTCAATGGCCGCATCCACATTCATCCCGGTGCGAAACAAACAGCGGCGGAATTGGTGAACAACAACCTGCTGTTGTCGGCCGATGCCGAAGTCGATACCAAACCGGAACTCGAAATCTACAACGACGACGTGAAATGCGCGCATGGCGCCACCGTTGGCCAGTTGAACGAGGCCGGCGTGTTCTATCTGCGCTCGCGCGGCATTGCGCAGGCCGATGCGGAACTCATGCTCAGCCTCGGCTTTGTGAACGCGCTGGTCGATACGGTGCCGGTGGCTGGCCTTGCCGGATGGATTCGCGACGAATGCGTGCGCTGGTTCGCAACCCACAGCAGCCCGGCCGCCACCACCATGGATGGTGTCCACTCATGAACGCGCAGGATATTGCCCGCTTGCGCAGCGAATTCCCGCTGCTGCAGCGCACGCTCGATGGCCAGCCGCTGGTCTATCTGGACAACGCGGCCACTACCCAGAAGCCGCGCGCGGTGATCGAAGCAATCGACAGCTATTACCGCGAATACAACGCCAACGTGCATCGCGGCGCTCATCATCTGGCGGAGATGGCCACGGCGGCGATGGAACATGCCCGCAACGCCGTACAGCGTTTCCTGAATGCCCGCGAATCGGCAGAAATCATTTTTACGCGCGGCACCACCGAATCGATCAACCTGGTTGCCTACAGTTGGGGCCGCACGTTCCTGCAAGCCGGCGACGAAATCATCATCTCGTCACTGGAGCACCACGCCAACCTCGTGCCGTGGCAATTCGTCTGCGCGGCAACGGGTGCCACGCTGCGCGTGATCCCGATGAACGCTGCCGGCGAACTGGATATCGAGGCATATCGCACGCTGCTCGGGCCACGCACCAAACTGGTTGCCTGCACGCACGTCTCCAACGCACTTGGCACCGTGAACCCGGTTGCGGAGATCGTTGCTGCGGCCAAGGCCGCCGGCGCCACCGTATTGATCGATGGCGCACAGGCGGTGGCGCACCTGCCGGTCGACGTGCAGGCGCTCGGCTGCGATTTCTACGTGTTCTCCGGCCACAAACTGTTCGCCCCCACCGGCACCGGCGTGCTCTGGGGCCGGCGCGAACTGCTCGACGCCATGCCGCCCTGGCACTACGGCGGCGAAATGATCGAGACGGTGAGCTTCGAAAAAAGCACCTGGAACAAACTGCCGTACAAGTTCGAGGCCGGCACTCCGCATATCGCCGGCAATATCGGCCTCGGCGTCGCCATTGACTGGTTCATGCGGCAGGATCGCGCTGCGCTCGCCGCCCATGAAGATATGCTGCTCAGGGCGATGACCGAGCGGGCGACGGCAATCCCGGGCCTGAAAGCGGTGGGTACTGCCCGTCACAAGGTCTCGGTGTTCTCATTTCTGATCGACGGTGCGCACCCGCACGATATCGGCACGCTGCTCGATCATCAGGGCATCGCCGTGCGCACCGGCCACCACTGCACCATGCCGTTGATGCAGCGCCTGGGCATTCCCGGCACGGTGCGCGCATCACTGTCTATCTACAATACGCTTGAAGATATCGAGCGTTTTAGCGCAGCGCTGACCAAAGCGCGGAAGATGCTTTGAAGTGTCTGCCCCGAAATCGTTGCGGTGATAA
This sequence comes from uncultured bacterium, assembly GCA_965232985.1. Lineage (GTDB taxonomy): Bacteria > Pseudomonadota > Gammaproteobacteria > Pseudomonadales > JADFDG01 > JADFDG01. Next base: position 44,704 of record CBDDRC010000005.1, read on the forward strand.
GCGAGGTCGATTGCCATGTCCGTGCAGAGCTACATCCCCGGCCAGGAACAGGTCACGATGACGGAATCCGCCATCGCCCAGACCCGTGCCCAGCTGGCGCGCGAACACGCCCTGGGTCTGCGCCTGGCGGTAAAGCCAAGTGGCTGTTCCGGCTACATGTACGTGCTTGATCTGGTGCACGAAGCGCAGGCGGACGACCGTGCCTTCCGCTTTGGCGGCAGTAACGCAGATGCTGTCACTCTGTTCGTCGAGAAAGGCGCCCTGGCGATGCTTGACGGCACCGAGATCGACTACGTGAAGGAGGGTCTCAATTCCTTCTACAAATTCCGCAATCCCAACGTCACCGGTGAGTGCGGTTGCGGTGAAAGCTTCACCGTGAAATGACCGGAACCCACGCTGCATGAGCGAACAACGCACCGTTGTCACCACCCGCGACTGCCCCGCCCGGCTGGTGCCGGTCGGGACGCAGATCATCATCCCGAAAAACACTTTTGTCGCACTGCGTCAGGCACTCGGCGGCACCTTCACGGTGACGGTCAAAGGCAATATGGCGCGCGTCGACGGTACCGATGCCGATGCGCTCGGGCTGACTGCCGATCTCGATTTCTCTTTCGCTCCGCCCGATGGTGATCGCGTGCGTGAGGAGGATGTCTGGAAAGCACTGCGCACCATCTACGACCCGGAAATCCCGGTGAGCATCGTCGATCTGCATCTGGTACGAGCCGTTTCGATTACCGGCAATACCGTGAACATCCGCATGACGCTCACCGCACCCACCTGCGGCATGGGGCCGGTGCTGGTCGGCGACGTGGAATACCGCGTCGGCAAAGTGCCAAATGTGCGCGCGGTGAAAGTCGATATCGAGTTCGATCCACCCTGGGATCGCAGCGAACTGTCCGACGAAGTGAAGCTCGAACTGGGCCTGCCCCTGTAAGGTGATGCTGTGAGCACCGCCTACGACCTCACCACGCAGCCATTCGGCAACAGCATCAGCACCGACGATATCGTCGATGCACTGGAATTTCTCGACGACTGGGAAGCGCGTTATGCCTACATCATTGATCTTGGCAAACAAGTGCCGCTGATGCCCGCAGACATGAAGACCGACGCACGCATCGTGCGCGGCTGCCAAAGCCAGGTATGGCTGGAAACGCGCTACGACCCGGATACGCAACGCCTGTGGCTCGGCATCGACTCCGATGCCCTGATCGTCAAGGGCCTCGCCGCCATGGTGCTCGCCGCCTACAACGGCAAGACGCCGGCAGCGATTCTCGCTTTCGACATCGAGGCATTGTTCGAAAAACTCGACCTGCTGCGCCATCTGAGTCAAACCCGCGGCAACGGCCTGCGGGCAATGGTGCAGCGCATCCAGGATACTGCGCGCGTCCTGGCCTGACGGCCTCGGCACGGTGTTTCCCATGCGCGGCGGCCTGCACGAAGCACTCAAACAGATCGCCGCCGGTGAGCGGCCTGCCGGTCTTGAGGCGCTGGTAGCGGCGTTGCGGCGCTTCGAGGAAGAGAAGCCCGGCGCGGGAGTCGACGCACTCTGCCACCTGCTCGACGTGTATCCCGATTTGCGCACCGCCTTGCGCGCCACCCTGCGCGATTTGCTCAGTGACGAAACTGCAGCAACGCTTTATGCCGAAGCCGGCATTCTCGCTAACACCGGCTTCTTCACCGAACTCGGGCGCCGGCTGCTCGGCCGCGTGCTGCCGGCACCGCGCGATTTAACGTTGCGTGGCCAGTTCGGCGCGCTGTTCGACAGCGGCGACGATGCCGCGTGGCTGGAACATATCCCGGTTGCCGATGGCGCACGGATCATGGCCGCACTGCGTCTCGATGACGACGAGCTGCCGGCAAGGATACCGGCCCGACATGCCCTCCTCGATGCCATCGACCTGCTGTCGGTGCGCGTCGCCGCCATGGGCGTCGAGCCGGAACTGCAACGTCACTATCGGGTGCCGCGCGAGCACAACAATCCCTTTCTCGCCCAAAACGCCGTGCTGCAGGCATGGCTGACCTATGCCCGCGCGGCAACGCAAACCGACGCCGCGCACGATGCCAGCCAGGCACTGGTTCTGCTCGCGCAGTGCCATGATGTCACCGAGCACGTGCGGCGCAGTGCCCGCAGCGGCGGTGCCAGCCTGAACCTGACCTTCTTGCTGCGGCGCCTGCAACAATCGCTCGCGCGTATGCACACCCTGCTCGCCGTCGCCACCGAGTTCGGCAAGAACGACGACGCAGCCATCGCCAGGCGTGTCGCGCTCGGTAGCGAGTTGGCGCTGGCCGACGGCAATGCCCACGACATCCACGAGCACCTGCGCGAAAGCGCCGGGCTGCTCGCGCTGTTGGCTACCGAGAACGCGAGTCGGGTCGGTGAGCACTACGTCACGCGCACCCGCAGCGAATACTTTGCGATGTTCCGCGCCGCGCTCGGCGCCGGCGGCATCATCGGCCTGTTGGCGATCATCAAGATGATGCTCGGCAGCCTGCAACTACCGCCGCTGGTCGAGGCCCTTGCGTTCAGCCTGAATTACAGCTTCGGCTTCGTCCTGATCTACGTGCTGCACTTCTCCATCGCCACCAAACAATCGGCGATGACGGCACAAACCCTTGCTGCCAGTCTGTCGTCGAGCAACACCAAACACGTTGATACCGATACCGTGAGCCTGCTGGTTTCGCGCGTGTCACGCACCCAGTTCATTGCCGTGCTGGGTAATCTGTTGCTGGCGGTGCCGATCGCCCTGCTGATTGCGCTCGCCATGCACTATGCGGGCGCAACAACGCCGATACACAAGGCGCCCCTGCTGCTGGCCGACCTGAACCCGTTCGCCAGCGCGGCGCTGTTTCATGCGGCGATTGCCGGGGTCTGGCTGTGTCTGGCCGGCATCGTTACCGGCTATGTCGACAACCTTGCCGCCTACGAGCGGCTGGCAGACCGCGTTCGCCGCATGCGCTGGCTGGAATCGATGACCGGCAATGAACGGCGCGAACAATTCGCCATCTGGCTGGAAAACAATCTGGGCGGTATCGCCGGTAATATCTTTTTCGGTTTTGCGCTCGGCATGACCGGCTTCGTCGGTACGATGCTCGGGCTGCCGCTCGATATCCGCCACGTCACCTTCGCTGCCGCCAACCTGGCGATTGCCGTTGCCGGCACGGACTTTGCCATTCCGGCCGCAACGATTGTTGTTGCCGGAATCGGCGTGCTGCTGATCGCCCTGGTGAACCTCGCCGTAAGCTTCGCGCTGGCGCTGTGGATCGCACTGCGCGCCCGCGACGAGCACATCGAGAACACCGCCACCCTGCTGGCGGCGCTGTGGCGGCGCTTCCGGGCCGCACCGCTCGCTTTCCTCTGGCCACCGCGCGACGACGAGCCCCGATCCTGACTCAGGCAACCGCGCCCTGTTTCCGCAACCGCGGCACAACATCCTGGATGTGCGCCACCGCGCGCATGATTTCGTTCTCGCTGGTGAATCGCCCGAGTGAGAAACGCAATGAGGCATCGGCCAGATCACGCGGCACGCCAATACCAGTGAGCACATAAGACGGCTCCACCGTTGCCGAATTACAGGCAGCGCCGGTTGATAGCGCAATGTCTTTCAACGCGTTGACCAATACCTCGCCAACCACACCAGCAAACGCAACGTTGAGATTATGCGGAATGCGCGCGGTCGCGCTGCCGTTCAGGTGTATGTCCGGTAATTGCGAAATGCCTGCCCAGAGTTGCTGCGCCAATGCACGGATGCGCACATTGTCCGCAGCCATTTCCTGCTGCGCGATGGCAAATGCCTCACCCATGCCGACGAGCTGATGGGTCGGCAAGGTACCCGAGCGCAGACCGCGCTCATGGCCACCACCATGCATCTGTGCTTCGATATGTACACGCGGGCTGCGGCGCACGTACAGCGCGCCGACGCCTTTTGGGCCATACACCTTGTGCGCGCTGAAACTCATCAGATCGACCGGCAACTGCGCAAGATCGATCGACAACTTGCCGATCGACTGCGCCGCATCGACATGAAAAACAATGTCGCGCGCGCGGCACAGGCTGCCCAGTACGGCGATGTCGTTGATCGTGCCGATCTCGTTGTTCACATGCATCAGCGACACCAGGATGGTGTCGTCACGCAGTGCGGCAGACAGTTGTTCCGGCCTGATGATGCCGTCCGGCGAGGCGTCGAGGTAAGTCACCTCGTAGCCCTGCGCTGCGAGCCAGTGACAGGAATCCAGCACCGCCTTGTGTTCAATACGGCTGGTGACAATGTGCCGGCCCGCTTCGCGATAAAACGCCGCCGCGCCTTTCAGGGCGAGGTTGTCGCTCTCGGTAGCACCGGAAGTCCAGACGATCTCCCGCGGATCGCAGTTGACCAGCTCGGCCACTTGCATGCGCGCGTGTTCGACAGCTTCTTCGGCAAACCAGCCATAGCCATGCGCGCGCGACGCCGGATTGCCGAAGTTGCCGTTCGGCCCGAGGCATTCGATCATGCGCGCGACCACGCGCGGATCGACCGGCGTGGTGGCGGCGTAATCGAGATAGATGGCGCGTTTGTTCACGGCAGCCCCACAGACTTCAGACTTGGCCTGCGGGCCTCAGCTACGGATGGTCACAACGTCCGCCGACCGCAGCCGCTCACGTTGGCGCTGCCGATCAGCGATGACCCGGATATCCTGGCGGGCGACCAGATCGCCCAGGCTGATGCCCGCCAGAAAAGTATGTATCTGGCAGGACAGATCCTGCCAGAGGTAGTGCGTCAGACACATGTCACCCTCCTGGCAGGTACCCTCGCCAGCACAGCGCGTCGCGTCGATTTGTTCGTCAACCGCGTCGATGATGCTGGCTACGAACAGGCGCTCCGGCGGGCGGGCAAGCCGATAGCCGCCACCCGGGCCGCGCACGCTGGTCACCAGATCACTCTTGCGCAGTTTGGCGAAGAGCTGCTCAAGGTAGGAGATGGAAATCCCCTGCCGCTCGGAAATGTCTGCGAGGTTGACAGGGTCTTGCGCGGCATTGATCGCCAGATCAAGCATCGCCGTTACCGCATAACGGCCCTTGGTTGTCAGACGCATGGTGGCACCCCCGCCAAAAACGGCTTGTTTCGCCTGTTGATGGGCGAGCATCCAATACCCGAGTATTTGTGTCAACTATATGGCCAGCAAACACTCAGGCATCAAGCAGCACTGTCCCGATCATCCAGCAGGTCGTCCTTGAGTTCGGGCGGCTTTTGATCGCAGTAGTCGCTGCCCAGCTTGCGCAGCGCCTCGCACATACCGTCCACGCGCTGGTCCATCGCATGCACATGATCAACGAGGCCATGAATGGCCCGGGCGACCGGGTCGGGCATGTCGCTGCCGACGCCATAGGCATCAAACCCGAGCTTCTCGGCGAACGCCTTCTTCTCGATGTCGACCTCGCCGGGCGGCTCACGCACGATGATGCGACCCGGGATGCCCACCACGGTCGCGCCCGCAGGCACCGCCCGGGTCACCACCGAATTCGAACCGATGCGCGCGCCGGCGCCGACCACGATCGGCCCGAGCACCTTGGCGCCGGCACCGATCACCACGCCGCTTTCCAGTGTCGGATGGCGCTTGCCCTTGTTCCAGGTGGTACCGCCCAGCGTGACGCCATGATAGATCGTCACATCGTCACCGATTTCTGCGGTCTCGCCGATCACCACACCCATGCCGTGATCGATGAAAAACCGTTTGCCGATCTTCGCGCCGGGGTGGATTTCGATGCCGGTCAGCCAGCGCGAAAACGCACTCAAAAAACGCGCCAGCAGCTTCAGCTCCCAGGCCCATAGCGCGTGGGCCAGGCGATGAAAAATCAGCGCGTGCACACCCGGATAGGTGAGCAGCACTTCAAGGGTATTGCGCGCGGCAGGATCGCGGGCGAATACCGAGCGAATGTCATCCCGCAACTGTCCGAACATGCTCATCACTCCTGGGCCACCACTGCTCAATCATCACTCCTTGCCCTCGCTGCGCGTGCCACCACACGCAGACATCTTCCCGCGCGCCGCCTGCTGCGCACTGGCCAGCATACCGCGCAGCATGCGCAATTCACGCTCGTCGGGTCGCGCACGCATAAACAGCCGGCGCACCCGGGCCATCAGTTTCTTCGGCGTATCGGCCTCAAAGAAGCCGATTTCGAGCAGCGTCTGTTCGCAGTGCACGAAAAACTGTTCAAGCCGATCGGCACTCGCCGGTACATCGTCCCAACGCACCAGTTCGACGGGCATCTGCGGTGCCTGATCCGGTTGGCCTGACGCGGCCTGCGCCGTCAGCCATTGCTTGCGCAACTCGTAACTCACCACCTGGATCGCCGATGCCACATTGAGCACCGGGTACTCCGGGTTACCGGGGATCTCGACATGCACATGGCAGCGCTGCAGTTCGTCATTCGACAGCCCGCTCTGCTCGCGCCCGAACAGGATGGCGATGTCGCTGTTCGCCGCCTGCGCCAACGCCAGTGCTGCTCCCCTGGCCGCATCGACATGCGGCCAGGGAATCCGGCGCTGCCGCGCACTCGCGCCCAGCACCAGGCCACAACCGGCAAGCGCCTCATCAAGCGTTGCCACTACCTGCGCCCGACTGAGCAGATCGGTGGCGCCGGAGGCCATAGCGGTCTCCTTGCCGTTGGGAAAATCCAGCGGCTCAACCAGCCACAGGTTCGACAAACCCATGGTTTTCATCGCCCGCGCCGCCGCACCAACATTGCCGGCGTGCGAGGTATTCACCATCACGATGCGGATGCGCTCCAGCATGGAAATCCTGTCGCACCATCAGGGCACCCGGGGGTTCGGGAGTATAACGGATGGCTGCCGGCCGGCGTGAAACGCTGCCGGGCGGGAAATCCTTCTGCTAGGATGGCGCCCCCGATTCCGGGCCCGCTCTTTCATATCCCTTATCCATCAGGGACCCACGCCCCCACGAGGTTGCCGCCATGCACCAGCCCATCGTCAATATCGCGCTGCGCGCCGCCCAGGCTGCCGGCCGCATCATCGAACAGGCCCTCGTGCGCGGTGCGCCGCCCGTTGTCGAAACCAAGGGGCAAAACGATTTCGTTACTGCCGTCGATCGCGCCGCCGAAGCGGTGATCATCGAAGCCATCCGGAAAAACTACCCGCAACACAACATCCTCACCGAGGAGAGCGGTTTCATCGCCGGGGATTCCGACACCACCTGGATCATCGATCCGCTCGACGGCACCACCAACTTCATTCACGGCTTCCCGCACTTCGCCGTGTCGATCGGCGTGAAGGTGGGTGATCGTCTTGAGCACGCGGTTGTCTACGATCCGATGCGCCGCGAAGAATTCACCGCCAGCCGCGGCCGCGGCGCGCAACTGAATGATCGCCGCCTGCGCGTTTCCGACCGCAAATCACTCGACGGAGCGCTGATCGGCACTGGCTTCCCGTTTCGCAAGGAACAGATGCCGCACATCGATGCCTATCTGGCGATGTTCAAGGATGTCGCACAGCAAACGGCCGGTATCCGCCGTCCTGGCTCCGCTGCACTCGATCTTGCCTACGTCGCCGCCGGGCGCATGGACGGTTTTTGGGAATTCGGCCTGCAGGAATGGGATATGGCTGCCGGTTGTCTGCTGATCGCCGAAGCCGGCGGGCTGGTCAGTGATTTCAACGGCAAGGAAGACCATCTCGACAGCGGTCACATCGTTGGCGGCAACCCGAAAGTGTTCAAAGCGCTGCTGCAGACGATCACGCCACATGTGCCGGCGGCCTGGAAACGCTGAGCGTTGCCATCCACACAAAACTGACCCGCCCCAAACCCGTACCCTGTGCTTGACGCCAAAGCCACGCTCAGGGCCGATCGTCGACTTCCTTCGCCACAACGATGAAATCCTGCCGGCTGACGCCCAGATACATCATCAGCGCAGCGGCGACAAACACCGAGGAGTAGGTGCCGAAGCTGATGCCGATCATCATCGCGAGCGCGAAGTTGTGGATTGCATCGCCACCCCAGATGAACAGCGACGTGGCCGACAGGAAAGTGGTCATGCCGGTCATGATCGTGCGTGACAGCGTTTTGGTGACCGACAGGTTGATGATTTCCGCCGTTGTGCCCTTGCGCTGGCTACGGAAGTTTTCGCGGATCCGGTCGGCAATAACGATACTCTCGTTGATCGAATAACCGATGATCGCCAGCACCGCAGCCAGCACCGTGAGATCGAACGTCAGACCGGTCAATGCAAAGATGCCGACCACGATCAGCGCATCGTGCGACAGCGCGAGAATACTGCCCAGCGACAGTCGCCAGACGAACCGCACCGAGATGAACAACATCATGGTACCCAGCGACAGCATCAGCGCAACGCCGGACTGATCGCGCAATTCGTTGCCCACCGTGGGGCCGACAAATTCGGTGCGTGTCAGTTGCAGATCCGGCGCCGCTCTTTTCAGAGTCTCGAACACGTCCGAGCCGGTTTTCTCCTGGGCGACGCCCGGCTCCGGGGGCATCCGGATCATGACATCGCGCGCGGTACCAAAATTCTGCACCACCACTTCTTTGTGTCCGGCTGCGGCCAGCTGCGCACGCACGGCATCAAGGTTGGCCTCGCGGGCATATTTCACTTCAAGCAGCGTGCCGCCGGTAAAATCGAGACCCAGGTTCAACCCCTTGAAGGTGATGAGCAACACTGCGGCGATGGTGAGCAGAATCGATAGCCCCGTCATGTACGGGGCATAACGCATGAAATTGATCGCCTCCATGCTGCCCGCAGTATTCACCGGCGCACCGGCCTGCACATTTTGCTTGCTCATGTGCGCCTCCACAGCGGAAAGATGCTGACGGACTTCACCGGTTTACCGCCGTACTTCCAGTTGGTAAGCAGCCGGGACATGACCACCGCAGTGTACAGCGAGGCAAGAATGCCGATCGACAGGGTGATGGCAAAACCCTTCACCGAGCCGGTACTGAATCCGAACAGGATCACGCCGACAATCAGCGTCGTGACGTGCGAATCGAAAATCGTTGCCCAGGCGCGCTCATAACCGGCATTGAGCGCCTGCTGCACGGGCACACCATTGCGTAACTCTTCCTTGATGCGCTCGTTGATCAGCACGTTGGCGTCCACCGCCATGCCCATGGTCAGGACAATGCCGGCAATACCGGGCAAGGTGAGCGTCGAATTGATCAGGCCGAGCACGGCAAACAGCAACAGCAGGTTGCCAACCAGCGCAATCGACCCGAACACCCCGACCAGCCGGTAATTCGCAATCATGAAGATGACGACCAGCAGGAAACCATAACCGGCGGCCTTGATGCCCGATTCGATATTCTGCTTGCCGAGCGTCGGGCCGATGGTGCGCTCCTCAACGAAATACATCGGCGCTGCCAGGGCACCCGAACGCAACAACAGCGCCAGCTCGGAAGCTTCCGCTGCCGAGTCGAGACCGGTGATCTGGAACTGTGAACCAAACACGCCCCTGATCGTGGCAGCGTTGATCAGGTACTTCTCCTCGCGCTTGTCGAGGACGGTAGTCACGGTGCCATCCGCCTGCGTGACGGTACGCGAAACAGCCTTCGTTTCGACGAACAGCACAGCCATCAGGTGACCGACATGCTCGGTGGTGATCCGCTGCATCGCGCGGCCACCCTTGGTATCCAGCGTGATCGACACGTTCGGCGTATTGTCCTGCTGGTCATAACCCATCTGCGCGCCGATCACCGAATCGCCGGTGACAATTTTTTCGCGCTTGAGCAGGCGCGGCGGTTCACGGTTGTCCTTGAACGGATAAACCTCGTCGCCCGGCGGAATGGGATCGCCCGGCATATAGGGCCCGGATTTGTCCCAATCGACCATACGGAACTCAAGGCTCGCGGTGCGGCCAAGCACCCGCTTGGCGGTGGCGGTGTCCTGCACGCCCGGCAACTCGACGACGATGCGATTGGCGCCCTGGCGCTGCACCAGCGGTTCGGCAACACCGAGCTCGTTAACGCGATTGGCAATCGTCGTGCGGTTCTGGTCGATCGCGTAATCCTGAATCGCTTTCAATGCTACCGGACTGAATTTCATCACCAGGCGGAACTCACCGCCAGTTTCGTCGTCCGTGCCGATGAAATCGCTGGTGATCTGTTGCAGGATCAGCCGCGCGGCATTGCGCACCTCGCTGTTCTCGAAACGCAACTCGATACCGCCATCGACCAGGCGGCGCACGCTCCTGTAGCGTTGCCCCTCCGGCAGTTTTTCGCGCAGCGCCTGCCGGAACTGATCGACCCAGGCTTCCTCGCGCTGGGCAATTGCCTTGGTCATATCGACTTCAAGCATGAAATGCACGCCGCCGCGCAAATCAAGGCCGAGTTTCATCGGATCGGCACCGAGCATCCGCAACCAGTGCGGTGTGGTCGGCGCAAGGTTGAGCGCAACCACGTAATTATCCCCCAGCGCCTGCTGCACGACATCTTTCGCCTTGATCTGCGCCTCGCTGTCGCCAATACGGATCAGCATGGAAGTACCGACGCGCTCATGCGGCTGGTACGGCAAACGTGCAGCGGCGAGCGCCTGCTCGGCCTGTTCGGCGATCTGATCGGTGGTCGCAGCAGCAGCACTGGCGCCGGAAATCTGGATCGCCGGCTCGTCAGGGTAGAGATTGGGCAGGGCATAAACCGTGCTGGCCACAACGACGAACGCCGCCAGCGCGATTTTCCACCAGGAGTTCTGGTTCATCGGGTATTCCGCAAAGGTATCCGTGAGCGCGGGATTACGCGCTGTCCTTGACCTGCTTGATCGTGCCCTTGGGCAGCGACGCGGTGATCGAGCCCTTCGAGACCTTGATCTCGACGCCATCAGCGATTTCAACGGCCACGTAGTCCTCGGTCACCTTGGTGATGCGGCCGAGAATCGCACCGTTCACCATGACCTCGTCACCCTTGCCCAGGCTGCCGACCAGCTCGCGGTGTTCCTTCACACGTTTGGACTGCGGGCGCCAGATCATGAAATACATCATGGCGATCAGGACCCCGAACATGGCCAGGGTCACGTAACCGCCGCCCTGGGACTGTGCTGCTGCCGGAGCGCCTTCGGCCCAAGCTTCGGAGATGAAGAAACTCATGATTTTTCCCTCAGGTTTGCCACAAAGTCGGCCAATCTACTCTGTTCGATAGCCCCCCGCAAACCGGCCATCAACACCTGGTAGTAATGCAGGTTGTGGATCGTGCCGAGCATGGCCCCGAGCATCTCTCCACAACGATCAAGGTGATGCAGGTAGGCGCGGGAGAACTGCCGGCAGGTATGGCAGTCACAGGCCGGATCCAGCGGCCGGATATCGTCGCGGTGGACTGCATTGCGGATGCGGATCACACCTTCGCTGGTAAACAGGTGCCCGTTGCGCGCGTTACGGGTCGGCAGCACGCAGTCGAACATGTCAATGCCGCGCAGCACGGCTTCGGCGATGTCCAGCGGCTTGCCCACCCCCATCAGGTAACGCGGCCGGTCGGCCGGCATCTGCGGCGGCAGGTGGTCGAGGATGCGGATCATGTCTGCCTTGGGCTCACCCACCGACAGACCCCCGATGGCGTAACCGTCGAAACCGATGGCGGTGAGGCCGGCCAGCGACGCTTCGCGCAAGTTCTCGAACATCCCGCCCTGGACGATACCGAACAGTGCTGCGGGCTCCGCGCCAGCACCACAGGCAACGTGTGCATCCTTCGAGCGCTGCGCCCAGCGCAACGACAGTTCCATCGACTGGCGCGCCTGCGCCTCGGTGGCCGGATATGGCGTGCATTCGTCGAAAATCATCACGATGTCGGCACCGAGCTCGTGCTGCACACGCATGGAAATTTCCGGATCGAGAAACACTTCGGCGCCGTCGATCGGCGAACGGAACTTGACGCCCGCCTCGGTAACCTTGCGCAACTCACCGAGACTGAACACCTGGAAACCGCCGGAGTCGGTCAGGATCGGCCCCGGCCACTGAATGAAATCATGCAAGTCACCATGCTTGCGCACCACCTCGGTACCCGGCCGCAGCATCAAATGAAAAGTGTTGCCGAGAATGATCTGCGCGCCGCTGGCAATGATGTCGCGCGGCAGCATGCCCTTGACGGTGCCGTAAGTGCCGACCGGCATGAACGCCGGCGTTTCTACCGCACCGCGCGCAAAGGTCAGCCGGCCGCGCCGCGCGGCACCGGCGGTGGCGAGCAGGTCGAATTTCATCGGTCAGCCCTCGCAGCCGGTTGTGGAAAAGGAATAAACATGGCGTCACCGTAACTGAAAAAACGGTACTGCTCGCGCACTGCCTCGTGATACGCCGCCAGGGTGTTTTCCTGGCCGGCGAACGCACTGACCAGCATCAACAGCGTCGAGCGCGGCAAATGGAAGTTGGTGATGAGCGCGTCAATCACGCGCAAACGCCGGCCGGGAAAAATAAAGATGTCTGTCTCGCCATACAATGGCTGGAGTTGGCCGGTTGCACATGCAGCCGCTTCGAGACTGCGTACACTGGTAGTACCCACCGCGACGACCCGCTTGCCGGCCGCGCGCGTTGCGTTGATCGCGCGCACCGTTTCCGCACTGACTTCGACCCGTTCGGCGTGCATGCGGTGATCGGCAATGTTGTCGACCCGCACCGGCTGGAACGTACCGGCGCCGACGTGCAGCGTGACCATGGTGGTGCGCACGCCTTTTGCCGCCAGCGCAGCAAGCAATGCTGCGTCAAAATGCAGGCCGGCGGTGGGCGCGGCAACGGCTCCGGGTTTCGTGGCATACACCGTCTGGTAGCGCGTCTGGTCGGTGCTGTCGGCGGCGCGATCGATATAAGGCGGCAGCGGCATATGGCCCAGGCGTGCAAGCAGCGCCAGCACGTCTTCCGGAAACGCCAGCAGGAACAACTCGCCGCGACGCTCGCGCATCTCCAGAGCCGTACCGTCCGCAAGCAGGATGCGGCCGCCAGGCTGCAGCGGTTTCGATGCGCGCACATGGGCCAACGCACTGCGCTGGTCATCCAGCACGCGCTCGACCAGCATCTCGACCTTGCCGCCACCGGCGCCCGGGCCGCCCCTTCCCGGCACCACGGCCTTGTGGCCGAACAGCCGCGCCGGGATCACCCGGGTGTCGTTGAAGACCAGCAAATCGCCCGGCGCGAGCAGGTCGACCAGGTCGCAAAAGGCGCCATGCCGGATCGTCCCGTCGCGACCGTCGAGCACGAGCAGCCGGCTGCTGCTGCGCTTCGCGGCGGGATACCGGGCGATCAGCGCATCGGGAAGGTCGTAGTCGAAGTCGCAGACACGCATGGGCGGGGTATGGATGAGGTCGGTACCGCGACAGGGCGGGGTGATCGGCGGGCGGGCGCAAGGGTAGCGAAAAGGACACTCTACGACCACCGCGATGGTCTGCTAGAATCCCGCCCCGCCGCGCCGGAGTGGCGAAACTGGTAGACGCGCCGGACTCAAAATCCGGTTCTGGCAACAGAGTGTCGGTTCGATTCCGACCCCCGGCACCACGCGGCCCTTCTTCTTTTCTGCAACTGGCCATGACCCGAGTCCTGTTCAGCGACCTGCCCGATGCCGGCCTCTGGCGCCGGCTCGCGGCGGCTGTCTACGACGGCCTGCTGTTGCTTGCACTGTGGTTCGTAAGCGTCGGGCTTGCCGTCATCGCCAACCACAGCGAAGCCATTGACCCGCGCCTGATGCAATGGCTCGGCCTGCCCCTGCTGTGGCTGATGACGGCAGGCTTCTATGCCTGGTTCTGGCTGCACGGTGGCCAGACGCTCGGCATGCGCGCCTGGCGGCTGCGCGTCGTCACCGACAACCATCGCGCGCTGACAATTCGCGACTGCCTGGTGCGCGCGGCGGTCGGTACCCTGTCGCTGCTGTGCGCATTGCTTGGGTTTTTTTGGGTGCTGATCGCCGGCCGCACCTGGCACGATGTGGCGTCGCATACGCGCGTCGTGGTGCTGCCGAAAAACCCGCCATGAAAAAGGAGGCCGAAGCCTCCTTTTAACGTTCTGCGCTCTACTTTCAGTTCATCGCCAACGGCACCGCCGATCGCTGCCCGGCTGCGGGAACCTGCGACCCCGGCAGCGCGCGCAGCATGCCGAAAATACGCTTGAAGATGCCTGGCTTTTCTTTCTGCTTTTGCTCCTGTGCCACCGGCTGCGACGCATCCGGTACGGCACCATCGGCAACCTTCTGATCTTCCGGCAGTTCGAGCGCGTTGTCGTCCGTGGCGTAGTTGCCAACGGCAGTGAAAATCGCCGGGTCGAGATAAGCGAGCCCCTCGAGATCCGGATCGAACTTCAGGTTGCCAAGAATCTGCGACAGGGGCGGAGTGATTCGCGCATCGGACACGATGATCGTGTCACGCAGCAGGATCGGTTGAATAACGACGCCGGCGGACGACAGATTCAGAATATTGGTATCAATGACCAACTGTTTGCCGGTCAAATCACCGATACCGGCGGCACCACTGATTGATGTCGTGCTTGCGACTATGTTCGGGCTGGTATTCGATTGCAACTTGCGTGCATTCACCCCGACCCTGCCGGTTGTGCTGGTGATGTCGACCGTGCCGACGCCTGCATCGATCAGTGTGATGTAAATGTCGTTCAGTGCCGTCAGGCTGATTGACGCACCATCCGCCTGGGCAATGCCCGCCGAAGCGCCGTCAGCATCCACCGCCATCAATATGCCGCCGCCACTCTCGAGCATGATGTCGTTACCGGCACCACCGGTTGTCTCAAGCAGACCGTTGATGACAGTGTCGCCACCGGAGGTCAACACGATAGCACCGCCATTGGCGACGATATCGCCGAGCGCAACGGCACCGGTGATATCGGCAGTGAAGCCGCCGGCACCGGCAACGATGTTGTCGAGCGACGCGTTACCGCCAGCGGTAACGGCAACGCCGCCGCCCGCATTGGCATTGTCGATGCTGACATCGGTGGTGGCGGTGACATCGATATCACCCGTCGTGGTCAGCCCGGCAAGGCTGCCTCCATTGAACAGCACCGTGATGCCGCTGCTGCCCGCCGTGACGCTGCGTATGTTGCTGCGGCCCGGCGTGTAGAGGTATACGCCACCATTGGGTGCCGTCAGATTCGTTACATCGATATCGTCGGTCTCATCCACCCAGATGCTGCCGCCAGCGCTGACACCGTCGATGCTGACGACACCGGTATTGAAGTGATTATCGGCAGCGCCGATGTCACCGCCAGCATCCATCGTCAACATGTCGGCGTGCACGGTGTTGGCGACGTCGGTGATGCTGCCTGCGGCAGTCAGCGTCACATCATTCTGCGTGCCGGCGGTGAGCACACCAACGACGATGTTGCCGGCAGACGCGGTGACGGTGATGTCGTTGCTGTCGTCATCCACCGCACTGGTGTTGATGTCGAGCAGGGTGGCATCGCCGTTGCTGACCAAGATATCAACCAGGCCGTCGGCAGTGGTGAGGCCATTGACAGTCAGCGGCGCGTTGACATCGATGAAAATGTCGCCGCCGATGCTGCTTGAGGCAATCGTGCCGATCGCACCCTGCAATCTGGTCGCACCGCCCGGCGCTGCCACGTTGAAACGCAATGTGTCCGCGTTGATACCGATGGTACGCACACCGCCGTCCGCAACGATGTCGACGGCGCTGAGCTGAAGCGTCGAGCCCGTCCCGGTCGTGCTCATCGTCGGCAGCGTCAGCGTACCCGCAGTGGCGAGACCGATGTTGGTCGCGGTGGCGAAGGCGTCCAGGCCGGAAGCCGCATCGAGGTTGCCGGTTGCGCCAAGCAGGAAACTCGCAGCGCCCTGCACGTCATCCGTGCCGGTGACGTAGTCACCAATAAAGCCGATGTTGATCGCTCCGGTACCTGTTTGCGCCGCCAAGCCACCCGCGGCAAGGCCGGTTACTTCGATGGCGTCGCCCGCAGCCGTGGCGAAATCGGTGATGGTTCCGATATCGCCCGCAGCCTGCAGCGCTACCGTCGTCGCGATGACGTTGGTGGCCTCCGCATTGCCATCGACGATGGCTCCACCCGTTGAGGCGAGCATTACTGTGTTCGCCGTGACTTCCTCGACGCCGAGATCGCCGCCGCTGCTGATGGACAACGCAGTCGCCGCGCTGGCACTGTCGATCAGCAAGGCACCGGCGTCATTCACCGTGAGCGAACCACCGCTACTGAGGGCCCGCAGCGTATCAATCGCCGTGTTGACGCTGACATCGCCGGCGGCGGCAAGATCGAACGTCGCGGCGCTGAGTATGCCGGCACCACTGATGTCGCCATCGGCGCTGAGCACGATGGCACCTGCGTCGACATTCTGCGCAATGCTCAAGCCGCCGGTGCCGGCAGCGAGATTGAAGGTCGCCGCACCGGTGTTTACGCCAGCGACGCCATTGACGGTACCAATGGTCAGTGCGCCCGTCTGCGTCAACAAGGTATCCGTCTGAGTATTCACCGCCAGCGTACCGAACTGGTTGCCGATCGCATCGAGCGCGTAGCTACCGGTGCCGGCAAGCGCAAGCCCGCCGACTCTCAGCGCCGAGGTGTCCGTTACCGCGCCACCCGAGGTAATTGCGGTAAAGCCGGTGCTGGTGATGCCGTCAATGCTGCCCACCGTGCCAACATCAAATCCGTTGGCTTCCACCAGCATCAGATCGCCCTGCACGTTTGCTGCTACCGTCGCGAAGTCGTTGCCTGCCGCAGTGAGCGCGACATCACCGCCCGTCGTTCCCACCACCAGCGCGCCGGCGACAATCGCCGCCGCGCCATCCTGGCTTATGTCTCCGGCAGCAAGGCCGACGGTATCGTCGGTGGTCGTGATGCCGCTGATGGTGTCGATGGTGCCAATCACGAGATTGTTCGCGCCGTTGTTGAAAATGACTGCGCCATCGGTGTTCGCTGCCAACGTACCCACGGCATTGTTGCCATCGAGAGCGTAGCTGCCATTCAGCAGCAGCAATGAACCGGCAAGAATCTGGTCGGAAACATCCTGACTAATGACCTGCGCCGCAGTAGCGGTGCGCAGCGCTACCGTATTGGTGCCGGCACTGATGTTCAGGCGGTTAACATTCGATGCCAGGGTGATGCGTTGCGCACCATTGCCGGTGATTGTCGAGACGACCGGCGACTGAATCTGCAATGGCGCCGTCAGGGTTCCGATATCGCCAGTGGCCACATTGATGGTTGTCGATGCGCTGCCAGCGAGATCGACACTCGCGTCGGCATCGCTGACCGCACCACCGACCACCAGCCCAACATTGACGCCGGTAACGTGCACGGCACTGAGTCCGCTGAGCTCGTCGATGGTGACGTTGCCGCTCGATGACGCAACATCGAGGCCGAGGGCATCCGTATACAGGTCGACATTACCCACTGCCGTCGCATTGACCGCGTTGGCACCAACCCGGCTCGCGGCACCGCCCAGAGTGCTTATTGCGCCAGCACTGTTGATGTTGAGGTTGCCGGTGAGCGCGAGGCCGCCATCGATGACGACATTGGCCAACGCGGATGTCGTGACCTGCAAACTCTCGAAACCGCTCCAGGCAGTGCTCTGTGTGGCACTGAGCGTCGATCCGTTGACGTTGATCTGCGTTGCGCTATTGATCGACAACACATCGCCCGTGCCGGTGCCGCCATCGACCAGCGTAACGTTCCCGGGTGCCGCCACCGTGAAGGTGTCGTCACCACCGTTGCCCTGCAGTCGTTCGGTGCCCGTAAAGGCAATGCCGTTGGCGGTACCGCTACCCAGGCCCGAAACGTTGAAGATATCGGCGAGCGCACCACCGGCGACCGTATCGCCAACCACTTCACCCGTGCTGCCGCCATCGAGCGTACCGGACACCGAGCCACCGAGCAGGTTGAACGTGTCGTCGCCGTCACCACCGCTGGCATTGTTGTTGAGTGCGCCGCCCACATTGAAGTTGAAGACGTCGTCACCGCCGTTGCCGTTCAACGCATAGGCCACGACACCGTTGATGTTGAAGATATCGATGCCATTACCGGCACTGAGCGATTCAAAATTGGTATAGGTGATGCCCGATACCTGATCGATGCCACCGCCAAGACTCCAGGTGTTGGTGCCGGAGGTGCTGATGGCGTCGCTGCCGCCGGCTCCCGCATCGATGCGCTCAACCGCCACGAACGAGATTCCGTTGAATGTACCGGCATTGGCGCCACTCACTACCGCAGTGTCGTCGCCGGTGGTGCCGCCAATTCGGTCGCCGAGCGTTTCGCTGCCGGATCCGGCGTCGATACTGCCCACCAATGTGCCGCCGTTGAACTGGAAACCGTCATCGCCAGCGCCACCCATCAGGTTGCCGGTATGCGTGCCGGCGGCAATCAGGAAAATGTCGTTGCCGAGCCCGGCGTCTATATCCGTGATGCCTGCGAACAGGAGCGTACCGACACTGCCGCTGCCGCCGCCATTGAGTGTGACGGTCTCGTCGAGCGCACCGGTGAGCGTCAGTGTGTCGCTGCCTCCGCTGCCGCCATCGATGCTCTCGATGCCCGTGAACGTTGTCGTGCCGCTGCCGTTGGTGACGTCGCCGCCGCTGGCGCTTGCCAGGGTCCAGCTTTCGGTGCCGCTGGTGCCGTTCACCGCATCGCTGCCGCCATTGCCTTGCGCACCGCCGGTGAGCTTGCCCGCCGCACCGATGTTGAAGGTGTCATTGCCGGCGCCGCCAATCAGCGTGCCAAAGCCTGCGAACGTAAGCGTGCCGACGGTGCCGCTGTCGGTGCCGCTGATGACAAACGTGGTGGTGCTGGTACTGGTGATACTGTCGCTGCCACCGCTGCCGGCGAGCGTTTCGATGTTGGAGAAACCTGCGCCATTGATGCTGCCGGCAGTGGCGGAGCCATTGAGCACCACCGAATCGGTGGCGGTGCTGCCCTGCAGGGTGTCGCTGCCGGTATTGCCGTCGATGCTGCCGCTGAGCGCGCCGTTGAGTACGAACACATCATCGCCAGTGCCTCCGGTGACGTTGCCGGTGTAGGTGCCGATGTTGAAGGTGTTGGCGCCGTTGCCGGCGATGATCGCCTCGAAGCCGGCGAATCCCATCGCAGCAACGGTACTGCCCGCATCGGCAAGATCCCAGAGATCGCCGGCCGCCGAGCCATTCAGGGTGTCGCTACCCGCGTTGCCGTCGAGACTCTCGATGTTCGAGGCAAGCAGGATAGCGCCGATGTCGACCTGACCGCTGATACCGGTCAGCGCGAAACTGTCGGCCCCGCTGCTGCCGAACACGCGGTCACCGAGCGCAGTGTGGGTGCCGCCATCAAAGGTGCTGCCGGCCAGGACGCTGCCGCCGTTGAATTCCAGCCTGTCGTCGCCGGCGCTGCCCGCCAGGGTGACTGCGCTGCCGAAAGCGCCATTGATGCTGAAGGTATCAGCACCGGCGGCACCGTCGAATGTCGTGAAGCCGATGAGGTTCAACGTGCCGAAGCTGGCAGCGCCGGATGCGCCAAGCATCACGCTCTCATCGCCGGCAGTACCAACGGCGGCATCGCTGCCGCCGTTGCCGTTGACGCCATCGATGTCGTAGAAATCAGTGCCCGCGAAAGTACCAGCCCGCGCGAGAGCGCCAAGCTGCAGCGTCTCATCGTTACTCGTACCGAAAATTTCGTTGTAGCCGGCGCCAGTGCCGCCGTCGATGATGCCGGCGAAGGTGACAGAGGCGGAGAAATTGAAGGTGTCGGCGCCGGTGCCGCCGACGAGGTTATCGACACCGGTGAAGGTGCCACCGCCCTGGGTGACCGCGTTGCTGCCGACGATGCTCCAGGAATTCGTTCCGTTGCCGCCGATCAGCGTATCGTTGCCGCCAGCCGGCATCTCGAGGCCTTCGAGAAAGGCGAGCGTGCCGCTGACGCCGGTGAGCGTGTTGTTTGCCATGTCGAGTGTGATGGCGGATGACCAGCCTGTCATGTCGATCAGGTCGATACCGGTCGCACCGCCCGTACCGGCATCACCTGAGATCACGCCGCTGACGTCGATGGCGTCGGCAAGCACGAAACGGTCACTGTCGGCAGCGCCGTAGAAAGTCGCACCTGAATCGACGTTGATATTGAAGACATCGTTGCCAGCACCGCCGGACAACAGCCCGGCAAACGCACTGCTGTCGACCACAAACGTATCGACGCCGGCGCCTCCGTAAAACTCTTCCAGACCGGCAAAAGCCGATACGGTGCCATTGTCGATCGTTCCGCTATCAGAACCGCTGAGCGTCCACGTCGTCGCCAGGGTACCGCCGATGACAGAATCGACGCCCAGATCGCCCTCAATCTGAGCGACCGCAGCACCTGCAGAAAGATCAAAGCTGTCATTGCCATCCGCACCGCTCAGGATGCCGGTATGGGTTGCGCCAACGACGAAGGTGTCGGCGCTGCTGCCACCGGTAATATTTTCCATGCCGGAGAAATTGCTCACCGCGGTTGACAGCAAGGGGCCATCGTAGATCGCACCCTGACCATCGGCCGTGATGTCGATTTTGAACGGATCCGCCGAGTCGTTGATCAACGTGTCGGTACCGATACCGCCATCAATGTTGGTCATCACACCGTTCGTCTGCAGACTCAGACTGTCGGCACCCCCCGCCAAATCAATCGACTCGATGGCGGAGAACAGGATGCCGTTGATATTGCCCCCGTAGGTTGCCGTGATCGTGGCGACATCATCGCCGCCGGTTCCGAGCAGCACATCGGTGGCATAGGTACTACCGACGATGGTTTCGATGTTGGTGATCAGAGCAAGATCGATGGTTGCACCGATCAGCAATACATCAACATAAGCACTGTAGTCGACAACATCAGCGCCAAGCCCGCCATCGAAACTTTCGATATTGCTGAAGGCAAAGGCGTTGACGGTGCCGCTACCCTTGCTGGTGATGGAGAAAGTGTTGGCTCCGGTCGTGCCGGTGATACTGTCGCCTGAGCCAGCACTCTCCAGACCACCGTCGAGCTGCTGGAAGTTTGTGAACGACACCCCGTTGAGCGTGCCGCCAGTCGCGTCAGCATCGCTGAGCACAAAAACGTCGTCGCCGGCCCAGCCATTCAGCCGATCGGAATCAGCATCAGCACCGCCATCGAGCGTGCCGGTCACCGTACCGCCGTTGAGATAGACCGTGTCGGCGCCGACGCCAGCGTCCAGATTACCCGTGAGCGTACCAAGAATATTGATGGTGTCGGCGCCGTCTCCGGCGTCCAGGTCGCCCGTGTAATCATTCACGGTGATGCTGTCGTTGAAAGCGCCAGCCTGAACCACCTCGACGCCACTGAATGTCAAATTCTCGGCACTGACTGCGCTACCGCTGTCGGCAAGATCCCAGCTCAGGCCAGTACCGGTGGCGCCAATGATCGTGTCGACGCCACCGCCGGCATTGAAGGTTACCGCAGAATAATATGACGCAAGCGGACTGTTGAGGGACAGCGTATCGGCATCGCTGCTACCGGTAAGTAGCAATTGCATTAACCCGTTGATGCGGAAATCGATCCCTGCGCCATCAACACGAATCTCATTCCCAAACAGGGTGTACGTATGCGGCGCGCCGGAACCACTGAGAAAGACACGGTCAATGTTGGTGCCGGTAATATCCACCAGACTGCCGGCAGCGTTCGGATTAGCGAAGTAGAAATCGTCGGCACCACTGCCGCCGGACACATTGATGGCGCCAGCCGTCTGCAGTGAACCGATCTGGTTGACGCTGCCGACATTGGCCAGGCCGACCTGCACGTCGACATTCCCAGCACCCGCCATCACCAACGGCAGGGACACATTGGCGCCGGCCTTCACCAGAACCGTGCCACCTGCGGTGCTGCCGCCGGCGTCCAGGGCATCAATACTCCCGTATACCGTCACGTCGTCAGCGGCATCCAGTGTCACCTGGCCGTCACGCGTCGTGATGCTGTTGACGGCAATGTCACCGTTGACGTTGCCGTTTGTAAGCACGACGTAACCGCCTGCCTGTCCGCCGGCGGTCGTATCGATCGTCCCGACATTGCTCACCTCAAGCGTCACGCTGCCGCCACGCGTCAGCGCACCGAGGTTACCGCCGTAGGTAAAACCGCTACCACTACTGACCGACATGCCGTTGGTTGTCAGCCCCAGGCCGACATCGCCACCCACCGCGATGTTGTTGAGCTGCACGTTGCCAACCGAACTCAGATTCAGATTACCGCCGATATTTGTCAGATCGGAAAACGACAGATCGCCGGAGGTATTGGCAATGTCGACATTGCCACCCGTACCCGCAGTTTCGATCTGCAACATACCCGGCGTGATGCCATCAAGGACAAAGGGGCCGCTGTTGAGCAACACATCGCCGTCCGCAAAGGTGTTGCGCAGAATCAAGTTGCCATTGCTGACCTGCTTGTTGTTGGTGGTTGAAACAAGATCGGCAGCGCCAACCTGGATCTCGATGTTCTGATCAGCCGTCTGCAGCCAGTCGATCACATGGTTGGTCGCGTCATCGAGCATCACCAAATTGCCATCGCCGGCCGGAAGCGCAATGTTCCGGTTGTAGCCGATATCAATGTTGCCAATGGCGACCTGATCCTGCTGAATCTCGGTGCCGAGCAGATCATCGTAAAGCAGTCGCAACAAAATATCGCCAACGCCTGTGTCCACGACCTTCAGCATACCCATCGTGCCGCTCAAACCGGCGGCGACAATGTCGAAAGAGTCGGTCGAGGCCAGACCATGCACTGCAGCGACCTGCAGCGTCACGTCACCCGCGGCGGCAATTTCCTTGTTTAGGAAGTCAGCATTGCTGGCGATCAACTGTGGGGTGGTGACGCTAACGTTGGTGCCCCTGATCACCGCCGGCAGGGCACTGCTTCCGTAACTTTCATCGGCGCTGTCGATATTGATGGAAACGACACCCGTACCGGCAGTGAGCTGGACGTTGCCACTGCCGGCATCGATGCGGCCATAGACGCCGTTGGCTGCCGTAGCATCATCCTCAAATACGATGCCGCTGGTGTTGCTCGTGCCAACACCGGTACCACTGTTATTGCCCGCAGTAAAACTGATGTTCCCGCCATTGCTCTCGATGACACCGTCAATCAGGATGTCGTCCTGGGCATTGAAGGTTACGGCGAGCGAATCGCCACCCAACAACAAGGTGCCATCACCGATCGTGCCACTGAATAAAATGTCGTCGAATGCATCAATCTGCAACGCATTGCTGCCCTTGCCGTCGTAATCGAGCACAGCGCCGGACTGCCAGATCACGTCACCGTCCGAACCACCTGAGCCGGCAGTGGTTCGCAGTACCACGGTCGCCCCGCCGGTGAGGGCAGCATTGATGCTGCTCACTGCAATGCTCGCGTTGCCGCTGCCGTTTGATTGAAACGGCGAGAGGAGCGTCCCGGAACCTGTCAGGTTCATTGTCGTGCTGGCGGTCACGGTGAGATTGCGCGGGTCAATCAACCAG
The DNA here is from genome assembly GCA_965232985.1 of uncultured bacterium. Taxonomy (GTDB): domain Bacteria; phylum Pseudomonadota; class Gammaproteobacteria; order Pseudomonadales; family JADFDG01; genus JADFDG01. The sequence continues at coordinate 68,081 of CBDDRC010000005.1, forward strand.
GTGCCACCCCTGCCGTTTGCCGCCGTGACATCCGGCGTCGTGGCGATATCGAGAAAATTATGGCTCGATGTCTCGATAAAACCGCCATCACCACCCTCGGTGCCACCGCGCGCGGACAAGGCTCCATAGGCACGCGTTGCTTCATCGGACCAGACGATCAGCTTGCCGCCGTTGCCGTTCAGGGTCGCGTCGGCGCTGACGCGCGTGTTCTCGCCCAGATAGACCGCCGTAGCGTTACGCACGTCGATGTTCGCACCCTGATAGTCGCCGCCGAGCAGCACGCTGCCGCCACCGGCGGTGCCATTCGCACTCAGCACGGCGTTATCGAACAAACCGACGTTGTCGCCCGTCACCACGATACTGCCGCCCCTGCCATTGGCGTTGTCGGCAACCAGCGCGCCGTTACCGCCGACCAGCATGTTGCCGGCACCCTCAGCGCCCGTCAGGAAAATACGGCCGCTGTGTTCCTTGGTAGCGTTTGCCTGGATCAGACCGACGTTGTTCACCGCCGCATCGAACAACGCGCGCGCCGCAGCGGCACTCAGCATCACCATGCCGCCGTCGGCGATGATGTCGCCGCTGTTGCTCACCGCCGCCGAGACACCGATATTGCGCAGCACGTCTTTGGTGACGCGCACACCAATCATGTTGTCTTCGTCGAAGGTGAGCACCGCCCCGGAACCGGCCGCAAGATCGACGCGACCGAGGCGCGCCGTGATCAGGCCCTCGTTGTTCACGGCACCGCCGATGAGCGCCACGGAACCACCGCTGGCCGCGTTGATCACTCCCTGGTTGATGATCTGACCCGCTGCTGCAGCGTCCTCCGCCAGCACCAGCACGACATCGCCGCGCTCGAAAGCGGCCAGATCGACATTCAGCGACGTGGCGATCAGGCTGCCGGTATCAATGCGGGCGGTACGTCCGAACAGAATGCCGTGCGAGTTTTGCAGAATGACGCGGCCATTGGCATCGAGCTGACCAAAAATCTGGCTGGCCTTGCCGTCGAGAATGCGATTAAGCGCCACCGCTGAGCTGTTGGGCTGGGCAAACTGTACGCGTTCAGCGGCAGCGATATCGAACGACTGCCAATCCAGCGCGAGGCGCTGTGTCTTCTGTTCAATGAGCGTATGCGTTGCCGTCGGGTTTGAGATCGCCCCGGAACCGCTCGTCACGCGGCCGCCGACCGGCGCCGCCCAGGCCGCCCCGCTGGGCAGCGCCATCAGAACCGAAAGCAGGAAACTTATTGTTGCCCGAAAAGCCCGGGTAGACCGCCTTGGTGTGATGCCAGCCATGATCCCAGCTCCTTTTCCCGTAAGGTTGCGGTGCGCAGGAGTTCCTGCTTCCCAACAACAAATCAATTCATCGTGTAGGTCAGATCAACCCAGACCTGCACCGATTCCTCAGTGGCCGCCGCAGTATCCGCATCCGAAAATTTGCTGTTGATCGGCTGCGCGATACTCATCTGCCCGCTGAAACGTTTGCCCCAGTCAAAACGGATACCCAGGCCCCCGCCCAGCAGCGCTGCCCACTGGTCGCTGGGCGCAGGCCCCGTGCTCGGCTCAAGCGCGATCTGGGTGCCGTAGCCGGCATCGAGAAACAATGTGAACTGCAGGATGTCCGCCACACTTTTACCGGCGGCGATATCGATATCCAGCACCCTGGGCAGTTCGGGATACCATTCCGCGCCGACCAGCAGCGCCTGATCCGCCGAGAAGGTCGTGGGTCCGTAGGCGCGCACCGCGTTCGGCCCACCGAGGGAGAACAACTCAACGCTCGGCATCTTCACATCGCTCCACTGGCCGATCGTGTTGACCACCATGCGGTTAGTTTTGTCGGTGAAGGGCAGGGGGACGAAAAACAGCACCGAACCTTCGAAGTACAGCTTCGCAAAAGTATCCGATTGCCCATCTTCCAGGCCGGCAATCACCTCTCCACCATCAAGCTGCGCGGCGAGGCGCGCCAACAGGCGTTGGCGCTCATAGAGCTGATCCCAGTCGATCGTGACGCCGGCGTTGCGACTCTCCTCACTCTTGGCAAACGTGCCGCCAATACCGGCAAGATCAGACTGCTTGTTGGCAACGAGAACGCCCGTATAAAAATTACCGCGTCGCCCACGCTCAAAGTTGTGCTTGAAGTTCGCTTCGAAAGTCGTCGTCGTGCCCAGCAGATCTTCGAAATCGGCACTGCCGCCGACGATATAGTCGTTGTAGCTTGCGTTGACCGCCAGCTTGTTGCGCAGACCGAAAACCGGCACAACGTATTCGACCATGCCATATGTCGAATTCGCCGGCTCGCCACTTTGCAGCACGCCAACACGCATCTCATCGCCAATGCCGGTGGGGTTCAACCACTGCGCCTGACCAAACAGCCGATACACGCCGGTAAAATCGGTGCCCTGATTATCAAGACGGAGCAGCGCGTCCCACTGTTTTTCTTCACGCACATTCAAATTGAGCTTGGTCTCACCCAGCTGATCGCCGGCCGTGAAATAGCCGAACAACTCGATGCCGGGCAGATCGTTGGCGAGATACATCGCTTCCTGGATATTGTCGGCCGTCACCGACCCACCCAACACGGAACCGAACGGCTGCATCAACAATTTTTTGTTGTACCGCGGCTCGCCCTGCACCTGCACGTTACCCAGACGGCCCTCAAGCACCCTGAGTTCCACGACACCGCCAGTCACCTCCTGCGCCGGGATATAGGCGCGCGCGAGAATGTAACCGCGTTCACGGTAATACTGCGTGACGGCCTGTGCAATTTCTTCAAGCTGTCCGTGGGTCAGACCACGCTGCAAGCGTTGCCCGGATACGATTTCCATCAAGGTCTCGACATCGAGCGGCGTGACTTCCGCGAAAACACCACGCGCCTCGATATCGGCAAGAATCTGGGCAATATCGACGAGATCCTGCCGGCCATAACCGTAGGCGATATGCTCCTTCAGCTTCATCGCATCAAAACGCAATTGCTCGACGAGACGACCAACGGCTTCGCGGGTAACACCGTCTTCAGGAAATTCCGCAAGCGAATCAAGCTTGAACCTGTTGACCCAGATACGCGGACCGGCCTGGGGGTCGGGGTTGCGTTCAATCACCGGCGGGATGGTGCCGTCCTCACCCTCAATGCGGGTGCGCGCCTCGAACTGTTCGCCCATATCCGGCTGCACCTGCTGACCGGGAAACGAAGCCTGGTCTGCCGCCAGCGCCACACTGGAAACGACAGCACCGGAAACGACGGCGACTGCCAACAACGCCAAGGCACCCATTCGAACGAGCATATCCCTGATCCCCGCCATGCAGACAACCAACCATTGGGTAACCGGTGCCGGCCGGGATTTCTACCACAGAAAGACGAGCAGGCCACAAATCGCGAGCGCGAGCAAAATAACACCAACCATCGCTCCTATCCACAAATCGCCACGACCGACAACCGCACGGCGATCCACAGTTGGCTCGCCCAACACCACCGCCTGACGCCGCCGAGTCTGCCCCTGATCACCGCCGATCATGGTGATATCGGTGTCATGTCGATAGGGTACCGTCGGTGTCGTATGCGTATTCGGCACCGTATGCTCGACGCCCATCCGCGACGCCGACTCCAGAACGGCAGCAAGCGGCTGCGAGGTCATCGGCACGTCGCCCGCATAACGATCGACGAGAACCCGACGCTGTCGACGATACTCCTCGCGCGTCAGCTCGCCTGACATCACCGCTCGGGCAAGACGACGCAGCTGCTGGCTGTCTTCACTGACGCCCATGTTCTCTCCTCAACGCATTTCCCGCAGGACACGGAAACCGGTGACGGGATCCGCACCGCCTGTGTGCGATTTCTGCGAGCCGACACCACACTCGCCTATAGGGTCCGTGCGTGCGCCACCCCGGGCCAGCACCGCCTTGCTGCCGACACCCTCCGCCAGCACCCACTCCTGGGCATTGCCCACATGATTGACCAACCCCCATGCATTAGGTATGCCAGTATCGATCGGCACCATTGCATCGCCCTTGCGAATGCCCATCGAATCCAGCGTGCAGTTGCGGTTGGGGTCGGCTTCGGCGCCGTCGGCGCGTGCCGCCATTGCCCATTCCTGTTGCGTCGGCAAGCGATAGGTGCGTTGTGATTCCTTCGATAACCAGCGCAGATATCCCTGCGCCTGGGCAAGACCGATACCGGTGATCGGCAGGTTGGCCGGGCCGGCCGCGCCGGCGCACTCGCCGCTGGCCCGGCAGTATTGGTTGAACTCCCCAACCGAAAGCTCGTACTTGCCCAGCGCAAACACCGGCACTCCGGCCGCACCGGGAATCACAACCAGACGCGGGCCTTCCCCCCCGGTACCCAGACTATCGCGACATGTCGCGCGCAACCCACGACCGCCAAGGCCGGCAAGAGAACGCGGACAGGCATCACCGCTACCGACCGACGCCGACTTGAGCGCTTCATTGCCAGGAAAGATTTGCAACGCAATCTGTCGTGTCTGTTCGGCAGCCGCCGGATCGCGCTGGCCCAATTGCGTTATGCAACCGGCCAGCGCCCTGGAAAATTCCGGCGTCAGGCTGGCAACCAGCGCTGCGTCAATCTGCTGTAGATTTTTCACTGCCACGCCAACGCTGCGCACGTTCAGATCACCGTTCGGACATTGCAGCTTGCTGCGCACGGCCTGCACCTGTGCCTGGAGTTGCAGGTCGGCCTGCGGCATCGACTTGCGTTGCAGCTCGCTCATTCGCTGTTGCTGCGCGGCCTGCTCCTGCGCGATCTTCTCCTCCATGGCCTTGCGTTGCGTTTCGCTCATCTTCGCCATGGCCAGTTGCTGCTCCTGCGCCCGCTGCGCATCGGCCGTCTTCTTTGCCTCAACTGCCGAAGCCACCAACATTTTCTCATTGGCCAACAAGACAGGATCGATCACATAGCGTGTTTCGGCATTGCGTATCGCCAACTCTGCCGCCTCCAACTGATCTGCCTCACGCAGCTGCGTGATACGCGTCAGATAGAGGCCGCCGATGCGCTTGCGCAGGTTGCCGAGACCCTGATCATTTTTGCCGACAAGTTCGGCATAACCCTGATACTCGACGTAGAGTTTTTCTTCCCAGTTACCGCGCCACGGTGTCTGCTTCAGCACGGCATCGACACGTTCTCGCTGAAAATCAAGTCGGGCCGTCGCAAGGTCAACGCCCGTGCTTTTCTCTACCACCCGCTCACGCTCGACGATTTGCGGACCCTGTATCACGGAATAAATGACCGTGGCAAAGAGTATCGCAACCAGCGCGGCCGCCATATACACCTTGATCGGTGCCTTGTGTTCGAATTCCTGCAGGAAAATTTCAGCGCTCGGCGTACGCTCTGCGCGCTTGAACGCCAGACCACGACGCACAGCCTTCCACTGTTGCGCGGTGAGCCTTGGGGGTTTTTCCGGCTTGAGCTTTTTTTGTTCCGCCTGGTTGGCCGGTAGACGATCAAAGGGATGCTTGCCGGTAAACAACTGATAGACCACGATGGCCAGCGCATAAATATCATCGCGCGGATCGGGCTCCTCGCCTTGCAACATCTCAAGGCTGGCATAAGCTGGCGTCAAGGCACCCAGATCGCCCGCATCGAATACCGTTTTGTCGCCTTCACTGGCCTGCCCGTGCCGCTCGGAGCTGGCAACGGCACGGGCGATGCCGAAATCGAAAACCTTCGCATCACCTTTGGTGGTTACGAATACGTTGCCCGGTTTGAAATCGGAGTGAACGATGTTCTGCACATGCGCACGCGCCAGGGCGGCACACATGCCGCGCGTCAACAGCAGCGCATCTTTGTCGCTCGCACCTAAGATGCCTTTGGCCTTGTTGGTTTTCAGGTACTTGTCGAGCGGTTCGCCCTCGAGGTATTCCATCGTCATAAAGACGATGTCGCCATCGCGATCGAAATCGTAGACGGTTACGATGTTCGGATGAGCAAGGTGCTGCGACTTGCGCGCCTCGCGCTGGAGCGAAATGAACGCATCCGGGTGTTTCTGGAAATCCTCGTTCAACACCTTGATGGCGACGTAAGGATTGCGGTCGTGCGCCTCGACCTTGCGCAGATCGCGCGCCTTGTACACCGAACCCATGCCGCCGGAACCAAGCAGCTTTTCGAGTACAAAACGACTCTTGATGATGCGCTCGCCCTCGGCAAGCAACTGCGCAGTCTCGCTCGCACCGTAGTCCGGCCCCTGCGTGGTGCCGCCGGCAGTCAGATCCCGCGGGATACCAGTGGTTGGCGAGAAGGTTGTCGTGTCTTCGTTGGGAGGACTCTGCGGACGGCTCCCCGTGCGGGCGGTATTGATGACCGTTGCCTCGCCATCCGCAGCCGGCGGCCTGGTTCGCGTATTGAGGACTGTTGATTCATCCGTTGGCGGCCGGGGCGGTGGCGGCACGGCGTGCGTACGCGAAGTGCCGGTGCGTTGCGGATTGGTTTCGCTGAGAACCGTTGCCTCATCGCCAAGCGCCGGCCCGGCGACCGGCGGCGCGGGCGTCTGGCTCGGTTTTCTGGGGGGCTGTTTGGGTGAGTCGGACATCTCTATGCCATTCGCCTGTCAGGCGACCTCCGCCTTGACGAGAACCAGCGAAACATTGTCGCGGGCTCCCTTGGCAAGCGCCATCTTCAACAACAGATCGGCACTGCGCTCGATGTCCCGGTCGAGCGCCTGTTGAATCTCCCCGGGATCGAGCTCGTTGTAGAGACCGTCACTGCAAAGCAGGAATAGATCGTCTGGCAGAATCTCGAACAGCATTACATCGAGGAAGATATCAGGCGCCCCGCCGACAGCACGGGTAATCACGTTGGAATGGGGATGATTGGCTGCCTCCTCCGGCGCCAGCAGGCCACTGTCAAGCAGCTCCTGAACCTCGCTGTGATCACGGGATATCTGCTCAAGCCGGGCGGCGCGCAGACGATAGAGGCGTGAGTCACCGGCCCACAGGCAAGCCCCCAGACGATCATTCGCCACCACGCTGACCACAGTCGAACCCATGGTGCGCCCGCCAAAAACGCGCGCAGCATGATCCCTGATCTGGTGATTGACGTTGACGAGGGCATCCTCAATGCGATCGACGACCTGGGACAGCTTGCCTTCAACCCGCACCCGGGCCACGGCGTCGGCAACCATGCGGGACGCGACATCACCCGCCTCATGGCCGCCCATGCCATCGGCCACCAGCCAGACGCCGACGTCCGGACGAAGCAGGATGGCATCCTCATTGATTTTCCGCTTCGCACCGCGGTCACTCCTGCCGGCGCAGGACCAGCGGATCAAGGCCTCAGCCATGGACGCTCCTCATGAACTGCCGCTACTGTAGCTTGCCGGTGCCAAGGGAGCCAGCCGCGCCAACGCTAGCCTGCCCGCCGCATCGCCAACAGCCCGATCGATACCCCGATTGCCACCGGAACAACGGCCGCCACCAGCGGCGAGAACTGATAGACGAGCGCTGCCGTGCCGGTCAGTTCCTCGAAATAGCGCAGCGCAAGCCCGGTGACGATGCCAGCCAGGATGCGTGAGCCCATGGTCACCTGCCGCAACGGGCCGAAGACATACGAGATGGCGATGAACACCATCGCGCACATCATTAGCGGCTGCATCAGCTTGTTCCAGAAGGCGAGGAAATACGGCGCGCTGTCGAGCCCTTGCTCGGCAAGATAATTCGCGTAACGCCACAGGCCCGTGACCGACAGGTCTTCGGCGTCCATGGTCAGCAGCGTCAGCAGTCCCGGCGTGAGGCTGGTGTACCAGTCAAGGGAATCGAATGTCGAGGCGCGCGCCTCGCGCTGGCCAAACTCGGTGACCTCAACCTCTTCCATGAACCAGTGGTCGCCCTGGAACAGCGCGGTGCGCGCGTGGCCGGCCTGCACAAGACGACCGGTGTCATCAAAACGCAAGCGGGTGACATCGAACAGGCGACCACTGGGTTCGACGGCGTTGACGTGAATATACTCACTGCCTTCCCGATGCCAGACACCGTAGCGCGAGTACAGCGCCTTGCCGCTGCCCAGCGCAACCGCGCGACTGCTCTGCGCGATCTGTTCGGTATAAGGCACCACATACTCACCGACCAAAAAACCAACCAGGGCGACCAGCAACACCGGCCGTAACGTCGCCCACAGAATCTGCAGCAGTGACACGCCAGAAGCGCGCATCACTACCAGTTCGCTGTTGTTGGCGAGCGCGCCCAGCGCGATCAGGCAACCGAGCAGTGTACCGGTCGGCATCATCTCGTACAGCCGCCGTGGCGCTGTCAGCAGCACGAATTCGATTGCCTGCGGCAACTGGTAGCTGGCGCGCAACTCTTCGACTTCCGTCAGCAGCGCAAACAACAGATCGAGCGACACCAACAAAAATGTCACCCCGAGAATCGCCAGCAGCACGGAGCGGCCGATGTAGGACTGCAACATCTTCATGTGCAGGCACGCTTCATACCGTGGCCCGCCGCGTTATCCAGCGCAGGCGCAACTCCTCGCCGAACACCATGACGATGCCGAGGACCCCGAACAGCAGGTGTACCCACCAGGGCCCCAGCGCCGGCGACAGCGTGCCCTTCTCGACCCACTGCCGGACACCAACCAGCAACACGAGATACGCAAGGAACATCAGCACGCTGGGCAGCAACTTCAGGAATCGTCCATGCCGTGGCTGTACCCGCGACAGCGGCACCGCCAACAGCACTGCCACCACGCACATCAGCGGCACCGACAGCCGCCACTGCAGTTCGGCAATGGCCGGAAGATCAGGTCGCCCAAACAATTTCATGGTTGGCATGCCGCGGATTTCCTCGGTCACCCGCACCGTGTTTTCCTCAATGCGCAGCCGATAGGTCTCGAAAGCAACCACATGGTAATCAGAGCGGCCAGGCTGGCCCTCGTAGCGAAATCCGCTGGTGAGTTCGAGATACTGGTTGCCGTCCTTGTCCTGTACGCGCCGCCCGGAGGCAGCCGTGACGACGCTGGGCTGCCGATCTGAGTCCGCAGCGCCAACCGGAAATTCGGAAAGAAACACATTCTCCAATCGCGTTCGCCCGTCGACGATCTTCTCGGCATAGGTGGCCCGTTCAACACCGTCGGCGCTGCGCTTGTAGAAACGACCGGCAGACAACATGTCGATCTCCGGTCGGGCGCGCTGCTCTTTGAAGATTTGCTGCACCGTGGCATAACCCCAGGGCGAGAGCGCCACACTGAACGAGGCGACCACTGCCGCCATCATCAGCGCCGGCACGCCACACATGCGCACCAGTTGCATATTGCTGACGCCGGCAGCACGCAACACCACCATTTCACTGTCGACATACATACGCCCATAGGCAAGCAGGATGCCCATGAACAAAGACATCGGCAGAATCAATTCAAGAAAACCGGGCAGGCGAAAAATCAGCAGACCCCACAGCACTTCGGCCTGGATGCGGCCTTCAGCAGCGTCGCCGAGGTACTTGATGAAGCGCCCGAACACGAGCACGAGCACCAGCACAAATGCGACCGCAAGCGTCGAGGCGAACAGCTGCCGGGACAGGTAGCGGTAGACGAGCACGCGTTTCTCCGTGCTTGCTGGAAGTTCGGGACGTTGCCTATAGTCGGTCAGCGTCACAATATCGACGCTTGCCCAACTGGCGGGACGCCGCATTGTAGCGACTGCCCGACCCGCCCGATACGCCGATTGCCCTTCCGTGGAGCCCCATCATGCAGTTCAGCATCAAACACCTCGATCCGGTCACTACCCACACCGACTGCCTTGTGGTCGGTGTCCATGCCGACAGCACCCTGTCGGCGGCCGCCGGACGGGTCGATCGCGCCACTGCGGGCATGCTGAAAAAACTGGCCGCCCAGGGGGACTTCAAGGGCAGCATCAAGCAGACGCTCGTCATTCATCACCCCACCGGCATCAAGGCGGCACGCCTGGTGCTGGTCGGGCTCGGCAATGCCGGGAAGCCACTGTCGACATGCGAAGCCAACCGCGTACTCGGCTCGATCGCTGCCACACTCAAGGGCATGCCGGCTCGCGATGTGGTGCTGCTGCTCGACGGCATCGCCATCGATGGCGTCCGCGAGGGCTGGCTGGTCCGCGAAGCCATCAAGTCGTTTGACGAAGCCGGCTACCGCTTCGACCGGTTCAAGTCGAAACCAGCAGGCAAGGACACGGGCAAGAGCGCCGGGAAAAAACCTGTGCAGACAGCATCCATCACCCTGGGCCTCGCCAGCCGCCAGCCGCACGAGGCCGAGAAGCACGCCGTTGCCCAGGCGGCGGCCATTTGCGCCGGCCGCCGCCTGGCCCGCGACCTGGGCAATCTGCCGCCGAATATTTGCCACCCGGTCTATCTGGCACAGCGCGCGCAGCAGATGGCCCGCAAGACGAAAAAACTGCATGTCACCGTGCTCAACGAACAGAAGATTCACGCGCTGGGCATGGGCGCCTTCATGTCTGTCACCCAGGGCAGCGAACAACCCGGCCGCGTCATCGCCCTGGAGTACAAGGGCGGCAAGGCAGGCGACAAACCCTATGTGTTCGTCGGCAAGGGCATCACGTTCGATACCGGTGGTGTCAGCCTCAAGCCGGGCGCCGGCATGGACGAGATGAAATACGACATGTGCGGCGCCGCTGCAGTCTTCGGCGTCATGCACACGGTGATCGAGCTGAAACTGCCGATCAACGTGGTCGGCGTGATTGCCGCTGCGGAGAACATGCCGAGCGGGCGAGCCTCGCGGCCGGGCGACATCGTCACGACCCTGTCCGGCCAGACCGTCGAGATTCTCAACACCGACGCCGAGGGCCGGCTGGTACTGTGCGACGTGCTGACCTGGATCGCGAAATACCAACCGAAAACCGTCATCGACATCGCCACGCTCACCGGTGCCTGCGTCGTTGCGCTGGGCAATCAGGCGCACGGTCTCTACAGCAACAACGCGGCGCTTGCCGATGCGCTGCTGCAAGCCGGCCAGGAAGGCAACGACCGCGCCTGGCAGATGCCACTGTGGGACGAATACCAGGAGCAGCTGGACAGCCCCTTTGCCGACATGGCCAACATCGGCGGACCCAAGGCGGGCAGCGTCACTGCCGCCTGCTTTCTCTCGCGCTATACCAAGGATTATCAGTGGGCGCACCTCGACATCGCCGGCACCGCCTGGCACAGCCACGCACCGAACAAGGGCGCTACCGGTCGGCCGGTGAGCATGCTGGTGCAGTATCTGCTCAATGCCATTGCCGGCTGACGACGCGACATGACTGCGGAAATCCCTGCCGACAAGCCCCCGGCCACGGCGGACGACTTCTCCGCCGCCATTCCGATTCTGCTGGAGCCCGTCCCGCAGGCCCCGACACCCTTGCCGGCCGGTACGCCCGTGGTTCGTACACTCGGCCGCGTCGACCAACAATCTCTGTTCGACGAACCGTTGCCGTCGGACGATGCACTGCCAGCGCGTTCACGCGCCCCGACACGCAAGACCTCGACCCCGGAACTGCTGCGTGCCGCCGGTCACATCCTGCAGGCGCGGGCGCCGGCTATCGTCGACGAAATTGTCGCGGCACACGCCGGCCGCTTGGGTGCCGAATTGCGCCAGCGCCTGCAGAGTGAACTCGAATCGCTGCTCAAGGAAATGTCCGGCAACGCCGCGCCCTGAGAGTTACCCTCGACGCCAGACCACAAGGGCTGACGCCATGCCCACCGCCAACGGCAGCGCGCGCGCGCCCCGGCCGCTATAATCGCCCGCCTCATGCCGGCCCCGCGCCGGCGCTCCGCCGACACTCCTTCCGAGTTTGCTGATCGCCATGGAAAAAAGTTTCAACCCCGCCACCATCGAGCAGCACTGGTACCACCGCTGGGAACAGGCCGGCTATTTCGCCCCACAGGGCGATGGCAAACCGTACTGCATTATGATCCCGCCGCCGAACGTCACCGGCGCGCTGCATATGGGCCACGGCTTCAACAACACCATCATGGACCTGCTTATTCGCTACCGGCGGATGAAGGGCGACCGCACGCTGTGGCAGCCGGGCACGGACCACGCGGGGATTGCCACCCAGATGGTCGTCGAGCGCCAGCTCGCCGCGCAAAACATCAGCCGCCACGATCTCGGCCGCGAAAAATTTCTCGCAAAAGTCTGGGACTGGAAAGGACAATCCGGCGGCACGATTACCCGACAGATTCGTCGCCTCGGCTCGTCGGTCGATTGGTCGCGCGAACGATTCACCATGGATGCCGGTCTGTCGCAAGCCGTGCTGGAAGCATTCGTGCGTCTGCATGAAGACGGCCTGATCTATCGCGGCCAGCGCCTGGTCAACTGGGACCCGCAACTGCATACCGCGATTTCCGATCTGGAAGTGGTGAGTACGGAAGAAAAAGGCTCGATGTGGCACTTCCGCTACCCACTGGCAGACGGTTCCGGCCACCTTGTGGTCGCTACCACGCGTCCGGAAACCATGCTCGGCGATACCGCTGTCGCGGTAAACCCGGACGACGCGCGTTACAAGGACATGATCGGCAAGCAAATCCGCCTACCGCTGGTTGACCGCCTGATCCCGATCATTGCCGACAGTTATGTCGACCAAGCGTTTGGCACCGGCTGTGTGAAAATCACCCCGGCACACGACTTCAACGACTACGAGCTCGGCAAGCGCCACAGCCTCCCGTTGATCAATATTTTCACCCACGATGCCACGCTGAACGACAACGTGCCGGAACAATATCGTGGGCTCGATCGTTTCGCCGCCCGCAAACAGATTGTCAACGATCTGGATGCGCTGGCGCTGCTGGAAAAAATCGATGCTCACACGCTGAAAGTGCCGCGCGGTGATCGTTCCGGCGTCGTTATCGAGCCCTACCTCACCTGGCAGTGGTTCGTAAAAACCGGGCCTCTTGGCGTGGAGGCGGTGAAGGCCGTGGAAGACGGCCGCATCGAATTCGTGCCGAAGCAATACGAGAACATGTATTTCTCGTGGATGCGCGACCTGCAGGACTGGTGCATCTCGCGACAACTCTGGTGGGGCCACCGCATTCCGGCCTGGTATTCCCGACACGGCGATCAGATCTACGTGGCCAGAACCGAAGCAGATGCATACATAAAAGCACGCGCCGATGGTTACATGGGCGAGCTTGTGCAGGACGAAGACGTACTCGATACCTGGTTCAGTTCCGCACTGTGGACTTTCTCCACCCTCGGCTGGCCGGTAAATACACCGGAACTCAAGCAGTTCCATCCCACCGACGTGCTCGTTACCGGTTTCGACATCATCTTCTTCTGGGTCGCCCGGATGATCATGATGACGATGTATTTCGTGAAAAATCCGGGCGGTACGCCGCAGGTGCCGTTCCGCAAGGTCTATGTGCATGGCCTGGTACGTGACAACGAAGGCCAGAAGATGTCGAAGTCGAAGGGCAACGTCCTCGATCCGCTCGATATCATCGACGGCATCGACCTTGAGGCGCTTGTCACCAAGCGCACCACCGGTTTGATGAAGCCGCAGGATGCAGCCAGAATCGACAAGGCGACGCGCAAGCAGTTCCCGGAAGGCATCGAGGCCTACGGCACCGATGCGCTGCGTTTCACCTTCTGCTCGCTCGCCGCCACCGGCCGCGACATTCTCTTCGACATGAAGCGTATCCAGGGCTACGGAAATTTCTGCAACAAGATCTGGAACGCCACGCGCTATGTGCTGATGAATGTCGAGGGCAATGATTGCGGCCTGGCAGATGGCGCCGTGGAGTTATCGCTGGCTGATCGCTGGATCGCCTCGCGCCTGCAGCGAGCCGAAGCCGATATTGCCGCACACATCGACGCCTTCCGATTCGATCTCGCAGCACAATCACTCTACGAATTCGTCTGGAACGAGTACTGCGACTGGTATCTCGAACTTTCCAAGCCGGTACTCACCCATCCGGATGCCTCACCGGCAGCACTGCGCGGAACCCGCCGGACACTGGTGCGGGTACTGGAAGTGATCCTGCGGCTGGCACACCCCTTCATGCCATTTATTACCGAAGAGATCTGGCAAACCATTGCTCCGCTCGCCGGAAAATCCGGCCCGACGATCATGCTGCAACCCTGGCCCCAGCCAAATCCGGAACGCATCGACGAGCGCGCTGAAGCAGACATCGAGTGGGTAAAAGGTATCGTAACGGCACTGCGCAATGTGCGCGGCGAGATGAACATTCCCCCGTCGAGGTTGCTGCCGGTGTATTTTCACAACGGCAGCCCGGAAGATCGGCGCCGAGTCGCAGAAAACGCAACTTTTCTCAAGGCACTGGCGCGGCTTGAGAGCCTCGCCTGGCTCAACCCGGCAGAATCCGCGCCGCCTTCGGCGACCCAACTGGTTGGCGACATGGAAATTCTGGTGCCCATGGCCGGGCTGATCGACAAAAAGGCCGAACTCACCCGGCTGGCTAAAGAAATCGAACGCCTGAGGGGCGACGCGGGCCGTGCCGAGATCAAACTGAAGAACCCGGCATTCGTCGATAACGCGCCGGCCGATGTCGTCGCGCAGTTGCGTGCGAAGCTCAACGAGCAGCGCGCGGCTCTGGCCCGCCTCGAAGAGCAGCTTGAAAAAATCAAGGTGTTGTAACGCAGATAATCGCCGGCAAAATGGCGAGGATGTGCCTGGGGCCAGCCCAAGCCTTCCTTCCTTGACTTGCCGTAGGGCCTTCAGTAGATACTAGGAATCTTCCCAAAGTTCGGCTCATCAACACACAGCACATCATTTTGTTTGCGCTTTCAGCATCAAAGGATGCGGAGTACTGCATGACCAGGATCGATACTCATTTCGCCGTCATGTTCGCCGATGTCTCCGGCTCCACCCGCCTGTATGAAACGCTGGGCGACAAGGATGCGAAAGCGCTCATCGGGAATGTCGTCGATCGCATGTCGACCATCACCCGCGATCACGGTGGCATTGTGATCAAGACCATCGGCGACGAAATCATGAGCCGCTTCCCGAGTGCGGACGCCGGCATTCACGCCGCCTGCGCCATCCAGGAGGCCATGGAGGCCAGCCCCCCGGTTCGCCCCGGTACCAAGGTGGCGGTTCGAATCGGTCTGCACTGGGGGCCGGCCCTGCTCGAAGGTGGCGATGTCTCCGGCGATGCCGCCAACATCGCAGCACGCATGGCCGGTATTGCCAAGGCCCGCCAGATCATCACCACCGAGGACACGGTCAAAAACCTCTCCTCCGCCCTAGCGGAAAAGGCCCGGATGTTTGATCGCGCCTCGGTGAAAGGCAAAGTAGCCGAAATCGTCATTCATGAAGTCGTCTGGGAGGAAAAAGAAGACGTTACGACCATCGTATCGATGCACACCGGCGGCAACACCGGCGCAACACCAACCACAGCACCGCTCATCATTCGCTGCGGCAAGATTGAAAAGCTGTTCAGAAGCGATGCCGGTGTTTTCGTACTCGGTCGCGCCGATGACTGCAACCTTACCGTCCCCAGCACTCTGGCATCGCGGCAGCACGCACGCATCGAATTTCGTCGCGGCAAGTATATTCTCATCGATCAGAGCACCAACGGCACATGGGTGCGCACGCAGGACGGCAAAGACGTCTATTTGCGTCGGGAAGAGCTGCCACTCTGGGGCGACGGGCTGATCAGTCTTGGCGAGGAAGTCCAGCCCGACAATCCCGCGCTCATCCATTTCAAAACACCGCTCTGATATGCCTGCTCATGGCTACGACACGCAAAAATCCGTCAAGCGCATCTCCTCGCTACTGCCTGGGTCGCGAAGTCCAGCTGATGGTCAATGTGATGATCGACGCGACCCACACGCGGGCGCTTACCGGCGAAGGCAATCTTGAGGAGCAGGCCATGCGCTACCTGCGCGTCCTGATCGAGGGATTGCGTACCGAGCCCAAAAAAATCAATCGGCAGCCCAATCGTGGTTGACTTGCCACCGCCGGCCAACCCGGTACCCGGGCGTTATCGGCACTACAAGGGCAACATGTACGAGGTAATCGGCATTGCCCGGCACAGCGAGACTAACGAATGGCTGGTCGTTTATCGTCCCGAGTATGGCGTGAGTCGATTGTGGGTCCGGCCTCTTGCGATGTTCCTGGGAAACGTGGTGATCGACGGCGTCGATCAGCCACGTTTCGCCAAACTCTGAACATCTGCACTTTTAAATATCAGGCGAACGCATTCACACCGGTCAAGGCACGCCCGATAATCAATTTCTGAATCTCGGTAGTCCCATCGGGAATGGTCATCATCCGTGCAGCGCGAAACAGTCGCTCCACGCCAAATTCGCGGGTGATGCCGTTACCGCCATGAATCTGCACGGCGCGCGAAGCGACACTCACGGCAATTTCTGTTGCGTACCATTTGGCCATGGCGCTTTGCGTTTCGGAGCGTTGCCCCTTTTGAATCATGTCGAAGGCGCGATAAACCAACAGTCGCGCCGCATCCAGCTCCGTTGCCATTTCGGCCAGCATGCCCTGAATCAATTGGTGGCCAGCTATCACCTTGCCATGCTGTTTGCGTTCCTTGGCATAGGCAACCGCCACTTCGAGCGCCGCCTGGGCAATGCCCACCGATGTCATCGCTACAAGTGGCCTGGCTTTTTCAAACAACACCACCGTGTTTTTCAGGCCAGCGCCCGGCTGGATCATCAGATTGGTGGCCGGCACCCGTACATTGTCGAAGAACAATTGCGCGGTTGAGGTACTGTTCAGGCCCAGCTTCTCGATGTTTCGGCTCTCGTAGCCATGCAACTTGCGATCAACCAACACCATGGAAATGCCCTTCGCACCCTCGTCGGAGGTGCGCACGATCAGGCAGCAGAAATCGGAATAATGCCCGTTGGAAATCCAAGTCTTCTCACCATTGATGATCAGATCGCTGCCTTCAGCGCGGGCGCGACATTTTACTTCAGCGACGTTGGAGCCGACATCCGGCTCACTGATGCCGCTGCAGCCAATGATTTCCGCGCGCAATACCCGGGGCAGATATTCCGCCCGCATTTTCTCATTGGTGCATTTCTCGAAGGTGTAGGCAACCATCTGCTGAATCAACAGGGTGATGGCGATATCGGCAGATACACGCGCCAATTGTTCGTACAGCATGCCGAAGGTAAGCCAATCCATCCCCTCGCCGCCGAACTCCTCGGCGATAGGGCCGTTGCCACCCATACCATAGGGCAGCATCATTTCGAGAATTTCCCGCATTTTTTCTTTTTCGATATAGATATCTTTGTGAGTATCGGCGATGGGACGAATTTTCGCCTCCAGAAAACGCCGGAAACCCTCCACCGCCATACGCTGCTCTTCTGTGGGCATGAAATTCATGTGTCCTTATCTCCTGAATGGTGTGCTGTTTGGGTTGCGCAGAAAAATCAGCGCGCACCCATGCGGGCGCCCGCATCAATATGCAGGCAGGTGGCATTGATATAGGAATTCTCGACTATCGAACGAACCAGCATGGCAATCTCGGCCGGAGCACCCATCCGGCGCGGAAACAAAATCATCCGATTAACGATCGCTTCGGATACTTTTTTTGGTATGCCTGCCACCATCGGGGTATCGAACAAACCCGGCGCAATCGCCACACAACGTATACCCAGATCAGCAAGATCACGAGCGATGGGCATGGTCATGCCGATAATTCCAGCTTTACTGGCGGAATAAGCCGCCTGCCCCATCTGCCCGTCAGAGGCGGCGCCGGATGAAACATTGATGATCACGCCACGCTCTTCTGCGCCTTCCGGCAGCGTATTTTTTGCCATTTCGACCGCAGCCAGACGCAGCACATTGAAGCTACCGGTGAGATTGACGGCGATCACCTTCTGCCAAACATCCAGAGGAAATGGCTGCCCGTCGCTGACGGTTTTCGCGGCATCGGCAATGCCGGCGGCATTGACACAAACATGAATGGCGCTAAATGCCGCCATGGTCTTGGCGATACCTGCCGCCACCGAATCTTCGCGCGTGACATCAACAAGCGCAAAAATCGCCCGCTCTCCAAGCCGGCTCGCCAGCGCCTCACCTGCCTCAGCATTGCGGTCAAAAATCGCCACGCGGGCATGACTGGCTACGAGTAATTCACACACCGCCCTGCCGAGTCCCGATGCCCCCCCGGTAACCACCGCTACTTTGTTGCTGATTTCCATGCCATCACCCCGGACAATATTTCAAAATTTCAACAATACGTCGACACTTGGCGAAGATGCGCTACGGCGCAGGACTTGCCAGTGTTTATATTCAAAAACTTACTTGCCCAAAATAGTCACGACGCACACAGCTTCTTCCACGCCATAGAGGCCACCGCCATTTTCGGCAATGGCGAGCCGGGCATTTTCTACCTGGCGCAGGCCTGCCTCACCACGCAGTTGCATCACCAGCTCATGAATTTGCCCCAGCCCGGTTGCGCCGACGGGATGTCCTTTGGATTCGAGTCCGCCCGAGGGATTGATCGGAATAATTCCGCCCAAAGAAGTTGCACCACTTTCAGCCAGCCGCCCACCCGCACCAAATTCACAAAAACCGAGATTTTCGCTTTGCACCACTTCGCCAATGGCCGTGGCATCGTGCACTTCAGCCACCGACATATCCTTGGGACTTAGGCCGGCTTTTTCGTAAGCTTTCTTCGACGCCACGACCGTAACGTGACGACCAATATCCTCCGGCCGCCGGGTGCTGCCGGTGCCCACGACGCAGGCCAGCACCTTGATGGCACGGCTGCGGCCAAACCGCTTCAGTGCTGCCTCCGAGCAGACAATGGCGGCTGCCGCACCGTCGCTGATCGGTGCGCACATGGGTAGCGTAAGCGGGTAGGAAATTGGCGGCGCAGCCAGAACTTCCGCCACCGTATAAGGCATGCGGTACTGAGCAAGTGGATTATGTACCGAGTGGCAATGGTTTTTGGCCGCCACGGCAGCAAATTGCGCCTGGGTTGTGCCGAACTCGCGCATGTGAAAACGACCGAATGCGGCGTAAATATCCATAAACAAACTGTAAGGCGCCTTCGACATCGAGCCAGGCGGAGGTTCAACGCCAGCCCCCATTTTCAGCAATGTCTGCTTGTTCGCCTCCACAGTGGAAACATCCCAGGCACTGTCAAATGCCGCGAACATTTTCGCCTTGTCGGTGGAAAACATTTTCTCCGCGCCAACGGCCAACGCCATGTCGCCTTCACCTGCGCGCACAAACTGTACGGCCAGATTGAAGGCAGAGCTTGCACCGGCACAGGCATTTTCGACATTAAATATGGGGATGGTCTCAAAGCCCAGCTCGCGCAGACATATCTGACCGCGAATCATGGTCTGCCCTTCAAAAAATCCCTGCGTCGCATTCGAGAAAACGGCCGCTTCAATGTCTTGCACGGCACAGCCGGCATCCTTGAGCGCTGCCGACACAGCCTCTCCGGTCAATTGTTTCATCGTTTTATCGAGAAACTTTCCCGATGGCGTCATGCCAACGCCGACCACATATACCGCTGACATATTGATCTCCCGTTCAATAACCCTTGAATTCCGGCTTGCGCTTGCCAACGAAAGCCGCCAGGCCTTCCTTGTTGTCATAGGAATGGCGATGCACATCAAGAGTCAGTCGTTCCAGACGCAGCGCTGAAGCAACCGGCTGTTCCAACCCGTCCGCCACCATCTGCTTCATGCGCTTGAGAACCAGCGGACTCTTGCTGGCAATGCGCGTGGCCAGCTTTTGCACTTCCGCGGGCAACTCGGCATCGGGTACTACCCGATTGATCAACCCCAGCGCCACCAGATCCCTCGCCGCCATGGTGTCACCGGTGAACAGCAGGTACTTGGCATGTACCGGTCCGATCAGACGCGGTAGCACCGTTGCCCCGCCAGCACCGGGCAACACACCAAAATTTGCGTGCGCATCACCGATGCGCGCACTCTCAGCAGCGAGAATAAGATCGCAAGCCATAGCAAGCTCCAGACCACCCGCCATGGTGATGCCATTGAGGGCCGCAATCACCGGCTTGGGCAAAGCCCGGATGGCATCCATCATGGTGCCGACCAACTCAAGAAAATCCATCAGCGGATCCTTATGCGCCGGCTCGTCCGTGGACGACTCCAGAACGCCCTTCAAATCTGCACCCGCACAAAAAGCCGGGCCGGCACCGGTGATAACCAAAACGCGCACATCGAGGTTCTCGCCTGCGTGGCGCAATGCCTGCAATATTTCGGCACACATGTCGCCGGAAAGCGCATTCATGGCGGCCGGACGGTTCAAGGTAAGCCACGCAGTCTGCTGCCTGATCTCAAATGCAATGTGGGTGTAGGTCATGGCATTCCCTTCCTTGTATTTCAGCGGCCAGCAACATGGGCACCTGGATGACCGCCGGTTTCGTGGTTGCCGACTATAGCCGTTGCGCTCCGGGTTCTGCACCAGCTGGTTGCGGCCGTTATCCGCCGCCAAAGCAAAAACCCCGCTCAGTGTACTGAGCGGGGTTTTTGGGATAAGTGCCTGACGATGACCTACTCTCGCATGGGCAATGCCACACTACCATCGGCGATGCAGCGTTTCACTTCTGAGTTCGGGAA
>CBDDRC010000006.1:0-47556 GCA_965232985.1 uncultured bacterium
ATTGCACGCCGTCTTTGCCCGGCGGCGGCCACCCAGCGTGGTGAGCGTGCAGCGATTGATCTGCCGTGGGTGCATCGCGAGTTGCGCCGCAAGGGAGTGACCCTGCAACTGCTCTGGCAGGAATACGGCCAGACGCAGACGCAGACGACGGCGACGGCGCCGCCCTACCAGTACACCCAGTTCTGCGCGCACTACCACGGCTATGCCGGCAGTTTGCGGCGCTCGATGCGGCAGGTGCATCGGGCGGGCGAGAAGTTGTTCATCGACTATGCCGGTCCGACCGTCGATATCGTCAACCCGGACACTGGCGAGATCCGTCCGGCGCACATCTTTGTGGCCGTGCTGGGCGCATCCAATTACACCTATGCCTGCGCCACCACCGGTGAGACGCAGGTCGACTGGCTGCGCGGTCTGGGTCAGGCCCTGCAGTTCTATGGTGGTGTTCCGGCGCTGGTGGTGCCGGACAATCCCCGCGCCCTGATCAAGCACCCTGACCGTTACGAGCCGGAACTGAACCGGGCGACGCAGGCATTTGCCGAGCACTACGGCACCGCGATCCTGCCGGCGCGGCCGCGCAAGCCGCAGGACAAGGCGAAGGTCGAAGCGGGTGTACTGCTGGTCGAGCGCTGGATATTGGCGCGGCTGCGGCATCAGCGCTTCTTTACGCTGGCCGCGCTCAACCAGGCCATTGCCGAGTTGCTGGTCGATCTCAACGCGCGACCGTTCAAGAAACTGGCCGGCAATCGCCGTGACTGGTTCGAGACGATCGACCGGCCCGCGTTGCGCCCACTGCCGGAACAACCCTACGAGATCGCCCGGTTCAGCGCCTGCCGCGTCAACATCGACTATCACGTCGAAGTTGACGGGCACTACTACAGCGTGCCGCATGCGCTGGTGCGCCGCGAGATCGAGGCGCGCAGCACCGACGCGACTGTAGAACTCCTGCACGGTGGCCGGCGCGTTGCCAGCCACGCCCGCTCGGTCATCAAGGGCCGGCACAGCACGATTGCCGAACACATGCCGGCGGCATATCGCGCCCATCTGGAATGGACGCCGGGCCGGTTCCTGCGCTGGGCGGCCGACATCGGTCCGGCGACGCACACACTGGTCGAACACCTGCTGGCCAACCGGCCGCACCCCGAGATGGGCTATCGCAGTTGCCTGGGTTTGCTGTCGCTGGCGCGGCACTACGGCCACGCGCGTCTGGAAGCGGCGTGCGCCCGAGCCTTGGCCATCGGCTCAAAAACCCGGCGTTCCGTGCTGTCGATTTTGCAGGGCGGGCTGGATCGGCAGGCCTTGCCTGGGCCAGCCACCACGCAGGCCGACTGGGTCAGTCCCGAACACGACAACCTGCGCGGCCCCGATTACTACCTCACCACCACCCACTGAAGGAGATGACATGCTGACCCAAACCACACTCGACCACCTGCGCGAACTCAAGCTCGACGGCATGGCCCGCGCGCTGGAAGAACAGCGCGCCCTGCCGGCCTGCCACGAACTGGCCTTCGAGGATCGCTTCGGCTTGCTGGTCGATCGCGAGCGCAGTTGGCGCGACTCGCGCCGGCTTGAGCGGCTGCTGCGCCAGGCCAAACTCAAATACGCGGGCGCGTGCCTTGAAGACGTCCACACCGGCCCGGGGCGTGGGCTGGATAAACGCGTGCTGGCCGGACTCGCCGGCGGCGACTGGATCCGGCAAGGGCAGAGCGTTTTGCTGACGGGTGCCACCGGCGCAGGAAAAACCTGGCTGGCGTGTGCCTTGGGCCAGCAGGCCTGTCGGCAAGGCTTCTCAGTGCTCTACCAGCGAGTGCCACGCCTGACCGAGGCGTTACGCATGGCTCATGCCGACGGCAGCTTCGGAAAAATGCTCACGCAATTGGCACGCACCGACGTGTTACTGCTCGACGACTGGGGCATGACCCCGCTCGATCAGGCCGGCAGGCACGACCTGCTGGAAGTGATCGACGATCGCACCACGCGCTCGACCATCATCACCAGCCAACTGCCGATCGATCACTGGCACGCCTGGCTGAACGATCCCACGGTTGCCGACGCCATCCTTGATCGACTCGTTCACCGCTCTCACCGCATCGCCCTCAAGGGTGAATCGCTGCGACGCAAAGCACCGGAAAAAGCAAAAACAGAAGAACCATCGTGACCGACGCCGTACACTGAGCCCTTCGCACAACGACCCATCAGCAACCGGTCACGATCGACCGAAACGGCCGGTCACGATCAGCGAAATACGCAATCAAGGACTGGATGTGTTCGCGTTCCGGCAGCAAGGTCATTCTTCCTCGACCTCCCCACGGAACGCCGCAAACTTTTTTCGCAGCACCAGCAAGGCTGCCGCCTCCGCCAACGCCGCGTCCTTGCGCCGGAGTTCCTTCTCCAGTTGCCGGATGCGTTTGCGTGAGGATTTCTCCTGCTCGCGCGCCTCACGCTCACTGACGACCGCCCTGGCATTGGCTTGCTCGCACGCCTCACGCCACTGCGCAATCTGCTCCGGATACAACCCCTTGCGGCGGCAGTACTCGCCCCGCTCAGCCTCACTCAGGCCCGCGCATTCCAGCACGACCCTGAACTTGTCCTCGCTCGACCACGCCGACGCGTTTTTACCATCTCCCGGCACGGCAACCCCCGATGCTCTGGCTTTGTTCCGCCAAGCATAGAGCGTCACCGCGGTAATACCGCTTTCCTCCGCAAGCTCCGCCACCTTGCGATTCAGCGGCGGCATCATTTGCCGGATAACCCACTCACGGCGCTCAAGCGCATAACGTCCCATTTCTGTTGTCCAACCGCCCGCCGCCTTGCCAAGGGTGATTTACGGGATACACGACAACTATCCTGACGCAGCGGGCGGGCTTTCGCGCAGGGGGCTTCCAGTGGTACCTGAATC
Source organism: uncultured bacterium (assembly GCA_965232985.1). GTDB lineage: Bacteria > Pseudomonadota > Gammaproteobacteria > Pseudomonadales > JADFDG01 > JADFDG01. Next base: position 2,897 of record CBDDRC010000006.1, read on the forward strand.
TGGTACTATCCTCACATGAAGCGGAAGCACCAAAAGACCCTTGAAGCCATCTTTGCCCGTCCGGTGAGCGCCAATATCCACTGGCGCGACATCGAAGCCCTGTTTGTTGAGCTTGGGGCTGAGGTCAGCGAGCGGGAGGGTAGCCGGGTCGCGGTGGTTCTCTTCAACGAGGTCCGGGTATTTCACCGGCCTCATCCGAGCCCGAGCACTGATAAGGGTGCCGTGGCCAGTATCCGTAAATGGTTAGAGCAGCATGGGGTAGAGCCATGAACACCATGACCCTTGAGGGCTATCAGGCAAAGATCGAGTACGACCCTGAGTTGGACCAGTTCCGGGGTGAAATCCTCGGTTTGGCTGGCGGCGCAGATTTCTATGGGCGTAATCCCAAGGAGCTCCGTGCGGAGTTCAAGAAGTCCCTGAACGTCTTCCTGGAAGTTTGCCGGGAGAAGGGCATTGAGCCGCGCCGTCATTACTCCGGCAAGTTCAACCTCCGCATCCCGCCTGAGTTGCACGAGCAACTCGCTATCGTTGCGCAAGCTGAAGGCAAGAGCATCAATACGCTGGCTCAAGAAGCAATTCAGCGCATTGTGGCGTGACGCCGGCTAACACTTCGTTCAAGCGGACGTCCCTGACGGGCCGCCGCTTAACTCACACGTTCGGCGCCAAGGGCAGTACGAGCCGAGCGGTATAGCAACGGCCTGATTTTTTATGGCAATCTACCCTTCGGCATGAATTGAGATTGAGGTTCCAATGGGCATGAATCTGGAAGCTTTAGAGGCGGAAGTCCTCAAATTGTCCCCGGTGGATCGGACGCATCTGCTTGAGCGGCTGATGGTTAGTCTCGATGCGGATGCGGATGCGGATGCCGAGGTCGAGAATGAATGGCGCCTTGAGGCCGAGCGTCGAGAGGCTGAAATGGCATCTGGCGAGGTGGCTGCTGTTCCGGGTGAAGAGGCAATGGGCAGGCTGCGGGCGAGGCTCAAGCAGTGAGTTTTGAGCTTCACCCAGGCGCCGAGAAAGACCTCGAAAAAGCGATAGATTTTTACCTTAAGAACGCAGGGCAAGTGATAGCCGAGCGTTTTCTTGAAGAGTTTTATCGCGCCGCAAACTATCTTGTAGAGAATCCGGAAATCGTGTCTCGAGCTGGAAATGGCCATAGAAGCTATCCTCTTCACGTATTTCCATATTCCGTTGTTTATGTCACGCCTGAAAATAGAATCCGAATTCTCGTCGTAAGGCATCATCGGCGCAGACCGAGTTTTGGCGTCCGCCGCACCTGAACGCTGAACTTTCAACCGAGAGTTGGCGCCGAACAATTCACTGCAGGCGCGACGGCCCTGACGGGCCGCGGCCTGAGCTCAAACGTTAGCTGCCAAGGCGGCCTTGCCTGTGCGTACGGAAAAGCGTACGCTCACCTTTCGATCAATTGAAGGTGCTCCTCCCATGCAAACCCTCACCGCCAGTGAAGCCCGGGCTAATCTCTATCGGCTTATGGATCAGGCTGCGGAGTCCCATCAACCCATTGTTATTGCGGGAAAAAGGGGGAGTTCGGTCCTTATCTCGTCCGAAGACTGGGACGCAATACAAGAGACCCTCCACCTGCTCTCCGTGCCTGGTATGCGTGAGTCCATCAAGGAAGGCATGGCTGAATCCGTAGATTCCTGCGCGAAGGAGCTTGATTGGTGACCTGGCAAGTCGTTTACACCAAGCAAGCGCAGAAGGACGCAAAGAAGCTGGCGTCATCCGGACTCAAAGAAAAGGCAAAGGAATTGCTCCGGGTCGTAGAAATCAATCCATTTCAAAATCCCCCGCCATATGAAAAGTTGGTCGGGGATCTTGCGGGCGCGTATTCACGCCGCATCAACATTCAGCACCGTCTGGTGTATGAGGTGCTTGAGAGTGAACATGTGGTTAAGGTGCTGCGCATGTGGACGCACTACGAATAGCGCGAGTGTTCAGCACGTACGGATCTGCGCGGGGGGCGGTGGGTAACCGCCGTCCCTACCGCAAACATCCGGGTATTACCGGGGATTCATTATTCCGCCTGGTGCGGCCTGTCCCCCGCGATTGTCGACTGGGAGGTGCCCGCAGGGGAGGCAACTTGCCCCGTCTTGGCCCCATAATACCGGCCGCTTTTCCGACCACCCACACGGAACGACCATGGCCGACTGGACCCTCGATGACGCCCTTGCCACCTACAACATCCGGCACTGGGGCGACGGTTATTTCGACATCGACTCCGACGGTGACGTGATCGTTCACCCGGATGGCGTCGGCGACGCCCGGGCGGTGTCACTGCACGAGGTGATCGAGGCGATCCAGGCCGAGGGCCTGCGCCTGCCGACGCTGGTTCGTTTCTCCGGCATCCTGCGCCATCGCGTGCGCAAACTCAGCGACGCCTTCGCCGGCGTGATCGCCGAACTCGACTACAAGGGCAGTTACACGCCGGTTTTTCCGATCAAGGTGAACCAGCAGCGGCGGGTGGTGGAGGAAATCGTCTCGGTCGGCAATCCCGGTACCGGTCGCCCGGTTGGTCTTGAGGCCGGCTCCAAGCCGGAGTTGCTCGCGGTGCTCGCGCTCACGCGCCACCCCGGCGACACCATCATCTGCAACGGCTACAAGGATCGCGAATACATCCGCTTTGCATTGCTCGGCGAGAAGATCGGCTACCAGGTGACCATCGTCGTCGAGAAATTATCCGAGCTCGACCTCATTCTTGAGGAAAGCGCGAAAATGAAGGTGATTCCGCGCATCGGCATCCGCGCGCGACTGATGAGCACCGGTAAGGGCAACTGGCAGGATTCCGGTGGCGAGAAATCCAAGTTCGGCTTGTCGCCGTCGCAGATTATCGAGGTGGTGGATCGTTGTCGCGCGGCCGGTTATCTCGACAGCCTCTACCTGCTGCACTTTCACCTGGGCTCACAGATCGCCAATATCCAGGACATCAAAAGCGGCATGCGCGAGGCTGCGCGTTTCTATGTGGAATTGCGCAAGCTGGGCGCGCCGATACGCTGCGTCGATGTGGGCGGTGGCCTGTCGGTGGATTATGAGGGCACCCGATCGCGCAGTTATTTTTCGATGAACTACGGCCTTGCCGACTACGCTTGGGAGATCGTGCATGCGCTTAAGGAGCTGGCCGATGCCGATGGCATTCCGCACCCGGACATCATCAGCGAGTCAGGTCGCGCGCTCACTGCGCACCATGCGGTGCTTGTTACCAACGTGATTGATATCGAACGCGTAGTGGCCGGCGATCTGCCGCCGCCCCCGGAGGGGGCCTCACCGACATTGACGTATCTTTGGCAAATTCACGAGCGGCTTGTGGCGCCGCGTGAAGCAGTCAACATGTTGGAGATTTACCCCGACATGATCAACGTCTATTCAGATGTGCTGTCGCAGTTCCTGCACCAGGATTTGTCGCTCGCCGAGCGCGCCTGGGCGGAGCGCGCGTACCACACCTGCTGCCAGCGCATCCGCGCCAAGCTTGATCCGCATCGTCGCAAGCAGCGCGAACTGTTCGATCAGTTGAATGAAAAACTCGCCGACAAGTTGTTTCTGAACTTTTCGTTGTTCCAGTCGGCACCGGACGTATGGGGGATTGATCAGATTTTCCCGGTATTGCCGCTGGAGCGTTTGATGGAGCCGCCGACGGCCCGGGCCGTGATTCAGGACATTACCTGTGATTCTGACGGGCGTATCGACAACTATGTCGATGGCGAAGGCATCGAGACGACGCTGCCGATGCCGCCGTATGATCCGGCCAAGCCCTTCCATGTTGGTATCTTTCTCGTTGGCGCCTACCAGGAAATTCTTGGCGACCTGCACAACCTGTTCGGCGACACCGATGCGGTCGATGTCGAGATCGATGCCGAGGGCAATGTCGAAATCCGTAACGCCATCCAGGGAGACACCGTGCGCAGCGTTATGCGCTATGTGAACTTCAACGCCGATGAATTATTGGGGCGCTTCGCTTATCGTCTTGAGGCCGCCGCACTGTCGCCACGGGAGCGCGCGGCGTACCTGCTTGAGGTGCGTGAAGGTCTCGACGGGTACACCTACCTCGAATAACAGTATTCGGAATGACAGCCATGTCGCACTCCGACGGTTCGACACGCGCCATCCTCTATGCGCTCGCTGCCAACGGCGGCATCGCCATCGCCAAGGGTGCAGCGGCCTGGCACACGAACTCCAGCGCCATGCTGGCCGAGTGCATTCATTCTGCTGCCGACTGCATCAATCAGGTACTGCTGCTGGTAGGCATGAAGCACGCGCAGCGTGCGCCAACCGAATCGCATCCGCTGGGTTATGGCAAGGCGGTGTATTTCTGGAGTTTCCTCGTCGCCATTTTGTTGTTCAGCATGGGCGGCATGTTTTCAATTTATGAGGGTGTGCACAAGCTCCAGCAGCCCGAAATGCCCAGTTCACCCTGGGTTGCAGTGGCGGTGCTGGCAGTATCGATTCTGCTCGAATGGGGTTCGCTCACCGGTGCGGTGATTGAGGTGAACAAGGTCAAGGGCCAGCGCACGCTCTGGCGTTGGTTCCGCGAGTCGCGGCAGAGTGAACTGATTGTGGTGGTTGGTGAAGACATTGCTGCGCTCGCCGGTCTCGTGCTCGCGCTGGGTGCGGTGCTGCTGACCATCTACACCGGCAATCCGGTTTATGACGCGCTGGGCACCATCGCCATCGGTGCGGTACTCATCATCGTGGCAGTCACGGTGTCGATCGAGGTGAAAAGTCTGCTGATCGGCGAAAGCGCGGACCCGCAAGTGCAGGGGGCAATGCGCGAATTTCTTGTTGCGCGTACCGAGGTGGCCGAGGTTTATCGAATGATCACGCTCCAGCTTGGCGGCGATCTGATGGTGTCGGTGAAGGCGCGCATGGAGGAGGCGCATTCGGCGCCGCAACTGGTCGCAGATATCAATAACGTCGAATCGGCCTTCAGGCGGCAGTTTCCGCAGGTGCGCTGGATGTTCTTCGAACCGGATCATCACGATTGATGCTGGCGGGAAGGGCTGTGAGGACGTTCACAATGATGGCCGGGAGTATGATGTTGTTGTCGAGAAACACTAAACGCGAGGCCTGCCGGCCATGCTGAATGCCGAGTATTTTGCCCAGCGAATTATTCAATTCGAGCGCCCGATCAAGCAGGCGCTGATGATGGCGGCAGACGTCGTGCTGCTGGTTAGCGCGGTCTGGCTGGCATATTGCCTGCGTTTCGGCGGGTGGTTCGCACCGAACCAACCGCAGGCATTGCTGATGCTTGCAGCACCGGTGCTTGCCATTCCGGTATTCATCAAGATGGGCCTGTATCGCTCGGTAATTCGCTATCTTGGCGAGCAGGCGTTGTGGGCGGTGGTGAAGGGTGTGGTGATCGCCGCGCTGTTGTGGACTGCGCTTGCGTTCATGACACAGATGACCGGTATCGACGGGGTGCCGCGCACGGTGTCGGTGTTGTATGGCTTGCTGGCATTGGTACTGGTTGCCGGTTCGCGCTTTACCGCCCGTTGGCTGTTGTGGCTGCCGATACGCCGCCGCTTTTCCGGGCGCCAGGTGCTGATTTACGGCGCGGGTGAGGCCGGACGCCAACTCGCCGCATCGCTGCGCCGCGGCCGCGAGCTGTTCCCGGCAGGCTTCCTCGACGACGAGATCACGCTGCAGGGCAAGGACATCGACGGCCTGCGCGTTTATTCGCCAGAACAGCTGCAGATGCTGATTGAGCATTTCGACATTCACGATGTGATTGTCACGCTGTCCGCCGCATCCACTGCGCGTCGACGGGAAGTTGTGACTTTTCTCGAGCAATACCAGGTAAAGGTTCGCATTCTGCCGACCTGGGCCGATATCTCGAACGGCCCGCAACTGGTCAATATGGTGCGGGAAGTCGATATCGGCGATCTGCTTGGACGGGATTCGGTCGCGGCCGATCCGGCGCTGCTGGGTTATTGCATAACCGGTAAATGCGTCATGGTGAGCGGTGCTGGTGGTTCGATCGGTTCTGAACTCTGCCGGCAGATTGCCGCGCTTGCTCCGAGCCGGATGGTGCTACTGGAGGCGAGCGAGCATGCGCTTTACCAGATTGACAGGGCATTGAGGGCAATTGCCGGTTGCGAAATAATTTCGTGTCTTGGTTCGGTTACGAACCGTGATCTCGTCAACGGATTGCTTGTTGATCACGGCGTGCAAACAATCTATCACGCCGCCGCCCACAAGCATGTACCGCTGGTGGAGAGCAATGTGCTGGAAGGTGTGCGCAATAATATTTTGGGAACCTGTGTGCTTGCCCAGGCGGCTTTCGATGCCGGTGTTGGTTCTTTCGTATTGATATCCACGGACAAGGCCGTGCGCCCAACCAATGTCATGGGTGCCACCAAGCGGTGGGCGGAACTGGTCATCCAGGATTTTGCCGCCAAGGCGAGTGCGAAGAAAACGGGCCAATGTTTCTGCGCTGTCCGTTTTGGCAACGTGCTTGGCTCAAGCGGTTCGGTGATTCCCCTGTTCAAGGAGCAGATTGCGCAAGGCGGCCCGGTAACGGTGACGCATGCCGGGGTGACGCGTTACTTCATGTCGATTCATGAAGCAGTGCAACTGGTGATTCAGGCCGGAAGCATGGCGACAGGCGGGGAAATTTTTCTGCTTGATATGGGCGAGCCGGTCAAGATTACGGATCTGGCCAAGAACATGATCCGCCTTACCGGGCATTCGGTGCGTGACGATGAAAACCCGCGCGGTGACATCGACATTGTACTCACCGGGCTGCGTCCTGGCGAAAAGCTCCATGAGGAATTATTGATTGCTTCGGGCAATGCCGAGGGAACCAGGCACCCGAAGATCATGAAGGCCGATGAGCCCCGCCTTGGTGGCGACGCACTTTCGGAAAAAATCGAGCAACTTCGCAAGGCAATGGCGGTTGGCGACGCCGCGAATGTGCGTACCATTCTGATGGTGCAGGCGGGCGCCCTGACTGACAAGGAGGCTGGCCCTTGAGCGGCAATCCGCTGCATGTGCGTTTGTCCGACCTGTTTCGCGACCGCGTTGGCGTGCTGCTGGCGTTGCTTGTGCTGCTTTTCCCGGTGGTCAAAGGGGCGAGCGCTGCCGTCGCATTGTGGCAATACGTGCGTGCGCGGCAGGCAGGCACGGCCGGTCCATGGCCCCGGGAGTTGCGCACGGGTGCACTGCTGATTCTGGCCGCGTTCATTGTCGGGATGATTTTTACGGTTGACTTTGATTATACGTTTCGGGCTTTTCTCAGCGTTGTCCTGGCACTGACGTTTGTCTGGGGCGTGCGGCGTTATGCCGCGTTCGGTGACGGGCGACTGCAGCCGGCGTTTCTTGCAGCGGCCGTACTGCTGCTGCTGGGCGCCTTGTCAGTCTGGCTGTACTGGCAGTGGCAGGAAGGTCCGTTTCTGGTGCGCATGCATGGCATCGCGCCGTTCAAAACCCGCAACCTCTGGTCCTGTTCGCTGGCGCTGACCTGGGTCTCGGTATTCGCGGTGTTGTTGCGCAATGACCTCACGGTGCGCCATGGACGCCTGGCGATGGCGCTGCTGCTGATGGCTACGCTGCTGCTGGTGGCAAACGCGACGATTGAGGCCCTGATCGCGGCCTGCGCGGCGGCGGCGGTGATGTTGGCATTGCGTTTCCCGGCATACCGCCTGATTGCACTTGTCATCATGCTGGCCGCGCTCACAGTATTGTTGATGGTTGTTATACCGGCGGCCGACTGGTCACCGGGTCTTTGGATGCACGATGACGAGCGCAGCAATCGCCTGCTGCTGTGGCAGACCACCGGAGAGCTGATCCGGCAGCGGCCCTGGGCTGGCTATGGCCCGGGCACCTTCAAGTATTCAGAAGCAGTGAATGCGCTGTTGCCGGTTGCGCAACAGCATCCGGCATCGCCACACAACTGGGCGCTTGAAATTTTGTACTCATTCGGCGTGACAGGCACGGTGCTGTACCTTGGCGGCTTGGCGCTGTTGGCGCGTGCTCTGCGGCAATCATTTGTGCACCATTCCGCTTACCTGCGTCTGGTGGGTGCTGGTTTTCTTGCGGTGATTCTGGTGAACGGATTGGTGGACTTCCGTGCTTTTGGTCTGTTCTTCCAGTGCACGCTGCTGGCATCCGGTTATCTGGTGCTTGCCTTTACGCCGGCGCTGTATGTGCGTGAGCAGAGGGCATCGTGAAGCGGCTGCTGGTCATCGGCAAGCGCGGCGGCATACTCCAGTGGTATGAGCATGTGCTCGCCGCCGCCGCGAAGATTCCCGGTGTGGAAACGCTCGGCTTCGCCGTCAACCAGAAAACTCTCGGGGACCGTCTGGTTAATCGCTGGCACTTGCTGATCGGGCAGGACCCGCACACCGAGATGACGGCGCGCCTGGCGGATACCTTGCGTCGATTCCGTCCCGACATCTGTCTCATCGTCGATCGCTTCTATCTTTCTCCGGCGTTCAACGATCTGTTGTCGGTGGTGCGCATCCCCGTACACCAATGGGTAGGCGACCGCTTCGACGAGCGACTGGTGGACAACAGCGCCGTCCAGCGCTTCTGGTTCACTGACAGCGGGCTGGCCAGCCTCGCACAGACAATCGGTATCCGTGAGGCGCAGTGGTTGCCGCTGGCGGTCAACACCGACATGTATGTGACCCGGTTGCCTTGGCATGCGCGCGCACCGGAATTGTTGTTTGTCGGCGCCTGGTCGGAGAACCGGCAGCAGATCATCGAGCAACTGACACTGCCAATGCGCCTGGTCGGCAAGGGTTGGCACCGGCTTGCGTCACCTTGGCACCAGGTTCATCCGTACAACATTACGCAGGCGCAACTTGTCGAACTCTACGGGCGACATCGCTACATACTCAACGTCATCAATTCCGACAACATCATGTCCGGGCTAAACATGCGCTGCTTCGAGGCAACGGCGGCCGGCGCGTGTCTGGTGACGGATGATGTGGCGGATTTGGCGCGCTGCTTTCACGCGGGCGAGGAAGTGCTCGCCTGGAAAACGCCGGAGGATATCGTGCACTTGCCGGACGTTCCCGATGCAATGACCTTGCACGCGCAGCTGGCGCAAAGAGGCCGGGAGCGCACGCTAGCCGAACACGATTACCGTCACCGCCTGCAACAGATACTCAACGACAGTTGAGTTTATTTGCGATCCCGTTACCCGCTGGCATCCACAGCAAGAGAGTAGTCAGGGTGAACGAGCACAACGATACCGTCAGCGTAGTGATGGCCACCTACAACGGTGCCATTCATCTGGCTGCCCAACTCGACAGTATTGCCGCCCAGACGTGGCGGCCGGACGAGTTGCTCATCGCCGACGACGGTTCCACCGACGATACGCGCGGCCTGCTGGAGAGGTTTGCTGCCAGCCACCCCTGGGTGCGGGTGCTGCATAACCCGAGCAACTTCGGCGTCAACGTTAATTTCTTCAAATTGCTGCAGCAAAGTCGCGGCGATGTGGTGTTGTTATCCGATCAGGACGACCTGTGGCTGCCGGACAAGATCGCCACATTGATGGCGGCACGCGGTACCGCTGATCTTTGTTGTAGCGATGCCATCGTGATTGATGCCGGCGATCGTGAGATCCACGCCAGCGAGTTGGCGATGCATGGCGCAATGCCGCATCCGGGCCACGATCCGCTGCGCTATGTCTTCGGCAACTGGGTATCCGGCCACAATGCGCTGGTGACGCGCGCTCTTGTCCGGCAACTGCCGCCGCCACCTGAGGGCATGTATTACGATCAGTGGCTGGCGCTGAACGCCGCGCTGGGCAACGGCATTGCTTTTGTGCCGGCGGCGCTATGCCGGCACCGCCTGCATGAGGGCAACGTGCACAACAACGCGGCCCTGCGTCGGCAGCAACGTCACCAGCAGGAGCGGCGCTCTGCAGCCTTGCAACATATTGCGCGACTGCAGCAGACGCTGGCGGCGCTGGCGGCGCTCACCGGCCGCGATGCCGGGTTCGACGCGGCCGTCGCGGCATTGACGGACGGTGCCGAGGGTTTGGAGGCCCGCTGGTTCTCGCCTGTGCTGTGGCGGACCCTGCAACAATATCGTCGGCAACTGTTTCCCGGCCAAAAAGCGGCCCAGGTACAGCGACGCATCTTCAAGCTCAGTCTGGGCGGGTATCTTTGGCGCTGGCGCTGAAATCCGGTAACGCGGCTTTAGGTGCGTACCCGGAACCCGAACTGCAGATAGCGGATATCGTTGAACAGGCCGAGAGTGAGCAGTGCCAGCAGCGTCACGGTCAGCCAGCGACGGATTTTTTTCGGCGAGGTGAAACGTGCCGGGGCCAGATTGTTGATGCCGGCGAAGGCCTCGATGCGGTAACCATTTTCGGCAAAGGTGCGCTTGAGACTCTTCTGGGTAAAGAAACGCAGATGGGTGCGATCGAGAATGCCTTCGGCACGGTAGCGCCAATCACGTTCAAACAATACTTCGTACAAATGCTGGTAGCAGCGCACGTTGGGTACCGAACCAACGAGGCAGCTGTCGGGAGCCATATATGTTTTGATCTGCTGCAGAAAGGCATCGTGATCAGGCAGGTGTTCGATCACGTCGTTGCAGATAACCAGGTCGAAATAATTTTCCGGCAGTTGCGCGCGCACGGCGTCGAAGGTGCCTTCAAGCACTCTGTCCATACGTTGCGCAGCCCGGGCGGCCGGCACGGCGGCCGGCTCAATGCCCCAGTATTCGCAGGGCGTGCGGATGTTGTCGCGGAATCCGCCGGCACCGCAGCCAATCTCCAATACCCGCTGGCAGCGGGCGGGCAGAAACGTTGCGACTTCTGTGCGCGCGCCTTCGAAGTATTGCGGCGCTTTTTTCTGCTTTTTTCTGATCATGATGGCGGCCGGCAGGGTGGACGTGGGTGCGTCGGTGCCAGGTTCGCCGGTTTGCTTGCTACCAGTACCAGCGCTGCACCCCACACGGCAAAGCTCTGGACGCTGAACACCCTGAAATCCACCGTGGCATTGATTGTGTAGGCCGTCAGCAGGAATACGCCCAGCCAGAACGCTTCCGCGCTGATAGGCAACCGATAGCCGGCAACGATATGGCAGAAGCGGATGATTGCGATGCCCAGCAGCAGGCAGCCGACGATGCCGATCGATGTCAGCAAATCAAGAATCAGATTGTGCGGTGAGGGTTGATTGATGAAATGGCCACTCAGGGCGTGCACATAGGCGGAGTACTTCCACGTGTTGATGCCAATGCCGAACAGTGGATGATCCGCGATTATCTGCACGGCAGCATGCCACAGTACACCGCGCCCGCTCAGAAAGTCTCCCGGCCGGGACAGCATGTCTGGCACACCTACCATCTGGAATAAGGTGCCGACGGCAGCCGCCGTCACCAGCCCGATAACGATGATCGGCTGCGGCCGCAGCCCCATTCGCAACAACAGGGCGAGCGCCAGAATGACAACGCCGGCAACGGTCGCGCCACGCGCGTCATTGGTGAAAATCGCGCCGAGCGTGAGGATCGCCAGCAGCAGCCAGTGCAGGCCACGGCCTGCCGTCCAGCAGGCGAGCATCGCGGCCAGGGTCAGCAGCAACGATACGGCCAGCGGGTTTCTGATGGTGATTGATATCAGGCCGCCATCGCGCCGGATAAACCCGCCATGAATGATTTCGCTGGCGACGAACAGCGTGACCGCCACCAACACACCCACCAGCGCGGCCTGGCGAACAGCCTGGCCATTCGCCAGCCAGCCAGCGCGCATCGCCAGCAGCCAAACGTAAAGGAAAAACAGGGCAGGAAGCACCTTGCCGACGCCCTGCACGGAGCGCCAAACATCCATCGAAAATGCGATGCCGGCAACAAACACCAGCACCATCAGCAGCAGTGTGTTGCCCAGGCCCGGCAGTTTCGGGATCGTACCGCTGTGCCGCACAAGGTACAGGCCGGCGCCGCCGGCAATCAGCGCCATCGCCGAGGAAGCAAGCGGCAGAAAAAGCAGGGCGAGGATGAGGCCTGCACCCAGATACGCCGGAATCCGGCGCACATCAGCCTGTGTGTGGGTCACGCAGTGGCTCAACTTGGAGTGGCGGCCGGGTTGCCATGGCCGGCAATGATACGCAGATGGGCCGCTCAGTAAACCGATTGCTCGCCCTTAGGCCGCGATTTGAAGCGCCGATGGAACCACATGTACTGACCCGGCGCCTTGCGGATGCCGGCCTCGATATGGCGGTTCATCGTCAGCGCGTCTGCGGCCTCGCTGGCACCCGGGAAATCCGCCAGCGGCGGCGAGATCTCGACGGTATAGCGCCCGCTGCGGTCGTCGCGCCGGAAGTCGATGCTGAGCGCAATGGCGTGATTGGCGCGCACGAAGCGCGAGGCGGCCGTGACTGTTGCCGCGGGCACACCGAAGAACGGGACGAACACTGCGTGGCGCGGCCCGAAGTCCTGATCGCCGGTGTACCAGACAACATGATTGGCCTTGAGCGCCCGATAGATCGTGCGCACGTCCCGGCGATCAATCTGCCAGGTGTAGACGCGGCGGCGCCAGCGCACGAACGCTTCCAGGGCGGCGTTGTTTTGCGGTCGATAGATGGTGTCGAGCGGCTGCACGCTGGAAAAAGCGGCGCCGACAATCTCCAGGTGCATGTAATGGGCGCCGAGGAGGAGAACGCCGCGGCCCTGCGCCAGGGCGGCGTGCAGATGATTGAGGCCGTGGATGTCGAAACCGCGCGCCAGCGTTGCCGGTGCGCGCCACCAGGCCCGGCTCGATTCGAACAGGGCGATGCCGGCACTGCGGAAGCACGCGCGTGCGACCTGGTTGTGGCGCGCCTGCGGCCAGTCGGGGAAGCACAGTGCGAGGTTGCGCAGGGTGATGCGGCGGCGCTTGCGCAGCAGCGCCCAGGTGATGTCGCCCAGCCGGTTACCGATGAAACGTTGCAACGGCCAAGGTACCCAGGCGACGAGCAGCGTCAGCGGCACCAGCAGCAGCCAGATGTGCCAGTGGCGTGGATGGCCAAGGGCGATGAAGGCGGCAAGGCGGGTTTTCGGGTCAGTCATTGCGTCAGGATGGCGTTGTTGCGGCAACAGTGAGGCGACGGCACGGCATGTAGTATCGCATGGCTTGCGCCGGCGACAGGAATCGCCCGCCGCTGGTGTTGGGTAGAATGGTGACCGGTATTGTTCCCTCGGTGTTGTTCCGCTGCTGCCTGCCCGGGGTGTTCTTTGTGAGTCGATACATGCCACGGTTTCTCTACACTTTGCTGCTGTATGCGCTGCTGCCGCTGATAGTCCTGCGGCAGTGGTGGCGCGGCCGTGGCCAGGCGGTGGCGGCCGGCAGCCTCGCGGCGCGTTTCGGTTTTGTGCCGACAATACCCGCAGGCGCGCCGTCACCTGTCTGGCTGCACTGTGTGTCGGTTGGCGAGACAGTCGCGGCAGAGCCGTTGATCGAGGCGCTGCTGGCCAGCGGTGAGACGTTGCTGGTGACGAGCACCACGTACACCGGTGCGGCGCGGGTACGGGCGCGTTTTGGCGCCCGCGTACGCCACTGTTTCATGCCATATGACACGCCCGTCGCCGTCGCGCGTTTTCTTGCGCGCATTCGCCCGTGCCAACTGGTGGTTCTGGAAACGGAACTGTGGCCGAATCTGCTGCACGCGTGCAGTCGGCGCGGTATTCCTGCGCTGCTGGTGAATGCGCGGCTGTCGGCGCGCTCGGCGCGTGGTTATGCCCGTACCGGCGCGCTGGCCCGCAATATGCTGGCGGCACTGGCGGCGGTATCAACGCAGACCAGAGCCGATGCGGCGCGGTTCCTCGCGCTCGGGGTGGCGCCGGCGCGAGTGCACGTTAACGGCAACCTCAAGTTCGACGTGGCGGTGGATCCATTGGCAGCAGCACGGGCGGCCGCGCTGCGCGCGGAATTCGGCGCCCGGCCGGTGTGGATCGCCACCAGCACCCATGCCGGCGAGGACGAGATTGTGCTGGCGGCGCACCGCGCCATCTGCCGGAATTTTCCCGAGGCGCTGCTGGTGCTGGTGCCGCGTCATCCGGAACGCTTTGATGATGTTGCCGAGTTGATTGTGCGCAGCGGATTTGCCTGCGCCCGACGCGCGCGCGGTGAACTGCCTTCGGCGCGTACGACCGTTTATCTGGGCGACACCATGGGTGAGCTGCCGTTGCTGTATGGGCTGGCGGATGTTGCCTTTGTCGGTGGCAGTCTGGTGCCGGTCGGTGGCCACAACCTCGTTGAACCGGCGGCGCTTGGCTTGCCGCTGCTGGCCGGGCCGCACCTGTTCAACTTCCAGCAAATTGCCGACGATCTGCGTGCTGCCGGCGCGCTCGACATTACCGCTGACGCAGCGGCTCTTGTTGTCAAGGTGACCAACCTGTTCGGCAGTGACTCATCGCGTACGGCGGCAGGTCGGAAAGGGCGCGATTACGTTGCCGCAAACCGCGGCGCCTGCGAGCGCACCCTGGTGCTCACGCGTACATTGCGCGCCACCTCTCTGCCGCCTATCTGAGCCGCCGTGGCGGATGCGCCGACGGGCCATAGTGGCGCACGTCCGGGCCAATCCTGAAGCGCCAGCGGTAGTACAGGTGGCGCAGCGGGTGTTGCAGGATGCGGCGCATGAAAAAGCGCGGATAAAGGTATTCCAGCCGCGTCGCCGCGATATTTTTCGGTTGTTTCGTTCTTTTGCGCGTTGGTTCCTTGTGCTTGCGATAGCGCAGGATCGGTTCCGCCAGGAAGGTGCCGCGGAACCCTGCATGTAGCAGCCGGATGTAAAACTCCCAGTCCTCGCGCAGCGCAAAGCCGCGATCGAAACCACCGACACGATCGAATATCTCCTTGCGGATCAGGGTGGTGACGCAGATGTAGTTGTCCTTGGCGAGCGCCACCGAATCGAATTCGCGGGAGGTGAAAATGCCGGTGCGGCTGTCGAAATATTCCATCTGCCCGTACGCATAGCCGATATCGGCCGGCGCATTTGCCAGTTTCGCCAGCAGGTGCGCGATGCTGTCCGGGAAGAGCAGGTCGTCGGCATCGAGGAACAGGATGTATTTGCCGCGGGCGACGGCAGCGGCATTGTTGCGTGCCGCGCAGACGCCCTGATTTTCCTGAGCCAGCACGCGGATGTCGTAACGATTGGCAACGGCAATGCTGTCGTCGCGCGAGCCGTCGTCGATGACGATCACCTCGATTGCCGGGTGAGTCTGGGCAAGCGCAGACTCGATCGCATCAGGCAGAAAGAGCGCGTAGTTGTAGTTGGCGATGATGATCGAAACGAGGTCACTCATCGACTCGATGCTCAGCTATTTGTCAGCCAATCGCGGATATTTGCGCCCATGCCGTGCCGCATTGCAGCGATGCGCACCGAGGCCTCCAGCAAGCCTTCCGGTGAGCCGCAGTCAATACGCAGGCCTGTAAAGCGCAGCCCGTGAAACGGCGTCGTCGCCATGCTGTCGGCGATGGCGTCGGTAAGTTGGATCTCGCCGCCGGCACCACGTTTGCCGGCATCAAGCGCGCGCAGTACCGAAGGTTGCAGGATATAACGGCCGATAATCGCCAGCCGCGACGGTGCGTCTTCGGGGCGAGGTTTTTCAACAACGCTGTCGGCCCCGACGAGCGCACCGCGTTCGCTGGTGACGCGCAGAATACCGTAACGAGCGGTGTCCGCTGCCGGCACTTGGGTTACCGCCGCCATATTGCCGCCGGTTTCCTGCCAGGCATCGAGCATCTGCGCGAGGCAGGGCCGTGCGGCCAGCACAAGATCATCGGGAAGCATGACGGCGAACGACTCGTTGCCCAGCAATTTGCGGGCGCACCACACCGCGTGGCCGAGGCCCAGCGCCTCGGGTTGCAGGACCGACGACAGCGTGATTCCGGCAGGCAAGGTCGCGCGCACGCGTGTCAGCAGATCGTCCTTGCCGCGCGCAGCAAGAGCGCGTTCGAGTTTCGGTGCGCCCTGGAAGTGTTGTTCAAGCAGCTCCTTGCCCGGCGCCGTCACCAGAATCACTTCGCGGATACCGGCGGCGGCGGCCTCCTCGACCGCGTACTGGATCAGCGGTCGATCCCAGACCGGCAACATTTCCTTGGGCAGCACTTTGGTGGCGGGCAGGCAGCGGGTGCCGAGTCCGGCGACCGGGAGCACTACCTTGCGGATGGATCGGGACATAAGGGTGCGCAGGTCGGTGTGTTAGAGTTGGCCGCGCATTTTAACGTGTGCAGCACGCGTACTCGACAACAATAGATGAAACCCGTGTCCGTCGACGCCCTCCCGCAATGGCAAGCCCTTCGCGCCCACGCTGACACCGCCGGCAGCACGCACCTGCGTGACTTGTTTGCGGGCGATCCACAGCGTGCCACGCGCTTCGCGTTCCGTGCTGGTCCTTTTCTGGCCGATCTGTCGCGCCAGCGCATCAGCGATGCCACGCTCGAGCACCTGCTGGCGCTGGCCGCCGCCGTCGACCTGCACGGCTGGATCGATCGCCTGTTCAGTGGCGACGAAATCAACAGCACCGAGGGCCAGGCGGCTCTGCACATGTTGTTGCGCATGCCGGCTGATGCCCAGGCGCGGGTGCGTGGCGAAGATCTCGTGCCGGCGGTGGAGCGCGAGCGCACGCGCATGGCGACGATGGTCGATCGCCTGCACGCCGGCCACTGGCGTGGCTACAGCGGGCGCGCGATCAGCGACATCGTCAACATCGGTGTCGGCGGTTCTGATCTTGGGCCGGCGATGGTTTGCGACGCGCTGCACGATGTTACCCATCCGCTGGCCGGTCGACTGCGGGTGCATTTTGCCTCCAGCATGGACGGCAGCCAGTTGAACCGCCTGTTGCGCGTGCTCGATCCGGAAACGACGCTGTTTATCGTGTCGTCGAAATCTTTTTCCACCGCCGATACGCTCGCCAACGCGCGCACTGCGCGCGAATGGTTGCTCGCGCATCACGCCGACGAAGCGCTGGTGCTGCGCCAGCATTTCGTGGCGGTGACGGCAAGCCCCGACAAGGCGCGTGCCTGGGGTATCGATGGCAAAAATATCCTGCTGTTCTGGCGCTGGGTCGGCGGCCGTTATTCGTTGTGGTCGACCATCGGGTTCCCGATCGCCGTGCAGGTCGGCATGGAAAATTTCCGCGCCCTGCTCGCCGGCGCGCACGCGATTGATGAGCATTTTCGCACCGCGCCGTTTGCCCGGAACCTGCCGGTGCTGCTTGGTCTGGTCGGCGTCTGGAACGCGAGTTTTCTCGGCATACGCGCCCAGGCGATCCTGCCGTACGACGGCCGGCTGGCGATGTTCCCCGCCTATCTTGAACAGTTGGCGATGGAGAGCAACGGCAAGAGTGTCGATCGCGACGGCAAGTCGGTTGCGTATGCCACCTGCCCGGTGTTGTGGGGCGGTGTCGGGCCGAACGCGCAACACGCGTTCTACCAGTTGCTGCATCAGGGCACCGTGCCGGTCACCTGCGATTTCATCGCGCCGGTGCGTCGGGCTTTTCCGTTGCACGACGCCTTTTCAATATCTGGTTCAATGACCGGCGAACAGGCGCACCGCGAGTTTGCCGGGCAACATCGCCTTGCGCTTGCCAATTGCCTCGCCCAATCGAGTTTGCTGGCGCTGGGCGATGTCGACCCGTCGCGCCCGGCCTGGCGCCA
Organism: uncultured bacterium; assembly: GCA_965232985.1. Classification (GTDB taxonomy): domain Bacteria; phylum Pseudomonadota; class Gammaproteobacteria; order Pseudomonadales; family JADFDG01; genus JADFDG01. The sequence goes on from CBDDRC010000006.1 coordinate 20,499, forward strand.
CTATCACGGTAACCAGCCATCAACCACGTTGCTGCTCGACGAGCTGACGCCATTTTCGCTGGGCGGTTTGATCGCGCTGTATGAGCACAAGGTGTTCGTCGAGTCGGTGCTCTGGAACATCAACCCGTTCGATCAGTGGGGCGTGGAGCTCGGCAAGCAGGTTGCGCACGAGACGCTGGCGGTGCTTGACGATGCCGGCGCGTCTACTGTCGATGCGGCAACCGGTATGCTGGTTGCGCATATGCGGCGCGTTTTGGGTGGAGCTGGCGCATGAAGATCGTCGTGCACGGGCAGGGGCTTGCCGCCTTGGTGACGGCCGCGTCGCTGGCCGGCGGCGGGCATGATGTCGCGCTGGTGTGTGTCGACGAATCCGTTGCCGGCGATTTGCGCGCGAGCCGACTGCCGTTCGATGAGCCGGGCCTGACTGCTGCGCTGGCGCAGGCGGTTAGTACCGGCCGGCTCGCCATCGTTGCCGCGCTGCCGGTGCTCAAGGGGCGGGTCGCCGTGCATTTCCTCGCGCTGCAGCCGGATGAGCAGGCACTGGCCGCCGCGCGCCTCGCGGCAATCGCTGCATTCGACCGCGACGTGCTGCTCGTTAATCAAGTCAATTTCAGTGTCGGCGCCACGGATGCGCTGCATGCGCAGTTGCTGGCGCAGCGGCGCGACGGTGATGGCCGTACCGCAGCGGCCAGCCTGCCGGATTTTCTGCGCCGTGGCAGTGCGCTGGCGAATTTCCGGCGTCCGGATCGCGTCATTATCGGTACGGAAGATCCGTGGGCCGAGGGCCTGCTGCGCGAAATCCTGCGCCCGTTCACCGGCGACGACGTGGCCGTGCATGTCATGCCCGCCAAGGACGCCGAGTTCACCAAGCAGGCCGTCAACGGCATGCTGGCGACGCGCCTGTCGTACATGAACGACATGGCCAACGTTGCCGATGGGCTTGGGATCGACATCGAGAACGTGCGGTTGGGTGTCGGTTCCGACGAACGCATCGGCAGCCACTTCCTGCACCCTGGTTGCGGCTTCGGCGGCACTGGTTTCTACCAGGACCTGCTGTCACTCAAGCAGACGCTCGATGCATCCGGCGTCGCCTCGAAGCTGGTTGATACTGCGCTCGCTGTGAATGAGGAACAGAAGGAATTGCTGTTCCGCAAGCTGTGGCGTCATTACCGTGGCGAGCTTGCCGGCCGCACGGTCGCGGTATGGGGCGTTGCCTTCAAGCCGGACACCGACCGTGTCGATCACGCGCCGGCGCTGCGGGTGATTGCTGCGCTCCTCGCACAGGGCGTCACGGTGCGTGCGCATGATCCGAAAGCACTGGCGCAGTTGCGCGCCCATATTGGCACTTGGCCGCAGTTGATCGAGTGCACGGACCCCTGGGATGCGGTCGCGGGCGCTGATGCGCTGCTGGTGCTTACCGAGTGGCAGGATTATCGCGCCCCGGACTTTGATCGCGTGCGGGAACTGATGCATACACCGTTGCTGCTTGATGGCCGCAATATTTACGATCCGCACACCGTGCGTGCGCACGGCATTGCCTATTACGGTGTTGGACGGCGTTGAAGTTTGTCGGAATCGGGAAATTTACCGCAACAAAAAAGGGGCCATCTGGCTCCCTTTTTTGTTGTGTATCTTGCGCTGCAGGCGGTAAGTTCAGGGCGCTGCGGGTGGCGGTGTGGCGTCGGGCGCAACCGCCGCATTCGGGTCAATTACCGGCGCGCCGTCGTCAAGCGTGAGCGTCACATTCAGCCACTTGTTGCCGTCGAGCAGCGTACCGCGGGCCAGTGAGCCGGCGGCCTTGTGCAGGCGTAACAGGTTGAGGATGTAGTCGTAACGGGCATTGGCGAAATCGCGCCGCGCCGCGAAGGCGTAGCGCTGTGCCTGCAGGACATCGACCACGTTGCGGGTGCCGACTTCATAGCCGGCATTGGTCGCATCGAGCGCACTTTGCGCCGACACGATCGCCTGTTTGCGCGCCGCGACCCGCTGTACATCAGCTTCGACGATGCGGTACTGGGTGCGCGCACCTTCGACGGCATTCAATTCGGCAGCACGCAGGTTTTCCTGCGCCGCGTCCGCTACGTAATTGGCCTGCTTGCGCTGCGAATTTATCGCGCCGCCGGCAAACAGCGGCCAGGAGAATTGCAGGCCGACGGAGTCGGTGGTGGTGTCGACCGGTGTCGGTGTCGGGCCGAAGATGAAGCTGGTCTGGCTGTCGACGCGCTGGGCGACGATATCGACATTTGGCAGATGGCCGGCGGTTGCGGCGCGGGCGTTCTGTTGCGCGGCACGGGCGGCATGGCGGGCGGCGATCAGCTGGGCGTTGCCTTCGCCGGCCTTCACGGCCCAGCTTTCGGCATCTTCCGGTGCAGGCAGTGCGACCGGCATGTCTTCACCGGGAAAGGCGAGCGCACTGTAGGACTTGCCGGTCAGCGTCTTCAGGCGGGAGCGCGATACCGCGAGGTCGGTATTGGCCATGATCAGGCCCACTTTCGCGAGGTCATAGGCCGCCTCGGTTTCATGCACATCGGTAATCGCAATCAGGCCGACGTTGAAGCGCTGCTTCGCCTGCTCAAGCTGGCGTGACAGGGCTGCTTCCTCGGCGCGGGAATAGTTGAGCTGTTCCTCGGCGCGCAGCACGGCAAGATAGGTCTCGGTGACGCGCACCAGGTAATCCTGCTCGGCGGTTACGTACTCGGCGTCGGCCTGGGAGCGCGCTGCACGTGCCGACTGGTACGTGAACCAGTGGTCGAAGCGCAGCAGCGGCTGGGTCAGCGTCAGTGCCACGGTTTGGCTGTCGTAGCTTGAGCTGGTGCCGGTCAGATTGTCCTCGGCGTCGTTGGTTTTGTCCTCGCCGGACAGCACCAGGCTGGGCAGCATGCCGGCGCGGCCCTGCGTGAGCACCTCCCGGCGGGCATCGATGCTGGCCCGGGTTGCCCGCCATTGCGGATCATTGGCGTCGGCGGCAGCGAGCACGTCGGCGAGGTTCTCGGCGGCGGCGGAAATCGACAGGCCGATCAGGCTGGCAGCGAACAGGAAACGCGCGGCGGGAAAGATCTTCACGGAGAGCATCGGACACCCTTGGCAATGACTGAGGTGACGTGACCGGTTTGGTGGTCGAGTCGCAGATCTGGAGCGCGGCAACAGCATGACAACAGCGCGGCCAATGATGTGGCAATTCAACGGCTGTCTCAACGGGTTATTAATTGGGCTGTTGCCGGCAAATTGCGGCACCCGGACCCGGGGCATATAGTGGGGCCTCACCCGAACGACCCTGAATCCGGCTCCAACCGGATCCTCCCGTACAACCTGTAGATGAATGTCAGGTCAATATCAGGACAATGAACGCCAGCAACCACGAGGCCCTTGGCCTTTCCATCACTGGCTCCGCCGCCCTCCATGCCGATCTCACCCGGCCGTTTCCGGGCTCCCGCAAGGTTTACGTGCCAGGCAGCCGGGCCGACCTGCGGGTGCCGATGCGCCAGATCAGTCAGGCTGCCACGCCGACTGCCCAAGGTGGTGAGCACAACCCGCCGCTGTTCGTCTACGACACCTCCGGCCCCTATACCGACCCAGCCCTGAGCATTGATCTGCGCGCCGGCCTGCCGCCGGTGCGCGCTGCCTGGATTGCCGATCGCAACGACACCATCGAACTGCCAGGCATCACCTCGCACTACGGCCGCGAGCGGCTCGCCGATGCCACGCTCGACACGCTGCGCTTTCCCTCGCTGCGCGCCCCGCGCCGGGCGAAGGACGGTGCCAACGTATCGCAGATGCATTATGCGCGGCGCGGCATTGTCACGCCGGAAATGGAGTATGTCGCCATTCGCGAGAACGCGAAGCTGCAGGCGGCGCGTGAAGCCGGCTTGATTACCGTGCAGCATGCCGGCGATTCATTCGGTGCGGCGATCCCCGCAGAGATCACCGCGGAATTCGTGCGCGCGGAAATCGCCCGCGGCCGCGCCATACTCCCGGCCAACATCAACCACCCGGAAATCGAGCCGATGATCATCGGCCGCAACTTTCTGGTGAAGATCAATGCCAATATCGGCAATTCCGCACTGGTTGCCGATATTGGCGAGGAAGTCGCCAAGATGGTGTGGGCGATCCGCTGGGGCGGCGACACGGTGATGGATTTGTCCACCGGCAAGAATATTCACGAGACGCGCGAGTGGATTTTGCGCAACTCGCCGGTGCCGATCGGCACAGTGCCGATCTATCAGGCGCTGGAGAAAGTCGACGGCATTGCCGAAAATCTCACGTGGGAAATTTTCCGCGACACGCTGATTGAGCAGGCCGAGCAGGGCGTTGATTATTTCACCATTCACGCCGGCGTGCTGCTGCGCTACGTGCCGCTGACGGCGAAGCGCGTTACCGGCATCGTCTCGCGCGGCGGTTCGATCATGGCCAAGTGGTGCCTGTCGCACCACAAGGAAAATTTTCTCTACACGCACTTCGAGGACATCTGCGAGATCATGAAGGCGTACGACGTCTCGTTCTCGCTGGGTGACGGCCTGCGGCCGGGCTCGATTGCCGATGCCAATGACGCGGCGCAATTCGGCGAGCTCACCACGCTCGGCGAGCTGACAAAAATTGCGTGGCAGCACGATGTGCAGGTAATGATCGAAGGCCCGGGCCATGTGCCGATGCACATGATCAAGGCCAACATGGACAAGCAGCTGGAGGTGTGTGGCGAAGCGCCGTTCTACACGCTCGGCCCGTTGACCACCGATATCGCGCCCGGTTACGACCACATCACCAGCGCCATCGGCGCGGCGATGATCGGCTGGTTCGGCACGGCGATGCTCTGTTATGTCACGCCGAAAGAACACCTCGGCCTGCCCAACCGCAAGGATGTGAAGGACGGCATCATTGCCTATAAGATTGCGGCGCATGCGGCGGATCTGGCGAAGGGTCATCCGGGCGCGCAATTGCGCGACAATGCGCTGTCGAAGGCCCGCTTCGAGTTCCGCTGGGAAGACCAGTTCAACCTGGGTCTTGATCCCGACACCGCGCGCGAATTCCACGACGAAACGCTGCCGAAAGATGCGCACAAGGTCGCGCACTTCTGTTCGATGTGCGGCCCGAAATTCTGCTCGATGAAGATCACCCAGGACGTGCGCGACTACGCGGCAGCGCACGGCGTTGCGCCGGAGCAGGCGCCGGAAATCGGCATGGAGGAGAAGGCCGTGCAGTTCCGCGCCGGCGGCGCTCAGGTTTACCGGAAGATCTGATATGGCAAGTGCAGGGCCCATCGCGCAGGTATTTACCGCTGCAGATAGCGAGTTAGTTGCCCGCGAACCGCTGTATACCGGATTTTTTCGGCTGGAGCGTTACCGTGTGCGCCACCGTCTTTTTGCCGGCGGCTGGAGCGAAACGTTCAGTCGCGAAGTGTTTGTCCGGCACGAGGCGGCGGTGGTGCTGCTGTTCGATCCGGCTCGCGATGTCGTGGTGATGATTGAGCAGTTCCGTGCGCCGGCACTGGGTAAAGTCGATTCGCCCTGGCTGCTCGAACTCGTTGCCGGCCTGCTCGACAAGAATGAATCCGCTGCCGACGTGGCGCGCCGCGAAGCAGTGGAAGAAGCTGGCTGCGACATTCTCGTCCTGCTACCCATCGCTCGCTATTTGCCCAGCCCGGGCGGCTCCGACGAATTCGTGCATTTGTTTCTTGGTCTGATCGACAGCGAAGGCGTTGGGGGCATCCATGGCCTGCCTGACGAACACGAGGACATCCGTGTGCATTGCGTGCCGCTGGTTGAGGCGCGCGTGCTGCTGGAAAGCGGGCGCATCAACAACGCCGCGACGCTGATTGCTCTGCAGTGGCTGTTGCTTAATCGTGAGCGCATTCCGGCGCTGGCCGCAGCTGCGGAAGCTGGGCGCATGACGAGCTGCACGCCATGAAGCACCGCATCACGCTGCGGGTCGTGCCGCAGTCGGAGTCGCCACGCGGGGCGGTGTTGCGTGATTTGCTCGCGGTCGCTGAAGTCAACTATGTGTTGACCATGCAACTTGCTCCGCGCCTGAGGGCGGGCGATGACCTTGCCATCGGCGTTACCGGCCCGTCGGGCTTGGCGGCGGACGTGCGGTTTACGGTGCGTGAGCGCGCGCCGTTCACGACGCTGATCGAGGTCGCCGAGACGCGCGCAACCGATGGCTGGGTGGTGCCGATGTCGGCAACGGTGCGGTTGTACCACGATGCCCGCGTGGCCGAGGTTATCGAGTACCACCGGCAACGGCGCCTGCAGGCCCGCTACCCTTACCCGAACCCCGACATGCTCCAGCCGGACGAAAAGCTCCAGGTGAACCGTCTGCTGGGCGAGTGGTTGGCGCACTGTCTGCGCTGGGGTGAGTCGCGCACCGCGATCGCCTGCCCCGGGTAAGGGCTTTGTGCGACGGTTTCACATCCTGCTACAGATAATGGAACGGATTCACACGGTACTTGAGCAAGTGCGGCTATGTACTGGAAATAGTTAGTGCTCTTCGGTTATAAGATCAACAAGTTGCAGACACAGGGATATTCACTTTGGCACGTGACGCCAGTCGGCCTCTGCGCGTTGTCCAGTTCTCCGACAGCCATTTGTTCGCGAGCACGGACGGCAAGCTGCTGGGGCTCAATACCGACGACAGCCTGAACCGGGTGTTCGATCTCATCGAGAAAGAACAGCCGGTGATGGATGTCATTCTTGCCACGGGCGACCTCTCGCAGGATGCCTCGCTGGCGAGTTATCGCCGGCTGGTCGAGAAGCTCAAGCGCTTCAAGGCCCCGAGCTACTGGCTCGAAGGCAATCACGACCTGACCGCCCCGATGCGCGAATCGCTCGGCAATGCCGCCATGATGTGCCCCTGCGTCATCAAACAGGGCAACTGGTCGATCATCATGCTGGATTCGACCATCCCGTACGCAGTGCCCGGCGAGCTTGATGCGGGCGATCTGGCGTTCCTCGAAAAATCGTTGCAGGCCGCGCAGGGCCGGCACGTCATGGTTTGCCTGCACCATCACCCGATTGCGCTGGACTGCCAGTGGCTTGATACCCAAGTGGTGAGTTCGGCCGACAAATTCTTCGAGATCATCGACCGGTACGACAACGTGCGCGCGATTATCTGGGGTCATGTGCATCAGGAATACGTAGGCAAGCACAACAACGTGAATCTTTACGCGGTGCCATCCACCTGTGTGCAGTTCAAGCCATTGTCGGATGATTTCGCCATCGACAACACCGCGCCCGGCTACCGCTGGTTCGACCTGCATGCGGATGGCCGCGTTGATACCGGCGTGTCGCGCGTTGTCGGTATCGAGTTCGAGGTTGATTTTTCGGTGAAAGGATACTGATTACCGCGTGCCGAATTTGTATCCCGCAATGCGCGCAATGCTTTAACTCGCTCCTGTCCGCCAGCAAGGCGGATCTATCATTTGGAACGTCATGGCCAACCAGTACAACGCCGAATCCATTGAGGTTCTCTCGGGCCTCGACCCTGTGCGCCGCCGGCCGGGGATGTACACCGACACCACCCGCCCCAACCATCTGATTCAGGAAGTCATCGACAACTCGGTTGATGAGGCGCTTGCCGGCCATGCGCAGTTGGTCGAGGTTGTTCTGCACGCCGATGGTTACATCGAGGTAAGCGATGACGGCCGTGGCATGCCGGTGGATATCCATCCGGAAGAAAAAATCAGTGGCGTCGAACTGATTCTCACCAAGCTGCATGCCGGCGGTAAATTTTCCGGCAAGAGTTATCAGTTTTCCGGCGGCCTGCATGGCGTGGGTGTGTCGGTAGTGAACGCACTGTCGAAGCATGTGATCGTTACCGTCAAGCGCGGCGGCAACCTGTATCAGATGGAATTTCGCAACGGCGACAAGGCATCTGAACTGACAATCATCGGCGCCGCAGGCAAGCGCGAGACCGGCACCTCCGTGCGCTTCATCCCTGACGCGAAATACTTCGATTCGCCGAACATTTCCGTGCCGAAACTCAAGCACGTGCTGAAAGCAAAAGCCGTGTTGTGCCCCGGCCTTCACGTTACCCTGAAGAACATCGCCGCCAACGAAACAGACCAATGGCACTACGAAGACGGCCTGCGCGATTACCTGCTGGAAACGACGCGCGGCGAAGTGCTGCTGCCGTTGGAGCCTTTTGTCGGCGCGTTTGCGGCGGCAACCGAAGCGGTGGACTGGGCGGTGGTCTGGCTGCCGGAAGGCGGCGAGGTGATTGGTGAAAGCTACGTCAACCTGATTCCGACCCCGCAGGGCGGCACGCACACCAACGGTTTGCGCACCGGCCTGCTGGAAGCGGTGCGTGAATTCTGCGAGTTCCGCAACCTGTTGCCGCGCGGCGTGAAGCTTGCACCGGAAGATGTCTGGGATCGTTGTGCGCACGTGCTGAGCCTGAAAATGCAGGATCCGCAGTTCGCCGGGCAGATAAAAGAACGCCTGTCGTCGCGCCAGGCCGCCGCTTTTGTTTCCGGCGTGGTGAAGGACAGTTTTTCGCTGTGGCTTAACCAGCACACGGATGATGCCGAAAAAATCGCCGAAATGGCGATCAACAATGCCGGCGCACGCCTGCGTGCAACAAAGAAAGTCGAGCGCAAGAAAATCACCCAGGGCCCGGCGCTGCCCGGCAAGCTCGCCGATTGTGTGAGCCAGGACATCGCGCGCACCGAGCTGTTCCTGGTCGAGGGCGACTCCGCCGGCGGTTCGGCGAAACAGGCGCGCGAGCGGGATTTCCAGGCCATCATGCCGCTGCGCGGCAAGATCCTGAACACATGGGAAGTGGACGGCAACGAAGTGCTGGGCTCGCAGGAAGTGCACGACATTGCAGTAGCGATTGGTTTGGAGCCCGGCTCCACCGATATTTCCGGCCTGCGCTACGGCAAGATCTGCATACTCGCGGATGCCGACTCCGACGGCCACCACATCGCCACGCTGTTGTGTGCGCTGTTCCTCAAGCATTTTCGCGCTTTGGTTGAAGCCGGCCATGTATTCATCGCCATGCCGCCGCTGTTTCGTATCGATGTCGGCCAGGAGGTTTACTACGCGCTCGACGAGGACGAGAAGAAGGGCATTCTCGATCGCATTGCTGCCGAGAAAAAGCGGGCGAAGCCAAGTGTGATGCGCTTCAAGGGTCTTGGCGAAATGAACCCGTTGCAGTTGCGTGAAACCACCATGTGCCCGGATACGCGGCGGCTCGTGCGCCTCACCGTGACCGGTGGCGGCGACGCCGAAACCGATGCGTTGATGGACATGCTGCTGTCGAAAAAGCGCGCTGGCGATCGCAAGGACTGGCTGGAAAGGAAAGGTAATCTGGCTGAAGTGGACGTATAGCATGCGATCCACGAACCACGCCTTTCCGCCCCCTCACGGCGTGAAACAGGCAACCGACATGAAGTTGGTCAGAGCGTAGCGTTACCAAATCGGGAGTGGGCTACAAGACGTAGATGGTGGAGCGGTTACCCACATGCAGTGGTTCTGCCGCCGTATCGGCATTCCCTACCCGCTGGGCCGCAATAAGTTCTTTCAGGCCATGGAGGATCGCAAGTTCGATAAGCGGAAGATCGGCAAAACGAACTCCCTCGTTGGTCTGAGAATCCAGGCGAGCAAGGTACCCTACAACTTCGACGATTGATGCCTTTTTTTGACCGCTTTGGGCTCGGCGGGGCAACTTGCCCGAGCCCTTTTTCTTGATGGGGTTCAGGCCCGGCTGGGCAGGCCCATTAACTGTTTGCCTATCTGGCCCTGACGGCTACGATCAACGGCTTATCGCACTTGTGTCCGGCCCCTCCGGTAAAGGAAAAGCACCTCGCATGCCAACGCTCAACTGGATCGGCAAAGACGCCGTCGTCAGGCACCACAAGGACGTCCCTTTTCGGCTTCTGGAGCCCGTACCAGAGCTTTCCTGTGGTGATCCAGCCAGCGGCAACCTGATCGTCCAAGGTGACAACCTGCACGCCCTGAAAGCCTTGCTGCCGAGGTATGCCGGCCAGGTGAAGTGCATCTACATCGACCCGCCGTACAACACGGGCAATGAGGGATGGGTATACAACGACAACGTCAACAGCCCGGAGATTCGGAAGTGGTTGGGTGAGGTCGTCGGCAAGGAAGGTGAAACGCTCGATCGCCATGATCGATGGCTGTGCATGATGTATCCGCGACTAAGGCTGCTCAGGGAATTCCTTTCGGATGACGGGGTGATTTTCATATCAATCAATGATGTCTCGTCGAGCTACCTCGAACTCCTGGCGGACGAGATATTTGGAAGAAAGAATTTCATTGCAAGGCTGATTTGGAACACTGAAGGGAACACGGACAACCAACTTGAGATAAAAGTTAACCACGAATATGTTTTGATGTACGTAAAAGACGCGTCGCAAAAAGTTGACGCAATTGGTCGTGTCGTAGATCCGAATACTCGGGAAGACAGCAATCTTTGGAAAGGGATTGCAGATAACAATATCAACAAGAACAGTCCTGCAAATCCTCCCGCAATATTCACTATACCAGTCGGCTTCCCAAGCTCGGAGACAGAGCTTTTCTACCCGGCAAAAAAAGTCGACGATGAGTTTTTCAGGATCGCAGAGAAGGACGGTTTTATCTCGGATGCATTGAAGGCGAAATACGACATAGAAAATCTTTCAGGACTTCCGGTTAAGCTGGACGACTTGATAGTAAAAAACGGGGTTGTCGAGCGGCCGTGCCGCGTCTATGGCGGGTTCGCAAATAGGAAAAAATTGGAGAAATTTGTTGCGGGCGGGCTGAAGCCAATCCCAGATGATGGAGGCCCGCTGAAATTCTACGTAAACAGAAACTCCGGGATACGGTATCGGAGAGAGGTTGACGCACCCAGCAATATCCTATCGGTGTTGCGGAGCGTGGGGACGACCGAGCGTACCCGAACTATGCTCCGAAATATGGGGGTGAATTTTAGCTACCCCAAGCCCGTGGAATTGGTTAAGTACCTGCTGTCTTTCGGGGCTCAGCCGGAAGACTCATTGGTGATGGACTGCTTTGCCGGATCTGGGACTACCGGTGAGTCTGTTCTCCGCCTAAACCAAGAGGATGGCGGTAGGCGGAAGTTTCTCTTGGTTGAAATGGATGAGTCTGTCTTTGGTAGTGTGACGACTAAGCGTATGCGGAGTGTTTGCTCTGGCTATGCGGATTCGGATGGGTCAAATATTCCTGGTGTCGGCTCGTCGTTTCAGGCGGCTCGCTTGTCGAAAGATACTCTCTTTGGCAGTGATGGACAGGTCAGGTGCGATGTGAAATTTTCGCAACTGGCCGAATTTGTTTGGTTCCGAGAAACGGGCACTGGTTATATCGGCGATTCAACTTCGCCGTTATTGGGCGTTCATGATGGACGCGCCATATATTTGCTCTTTAATGGGATACTGAAAGACAAGTCGATTGGTGGTGGGAATGTTTTGACTGCTGCGGTGTACGAATCGCTTCCCGCCCATGATGGGCCGAAGGTTATATATGCCGCTGCATGTCGGCTTGGGAAGTCTCGACTCCAGCGGGATGGAATCGTATTCAAGCAAACGCCATACGCTCTTGAGGTTTAAGTCATGACGACGTTCACGCCCAAGGCGTATCAGCAGCAGGTACTGGAAAGCATTGAGGCTTACTTCAAGGCGTGCCATGAGCTTACAAGTGCCGCTGTAGCGTTCACCGCAGTTACCGAGCGACTGGAAGGAGCAGGCTTGCCTTACCGCCCGCTTGATGGGTTCTCGAAGGAGATGCCGTACTTCTGTCTTCGCGTTCCTACGGGTGGCGGAAAGACATGGCTAGCGGCAAAGAGTGTGTCCTTGGCTAACACACACCTCCTGCGAGCGGAGTACAGCGTCATCCTCTGGCTTGTGCCGTCGGATTCCATTCGCGAACAAACCCTAAAAGGGCTTCGAGGGCGAGAGCATCCCTATCACAACGCCTTGCGAGAAGTCGGGCCGATTACGGTGCTCGACTTGGATGAGGCGAAGTCTGTTACGCGAGCGACGCTGGATACCTCGACGACAGTGATTGTTGCAACTCGCCAGGCGTTCCAAGTTCGTGATTCTGATAGCCGTAAGGTTTATGAATCGAGCGGTGCGCTGATGCACCACTTCGATAACCTTTCGCAGCAGCAGCGCTCCGAGCTCATGGTGGAAGGCGAGACGATCCCGTTCTCGTTGGCTAACGTCCTTCGCTTGCGTCGTCCGTTTGTGATCGTCGATGAAGCACACAACAATCGAACAGAGCTCGCGTTCGACATGCTTTCCCGTTTCCGGCCAAGCGGAATCATGGAGCTAACGGCCACGCCGGACATGGAGAAGACGCCGTCCAACGTTTTGCATAGCGTTGGTGCTGCTGAATTGAAGGCCGAGGAGATGATCAAGCTCCCGGTTCTCCTGGAAACGGAAGGCAACTGGCAGCAGTGTCTCGCTGATGCCATAACCCGTAGGGATGGCCTGCAAAAGCTTGCTGACGATGATCAGCGTGCCGGTGCTCCGTATTTGCGGCCCATTGTTTTGATTCAGGCTGAGCCTCGGCGGGCAGGGGTTGAGACTCGTGACTATGAGGCCGTTCGCAAGGAGCTGATTGAGAATCAGAACATCCCGCCAGACCAGATCGTGGTGGCAACCGGCGATGAGAAAGGGCTTGAAAAAGTTGATGCGGAATACGCGAAAGGAATTTCCGATCCAAACTGCCCGGTGAAGTACGTCATCACGCAGCGAGCCCTGGCTGAAGGATGGGACTGCCCATTCGCTTACGTGCTGGTGAGCATCGCTTCCCTGCAATCCGATACCGCAGTTGAGCAGCTCTTGGGGCGGATTCTTCGTCAGCCTGATGCCCGTCATCGCACGAATAAAGCGTTGAACCAATCGTATGCCTTCGTGGTTTCACAGAATTTCGCGGATACCGCAGCGGCATTGCGGGATCGTCTCGTGCAAGGGGCGGGTTTCGAGCGAAAAGAGGCTGCCGAGTTTGTAACCGCAGCGAAGCCGGACCAACGTCGGTTTGACTATGGTGGTGGCCGCATCGTTGTCACGCCTGTTGTCGTCACGTTGCCAACGAAGCCTGATCTGAAATCTGTTCCCAAGTCGTTGCAGCAGAAGGTCGAGTGGGACAACAAAGCCAAGAGTCTGACGATCTCGCAGCCGTTGACGGTCGAAGAGACAGAGCAGCTCAAGGAGACTGTACAAGATGGCTCGCTGAAGACCGCAATTCATGAGGCTGGAGAGAAGAGCCGAACGGAAGCTGTGGTTTTTTTCCAGACGCCGGCTGAGTTGGGCGAGCGGTTCAAGGTTCCGCAACTTGCGATTCAAGTGCAGGGCGAACTGGCACTGTTCGATGATCCCGAAATTCTCGACTACCCATGGGATCTTTCGACCTACGACGCGAAGCCTGGCCACGATGATTTGGCGGCATTGGCCGCTGCTCAAAAGGTCTCAGAGGGCGGCGAGATCGATGTCGATTCGACTACCGGCCGCGTGGTGTCCCGATTCCTTCCTGACCTTCAGCGTGATCTGGGATTCGCATATAAACCGGAGAACTGGGACGAGGTGCGAATCTGTGCGTGGCTATGCCGGAATTTGCCAGACCAGTCATCGACACATTCGAGTAAGCAGGCATTTGTGACCAGTTGGATTTCCCGCCTGTTGCAGTCCACCGGCTTTGACCTCGCGAGGGTGAATCAGCAGAAGTTTGTGATCCGTAGCCTGATCGAACGGCAGGTCCGTGACTTGCGTGCGAAAGCAGTTTCGGCTGCGTTCCAGCAGGCATTGTTCGACGACAAGCGTGCCGTTGTCGGAGGTGCATACCATTTCGAGTTTCACCCGCAAGGCTACGCCCCAAGCCGGTACTACGATGGTCGGTTCGGTCACTTCGATTTCCGCAAGCACTACTACGGGCAGATTGGCGACTTCGACAGCAGTGAAGAGTTCGCGTGTGCATGCTGGCTCGATACGGAGGCTCAGAAAGGCCGCATCAAGTTTTGGGTCCGCAACCTGGTTCGACGCGAAGGCTCGTCCTTCTTCCTGCAGAAGGCGGACGGACGTTTTTACCCTGACTTCGTGTGCGTACTGCCCGACGGAAAAATTCTTGTGGTCGAGTACAAGGGTGGGAACGGTTGGGCGGGAGCGGCAGATGATCGCGTGATTGGCGGCTTGTGGGCCGAACTTTCTGGAGGAAAGTGTGGATTCGTGATGGTCAAAGATAAGCAATGGGGTGAGATCGAGAAGGCTCTGTGAGCCAAACCCGAGGGCGTGCAGAATTCTGTGTAAACGGGATTTCTGTTTACGCTTGAGGGAGCCTTCCCTCGAACTGGATCGTAAAGCGGTTCAGGGAGAGATCCGCGACGTAAGCACCCAACATTGAGCAGCAGGCTCGCTGCGGGCCCGGCCCCTGGCGGTCGAAAATTGCCGACTTTGTAAGACATTGCCGCTTGTGCAAAAAATAGTCGCCGCATAGGATGCCGGCCGTTTTTCTTCTTTTTTGTCACCAGGCCCGGCCGTACCGTCATGACCAAAAGGAGTTGGTTAATCATCGGGCTGCTGGTGCTGCCCGGGTCGCCGCTACAAGCGGCCACGGACGCCGAGCGCCTGCTCAAGCAGGATATTGACCGACGCGAGCAGGAACTGCGCGAAAGGCGTTGGGAAGATCTGCACGCGCCGGCGCCTGCCGTACCCGAAGTGCCCACGCCGGAAACAACCGTACCGGAAACGCCTGCCGGCCCCTGTTTCCCGATCCACGATATTCAAGTCCAGCCTGTCGATATTCTTTCCGCGCGCCGCGTACAGGCAATCATTGCGCCGTATCGTGGCCGTTGCCTGCGCGCCGCCGATCTGACTGCCTTGCAGCAGGAGCTGGGCGCACAGGCGTTGGCCGAGGGCCTCGTTACCACGCGGGTGGTGGTGCCGGAGCAGAATCTGGTTTCCGGCACGTTGCATTTCGAGGTATGGCCGGGCCGCATTGAAGCGGTGCGGGCGCCGTCACTGGGGCGTGGGGAATTGGCCATGGCCAGTGTGTTGCGCACCGGCGATCTGCTGAACTTGCGCGCGCTCGAACAGACGGTAGACAACCTCAATCGGCTGGCCTCGCAGCGGGCCAGCATGGAATTGCTGCCGGGTGAAAAGCCCGGCGGCTCCATCGTCGCGCTCAACGTGGCGCGCACGGCGCCCTGGCAGGCGGGGTTGTCCTGGCAGGGCGAAGCACTCAATGCCAACAAGCGCACCCACACGCTGCGCGCCAGTGCGACGCTGGACAGCCCGCTGAAACTGTCCGATCGCCTGACTCTCGGCGCCAATGCCAATCTGGAAGACCAGCAAGTAGATGGCGCCTACGGCGGCAGTGTCGATTACGACCTGCCTTTTGGTTGGTGGCGTTTTGGCATCGGCGCAGATCGTTTTGATTACGACAATGCAATTGCCAGTGGTGTCACCACCTTCAGCGCCACTGGTGCAAGCCGTTCCTGGCGCGGTGAGCTGGCGCGCTTGCTTTATAGGGATGTGCGGCAGCGCTTGAGCGTGGCGCTGCATGGCAAACAACGGTTGAGTGACAACGCGATCGACGACACCGCGATCGGCGTGTCGACCACGCGGGTCAGCGCGCTGGGCTTGCGTGCGGATTTTTCCCGAGTGGCGGCGCCCTGGGTGTGTGATGCCTCCGTTGATGTTGAGAACGGTGCGGGTCGCAGTTGGGCGGAGCCTTCATCCATTGATCGGCATTACGCGCGCCTGTTGGTCAGCACGCGCCTGCAATATCACCTCACGCAGATGAATTTTTCCAGCAGTATAAATGGCCAGTGGAGCGAGGCGCGTCTGGCGCCCGGCGAACAGTTCACGCTTACCGGCCAAGTCCCCGGGTTTTCACCACAAACACTGAATGCCGCGACAGGTATTGCGGTGCAGCTGGAGGCGGCGTTTCCGCGTCAGGTGCAGGGTGCGGGTTTTACGTCGTTGTGGCCGATGGTCGGTTTTGCCTGGGCGATGGCCCCTCACCATGCGGGAGGGAGCACCAACGATGCAGAACATGTGGCGGCCCTTCATGCCGGTATTACCGCACCCTGGCAGCAGGCGGTGATGAATGCAGGCGTGGCCTTTCCATTGGAAAAATTCAGTTCCATCAATGCGCTGGAGGATTGGCAAATCAGTGCCGGCCTCAGTGCGCAGTGGTGATGATCGAGCGCAGTTTTTCGAATTGTTTATCCGGCGTGCGAATCCTTCATGGGATGATAAAAATGCAGTCGAGCGCTAACAGGGCCAGTCATTATCCGGGTTGCCGCCATGCGCCAGCGTTTTCCCATGCTTCCTTGTTGCGGAAAAGCCTGGTCTTTTTGTTAACTGCCTTGCAACTCATCCAGCCATTTTACAATCCTGCCTGGGCGGGTGAGGCAGTTGTAAAGCTGGTGCCGGGCACCGCCGGCGTCACCATTGATCAGGCACCCAATGGCGTGCCGCTGGTGAATATTGCGGCGCCGAACGCTGCAGGTGTTTCGCATAATCGTTATGAGCATTTCAACGTCGGCCCCAACGGCTTGCTGCTGAACAACAGCGCCGGGCCGGTGAACACGCAGTTAGGCGGTTATATCGCCGGCAATACCAATCTGAGTACAGATTCGGCGCGGCTGATTCTCAATGAGGTGACGGGTACCCGGCCAAGTTTGCTCAACGGCTATCTGGAAGTCGCCGGGCCACAAGCGGAAGTTGTGGTCGCCAATCCGAACGGGATTACCTGCCGTGGTTGCGGGTTTATCAACACGCCGCAGGCCACCTTGAGCACCGGTACGCCGTTTTTTGGCGGTGATGGCGCGCTCGCAGGTTTTACGGTGGCAAACGGTTTTCTGCGTATCGAAGGCACGGGCCTGAACGCCAGCAATCTCGAACGGCTGGCTTTGTACGGTCGCGCACTGCGCATCAATGCGGCGTTGTATGCGCAGGAACTGGATGTGGTGACCGGTGCCAATCACATTGACGTGGGCGCCGGTGCGGCGACCGGTGCCATCACGCCGCTGGGTACGGCGGCAGCGCTGTCCAGTTACGGTCTGGACAGCAGCGCCCTGGGCGGCATGTATGCCAACACCATTCGTTTGGTGGGCACTGAAGCCGGCGTCGGCATGCGCCTCGCCGGTCCGGTTGCGGCGCTCACCGGCGATCTGGAAATCACCAACAACGGCAATGTGCGTTTGGCGCGCGTCAGTGCGCCGACGGATCTATTGGTGAATGCCAACGGTTACCTGTGGTTGATGGATAACGTCAGCGTCGGTGGCATTGCCGAGCTGCACGCCACGCAAGAGCTGGCGCTGACGCATCAGGGCCAACTGACCAGCGGTGCCGCCACCGGGTTGTTTGCCGGCAGTTTGCGCGCTGCTGCCGGCAGCGCCATCGGCGTGTACGGCGATCTGACCATCAACGCCGATCAGCAGCAATACGAAGGCAGCGTCGGCACTGACGGTTGGTTGACGATCAATGGCGACGTTATCGAGAACAGCGGGCATTTGGCCGCCGCGCAAGGTTTGACGCTCAGCGCCGACGGCTTGCTCAATGCGGGCGAGATCAGCGTACGCGATGGAGCGTTGCTGCTGGATGTGGCGAGCTATCTCGACAACAGCGGTGTGCTGCAAGGCACCACAGCACTGACGATCACGGCGGCGGATGTGAGCCCGCTTCGTGTCAGCAATGCCGGCGGGCAATTGCTCAGCAATGGCGAGATTGTGATGGATCTGGCGGGCGGCACTTTTGTCAATGGCGCGTTTGCCGATGGCGATCTGGCTGGCGTTTCCGGCCTTGTTAAAACCATCGCCAGTCTGCGCATCGAGAGTGTCGGTGCTTTTGAAAACAGTGCTGGCAATGTGTTGGTCGGCGATGGATTTATCCTGAATGGCGGGAGCCTTGGCAACGACGGCGGCACGCTCAATGTCGCGCGGGGCGATCTGGATATCGCGCTGGCGGGTGTTTTCGACAACAGCAACGGCGTGTTGATTTACGGCGGCGACACCCTCGTACTCAGTGCCGAGGCGTTGTACAACAACGCCGGGCAGATAGATCTTGCGCCAGGCAATGCAAGCCTGATGCTCGCCGGCCTGTTCGACAACAGCGCAGGCCTGTTGCGTCAGGGTGGCACAGGTGATGGTGGGTTGACGCTCGCTGCGGGCGCACTCAACAACAGCGGTGGGGCGTTGGCCGGCGCCGGCACGCTCGCTGTGCAGTTGAGCCCCATGCCGCTCAGTGGCAACGACGGCCTGGATGGCGTGCTCAACAACAGCGATGGTCTGCTGCAGGGCAACACGGCGCTGCTGATCAACGCGGCAGCGCTGAACAATGCTGCCGGGCAATTGCGCAGCAATGATGCGATCGAAATTGATTTGTCCGGCGGCGTGATTGCGAACAATGCCCCTGTCAATGGCGATCTGAACAGCAATAACGGCTTGATTGCCACTGCCGGAAGCATCACGTTGGCGCACGTCAGTGCGCTGCAAAACAACGGCGGAACAGTTAACGCCGGCAATGCGCTCAGCATCTTTGCTGATTCGCTCCAGAACAACGCCGGCCAGATTGAGGTCGCGCTGGGTGAGCTACGCATTGATCTTGCCGGTGATTTCGACAACAGCAACGGATTCCTTGCATACGGCGGCGATACGCTCATCCTGAACGCCGGCGCGCTGAACAACAGTGGTGGTCAGTTAGTTGGTGCCGGCGCGGTTGTCGTGCAGCTTGGCAACGACGGCTTGTCCGGCGCGGCGCTCAATAACAGTGCGGGTTTGCTGCAGGGCAGCAACGCACTGACCATCAGCGCTGCCGGCCTGAACAATGCCGGCGGGCAATTGCTCAGCAATGGCCCGATGGCCGTGGATTTGCGCGGCGGTGATGTAAGCAACGGCGCCGGCCTGATCCAAACCCTGGGTGGCCTCAGCTTCGATCGTGTTGGCGCTTTCGACAATACGCAGGGAACGGTATTGGCCGGCAACGGCTTTACGTTGCATGCCGACAGTGCGACGAACAACGCCGGCACTATCGAAGTGTCTGCCGGCGCGGTGAACATCACGCTGGCCGATGATTTTGACAACAGCGACGGGTTTTTTATTCATGGCGCCAGCGACCCCTTCAGCCTGTCTGCTGATGCGCTGCGCAACGGGTTTGGCGTGCTGATGAGCGCTGGCCACTTCTCGCTGCAACAGAATTCGGGTGTTTTTGATGCGGTTCTCGAAAACAACGTCGGGTTTGTGCAGGGCAATGGCGGCATTTCTGTCACCGGACACGGTGTAAACAACGCCGGCGGTCAGTTGCTCAGTAACGGTTCCATTGCCATGGATTTGCTTGGCAGTGATTTGAACAATGGCTCTGCTCTGGTTGGATTTCTCAGTGACGGAACGGCAGATATTCGCAGCGGCCTGATTAAAACAATCGGCGGCATTCGCTTGGTCGATGTCGGCATTTTCGATAATTCGGTCGGCTACCTTGGCATCGGCAACGAATTTTCTCTGGATGCCGGCATGCTGAAAAACAGCGGTGGCCGCATCGAGATTGCTGATGGCGAGACAAATGTCCTGTTGTCCGGCGATTTTGACAACAGCGCCGGCGTTTTTCTGCGCAGTGGCAGCGGCGAGTTGCATATCAACGCCGATACCGTGCACAACGGCGGCGGCTTTATCGGCATGCAGGAAGGTGCTGCGAATATCGCTTTGGGTGGTTCCTTCGACAACATGTCCGGTACTTTTCTGCATGAGGGTTCAGGTACGGTAACGCTCAATGCGGATGCGCTGGATAACCGCTACGGGGTTTTTATTGTCGGCGATGACTTTTCTCTGCAACAGAATGCAGGTTTCTTTGGTCCTGTTCTTGACAATCGCGCAGGGTACGCGAGGTCAGGTGGTGGCTTCATTGTCTCTGGCTATGGAGTAAATAATGCTGGCGGCACACTGATCAGTGACGGATCGTTGGCTGCTTATTTTGGTGGGTATGATTTCGACAATAACGACGGATTTATTTCGACGGGCGGATACATTTATGTTAACGACTTCGGCCATATAAAAAATGTTGGCGGAATTATCCAGTCCGAAGGCTCTTTGGTTCTGTATGGCGGAGCGTTGGATAACAGAAACTTCGGGGAAATAATTGTTGCCGGCGGCTATGTCCGCATGGGTTTGACCGGGGTATTCAACAATGCCGGCGGATTGTTTAGTTACGATGGCGGCTGGGTGGGCAATAAATTGCCAGATAACCGCTTCACCCTGAGTGCCGTTAGCCTGAACAACAGTGGCGGCACCATTGGCATTTCTAACGGCAACGCCAACCTGAATATTGATGGCGCCTTCGACAACAGCGCCGGCGATTTCGTGTATCAAGGGCCTGCCTTGATCGTTAACGCGGAAACGCTCAACAACTTCCAGGGCAGCCTCGCCAGCAGCGGCGCCGTTACGCTGAGCCTGAGCGGCGCGGATACGCTCAACAATCGCGAAGGCCTGCTGCAGGGCAATATCAGTCTTGATCTGAACCTGGGCAACGGTTCGTTGGACAACAGCAACAACGGTCGCATTCAGACGTTTGGCAATGTCACCATCAATGCTGCTTTTGGTGTGAACAATTCTGCTTTTGGCGTGACCGATGTCAGTGGCGGCATATTCAGCAGCGGCACCATCAATCTGAATCTTGGTTCTGGCACGCTGGACAATAGTAGCGGCGGCAGAATTCAGGCCTTCGATGCGATCAGCATCGACAGCGGCAGTCTGAATAATGCGGGTGGCAACATCCAGGGTGGCGCTATTGATGCCGCCGGCAATGTACTGCAGTACGGCAGTATCGACTTGAATTTTGGCAATGGCGCGCTCGACAACAACGGCGGCCTGATCCAATCGACCGGCAGCATGGCGATCAGCAACGTCAGCGTGCTGAACAACAGCATGGGCACGTTGCTCGCCGGTGGCCCACTCAGTGTTGCCGCCGACACGCTGCTCACTGCCGGCGGCCGCCTGGAAAGTTTCGACGATCTGAGTGTGCACGTCAGGGCGCTGGGTTATGACGCCACCTCAAAACTGATTGCTGCGGATATTTTGCATTTGTGGTTACCGGATATTCGTTGGCTGCCGATGGCGATCCTGTCGGCCGGTGGCGAGCTGCACCTGCAAAGCGACGACGACATCGTCGTTGATGGTTGGAACCTGGTAGTGCCGGGCAGCCTGCGGCTCACCGCTGCCCATGATGTTGTTCTGGGCACAACCACCGTTGGTGGCGTCGGCAATGTTGTCATCAGTGGCGATACGCTGAGTATTGCCCATGATGCGCTGCTGCTCGCCGGCAATCATTTGCTGATTGATGTGGCGGGCAATCTGGTCAATAGCGGTGCGATTGAGGCGGTCGGTGACATTTACGTTGCAAACAGCGCGAGTCTCATCAATGGCAGTGATGCCTACGAGGCATCCATTTTGTCGCACTGGGGCAACATCGCCTTGTTTGCGGATACCGCGATCTACAACAACGGTTCAATCATCCAGGCCACCAACGGCCGTGTGCAGTTGGGCAGCGCCGACCGGCCGGTGCCGCTGATCGAGAATGTGCGTGTGGGGCTGAATGTCGGCACGGTTGCAAGCACGGCATTGGTGTGGAGCACCGGCACGGAAGGCAACGACTACCAGTTTCCTGACGACGCCTGGTGGCTGGAGCATTGTTATCATCAGCACGGCTATTGCGGTGATTCTTACCAGATCGATACGGCCGTCGCTACGGAAAACGCGCGCCGCGAACAGGAAAATATCCAGCGACTGGCCGCTGGTTTGGCGCCGCTGACGCTGATCGACTACAAGGCTTTTGATCCGGACGATTACGAAGGTGTGACGGCGTATCTGGACGCTGAGCTTCCCGAACTTGCCTGGAATTACCAGGCTATCTACCGCGCTGACCATGAGAATCGGCGTTTTATTTTGCGCACCGACACCTACGGCACCGACACGGTGCTTGCACCGGGGCGCGCCGGGCAGATCGTTTCCGGCCCTGCCGACAACATCGTTATTTACAGCGGGTCGCTGCTGAACAGGGACAGTGTGATTTCGGCGGGCGCGAGTTTGTTCGTGCAGGGTCAGAGCGTCAATGAAGAGACGCAACTGTATCAAACCCTTGTCTGGGACTGGTGGGCACGAGGGTACTCGTGCAATTCGTCGGGCTATTGTCTTTGGTTTGATATGGTGCCGGAGAATCACCCGGCAACCGAGGAGCGGCCAACACAATTGATTGGCGCGGTGCCATCGGTGCTCGAGTCGCGGGCGTCCGGCCATCAGCTCACGGTGACCGGCACGGGCGCCGGCGGGACGGTGTTCGATGCGGGTGACGCTGCCGTGTTGCTTGATGCCCCGGTCCCGACTGGCGTTGCGCTTGATCCGACCACCACCAGCGGTTTGACGCTGCCGGGGTTCACCGTGTCGGGTGTTGCCGGGATGGACGTGGTTTTGCCCGGTGCAGTGTCCTCGTCCGCGCCGACAGAACCCGGCGCGGCATCGATGGTGATATCGGCCAGTGCAACATCCCCCGAGGCCACACTGTCGACGTTGAATCTCCCTGCCAACGGCCTCTTCCGTCTCAACACCAATCCTGCTCACCCGTATTTGATCGAAACCAATCCGCTGTTGACCAGTTACGACGCGTTTTTGGGTTCGGCGTATCTGATCGAGCGCCTCGATTGGGCGCCGGGCATTACCCAGCAGCGCCTCGGCGATGGCTATTACGAGTTGATGCTGATTCGCGAGCTGCTGCTGGCCAGTATTGGTTCGCCGTTTATCGATCCGGCCATCACCGACGAGCGCGAACAATTCGAATACATGATGGCCAACGGTGTGGCTGCTTACGAAGCACTGCACTTGACGCCGGGCATTGCCTTGAGCGCGGCGCAGATCGACGCGCTGCAGGCGGACATCATCTGGCTGGAAGAAAAAGTGGTCGCCGGCCAAACCGTGTTGGTACCGGTGGTGTATTTGGCGCAGGGCAGCACGCAGTTGCTGGCCACCGGCGTAATCACCGGCGGCGTGTTTATCAGCGGTGAGTCGTTCACCAACACCGGGTCGGTACTCTCGCAAGGCAGCATGCAGATCAATGTGACGGGCGATCTGCAAAACCTCGGCGGCAATATTCAATCCGTCGACGACATGATGCTGAAAGCCGGCGGCGATCTGGTGAACATCAGCGGCACGATCAGCGGCAACAACCTGTGGATGCAGGCCGGCGGCGACATCATCAACAGCACCTGGTCGGCGCCAAGTAGTGTGGGTGCCGACAACACCGGCACTGGCAGCGTCGGCGTCTGGAGCAGCGATTCCTGGACGACGCAGGTTGGTGCGATCGCCACGGTAACGGCGAGCGGCAATCTGGTGCAGATCGCTGGCAACGACATTATTGTCGATGGCGCGAGCCTCAGCGGCGATACGGTGTGGTTGAGCGCTGGCCAAAACGTGCTCATCAACACCGTGGAGGTGAGCCAGGGTTACAACTATGCCGATGTGAGCCGCCAGCAGTCGGCAGAGAATGTCTATCAGCTACGCAGCGAGATTTCCGCCATCGCCGACTTGCTGATCGAGGCCGGGAACGACATTACTGCCACGGCCGCGCAGCTCAGTGCCAACGGTGATATCGCGCTGTATGCGGGTAACGATATTTCCCTGTGGGATGCCGTAGAAAGCGCTGCCAGCTATGCGCACAGCGAGTCCGCCGGCAGCAGTGGCACCTCGTATGTCACCACGGCCAGTGCATCCAATACGGTAGTGGGCACCAGTTTCACCGCCGGCAATGGCATCACAATCGATGCCGGCAACAACATCACCTTGCAGGCCAGCGAGCTGGTTGCCGGCGGCGATGTCGGTTTAACCGCCGGTAACACCATTGACTGGCAGTCGGCGATTGAAACGAGTTACACGCTCGATGACCGCAAACGCGCAGGGGATTTTGGTCGCGAGGTGTCGAGCAGGGACGAAGTGTCGGATCAGACAGTTGTTGGTACAACGATCAGCGCCGGCGGTTCGATCACCGCCACCAGCCAAAACGACCAGACGTTCGAGGCCGTGCATCTGCAGGCCGGTGGGGACATCACGCTCGCCAGCGTCAACGGTCAACTGGTTTTCAAGGCCGTGCTTGAAGCAGACAGCGAATCGCATGAGCGCGCCGACGGCGACTGGGGTTGGCAGTCGATGCAGGGCAGCGGCAGCACCGACACAACCGTGCGGCAAAGTGAATTGATTGCCGCCGGCAATGTCGCGCTGCAGGCTGCGCAGGGCATCACCATCGAGATCCGGGAGGTGAACGAGGAAAGCGTCGGCCAGGTGATTGACGCGATGGTGGCGGAAAATCCGGATCTCGCCTGGCTGAAGGATGCGCAGAGAAACGGCAACGTCCGTTGGGAGCAGGTGCAGGAAACGCACGAGGCGTGGCAATACGACGAGCAAATGCTCGGCGAAGGCGCATCGATTGCGATCGCGATTGTGGTGACGGCGTTGACGGCGGGTGCGGGCGCGGGTGTGGCCGGTACGGTGGGCCTGACCACGACGACCGCCGCCACGGCGACCGCGGCAGTGAGCCTGACGACGGCCGGGACGATTGTCGCCGCTGCGGCCGGCGCGGTGATTGCCGGTGCGGCGACGCAGGTCACGCTCGGCACGATCAACAACGGCGGCAACCTCGGCGAAGCGATCAGTGATCTGGATACGCAGGAATCGGTGGAAGGTTTGCTGGTTGCCGGACTCACGGCGGGGCTGGTTGCGGGTTTTGTCGATCCGGTTTTCGACAACTACGAGGGTGTCAGCACCGATACCCGCTTGGGCATCACCCATGGGTTTGAGCTGAACAACCTGAACGACATCGGCGGTTTTACGCTGCACGCCGGCATGCAGGCGGTGGTCCAGGCCGGCGTGCAAAGCGCCGTGCTCGGCGGCAGTTTTGATGATTACCTCGACGATGCCCTGAACGCCCAGGGCGCGAATGTGTTGAGTGCGCTGGCGTTTTATCAGGTGGGGAGTTTGGGGAATGCGCTGGCGCTGGATCAACTCGGCCAGGGCGATGCCGACGGCACACTGTTTTGGCTCGAAGGTGGTGCGGGTCGTGTGGCTCTGCACACGTTGGCCGGCGGTCTGGTTGCTGAAGCCACGGGTGGTGAATTTGCCACCGGTGCCGCCGCAGCGGGCTTGCAGCAACTCCTCTCGCCGGCGCTGGATGACCTGACCGGCGTGAATGAGCCGGGCGGCGACAACACGGCCTGGCGTGCTGCCGGTGCGCAACTGAGTGGTCTTGTTGGTGCCGCGTTGGTCGATGGCGATTTGAATCAGGGTGTCACGATTGCGTTGGCAGCCGACACGTACAACCGGCAGTTGCATCCGGATGAAGTCCAATGGATTAAGGAAAACGCGGAAGCCTTTGCGCAGCAGTTGAGCGAAACCGAAGGGCGTACGGTAACGGTCGAGGAGGCTACCAAGCGCCTCGCGCAACAAGCCGCGAAGGATGTTGACCTGCTGTGGCGCGCGCAACTGGCCGATGGCGATGATGCGCTGGCGAAACAGTTCTTGGCCGGTGCAGATGGCACCTTCACCAACGAGTTGAACAATCAACAGCAGCTGTTCACGGTGGAAGGCAATCAGTTACTCCGGCCGGAGTTGTTTTTGGCAGGCACCTACGCCAACCGGGATTTTTACGCCGACAACATCAGTTCCGGGGTAACACGCAGTGTCATGGACGGGCTTGCGGTCGAGATCGGGCAGATGGGTGAAGCCTTTGCGGCGGCGATCGCGGCCGATCCTGGCGCGTTTGCCCAGAGCGTAGGCGAAGGCCTGTGGACCAGCGCGAAGGATTTTGCGGCAGACCCGCTTGGCACGATCGCGGATGGCGTCTCCCGGGCCGGCCAAACGATTGGCGAAGGCAACGCTGCCGCGTGGGATGATGACCTGTCGGCGCAATTGAATGCGCTGTATGGTCAGGATGTCAGCGGCGCGCAGCAGACCCTGGCGATTTTCAACACCACGATGGCCGGCTTTACGGCGGTCGGCGTGGGAAAACTGGGTGGTGCGCTCGCGGATAAGATTGGGGATGCTGCCGCACAAAGTGCGGCGAAAGCTGCGGATGATGTGGCGGCGAAGGCGGCTAGCGATGGCGCCACAACCGTGTCGGGATATTCTCCGGATATCCCCGATATCACGCTGGACTTGAGTGATGCCGGTTTGGGTGAGATCGGGCTGCGTGATTTGGTGGGGAATGTACCGGACGTACCCAATGGCGCCACCGATGTGAGTTTGATCACGTCGAACACAGCCAACGTGAATCATCAGGGTGTGCCCTATGCTCAACCGGCATTTACGCCGGGCCAGCCGGTGGTGGAGTACAGCACCGGCCAACCGGAAACGTATGTGCGGGTGTATAACGACAGCCCGAATCCGAATGATCCCTGGGGCGCAGCGTTCAGCAATCAGCAAGGCAGCTTCATGATGCTCGAACAGGACATCATCGATCCGGCGACCGGATCGTATCTGACACCGCAGCAGATCCAGGACAAATTTGCCCTGCCGCATTTGCCGACAAAAATAACCGATGCGACGGTGCCGCTGGATTTTCGGCTGCAAACGGGCGAGGCTGCTGCCAATGTATGGGGCGCTGGTGGCGCAACGCAGTTCAAGGCGGTGGATAAATATGATGATCCAAGTAATTTAATTTTGTTCTCGAATCCGAGACCTTTGCCATGAGTGATATCGAAATTGTTGCAAACAAACTTGTTGTTGATGGTGGTGTTGTGGCGACAACAGGCCTCGTCAAGCAATTTTTACGACTTGATGATGAACGTCTTGTTCTCGTGTTATGGGGTGGGCAATACCCAACGGGCCATCCGCTGGATAATGCCGAGACGACCAGCAGAAATGTCATCTGCATCAACACGCGCGGCGAGGTGCAGTGGATCATGGAAAACCATATGGATAATCCTTATCGCAGCAACGTCGGTTCACCGGTGAGCAAGATTGAACTTATGGATAGAGGTCTTTTCCCAGGGCATATTGTGGCGTGGAATGGCGATCACCGCATGGCAATCGACAAGGACACAGGAAAGCTCCTTGGCGTGGAATTCACCAAATAATTTTT
>CBDDRC010000007.1:0-57114 GCA_965232985.1 uncultured bacterium
CGACGTGCCGTGATCCTGGTGCATGCACACCGGGATTTCCGGAAATTCCTCGATCGCGGCCAGGATCAGGTGGCGCAGGAACGGCGCGCCGGCGTATTTGCGCGCGCCGGCCGAGGCCTGCACGATCACCGGCGCGTTGCATTTCTGCGCCGCCTCCATGATCGCGCGCATCTGCTCGAGGTTGTTGACGTTGAATGCCGGGACGCCGTAGCTGTTTTCAGCCGCGTGGTCGAGCATTTGCCGCAGGGTGATGAGTGCCATGGTGATTTCCTCTATTAGCCTTTCGCCCGCTGCTGCAGAATTTCCACCGCCGGCAGCACCTTGCCCTCAACAAATTCCAGAAATGCGCCGCCGCCGGTTGAAATATAACCGATGCGATCGGCCACGCCGTACTTGTCGATAGCCGCCAGCGTGTCGCCGCCGCCGGCAATCGAGAACGCGCCCGATGCTGCAATCGCTTCCGCCAGCATTTTCGTGCCGTTGCCGAACTGGTCGGCCTCGAACACGCCGACCGGCCCGTTCCACAGGATTGTTTTCGCACTCTTCAGCAGGCCGGCGAACTGCTGCGCGGTTTCCGGGCCCACATCAAGAATCATCTCGTTGTCCGCAATATCACTGACTTTTTTTACCGTTGCCTTCGCGCTGGCGACGTATGCCATTAAATCCTCGCCCGCTGCGGGTGCCATCGCCACCACGACATCCACCGGCAATGGCACCTTCACTTTTGCGGCGATCTGCCTTGCGGTGTCGAGCAGCTCGTGCTCGCACAGCGATTTGCCGACCTTGAAGCCGGCAGCCGCGAGGAAGGTGTTGGCAATGCCGCCACCGACGATCAACTGGTCGCAGATTCCGGTGAGCGACGTGAGCACGTCGAGCTTGGTGGAAACCTTCGAGCCGGCGACGATGGCGACCATCGGCCGCTGCGGCGCCTGCAGCGCTTTGCCCAGCGCCGCCAGTTCGGCGGCCAGCAGCGGGCCGGCGCAGGCAACTTTCGCGAATTTCGCAACGCCGTGCGTCGAACCTTCGGCGCGGTGCGCGGTGCCGAAGGCATCCATCACGAACACGTCGCACAGGGCGGCATATTGTTGTGCCAGCTCGTCTTTATTCTTCTTCTCGCCTTTGTTGAAACGCACGTTCTCGAACAGCACGACTTTACCCGCCTGTACCTCGACGCCCGCGAGGTATTCCCTCAACAACGGCACGCTGCGGCCCAGCGCCTTCGCCAGGTACTCGGCCACCGGCCGCATCGAGTTCTCCTCGCTGAATACACCCTCCTCCGGACGACCAAGGTGAGACATCACCATCACCGCCGCACCTTTTTCCAGCGCCAGCCTGATGGTGGGCAGCGAAGCCAGAATGCGCGCATCCGACGCAACCTTGCCGTTTTTCACCGGTACATTGAGATCCTCGCGAATCAAAACGCGCTTTCCCTTGAGGTCAAGATCAGCCATTTTTATGATGGACATGCTCGGTTCCTGATTGAATTACCATTCACTTACGCAACGCGACGCACAAATCAACCAACCTGTGCGCATATCCCCACTCGTTGTCATACCACACCATCAATTTGGCGAGATTGCCGAGCAGGTGCGTTTCCGTGGCGTCGAAAATCGCCGATTCACGCCGATGGTTGAAATCGATGCTGACCAATGGCTCATCGTTGTAACCGACAAGGCCCCGCCACTCGCCGACGCTTGCCCGTTTGAACAGCGCGTTGATCGCCTGCGCGGTCGGCGGCTTGCGCAACTCGACGCTAAGATCGACCAGTGCAACATTCTGCGTCGGCACGCGCACCGAGTAGCCGGTGATACGGCCTGCCAGCCACGGCAACACTTTTTGCACGGCGCCGATGCTGCTCGATGTGGTCGGGATAATGCTTTGGCCGGCAGCGCGGGCGCGGCGCAAGTCGCGGTGCACATGGTCAAGCAGGTGCTGATCCGAGGTGCTGGCGTGGATCTCGGTCATCAGCACGCGCTCAACGCCGAACGCGTCATTGAGCACCGACAGCACCGGCGCCAGACAATGCGTGGTGCAGGACGACGCCGAGATGACGTGCTGGTCGGCAGTCAGCGTTGTGTGATTGATGCCGTAGACCACCGTGGCGTCCGGCTCATCGAAACCAACCGCGCCAATCACCACACGCTGCGCACCGGCAACAAGATGTCGCGCGGCATCGGCACGCGCCCGAAACGCTCCGGTGCATTCAAGCACGAGATCGACATTCAGCTTATGCCACGGACACTCGGCGGGATCGGCAATTGCGGACAGCGCAATGCGTTTGCCATTGACGATGAGGCAGCCTTCTTCCAGGGCAACTTCACCACTGAACGGCCCGTGCGTGGAATCGTGGCGCGTCAGGTGCGCGATCGCATCAGCACGGCCTGTCTCGTTGATCGCGACAATTTCGACACCGTACTCGCCACGCTCATGCAGCGCCCGCAGCACATTGCGCCCGATGCGGCCGTAGCCGTTGATCGCGATGCGCAATGCCCGTCCGGTCATCCCGGCAAACCCTCAACGGCGGCGACAACCGCCGCCGTGGTGATGCCAAAATGCTGGAACAACTGCGCGGCCGGCGCTGATTCACCGAACGACTCCATGCCGACGATCGCGCCATCCAGGCCAACGTAACGGCGCCAGTATTCCTTGATGCCTGCCTCAACAGCGACGCGCACACGGCAGGATTTCGGCAACACCGATTCGCGGTAAGCGGCATCCTGCGCATCAAACACGTCGGTGGACGGAATCGACACAACACGCACCTTGCGGCCCTTTTCACCGAGCACTTTCGCCGCCGCCATTGCCAGTTCCACTTCCGAACCGGTGGCAATGATGATCGCATCCGGATGCGCCGCGTCGTATGGCTCAACGACATAACCGCCGCGAGCAATGTTGGCGAGCGCGGTTTCGCTACGGGGTATATGCGGCAGGTTCTGCCGCGAGAAGACCAACGCCGTCGGCCCCATCTTGCGCTCGATCGCTGCCTTCCACGCTACCGCCGACTCCACTGCGTCCGCCGGGCGCCACACACTCATATTCGGCGTGAGCCGCAAATTGGCCAACTGCTCGACCGGCTGATGGGTCGGGCCGTCTTCGCCCAGGCCAATCGAATCGTGCGTATACACCTGGATATTGCGCTGCTTCATCAACGCTGCCATGCGCATGGCGTTGCGCGCGTATTCCATGAAAATCAAAAACGTCGCGCCGTAGGCAATGAAACCGCCGTGCAGGGCAAGGCCGTTGCAGATGGCGGTCATGCCGAATTCGCGCACGCCGTAATAAAGATAATTGCCGCTGGCGTCGTCGTGGGTAATGCCTTTCGAGCCTTTCCAGATCGTCAGGTTGGAGCCGGCAAGATCGGCCGAGCCGCCGAGCAGTTCCGGCAGCAACGCACCGAACCCGTTGAGCGCATTCTGCGAGGCCTTGCGGGTGGCAATGGTTTCGCCCCTGGCGGCGACATCGCGGATGAACGCATTGGCCTTCTCGTGCCAGCCGGCCGGCAGTTCGTTGCGCATGCGGCGCACGAACTCGGCAGCCAGCGCCGGATTTTTCGTCCTGTACTGCTCGAACAGCCCATTCCAGTCCGCCTCGCGTTTTGCGCCGGCATCATGTGCATTCCAGGCGGCGGCAATGTTGGCGGGAATCTCGAACGGCGCAAATTTCCAACCCAGTTTCTCGCGCGCACCCCTGATCTCTTCATCGCCTAAAGGGGAACCGTGGCACTCTTCCTTGCCGGCTTTGGTCGGTGCGCCGAAACCGATGATCGTCTTGCAGCAAATCAGTGTTGGCTGCCCGGTATTGGTACGCGCGGTATTGATCGCAGTTTGCAGTTCCTGCGCGTCGTGGCCATCGACATTCGGGATCACCTGCCAGCCGTAGGCGCGGAAACGCGCCGGCGTGTCATCGGTGAACCAGCCGTGCACTTCGCCATCGATCGAAATGCCGTTGTCATCATAAAAAACGATCAGTTTGCCCAGGCCGAGGGTACCAGCGAGCGAACAGACTTCGTGCGAGATGCCTTCCATCAGGCAACCGTCGCCAACGAATACATAGGTGTGGTGATCGACGATGTTCAGGCCATCGCGATTGAACTGCGCCGCCAGCGTTCTTTCTGCGATGGCCATGCCGACGGCATTGGCAAGACCCTGACCGAGTGGCCCGGTGGTTGTCTCGATGCCCGGCGTGTAGCCGTATTCCGGGTGGCCCGGCGTTTTCGAATGCAGCTGGCGGAAATTTTTCAGATCATCAAGTGATACGCCGTAGCCGGTCAGATGCAGCAGTGAATACAGCAGCATGGAGCCATGGCCGTTCGACAACACGAAGCGGTCACGGTTGGCCCAGTGCGGATTGGCCGGGTTGTGCGCGAGGAAATCGCGCCACAGCACCTCAGCGATGTCGGCCATGCCCATCGGCATGCCGGGGTGCCCGGATTTCGCCTTTTGAACCGCATCCATGCTCAGGGCACGGATGGCGTTGGCAAGCTCTCGGCGACTGGGCGTTGCGGGCATCGGACTGGGCTCCTGGGGCGGGGTATGGCCGGGGGCCGCCATTGTCCCCGAAGGGTCCCGGGGGGGCAATCAAACTGCCGGCCACCTGCGCATGACTCCCTGCGCCACGGCCTGCACACTGCCATTGGCCCGCAGTGGTGCGCCGCCCCTACAATCAAGCGCGTTGCCATCAGTATCCATCAACCCGGCCACCACGCCTGAGCGAGCTATCCACGCCATGCCCGACAACGACGACAAACGCGCAGAATTGCGGCGCGCCGCGCTCGAATACCACGAGTTTCCCACTCCCGGAAAACTCGCCATTACGGCAACCAAGCAACTGGTCAACCAGCATGATCTCGCCATGGCGTATTCGCCGGGCGTCGCCGCCGCCTGCGAGGAGATCGTCGCCGATCCGGCCAACGCATTCCGCTACACCTCACGCGGCAACCTGGTGGCCGTCATCACCAACGGCACTGCGGTGTTGGGCCTTGGCAACATCGGGCCGCTGGCCGCCAAACCGGTGATGGAGGGCAAGGCCGTACTGTTCAAGAAATTTGCCGGCATTGATGTCTTCGATCTCGAACTGCAGGAATCGAATCTCGACAAGCTGGTCGATATTATCGCTGCACTGGAACCCACTTTCGGTGGCGTTAACCTTGAGGATATCAAGGCGCCGGATTGTTTCTACGTCGAACGCCAGTTGCGTGCGCGGATGAAAATTCCGGTGTTCCATGACGACCAGCACGGCACGGCGATCGTCGTCGGTGCCGCTGTATTGAACGGCATCAAGGTCACCGGCAAAGACATCAAAAAAGTAAAGCTCGTCACCTCCGGCGCCGGTGCCGCCGCGCTCGCCTGTCTTGGCCTGCTGGTGAAACTCGGCGTGCCGCGCGAGAACATCTGGGCGACCGATCTTGCCGGGCTTGTCTATGAAGGCCGCACTGAACTGATGGATGACGACAAGGCAGTCTTTGCGCAGAAAACCACCCAACGCACGCTGGCAGAAGCGCTGCTCGGTGCCGATATTTTCCTTGGCTTAAGCGCTGGCGGCGTACTGAAACCGCACATGGTGAAAACCATGAACGCATCGCCACTGGTGTTTGCGCTCGCCAATCCGACGCCGGAAATCCTGCCCGACGAAGTACTCGCCGTGCGTAGCGATGCCATCATTGCTACCGGCCGTACCGACTACCCGAACCAGGTCAACAATGTCCTGTGCTTCCCGTACATTTTCCGCGGCGCGCTCGATTGCGGTGCCACTACCATTACATCGGAAATGGAAATTGCCGCCGTGCATGCCATCGCCCAGCTGGCGCAGGCTGAGCAAAATGAAGTCGTGGCGGCGGCCTATGCCGATACCTCACTGACCTTCGGGCGCGACTACCTGATTCCGAAACCGTTCGACCCGCGGCTGATGATGAAAATCGCGCCGGCGGTGGCACAGGCTGCCGCCGATTCCGGCGTGGCGGCGCGCCCGATAGCCGACCTCGACGCTTATCGCGACAAGCTGCAAACCTTCGTCTACGCCTCCGGCGCAACGATGAAGCCGATCTTCATGCTCGCCAAGCAAGCAACGAAAAAACGCGTTGCCTATTCCGAAGGCGAGGATGAGCGCGTACTGCGTGCCGTCCAGGTAGTGGTCGACGAAAACCTGGCGCGACCGACACTGATTGGCCGGCCCGCCGTGATCGCCCACCGCATCGCCAAGTTTGGTTTGCGCCTGGAAGCCGGCCGCGACTATGACATCGTCAACATCGAAAAAGACGATCGCTACGACGAATACTGGCGCGAATACCACCGCATCACCGCGCGCAAGGGCATCACCGAACAACACGCGATGATCGAGATGCGCCGCCGCACGACACTGATCGGCGCCATGCTGCTGCGCAAAGGCGTCGTCGACGGCCAGATCTGCGGCACCTGGGGCACCACGCCGCTGCATCTGCACTACATCGATCAGGCAATCGGCCTGCGCGAAGGCGCAAAAACCTACGCCTGCATGAACAGCCTGATCCTGCCGAACCGGCAGGTAATGCTGGTTGACACGCACGTCAATTACGACCCGACTGCCGAACAAATTGCCGAGATCACCCTGATGGCGGCGGAAGAAATGTTGCGCTTCGGCCTGCACCCGAAAGCGGCGCTGCTCTCGCACAGCAATTTCGGTACCAGCAATCAGCCATCGGCAGTGAAGATGCGCGAGGCGCTGGCCATTCTGCAGCGCACCGCACCCTGGCTGGAAGTTGACGGCGAAATGCACGGCGACGCGGCGCTCGACGGCGCCTATCGCAAAAAGCTCATGCCAACCTCGACCCTGGAAGGCGACGCCAACCTGCTGGTACTGCCAAACCTGGATGCCGCCAACATCGCCTACAACCTGCTGAAAACCGCAGCTGGCGGCGGCATCGCCATTGGCCCGCTGTTGCTGGGCGCCGCGCGGCCGGTGCACATCCTGACGCCGTCGGCAACCGTGCGGCGGATCATCAACATGACTGCGGTGACCGTCGCCGATGCCAACGCCGCGCGCTGAGAAAACACTCCTGCAGGATCACGGCTATGGCGCCGCACGCCTTGCAGCGGTGACGGCCCGCATCGACTGGTCACGGCCGGATGCCATGGCGCGCGCCCGTGATGCGCTCGCACTTTATGCAGGCACCGTCGTCGAACTGCTGCGTGACACCGCGAAAAACCGTCACCGGACGCTTGGTAAATTCCTTAACGACCTGATTGCCGCCAGCAGCGAAACCGAGCTTCCTCTGCTCTGGTTGGCACTGCGTTACGCCGAACGCAATACGCCAACAACCGGATTGCTGGCGACACGGCGCGCACTGCTCGACAACGCATCCGCGCCGGTCGCAGCGCACTGGCGGCTGCTGCGCGATGGCACGCTGCCGGCCGCCCGGCTACCGGAAATCGCGCCCGTTGAAACCGATACCCTGCTGGCACTGCAGGCCGCGCAACTGGCCAAAGCCGGTACGCTGACAACGGCAGCGTCGACGCTACGCCTGCTGAAATTTGCCGCCGCACAGGACGAAGGCCGTGCCGCGCTGCTGCGTCATGTCCGCCTCGTGCAGAAACTGGTGACCGGCGACGCCGGCCACCCGCGCCTTGACTACGATGCATTTCGCGGGCTGCCGGCCGCACTGCGGCGCGTTTTGCTGTTTACGTCAGGTATGGCGGAATTTTTTCTTGATCCGGAAGCCCTCGCCGCATCGCGGCCGCCATCGCCGGCGTTCGATCCGTTGTTCTTCGATCGTGCCCTGGAAAATCTTGCCCACGGTAAGCTCGACCATGTCGATGTCGATACCTTGTTCATCAGCGCCGCTTCGACGCCGGCATTCCGCGCCCGCATCGTGACGGCACTCGCTAATGGCAGCGGCCGCCTTGCATGCAGCGACGACGTGCGCGAGCGGTTGATTGCCGGCGCCGAGCTGGCCGAGTTGGGGCTGGTCGCCTGTGCCGCTGCGCGTTCGCCCGACGATGTGCAGCGCGCGCTATCGCGCCTCGCAGCATTACCGCGCCACGGCATCCTCGGCGAAGGGCTGCTGCGCTTTGCGCTGATTGCCTGGCGCGACTGGCTGCCGACGCAGATTCCCGTTGTGCTCACCAACGAGCCGGCTTTCTGTGACGGCATGCTCGATGCGGCAGCCCGGCGCCTGGCTGCGCATGTGCTGGCGACGCCGAACAACGACGATATTCATCAGGCACCTGCCTTGCTGTTCCGGCATGTCGTCGCATGGCTGAACTGCAGCGGTCCGCACGCGGCGCGCGACGCGATTGCGGCGCTGACGGACGCACTGGCGCGCGCCGGCGGCGCGCTCGCTGGCGATATCGATGGCAGCGACCTCTGCGCACTGCATCGTGCCGGGCCGCGCGGCGCCGTACTGGCACGCACCCTGGTCGACGCGTTGCGCGCGCAGGCGCCGGCTGCCTGGAGTGCGTACTCCGTTATGACAATGAGGCGGGAAAAGGCGATCACCGGCATTGGGGCGGTAGAGAAACCAAATACAGATTCGCCACTCCCGAGAAACTTCTAGCCGATTTCCAACGTGACATTGAGAGGTGGAATTATGAAAACGGTAGTTCTTGATGTTCGGTCTCCCAAGGAGGCCATGGCCGGGTTTGCCGAAACCTGGAATACGAACAAGCAGCAGAAGTCGGGTCGAATCAGCTTCGCGTCACCTGAGTTGCTGTGGAAGGTACTCACTGCTAAACGGTGGGAACTTCTGAAGGCGCTTTGTGGTGCTGGCCCCATATCAATTCGAGAGGCGGCTCGGCGGGTAGAGCGAGACGTCAAAGGTGTTCATGGAGACGTTGTGGCACTTCTTGATGCAGGCCTGCTCAATCGCACTGAGGAAGGCACAATCGAGTTTCCGTACGAAGCCGTGAAAGTTGAGTTCCTGCTGCTGGCTGCATAGTTGCTTCGTTGAGGTGTAGAAGTTCAGACCCGATCTGACAGGCGCCACAGCCGACTCGGCAAATCACCATCACTTCCGGTACCCTGCGCACTGCGCGCGGTCCTTCCCCGTCGCATTCTTCAAACCTCGCTGCCGGAGATCTGCCATGACCCGTTCCTTCATTGCCGCCACCACGATTGCCGTTGCCACCCTGCTGGCAGGGTGCAACATGATGGGGCTCGCCGGCGCTTCCGCAAGCGGAACCCCGGCTGCATCGGCCTCGCCCGGCGTAGCGATGCAAACCACCATCATCGCCCTGCAGACCTGGCTGTCGGTCGAACAGAGCAAGGCATCGAGCGCCGGCAATACTGCACGCGCCAATATGGCCGGCAGCCTGATCGGGAACCTGACTTCGCTGCGCACCGAACCCAATTGCGCCAATCGCCTGCGCCTGGCCAACACCGTTTCAGGCGGCCTGCAGACGCAATTCCCGGCCTATCAGGCCGAACTGGGCCTGAGCACCAACCTGGCCACCGTCCTCGTCTCGGGCTTTCCTGGCTGCCAGTAATACCGGGGGCGCGGCGGCGCCCGTGCGACGCTATGCCTTAGCCATCGGCGAGAACCTTGCCGGCTCGCTGCCCATGGAGGACACGC
Source organism: uncultured bacterium (assembly GCA_965232985.1). Taxonomy (GTDB): domain Bacteria; phylum Pseudomonadota; class Gammaproteobacteria; order Pseudomonadales; family JADFDG01; genus JADFDG01. The sequence continues at coordinate 9,542 of CBDDRC010000007.1, forward strand.
TATGAATCGCGACAATGCCCTGCCACTTGCGCTGCTCGCGCTCTACGTCGTCGTCTGGACACTGTGCGCGATCAAGCCGCTGTATCCATCCGACTGGCTGCTGGAGAACGTGCTGGTGTTCGTGTTCGTGCCGGTCGTCGTCATCCATTACGTTCGCGGCGCGCGGCTGTCGAACACTGCCTACGTCACGCTGTTCATTTTTTTAAGCTTGCATTCGCTCGGCTCGCACTATACCTACGCCGAAGTGCCGTACGACGACTGGTGGTACGCACTGACCGGCAGCACGCTCAATGACACGATGGGCTGGAGTCGCAACCACTACGACCGACTGGTGCATTTCTCCTATGGCCTGCTCACCACGCCAATCTGGGTGGAAATCCTGCGGCGCGCACTGCCCGATATGCGCAGTTTCTGGCGCTGGCTGATCCCGCTGACGTTCATGATGTCGCACTCGCTGATGTACGAGTTGATCGAGTGGGCGGCTGCCATGCAGTTTGGCGGCGAACTCGGTGAAGCCTATCTGGGCACCCAGGGCGACAACTGGGATGCGCAACAGGACATGATGCTGGCGTCACTGGGCAGCGTCATTTGCCTGGCGCTGCTCGCGGCCACCGGGCGGCTCGGCGACCCGCAGTCGTCGCGGCCGGCGGTTTCGTGATGCCGATCTTGCAAAGCGGCCCTTATGAAAAATGCCGATAACCGTTTTATCGCGCGCGGATAAATACAACGCGGTTTTTCCTCGTTCCTGCAACGGGAACCGGTGCCTAGAGGGCGTGTACGTCGCCGAGTTCGGCGTCAAGGCCGATGACGGCGTCGGCCCGTTCACCGCGCGCAACATCTACGCCGGCGTGAAGGGCGACTTCGGCACGCTCATCGCCGGCAACGTCGACACCCCGCTCAAGAGTTCGCAGGGCGCGTTCGACGAATTCAACGATCTCGCCGCCGACATCACCAAAATCCTGCCGGGCGAGACGCGCGCCGCCAATGCCGTGGCCTACAGCACGCCGAAATTCGCCGACGCGGTGACAGTCACCGTCGCCATCGTGCCGGCCGAAGGCTCAGACATCGCAGGAATGTCGCCAACCAGGTGGGCGATGGCGCTTCCGGCAGGCGCAACGTCATGCCGCCCGGCAACGACAGCTCGCAGCCACCCGCGCCGGATACGCGGACTGCCGCAAAGCCGGTCGGCACCGGCCCGCGCGCAGAAGATTGACGCTGGGCCGCAGGCCGGGCCGCGTAAAGTGATGCCAACGACAAGCCCTCGCGCTGCGCATAGGCTCGCAGCGACATGCGCTCAGCCTTTGCGCGGCGACGATGGGAAAGCCAGAATTCGTGACGAGGAGTTGAGGCGGATCGGCTCATGCGCGATTCTCCGGAAAGAAAAGCGCAGCGTCGTCAAATCGGAAAGGCGCTACAAGATGGGGTTGGTGGAGCGCTTACTGTACTCCTCGTACAACTCGCGGGTCGGGTCGTAGGACACGTTGAGCAGGTTTACTTCTGCGGCTACGGCGGCGGTGGAAACGCTCCCGGCGAGCGCGATGGCAGCCAGGGACTTGATCAGGAAACGCATGGGATTCTCCTCGAATGAATGCCCGGGCCCGTATGGGCAACTGCGGGGACGAGGGAATCCTATGAGGCAGCAACGACGGCACGAACCAAGAAATCCTGCGTTGCTTATGACCGTCAGGCAGCCGGTCGCGTTGCCCGCTCCAGTTCACCGAGAAAACGCAGCGCAAACTCTGCGTTCGCGCCGCACATTTCCGCCGACGGTTGCAGCGTGCCGCAGAACGCCGGGCGCTCGGGCAGTCCGAAAATCGCGCAGCCGTTGTCGAGCGTGAGTTGCACGCAGCGCACCCCGGCCGGCTTGCCGTCGGGCATGCCGGGGATGGGGGAGGTAATGGACGGGGCAATACAGCAGGCGCCGCAGCCGGGTCGGCAGGGGAAACTCATGGGGGCTGGTCAGCGGGCAGCACAGGCGAGGGCGGCCGACATTATCAACTCTTTTGAATATTGAAAAGGACTGATATTGCCTCTAGACTCGGCCCCCTATGTCCCTCGCCTCGCTCCCCACCCCAACCCCCGACGCCGCCTTTGCCGGCCTCGCCCACCTGCTGAAAGGCGGCGGCGACCCGCTGCGCCTGGCGATCCTGCAAGTGCTGGGCCTGGGTTCGTTCGGGGTGCTGGAGCTCGGCGAGATCTTCGGCCAGAAGCAGCCGGCCATCAGCCACCATCTCAAGGTGCTGGCCCAGGCCGGGCTGGTCACCGCCCGCCGTGAAGGCAACGCCATCTTTTACCGCCGCACCCTGCCGCAGGCCGATGATCCGGCCCGCCCGGTGCAGGAAGCCCTGTTCACTGTTCTTGACGCTATGCCTTATACCGCCGAAGCGAGCACCAACATCGAGCGCATTCGGGCCGAGCGGGCCGAGGCCTGCCGGGCATTTTTTACCCGCCATGCCGAGGATTTCCGCGAGCGTCAGGATCTGATCGCCGAGTACCGCCAGTACGCCGACGGCGCCCGCGACCTGCTGCTTGCCGCGCAGTTGCCGGCTACCGCTGAGGTGCTGGAAGTCGGCCCCGGCGCCGGCGAATACCTCGCTGAACTGGCCGGGCGCTACGCAAAGGTCTGGGGCTTCGACATCAGCGAAGGGCTGCTCTCGAAAGCCAGGGCGCGCATCGACACCGACGGGCTGACCAATGTGACGCTGGTGGCAGGCGATACAAAAGCGGCGCTGGCCCGCCACCTCGTCGTCGACGCCGTGGTGTTCAACATGGTGCTGCACCATGTGCCCTCGCCCGCCGACCTGTTTCGCGACGCGGCAAAGTTGCTGAAACCCGGCGGCGTCATGCTGGTCACCGATCTGTCCCGCCACGAACAGGACTGGGTGCGCGCGCACTGCGGCGATTTGTGGCAGGGCTTCGACGACGCCGAGCTCGACGGCTGGGCACGCACCGCCGGCTTCATCGCCGGCAACAGTTTCTACCTGGGGCTGCGCAACGGCTTCCAGGTGTTGTTCCGCAGCTTTTCAGTTCCTTTTGCAAATGTGTTTTCCCATCACTGACCAAGGCAACAACAGGTAGCACGCCATGAGCGAATACAGCGTCTTCACCTCCGAATCCGTTTCCGAAGGCCACCCGGACAAGGTCGCCGACCAGGTTTCCGATGCCATCCTCGATGCCATCATTGCGCAGGATCAATACGCGCGCGTGGCCTGCGAAACGCTGGTGAAAACCGGCGTCGCCATCATTGCCGGCGAGATCACCACCACCGCCAACATTGATTACGAAAAAATCGTTCGCGACGTGATCGTTGCCATCGGCTACGACTCGTCGGCAGTGCACTTCGACGGCCGTACCTGCGGCGTGCTGAATCTGGTCGGCAAGCAGTCACCGGACATCAACCAGGGTGTTGACCGGGCAAAACCCGAAGACCAGGGCGCTGGCGACCAGGGCCTGATGTTCGGCTACGCCAGCAACGAAACCGACGTGTTGATGCCGGCGCCGATTCAATACGCGCATCGCTTAGTCGAGCGTCAGGCCGAAGCGCGCAAATCCGGCTTGCTGCCGTGGTTGCGCCCGGATGCGAAATCACAGGTGACGTTCCGTTATGAAAACGGCAAGCCGGTCGCGGCGGAAGCCATCGTGTTGTCTACACAACATGCTGCCGACGTGCAGGACAAGGACATCCATGAAGGCGTGATGGAACTCATCATCAAGCACGTCATTCCGAAAGAGTGGATGCACAAGGACACCAAGGTGCACATCAATCCGACCGGCCGTTTCGAGATCGGCGGGCCGATGGGCGACTGCGGCCTCACCGGACGCAAAATCATCGTCGATTCCTACGGCGGCATGGCCCGCCACGGCGGCGGTGCATTCTCCGGAAAAGATCCATCGAAGGTTGATCGCTCCGCAGCCTATGCTGGCCGTTACGTGGCAAAAAATATTGTTGCGGCCGGCCTGGCTGATCGCTGCGAAATCCAGGTGTCGTATGCCATCGGTGTGGCCGAGCCGACATCCATTTCGATCAACACGTTTGGTACAGGGAAAATTTCCGACACCAAACTGGTTGCCCTGGTGCGCAAGGTATTTGAACTGCGCCCCTATGGCCTGACCAAGCAGCTCGATTTGCTGCACCCTATTTACCAGCCGACGGCATCCTACGGCCACTTTGGCCGCACACCCGGTACGGTGACGGTGGGTGGCCACACGCACAATACCTTTACCTGGGAAAAAACCGACAAAGCCGAAGAATTGCGCGCCGCTGCCGGCCTGAAATAAACAACCAACCGAATTCATTGTTCAGGAACAAAACCCATGAATGCTCCCGTTAAAGTCGATTACAAGGTTGCCGATATTTCCCTGGCCGAATACGGCCGCCAGGAAATCATCCTCGCCGAGCGCGAAATGCCGGCGCTGATGAACCTGCGCACCAAGTACGGCAAGCAGAAGCCGCTGGCCGGCGCGAAAATCATCGGCTGCATCCACATGACGGTGCAGACCGCCGTACTGATCGAAACCCTGCAGGCGCTGGGCGCCGAAGTACGCTGGTCGAGCTGCAATATTTTTTCCACCCAGGATCACGCCGCCGCCGCCATCGCCCTGCGCGGCGTGCCGGTATTCGCCTGGAAAGGCGAAACCGAAGAGCAGTACTGGTGGTGCGTCGAGCAAACCATCCTCAAGGACGGCAAGCCCTGGGATTGCAACATGATCCTTGATGACGGCGGTGATCTCACCGGCCTCATTCACGACAAATATCCGCAGATGCTCGACAAGATCCACGGCATCACCGAAGAGACCACCACCGGCGTCAAGCGCCTGATCGAAATGCTGCAGAAAGGCGAGCTGAAAGTCCCGGCAATCAACGTCAACGATTCAGTTACCAAGAGCAAGAACGACAACAAGTACGGTTGCCGTCACTCACTCAACGACGCGATCAAGCGCGGCACCGACATGCTGCTGGCCGGCCGCAAGGCGCTGGTGATCGGTTATGGCGACGTGGGCAAGGGTTCAGCGCAATCGCTGCGTCAGGAAGGCATGATCGTGAAGATCTCCGAGATCGACCCGATCTGCGCCATGCAGGCCTGTATGGACGGCTACGAAGTGGTGTCGCCATACATCAATGGCGAAAACACCGGCAAGCCGGATTGCATCGATACCCGCCTGCTCGGCGAAACCGATTTGATCTGCACCACCACCGGCAACCACCATGTGTGTGATCGCAATATGCTGCGCGCACTGAAGAAAGGCTCGGTGGTCTGCAACATCGGCCACTTCGACACCGAAATCGACACTGCCTTCCTGCGCGAAAAATTCGCCTGGCTGGAAGTCAAACCGCAGGTGCACAAGGTGTTCCGCGACACCGCACCCGGCAAGACGATCAACCAGGAATCCGACGACTACCTGATTTTGCTGTCCGAGGGGCGGCTCGTGAACCTTGGCAACGCCACCGGCCACCCGTCGCGGATCATGGACGGTTCCTTCGCCAACCAGGTGCTGGCGCAGATGTTCCTGTACGAACAACGTTTCGCCGATCACTCCGATGCCGTCAAGTCATCCATGATGAAAGTGGAAGTGCTGCCGAAAAAACTCGACGAAGAAGTGGCGCTGGAAATGGTGAAAGGGTTTGGTGGTGTCGTTACCAAACTGACCAAGGCACAGGCCGACTACATCAAGGTGAGCGTAGACGGCCCGTTCAAGCCTGAACACTACAAGTATTGATGGCAGGAATCGGGAAATGAGCGACGACGAACTGCAGGAAGTCCAGATCAGCTTCGAGTTCTTCCCGCCGAAGACCGAGGCCGGCTTCGTCAAGCTGGCCGAGGTGCGCGATCGCCTCGTCGCCGAACAGCCGGAATTTTTTTCGGTGACCTACGGCGCCGGCGGTTCGACACGCGAACGCACCTTCAACACGGTCAAGATGGTGCGCGCATGCGGCATTGATACCGCACCGCATCTGTCCTGCGTCGGCCACACCAAAGCCGAGATGCGCGAGATTCTCGATGGCTACAAGGCCGACGGCGTGCAGCGGATCGTCGCCCTGCGCGGCGACTTGCCGAGCGGCATGGGGCCGACGGGTGGCGAGCTGCCATACGCGCGCGATCTTGTCGCCTTTATTCGCCAGCATTACGGCAACCACTTCCGCATTGAAGTGGCCGCCTATCCGGAGATGCACCCGCAGGCGGTAAACCTCGATGCCGATATCGCCCACTTCGTTGCCAAGGCAAAAGCCGGCGCGAACTCGGCGATCACGCAATATTTCTTCAACCCGGATGCGTACTTCCATTTCATGGATCGCGTACTGGATGACGGTATCGATATTCCGATCGTGCCCGGCATCATGCCGATAACCAACGCAACGAATCTGTTCCGCTTCTCCGACAGTTGCGGCGCAGAAATTCCGCGCTGGCTGCGCAAGCAACTGGAAACTTATGGGGACGACGATGAATCGCTGAAACTGTTCGGTGTCGACGTGGTATCCAGCCTGTGCGAAACCCTGCTCGCGGCCGGCGCGCCGGGCATCCATTTCTACACGATGAACCAGGCCGAGCCGACGCTGGCGATTTTGCGCAATCTGGGGCTGGAAGGTTAGACACACACTGCTATTGCTATTCTGTGGCCCGATACGAGCCAACGCATCCAAGGCCCGCCCGAACCATGTCATCCAGTCCAGCAACGCCTTCTGACGCCCGGGTTCGGGCCGTGCCAGAATAGACGCCATGAGCAGCAACACCGACCTGATGCGTCGCGACCTCGCGGTTCTGTGGCACCCCTGCACGCAGATGAAGGATCACGAGCAGTTGCCACTGATCCCGATCGCGCGCGGCGAAGGCGTCTGGCTGCACGATTTCGACGGCAACCGCTACATCGACGCGGTATCCAGTTGGTGGGTGAATCTGTTCGGCCACGCCAATCCGCGCATCAACGCGGCGCTGAAGGCGCAGATCGACAAACTGGAACACGTGATTCTCGGCGGCTTTACCCACGAACCGGTGGTTGAGCTCTCGGAAGCATTGGTGGCAATGACGCCGCCGGGCCTTAATAAATGCTTTTATGCCGACAACGGCTCCAGCGCCATCGAAGTGGCGTTGAAGATGAGCTTTCACTACTGGAAGAATGTCGGCCTGCCGAAAAAAACAAAATTTATTACGTTGTCCAACAGCTACCACGGCGAAACGCTGGGTGCACTCGCCGTTGGGGATGTCGCCCTGTACAAGGACACCTATGCGCCGCTGTTGATGCAGGCGATCACTGTACCGTCGCCGGACTGCTTTTATCGCGCCACCGGCGAAACATGGGAGCAGCACACCCGCAAAATGTTTGCGCACATGGAGGCAACCTTGGCACAACATGCGCAAGATGCCTGCGCGGTGATCGTTGAGCCATTGGTGCAGTGTGCCGGCAACATGCGCATGTATCACTCGGTCTACCTGAAGCTGCTGCGCGCAGCGTGCAACAAGCACAATGTCCACCTGATTGCCGACGAAATTGCCGTCGGCTTTGGCCGCACCGGCACGCTGTTCGCCTGCGAGCAGGCCGGCATCACGCCGGATTTTCTCTGTCTTTCCAAAGGATTGACCGGCGGCTATCTGCCGCTGTCAGTCGTGCTCACCACCGACAAGGTTTACGACGCCTTCTACGCGGACTACACAACATTGCGCGCTTTTCTGCATTCGCACAGCTATACCGGCAATGCGCTGGCCTGCACTGCTGCGCTTGCCACGCTCAAAATCTTCGCGGATGACGATGTGCTGGCAAACAACCGCGTGCTCGCTGCCCGCATGGGCGTGGCACTGGCGCCATTTGTTGACCACCCGCACGTGGCGGAAGTGCGCCAGACCGGCATGATCGCCGCCATCGAACTGGTGAAGGACAGGGCCGCGCAAACGCCGTACGACTGGACCGAGCGCCGCGGCTTGCGCGTTTACCAGCACGCGCTACAACGCGGCGCCCTGCTCAGACCGCTGGGCAATGTGGTTTATTTCATGCCACCCTACGTGATCACGCCGGAGCAGATCGACCTGTTGGCACAGATCGCGGCCGAGAGCATTGATATAGCGACCCGCGATTGAGCCGGGAGATTGAGCATGGCCACGCGCATTTTTGAACAGCAGGAACTCGCCACCGACGCCGAAATTGCCCTCGGCGAACGCAACCAGCAACACCTGGTGCGCGTACTGCGCATGGCGCCAGGAGATGCCTTCTGCATCTTCAACGGGAACGGCAGCGAGTACGCTGCGCAAATCATCAGCGCCGGCAAGCGCGAGGCCATTGTCCGGATCATGGCCCGGCGCGAGCCTGCGACCGAGTCGTCGTTGCTCACGCATCTGGGCCAGGTGATGAGCAAGGGCGACCGCATGGAGTACGCGGTGCAAAAAGCCACAGAATTGGGTGTTACTGAAATTACACTCCTTTCCAGTAGCCGTTGCGACGTGAAACTTGATGGCGATCGCTTTGAGAAAAAACGCGAGCACCTGCAGATGGTCGCGGCCGCAGCCTGTGAACAATCGGGGCGCGTGCGCGTACCGGAAGTTCATTCGCCGGTGGATCTTTTGAAATGGATTGCGAAGGTCGAGGCGCAACTGAAACTGGTGCTGCATCCCGGCAATGGCAAATCAGTGCTGCCGGAAAAATGCCGAAGCAGCGCCTTGCTGATCGGGCCGGAAGGTGGGTTGACGCCGGAAGAAGTTGCTGCTGCGCAGGGCAAGGGCTTTATCACCTTCACCCTCGGCCCACGCGTGCTGCGCACGGAAACCGCGCCGGCGGCGGCACTCGCCGTGCTGCAGGCGCGTTATGGGGATTTTGGCTAGCGCCATCTGCCGCGTTATTTACCCCACGGCAACATACGCTTCAGCACGTCGTCCTTGAGTATGAAGTGATGGTAAAGCGCAGCGCCGACATGTGCTGTGAGCAGCACAAGCAGCGCGATAAAGCCGGTTTCGTGCACTTCCTCTAATACTTCGCCAAGATCCTTGCTTTCGCTGACCAGCATCGGCAGCTCGAACACACCAAACCAACTGACTGGCTTGCCGAAGAACTGACTGGCAAGCATGCCGGTAATCGGCATGGCGATCATCACAGCATAGAGACCAAGGTGAATCAGCTTCGCTGCTTTCTGCTGCCAACCCGCGCCAATATCGGCCGGCGTCACCTGCGTGAACCGTACCCCGATGCGCAACCACACCAGGAAAAATATGCTAAGACCTAACGATTTATGCAGCAGCATCCAGGCGTCACGTTCCGGGCTGCCCTTCGGGAAATCTTCACGCGTCTCAACTGCAAACCAGGCGCCGATGATCAACAAGAACATCAGCCAGTGAAAGCCCTGGGCGATGAGCCCCCAACGATTGTTAGTGTTGGTCATATTCATATTCATGGTGTCTTTCCATCTGTTGCCTGATCAAAGTGCTACAGGATTTTAGCCCGGCATGCAGCCCGGCGACCAGCGCCGCATTTCACCGTGCCGCATCACAACGAATTCACCGTCGGCGAGGCCCTGATCGCTGCGCGCACGCGCAAGACGGCGTGGCGGCTCGTCAACCGGTTCGTCGGTAAGAATAAACGTGCCCCAATGCATACCAATCGAATGTTTCGATTTTACGTCGCGATGGATACGCACGGCATCTTCAGGATTCACATGCACCGAACCCATCAACCATTGCGGTTCATAGGCGCCAATCGGAATCAAGGATAAATCGAAGCCGCCAAATACCGCGCCAATATCGGCAAAATCTTTCCCATAACCGGTGTCACCGGCGAAATACAGGCGGAACCCGTCGATCTCCAGTACCCAGCCACCCCACAACGTCGCATTGCGGTCATTCACGCCGCGACCGCTGAAATGTTGTGCCGGTACAAACCAGGCATGTACCTTGCTGTGCTCGGCACTTTCTGGTTTTTCGCTCAGCGGAAGCGCTTCATCCCACCAATCCAGCTCAACAACGTTGTCGATCCCTTCGCGCCGAAACCAGCCGGCGAGCTTCAGCGGCACAAGGAAACGCGTGCGGCCCTCGTTGCGTCTGGCGATGTGGCGCACCGCATCGCGATCAAGATGGTCGTAGTGATTGTGTGAAATCAGCACGATATCAATCGGCGGCAGATGATCGACATGCATCGCCGGCGGCGTATAGCGTTTTGGCCCAACGAAAGACAATGGTGAGGCGCGCTCACTGAATACCGGATCGGTGAGTACATTCAGGCCGCGATGCTGAAAAAGAAAGGTGACGTGGCCGATCCAGGTCAGTGTACTGTCGCTGCGATTGGCAGCGAGCCAGTTGCTGTCCGGACGATCAACAGGAAACCGTTTTGGCGCCGGCCACAGGCCGCGCTTGTCGCGCATCCAGCGTATGAAGTCGGCAACACCGCGACGATCCCTGTTGTAATTGTTGCGGAACCAGTTCTCGCCATGGTGCCGCCTTTCCGCGCGCAATGCCGCGAGTTGCACATGATTTATTGAACATGTCATGGTCTGGCGGACTCACACAGCGGCAATCATCGTCTCGATCTGAATGAGGTTGGGAATGACCGCAAGTTCCCCGCCAACAGCAACGAAAGCGTCATCGACCGATGTGTACATGCCGTCGGTACTCTCGATGTCCTGTGCACGCACACGCACCAGCCGCGGAATCCCGTGGGTGATCACGCCATAGAACCGCAGCGCGCCCCCCAGCCCGTTGAATACCGCGATCCGCGCTTCGGCCGGGATGTCCTCTTCTTCGCCGCGCAACTGCACTACAGATATCACCGGCACCTTCTCGCCACGCCACATGATGTGGCCGAGAAACCACTGCGGTTTGCCGGCTTCCGGTAATGGCGCACTGAACGGCACGATTTCCGCCACCGCGATATTCGGTACCAGCAACGGGCGCCCCTGTTGCGGCACCATCAGGCTCGGCACTTCGGCCTGCGGGACCGGTGTTTTCGAAGCGGGGGCGCGCGGGATCATCTGGCTCATGGGGGCGTCATCCAGTCTGGCGTGCAGGATGTGTCGGGTCAGGAGGCAAGCGCCTCACCGGGCGGCTTGGGCCTGTTCTTGAGTTGCTGACGTACACTTTCTATCAACTGTTGCGCAAGAAATTCCGGCGACCCACTGTAACTCACGCAACCGGTATCGCGCACCGAGTCGGGCTGCGAGCTGACCGTACAGGTTTCGGCGGATTGCGCCCATACGGTACCACCACGCGCGGCCATCATCGGCCCGGCAATGGAGCCATCGTTGCCCATGCCCGAGAACAGGATGGCACCGGCCTGCCTGCCATAGCGCGACGATACGTTGGCCATCACCTGGTCAATTGATGGCGCATAAGGCCCTTCCCAGGGCTTGCCGGTTTGAACGATGCAATCGGTCTCATCAAATGCAATCTCGGCATCGCAGGGCGCAACAACGATATCGCCATAGCGCAACGGCTCGCCGGAACGACCAATACGCATCTTGAACCAGTTATGCCGGATAAGCGATTGCGTCAGACCTTCGAGCATTTTCGGATCAATGTGCTGGGCAAGCACAAATGCCACCGGCAACTCTTTGGGCAATGAATCGAGAAACAACTTCACCGCTGCCGGACCACCCGCCGACGCACCGAGAACCCACACGCGCTGTGGCCTGCCTGCGGTGAGCGACGGATCCTTGAACTCCTCCGGAATAACGAGCATGGAGCGCGGCTTGGCCTGCGTTTTCTCCGGCACATTCAGATTTACTTTTGCAATCACCGGCCGGCCAACGCTTTTGATCAGGGTCTGAAACAGACGGCGCTCCCAGCGCGGATACTCCTCGTGACTTTTCGGCGGCGCGGCACCATCGCCAAAAATCAGCGGCGCATCCGTCTGATCGAGCAGAAGATCAAGAAATTCCGCCCATTTCTCCTGATCGTGCAGATCGATCAGCCAGCACTCGACGACGCCCTTGTCGACCCATTTGACAGTATCAAGATTGCCCGGCTGGGTGTTGACGACCACATCATAGCCCAGTGCCTTCGCCGCATTGGCCAGCAAACTGCCTTGCAGGAGCGTGTCGGAGATGACACCAAGACGAGGGTTAACTTCTTCTCCCATACTGCGAGCCAACCCTCAGAGCGACGCTTGCGCGCGCCGCTCTGCCAACAATTCATGGATCTTCGCCAGCAATTCGTTTTCCTGGAAGGGCTTGCCAAGATAGGCGTTGACCCCGAGCTCCATCGCACGCTCACGGTGCTTCTCACCGGTGCGTGACGTAATCATGATGATCGGCAAATCCTTGAGGCGGCTGTCGTGGCGGCAGTGTGATGCCACCTCGAAACCGTCCATGCGCGGCATCTCGATATCGAGCAGCATGATATCCGGCTTGATATCGGCAAGTTGCGCAACTGCATCCATACCATCTTTCGCGGTAATAACATCAAAACCCTGGCGCTCAAGGAAACGGCCAGTAACCTTGCGCACCGTCACCGAGTCGTCTGTCACCATGATGAGTGGCGTTTCGCGCACGGATGCAGCCAGACCGCCAACACCCGTTGTCTCACCGCGCCGCGTCACAAGACGGCGCTGTGTAGCAAGCGCCATCTCATGCTGCAGGTGCGCAGCACGAATCAGCGACAACAAATCGAGAATGATCACCACCCGGCCATCGCCGAGGATCGTTGCGCCGGAAATGCCGGCCACCGTGGACAACTGCGGCCCAACCGCTTTCACCACCACTTCGCGCGAACCGATCAACTGGTCGACCTGCACGGCAACGGTGTGTTCGGAACCGCGCACCAGCAGCACTGGCAATGGCATTGCCGCTCCACGCAGATCCGGCGCGGCAACGCCGTGCACAAAACCACCGAGATAATCAAGTCGATATGACTCCCCGGCATATTCGAAAGCCGGCGCGTTCGGCTGGTAATAGGTTTCAAGTTCGTAAGGCGACACGCGCACGATACCCTCGATCTGCACCAGAGGGATGGCGAACTGGTCCTCGCCGACGCGCACCATCAGCGCACGATTCACCGACACAGTGAATGGCAGACGAATCTCGAAAGCCGTGCCCTGATTGACTTCAGAGCGGATCGTCAATACCCCGCCCATCTGCCTGATCTCGCTGGACACGACGTCCATACCGACACCGCGCCCGGAAATCTGCGTCACTTTCTCGGCAGTAGAGAACCCGGCCTCGAGGATGAACTGCATCACTTCCTGATCGGACAATTCGGAAGTCGCATCCATCAAGCCGCGTTCCATCGCTTTCTTGCGCACGGCGTCGACATTGATGCCCTTGCCATCGTCGGAAATACTCAGCACGACCTCACCACCCTCACGCGTCAGCGCAAGGCGAATACGACCCATCGCCGGCTTGCCGGCGGCAACACGTACCTGCGGACTCTCCACGCCATGGTCGCAGGCATTACGCAGCATGTGCTCAAGCGGCGCGACGATACGCTCGAGCAACGCTCGATCCATTTCACCTTCCGGATTAATGAAGTCGATATCGACTTGCTTCTTCAGTTCGCCGGACACCTGGCGGACAATGCGGCGCAAGCGCGGGATCAGCCGCGAGAAGGGCACCATGCGCGAGCGCATCAGGCCTTCCTGCAGTTCGGTATTGACGCGCGACTGTTGCAGCAACAGCGTTTCGGTATCACGCGACTTGCTGGTCAGCGTGTCGCGGATGTCGAGCAGGTCAGACGCCGATTCGAACAACTGTTTGGTCAGTTGATGCAGCGCAGAGTACTGATCCATCTCCAGTGGATCGAACTCGCCGGAGTATTTGCCCTCGGCAACACCCTTCTCCCAGTTCGCCTTGACTTGCGAATCTGCTTCCGCATCAAGACGACGCAACTGCGCGGCAAGCCGCGAGATTGTTGACCCCATCTCGCCCAGCGTGTAGCGGAAATCGGTCACCTGCGTTTCGATACGGCTGCGGTTGATGGAGGTTTCACCCGCGAGGTTAACGAGTTTCTCCAGCAAATCGGACGGCACCTTGACCATTTCCTGCGGCTGCGCCTGCCGCGCTGCCGTTTGCACCGGCCCGCGGCGCTCCTCATCCTGATCTTCCTTGCGGCGATGTGGAACGAGGCCGGTGGCCGGCTCTGCAGCCGGCTGTTCCGGCGGCAACGCAGCAGCGGCCGGCGCAACGGGTGCCGCCGCTTTCGCGGTGACACCGGCAACATTGGTCGCTGCTGCTGCTGCCGCAGCACCGCCGGCACGAATGCGTTCGACCTGCGCAGAAATATCGTCGTGATACGCCACGATAGCAGCGAAGAATGCCGCGTCCGGTGTCCGCGGAACAAGGTCGATCACTCGCGTCTCGAATTCGTGGCTGACATCACCAAGACGCTTAAGACCTGCGAGTCGCGCACCACCCTTCAGCGTGTGCAAAACCCGCTTGATCTGATCGGCATGCGCGCTATTGCCCGGCTCGGATTGCCAACCACTGATCGCCGCATCGAGTTGTGCCGTGAGATCCTCGGCTTCCTCAAGGAATATCTCCAGAATGTCGGCATCGACGACCGGCTCACTTTCTTCCGCAGGCCGTGCTGCCGGGAGAATCATGCGCGGCACTTCGCTTGCAGCCGGAGCCTGCCCTTCCATCACGGGCACGGGTATGGTTGCCGGCTTGAGTGACGCCGCCGGGGCCTCCATGCTGAACTGTTCCGGATTCTTGATATACGCATGGATCTGCGCGATCAATTGCCTGCCGTCCTTGCACCAGCCCTTGGTACGAATATCGTCCACCATGTCCGCGATGCGGTCATGGCAGCGATTGAGCAATTCGAACAGCACCGGCCGCACGGGCAGCGTACCCTGACTGAGGCCTTCGTACAGGTTTTCAAGTTCGTGCGCCAGATCGCCCAGTTCCGCAATTTCCGCCATCCGTGCACCGCCCTTAAGCGTATGCAGGTCGCGCTGAAGTTTCTGGACTTCAATCAGATTGTCGACATTTTGCAGCCATATCGACAAGGATTCGCCCGAGCTCTCGACGAGCTCGCCGGCTTCCTCCAGAAAAATTTCGACCAGCTCCGGGTCACGCTCCGGCACACTGATAGGGCCCTCGCCGTCACCCGCCACGATGTCCTCAGCCAGCGCGCCTTCCGGCGCCGGGCTAGACGGTTCGACACTGCCGGTCAGCCGGAGCACTTCCTCCTCAGAGAGACTCACGTCGGCGGCGGAGAGCTCGACATCGTCGAATGCATCTTCCGGCTCAACCGTGCCCGTAGCTGCAATCACCTCCGCTTCCGAAACAGCAAACTCGTCAGCAGAGAACAACACCTCTTCGTCATACAAAGATACTTGTTCCGTATCCGACGGTATGCGTGCCGGCGTATGCCCGGACAGCGCCTGATCACCGCATGAAGCATCACTCGGCAAACCCGCAGTAACCGCATCAAGCAACTGCTCGACTTCTGTCGCCGGCCAGATGCTCTGGTGCGCGGCCATGCAGTCCATCATTCCGATGACCGCCTCATGACCCTGCTGCAGGGCATCCAGCACATTATTGGCGAGCATCAGGTGGCCATCATGAATCGCGTCATAAACTCGACTCAGTCGCCGGGCAATATCCGCAATAGGCACAAGACCGCCGCTCGTGGCGGTCTTGTGCAACCGCCGCAACTGGTCGCGCATCGCATCAAGATCCTGCCCAACCACACCCTGCTGCGACCATTGCGCGGCGTAATCGCCACCATCGAGCACATGATCAATGCCCTCGGCAAGCAACGCGTTGATCATGCCGGGACGTGGCTGCACGGCATGCTTTTCCGGTGCATCAACCGGAACCGTGGCTGCGCGCGGCGCATGCCGCGCATCCTGGATTGCGGACAGCATCTCAAGATAGGATTGGGCACCAGGAATCGGCGCGTACGGATCCGGCAACAAGTATCTCACCCGCAGCCGTACCAGATCCGTCGCCTCGCGCACCAGCGCAATCACGTCGGCGTCAGCAAGTTCGCCGTCGTTGCGCAATTCTTTACAGAATTTCTCGGTGGGCCCGGCCACCTCGGCAACAGGCATGATGCCCGCCATGCGAGCGCTACCCTTGAGCGTATGCAATGCGCGCAGCAACTCGTCTGTAATCGGGTGATATGCAACATCCGGATCAAGGCTTGCCAGATATGCGTCGAGCGTGGCGATGTGCTGCTCGGCCTCACTGGCGAACACCTCAAGCAACGCCATGTCGTATTCGGCCTTCACCTCGTCCTCAGGCACCTCGTCCTCAGGCGCTGGGAAATCCTCCCCAGCAACTGACGACGGCGCAAATATCTCTTCTTCGGTCGATATCGCCGGCAAGGCGTCGACTACTGCACTTTCTGCTGCCGGCAGGGCGTCGTGCTGAGCAAGCGATGGCACGAGAGCTGGACTCTCGCCGCGCGCAAATGCGCTTGCGCACGCCATCAGCGCCTCAACAGCGTGCGGCGGCTTGCGCCGTTGCGCAAAGGCCTGGACCAGGTCGGGGACAATCTCCTTGACCGTGCGGATCAGATCGACCATCACCGGTGTTGGCAGGATTGTCTTGTCGATAACACGGTTGAGCATGTTTTCGACAGACCACGCCAATTCACCGACATATTTTGCGCCAACCATCCGGCCGCTACCCTTGAGCGTGTGGAAAGCGCGGCGGAACTCCTTGAGCGACACCTCATCCTGCTGATTGGCAACCCACTGTGGAAAGTACTCGTCAAGCTTCTCCATAACTTCGCCGATTTCCTCGACGAAAATTTCGACAATTTCGGCATCGACAGAGGCGTCCTCAATCCCTTGATCGGCAACCGGAAGGATATCTGCCGCAACAATCTCCCCAGCCGGTATCACCTTCGCATGCTCGCCTGGAGCGGAGCCCTCATCCATCAAGCCTGCAAGTACCAGCATGTCTTCATCAATCAGCGGCGCTTCCTCGTCGGCGAACGAGGTCTTGCCTTCCTGGGCTGCTGTCATTGGTACATCAAGCGTCGGCTCGGCAACCAGCTCGTCGCTCAACTCATTGCTGAAAATGACGGCTGGTATCCCATCTTTCGCGTGCGCCTCGATCTCTTCGTCGGCATCAGGAGCAAGCGCATCCGGCTCCTGCTTCATGACAACTGCAGGGATGTCGAACTCCATGATTGGTTTTGAAACTTCAGATACCGGGTAGCCGAGATCTGCGGCGGATTTTTCTGCAATCTCGAGAATATGCTCGCCACTTTCCGGATCTTCGAGGATCCGCTCAAGAAAATACTCGACCGAGCTGATGGCATCAGCAAGCGTGTCCATGCGCTTCCAGTCCGGCTGCGCATCTTCGCCAAACAATTCCGCGCGGAAAAAATTCGCCGCTTGCACGAGCACCATTGCGGCACGATCCAGCCCAATCATCTGCAGGCCGCCGCGCACCGTGTTCAGCGTGTCCGGGACATCCTGGATATGAGCCCGATCCCATTGCGACGCAATGTACTCGACGATCTTGTCTTTGGTGAACTCAAGACCGGCACGGCATTCGCGCACGACTGCCTCACGCGCTTTCGCAAGCCCATCCTGGGCAAGAGCGTCCTGCGGTGTCGCCGGCACCCGTGCCTGCGGCCGATCGTCCCCGCCAGACAGCGTCGCCTCGACATAAAGCAGGGCGCCAGCGACATCCATCAACAGAGCGGGATTCTCCAGCTTGCCGTCCTTGATGATCTGTTCAAGGATGTCGTGCTGCTCCTCCACCAGCTTGCGTTGCTGGCCCAGACCCAGCATGGCGATGGTGTCGGAAACCTGCTTGAGTGTGCTGATATGCGGGGCGAGGTCCGTAACCTTGCTCTGCGGGCCGCCGCGCATGAAGATGTCCAGAGCTTCCTTCACACGTGCCAATTCTTCGGAAATCGCCCGCGCGACAGTTGTCATCGTCTGCCGGTCAGGGCCGGCAAGCTTCAAGCGCTCCGCATCGATGGTCTCGTCCGATGGCAACGCCTCATCCAGCTTGTAGATCTTGCGCACCTGCGCAATCAACGGCGAATCGGCTTCGCTGCGCGCAACATAAAAGAGCAGATTCTTGAGCAGATCCGGCGCAGGCTTCTGCGCAAAACCCGGCGCGCCCTGCTCGACCAGCAACTTGATCTGTCGATCAACCTGACCAAGCAGGAGTTTGATCGCGGTGCCACCTTCTATCGATCCGCTGGCGAGCCCTTCGGCAATGGCGCCGGTGACTTTCCACAGCGGTGCGATCGCGGAGTCTCCGGCAACCTTTACCAGCTTCGCCGAAACCTTGGCCATATGACCGATATTCACCGGCAGATTCTCACCACGAATGAACCCGACCAGCGCGATCTGGAACATCTGCCGAATCTTGCGCAACAACTCGGCGAGATTCGGATCTGCAGCCACGGCGACGTGCACTTCGCCATCGCCGCCAGCGCCCGTCATGTCTGGCTTGAACAGCGAGCCCTCGGAGAGAAATTTTTCGCCGCGTGCGGCACGCAGATCGTTAAGCAGCGGTAACAATATGACCGGCATGTCGCGCCGGCTGGCCTTGATGCGATCGAGATACGCAGGCAACTGGAGCATGCCACGCATCAGCGTTTCCTGGGCATCAGCTACACGCGGCACTTTTCCGTTCAACAGTGCCTGAGTAAGCTTCTCCATTTCTTCGGCGAGCAACGCAGCACCGTAGAACTCGACCATTTGCAGGGTGCCGTACACCTGATGCAGATAGGTCAGACAGAATCGCAGGCGCGTCTGATCCTCCGGATTCTCAACGTGAGCCTCCAGAGCCTGCTGTGCCTGCTTCAGGGTTTCCTCGATCTCTCCCTTGACCCAGTCGAGCGCGAGGAAATCGTGCGTCTCAGCCATCACTGCGTCTCTATTTTCCGTGCGGGATACCTGCGTTCAAGACATCCACTCCGGCACAGCATCTTCAGTGCGCGCGCCGCATGAATGCCAGGGAGTCATCGAACCGGACCTTATCCATATTCGGGTGCTGCCAGTCGACCACTTCACCAAGACCGAGAACCAGCAGTCCGCCCGGGGCCAGTCGATCGGCAAGGCGAGTGACAATCTCGCGCTTACGCCAGCGGCGGAAGTAAATCAGCATGTTCTGGCAGTAAATCAGGTCGATATCCTGAAACGGCACTTTGTGCAATTCCAGCACGTTAACACGCGCAAAACAGATGCGTGTCTTCAGTTCGGCGGATATCTCGTATTCCCGGTCGCTTATTTTCTGGAAGTAGCGCTCCTTGAGCGCCGCATCAAGCAGATCCACCTTGCGGGCACCGTAGACGCCCCGACGCGCCTTGGCCAGCACCGGCAGGCTGATATCGGTGGCGGTAATGCCCCAGTACGGCGCGACGTTGAGCGTGGCAAACATTTCGGTGAGAAGCATGGCCAGCGAGTACGGCTCCTCTCCGGAGGAACAGCCAACCGACCAGACATTGAAATTCTTCGGCGTTTTGCCTGTAACAACACGGTCGCGGACATATTTCTCAACGAGTTCGTAAGAGCTGCGATGCCGGAAAAAACTTGTTTCCTGGACCGTCAAGCGGTCGATCAAAATTGACCACTCCATAATGGAGTCGGCCGGCGCGCGGTTTACGAGTTGCTCGTAATATGCCTCGTATGTCTGCAGGCCAAGCTCGCGCGTACGGATGGCGAGACTGGTCTCCAGAAAACTCTTGCGTTCGACCGCGAGCGCCATGCCGGTGCGATCTTCAAGCAACGCCTGCCACAGACGGAACTGTTCGCCGTCCATTTCCGGCAGATTGCGCATCGACCAATGCTGGGCCACAGCGCGTCACCACTCTCTTGTCAATCGGCAACGTAATGCGTCGCCGGCATTACATGTATTCCGGTAGCTTGAAGCCGGCCACCGAATTACGCAGTTCGGCCGCCATCTCGGCAAGATTGCCGATCGACTTCGCAGTAGCTGTTGTACCGGCAGACGTTTGTGACGTGATCTCCTGGATGACGTTCATCGTGTTGGAGATATGGCCGGCTGAAGCCGCCTGCTGGCGCGCAGCGTTCGAAATATTCTGAATCAGCTCGGCAAGCGTTTCCGATACGTTCTCAATCTCTTCAAGCGCGACACCTGCGTCCTGCGCGAGACGCGCACCGCGTACTACTTCCGAAGTCGTTTGCTCCATAGAGATAACAGCTTCATTGGTGTCGGTCTGAATTGTTTTAACCAGCGTTTCGATCTGCTTTGCAGCAGCAGACGAGCGCTCGGCAAGACGCTGTACTTCGTCGGCTACGACCGCGAAGCCGCGGCCCGCATCACCGGCCATCGACGCCTGAATCGCCGCGTTCAGAGCAAGAATGTTGGTCTGGTCGGCAATGTCGGTAATCAGCGAGACGATGTCACCGATCTCCTGCGACGATTCACCAAGTCGCTTGATCCGCTTCGAAGTCTCCTGAATCTGTTCGCGGATGGTGTCCATGCCGCGGATCGTTGCCTGTACCACTTCGGCACCCTTGTTGGCGATCGCTACCGAGCGTTCTGCTACCGCAGCCGATTCGGATGCGTTCGCGGATACCTGGTCAATGGATACCGCCATTTCGTTGATGGCGGCAGAGGCGCCGGCGATTTCCTGCGCCTGATGCTCGGCAGCCTCGGCCAGGTGCATGGCGGTGGACTGCGTTTCCTGGGCTGCAGATGACACCTGCAGGGCTGTCTGGTTGATGGTGGACACCAGACTGCGCAGCTGGTCGATAGCGAAGTTGATCGAGTCGGCGATTGCGCCGGTGAAGTCTTCGGATACCGTCGCGGCAACGGTAAGGTCACCGTCGGCAAGGTCGCCCAGCTCGTCGAGCAGTCGCAAAATGGCCTGCTGGTTGCGCTGGTTTTCCGTTTCAACCGACTCGCGACGGTTACGGTCTTCGCCGCGCTGCATTAAGAACAGGGCCGCAAACATCGCGAGGCCAAGCAACATACAGAATGCGCCCACATACACCCAGAGACCACCAGCCTGTTTGTTGGCGGCCTCCTGGGAGACGATCGTGGCGGAGTCGAGCAGTGCCTGCGATTCGGTATAGATCTTGCCAGCCGCGTCACGCACCTGGAACAATTCCGGTGAGGTCTGGAGGATCTCATCGACCGAACCCTGCACGTACTCACTGAACAGATCCGCAATTTCGGACAGGGAATCGATGGCGTCCTCGTCGCGTACCTTCTCGATCTCGAGGGCCTTGTCGCCGTTGATCATGCCCTTCAGGACGCGGTCGAAGAGATTGGCGTCGCGACCGAACGCATCAGCGGCCACCACAGCGCCAGCGCCGCCCTCAAGCACCTTTGAAATTGAGCGAACGATACGCTCAGCCAGCCAACTCTGGCGCTGGGCGATGGCGACCTGATCGGCCGACGCCTCCGCCTCCACCAGCGTATCGACCACCGTTTCGTACTCGGCCTGCAATTTCGGGATCGTTTCGGCAAGCGTTTTGGCCACGTCGTGCAGATCGATCACCGTGTCTTCACCGGCGAGGATGGTGTCGGTGTTCGGGCCTACCCGCGCCCACACCTCATCAAGCTTCTTCATCTCTTCGATGTTGGCCGCAGCGGAAGAGTTCTTGAGTGATTGCCACTTAGCATCGAATTCCGCGCGCGCCTCGCCCAACGCTCCGAACGCAGCCGGGTTGCCGGCAGCCGCCTCCAGGGCATTCTTCGCAAGGTTCTGCGACAGCACGCGCAACTCGGATGCGTCCCGTACTGCGTCGGTAACGCCGGCAGATTGCGTGTAAACCACGCCGAAGATGGCCAGCGCGATCGCCACCAGCAGCGCGCCGCCGACACCCAGGTAACCGCGCAGACCGCCAGCGCCCTGCTCAGCGGCCCCGCCAGCATTACCCGTCACTTTGCTGAGCAATTCACGGACGCTGGCACCGACCCGGGCAAACCTGCCGCGGAACTGGCCGAGCGGGGATAATTGAACCTGCTTCATATGTAGGCTCCCGGCCTCATCATTCTTCGTTTGTTGTTTTCACGGCACCGGCATCAGCCGGTGCGCGCAACCTGCATGAAGCGTGGATCCTCGGCAAGGCGGTGTGGACTGAACACGATCCACGTACCGTCCTCGCGCTCGTAAGAGCCGTCGGTATAGGGCGAAATCACCGGATCACGCTCGCCGGAATCGCGCGCGTAGGAATCGACGGGGAAATGCTGCATACCCATCACATCGTCAACCACCAGGCCCGAGTAGACATCGCCATGATCAAGCACCAGCAGGCGACGTTTCTTTTCCTGAAGCCCGGATTTGCGGTTGAAATAACCGATCAGATCCATGATTGGCAGCAGGCGGCCACGCACATTGGCAATGCCTTTCATCCAGCCCAATACACCCGGTACGCGCGTGTAGCGCGGCACGTGCAGGATTTCCGACACTTCCGGAATGGGCGAAACGTATTTCACGCCATCCATGGTAAAGCCTATGCCACTCCAGTACTCGACGATGTCATCCTGCTGCGGCAGACCAACAGCATGCTCGCGACAAAGCCGCTGCAGCGCGACGAGCTTGAGGAAGACGCCCTGGGCATCAGCCATCGTTGCGCACCGTCAGGCACCCGCCAGCGCACGGCGGATCACATCCAGCAACATCGCCTCATCCACCGGCTTGGTCAGGTAGTCGCGGGCGCCCTGGCGTTTGCCCCAGACGCGATCGGTTTCCTGATCCTTGGTGGTAACGATGATCACGGGAATGTGCGCGGTATCCGGGCCTTTGGTGAGCTGCCGCGTCGCCTGAAAGCCGTTGAGGCCCGGCATGACAACATCCATCAGCACCACATCCGGCTTTTCCTGGCGCGCCACTGCGACGCCATCGGCGCCGTTGCCGGCCTCCAGCACATGGTGTCCGTTACGCTCCAGAATTTCACGAAACTTGTAGGTCTCGGTGGGCGAATCATCGACGATCAGGATGCGCGCCATGGCCTGCCTTTGCGTGATTACTTCTTGACGTGCTGCTCAATGGCGCCGAGCAGTTCGTCCTTGCTGAAGGGTTTGGTGAGGTACTGATCGGAACCGACAATGCGGCCCTTGGCCTTGTCGAACAGGCCGTCCTTGGAGGACAGCATGATCACCGGGGTGCTCTTGAAATTGCTGTTGTTCTTGATCAGGGCACAGGTTTGATAGCCATCCAGGCGCGGCATCATGATATCGACGAAGATGATGTCGGGGTGGGTGTCGGCAATCTTGGCCAGGGCATCGAAGCCATCGGTGGCGGTGATCACCTCGCAACCGGCTTTCTGCAAAAGGGTTTCGGCGGTACGGCGAATGGTCTTCGAGTCATCAATGACCATGACCTTCAGACCTTCGAGATTCTGGCTCATCGTCAGGCAGCCTTGCGTGTCTGTGGTTGGTATCCACCGCCCGGAAAATTGTTCTCCCGGAGTCGGCCAGCCTTACGAAAAAGGCCTGAAATACATCAAGGGGCGTTTTTAACACAGTTTCCATGTTCACGCTATAACACCCCATAAACACGGGGAAAATGCCTCTCTGCGCGCTGTCGGTGCGCACCATTTTCAACGGCTCTATCGGCCAGTCCGGGCATTGGCTACGATAGCCGCCGGGCACGCCGCGATTCACCCGGCGATATGCCCGGCGATGCAGACCCTGCGATTCACCCCCAACTTCCGGCGGCAACCGCAATGCCCGTGACTCTCGGTGTGGTGATGGACCCCATCCAGGGCATCAAGCCATACAAGGATTCGACCTTTGCCATGTTGCTGGCCGCGCGCGCGCGCGGCTGGCACATCCGCTATTTCGAGCCCGGCGACCTTTACATGCGCGACGGCGTCGCGCGCGGCCGCTGGCGCGCTCTCGAGGTTCGCGACGCCCGGGCCGACTGGTACACGCTGTCCGCCGGCGGCGACCTCGCGCTGGCCGAGATCGACATCATCCTGATGCGCCAGGACCCGCCGATCACCAATGCCTACCTGTACATCACTTACATCCTTGAGTGTGCCGAGGCCGCCGGGGCGTTGATCGCCAACCGTCCGGGCAGCGTCCGCGATGCCAACGAGAAGCTGTTTGCTGCCCGCTTCCCGCAGTGCATGGTGCCAACCCTGGTCAGCAGCGACAGCGCCCGCCTGCGCCAGTTCATCCGTGAGCAGGGCGATGTGATCGTCAAGCCGCTGGACGCAATGGGGGGCGCTGGCGTCTTTCGGTTGACCGCCGACGGCCCCAACATTGGCGCCACCCTGGAAATCCTTACCGCACTCGACACCCTGCATGTAATGGCCCAGCGCTACATCCCGGAAATCAGCGCCGGCGACAAGCGCATCCTGCTGATCAACGGCGAACCGGTACCGTTCGCCCTCGCTCGCATCCCGCAGGCCGGGGAGACCCGCGGCAATCTCGCCGCCGGTGGCCGGGGCGAGGGCCGGGAACTGACTGCCCGTGATCGCTGGATCGCCGCGCAAGTGGGGCCAACTCTCCGGGAAAAAGGGCTTTTTTTCGTCGGCATAGACGTGATCGGTGACTATCTCACCGAGATCAACGTAACCAGCCCGACTTGTATTCGTGAGCTCGACGCCGCTTTCGGCCTCGACATCGCCGGGCAGCTGCTCGACCACCTCGCCGCCCGCCTGACCGGCGGCAAACGGATGCGATGAACGACGCCTTGCCGCTGCCCTGGCACCAATCCGGCGACCGCCTGACCTGGGCGATCGTCGCCGCAATGAGCCTGCATGCATTGGTCGCGCTGACCGTGGGATTTATTCCTGAGGACGCCAAACGCAGTCCGAGTGTCCTCGAAGTCACGCTGGCCCACTTTCGCAGTACGCAGGCCCCGCGCGAGGCCGATTTCGTTGCCCAGGCTAACCAGATCGGCTCCGGCACTGAAATCGACAAGCGGCTGCTGACCACCACCGAACACGCCCCGATCGAAGACGACACAATCCGCGCGACACTGCAGGAAGAGGAGTCCGCCCGTACACCCGACACCGCAACGCGGCACAACCTTGTGGTCACCCACAACACCAAGGCGCGCAAGACCGGCAAGGCACGTCAGCAGCGTGATGCAAAGGATGCCCGCAAGGCAGCGGACGACGCTGCCGAACGCCAGCAGCGTGAGATTGCCAGCCTCGAAGCGCAGCTGGCACGCGAGAAAGAAGCCTATGCAAAACGGCCGAAAGTGCGTCAGCTGACCTCGGTATCGACCCGCGAGAGTTTCGACGCGCTGTACGTTGAAGCCTTCCGCCGCGAGGTGGAGGAAGTGGGTACGCGCAACTTTCCCGAGCAGGCGTTGCGCAACCAGATCTTCGGTCAGGTGCGCCTGATGGTTGCGCTCAACCCGAACGGTGCGGTGCGCACCATCGAGATACTGAAATCATCAGGACACCGCTTTCTCGACGAAGCCGCCATGCGCAGCGTGCGGCTGGCGGCACCGTTTGCGCCATTCCCGCCGGAGATGCGCAAGATCACCGACATCCTCGAGGTCATCCGTACCTGGAAATTCGATGAGCGGCGCGCGGTGTCATCGGAGGGCGGCTGAATGTCCGGCAACCACTCTCCTTGCAACCCGTCGTCCGGTCACCGGGAAACCACCATCCTGGGTTTCGACTTCGGCACCAAACGTATCGGCATTGCCATTGGCAATACCCTGACCGGCACCGCACGGCCGCTCACCGTACTGCCGACGCGCGACGGCGCGCCGGACTGGGAGCAGATCGGCAAGCTGGTCGCCGAATGGCAGCCCGGCCAGCTGGTGGTCGGGCTGCCATTGAACATGGACGGCAGCGAAAGTGAAATGTCGACCTGCGCGCGCAGTTTTGCGCGCAAGCTCGCCGGCCGGCTGGTCCTGCCGGTCGCGGTTATCGACGAACGGCTGTCGAGTTTCGAAGCCCGCAACGCGTTGCTGCGCGCGGAACAAAAGCGCGGCCAGCCGGCAGTCGATGCGCTGGCAGCAGCGCTGATCGTCGAGTCATGGCTGGCACAACAGCCCCACAACTAGACTCGCACCCGGGGCGCAGTGGGGCTAGAATTGCACCGCCAGCGACACGACAAGCCCAACTCGGGCAAAGCACCGGTCCTGACAGGAATCTCCGCATGACGACCGCCGATCTTGCCGAAGGCAGTGCAGTCCACGCGCGCCTGCAACTCGATGATCTGCAACTGGACAAAGAAGGCCGGCTGAGGCACTTCCTCACCATTGATGGCCTGTCGCGCGCAACCCTCACCGAAATCCTCGACACCGCCGCATCTTTTGTCATCGCCGACGAGCGCGCGGCGAAAAAATTGCCCTTGCTGCGTGGCAAGACCGTGGTGAACCTGTTCTTCGAACCCAGTACCCGCACCCGCACCACCTTCGAGGTGGCCGCCAAACGTCTGTCTGCCGACGTACTCAACATCGACATCGGTCGCTCCTCGACTTCCAAGGGCGAGACACTGATGGACATGCTCTGGAATCTTGAAGCGATGGGCGCCGATATGTTCATCGTGCGCCATGGTGATTCCGGCGCACCGGATTTCATTGCCCGGCACGTGACGCCGAAAGTCGCTGTAATCAATGCCGGCGACGGCCGCCACGCGCATCCAACTCAAGCGATGCTCGACATGTTCACCATCCGCCATTGCAAGGGCGACTTCACCAAACTCACTGTAGCGATCATCGGCGACATCCTGCACTCGCGGGTCGCGCGCTCCGGCATCGCTGCGCTGCGCACGCTCGGCTGCCCGGACGTGCGTATTATTGCGCCACGCACCTTGTTGCCGGCCGATGCCGAGTCGCTGGGCGCGAAGGTTTATACCAATCTCGTCGAGGGCATCCGCGATGCCGACGTGGTGATGGCGCTGCGATTGCAAAAAGAACGCATGCAGACAGCCCTGCTGCCTTCTGAGCAGGAGTTTTACCGGCTCTATGGTCTCACCGGCGAAAAGATGCGCGTGGCGAAACCGGATGCGATCGTGATGCACCCGGGGCCAATCAATCGCGGCGTCGAAATTGCCAGCGATGTCGCCGACGGCCCGCAGTCGGTGATTTTGCAGCAGGTGACGTTCGGCATCGCGGTGCGCATGGCGGTGATGGCGATGTGCATGAATGGCCAGGGCCACGCCCCGGCCACCGAATGAAGACGGCGAGCTTACGGAGCGGGCAATGAGTGACTTACCGGCTGAAGGCAAGCTCAACGGCCGCCTCGCGATCCGCGGTGCGCGCGTCATCGACCCATCGCAACAACTGGATGTGATTGCCGATCTTTACGTTCTTGACGGCAAGCTGGTTGCCATCGGCGCGGCGGCGAGCGGCTTCCTTGCCGAGCGCGAAATCGACGCCAGCGGCCTCATCGCCGCACCGGGCCTCATTGACGCATCAGTCAGCCTGAAAAAACCGGGCGCCGAGCACAGCAAGGGCATGATGCGCGAACTGGCCGCCTGCGCTGCCGGCGGCGTCACCCACGCAGTTTGTCCTCCAGATACATTCCCGATTGCTGACACCACCGCCGTTGTCCGCCAGATGCACGAGACCGCTTCAAGTGCGCGGCGCAGCTGGGTGTGGGTGGTCGGCGCGATGACGCAAGGCCTCGCCGGCGAACAACTCGCCGACATGGCCGCACTCAAGCAGGCCGGCTGTGTGGCTGTGAGCAATCGGCGGCGCGCGATGGCCAGCAACCAGGTGCTGCGCCGCGCGCTTGAATACGCGGCAACATTCGATCTTGCCGTCGTATTTCATCCGGAAGACGTGGATCTCGCCGCCGGCGGTTGCGCGCATGAAGGAGCCGTCGCCACGCGTCTGGGCCTGCCGGGCATTCCGGCGATGGCGGAAACCGTTGCGGTGGCGCGCGATCTTGAGCTGGTCGCACACACCGGGGTACGCGCGCACTTCGCGCAGCTGTCGACTGCCGGTGCCGTCGCGATGATCGCCGAGGCGCGCCGCAAAGGGTTGAAAGTGACGGCGGATGTGGCCGTGCACCAGTTGCTGCTTACCGAAAGTGCGATTGAGGGTTTCAACGCGCTGGCGCATGTTCGCCCGCCGCTGCGTTCGCTCGCCGACCGCGATGCCCTGCGCCAGGCAGTTGCCGATGGCACCATCGACGCAATCTGTTCGGATCACCAACCCTGCGAAAGCTCCGACAAGCAGGCGCCGTTTCCGGCGGCGCGTCCGGGCATCAGCGGCACGGAAACGCTGCTTTCGCTGACACTGCGACTGGTTGAAGAAGGCGTACTGACGCTGTCGCAGGCGATCGGCGCACTCACCAGCCGGCCCGCCGCCTGCTTCGGCGTCGCCGGCGGCAGTCTGCGCGTCAACGAGCGCGCGGATTTCTGCCTGTTCGACCCGCAAGCGCGCTACACGCTCGGAAACGAAGGCCCGGACGCGATGGTATCGGCGGGACGCAACTCACCGTTTCTCGGCGAACAGATGCAGGGCCGGGTGTTGTTCACGATGCTGGGAAATCGAGTGTTGCACTCGCGGTAGCTCAACATACAGAAGGAAATTTTGCCATGCGCCGCCTGACAGCCGCCACCCTGCCCTGCCTTGCCGGCCTGTTGCTGGCCCTGGTTTCCCTGTCGACCCATGCCGGCGATTCCGCTGCCTGTCGCATCGGCGACATCAGCCGCGTATTTGGCGGCGTGCAGATCATTCGCGGTGGCAACACCCTGGTACCCAAGGCGGGCGAGGCGTTTTGCGCCGGTGACCGCTTCCTTACCAACAGCAAGGGCGTCACCGAACTGGCGTTTCGCGACGGCAGCGAGATTACCGTCGGCAAGAACACCGAGTTCACCATCGAGCGCTGGCAAGAGCGGCGATTCTTCGCCAACGAAGCGACTTTCGCGCTGGTAAAAGGCGCATTTCGCGCACTCACCGGGGCGATCACCCAGAGGCGGCATCGGGTCGAGGTAAGGACAGCCATCGCAACCATCGGCGTGCGCGGCACCGAGTTCTGGGGCGGCCTGAACCTGACGCCGAATGCGCTCGAGGTGGTGATGCTGGGAGGCAAAGGCGTTTATGTGAAAAACGACGCCGGCACAGTCGAGTTGACCGAAGCCGGTACCGGCACCACAGTGCAGGCCGGCAAAACGCCCGCCACGCCGGATGCCTGGTCGCCGGAGAAAGTGCAGCGCGCGGTGGCGACGATCACGCCGTAACACAAAAAGCCGCGGCACCGGCTCGCCCGCTGCGGCCACTTATTTCTGCTGGAGTTTTTCCACATCGACAAGCACCTGGGTAGCGTGCTCGCGTGAATTTACTTCCGCGTAATGGTAGACAATCGTTCCTTCCGGATCGATCAGGAAGG
Source organism: uncultured bacterium (assembly GCA_965232985.1). Lineage (GTDB taxonomy): Bacteria > Pseudomonadota > Gammaproteobacteria > Pseudomonadales > JADFDG01 > JADFDG01. The sequence continues at coordinate 38,657 of CBDDRC010000007.1, forward strand.
TTTCGCGCCCGGCAAACTTCACCGGCCCGAACCCATGCAGCACGCCGAACTGCTTCGCGACCGCACCGTCGGTGTCGGCCAGCAGCGTGAACGGAATTTTCAGCTTTTCAGCAAAAGCACGGTGCGATTCCACGTCATCGACACTGACGCCGACAACTGCGATGTTTTTCGCCTGCAAACTGGCAAAGTGGTCACGGAACTGTTTTGCTTCTTCGGTACAGCCCGGCGTATTGTCTTTGGGGTAGAAGTACAGCGCCACCCACTGGCCGCGAAGCGCTGCCAGATCAAAGCTATTGCCCGCCTGGTTCAGCAGTTTCACCGCCGGTGCTGCAACGCCGACCCATTCGCCGGCCACCGCAATACCACCGGGCAGCAACAACAGCGCCAAAGCCAGCGCCCTCATCAATGTACGCATGCACATTTCTCCCGGGCTGCTGCCGGACACCGTCGTTCAGCGACGGCGCACCGGGCTGCCTTCGTTATCGTCCTGCAATGACAGGCCACGCGTGGCGCTGTCGAGGTACTTGGCATCGGTCTCGGCGTTGAGCTTGATCATCAGGCGCAGATCGTTTGGTGAATCGGAGTGGCGAATGGCGTCCTCGTAAGTAATTTCGCCGGCAGAGTACAGATCGAACAGCGCCTGGTCGAACGTCTGCATCCCGGTCTCGCGCGACTTTTTCATCAATTCCTTGATCAGGTGCATCTCGCCCTTGCGGATATGATCGGCAACCAGCGGCGAGTTCAACAGCACTTCGATACAAGCCCGCCGGCCATTGCCATCCGGGGTGGGGATCAACTGCTGGGCAACGATACCGCGCAGATTGAGCGACAAGTCCATCAGCAACTGCGAATGCCGGTCGGCCGGGAAGAAGTGGATGATGCGATCCAGTGCCTGGTTGGCGTTGTTGGCGTGCAGGGTACAAAGCACGAGGTGGCCGGTTTCAGCGAAGGCAATGGCGTAATCCATGACCTCGCGCGTGCGCACCTCGCCGATAAGAATCACATCCGGAGCCTGACGCAGGGTGTTCTTCAGAGCGACCTCGAAATTATCCGTATCGAGGCCCACCTCGCGCTGGGTCACGATGCAACCCTGATGCTGGTGGATGAATTCGATCGGATCCTCAATGGAAATGATATGCCCTCGCGAGTTCTTGTTGCGATGGCCAATCATGGCGGCCAGCGACGTCGATTTGCCCGTGCCGGTGGCCCCGACGAAGAGCATGACGCCGCGCTTGGTCATCGCCAGTTCCTTGACGATCTCCGGCAATTTAAGCTCATCGAGTGTGGGAATGTTGGTTTCAATACGGCGCAACACCATGCCGACCAGATTGCGCTGGTGGAAAGCGCTGACCCGAAAACGGCCGATACCGCGCGCGGAAATTGCAAAGTTGCATTCTTTTGAATCGAGAAAGTCCTTGCGCTGCTTCTCGGTCATCACCCCGAGCACGATGTCGCGGGTAACGTCCGGCGTCAGCGGCGTTTTGGTGATCGGCATCATCTTGCCGTGCAACTTCATGGATGGCGGCACGCCGGCCGTAATGAAAAGGTCGGAACCGCCCTTTTGCACCATCATCTTCAGCAGATCTTCGAATTCCATCGCGGTGGATCTCCCGTATCAGCTACGCGTCAGATCGCGTCCGGATTCTTGGCGTATTCGCGCGCCACATCGCGATTGACAATACCACCGGCCACCAGTTTCGACAGATGCTGATCCAGCGTCTGCATGCCGATTGAGCCGCCGGTCTGGATCGCCGAATACATCTGTGCGGTCTTGTTCTCGCGGATCAGGTTGCGAATCGCGGGCGTGCCGATCAGGATTTCGTGCGCGGCCACGCGGCCGCCGCCATTCTTCTTGAGCAGCGACTGCGAAATGACCGCCTGCAGCGATTCCGACAACATCGCGCGCACCATGTCCTTTTCTTCTGCCGGGAATACGTCGATGACACGGTCCATGGTTTTTGCGGCCGAGGTGGTGTGCAGGGTGCCGAACACCAGGTGGCCGGTTTCAGCAGCCGTCAGCGCCAGACGAATGGTCTCAAGGTCCCGCATTTCACCAACCAGAATGATGTCCGGATCTTCACGCAGTGCCGAACGCAGGGCTTCGGAGAAGCCCAGTGTGTCGCGGTGCACTTCGCGCTGGTTGATCAGACACTTCTTCGACTCGTGCACAAACTCGATCGGGTCTTCGATGGTCAGCACATGCTCGTAGCGCGTTGAGTTGATGTAATCAATCATCGCTGCAAGCGTCGTCGATTTGCCCGAACCGGTTGGGCCAGTAACCAGCACGATGCCGCGGGCAATATCGGAGATCTGCTGGAATATCTTGCCCATGCCGAGCTGTTCCATGCTCAGAATCTTCGACGGAATGGTACGGAAGACCGCGCCGGCACCGCGATTCTGGTTAAAGGCATTGACCCGGAAACGGGCAACGCCCGGCACCTCGAACGAGAAGTCGGTCTCAAGGAATTCCTCGAAATCCTTGCGCTGCTTGTCGTTCATGATGTCGTAAATAAGCGAGTGCACCTCCTTGTGCTGCAGTGGCGGCAGGTTAATGCGGCGCACATCGCCATCGACGCGGATCATCGGTGGCAGGCCGGCCGAGAGGTGGAGGTCCGACGCGCCATTCTTCGCGCTGAACGCGAGCAGTTCGGTGATATCCATGGGAAGACTTCCTGTTCGAGAGCAGCGCACCGGCCCGGGCAGGGCGCCGTGCGGTAACCGATGCTGTAAAGCTGTGTTGTAACCAACAGTGCGGTAATCTGTTGTTCTGCATGCTGTTGCAACCGCCAGCAGGATTCTGACATTACTCCGACCGCCCCTGCACCTTCAACCGTACGGTGCCTTTTCGGACTTGCCTGCATGGACGACCTCGAACACCGCCTGGCATCCCTCAGGGCGCGCATTGATACCGCCTGCGCGCAGGCCGGCCGCAGCCCCGGCACTTGCCGATTGCTGGCGGTGAGCAAGACCCGCGACAGCGCCGAGATCCACAGCGCCGCCATGCTCGGTCAGGCCGACTTCGGCGAGAACTACGTCCAGGAGGCACTGCCAAAAATCACCGCGCTGGCCGAGCTGCCAGCGCCACCGGGTGGCATCCACTGGCACCTGATCGGCCCGCTGCAGGCGAACAAAACCCGTGTGGTGGCCGAGCACTTTGCCTGGGTACACAGCCTCGACCGGGAACGGATCGCCCGCCGCCTCAACGACCAGCGTCCCGCCCACTTGCCCCCGCTTGACGTCTGCCTGCAGATAAACCTCGACGGCGAAGCGAGCAAGAGCGGCGTCGCACCCGCTGATGCCCGGGCACTGGCAACGGTGGTGGTCGGCCTGCCGCACCTGCGCCTGCGCGGCCTGATGACGATCCCGCGTCCGGATCAATCGACCGCTGCCGACAATGCCTATGCCCGCCTTGCACAGACGATGCGGGAATTAGCGGGTACCATACCCGGCCTTGATTCCACCACGTTCAACACGTTGTCGATGGGCATGTCGGACGATTTCGAGTTGGCCATCGCCCACGGCGCCACTTGGGTGCGCATCGGCACCGCGCTGTTCGGCACGCGGCCGCCAAAACCAAAACCCTGACGAGCCGGCACCTTAAGAGACACGCCATGACCGACAAACAGTCCGCCCGTATTGCCTTTATCGGCGCCGGCAACATGGCGGCCAGCCTCGTCGGCGGCATGCTCGCCCGTGGCTTCAGTGCGGCGCAAATCACACTCGCCGACGTTGATGCCGAACGTCTTGGGATGCTCGCCGCACAATATGGCGTGCGCGTCACTGCATCAAATACCGAGGCGGCGCGGGACGCCGATGTCATCCTGTTCGCGGTGAAGCCGCAGCAGATGGCCGAAGTGGCTGCGGCAATTGCCCCGATCGTGCAGGCCCGCAAACCACTGGTGGTATCCATTGCCGCCGGTACCACGATCGCGCAACTGCAAGGCTGGCTGGGTGCCGATGCCGCCGTCGTGCGTTGCATGCCGAATACGCCGGCGCTGGTGCAATCCGGCGCTACCGGGCTCTATGCCAGCACCCAAGTGAGCGCTGCGCGCCGGCTGCTCGCCCAGGCGATGCTCGATGCGGTCGGCATCGCGCTGTGGCTGGACAGCGAAGATCAGCTCGACGCGGTAACGGCGTTGTCCGGCTCGGGGCCGGCGTATTTTTTTCTCGTTATGGAAGCGATGATTGCCGCCGGCCGCGCCATGGGCCTCGACGAAAAAATCGCCCGCCAACTGACCCTGCAGACCGCGCTCGGCGCGGCGCAAATGGCCATCACCAGCGACGAGGGCCCGGCCGAACTGCGCCGCAAGGTAACCAGCCCCGGTGGCACCACGCAGGCGGCGCTGAACGTATTCGAGTCCGAACATTTGCGCGACACTTTCCTCAAGGCACTCATTGCCGCCCGCGACCGCTCGCGCGAGCTGGCCATCTAAACCGGAGCATCACCACATGGATACAGCGAACAACATCGGCCAACTCATCGTTCGCACGATTTTCGACATTGCCATCATCTTGGTATTACTGCGGCTGCTGTTGCAGTTGTTCCGCGCCGATTTCTACAACCCGCTGGCGCAGTCGGTGGTGCGCGCCACCAGCTTCCTCAACCCGCTGCGCAAACTGCTGGGCAGTCGTGGCGGGCTCGATTTTGCCACCCTGCTGGCGCTCATCGGGCTGAAAATAGCGCAACTGGCGACGCTGATGATGATGGCGCACGGCAACATCCCCGGGCCTGTTTTCCTGATCGCCATGAGCGGCATTGCGCTGCTTGAACTGTTACTCACGTTTTTCTTCTGGGCGATCATTGCCGCAGTGATCGCCAGCTGGCTCGCGCCCGGCGGCCAGAACCCGGCCACCCAGCTGCTGTGGAGCCTCACCGAACCCCTGCTCGGTCCGGTCCGTCGTCTGCTGCCGGCGCTGGGCGGCCTTGATTTCTCGCCGATCATTATCCTGCTGGCACTGAACATCCTGCGCGACTACGGTATCCCGGCACTTGCCGAACTTCTCCAGCGGGTGCTGTTCTAAACCCGTATGGCCGCTGCCGCACGCTGGGATGGCGACGATTTGCTGTTGCGGGTCTATGCCCAGCCACGGGCATCACGCGACGGGATTGTCGGGATACACGGTGATGCGCTTAAAATCCGGTTGGCTGCGCCACCGGTGGATGGCGCAGCCAATGAGGCGCTCTGCCGCTTTCTCGCCAAGGCCTGTGGCGTAGCAAAAAGTGCAGTGACCGTAGAAAACGGCGATGCCGGGCGTCAAAAAACCGTGCGCATCCGGGCGCCGCAGACGTTGCCCGACGAGTTCGGCATTCCGCCGCGCTGAGCAGCAAGGACTTGGGAGAACAGGACGTGTCAGAAGCGCAGTTCACCCGCCAGGTGCTGGCATTCAATCAGTGGAAGAAGGACATCATTCGTGAAGCTGTCCGCTTCCGCACCTGGCTGAACGGGCACCACCTGATGACTGACGATCTGAAGGAGCAGCTCGACGACGCCCTGCAGCAACTTATTGCCGACCAGATCACCGTTGCCTTTGCTGGCGAATTCTCGCGCGGCAAGACCGAGCTGATCAACGCGATGTTCTTCTCGCAGTATGGCCGTCGCATACTGCCATCGACCATCGGCCGCACCACGATGTGTCCGACCGAGTTGTTTTACGACCGGCGTCTCGACAAGTCCTATATCCGCCTGCTGCCGGTGGAAACCCGCGCCAGCGACATCAGCATCGACAACTTCAAGCGGCTGCCGGACAAGTGGAAGCAGATCGAGCTCGACCCCAACGACCCCGATGCCATGACCATGGCATTTGCCGAAGTCGCGGCAACGAAAATCGTCACCGGCGACATCGCCGCAAAATTCGGCTTTGATGTCAACGCGCTCGAGCCTGCCGCCGACGGACGCTTCAGCATCCCGGCATGGCGCCATGCACTGATCAGCTTCCGCCATCCGCTGCTGCAGGAAGGCTTGAATATCGTCGATACGCCGGGGCTCAATGCGCTCGGCTACGAACCGGAACTGACCCTCTCTTTGCTGCCTGACGCGCAGGCAATCATCTTCCTGCTCAGCGCCGATACCGGCGTCACGGCCACCGACCTTGAAATCTGGAAAGAACATGTGTCGCACCTCGGTGGGCGCATGCACAAGGGGCTGTTCGTTGTCATCAACAAGATCGATCTGGTCTGGGACGACATCGAAGGTGATGACCACGTCCACAAGTCGATCGAGAAAATTCGCAAGCTCTCGGCACAACAGCTCGGCGTCGAGCTCGATAAGGTCATCACGCTGTCGGCAAAGATGGGCCTCAAGGCAAAGATCGACCGTGACGGCGCCCTGCTCGCGCGCTCCTGCCTCGATCAGCTCGAAGAACTGATCGCCAGCGGCATCATCGCCGAGAAAGAAAAGCTTTTGCAGGCAACGCTGGTGCGGGCACTGTTCGGCATGATCCAGGATGCCCGCGACGCGATTGCCGGACGCGTCGCAGCAATGACTGAACAAAAGCGGGCCATTGGCGACAACATCAGCAACTCACAGAGCGAACTTGTCGCGCTGACCCGACGCACGAAGCAGGAACAGCAGTTCTTCCAGCGCGCACAGATCGTGCTGAAAAGCGGACGGGCGCTGATTGAAACGCGGCTCCCGGTACTGCTCTCATGCGTCTCCTCCGACCGGCTGCGCGAACACTACAATGGCGCCAAAATAGTCCTTGAACGCAGCTGGACTGCGACTGGCATCAACGAGTCCATCGACCATTTTTTTGCCGCGCTGGAACAGGATCTGCAAAAGCTGGACAGCGAAGCGCACAGCATGAGCCAGGAGATTCAACGTTTTTATGTCGACTGCCGCACCGAAGGCCTGATCGGCGAGATGAAACTGTCGGCGTTCTCGGCGAAGGAACAGCTCGATTCGCTTGAGCGACTGCACACACAGTCCGGGCGGTACCAGTTGCGGTTGACGAAACTGGCCAGCGGCCAGGGCCGGGAAGGTACCCGCTTCTTCCATGCCCTGGCCGAAAAAGCACGCGACATCTATGTTGCTGCCGGCCGCAACGCGCAACACTGGTGCAAGGACGCACTGAACCCGGTGATCCAGAAAGCCGTCGCGCGCCGCAACCTGCTCGGCGAACAGATGCAGCAACTGGCCAAGCTCTCGCAGGCCGGGCAGACCGGGCAGCAGCGTCTGGCCGAGGTCGAGCGCATCCTCGCCGAACTTGAGCGCCAGCACGCCATGCTCGACAACAGCCTGGCCGTATTGAAGCGGCCGGCACCGCAGTTGGCGGTTAGCCGTATTGTCACGCTGGAGAGTAAGCCCCTGGCATAACGTCCCGGAGTAACACTCTGCTGTCCGGTCGCATCCGGATATGTTTTTCGCCCGTATAATCAGCCGCCCCTGATGCGAGTCCCCGCAATGCCCGAGGTCATCCCCGCCGATAACACCCGCGTCCCCGGCTCGGTCGGCATTGTTGTCCCCCAAACGGCGCACTTCGACGTGCCGCTCGCCCTTGAGTGCCACCGCACGCTCGCCGGTTACGATCTTGTCTACGAAACCTACGGCACCCTGAATGCGGATGCCTCCAATGCGGTGCTGATTTGCCATGCGCTCTCCGGCAGCCACCACGCGGCCGGCTTCCACAAGGCCGCCGACAGCAAGCCTGGCTGGTGGGACACCTGCATCGGCCCGGGCAAGCCAATCGACACCAACCTTTTTTTCGTTGTTTGCCCGAACAACCTCGGCAGCTGCTATGGCTCCACCGGCCCCACCAACGTCAACCCGGAAACCGGCCGCCCCTGGGGTTCCGACTTTCCGCTGGTGACGGTCAGGGACTGGGTGAAATCGCAGGCGGCGCTTGCCGACCGGCTCGGTATCCATCAATGGGCCGCCGTCGTTGGCGGCAGCCTCGGCGGCATGCAGGCGCTGCAGTGGGCCATCGATTTCCCGGAGCGCATCCGCCATGCGCTGGTGATCGCCTCGGCACCGAAACTCTCGGCGCAGAACATCGGCTTCAACGAAGTGGCGCGGCAGGCAATCCTCAACGACCCGAATTTCCACGCCGGGCATTATTACCAGCACGACACTTTCCCCAAGCAGGGGCTGATCCTCGCGCGCATGGTCGGCCACATCACCTACCTCAGCGACGAAGCAATGAAGCAGAAATTCGGCCGCGACCTGCAAAGCGGCAAATTTCAGTTCGGCTTCGATGTCGAGTTTCAGGTGGAAAGCTACCTTCGCCACCAGGGTGAGCAGTTCTCGAAATTCTTCGATGCCAACACCTATCTGCTGATGACCAAGGCGCTCGATTATTTCGATCCTGCACGCGATTTCGACAACGATCTGGTAAAAGCGCTGGCCGGCGCCAAAGCGTCATTCTTCGTCGCCTCATTCACCACCGACTGGCGCTTCTCGCCGGAGCGCTCCCGCGAGATCGTCAATGCATTGCTGAAAAACCGCAAGAACGTCTGCTATGCAGACATCAATGCGCCGCAAGGCCACGATTCGTTTCTTCTCGACAACGCGCGTTATCTAGACCTGTTCAGCGCCTATATGTCACGCATCGCCCGCGAGATGTCGCTAAAACTCTCGCCGGAAGGCAGGAACTGACATGCGCGCTGAATACGAACTGATTTCGAAATGGATCGCGCCGAACTCCCGCGTGCTCGACCTTGGCTGCGGTGAAGGTGACCTCCTGGCGCACCTGCACGACGCGCTCAATGTGACCGGCTACGGCATCGAGATCGGTCACAATGAAATTCGCGCCTGCGTTGAAAAAGGCGTCAACGTGATCGAACAGGACATCGACGGCGGCCTGCGCAATTTCGATGACGGAAGCTTCGATACCGTTGTCATGACGCAGGCGCTGCAGGCACTGCATCGGCCCAACCTGGTCATAGGTGAGATGCTTCGCGTCGGCCGAGAGGCAATCGTTACCTTTCCGAATTTCGGGCATTGGCGCCCACGGCTGCATATCGCGCTGAAGGGCCGCATGCCGATCAGCAAATCGCTGCCGCACCAATGGTATGACACGCCGAACATCCACCTGTGCACCTTCCGCGACTTCGAGGTGCTTTGCCGTGATAACCGCTGGCGAGTCCTGGAGCGGCTGGTCGCCGATGCCAATCATGTGCAAGGCGCGCTGATGCAATCGCTGCCGAACCTCCTCGGCGAGATCGCCATCTACCGGCTCACCCGCAAGTGATATACCGGCCGCGCCTGGCAAGGTAACTCGCATGAGCAGGATTCATTTCCCAGGAAAAATCGTCCTTGCCAGCAGCAACAAGGGCAAGCTGCGCGAAATGCAGTATGTGCTCTGCCCGCTCGGTTTCGAGGTCGTCGCGCAAAGTGATTTAAACGTACCGGATGCCGACGAAACCGGCCTGTCGTTCGTTGAGAACGCCATCATCAAGGCGCGCAACGCCGCGCAACACACCGGGCTGCCGGCAATTGCCGATGATTCCGGCCTCGAGGTCGACGCGCTGGCCGGCGTACCGGGCATCTACAGCGCGCGCTATGCCGGCACCCCTGTTGCGAACGGCACGGTCGATGCCGCGAACAACAGCAAACTACTGGCTGAACTTGCCGCCCGCGGTGTGCGCGATGCCACAGCCCGTTTCCAGTGCGTGCTGGTGTTCATGCGTCATGCCGCCGACCCCGTCCCGCTGATCGCGCAGGGCACCTGGGAAGGCGTGATCGCCGCCGCACCGCGTGGCGCCGACGGGTTCGGCTACGACCCCCTGTTCTTCGTTGCGCAAGAAGGCTGCACGGCGGCCGAACTCGCGCCGGCACGCAAAAATCTGCTCAGCCATCGCGCGCAGGCGTTGGTGCAACTCGCTGCGCTGCTGCGCCGATGAGCTTGCCGCCACTCGCACTTTATGTGCATGTGCCATGGTGCGTGCGCAAATGCCCTTACTGCGATTTCAATTCGCACGAAGCCGGCGGTGCGCTGCCCGAACGCGAATACGTCGACGCGCTGCTCGCCGATCTGGCTCTGGATCTCGAGATGGTGCAGGACCGGGAAATCACCAGTATTTTTATCGGCGGCGGGACACCCAGCCTTTTTTCGCCGGCCGCCTATGAGCGACTGTTTGCCGGGCTGCGCGACGCGTTGCGCTTCGCGGCCGACATCGAGATTACCCTTGAGGCCAATCCCGGCACGGCCGAGCAAGAGAAGTTCCGCGCCTATCGTGCGCTCGGCATCAATCGCCTGTCGATCGGCGTGCAATCGTTCAACGCGGCGCAGTTACAGGTGCTTGGCCGTATCCACGGTCGCGATGAAGCAATCCGCGCTACCGAGGCGGCGCGCGCTGCGGGCTTTGCCAGCATCAATCTCGATGTGATGCACGGATTGCCCGGGCAATCGGTTGCCGAGGCCATGGCCGATATCGATCAGGCCATCGCACTCGCCCCAACGCATATCAGCTGGTACCAGCTCACCATCGAGCCGAACACGGTTTTTTTCGCGCAGCCGCCGACACTGCCGGGGGACGATGCGCTCGCTGATATCGAAGACGAAGGTTTCGCGCGCCTTGCTGCCGCCGGCTATGCGCGCTACGAAATCAGCGCCTTCGCCCAGCCTGGCCAACAGTGCCGGCACAATCGCAATTACTGGGAATTCGGCGACTACCTGGCAATCGGCGCCGGTGCGCACGGCAAGATCACCCGCCGCGACCGCAGCGTATCGCGTTACCGGAAGACGCGCCTGCCAAAAGACTATTTGCATGCCGCACCGGGAGGGCTTGCCCACACAAAGCACATCACTGCGCATGGCAACCCGTTCACGAGCGAACAGTTGCTGATACCGGCAGCAGAGCTGCCCTTCGAGTTCATGCTCAATGCGTTGCGGCTCACCCGTGGCGTTGATGCCGCACTGTTCGCCGCCCACACCGGCCTGTCACTTGACGCTATTGCTCCAATCCAGGCCGCGTTGCGCAGCCGTGGCCTGCTGATCGACGACACATCGCGCCTCGCCTGCACCCCGAGGGGCCTGCGCTTTCTGAACGATGTGGTCAACGCGTTTTGCCACTGAACGGCCGGTGCTCAGCGCTGAAACAGCAGATCCCATACCCCGTGGCCAAGCCGCTCGCCACGCGCCTCGAACTTGGTGTCCGGTCGCCAGGCCGGCTGCTCCACGTAATCGCCCGTCAGCGACACATTCACCAGCGCCGGCTCCGCGCGCAGCACCTCCAGCATCCATGCCGCATACGGCTGCCAATCGGTGGCGAAATGAAGGAGCCCGCCGGGCTTCAGCTTGCGCACCAGCAGCGCGACAAACGCCGGCTGGACGATGCGCCGCTTGTGGTGCCGCTTCTTGTGCCAGGGATCGGGAAAGTACAGCTGCACACGGTCCACCGATGCCTCCGGCAGCATGTTTGCCAGCACCTCGAGCGCATCGTGATGCAATGTGCGCACATTCTTGAGCGACTTTTCCTCGATCCCCATCAACAATGCGCCGACACCGGGTGTGTGCACTTCAATGCCGAGGAAATTCTTTTCCGGTTCCGCCTGTGCCATCGTCAGCAATGAAGCGCCCATGCCGTAACCGATTTCCAGCACCAGCGGTGCTGTGCGCTCGAACAGTATGGCTGCATCGAGCGCCTGCGCACGGTAGTCAACGCCGAAGTGCGGCCACAGTTCACCGAGTGCGCGCTCCTGGCCTTTCGTCAAACGGCCTTCGCGCAGCACAAAGCTGCGCACCTTGCGCAAGGGTACGCCGGTTTCTGGATCGAACTCGGGGGTGTAGACGTCGCTCATTATGCTGTATCAGGAAAGCAGGCCGCCCAACGGCGACGAGGCACTGGCGTAAAGCTTTTTCGGCATGCGTCCGGCAAGAAACGCCTCGCGCCCGGCTTCCACCGCCTTCTTCATTGCCGACGCCATCAGCACCGGATTTTTCGCAGCGGCAATGGCGGTATTCATCAACACACCGGCGCACCCGAGCTCCATCGCGATCGCCGCATCGCTCGCCGTGCCAACCCCGGCATCGACCAGGATCGGCACCTTCGCCTGCTCCAGAATGATGCGCAGATTGTAGGGGTTGACGATGCCCAGCCCCGAACCGATCAACGAGCCCAGCGGCATCACCGCAATGCAGCCGACTTCCTCCAGTTGCTTCGCAATCACCGGATCATCGCTGGTATAGACCATCACATGAAAGCCGTCCTTCACCAGCTCTGCAGCAGCTGCGAGCGTCTCGGTGACATGCGGAAACAGTGTCTTCTGATCCGCAAGCACTTCCAGTTTCACCAGACTGTGACCATCGAGCAGCTCGCGCGCCAGGCGACAGGTGCGCACCGCATCCTTCGCGTTGTAGCAACCGGCCGTGTTCGGCAGGATCGTGTATTTCAACGGCGACACATAATCGAGCAGGTTGGGCTCGTTCTTTTCCTGGCCGATATTGGTGCGGCGAATCGCGACCGTCACGATCTCGGCGCCGCTGGCCTCGATGGCCGCACGCGTCTCATCGAAATCCCTGTACTTGCCGGTGCCCACCAGCAGCCGCGAGCTGTATGTCTTACCGGCGAGGGTGAAACGATCATTACTCATGATGATTCTCTGGAAAAATTCTCAACCGCCACCGATTGCATGCACGATCTCGACACGGTCGTTGTCGCGCAGTAATGTCTGCGCGTGCACGGCTTTTGGCACGATCTCCTCGTTCACTTCCACCGCCACCCGGCGGCCTGCCAGATCGAGCGCTGCGACCAGCATGGCAATCGTTGTGCCATTTGCCAGCTCGCGCATCTCACCGTTGACGAAAACCTTCATGCGTTCGCACCGAAGGTGCCGGCCGTTGCGACAGGCACGCCATTCACTGCGCCGGCGACAATTATCCAGTTCATGGTGTATTCACGGGCCTGAAACAAAAAGGGCCGCGTGATTATACGCGGCCCTCCGGACAGTCTCCCGCAGAAATCAGGCCGCCAGCGTCGTTGCCTCCAGCATCGCCGCCTTCAGCTTCTTCATGGCGTTCACTTCCAGCTGGCGAATCCGCTCGGCAGACACACCGTACTGGTCAGCCAGCTCCTGCAGGGTCGCCTTGTTGTCCTCGCGCAGCCAGCGGCGATCGAGGATGTCGCGTGAGCGTGCATCAAGCCCTCTCATGGCCTCGTGCAGGCGCCCGCTCTCATCCTGCTCGCTGTCCTCCTGTTCCAGCGCCAGTGCCGGATCGGCATCGGCGGCCACCAGATACTGCGCAGGTGCCATCGGCGCGTCTTCATCATCATCGGCGGTGATGTCGAAACTCGTGTCGTGCGCGTAAAGGCGACCTTCCATCTCATACACCTGCGCGACGGGCACATTGAGATCCTTTGCCACCTGCTCGGCTTCAGCCAGCGTCATGCGGCCGACGCGCTTCTTGGCGCCACGCAAATTGAAGAACAGCTTACGCTGCGCCTTGGTGGTGGCGACCTTGACGATGCGCCAGTTGCGCAGCACGTATTCGTGGATTTCGGCCTTGATCCAGTGCACGGCGAACGACACCAGCCGCACCCCGATGGCCGGATCAAAGCGCTTCACCGCCTTCATCAGACCGACATTGCCTTCCTGGATCAGATCGGCCTGCGGCAGACCGTAGCCCTGATATCCACGGGCAACGTGCACCACAAAACGCAGATTCGAGAGCACCAACTGGCGAGCGGCGTCCAGGTCTTCGGCATCGTGATAGCGGCGCGCGAGCGCCTGCTCATCCTCAAAGGAGAGCAGCGGCACGTTGTTCACCGCCGCGACATAGGCTTCCAGACTCGCGCCTGGCACCGACAAAGACGGCATGGACAGCGGCGACACAGACAGCACCGGAGCCGCAAGGGCAGCTGTTTTAAGGGTTGCAGACATCGTGGATACCTCTCCTGTTGCGCTGGGCCAATGTTAGCACTCGGCCGGTGAGAGTGCTAACAAGAGAAGAAGTTCCCGGATAAATTTCTTTTAAAACATAGAGATAGTTGCCACACCGCCTATTGAATTCCACCCAATCTTGACCCGGCGTTTTCATCCAATTCTGGGCCGCCAATACGGGTATTTTTTGCACTTCTATCAATAGGTTGCGATGTTCTCTGGCGGGTCAACGCGGAAGGGAAATTTCCCACCGAAGTGGGTCGATTTTGGGTGGACGCCAACAGGTGTGGCTCAAAATGGGTGTAAATGGGTGTAGTATTGGTTCATGCTCAAAACCGACACCCTCCAGATCACCCTGGAGATCCTGAGCCTCATCGCCCGGATCGACGAGTTCAAAGGTGCATGGCGCGCCCTGGGCACACTCGCGCCCGATCGCCTGTCGGCCCTGCGCCGCGCGGCCACCATCGAGAGCATCGGCTCCTCTACCCGCATCGAGGGCAGCAAGCTGTCCGACCGGGAGGTGGAGCAGTTGCTGTCGAACCTGGAGATCAAGTCCTTCGCCACCCGCGACGAGCAGGAGGTGGCTGGTTACGCCGAGCTGATGGACTTGGTGTTCTCGTCCTGGCAGGACATCCCGGTCACTGAGAACCACATCAAGCAGTTGCACCAGATCCTGCTGCGCTACAGCGAGAAGGACACCTGGCATCGCGGCAACTACAAGACCAGTTCGAACAGCGTTGCCGCCTTCGACGAGACCGGCGCGCAGATCGGTATCGTCTTTCAGACGGCGTCACCCTTCGACACGCCTCGCCTGATGACGGAGCTTGTGGCCTGGGTGAACCAAGAGCGCGAAATGGCCCGGTTGCATCCGCTGCTGATCATCGCCCTGTGCGTCGTCGTGTTTCTGGAGATCCATCCCTTCCAGGACGGCAACGGGCGCCTCTCCCGGGTGCTGACCACGCTCCTGCTCCTCCAGGCCGGTTACGCCTACGTGCCGTACAGCTCGTTGGAGAGTGTGGTCGAGCAGAGCAAGGAAGCCTATTACTTGGCGCTACGGCAGACGCAGGGCACGATCCGCACGGAGGCACTCAATTGGCAGCCGTGGCTGGTTTTTTTCCTGCGTTCTCTGTCCGAGCAGGTTCGGCGCCTGGAAAAGAAGGTCGAGCGCGAGAAGATCGTGCTGGCGGCCATGCCGGAACTGCAGCTACAGATCGTCGAGTTCGCCCGCGAGCACGGCCGCGTCACCATCGGCGAGGCCATCAAACTAACCGGGGCCAGCCGCAACACGCTGAAGCAGCATTTCCGGGCGTTGGTCGAGCGCGGCACGCTTGATCAGCACGGCAGTGGCCGTGGAGTCTGGTACGGCCTGTGCTGAGGACTGCGGGACGCGGGTTTGATCTTCCCGCCATTTGACGGACACCGGGTTTTCGAAAGAATAACCCCAACCCCCGAGGTGTCCGATGAGCAAGAAGCCCCAGAAGAAGTCCCCCATGAGCGCCGGCGGTCGAGGCCGGTATACGCCTGAGTTCCGCCAGGAAGCTGTTTGCGGTAGGGACGGCGGTTACCCACCGCCCCCCGCGCAGATCCGTACGTGCGGAATTACCGCATACGGCTCCTGCCTTGGGTTTTGACGTCAAAGCGCTCCCCCGGTAGCGGGTGAACTACCCGGCACGCAGGCAAGAATTTTCGAACAAGAAGGCGAAAGCGGGACCACGGCATTCGATGTCGCTGACTCCGTCTCATCAGTGCGAAGCGCCACGCGCGACACACTTCATTCCGGAAGCCAGACAGCCGCTTCATGTTGTCCGGAACAGCGTGGTAATTGAAATATCCCCGGACAACGCTCTCCAGCCAGCGCCCAATCACAGGAACGGGTTCGTGACGCCGACGAATCAGCGTTTCACGAATGGCCGACAGCGTAGCGCGCATCCTCTTCTTGATCGTCAACCTGACGACCTTGAAAATTCCGCGACTGCTTTTCCCGCAACAGTGCGTAAAGCCAAGGAAGTCGAATGTTTCCGGCTTGCCTTGCCCACGCTCATGCCTTTGGGCAGCAGCAAAACGTCCAAAACGTCCAAAACGTCCAAAACGTATCAGCCGTGTCTTGTCGGGATGCAATGTCAACCCGAACTTCGCAAAACGCGTCTGCACATCGCTCAGGAATCGTTTCGCATCGCCCTCATGCTGAAACCCGAGCACACTGTCGTCGGCATAACGCACGATGATGACGTCGCCGCACCATCGCTGTCGTCGCCACTGGTTTGCCCAGAGATCGAAGGCGTAGTGCAGATAGATATTCGCCAGCAGTGGCGAAATCACCGCACCCTGAGGCGTGCCTCGCTCGGAAGCGATCCGCTTGCCCTCGTCAATGACCCCCGCTTTCAGCCATTTGCGGATCAAGCGCAATATACGCTGGTCCGCAATCCGGTGTTCCAGAAACCTCAGCATCCACCCGTGGTCAATCTCATCGAAAAACGCACGAATATCCGCATCCAGTACCCAGTTCACTCTTCGGCTTTGTATCCCCACTGATAGCGCGTCCAGCGCATCGTGTTGACTTCGCCCTTGTCGAAAACCATACGAGAACCCGAGAAAATCCGCTTCGTAAATCGCGCTCAGCACGGTGGATACCGCCTGCTGCACGATCTTGTCCTCCAACGCGGCAATCCCCAGCGGACGCATCTTGCCGTCCGGTTTCGGGATGTACACGCGCCGCGACGGTTTTGCTCGATACGCCCCGGCATGTATTTCCCGGTGCAGCGCATGAACCCGTCCCATGAGAAGCGTCTCGTATTCTCTCCACGTTACGCCGTCCACGCCCGCCGACGCCTGTTTGCGCAGAGCATAGAAACTCTCCACCAACAGTGCCGGTGTCACATGGTGCAGCAGCGCCGTGAACCGCAGCCGCCGATCCCGGCGAGCCGCTTGACGTACACCTTCAAGACCCATCGACGCGCAATGATTCCGGCGCTGTGTCCGGTACGCGGGGGGCTTGTCGGCGTTCCCCTTGGCTACATCCCTTCCCTCCATCACCTCCGCCAGGTCATCCCCTTTGTTCGGCAACTTCACTGGTACTACGGACGTATCAGACTTCTCATCGACGTCGATGACGGGATTGTGGCTTGTGGCCTTCCCCGCCCCATCCGCTTGCGCGGATACCGATGAGATCTCCCTGCTTCCGCGCAAAAGACTTCCCGACATGTACAGGGTCTCCGACCGCGCAGGATCGTCACATGACTGGCAATTTGCGCCATGCGCCGTGTTGCCTTCCGCTTCGCTTAACAGCGTCGGCATCCTGAAGTTGTTATTTCGCGGCTCAATGGCTGACCTGTCGGTTTCCCCTGTCAACGCTTCACCCACATCCTCGCGGATACGAATGCATGACTCGGGGCCAGAATGATTTGCCATATCTTCTTCTGTGTTGAACTTGCATCAACTGTCTTTCACCGGCTTGCGCAGGCGCACTAAGCTCCCCCTAACCTTGGACACGCATAAGTAGAGACTTCTGGCAAACTAACCCCCGTCAGGAGATTGCAAATGCGTACATCGAAATTCACAGAACACCAGATCATGGCAGCGTTAAAACAGGTTGAGTCGGGCCTGTCGGTCAACGAAGTGTGCCGCCAGGTCGGCATCAGTTCCGCCACGTTTTACAAATGGCGCGCCAAGTACGGTGGCCTTGAGGCATCCGAACTATCCCGCCTGCGGGAGCTGGAAGACGAGAACCGCAGGCTGAAGCAGATGTACGCGGACTTGAGTTTGCGTGCGCATGCCATGGAAGTGGTGCTGGCAAAAAAGTTCTGAGCCTCGACCAGAAGCGCGCAGTGGTCAGCGAGCTGGTCGAGGCCGAATCCGTACCCGCTCGAATGGCCTGCGACATCACTGGCTTGCCGACGAGCAGTTGGTATTACGTCGGCATGCCGAAGGAAAATTCCGACGATCTGGTCATTGAAGAGTTCCTCCGGGTTTGCGTTGCCAAGCGTCCTCGACGCGGATTCTGGAAGTGTTACAAGCTGGCTCGTCGCAAGGGACACGTCTGGAACCACAAGCGCGTTTACCGGGTTTACAAGCAGTTGGGGTTGCATTTGCGCCGTCGCGTCAAGTATCGGCCGCCGGCTCGCGTACAACAGCCGCTGTTGGCTCCGGAAGCGCCCAACACAGGTTGGGCAATGGATTTTACGCGCGATACGTTAACGACCGGTCGTGTGTTCCGTACGCTCAATCTGATCGACGAGTTCAACCGTGAAGTGCTGGCAATTGAGATTGATCTGTCGCTGCCGGCAGAGCGCGTTATACGGGTTTTAGAGCAAGTGAAAGTGTGGCGCTGTTTGCCGCTATCCATACGCGTGGATAACGGGCCGGAATTTATCGCAGATGCCTTGGCCGAATGGGGACGTGAAAACGGCGTAGCCTTGAATTTTATTCCGCCAGGCAAGCCGCAGAAAAACGGCTTTGTGGAACGGTTCAACCGGAGCTTCCGCGAGGACGTCCTCGACTGCTACGTAAGCGATCCACGAACGCCATCTTGTAGTGCTTTCCCGATTTGATGACGCTGCGCTTTTTCTTCTGGAGAAGCGCTCATGCCCAAATCAGTTACGCCATCTCGCCAGGCCTTCTGGCTTTCCCATCTTCAGCGTGCGC
>CBDDRC010000008.1:0-12661 GCA_965232985.1 uncultured bacterium
GCGCTGGCCGCGGCAGCGTGCGGGTCGAGCCCGCAGCGCCGACCTTGATATCCGCCGCCGTACCGGCCGGCGACAGTTGCGATGTAACCGGCTCCGCGCCGGGTGATGATGACGGTGCTTCTCATGAGCCGAATCCCTCCATGCGGAAATGAGCGCTGCGGATTTCGGCCCAGTTTTTTGCTCCCCGGCAATCGGCGATGACGTCGGCCTCGGTGACCGGGTGTTTCTCGCCATCGACTACGGCGGACCAGCGGCCTTCGGCGTCTTGGTCGTAGGTGAGCGTCTTTGCCGGCCAAGCGAACACCTTGCCGGTCATTTTGCTTTTTTGGCTGCGGGCTGGTATGTGTGCGGTGATAGTGGCCATGTCGATCTCCTCTCCTCCCCAGCGCTCCCGGCTGGGGTCGGGGTGGCTGGTAATCCCCAGCCACAAGCGCATTAAATCACAATGGTTGCACGGGCGCAACCATTATTTACAATTATTTTTGCGGGGGTTGCGCGCTTGCAACATGCGCTGCGGCAGGGTATGCTCGGGCCATGAATATCAACGAATACCTGGCCCTCACGGGCACCAGCCAGTACCGCGCCGCCGCCGAGCTCGGGTGCAGCAAATCCATGGTCTCGCGCTGGTGCGCCGGGCTGTCCAGCCCGAGCCGCCATTGGTGGGCGAGGATTCAGGCGTGGTCGAGAGGGGCGATCACGGAGGACGTGCCTCGGCGGGAAGCGCGGCGGTGCGCGCGGTGAGATCAATTCAGCTTCGCCCCTATCAACAGCAGATGATCGCCGACCTGCGCGCCGCGCTGCGCCGGCACCGCACAGGAGAGCCCCATGCCAAGAGCTAAGGATTACGCCGGAATGCGCGCCGGCAAGCTCGTCGCTGTTCGGCCGCACAGTCAAGGCGAGAAGCCGCGCATTGGGAAGAACCAGTATGGCTGAGGTCGTCCTTCGCGACGATCAGAGCGCGTTCGTCGCCGACCTGCGCCTCGCCTTCCGCCAGGGGCATCAAGCGGTTCTGGGCGTGGCGTCAACCGGATTCGGGAAAACGGTGACCAGCGCGTGGATCGCGCGGTCCGCAGCGCAGCGCGGCAATACAGTCTGGTTCGCCTGCCACCGCAAACCGCTGGTGCGACAGTCCAGCCTGGAGTTCGGCCGGATGGGCATCCACCACGGACTGATCGTGTCGGGCGAGCCGATGGCGCCATCGCTGGTGCAGGTTGCCTCTATCGAAACGCTGCGCCGCCGGCTGGACAAGCTGACCGCGCCGTCGCTGCTGGTGGTGGATGAGGCGCATTTGGCGTGCAGCCGCTCGTGGACAGAGGTGGTGCAGTGGTGCAAGGCCCGCGGCTCGCGCGTACTCGGCAACAGCGGCTCGCCGGCCCGACTGGACGGGCGGCCGCTCGGCGATCTGTTCGACGCGATGGTCGAAGCGCCGCCGATGCGCTGGTTGATCGACCACGGCCATCTGTCCGACTATCTGATATTCGCGCCGCCGCCGCCGGATGGGCTGGAGCGGCTGCCAAAGCGCGGCGGGGAATACGTCACTGCGAGCTCCGAGGCGCTGATGGACAAGCCCACGATCACCGGCGATGCCATCAATCATTACCTCCTGCACGCGAGCGGCAAAAGAGCCGTCGCCTACTGCACATCAATCAACCACTCGCGGCACGTGGCCGAGCAGTTCAATGCGCGGGGCGTCCCGGCTGCCCACGTGGACGGCAATACCGGCAAAGGTGAGCTCCAGCAGATCATTCACGCCCTCGCCGACGGCGCGATCTCCGTGCTGTGCAACGTCGACCTCATAACGACCGGATTTGATCTGTCTGCTCAAGTCGGTCGCGACGTGCCGATTGAGGCGGGCATTATGCTGAGGCCGACGGCCAGCCTGGCGTTATACCTGCAGATGGCCGGGCGCATGCTGAGGCGCAAGCCACAACGCGCCATCATCCTCGACCACGTCGGCAACACGCTGTGCCACGGGCTGCCAGACGACGAGCGCGAGTGGAGCCTGGACGGCCGGAGCAAACGACCCACCGACGACGAGCCACAAGTGGCCGCGCGCCAGTGCCCTGCCTGTTTCGCGGTGCACCGTCCCAAGCCGTCCTGCCCGATCTGCGGACACGTCTACATCATCACCGGTCGCGAGGTCGAGGAGGTGGCCGGCGAGCTGGTGGCGCTGGATGTCGAGGCGATACGCCAGCAGCGGCGCGCAGCACAGGCCAAGGCGCGCTCGCTCGAAGACCTGGTGCGGGTCGGCATCGATCGCCGCATGGCGAGCCCGGACGGCTGGGCGGCACACGTCGCGGCGGCGCGGCGCATGGGCGATATCAACGAGCTGCGGGCGCGGGCGCGGGATATTCGGAGGGCGATCGGTGGCTGATTGCGGATGCCGCCGCTGCGCGCGAGAAAGAGCCGATGGCGCCAGCGGATGGCCCCCTTGGGCGGAGACGATGATCGTATGCCCAGACTGCGGCAACAAACGCTGCCCGCGCGCGACCGACCACCGGCACGCATGCGCGGGCAGAAACGATCCTGGGCAGCCGGGTAGCGAGTATGAATAACGGGAGAGCGATCGGTGGCTGAATCCACGCTCGTGCGCCAGATCATGCTGGCGCTGTCCGATGCCGGGTGCAGCGTGTGGCGCCAGAATACGGGCATGGCTTGGGCTGGCGATGCCACACGTCACCCTGGCGGCACGGTGGTTATCCGCAACGCCCGCCCGCTGCACGCGGGGCTCTGCGTCGGCTCGGCCGACATCCTCGGGATCGCGCCCGACGGGCGGTTCCTGAGCGTCGAGGTCAAGGCCGGCCGCGGCCGCGCGACACCCGAGCAGATCACGTTCCGCGACGCCGTGCTGCGCGCCGGCGGGATTGCGGGGATCGTCTGGTCGGTGGAGGAGGCGTTGGGGTTGGTGGAGAGAGGGCAGTGACGCTCCTCGCGCCGTTCCCGTACTTCGGCGGCAAGCGCCTCATGGCCGATCAGGTCTGGGCGCGGTTCGGCCGCCCACGGCACTATATCGAGCCGTTTTGTGGGTCGGCGGCGATTCTGCTCGCCGCTCCGGCGCCCGCCGCTCTGGAGGTCGCGAACGACTACAACGGGTTTATCGCCAATTTCTGGCGGGCGACCAAACACCAGCCGGGCGAAGTCGCCCGGTGGGCCGACTATCCGGTTTCGCACATCGATATAGGCGCGGCGCACACGTGGCTGATGGGCCAGCGCGAGCGGATCGGCGCTGAGCTGCACGACATCGAATGGCCCGGTGACGCCAAGGCCGCCGGGCGCTGGCTGCACGGACAGTGCGCCTGGATTGGCAGCGGCTGGTGCGAGTGGGAGGGCAAAACGCCCAGCGCGGGCGCCGGCAAAATACCGCACATCAGTGATGCCGGGCAGGGCGTCCAGGCGATAGGCCAGATACCGCACATCAGTGGTGCCGGGCAGGGCGCAGACGCGCTGCTCACGTCCGGCGGACGCACGGCCTGGGCGTGGCTGCACAGACTGGCCGCACGGCTTGAGCGTGTGCGACTGGTGCACGGCGATTGGCAACGGTGCCTGAACAGCCACTTCGGCGGCGACAGCACTGCGGTATTCCTCGACCCACCGTATCGCAGTTACGAGCGCCTGTACGGTCAGGCTGCGCCCGTGGCCGACGAGGTCGCGGCGTGGGCGCGCGATAACGCGCACCTGCGGATTGCCCTGTGTGGCCACCGCGGCGATTACGACCTGCCGGGGTGGGATGCAGTGGACTGGTCGCGGGGGAGCGCCACGTTCGGCGGATCGAAAACGACGGACAGCGAGTGCATCTGGTATTCGCCCGCCTGTCTGCCGGCGGCTGCCCAGCAGATCGGCCTGGGGTTTTGACCGGCCATTGACGGCCGCCCGCCGCGGGCGCACATTCAACGGGGCCGACTGACCGCCGGCCACGACAGGGAGCTACCACCAACAACGAGGATAGTGCGATGCGTGATTGTGATCACGCTGGGCACAGAGTCTACGCCCGCCGTCGGTTCGCCAACGGCACGGTGCATATCTGTGTGCAGTGTCTGTCCTGCCTGGGAGTCGTCCGGATTCCCGGACACAACAACCGCCCGTGGATCAGGCTCGAAGAGGTCCCCCCGGGCCGGAAAATCCACGATTTCATCGAGCCCGACGACCTCGGGCCGGGGGTGGCGCCATGAGCACCGCCGAGCACTACGCCACAGTCTACGGCTGGGCGGTATTCCCGCTCTCGCCGCGCAGCAAAATCCCCTACGCCGGCACACGCGGCCTGCTGGAGGCCACCCGCGACCCCGAGCAGATACGCCAGTGGCGCTCGCTCATCAACGGCGGCGGGCGGCCGAATCTCGCGGTGGCGACCGGCCACATATCCGGGATCGTGGTGATCGATATCGACCCCGACCACGGCGGCGACGACTCCTGGCGCGCGCTGATCGATCGGCACGGGGGCTATCCAGATACCGTCGAGTCGCTGACGCCGCGCGGCGGGCGTCACATTTATTTCCAACTCCCGGACGGGTGCGTGATCCGCAACAACGCCGGCACGAAACTCGGCCCGGGCGTGGATGTGCGCGGTGACGGCGGCTATGTGGTCGCGCCGCCCAGCGTCGGTGCCAACGGGCGCAGCTACGCGTGGGAGGCGTCGTGCAGCCCCGAGGACGGCCTCGCGCCGGCGCCGCTGCCGGGGTGGCTGCGCGACCTGATCGAGGATAAACCCGGCCAGTCGCGCACCGCAGCACCCGCCATCGATGGCTCCATACCGCAGGGCCAGCGTGACAACCACATGACGTCCCTGGCCGGCAGCATGCGCCGCCGCGGCATGGCTGAGGCGTCGATCCTCGCCGCCCTGCAGGCCGAGAACGCGCGCTGTGACCCGCCGCTGGCGGAGGCCGACATCCAGCGCATCGCGCGGTCGGTGGCGCGGTATGAGCCGGCTCAGGCAAGCAACGCCATCACGGGGGGCAATGGCGCCATCGATCCCGCCGGGCTCGGCGGCGAGGCCGACCCGGCGCGCGATCCAGAACCACCGCCCGCCTTCACCGAGATCGACCTATCCGGCCTCATGCAGGCCGAGATCGACCCGCCGCGGTTCGCCATCGACCCGTGGCTACCGCTGCGCCAGGTGACGCTGTTCGGCGGCCACGGCGGTACCGGCAAATCCTCGATAGCACTGGTCATCGCCGCCCATGTCGCCTGCGGCCGCCCGTTCGCCGGCCTCGCCGTGAGGCAGATGCCGGTGCTCTTCGCCTCGCTGGAGGATGAACCGGCCCTGCTCCTGTACCGCCTCAAGCGCATCGTGCAGGCGTACAACCTGCCGCCCGAGGAGGTTATCGCCAATATCCGCATCCTCGACGGCGCCAGCTCCGCCAGCACCCTGTTCGCCGAAGAGGCGTTCGGCCAGACCCGCCCGACCGCCGCCTATTATGAGCTCGCCGAGCGGTGCGTCGGCGCCGGCCTGGTCGTTATCGACAACGCGTCTGACGCGTTCGACGCCAATGAAAACCACCGCCGATCAGTCCGCTCGTTCGTCCGGTCGCTGGTGGCAATCGGCCGGGCCAACGATTCGGCAATCCTGCTCCTCGCCCACATCGACAAAAACGCCGCCAAGTTCGGCGCCCAAGGCAACACCTATTCAGGCTCCACCGCCTGGCACAACAGCGCCCGATCCAGGCTCGCGCTGACCGATGACGATGGCGCCGTGACCGTCACTCACGAGAAAATCAACCTCGGAAAACCCGCCGAACCCGTGCAGTTCGCGTTCGACGGCGCCGTGCCGATGATCCGCTCGGCGGGCGCCGGACCCGTCGAGGATCTAGCCACCGCGATGATTCGCGAGGGCGCCATCATCGCGGCCATCCGCGCCGCCGAGTCTGCCGGCGTTTGCGTCCCGTCGCGCACCGTGCCGGGCAACTCGTCGGCCCAAGCCGTGCTCGCCCCGTACCCCGAATACGCCGCCGTTTTCGGCGGCAAAGCCGGCGCGACAGCCGCCGCAAAAACGATCACGGCGATGCTGAGAGCGGGCCGATTGGCTGTCGCCGCATACCAAAAACCGAACCGGCACAGCGCCGAAAAACTGGTGGTGGTCGGTGGATAGGGCAAAAGCTACTGGCGCAAAATGCGCCACTAGGGGCGGTTTGGCGGTTGCGTGGATCCTCTCGGCCATTCCAGCCGTGAATGGTAAACTGATTTGGTATACAAAAAAGTTTGCGCTGCGTCACCCCCCACACCCCCCTACCCTACTGGCGCAGGGCTACTGGCGCAGCCCCGCCCTGCGACCAATCCGGGTTTGCGTCAGTAGAACCGGAAAAACCTACTGGCGCACTACTGACGCAACTGGCGCACCCAGCGCCACGACAGGCGGCCGTAGGTCGAGGCATCAACGGTTACGACGTGGTAATATCCGCACATCATCGATCGGATGGGTACACCAATGACCACCGACACGCTCACCTCGATCGCCGAATCCCTGGCGTCTATCGCGGACTCTCTGGCCGTTCTCGCGGTGGCCGCTGCCGCAGACGCCGGCAGCTCCGGAGCCGAGACCGACTACCCGCCAACCTACCTGGACGGCAGCCGTGCCAACCCGGGCCGCTAGGCACAGGCCGTACCCGCGCGACGCACGGCCGAGGTATGCGCCGCCCGTCGCCCAAGATCGGCCCAGCGCCTACCGCCGCGGATACAACCGCCGGTGGCGCGCCTACCGCGAGGGGTTCCTGCGCCGACATCCGCTGTGCGTGCACTGCCAGGCGCGAGGCGTCATCACTCCGGCCAACGAGGTTGACCACATCGTCCCGCATCGCGGCGACACGAATGTGTTTTGGGATTACGATAACCACTGCGCGTTATGTCGCGCTTGCCATTCGCGCAAAACGGCGACGGAAGATGGCGGATTCGGGAACAGTCGACGTAAGTGAGTGCCCACTTACGTCGGAGGCGGCGGATATGCTAGCCTTGGGTAGGGGTGGATCGAAAGTTGGAGATGTTTTGCCGGAGACCGCGCCGCCTAAAAATTTTTTTGCGGACCCGATTTCAGGATATTGGAGATCAAGATGGGCGTAGGGCGGCTGCCGAAGCCAGCATCGCTGAAAATCCTCAACGGTAAGCCCGGCCACCGGCCGCTACCGAGCGACCCAGTGGCCGAGGGCGACCTCACTGCCGCGCCGGAACATCTGAGCGAGGCGCAGCGCGCCGGGTGGGACTACGCAATCGCGCATGCGCCGCTGGGATTGCTCAAGCTGATTGATCGCGCAACCCTGACGTCATTCGTGGTGGCCGAGGACATGCACCGGCGGGCGACGATTGAAATCGAGAAGATGGCGCTGATGGTCGAGCACCCGACCAGTGGCGCGACGATTGAAAACCCGCTTCTTGGCGTGCTGACCAAGCAGTCGACGATCATGCTGCGCGCCGCCGCCGAAATGGGATTCACGCCGTCCAGCCGCAGCCGGGTAAAGGTCGGCGAGCCCGCCAAAAAAACCAACCCGTTCCTCGAATTCGTCGGCGATGCCCGCAAAGACGCCCGCAAAAAATAGCCACTCCGCGGTCGCTATCGCTTGGGCAAAGCGCGCCGTAGCGGACACCAAGGGCAAACGCCACGGCCTCATGGCGCGCCAGGCCGCGCAACGATTCCTCGATGACCTGCGCCGGGCCAGCTCGCGAAGCTGCGCCTTCGAGTTCGACGAAGATCGCGCCAACCACGCATGTCGGTTCATCGAGCGGCTGCCGCACGTCGAGGGCAAATGGGCGTCGCCGACCATCGTACTGCACCCGGCCCAGGTGTTTTTCGTCGCCCAGCTGTTCGGATTCCGCGACCGAGCGACCGGCAATCGGCGGTTCACCTCGGCGCTCTACTGCACCGCTCGAAAATCGGGGAAGAGCACCCTGGCCGGCGCCATCATGCTCTACTGCCAGTGCTGTGAGGATGAGACCGGCGCCCAGTTGATCAGCGCGGCGACGACCTACGACCAGGCGGCCATAATCTGGAAGATCGCCAGCACCATGGCTCAGCGCGCCGAGGGCATGCGCGACGCGTTCGGCCTGAACTGCTGGGCCAAGGTCATCGCACGGCCGAGCCGTGGATCGTTATTCCGGGCTGTGCACGCCAAGGCGAGCACCCAGGACGGACTCAACCCTTCGCATGTTGCCCTCGACGAAATCCACGCGCATAAAACACCGGACCTCCTCAACGTGCTGGCCTCAGCGGCTGGCGCGAGGTCGAACCCGCTGTGGCTGTACACCACCACCGAGGGGTACATCAACGCCGGGCCGTGGGCCGAGATGCGGCAGTTCGCGAAACGGCTGCTGTCCGGTGTATTCGGCCAGACCGCAGATCACTACCTCGCCGTTATTTTCGCCATCGACGACGAGAACAAAACGCTGGGCATCAAAGCGGATGACGAGTTCGATGAGGCTTGCTGGATCAAGGCAAATCCCCTGATCGAGACCAACCCGCACTTGCTCACCGCGATCCGGAAAGAGGCGGTCGAGGCGAAGCAGATGCCGTCTAAGCTGGCCGAATTCCGGATCAAGCGCCTGAATCGGCAATCGGCCACCGCCGACGGCTGGATTAATCTGGTCGAGTGGCAGAAATGCGGCGGCGCCGTGGATCTGGCCATGCTGGCGGATCACCCGTGCTACGGCGGCCTCGACCTCGCGAGCACGAGCGACCTGGCGTCATTCCGGCTCGTCTGGGTCGTCGACGGGATGACCTACACCCACGGCTGGCGATGGGTTCCGCAGTCTGCCGTCCGATCCCGCACCGAGCGCGGGACTGTGCCGTATGCCGCATGGGTCGAGGCAGGCCATATCATCGCGACGAGCGGCAACGTGATCGACTACGCCGAGATCGAGCCCGTGATTCTCGGCGCGTGCGAGCGGTTTCAGGTCCGCCAGATCGGTTATGATCGGTGGAACGCGACAGAATTGGCGAATCGCCTGATGGCGCAGGACGTCCCGCTGCTGGAATTTGTCCAGGGCCCTCGCTCCTACCACCCAGCGATGCAGGCGCTTGAGCGGGCCTATATGGCTGGCAAGTTAGCGCACGGGGGTGATCCGGTGCTAAACTGGTGCGCATCCAACGTCGTCGCGCGGCGTGATGCGAATATGAACATGGCGCCAGACAAGAAGAATTCGGCCGACAAAATCGACGACATGAGCGCGCTGCTGATGGCGATTGGCGTGGCCGGGGGACAAGAGGCTGAGTCCGATGGCGATTTCAACGATTTCATCCGCGCGCCACTGATCGCATCGCGGCGATGATGAAGCCGGCTGGCAAAAAGCCCGGCAAGATCAAGGCGGCCCTCCTGAGCTGGCTGGGCGGCGAGATAACCGATAGCCGATTTTTCCTTGGCCCGGCGGGAGCGCAGACGGCCGGGCAGACCGTAACCGACTCCACCGTACTGCAATTGTCCACAGTTTGGGCGTGCGTGCGCCTGATTTCCGAGACGATCGCCACGCTGCCGCTGAGCATCTACGAGCGCGTGCCCGGCGGGCGGGCGGCGGCGACATCCCATCCCCTGTACGGAATAATCCACGCCACGCCGAACCGCGACACCACTGCCGCTGTGCTGTGGGAGGCGTTCGTCGCGTCGATGCTGCTCCAGGGGAATGGGTTCTGCGAGAAAAAGATGGTCGGGAAGAGCCTCGCGGCCTTGGAGTTCCTCAACCCGCGCCGGCTATCGATCACCGCTGACACCGGTGGCCGGCCGACGTATCGATACACCGAGCGCGACCACACACAGCGGATCATCCCCGCGTCCTCCGTGTTCCGGGTGCCCGGGTTCACCGTGGACGGCGTGTGGGGCCTATCCGGAATCCAGTACGGCAGCATGATTTTCGGCTCGGCGCTGGCGGCCCAGTCGGCCGCGAACAGCACGTTCGAGCACGGGCTCACCCAGACCGTGGCGTTCACGCTCGACCGCGTCCTCACACCACAGCAGCGAGAGCAGTTCCGCGGAACCGTTGATTCAATCAGCGGCGCGCTCAACGCTGGGCGACCAGCGGTGCTTGAGGGCGGAATGGGCGTCGAGGCAATCGGAATCAACCCGCGCGACGCTCAGTTGTTGGAATCCCGTAATCACAGCGTCGAGGAGATCGCCCGCTGGTTCCGTGTCTGGCCCGGGATGATCGGCCATCAGAGCTCCGGGCAAAGCATGTTCGGGTCGGGGTACGAGCAGGGCGTGCTGACATTCCTGACGTTCACCCTGCGCCCGTGGCTCACCAGGATCGAGCAGTGGATCAACAAAGACCTGCTCTCGCCAGCCGATCAGCAGCGGTTCTATGCAGAGTTCAACGTTGAGGGACTGCTCCGTGCCGACTCCGAGGCGCGCGCGAAATTCTACCAGCTGATGATCATGAGTTCGATGATGACGCCGGACGAGGGTCGGAGGAAAGAGAATCTGCCGCCCATGGGGGGCAATGCTGGTGTATTATTGGCGCAGGGCGCAATGATGCCGCTTGATAAGCTTGGTGCTGCCAATGACTGAAAAAATGCGGTTCGAGGTATCCGCCCGCGCGCTGAGCCTGTGGAACACAGCGCTGACGCCGGCCGCAAAGCACGACAATGAGATCAACGTATTCGACCAGATCGGCTATGACTCGTGGACCGGCGGCGGCGTCACCGCCGCATCGATCAAAGCGAGGCTGGCGCAGATGGCCGGCGGCGACGTCGTGGTCAACGTCAACTCGCCCGGCGGCGACATGTTCGAGGGGCTCGCGATTTACAACCTGCTGCGGGCGCACGACGGATCAGTATCCGTTCGCGTGTTCGGGCTTGCCGCGTCGGCAGCATCGCTGGTTGCGATGGCCGGATCACAGATCGAAATCGCCAAAAGCGGCTTCCTCATGATCCACAACGCGTGGGTCCTCGCGGCGGGCAATCGCCACGATCTGCGCGCGATTGCCGAAACGCTAGACCCATTCGACGCGGTGATGGCCGGCATTTACGCCGACCGGTCCGGGTCCGCGGTTGCCGACATCGCCGCCAAAATGGACGCCGAGACATGGATCGGCGGCCAGGACGCCATCGACGCCGGCTTGGCTGATGCGCTCCTGCCGGCGGATCAGATCGCACAAGGCGACGAATCAGCCGCCGGCGCCGCTGCCCGGCTGGATCAAGCCCTGGCCAAATCTGGCATGCCGCGATCCGAGCGGCGGAAGCTCCTGCAACAAATTAAGGCCGGCACGCCTCGCGCTGCCGATGACGACAAGCCTCGCGCTGTCGATGAGGTGAAAAATCTGTTCGCAACGAACATCATCAATTTTCGGGAGCACTGGCAATGAGCGCAGAAGACAAAGACCTCAACGAAGCACGGGCCGAGTTGAAGGTTATCGGCGACAAAATCAAATCGTTTGCGGAAGACGCGCAGACGCAAATCAAAAATCACGCAACCCTGTCCGCCGAAACCAAGGCGGCCGTGGACAAACTGCTGATCGAGCAGGGCGAAATTCGCGCCCGGATGCAGGCGGCCGAGCAAGTAATCGTCACGCTCGACAGCGGCGGCGGTCGCGGTGGTGTCGCAGCAGCGTCCATCGGCCAGCAGTTCGTGGACCAGGACGGTTTTCAGGCGTTTGCCTCGCGCGGCAAGGGGTCGATGACGTTGCAGGTGAACGCCGCGATCACCAGCCTGTCGGACTCCGCCGGAGTTATGGTACTGCCCGATCAGCTCCCCATGGTGCGGCCGTTGACTCAGAGGCTTTTCATCCGCGATTTGCTGCCTGTCGGCCGCACGACCAGCAACAGCGTCCGATATTTCCGCGAGACCGGGTTTACCAACAATGCCGCGCCGGTATCGGAAAATCCGGCCGGGCCAAAACCGGAATCCGATTTGACCTTTGAGGAGGATAACGCGCCGGTCGTCACAATCGCGCATTGGATTCCCGCATCGAAGCAAATCCTCGCCGATGTGCCGATGCTCATGTCGTATATCAATACGCGGCTCAGCTACGGGCTCAAGCTCAACGAGGAAGCCCAGCTGCTCAAAGGCTCGGGCGTCGGCCTCAACATCAACGGGCTGGTCACCCAGGCCACCGCGTACGCCAACCCCGGGGTGACGGTGCTGGCCGAGACCGCGATTGACCGGCTCCGCATCGCCATGCTGCAGGTTAATCTCGCGGAGATGGTCGCCGACGGGATTGTGTTGAACCCGGTAGATTGGGCGGAAATTGAGCTTACCAAAACAACGGATCGTGCCTACCTGTTTGTCTCGCCGACCGGGGTTTCCACTCCGTCGTTGTGGGGTCTGCCCGTGGTGGCGTCCGTCTCGATGGATATCGACGAGTTCCTCGTTGGCTCATTCCAACAGGGCGCGATGCTGCTCGACCGGGAGGATATGAACATCACGGTATCGACCGAGGACCGCGACAATTTCGTCCGAAACATGGTCACGATCCTGGCCGAGGAGCGCCTCGCGCTAACTGTATTCCGGCCCGAGGCATTCGTGACAGGTGACTTCACCGGCCTACCTGTGAGCTGATCATGATCGAGGTTGAGGCAATCAAGGGGTTCGTGCACGGCGTTCGCCGGAGTGTCGGTGATCGCTTTACCGTCTCACCGCGCGAGGCATCGCTGCTGGCGTCTAAATCGCTTGTGATGATCCTGCCAGACGAGGTTACCGACGGCCCTCCCGCGGAGGCCGCTGGCGAGAGATGGCGTGCATCGCCAGCGGCCCCAGCC
>CBDDRC010000009.1:0-153212 GCA_965232985.1 uncultured bacterium
GTCGCCATTGCCAACAAGCATGCGCGCCAGATCTGGGCGATGCTCGCACGCGACGAAGCCTACGATCCAGAGGCGTGGTTGAAACACCCGATGGTGCAGCGGGCTGAACCTGCGCCGAAGTAGCGAAGCAACACCGCAGCAAGCAGTAAACCATTCAACGCCAGAGCGACAGTGTAGACAACGGGTCAGACCGACCCGGAGAGAGCCTGACTAACCAGTTGGTTGCCAACACTTGCGCTGACTGATCCTCAGCACAAGGGCATCACCGAGCAACGAATGAGGCCTCCGGGTGCGGTTTATACAGGGGTCCGAGTGCAGTAACTCACGCATTCAACAAGACCGTTTACGGAAATGCAGTCTGGCAATCGTTGCAAGCTGACGTGGCGTTGAGGGCGTGGAAGTGCAATCAAACTGTTGTGGGTGTTGCCCACAGCAGCAGGCCTTGTCGTCCTGAAGGACGGCCTGCCGCCATGGACAACACGCGACCGCAGGATGGGAAAACAGCGTCAAAGCGCAGAAACAAAAGGCCCGGCAGATGCCGGGCCAGAAATTCAATCAGGTGGGGTTGACGGGAAGTCTCTTACGGAATGGTTATGCGCTCACGCGAGCAGCATTGACTAATTTTCTTGCCACTTCCTTCACACCAAGACTGGTTGAAAGACCAACCTTATCCGCAAGCCTTGGGCTGTACTCATACACCGACCTTACATCTACGTTATGCCATACCGGAAGAATCACGTTTTTCTGCTCAAGAATTTCTCGCGTAAAAACCGAGTCAAACTCAGCCTTCGTCCATCCACCATTGGTTAGAAAGTTCGGGGACAGAAATAGAACACACTTTTTCGTCTCTTTCAGTCCCGCCTCTATGCTACAACGTAGGCTATCGCCCACTTTCAGCGAATATTCGTCATACCAAACAGGACACATTAACTTTGTCATCTCAATGGCTAGATCTCGGACGAAGACGTCCTTATCTCGGCTGTCGTGAGAGATGAAGGCCAATGGCTTCTCATGTTCTGATCGTGTTGCTGCATATGACCGGTCCTTGAGCGATATATACAGTCCGGTCGCTCTACCCATGCTCAATATTGTGGCTCGCTGTTCTGGGTCGATAACTTCATCTATGTAGAGTTGAACTCGCCCTGTAAACATCAGCGTTTCGTTAGACTGCTGGTCCGGGTCATTTGCAAGGCCGGCCAACACTATGACCCCGTCGCCCTCTGGGCCAAGGACGCAGCGCTTAACTTCGGGCATAGATAGGATTGAAAATACCGCGCCTAGCAAATCCGGAAGCTGCGGAACAAAAAAATACCAATACCTCGCATTAGCCTCGAAGTTATACGAAATTTTCGCGCGCACTTTTCCTATCTCAGACCCGCTCCGATCAGACAAACTCCAATCTTTATGAATCGTTAGGTCCTTTGAATCAGAGTCAAAGTACTCTCTAAGGGTCGCCATCGCCTAATCCGTCCTCCGTGAACTATTGGGGATGCAGCTCACTTTCCTGAGCGCATAACGTATATTCGACCCCAAATTCGGGCTTTGGATTACATCAAGAATGGTGCCTAACCTCGGGACACTCTTGCAACTGCTTGTTTAGTCTACGGGGAAAGGGGCATGACGCCCCGCTTTCCCCGGGGATGAAAAACGACATGGAAGCCGACCCGAAGCTACTTGATCACGCGCGTGAACAGATCCGTCTGCGCCACTACAGTATCCGTACGGAAGAGTCATACCTCGGCTGGATGCGTCGTTTTATCCGTTTCCATCAATTCCGCCATCCGATGGATCTGGGGCCAAACGAGGTCGAATCGTTTTTGAGCAGCCTCGTAATGGAGGGTGATGTCGCGTCCGCGACCCAAGCGCAGGCACTATCTGCCTTGCTCTTTATGTACCGTATCGTCATTGGCGTTGATATGCCATGGCTCGACGAGATCGTCCGGGCGCGCCGGCCAAAGCGTCTGCCAACCGTCCTGACCGAGGACGAAGTCCGGCGTCTGCTGTCCAGGCTCGACGATGAGATGTGGCTGGTAGCAAGCGTCCTGTATGGCGGCGGCCTGCGCCTCATGGAGGCAATACGACTGAGAGTCAAAGACATTGATCTTGAGCGGCACGCGATCACCGTTCGTTCCGGCAAGGGCGACAAGGATCGCAACACCGTTTTGCCTGATTCCCTGGTCACTGCGTTGCGTGCGCAGATTGCACGTGTGCGCGAACAACATAATCTGGACATGGCTGCCGGCGTTGCGAACGTATATCTGCCGCACGGGCTGTCCCGCAAGTTTCCACATGCCCGCAAGGAGTTGGCCTGGCAATATATTTTCCCGGCAGAAAAGCTGGCGAAGGATCCGCGCGGCGGTGCCATAAGGCGGCACCATATTGACGAAAAGCGCGTGCAACGTGCAATCAAACGCGCCACAAGGGAAGCCGGTATCGAGAAGCACGTCACACCGCACACGCTACGGCATTCTTTTGCAACGCATCTGCTCGAACGGGGAACTGATATTCGCACAATCCAGGAGTTGCTTGGGCATTCGGACATCAGTACAACAATGATCTACACGCATGTCGTCGGGCGCATTGGCGGGCGCGGCGTACTCAGCCCGCTTGACCGCCTTGATGTGCTCACGCGCCGTTGAACGTATAAACACCCCCCCCGGCGCCCTGAGGCGGCCCACAAACACCGCCAGAGCCGGCGGCCTGAAAAAGGTGTTTCTGGCCCCGCAGGGGTCGGAGACGTGAGGAAAGTCGCCTTAACCCTTTCCGAAATCCTGCCATCGTCATATCGTTACGCTTCCGCCCGGCACTTGCCGGATGAGTGCGTAACCCCGCCCCCGCAGGAAGTATTGAAAGAAGCCCATGGATTTCGCTCAGTTCTGGACCGAACTTACGGCCCGCCCCGACTTCTGGGGTTTCGTCTCGATTCCCATCGTTGCAGCGGTCGTTACGTGGGTACACGTGTGGATGGCGATGCAGATGGTCTTCTGGCCGCTCGAATTCATCGGCATCCCGCCATATCTGGGTTGGCAGGGAATTATCCCGCGCAAGGCGCGCAAGATGGCCGGCATCGTCGTCGACAAGTCGCTGGTCAAGCTCGGTTCGCTTGACGAATTTTTTACCGAAATGGAGCCCGAGAAAATTGCCGCGCATATGGCAGCAGCGGTGGGTAGCCGTGTCGAGGAATTCACTGACGAAATCATGGCTGAACGCAACCCTGTCCTTTGGGAAAATTTGCCGTCCATTGTCAAGCAGCGCGTTTATACCCGTGTTCGCAAACAGATTCCGGTCGTGATGGATTCTCTGATGCGCCAGATGCACGGAAACATCAATGACCTTGTCGATATCAAATCACTTGTTATCAAGCTGCTTGACCAGGACAAGGCGTTGATGGTGCGTATGTTCAAGGAGGTGGGCGAAAACGAGATTCGCTTTATCATCAATGTCAGCTTCTGGATCGGCCTTGGCTTCGGATTCCTGCAGATGATCATGTGGTATTTCATACCATGGCATGCGGGCTTGCCGCTTTACGCTTCCGTACTCGGTCTGGCGACCAACTGGATCGCGCTCAATATGGTCTTCCGCCCACTGAACCCGGTGAAGATCGGTCCCTGGCAACTGCACGGTGTATTCCTCAAGCGGCAGGCACAAGTGGCTGATCATTACGCCATGCTGACCACAACAGAGATGCTCACCGTCGGCAATATCATGAAAGAGATTCTCACCGGGGATCGTGCACATCGCACGCACTTGCTCATCAAGAAGGCGATGAGCCCGCTGATCGATTCAGTGCCGGTGCGCACGGCAGCGCAAATGACCATGGGCCCCAGCGGTTACGCGCAACTGCGCAACACCATTGCCGCGAAAGCTGCGCATATGTCGATGGGGCCGTTGAGTGAGCCGGCCTTCAACAAGGAACGTGGGCGGGTGCTTGAGAAAATCCTTTCCGAGCGGATGAAGGCGCTCTCATCCGCTGAGTTTCAGGACATGCTGCGCCCGGCCTTCCAGGAAGATGAATGGATCTTTCTGGTGCTGGGTGCCGTTACCGGCCTGCTTGCCGGCACGCTGCAACTGATGGTTGGCTTTCACTGATCGAGTCGCTGCCGGTTTCACGCTTGTGCTGCCTGCGGCGCTGATCGCGCTACCTTGAACCAGGCCGCATACATCGCCGGCAACGTCAGCAACGTCAGCGCGGTCGCCACTATCAACCCGCCCATAATGGCCACCGCCATCGGGCCCCAGAACGTGCTGTGCATCAAGGGGATCATCGCCAGCACGGCGGCCGCTGCCGTGAGCATGATCGGCCGGAAGCGACGCACCGCCGATTCAACAATCGCCGTCCAGACATCAACGCCACGGGCAATGTCCTGTTCGATCTGGTCGATCAGGATCACCGAGTTGCGGATGATCATGCCGTTGAGCGCGACGATACCAAGCGTGGCAACGAAGCCCATCGGTTTACCGAGGATCAGCAACGTCATCACCGCACCGATGATACCGAGCGGGCCGGTGAGGAACACCAGCATCGCGCGCGAGAAGCTCCGCAGTTGCAGCATCAGCAGCGTAAAAATGATGAACAACATCAGCGGCACTTTGGCAATGATTGAATCAGTACCTTTCTGCGACTCGGCAAGCGCGCCGGACATTTCAATCCGATAACCCGGAGCAAGTTTTTCCCGCAGCGGCTCGAGTTGCTTTAGCAGGCGCGCGGCGACGGTAGCGCCCTGCGCGCCTTCGACGACATCGCCCTGCACAGTGATGGCGAAGTTGCGATTATGCCGCCAGAGCACCCCGGGCTCCCAGGTGAACTGCATGCGTGCGACCTGGGTTACCGGAATCGAGACGCCCGATGCCGTCGGCAGATAGGCGCCGGTGAGCGCTGCCATGTTGTCGCGTTCATTTGCCGGCTGCCGCAGCACGATGTCGATCAATTTATCGCCTTCGCGATACTGGTCGATGGCCTGGCCGGAGAGAAACATCGCGCTGGCGGTGGCGAGACTCTGCGTGGTGACGCCCAGCGCACGAACCCGACTCTGGTCCATATCCAGCCGCATCATCTTAACCTGCTCGTTCCAGTTGTCGTTGACGCCGACCATATCGGCGTCAACGCTGAATGTCGTCTTCACCTGGTCTGCCAGCAGACGCACTGTCTGCGGATCCGGGCCCATCACACGGAACATGACCGGGTATGGGACCGGCGGTCCGTTCGGCAGCAACACCACTCGCGTGCGCGCTTCCGGAAATTCCTGCTCAAGAATGCGTGGCAGCGCGAGGCGCACACGCTCACGGCTTTCCATGCTGGCAGGCAGAACGATTATTTGTGCGAGGTTGTTTTGCGGCAGTATCTGGTCCATCGGCAAGTAGAAATGGATCGCACCCCTGCCAATGAACGTCGTCACTGATTCGACGCCGGCTTCCTTTGCCATGCGTGCCTCGAAACGCGTTGCAACCTCTTCGGTATTGGTAATGGAGGAGCCTTCCGGCAGCCATAGCTCAACCATGATTTCCGGGCGACTGGAATCGCCAAAGAACTGCTTGTCGACCACCTGCAGGCCAACGACACCGAGTAGCAACGCAAAAATAGTGGCGCCTATCGTTTGCCAACGATTGGCAATACACCAGTCGACCGTCGTGCGCACGCGCACGTAGAACGGCGAATTGAAGAGTTCACGCAATTCTATGCCTGCGCCGGTTCCACCGCTGTCGTGGGTATGTTCGCGCAGCAGCTTGTAGCCCAAATACGGCACGAAGTAGACGGACACAACCCAGGAAATTAACAACGCCGACATGGTCACAGCGAAGATCGGGAAAGTGTATTCGCCGACCGACGAATCAGCGAGGCCGATTGGCAGGAAACCGGTAGCGGTAATCAGTGTGCCGGTAAGCATCGGCATGGCAGTGGCGGTGTAGGCATAGGTGCTGGCGCGCAGCCGGTCATAACCTTCCTCGAGCTTACGCACCGTCATCTCGACGATGATGATCGCATCGTCAATCAACAAGCCCAGGGCGATGATCAGCGAGCCGAGCGAAACCTTGTTCAGACCAATTTCCCAGCGCTCCATGACCAGAAAAGTGACGGCGAGCACGGTCGGAATGGACAGTGCGACCACCAGGCCGGGCCGCGGATCCATCCGCCAACCAAAGCGGCGCGAGTCATCGCGATGCAGGCCCAGTGCAAGGAAGCTGACCAGCAACACAATGATCAGGGCCTCTGCCAAAGTACGCAGAAATTCGCGCACGGACAGCGATACTGCTGCCGGCTGATCCTGCACCTGCTCCATCTCGATACCAACCGGCAGCGATGCGCGCAAGCGCGTAGCAGTACTGCGCAACTGCTTGCCCAGCGCAATGATGTCGCCACCTTTGGCCATGGAGATGCCCAGGGCGATCACCTCTTTGCCGTTGTGGCGGACTTTTGGTGTGGGCGGGTCGGCATAGCCGCGCTCTATTTTCGCGATGTCTCCCAGGCGGAAATTTCGGCCGGCGAAGCGCAGCGGCAACGCCTTGAGGTCTTCGATTGCATCGATCTGGCCATCAATGCGCACCTGGATATCATCGCCAGGCGCGTGCAGAACGCCGGCATATGCGACACCATTCTGGCTATTGATGGCGCCTATTAACTGGTATACATCCATGCCCATGCGGGCAAGTTTCTTCTGCGAAATTTCGACGTAGATCTTTTCGTCCTGCACGCCGACCAGTTCGACCTTGGCGACGTCTGGCACACGCAGCAATTCCTGGCGCACGAAATCCGCGTAGTGCTTCAACTCTGCTCGTGAATGGCCGTCAGCGGACAGCGCGTATATCACCCCGTATACGTCACCGAATTCGTCATTGAAGAACGGGCCCTGCACGCCGGGCGGCAATTCACCCTTCATGTCGCCGATTTTCTTGCGCGCCGTATACCAGAGTTGGGGAATATCGTCGGGCGACCCTGAATCGCGCAACTTGAGGAAGATGGTGGTCTCGCCGGGTTTGGAGTAACTGCGTATCTCATCGACGTGCGGCACTTCTTGCAGCGTGCGCTCCAGCTTGTCGGTGACCTGTTCACTCATCTGCATGGCGGTAGCGCCAGGCCAGAATGCCTGTACCAGCATCACACGAATGGTAAACGGCGGATCCTCGTCCTGGCCGAGCTGGAAATAGGCGAAGATGCCGGCGAGTAGTAGTGCCGCCAGCAGGTAAACCGTGATCGCCGGATTCTCGATGGCGATCCGGGAAAGATTGAAGCGCTCATTCGTCGAGATGCTCACGGTGCGCGCGCTCCGTCCGCTTTTGCAGCGGGTGCGGCCGCTGCGGCGGCTGCGGCGGCTGCGGCGGCTGGCGCCACCAACGGGCGCACTTTCTGGCCTTCCGTCAACACATGCACGCCGGCGATCACCACTTGCGTGCCGGCAACCAGTCCGGCGACCACGAAGTCATTGTCATCAAGCCCGACAATCCGGACTGGCACGCGCCGCACCGCTGATGTTGCCGGATCATAGACCCAGACTTGCGTGACGCCGCCGCCAGGACGCGCATCGCCGATGAGCGCGGTGGTCGGCAGACGCATGCCGCCCGGCTGTGCCGGCAGCACCAGTCTCAAGGTTGCGGACTGGCCGAGCTCGAGCGCGTCGGCCGGCGCATTCACGCTGTAGCGGGCGCGAAAAGTACGCGTTACCGGATCGGCGCTGGCGGCAAGTTCACGCAATTGCGCAGGGAACCTGACATCGGGTTGCGCCCACAGCCAAACCTCGGCTTTCGCAATGTGCGCAAGCGGCGTGCGGTCTTCCGGAAATTCGACCGCAATCTCGCGCGGGCCATCCTGGGCGAGACGAATCACCGGTGCGCCGGGCTCTACAACCTCACCGACATCGGCGTCGACCCCGGTGACAACGCCGTCGGCGATGGCGCGCAGCACGGTGTCGCCAAGCCGGTTGCCTTCCAGCGACGCGCCGCTTTCAGCCTGCCTGAGCATGGCTTCGGCAGCGGCAAGCGTTACCCGCTTGCGGTCGAGTTCCTGTTCGGACACATAACCCTGCCGGCGCAAATCCTGGAAGCGCCGGTACTCGGACTGGGCAATCTCGACATCGGCGCGCCGGGCGGTGACTTGGGAATCGGCGGCGGCGTGTGACAACTGATAATCGCGCGGATCCATGCGCGCCAGCTCTTCGCCGCGCTTCACGCGCTGGCCGGCCTCAACGCGCCGCGAAATGATTTTGCCCGCCGTGCGAAAACCGAGCCGGGATTCGACGCGCGCGCGTACATCGCCGGCGAGTTCCATCGATGGCGAAACCGCCGTACCGCCGACGGTGACGAGTTTCACCGGGCGCAGTGGCGCTGGCGGTTCCGGTTGACTGTTGCAGGCAAACAAGGTCAGCGCGCTACCAATCACGGTGGTGGCGAGTAGTGCAAATGCGAAGTGATGTCGCGTCGCAAGTATCATGACGCATCTCCTTTTGTTGGGGCGGCGCCTGTTGTCGTGGTATCAGGCGCCTGCGGCGTGAGAGTAAATCCGCGGTGGAGGATGGCCACCGACTCATCGATGTAGCCGTCCATGCGTTTGGCATCGGCCAGATGCGCAGCAAGTTCCTCGCGCATCAAGCCGGGCATAACCAGTGAGCGCATCAGACCGAAAAGCAGCGTGTAGCGACTGGCAGGTGACAGGCGACGGTAGAGCCCCTGGTCCTGCGCGCGATCGAATAACGTGTCGAGGCGGGCCTGATAGGGGTGCACATATTGCTGACGGATGTACTCGCCGCGCTCGTCGTTACCTTCACCTTCACGAAACAAAAACTGCAGCGCCACCGGTTCGCTGGCCATCAATTTCACTGCCTGTGGCAAATTCGATTGCAGAATCGTCACAGCGTCGCCGGCGCCGGCCAGCGCGTCGAGCAACGCCATCAGGCGCGCGTTGAGCGGCGCGTAAACGCTGTCGGTCGCTTCGTACCAAAGCTGCTGTTTGGTGCCGAAATGATGCGTCAACAGGCTGTCGCTGACGCCACATGCTGCCGCGAGACTGCGCAGCGACACGCTGTCGTAGCCCTCGCGCGCAAAGGCGGCGAACGCACGGTGCAAAATTTCCTCGCGCGACATGGCTTCGGCGTCGCGACTGGGCCGACCGCGCCGGCGCGGCCCGCCGACGGTGGGCGGGAGGGAGGGGTCGGGGGTAACGGAAGGGCGGGGTTGCTTATTGGTCATCCGACCAATACTAGCGCTTAATGCCGGCAGATGGAACCACAGGATTTACCAGGCAATTTGGGCAATCAGCCCGGCTGGATCAACCCCTCTTTCTGCGCCCGCGTCAGCTTCCGCAGTTGATACTCGCGCCGACTGGCCGCTGCGCGATCGCCCGCCGCTTCGTGCCAGGCAAGCACGACGGGCCGGCGCGTGCGCGTGTATTTGGCGCCCGCCTTGCCGGCGTTGTGCTCGCCGAGGCGCCGATCAAGGTCGGTGGTAATGCCGGTGTAGAGGGTGCCGTCGGCGCAGCGCAGCAGGTAGACGAACCAGGCGGTCGTCGCAGCGGTCCCGGGTTCGGATACGCGGACGCCATCTGCGATCACGGGATGACGTAGAGCCCGATCGCCACGGTGTGGCAGGCGGCGCCGGCCACCACCCACAGGTGCCAGATCGCGTGCGTGTAGCGGATGGACTTCAGCGCGTAAAACACTGCGCCCACCGTGTAGCAAAGCCCGCCGACCAGCAGCAGCGAAAAGCCCGCGCGCGGCAGCGCTTGCCACAGCTCGTACACCACGAACATCGCCAACCAGCCCATCAGCAGATAGGTGGCGAGCGACAACCAGCGGAAATGGTGGACGAAGAACACCTTGAAGATGACGCCGGCCAACGCCAACGACCACACGACACCCAGCAGCACATGCGACGCCGTTGAGTGCAGTGTGATTGACATGAACGGCGTGTAGGTGCCGGCGATCAGCACAAAAATCGCGCCGTGGTCGATGCGTTTGAGAATGTCCTTGGCGCGCGGATTCGGGATGGCGTGGTAGAGCGTCGAGAAGAGGAACAGCACGACCAGACTGCTGCCATAGACAACGAGGCCTGCCAGATCCCAGCCGGACAACACTGGAATGCCCTTCACCAACAGCAGTGTGAGCCCGACGATGGCGGCGGCGGTACCGAAACCGTGCGTGATCGCGTTGGCGATCTCTTCGCCCAGGCTGTAGGCGGCCGGCGGGTGCGGCGCGGGTCGGGCATTCATGCGGCAATTTCTCCTTTAACCCCGAAAGGCACGACAGTGATCGTCATGCTGTTGGTGGTATCCGCGCAAGTAGCCAGGCGGTATACCGAATCATGATGGCGCGGCAGGCGCCAGTTGCAGATAACGAATGAAGGCATCGGTGAGCTTCGCCCCGAGCGTGGCGTCATCGCTGGCGAGTTGTTCCTGCGCACTCGGCGGCACGAACAGTTGTTGATCGAGCGTGGCCAGCACCATGCGCAGCGCGAAGGCAACGGCCTCGTCGAACTGCTCCGGCGTGCGGCTGCCGCGAAAAGGCCGCAACGCCGCGCAGGCGGCATCGCGCAGTGCCACGGTGACGTGCAGGGCCCGCGCCGTGAAGCGCGGATCGCGGAACGAATCGATGGCCGCCGCCCGCAGCACGCCACGGTTGCGCAGGTGGCCGCGCACGATATTGCTGATCACCAGTCGCGCCACGGCCCGGGCATTGGCATCCGTCGCGCCGCCCCCGGTTGCCAGCTGGCGCCCGGCAGCTGCGTGCAGCCAGTCACTCATCGCGACGGTGCGCCCGGCAAGGCGCTCGTGCAGGGCATGCAGGAGTGCCTGTTTGTCAGCGAAGCGGGCGTAGAACGAGCCGGCACTGGAGCCGGCGTCCGCGATGATTTCGGCAAGGGCGATGGCGTGATAGGGGCGCTGCGCGAGCAAGGCCTCGGCGGCGTCGAGCAGGGCATCCAGGGTGCGCTGGCTGCGGGCCTGGCGGGGCTGCCGAGCCCAGGTCGGGGTGGTGGTCATGGGCCGCCCATAAATAGAACCAGTATTCTTGTTCTATAAGCTAGCTGAGTGGCAAGAGTCCGGCAAGCCGCTTCCGTCAGGCGGGCGCCGGCACAAAGTCGCGACGGAAAACCGGTGTAATCGGCATGCAGCGGGCCTCAGATGCGGATAAATACCAGCAGGTCGGCGTTGAGCTGTTCCTTGTGGGTGTCGGCAAGTCCGTGGGGTGCGCCCGCGTAGATTTTCAGGGTCGCGTTGCTGACAATTTTCGCTGTACACAGCGCGGCGGCACCGATCGGCACGATCTGATCGTCATCGCCGTGCACGATCAGTGTCGGCACGTCGAATTTCTTGAGGTCTTCGGTGAAATCCGTTGCGGAGAACGCCTTGATGCAATCAAAGGTGTTGTGGTGGCCGGCCTGCATGCCCTGGCGCCAGAACGAATCGATCATGCCCTGCGAAACCTTTGCCCCTGCCGCGCCGGGCCGATTGGCGCCGAAGAACGGGCCACCAGCGAGATCCCTGTAGAACTGCGAGCGATCGGCAAGGCAGCCGGTACGGATGGCGTCGAACTTTTCCATCGGCAAGCCATCGGGATTGCCGGCGGTTTTCAGCATCAGCGGCGTAACGGCGGCGATCAGTGCGGCCTTGCGCACGCGTTTCGTCCCGTGCCGACCGATATAACGCGCCACTTCGCCGCCGCCTGCGGAGAAACCAACCAGCACGATGTCGTTCAGGTCGAGCGTTTCAATGAGCGCCGCAAGATCGTCGGCATAGGTGTCCATCTCGTTGCCATGCCACGGCTGGCTGGAGCGGCCGTGGCCGCGACGATCATGGGCTATGCAGCGATAACCGTTGGCGGCCAAAAACATCATCTGGGCTTCCCAACTGTCTGCACTGAGCGGCCAGCCGTGGCTGAACACGACTGGCGGTCCGGCGCCCCAGTCCTTGTAATAAATCTGCGTGCCGTCTTTCGTCGTGAAGGTGCTCATTGCCTGCTCCTGCGCTGATTGAATCTTCAGTTGCTGCGGCTACGGAGTTCATCATGGCGAGCAGTGCGCGCACGGTTCGGCAGCGAACAGACGCCGGAAATCTGGCCGCCTAGGGTAGGTAGCCAGAGCAAACGAATCGCTACCGCGCGGAAAACCCGGGCGCGAAGATATTTCCGCGAAAAATGGAGCAGGACAATGAAAAATTATCTGCACAGATTACTGGGTCTCTACACAACCCGCGCGGCTGCCGAAGCTGTGCGCGATCAGCTTGTTGAATGCGGCCTGCCGGCAAAAAAAGTGAAGATCCTGGAGCCAGGACACGGCTGCGCGGGCATGACAACTCAGGCCGACAGTGACGATGTGCTGCAGGAAATGTTGCGCGAAGGCATGATCGGTACCGTGATCGGCACAC
Source organism: uncultured bacterium (assembly GCA_965232985.1). Lineage (GTDB taxonomy): Bacteria > Pseudomonadota > Gammaproteobacteria > Pseudomonadales > JADFDG01 > JADFDG01. The sequence continues at coordinate 12,347 of CBDDRC010000009.1, forward strand.
TTGCCGCCGCAGCGGGTACCATCGCAATGGCGGCCGCGAAAATCGGTCTGTTCGCTTCCAGCCCCTTACTTGGTGCGCTGATCATGCTCGGGTGGGGTGCTACGATCGGCGGGTTTGTGGGTGCGGCCGCCGGTGCGCGCAGCAGCAAGGGCGCCGTCCCCGATCTGGTCAACCTCTCGCTCGCGAGTGGCCATGTTGTGATCATCGCCCATACGTCCACCGAAGCGCAGACAACGCTGGCCCGGCAGATCCTGGGAAAATCGATGTGTGGACGCGGCGGCGTGTGAGCCAGGCTTTCGTGTTTTTACGGTCTTTAAGGGAGTACGCACTGTGGCCACATCCGTACCTGTCAGGATACTCGGCATCACCGGCAGCCTGCGCCGACAGTCATACAACACGGCGCTGTTGCGCGCTGCACAAACGCTAGCCGGCGCTGACATACAACTCGATCTTGCGACGCTGCACGGCATCCCGTTGTACGACGGCGATGTCGAGCAGCAGGCCGGGATACCGCAGGCCGTTGACGAACTCAAGGCGCGCATCGTCGCCTGTGACGGGTTGCTTATTGCCACGCCCGAATACAACAACAGCATACCCGGCGTACTCAAGAACGCGCTCGACTGGCTGTCGCGCCCGCCTGCGGATAGCGCCCGGATTTTCGGCAACCGGCCGGTTGCGGTGCTTGGCGCTTCACCTGGCAAGTTCGGCACTATTCTCGCGCAGAGCGCGTGGTTGCCGGTATTGCGAACGCTCGGCACCCGCCAATGGGCCGGCGGTCGCCTGATGGTAGCGAAGGCTGACAAGGCATTCGACGAAAACGGCGTTATGCTTGACGATGCCGTGCGCCAGCAACTGGGCGACTTTCTTCAGGGTTTCGCCCAATTTATTCGCGCGGGAAAACAACCGTGACAACGCTGCCACAGACGAGCGCCTGAAGCACGAACGCCCAAAACACAATCGCGCCGCATCCGGTTCGGCGCATCCTGGAAGGAGATGCCGCGATGACTACCCCGGAAACCATTCCGACCGTCCGTGCCGTGAACGGCGATGTGCCATGGCTCGTCCGTTTTATCGACAACGACGGCCACGAGTGGATCGGCGATGAGCCGGCTGCGGACGGCGGTGGCGACATCGGCCCGTCACCAAAACAGTTGTTGCTGTCCAGCCTTGGCGCCTGCACCGCGATCACCTTGCAGATGTACGCGCAACGCAAGCAGTGGCCGCTGACGGGCATCGAGGTCGAGTTGCAGTTGAACCCACAGGGCAAACCCAAAAACAGTACCGACATCACGCGCAGCATCAAACTGGCCGGGAGGTTGAGCACCGAGCAGAGCGAGCGCCTTATGCAGATTGCCGACGCCTGCCCGCTGCACAAAATACTGACCGGTGAAATCCGCGTCGCAACAATATTGTCGGCCTGATTGCACGCGTTACGCACGGCGCACGCAGGTTTGTCGCTACGACGGCATTTTCCCGAACCGGCCGTTATTAAAGTCTTCGATCGCTTCCTGAATCTGCTGCGCGGTGTTCATCACGAACGGGCCATGACCTTCGATGGGCTCATTCAGCGGCGCGCCGGCCAGCACCAGCAAAGTCGCATCGCTGTTGGCGGTGAGGGTGAAATCGCTGCCAACCTGATCAAGCACGGCAAACTGCGCTTCGCGGACCGCCTCGCTGTTGTTGTTCACCTGCACGGCCCCGTGCAGTACCACCACGGCGAGTGAGTGGCCTGCGGGCAGACTGAATGCGGCACGTTTGCCGGCATTCAGGCGTACATCCCACACATCAATCGGTGAAAAAGTGCGTGCCGGGCCGGTATGGCCGGCGTAACTGCCGGCAATCACCCGTACACGACCGGCAGCATCGGGCAACAACACGGACGGAATGTCACGATCGAGAATGCCCTGATAGCCCGGCACAGCCATTTTGTTTTTTGCCGGCAGGTTTACCCACAACTGCACCATTTCCAGTTCACCGCCGCTTCTGGCGAAGGCCGGCGAATGAAATTCTTCGTGGAGAATGCCGGCGCCGGCGGTCATCCACTGCACGTCGCCCGGGCCGATGACGCCACCGCTGCCGGTGGAATCGCGATGCGCTACCCCGCCTTGATAAACGATGGTCACCGTTTCAAAACCGCGGTGTGGATGTGCGCCCACGCCGCGCTTGTTGATGGTGGGCGTGAAGGCCTGCGGGCCGGCGTAATCGAGCAGCAAGAAAGGACTCAGTTGCGCGCCAAACCGGCTGTATGCGAACAGCGAGCGCACGGGGAAACCATCGCCCACCCAGTGGCGATGGTTGTTGGCGTAGACGCCAAGAATTTTTTTCATGCCGCCGCTGCCCCGCCCTCGCTACTTCACGATGCCGCAGGCAACGCGTGGCCCGCCACCGCCCAGCGCCGCCGGCTGATCCGCATGGTTGTCGCCGCCGGCATGAATCATGATTGCGCGGCCGACAACATCGGACGCCTTGAGTCTTGGCGCCAACACCGGCTGCGTAGCGGCACCGCTCGCATCAACGAAAAGCGGCGGCAAATCTCCCAGATGCCCTTCACCCCACGGCTCGCCGTGCCGGTTCGCTCCGGCCGGATCAAGATGACCGCCTGCCGCCAGGGCGGCCACCATTTTCCCTTCCTTCTCTTTCGGTTCACAACCGGGGTTCTGATGAACATGGAAGCCATGAAGGCCCGGCACAAGGCCCTGCAACGCGGGCGTAAATACCAAGCCGTATTTCGTCTCGGAAATGGAAATCTTCCCGATTTCTGCGCCAACGCCTTTTGCGTCGACAAAATTCATGGTGACGGCGCTATCTGCCCAGGCAGCTGCTGACAGGCAAGTGAAAAGTATTGCAGTGGCATATTTCATCGGTGCTCTCTCCTTTGGTGGATTACTTCCATGGTAACTGGCGGGTTGGCGCACGTCGCGGCCTGCCTGCGTGATCAAGCCTGCAATAAAACGCTTATGAAAGCACGGCAAACATTCCGTAAATCAACCCGGCAAGCGCCAGCGCACCAACGCCCAGAATGACATATGCGCCCCGGGTAATGCCGCTTATTGTTTGCTTGATGGCTGCCCGATCATTCACGTTGGGAAATGCCGATGCGGGTTCCGGCACACCCAGGAACGCGCAGAGCGGCTTCCAGCCCTGATCTACGGAATACACCAACAGTCGTTCTGGCGGAACAGCGGCTTTCACATCGGCGATGTGCTGGTGATAGTGCGCAATGGCCTTGCCACGATCACTCATCGTTCCTTTGTGCATACGCTGCCAAATCAGCTTATGGCACATATCACCCATTTTCCTTCCGAATGGAGTGGCAAATTTCAGCACCTTGAACTGCCACATGATTTCGGTGAAATAAATAGTTTCCATGGTGCTTTCGTACCATACCTCAGCCCCACGGGGGTGAACGGTAAGCAAAACCTTGGCATCTGGATAGGCTGTCAGGAGCTCGCGCCATACACAGGACGCAGGGTTGTCGACCGCAGCGGTGTATTTGGCAAATACCTGTTCCCAGTCGTATTGCGCTGCGGCTGGCCCGTTCGCCACCTTGCGCCAGAAATCCAGATGGGTCTTGTTGTCCTTGTTCTCCAGCACTTCGAACATGTGATAGCACGGAAAGCCCAGCTGATTGAGCGCTGTATATACGGACAGCGTGCCGGTCCGCCCGTAGCCGGCGCCGATGATTTTTAACGCCATGTTTATGCCTCCTGTGCTGAATTATTCCACAGTGACGGATTTCGCCAGGTTGCGTGGCTTGTCAACATCGGTTCCACGCGCCAGCGCCGCGTGATACGCGAGCAACTGCACCGGAATGGCATGCACCACCGGCGACAGCACACCCACATGGCGCGGCGTGCGGATGACATGCACGCCGGGGCTTTCGATGAAGTGACTGTCGAGATCAGCGAACACGAAAATCTCGCCGCCACGCGCGCCAACTTCCTGCATGTTGGATTTGAGTTTTTCGAGCAGCGCGTCATTTGGCGCGATCACCACCACCGGCATATTTTCGTCCACCAGCGCCAGCGGGCCGTGCTTGAGTTCACCGGCCGGATAGGCTTCGGCATGGATATAGGTGATTTCCTTGAGCTTCAGCGCGCCTTCCAGCGCAATCGGGTAATGCACGCCACGCCCGAGGAACAACGCGTTGTCCTTCTTTGCGAAACGCTCGGCCCAGACCTTGATCTGCGGCTCGAGATTGAGCGCATGCTGCACCGACAGCGGCAACCGGCGCAGCGCCTCAAGATATTCCTGTGCCTGCGCGGTATTCACCCTGCCCTGCAACTTCGCCAGCGTGACAGTCAGAGCAAACAAGGCGACCAGTTGCGTGGTGAACGCCTTGGTCGATGCCACGCCGATTTCGGCGCCGGCGCGGGTATAGAACACCAGGTCCGACGCGCGCGGTATTGCGCTTTCGCGCACGTTGCAGATCGCCAGCGCGTGTTTCTGGCCATCGGCCCGCGCGTATTTCAGCGCCTCCATGGTGTCGAGCGTCTCGCCGGATTGCGAGATCGTCACCACCAGCCAGTCCGGCTGCGCGACCACGTCGCGGTAGCGATACTCGCTGGCCACTTCCACCTGGCAGGGAATTTTTGCGATCGATTCGAGCCAGTAACGCGCCACGGAACCCGCGTAGTACGAGGTGCCGCAGGCAAGAATCTGCACGCCTTTCACGCCACGCAGAATTGCCTCGGCATGATCCCCAAACAGCACCGGCGAAAAGCCGTCGGCGAGTACCGGTTCGATGGTGTCCGACAGTGCTCGCGGCTGTTCATGAATTTCCTTCTGCATGAAATGCGCGTACGGACCCAACTCCAGTGACTCGAGCGACACGTCACTGACATGCACCCGGCGTACCGCAGGCTTGCCATCCTTGCCGAGCAGCCTCATGCCGTCACGGCGCAAGTCAACCAGGTCGCCGTCTTCAAGGAAGATCACGCGGCGCGTTTCGGCGAGGATCGCCGAAACGTCGGAAGCAATAAAATATTCGCCATCACCAAGGCCAACCAGCAACGGGCAGCCATGGCGTGCACAGACGAGCTGGTCGGGCCGATCTTTCGCGATTACGGCGATTGCGTAGGCACCGACCAGCTCCTGCATCGCCGCCCGCACCGCACCGAACAGATCTGCGGATGCCTTGTAGTGGTGATGAACGAGGTGTGCGATGACTTCGGTGTCGGTTTGCGAGGTGAATTCATAACCGAGCGCTTTCAGCTCGGCACGCTTCGCCTCGTGATTCTCGATGATGCCGTTGTGCACCAGGGCAATCAGTTCGCCGGAAACGTGCGGGTGCGCATTCGGCTCCGTCACGCCGCCGTGCGTGGCCCAGCGCGTATGGCCGATGCCCAGCGGGCCGTGCACTCCTCCGACATCGGCGGCATGCGCCGTTTGGCTGACCCGGCCAACGCGCCGCACACGGCGAATCTCGCCGCCGCTGCCATCGCCATGGTCGCCGACCAGCACGGCAATGCCGGCAGAATCGTAGCCGCGATATTCAAGGCGTGTCAGGCCCTCGATCAGAATCGGGGTGACATCACGCCGGGCGATGGCGCCAACGATTCCACACATGCTCAGTCCTTCTTTTTCTGTGGCCGCTGCCAGCCGTCGATGTTTTTTTGCTTGCTGCGGGCAACCGCCAAGTGGCTGTCGGGCACATCGTTGGTGATCACCGAGCCGGCACCGACGGTGGCATTCGCGCCGACCGCAACCGGCGCCACCAGCGAGCTGTTGCTGCCGATGAAAGCACCGTCGGCAATGCGCGTCTCGAACTTGTTCACGCCGTCGTAATTGCAGGTGATGGTGCCGGCGCCGACGTTCACGTTGCGACCAATTTCCGCATCGCCGATATAACTCAGGTGATTGATCTTCGTGCCTTCACCGATACTGGCTTTTTTGATCTCGACGAAATTACCGACATGCACGCCCGGTGCGAGCCGAGTGCCTGGCCGCAACCGCGCGAACGGGCCGATGCAACCATCGCTGGCAACGGTCGCGCCGTCGATATGTGTAAAAGCGCGGATCTCGACATTGTCGGCAATGGTGCAGTCCTTCAGCACGGCATTGGCACCGATACGGCAGTTGCTGCCGACGTGCACCGTGCCTTCGACCACGAGGTTCACATCGATAAACGTATCGGTGCCGCAAATGAAATCGCCGCGTACATCAATACGCCCGGGATCGGCGATCGTCACGCCGGCGCGCATCAACTCGTCGGCGATGCGCCGCTGGTAAACCCGCTCCAGCTGGGCAAGCTGCACGCGATCATTGATGCCCTGTGTTTCATCTGCCGGACAATCGACCGCAATCACTGCGTGCCCGGCGGCGCGCGCCATGGCGACCAGATCAGTGAGGTAATACTCACCTTGGCTGTTGTCGTTGCGCAGCCGCAGCAGGGCCTCGTGCAAAAAGCGGTTCGGCACCAGCATGATGCCGGTATTGACTTCGCCGAGCGCGCGCTCGGCATCGGTTGCATCCTTTTCCTCGACGATCTTCAGGACATTGCCGGCGGCATCACGCACGATGCGCCCGTAACCAAACGGGTTGGCCGGTCGCGTGGTGAGCAGCGCGAGCTGATCGGGTGACGCTGCTGCAAGCAGGCGCTGCAGCGAAGCCGTGCGCGTGAGCGGCACATCACCGAACAGAATCAGCGTGCGGGCAGCGTCGGCCGGCAATTGCGGCAGGGCGTGCCGGACGGCGTGGCCCGTGCCGCACTGCTCGTGCTGTTCAACAATGCTCGCGCCAAGCGCTTCGACACCGGGCGCCACCTGATCCATGCCGTGACCAAGCACAACGATCACCCGGCGCGGCAACAGTGCCTGGGCGGTGCGAATCACGTGCTCGACCATCGGCCGACCACCCACCGGGTGCAACACCTTGGGCAACGTGGACTGCATGCGCGTGCCCTTGCCGGCAGCGAGGATCACGACATCAAGTGGGTTCATGCGGTGTGTTCCGGGGCGGGAAACCATGGCGCAGATAATACGCGAGCCGGTTGCACAAACGAAAAAGGACGGCAGATGCCGTCCCCTGTCTGCGGGTTGAGCTGGCTACTCAGCCCGGCCGGCCCATCTTCTTGCGGATTGCGTCGAGCGTGCGCAGACGACCAACGGCTTCGGCCAGCTGTGCCGCCGCGTTGGCGTAGTCGACCTCGTCCTTCTGGTTGGCCATCGCGTGTTCGGCCTGCTTGCGCGCTTCTTCTGCGGCGGCCTGATCGAGGGTATCGGCACGCTCAACCGTGTCGGCGAGGATCGTCACTATGTTCGGCTGGATCTCGAGGATGCCGCCGGAGCAGTAGAAAATCTCTTCACCGCCTTCCGGCATTTTCAGCCGGATGGTGCCAGGCCGCAGCTGGGTGAGCAGGGGCGTGTGACCCGGCAAAATGCCGAGCTCACCCATGACACCCGTCGCCACGACCATTTCCACAGTGCCGGAGAAGATCGACTCCTCAGCGCTGACGATTTCGCAGGTGGTGGTCATTGCCATCGGGAATTCTCCGTGCTCGCAGGCGAGTGCTTCTGAAAAGAATTACTTCGCCGCCATCTTCTTGGCTTTCTCGATCGCTTCGTCAATCGAGCCCACCATGTAGAAGGCCTGTTCCGGCAGGTTGTCGAACTCGCCGTCAAGAATGCCCTTGAAGCCACGAATGGTTTCCTTCAGCGACACGTATTTGCCCGGAGAGCCGGTGAAGACTTCCGCAACGTGGAACGGCTGCGACAGGAAGCGCTGGATTTTCCGCGCGCGGTACACCACGCGCTTGTCGTCTTCCGAGAGCTCGTCCATGCCAAGAATCGCGATGATGTCCTTCAGTTCCTTGTAGCGCTGCAGTACCGACTGCACACCGCGCGCAATGTCGTAGTGCTCAACACCGATCACCAGCGGATCGAGCTGCCGCGAAGTGGAGTCGAGCGGGTCAACGGCCGGGTAGATACCGAGCGAGGCGATGTCACGCGACAGAACGACGGTCGCGTCGAGGTGCGCGAAGGTAGTTGCCGGTGACGGGTCGGTCAGGTCATCGGCGGGAACGTAAACAGCCTGGATCGAGGTGATCGAACCGTTCTTGGTCGAAGTGATGCGCTCCTGGAGAACGCCCATCTCTTCGGCCAGCGTCGGCTGGTAGCCTACTGCCGACGGCATCCGGCCGAGCAGTGCGGACACTTCCGTACCGGCCAGCGTGTAGCGGTAGATGTTGTCGACGAACAGCAGCACATCACGGCCTTTGCCGGAGGCGTCTTTCTCGTCGCGGAAATATTCAGCCATGGTCAAACCGGTGAGCGCCACGCGCAGGCGGTTGCCCGGCGGCTCGTTCATCTGGCCGTACACCATCGCCACCTTGTCGAGTACGTTCGAGTCTTTCATCTCGTGATAGAAGTCGTTGCCCTCGCGGGTACGCTCGCCCACGCCGGCGAACACGGACAAACCCGAGTGTGCCTTGGCGATGTTGTTGATCAGTTCCATCATGTTCACGGTCTTGCCGACGCCGGCGCCGCCGAACAGGCCAACCTTGCCGCCTTTCGCAAACGGGCACAGCAGGTCGATTACCTTGATGCCGGTTTCCAGCAGTTCCGTCGAGGAAGATTGCTCGGCGTAGCTAGGCGCCTTGCGGTGGATGACCCACTTTTCTTTCTCGCCGATCGGGCCGGCTTCGTCGATCGGGCGACCGAGAACGTCCATGATGCGGCCGAGCGTCTTGATGCCCACCGGCACGGAGATCGCCGCGCCGGTGTTGGTGACGTCGAGGCCGCGCTTCAAGCCTTCGGTCGAACCCATGGCGATGGTGCGCACCACGCCGTCGCCCAGCTGCTGCTGGACTTCAAGCGTTGTTTCGGTGCCGTTCACGTTCAGCGCGTCATAGACGTTCGGAACGGATTCGCGTGGAAACTCGACGTCGATTACCGCGCCGATGATCTGGACAATGCGACCGCTGCTCATGTTCGTTTCCTCTTTAAACCAATTCGCGTTCGATAAATGCCGCGCGGTCAAACCGCGGCGGCACCACCCACGATTTCTGCGATTTCCTGCGTGATCGCTGCCTGGCGCGCCTTGTTGTAGACGAGTTGCAGGTCTTTGATCAGGCCGCCGGCATTGTCGGTAGCGGATTTCATCGCCACCATCCGTGCCGCCTGCTCGCAGGCATTGTTTTCAACCACCGACTGATACGTCTGCGACTCGATGTAGCGCACCATCACCAAATCGAGAAGCTCGCGAGCTTCCGGCTCGTAGATGTAGTCCCAACGGTGTTTGTATTCTTTCGCCTCGTCGCGTGGCAACGGCAGCAACTGGTGCACTGCCGGCCTCTGCGTCATCGTGTTGACGAACTCGTTGTGCACGAGGAACAGGCGATCGATCTCGCCCTTCTCGTAAGACGTGAGCATCGCCTGCACGGTGCCGATCAGATCATTGATCGACGGCTGTTCGCCCAGATGCGAAGCCGTAGCGACCACCCGGCCACCCACCGAACGGAAGAAGCTTTGCGCCTTCTGGCCGATCAGGCAGAAATCGACTTCGATGTTCTGGTCGCGCCAGGATTTCGATTCCTGCAACGCGCGCTTGAACAGATTGATGTTCAGGCCACCACACAGGCCGCGATCGGTGGAAACGATGATGAAGCCAACGCGCTTCACTTCCCGATCCTTGAAGAACGGATGCACGTACTCGGTCGAGGCGTTGGCCAGGTGGCCGATCACCGCACGAATCCGGCGTGCGTAAGGCCGCGAAGCGGCCATGCGCTCCTGCGCCCGGCGCATCTTGCTCGCAGCCACCAGTTCCATCGCCTTGGTGATCTTCTGCGTGCTCTTCACACTCGCGATCTTGACGCGGATATCTTTCAAGCTGGCCATGGGATTCTCCGTTCAGGTCCGGTGTCGGGTCAAAGCCCCGATTACCAGGCCTGCGTGGCCTTGAACTGGGTGATGGCGTCCTTGATGCCCGCCTCGATGTCCTTGTCGAAATCGCCCGTGGCGTTGATCTTGTCGAACAGTGCCTTGAACTGGCTCTTGAAGAACGAGTGCAGGGCCGCTTCGAAAGCACCCACCTTCTTCACGTCAATGTCGGTGAGGAAGCCTTCGTTGGCGGCATAGACCGACAACGCCATCTCGGCAATCGACAGTGGTGCGTATTGCTTCTGCTTCATCAACTCGGTAACGCGCTGGCCGTGCTCGAGCTGCTTGCGGGTCGCTTCATCGAGATCGGAAGCAAACTGCGCGAACGCGGCGAGTTCACGATACTGCGCCAGCGATGTGCGGATACCGCCGGACAGCTTCTTGATGATCTTGGTCTGGGCCGCGCCACCCACGCGCGATACCGAGATACCGGCGTTCATGGCCGGACGGACACCGGCATTGAACAGGCTGGATTCCAGGAAGATCTGACCGTCGGTAATCGAGATCACGTTGGTCGGTACGAAGGCGGAAACGTCACCGGCCTGCGTCTCGATGATCGGCAGCGCGGTGAGCGAGCCGGTCTTACCCTTGACGGCACCTTTGGTGAACTTCTCGACGTACTCGACGGAGACGCGCGCAGCCCGCTCAAGCAAACGGGAGTGCAGATAAAATACGTCGCCAGGATAGGCTTCGCGGCCCGGCGGGCGCTTCAGCAGCAGCGAGATCTGGCGGTAGGCAACAGCCTGCTTGGACAGATCGTCATAAATGATCAGCGCGTCTTCGCCGCGATCGCGGAAGTATTCGCCCATGGTGCAGCCGGAATACGGCGCGATGAACTGCAGCGCCGGCGATTCGGCTGCAGCGGCAGCAACCACCGTGGTGTAGGCCATGGCGCCGTGCTCTTCGAGCTTGCGTACCACGTTGGCAATCGTCGATTGTTTCTGGCCGACGGCCACATACACGCACTTAATGCCGGAGCTCTTCTGGGCAATGATGGTATCGATCGCCAGCGCGGTCTTGCCGGTCTGGCGATCGCCGATGATCAGCTCGCGCTGGCCGCGACCGATCGGCACCATCGCGTCGACGGCCTTGTAACCGGTCTGCACCGGCTGATCGACCGATTTGCGCCAGATCACGCCCGGGGCAACTTTTTCAATGGCGTCACTGGCCTTGGCGTTGATCGGGCCCTTGCCGTCGATCGGCGCGCCCAGCGCATCGACCACGCGGCCGAGCAGTTCCGGGCCTACCGGCACTTCGAGAATGCGGCCGGTGCAGCGCGCTTTCGTGCCTTCCGCCAGACTCTGATAAGCGCCAAGGACAACCGCGCCGACGGAATCGCGCTCAAGGTTGAGCGCCATCCCGAACAGGCCGTTGCCGAAATCGATCATCTCGCCGTACATGACATCGGCAAGACCGTGGATGCGCACGATACCGTCGGAGACGGAAACAATCGTGCCTTCGTTGCGTGCCTCGGACGCGGTGTCGAGGCTCGCGATGCGTTGCTTGATGATCTCGCTGATTTCGGCGGCGTTCAGCTGCTGCATGTCTCTGTCCTCAGGAATTCAGGGTGCTGGCCAGCTTGTTCAGCCGACCACGCACGGAAGCGTCGATAACCAGATCGCCAAAGTGGACGACGATGCCGCCCATCAGCGCCGGATCCACGTCAACACAAACGCGCACGTCTTGCGCAAAACGACGCTGCAACGAAGCGGTGAGCTTCGCCGTTTCCGCGTCGCCCATCGGATAGGCGGAAGTGACGGTGACTTCGCCTAACTTCTGGAGTTCGGCAACCATGCGATCGAACTGTTCGCTGATGGCGGACAGCGCGAAAATGCGGCGGTTGCTACAGAGTTGCCGCACAAAGTTCTTGCCGGCTTCATTGAGCTTGTCACCGCAAACGGCGATGACTGCCTCCGCCTGCTTCGCTGCGGTCAGTTGCGGGCGAGACAGGAAGGCAGCCATATGCTCGTCGGCAACGACCGCCGCCGCCAGCGCGAGCATGCTGCTCCATTGCGCGAGCGCACCCTTTTCAGGCGCCTGATTTCGCGCATAGGCAAATGCCGCTTTCGCGTAAGGCCGGGCAATGGTGATGATCTCTGCCATGGTTTTTACCGTCCGCGATCAGAGTTCAGCAGACAGCTTTTCAAGCAGTTCGCCGTGTACTTTCGCGTCGATCGAGCGGGTCAGGACTTTCTCCGCACCGGCCATGGCCAAGGCGGCTACCTGTTTGCGCAGTTGCTCCCGGGCCCGATGTGCTTCCTGCTCCACCTCGGCCTTCGCGGCGACGATCAGGCGATCGCCTTCGGTACGCGCCTGCACCTTGGCCTCCTCGACGATCTCCGCCGCGCGCTTGTTCGCCATCGCGACAATCTGCGCGCCCTGCTCGCGGGCAGCACGCAGCTCGACGCCGGCTTTTTCCTGCGCCAGCTCGAGGTCCTTCGCAGCGCGGTCGGCGGCCGAGAGGCCGTCGGCGATGCGCTTCTGGCGATCTTCCATCATTTTCGACAGCGGGCCCCAGAGCACTTTGTTGACAAACCAGATCAACAAAATGAAGGCCGCCATCTGGGCGAACAGGGTGACGGTGATATTCATGCGCGTACTCTTCTAATCGTCGAGATCCGAACCGGGCCAGCAAGTGCTTGCTTAGGCGCCCAGCGTCTTGATCGCAGCTTCCAGGGCACCAACGAACGGATTGGCGAACAGGAACCACATGGCGAACGCGAGAATGATGAACGGGAAAGATTCCATCAGACCGGCGAAGATAAACATGTTGGTCATCAGCATCGGGCGCATTTCCGGCTGGCGGGTAATGCCTTCCAGTGTCTTGGCGCAGATCAGGCCCCAGCCAATAGCCGAGCCAAGACCGGCAGCGGCGAGGATCACGCCCACGCCAATGGCGGTGGCGGCGTAGATCTGAGCAAGCAGTTCAGCGTTCATCGTGGGTCTCCTATAAACAAAACGTCGGAAGTTGAAAAACACGAGCGGTGGCGCAAACAACCGGCAATCAGGTCAATGATCGTCGGCCTCGGTGTGCGCCATGCCCAGATAGACAATGGTCAGCACCATGAAAATGAAAGCCTGCAGCGTGATCACCAGAATGTGGAAGATCAGCCACCCGAAATCGAGGGCAACCTGCATCGGGAACCAGATGAGCAGACCGAGGCCGATGGTGGCGGCGCCACTCATCAAGGCGATCAGCAGGAAGACCAGTTCGCCGGCGAACATGTTGCCGAACAGACGCAGGCCGAGGCTGAGCGGTTTGGCGAGTTCCTCAATCGCGGTCATCGCAATGTTGACAGGCACGAAGAACTTGCCGAAGGGGTGGAACAGGAACTGCTTCAGGTAGCCAACCGGGCCCTTGACCTTGAAGTTGTAGAAGATGATCAGTGCGAAGACGGTCAGCGAGATCGCCATCGTGGTGTTCAGGTCGGTGGTAGGCACCAGCTTGAACTTCGCGTGCTCGTGGCCGAGGGCAGTGAGAATCCAAGCCAGCAGGTCCACCGGGATCAGGTCCATGAAGTTCATCAGCCACACCCACACGAAGATGGTGAGGGCGAGCGGCGCGATCAGCGGGTTGTGGCCGGGGAAGGTGTCCTTCACCTGCTGGCTGACAAAATCGAGAATGGTTTCGACGAAGTTCTGGAATTTGCCGGGGGTGCCGGTTTCCATGCGGCTGGTCAGGCGCCAGCCGACCAGAACGATCAGCAGGGCCAGCAGAGAGCTGACCGTGATGGTGTCGAGGTGCCACGACCAGAAACCGCCCGTCTCACAGCCTTCACCGGCACAGAGGTTGGTCAGGTGATGCTGGATGTAGGCAACGGTTCCACCGCCGCCATTGGCTGCTTCACTCATTTGCGCCCCTCGTTCTCATTGGTGCGGGTCGTGCCGCGCATATTCACCAGTTGGGCAAGCTGCGCGGCGGCGAATCCCACGAAGCCCGCCAACGGGTTCAACCCGAAAACTGCATAACCCAGTGCAAATGCTGCGATGACAAAAACGAAACGCTGCACGGCGCCGACATAAAGCATGGTCATGCCGCGCTTCGGGTCGGTCTGCGCAACCTCCGCAGCCCGCCGCACGCTGCGGCTGAGCAACAACGTCAGCGCAAGGCCAACCAGACAACCAAAAACAGCCGACAGGCCATGACTCAGCCCGAAAGCCAGGAACATTCCGAGACCCAGCACCGTGGCGACCACAAGCTGGGCGGTAATGACACGCCGCGCTTGCCCGCTGATATCCATGGCCGTTGCGTTCACGACTGGTCCGGACGAGTGAGCAGCTTGAAAACCCTGATGAAGCCGCCCAGCACACCCAGCGCCCCCATCAACAACATGAACAGCGGCCGGGTATCTGCCCAGACATCAAGCGCATAACCCAGCGCGAACCCGGCAATCGCCATTGACGAAAGAATGGTGCCGACACCGATCAGCAGCAGGCCCTGGCCTTGCGGCTTTTCTCCTTGCGGCTTTTCCATCGTCGTCCGGGGCACAAAAGGCGGCGCATTATAGGCAGCCCCCCCCGCCCGGGCAAGCAACGATTCGAAGAATTTTCCCGGCCCCCAAGAAGCCGAAAACTCAAGCGAGAACCGGACTCGTTCGAGGGAGTTTGACGTTGTTAGCGGAAGAAACGCAGAAGGCCGTCGAGCTCGTCAAGGCTGTTGTAGCTGATCACCAGCTTGCCCTTGCCGCGCGCCGTGTGTTGCACCTGCACTGGGGCACCGGTTTTCTCGGAAATTTCGTCCTGCAGGCGGCGGATATCCGGGTCGAGCCGCCCGGTTGTCGGCCTGCCCGGGGTTTGTTGTTCGGACTGGATCTTGCGGATCAGCGCCTCGGTCTGGCGCACCGACAAGCCGCGCGCAACAACCTGGCGGGCGAGATCGCCCTGATCGGGCTGCTCCAGCGCAAGAATTGCACGGGCGTGGCCCATTTCAAGATCGCCCCGCTCCAGCAACGTCTTTGCCTCCGGCGACAGCGACAGCAGACGCAACAGGTTGGTAACCGTCGCGCGTGACTTGCCGACCGCGTCGGCCACCTCCTGGTGAGTAAGCGAGAATTCTTCCTGCAGGCGGTTGAGCGCTACCGCCTCTTCCATCGGCGTGAGGTCTTCGCGCTGGATGTTTTCGATCAACGACATCGCCAGTGCGGCTTCGTCGCCAACGTCCTTCACCACGCACGGCACTTTCTCCATGCCAGCCAGTTGCGCGGCGCGCCAGCGGCGTTCGCCGGCAATGATTTCATAGCGCTTTTCACTGATCGGCCGGACGACGATCGGCTGCATCATGCCTTGCGCCTTGATCGATTCGGCAAGCTCCGCAAGCTTGTCTTCGGCGAAATCGCGGCGTGGTTGATAGCGGCCACGCTGCAGAAATTCCACCGGTAACTCGCGCAGCGCGTCTGTGGTAACCACCGCCGTTGCTGCATCGGCGGCCAGCCCGGCATCACCAGCCGCAACAGCCGCCAGTTGTGCCTTTTTCGAGGCGGCACCGAGCAGTGCATCGAGTCCCTTGCCCAATCCTTTCTTTCTGGTCGACATGGCGGCGTTCCGGCTGATGATGCGTTTCGTGATGTGTTGTTATTGCGCGGCGGCGTTTATTTGGCACCGCGGCTGGCGGCTGCATCCACGCGCCGCAGAATCTCGCCGGCAAGCGTCAAGTAGGCGAGCGCGCCGCGTGACTTCTCGTCATAGGTGATCACCGGCTGGCCATGACTGGGCGCCTCGGCCAAACGCACGTTGCGCGGAATCATGGTGCGAAACACCTTGTCACCGAAGTGGGCCTCAAGCTGGGCAGAGACATCGTTGGCCAGGCTGTTGCGCGGATCGAACATGGTGCGCAGCAAGCCGCCGATCTCGAGTTTCGGATTCAACACGCTGCGTATTTTTTCTATTGTGTTCATCAGCGCGGTCAAGCCTTCAAGGGCGTAGTACTCGCACTGCATCGGAATAATTACTTCGTCGGCTGCTGCCAACGCATTGACCGTGAGCATGTTCAAAGATGGCGGACTATCGATAACGATAAAGTCATATTTCGTGCGCACCGCAGCAAGGATATCGCGCAGTCGGAATTCCTTGCGCTCGATGTCCAGCAGCCCGACTTCTGCCGCAGTGAGATCGTCATTCGAGGGAATCACATCAAAGCTGGCGGCGGAACGCGCAACAACGGCTGAAAATTGCGCCTCACCCATCAGCAGCTCAAGAACCGTATGCTCGCACGCGTGCTTGTCGATGCCGGAACCCATGGTGGCATTGCCCTGCGGGTCAAGATCGACCAACAGCACACGCCGCTTCGCTGCCGCAAGCGATGCCGCAAGATTGACGCTGGTGGTCGTCTTGCCAACGCCGCCTTTCTGGTTCGCAACCGCGATGATCCGGGACACGTCGTTACTCCGCTTTCTGGTGCTGTTGCTGGCGCGTTTCGCGTTGCTGATTACGGTATTGCCATTTCGTCGTGCCGACGAACGATACACACCAAATGCCGTTCCTTGTCGAGCCCCGGCACAACCAGCCGGATCACCTGCGCAACCGTCACATCGGCCGGCAATGCCGCAATCTCGTCGTCTGGACACACACCCTTCATCGCCACCAGCCGGGCACCGCCGTCAAGCAGTACACGACAACTGTGCACCATGTCCGGCAGCGCGGCGAAGGCGCGGCTCACCACGGTTGCTATCGGCACGGCAACCTGCGCCGCCTCGATGCGGGCCTGTTGCACCACGACATTACGCAATCCCAGATCATGTACCGCCTGCTTCAGAAAACGCGTTTTCTTGCCGTTGCTGTCGATCAGCAGGTGCTGCCATTGCGGGCGGGCGATTGCCAACACCAGGCCCGGCAGGCCACCGCCGCTACCCACATCCAATACTGGCCCGGCACCGATATGCGGCACGACGGCGAGGCTGTCGAGAATATGCTCGACTTCCATCGCCACGCGGCTGCGCACTGCCGTGAGGTTGTACGCCGCATTCCACTTTTCCAGCAAATCAAGATAGCGGTACAGCAAGGCGACCTGCGCCTCATCCAGTTCGACGCCGAGCGCCTGCGCGCCTGCGACAATCCGGTCAGGCCGACTTGCGGTCAAGGCCGTGCTTCTTCAGGTAGATCAGCAGCAACGATACGGCCGCCGGGGTCACGCCGGATACGCGCGCGGCATGACCGAGTGTTTGCGGTTTGTTCGCCAACAGCTTCATGCGCACTTCATTGGACAAACCTTTCACCGCAGCATAGTCGAAGGTGGCCGGAATCAGGATCGCCTCGGCGCGCTTCAGGCGCTCGACATCATCCTGCTGGCGATCAATGTAACCGGCATATTTAGTCTGCACTTCCACTTGTGCGGCAACGTCATCGTTGACGGTTTCCAGTTGCGCGATTGCGGCAATCGCGGCGAAATCGAATCCCGGGCGCCTGAGCAGATCCTTGAGCGTTGCTTCGCGGGCAAGAGGCTCGCCACGCGCAACAACGCGCTGGCCCATCTGGCTGTCCGGTTGCACCCAGGTGCCGGCCAGGCGGGCGTCAAGCTTCGCAATCTGTTCACGTTTCTCGCAGAAGGCTGCCCAGCGCACGTCATCAACCAGGCCGAGCGACCGGCCCTGTTCGGTCAGGCGCAAATCGGCGTTGTCCTCGCGCAACTGCAGGCGATATTCGGCGCGCGAGGTGAACATGCGATACGGCTCTTTGGTGCCGTGCGTGATCAGATCATCGACCAGCACACCAAGGTAGGCGGTATCACGCGTCGGATACCAAGGCTCGCGCTCCTGCGCGCGCAACGCTGCGTTGATGCCGGCGAGCAGCCCCTGGGCGCCCGCCTCCTCGTAGCCGGTGGTGCCGTTGATCTGGCCGGCGAAATACAAATTGGGAACGTATCTGGTCTCCAGCGTGTGGTGCAGATCCTGCGGATTGAAATAGTCATACTCAATGGCATAACCAGGCCGCACGATGTGCGCGTTTTCCATCCCGCGTATCGAGTGGATGATCTCGATCTGCACATCATATGGCAGCGAGGTGGACACTCCGTTCGGATAAAGCTCGCAGGTGGTGAGCCCCTCGGGTTCGATAAATACCTGGTGTGTCGCCTTGTCGGCGAAGCGCACCATCTTGTCTTCGATCGACGGGCAATAGCGCGGGCCGACGCCCTCGATCACGCCGGCGTACATCGGCGAGCGATCGAGATTTTTCAGGATGACTTCCTTGGTGCGCGCGGTGGTATGCGTGATGTAGCAAGGCACTTGCCGCGGGTGCTCGCTTGCCTTGCCAAGATAGCTCATCACCGGCAACGGCTCGTCGCCTGGCTGCATTTCCATGACGCTGAAGTCGACGGTTTTGCCGTCGATGCGCGGCGGCGTGCCGGTTTTCAGGCGGCCAACCCGCAGTGGCAATTCGCGCAACCGTTGCGCCAGCGCGATCGACGGCGGATCGCCGGCGCGGCCACCCGAATGGTTCTGCATGCCGATATGGATCACGCCGCCAAGAAAGGTGCCGGCAGTGAGTACGACGGTTTTGCTGCGAAACCCGATGCCGGTCTGGGTGATGACGCCACAGACGGCATCGCCGTCCATCAGCACGTCGTCAACTGCCTGCTGGAAAATCGTCAGGTTCGGTTGGTTCTCAAGCATCGCGCGCACCGCCTGCCGGTACAGCACGCGATCGGCCTGGGCACGGGTGGCGCGCACCGCCGGGCCCTTGGAGCGGTTGAGGACACGGAACTGGATGCCGGCACGGTCGGTGGCGCGGGCCATGATGCCGCCCAGCGCATCAATCTCTTTGACCAGGTGGCTTTTGCCAATCCCGCCGATGGCCGGGTTGCAGGACATCTGCCCCAGGGTTTCGATGTTGTGGCTGAGCAGCAGGGTTTTGGCGCCCATGCGGGCAGCCGCCATCGCCGCCTCGGTGCCGGCATGGCCACCACCGATCACGATTACGTCGAAACTGTCCGGATGATTCACGGCCGTAAGAACCTGTTAACCACTATATATAGTAGGGATCGCTTGGCTGAAGCACGTATTGAGCGCCTCGGCGGGGCAAAGGGGGGTGCCAGTATAGGCAGCGGCCCCCGAAAGCGCCAAATCACGGTGGCTGTCGTGACCGAACGCCTTGGCAAGCCCTGCTTTTGGCAACTAGTGTTTACGCAGCATGCGCAGGCCGGTTGTGGCCAGTGCCAGCAATAGCAGCGCAAACAAATCCCACACCCAGCGCGCGCTGGTGCCGAACAGGCGGCCGCTGTGCAAATCGTTCACGAACCGCTCAACATCCACTGCGGGTGATGCCAATGCCTGCGCCAGTTGCGCGCGTGCCGTGGCATCAAGCCGTTGTGTTGGTGTGGCATCAATGCTGACTGCGCATGGCGCAATGCCGATCAGGGCGCTGTCGCTGCACCAGGTATTTTCGCTGGTCGCAATCACCAGTGACATGCCCTGTGCGGCAAACGTCTGCACGGCCAGCGCGCGAATTTCGCCGTGTAATCCCCAGGCGGCGTCCATGCGTTCCGTCAGGACGCCGGCATTGTCCAGGATGTGTACGGCATCCCGACAGGCTACTGCACGCAGGTCGCCAAACGGAGCGATCCCGAGCACCGTGCTGCACGGCGTCACCGGCCGCGCATCGTAGTAAAGCATGCCATCGAAAACCGTGATCCAGTGTCCGTCCAGTCGGTAGCCATCAAGCGCATCCGGCAGCGCCGCGCCGTAAAAAAAATTCGCCAGCGATGCCGGCAGCATGCGCTTGTGCAAATCGATATCGGCAGCGTGGTTGAGCATCAGTCCACTCAATGTGAACCACAACACCACGACCACGGCCACGGTGGCCATGCGCCGGTGCAGGCGGCGGGCGCGACGTTTAGCGTGCATCGGCCAACACCTGTTGATGACAGAACAGGGCGAGGCGCGCCACGGCTACGCCGGCGCGCACCGACAGCGTCGCACCGGTAATATTATCGATGTGGCGGTCGAGCCCTTTGGCGACAGGCTGCGCACCGGCAAACTGCGCCAGCCAGCGCGGTGAGCGAATTTCGTGGCCGCGACTTTCGCGGTAAGTGATCACCTTCACCGCGATGATGGCATTGTTTTCCACCACCACACCGAAGGTGATCGGCTCTTCCTTGCCGATGCGATCCAGCACCCAGGCGGTGCGCGCGCCGACCCGCCAGTAACGCAGACGGGCACCGGCAGGTGCGCTTCCCGTAGCAGCTTGCGCAGCAGCCTTGATTGCCGGCGTCAGCCACAGCACGTTTGCCGGCGCGGTTTGCGCCCCAAAGGACTCGGCGACAAAGGCGTCGATATCATTGGCAGCGAATGCGCCCGCCGCGCACAGCAGCGTGCTGACCAGCATCAATGTCTGCCATGGCCGCATCATGATTCGCCTCAGAAACTCCAGCCCAGGCCAAGATTAAAGCCGTCGTTATCGGCAGTTTTTGCTTGCTCCTGATAATCGGCCTTCACCACCACGCGGGGGTGCAGCCACCAGTTGACGCCGATATCAGTCTGCGCAATTACCGAATCGATGCTGTCGGCGGCGCTGTTGTCCCATTGGTTGTAGCGTGCGAAGACGCCGATTTTCGGTGTGACTTTGTAGCTGGTTTCGACATAAAAACCGGTCTGCTCTGCGCGCGCGGCGTCGGCGAACGCCAGATGGTCGATCTCCCACTGGCCATACAGGCCGCGCACATTCAGTTTTGCCAGTGGCTGCCAGGAGAATTGCGCATTGAGCAAAGTGGCCTCCTGTGCCATGGCGGCAGTGCGTTGCGCCATATCGGCTTGCTGCTGGACGCTGATCGCCAATTCCAGATTGTTGCGCGGGCGATACTTGAGGCGGGCGGTGGCCGCCCATTCGCTGGCATTGGCTTTTGCGGATTTTTGCCGGCCACTGCGTACGTTGCCGGTGCTGTTGTTCAGGCCGCTGTGCAGCGCGAGATCGTAGCCCAGCGTATCGCTGAATGTGCCGGAAACCATGGCGCCGGTTTCCCACCAGGTGGTCGGAAAAATCGCGTTTTCGACCGGGTTGCGCTCGACGCCGTAAAAAGTATCCGGCTCGTGTGTTTCATTGAGCCAGCCCACCGGCAACAAAAATTGGCCGGCGGTGACGTGCATGGCATCGTTGATGCGCACTTCGATAAACGCCTGCTCCAGTTCGACTTCGCCGGGGCCGCTGCCGTCAGCCGTGTCCTCGACCAGGCCGTGCTCGACTTCAAGCTCCGAAAACACGCGGATGTTTTCGTCAAAACGGTGGCCGATCATCAGCACAAAACGGTGCGCATCGACCTCGTTTTTGCTGTCGAGGTTGTTGTAGTGGTGTTCGCCGTAGCCACCCAGGGTCGTTTTGCCGGTGTCGGCCGCAGTGCCTGACGAGGCGGTCTTTTGGGCTTCAACCTCGGCCGCGAGCGCATCGATCTGCTGTTGCAGTTCTTCGAGGGTGGGCGCCGCAGTGGCAGTTCCGGGCCCGAGGGCCAGCAGGGTGAGGGCTATGGCAACGGCGGAAGGTGCAGCGAGGCGGATCATGAGAATGACTCCTGACAACAAGGTAAACGCAAGTTATCAGGAACCATTCTTATATGCAAATGACTCTTGTTTGGCGCTCTACTTCTTGAACAGCGCGTCGAGGGCGGCCAGGGCATTGTCGCGGGAAACCGCTTTCTGCTCGGCCGTGGCCTGGGTGCCCTCGCCTTCGCGGGCCACATCCTCGGGCGGCAGCTCGGCCTGGAAGCGGCTCGGGGTGCAGGCAATCATCTCGCCGAATTGCTTGCGCTTCTGGGCGTGGGTGAAGGTGAGCAGGCGGCGTGCGCGGGTGATGCCCACATAGAGCAACCGCCGCTCTTCCTCGATCATGTTCTGCTCAATACTGGCGCGGTGCGGCAGGGTGCCGTCCTCAAACGCCATTACGTAGACGTATGGAAATTCGAGGCCCTTGGCGGCATGCAGCGTCATCAGTTGCACGCGGTCGGTGTCGTCCTCGCCTTCCTGCTGATCGAGCATGTCGAGCAGCACGAGCTTCGCGATCACCTCGGCAATGTCGGGCCGCTGGCCCTGGTCTTCCTTCTCGCTCATGGTGTGGATCGAGTCGACGAGCGACATGACATTCTCATGGCGTTTGGCTGCCGTCTGCGGCGAACTCGACTGCGCCCGCAACCACTGTTCGTAACCGAGTTCGGCAAGCATTTCGGTGAGCGCCTGTTTGGCCGGCAACTGATGCAGCCGTCGGCGCATGTCATCAATCCAGCCAACGAAGCGGGTGAGCTTTTCACGATGCTGGCTGCCTAAGTATTCGGCCAAACCCATCTCCTGGGCGGCGCGCGACAGTGGGACGTTGCGGGTGCCGGCGTACTGCGCGAGTTTTTCCAGCGTTGTCGGCCCGATTTCGCGGCGTGGCACATTGACTACCCGCAAAAACGCACTGTCGTCGTCCGGGTTGGCGACGAGGCGCAGATATGACATGAAGTCCTTGATCTCGGCCCGGGCGAAGAATGATGTGCCGCCGGAAACCTTGTAGGGAACCTGCTTTTCGCGCAGCTTTTCTTCGATCAGCCGCGATTGAAAGTTGCCGCGATACAGCACGGCATAGTCCCGCCATTTTGCATTCATCCGTGCATGATGGCCGACTATTTCGCCGGCGATACGCTCGGCCTCGTGCTGATCGTCCTTGCACAGAATGATGCGAATCGGGTCGCCCTGGCCATGTGCGCTCCACAGTTTCTTTTCGAACACGTGCGGGTTGTTGCCGATTACCGCGTTGGCGGCGCGCAGGATTCGGCCGGTGGAGCGGTAATTCTGTTCGAGTGCCACTACCTTCAGCTGCGGATAGTCTGCCTGCAACTGGACAAGATTTTCCGGGCGTGCGCCGCGCCAGGCATAAATCGACTGGTCGTCGTCGCCGACGACGGTCAGGGCGCTGCGTACGCCGACCAGTTGCTTCACCAGCCGGTATTGCGAAAGGTTGGTGTCTTGATACTCATCGACCAGCAGATAGCGGGTGCGGTTCTGCCACTTTTCGAGCACGTCGCCATGGGTATTGAACAGTTGCACGGGTTTCAGAATCAGGTCGTCGAAATCGACGGCATTGTAGGCGCGCAGGTTGCGCTCATAGCCTTCGTAAACCTGCGCGATCAGCATTTCGCGCGGGCTTTTTGCCAGAGCGAGCGCATCTTCCGGCGTCAGCATTTCGTTCTTCAGGCTGGAAATCGCGTGCTGGACGCTGTCGGCGAGCTTCGGGTCAGTGGTGGCGTCGCGCTGCATCAGTTCGCGGATCAGCGTGCGGGCATCTTCCGCGTCGAAAATCGTGAAGCCGCTGCGCAGCTCCAGCGCCTTGTGTGCGCTGCGAATGATATTGAGCCCCAGCGTGTGAAAGGTGCTGATGCCAAGGCCCTTCAGATCGCCGCCGACCAGCTTGCCGGCGCGCGCGCGCATTTCGCGGGCGGCCTTGTTGGTAAAGGTAACAGCAATGATTTTCGCCGGGTCGTAATGCGCGGTTGCGATCAGCCAGGCAATTTTCCCGGTAATCACGCTGGTCTTGCCGGAGCCGGCGCCGGCAAGCACGAGCAAGGGCCCGTCGATGTAGCGGACGGCCTCACGCTGGCGGGGATTCAGGTCAGACATCGGCTCAATCGACATGGGCGGGACGGGCCGGGGATTCTACTGTGTTGTTCCGGGCGACACAGGGGTCGATTCCCCGGAGCATTGCCGGTGCGGGATCGCCGCCTATACTGACCGGCCTGATCCAACCTTTCGCATCAACGGGATACGACGCATGAGCAGCACCGACATCTTTCGCCTCGACGGCAAGCGCGTCTTCATTACCGGCGCCTCCAGCGGTTTCGGTGCTCACTTCGCCGTCGTGTTGGCGGCGGCCGGGGCAACGGTCGTGCTGGGCGCTCGCCGGACCGGGAAACTGGAAGAAACCGCTGCGCGCGTTCGCGCCGCCGGCGGCAAGGCAGAAACGGTAAAGCTTGACGTATCGAGTGAGGCCAGCGTGAAAGCCGCATTCGATGCGATGCCCGCGCCGGATATCGTCATCAACAACGCGGGCATCAACATTGAAGCCTCGACCCTGGATCTGACCGGTGACGAGTGGGATCGGGTAGTTGACACCAACGTCAAGGGCATGTGGATGGTGTCGCGCGAGGCGATTCGTTTGTGGATCAATGAAAAGCGCCCCGGCAACATCATCAACATCGCCTCGATTCTTGGCTTGCGCGTGCAGAGTCAGTTGGCGGCGTACACCGCCTCAAAAGCAGCGGCGATCCAGCTTACCCGCTCGCTCGCCATCGATTATGCGCGGCACAATATTCGCGTCAATGCGATCTGCCCGGGCTATTTTGAGACCGACATCAATCGCGACTGGTTCAGAACCGAAGGCGGGCAGAAGATGATCAAGCGCGTGCCATTCCGGCGGCTGGGCAACTTGCCGGAACTCGACGGGCCGCTGCTGCTGCTCGCGTCGGACGCGTCCAGCTACATGAGCGGTTCGTGCGTCGTCGTCGATGGCGCGCATACGCAGAGCACCCTGTAAGGAGGCGGTCATGGATTTCACGCTGCCACCGCGTATCGAAGAATACCGCCTGCGGGTGCGTGATTTTGTCGAACAGCAGGTGTTCCCGCTGGAGCAGGAGCAAACGAATTTTGACGACCACGAAAACATCCGCGAAGAGGTGGTTGCGCGTGTTCGGCAACGTGCGAAGGCAGAGGGCCTGTGGGCTTTGCAGATGCCGCAGTCGCGAGGTGGTGCCGAACTGGGTGTGGTGGGTATGGCGGTCTGTTACGAAGAGGCAGCACGTTCGCCGTTTGGCCCGGCGATGTTCAATGTCGCGCCACCTGATGATGGCAACATGATGGTGCTGAACAAGATTTTGAAAACCGAAGCACTCAAGGACAAGTGGCTGCAGCCGATCATTGACGGTGCGGTGCGTTCGGCCTTTGCCATGAGCGAGCCGGACGGCGGCTGTGGTTCCGATCCGTCGCTCACTTACACCACGGCAACGAAAGTCGGCGCTAACTGGGTGATCAAGGGCCGCAAGTGGTTCATAACCGGTGCCGACGGCGCGCAGCATTTCATCCTCATTGCAAAAACCGGCGCCGATACGCGCAGGGGCCTCACTGCTTTTCTTTTCCACGCCAGCCAGCCGGGCTGGCGCATCGTTCGGCGTATTCCGGTCATGGGCCCGGAGGAGCATGGCGGCCATTGCGAGCTGGAATTCGACGGGTTGGTAATCCCCGATGAAAATCGCCTGCTGGAAGTAGGCGATGGGCTCAAAGTCACGCAGATTCGTCTGGGTACCGCGCGCCTGACGCATTGCATGCGTTGGTTGGGCCTTGCCAGGCGCTGTATGGAAATTGCTGCCGACCATGTTGAAAACCGTATCAGCTTTGGCATGACGCTGGCGCAGCACGAAGGCGTGCAGTGGATGCTTGGCGATGTTGCCAGGGATATTCATGTCGGCCGGCTGCTGACCATGCATGCGGCGTGGAAGCTCGATCAGGGCGAGCACGCAAAAACGGAAATATCGATGGCGAAAATTCAGGTGGCCGACACCCTGCACAAGGCAGCGGACACCGCGCTGCAATTGATGGGTGCCCGCGGCTACTCGAAGGACACTCTGGTTGACTGGGTCTATCGCTATGCGCGTCAGGCGCGTTTGGTTGACGGGGCGAGCGAAGTCCACAAGATGGTGCTGTCACAAGCGTATCTTGCCAAGCGGGCCGACTTCTTCAAGTGGGGAGTCTGAGCGCGTGGATATCGGCAGTCTGGCGGCGTTTCTGGCTGAACAAACCGGTGCTGCCACGGTACTGGTCGACAACCTGCACAAGTTGGCCGGCGGCGCGATCCAGGAAAACTGGGCGGCTGATCTGGTTGTCGATGGCGGTCCACAGGCGGGTGTCATCGCCGTGGTCATCCGCTGCGATGCGGCAAGTGGCGTCGGTCATTCGCATACGCGGGCACAGGAATTTGCGTTGTTGAAGGCGGCGTTTGCTGCGGGCGTTACCGTGCCGGAGCCGCTCTGGTGCGGCGACAACTCCGTGTTTGGCCGGAATTTTTTCGTGATGCGTCGTGTCGACGGCACGGCTGCCGGCCATCGGCTGGTGAAAGACTTGTCGTTAGGTGGTGAGAATGGTGGGCGTGCTGTGCTGGTGCAAAGACTGGGTGAGGAAATCGCGAAGATCCAGCGTGTACAGCCCTCGATTGAACTTGCTTTTCTCGAGCAGCCGGAAATTCACCCTGCGCTGCATTTTATTGCGCGGTCGCGCGCTTATTTGGACCGCCATCACACGCCGTATCCCGCGCTCGAATGGGGTTTGCGCTGGCTTGAGCAGCAGGTGCCGGATTGTGATGGCTGGCGCAAAGAGCAATTGGTACTCGCGCATCGCGATTTTCGTACTGGCAACTACCTGGTTGATGCGCATGGCCTCACCGGTGTGCTCGACTGGGAATTTGCCGGTTGGTCGCATCCGCTGGAAGATCTCGGTTGGTTGTGCGCACGCTGTTGGCGTTTCGGTCAGCGAGGTGATGCCAAAGCGGCCGGGGGTATCGGTTCACGAGCAGACCTGCTCGCGGGTTACAACCGTATCAGTGGCCGTACGGTAATGCCGGCGGAACTGTATTACTGGGAAGTGTTCGGTGAGCTGCGTTGGGCAATAATCGCAATCGGCCAGGGCGAGCGGCATATTGCCGGCTGTGAATCGTCGCTTGAGCTGGCGCTTACCAGCCATATCGTGCCGGAACTTGAATTGCATATCCTGCGGCTCACCGGCATCGATTTTTCCGCCGATTTGCAGGCCGGTGGAAATCATGCGTGATCGTCCGCAGGGCCATGAACTTCTGGTTATCGCCGCGAAAACATTTCGCGAGGAAATCCTGCCTGTCTTGCCGGAAGAACAGAAATACACTGCCCTGATGATTCTCAATGCCCTGTCCATCGCCGAGCGCCAACAGGCGATCGGCGAAGGCCCGCTGAACGACGAGTGCGACCTGCTGGAGGTGTTGCTTGATGTCTCGCCGCAGGCGAGCGCGCTGCACGCGCGCGCCGTGGAACTCAATCGCGAGTTTGCCCGGCGAGTCCGCGTAGGTGCGTATGATGGCGACGACACCGGTCGCCATGTGCTGTGGGCGCTCACCTTGCAGCGGGTGCGCGAAAGTGCGCCGCGCTACTTGAAGGCCGAAGGCATCGAGTAAATTACGCCGGGCGCCGATCCAGCGCCCGCATGCCCAACGCTTCCAGCAGAGATGGTCGTTCCACGCGCTCCGAGCCGGCCAGATCGGCGATGGTGCGGGCAACGCGCAGCACGCGATCAGTGGCGCGTGCGGAAAGCCGCAGCTTCTCCAGTGCCTCGATCAGGAATGCATGATCGTCATCCGTCAGTGCGACGGCAGCTGCGAGGGCTTTGCCGTCCAGCATCGCGTTGGTGCAACCTTGCCGCGCCAGTTGCCGTGTGCGTGCGGCAAGCACGCGCTGGCGTACCATCGCGCTCGTTTCGCCGGGGGCACGCGCGGTGAAAGTCGATGGCGGCACCGCTGCCACTTCGACATGGATATCGATACGGTCGAGCAGTGGCCCGGAAATGCGCGTGCGGTAACGTTCGGCGCGCTCGCAGGTATAGCCGCAGCCACGCTGCGGGTCGCCAAGGAAGCCGCAGGGGCAGGGATTCATGGCGGCGACCAGCTGGAAGCGCGCGGGGAACGTGACCTGCGCTGCGGCGCGGGTCAGGTTTACAGCGCCGGATTCGAGCGGTTCGCGGAGCATGTCCAGTGTGCGGCGGTCGAATTCCGGTAACTCATCCATGAACAGCACACCGTGATGCGCAAGTGATATTTCGCCGGGTCGCGGCACACTGCCGCCACCGACCAGCGCGGTGCCGGATGCAGAATGATGCGGCGAGCGGAACGGTCTTGCGCCGGCCAACAACGCGTGCGGTATCGGCCCGCGCAGCGAACGCACAGCGGCGGCTTCCAGCGCTTCGTCCTGCGACAGTGGCGGCAAAATGCCCGGCAGGCGTGCAGCCAGCATGGTCTTGCCGCTGCCGGGTGGGCCGATCATCAGCAGCGAATGCGCGCCGGCGGCGGCAATCTCCAGCGCACGGCGCGCCATGGGCTGACCGCGCACGTCGACCAGATCCGGGGCGTTTTCCGTTGGCGTTGTGAAGGCCGGTGCGTGATGTACCGGCAGTGGTGCGGCACCGGAAAGATGACGGCAGACGTCAAGCAGGTGCGCGGCGCGGATCACGCGCGCGCCGGACGGCAGCGCGGCTTCGTTGGCGTTGTCGTACGGTACGATGAATTCGTGCCCGGCACGCGCGCAGGCAATCGCTGCCGGCAGCACGCCGCGTACCGCGCGCAATTCGCCGGACAAGGCCAGTTCACCGATGAACTCGCGGCCCGCCAGCGCCGCCGCAGGCACTTGCCCGGAGGCGGTGAGGATACCGAGCGCAATCGGCAAGTCGAAACGGCCACCCTCTTTGGGTAAGTCTGCCGGTGAGAGATTGATGGTGACGCGCCCGACCGGGAACTCGAACTTCGAGGTAACCAGTGCGCTGCGTACGCGATCCTTGCTCTCGCGCACAGCAGTTTCCGGCAGACCGACAATGGATACCGACGGCAGGCCGCCGGCGAGATGGGCCTCGACGCGCACGGCAGGTGCGTCGATACCGCGTGATGCGCGCGTGGCGACTACAGCAAGTCTCATGAAATGGTAATCCCGCGGCTGGTGTTGCCGACATTGATGCGCCCCGCGCGTTGCGGTTGGCGTATCGATGCATCGTGCCGGAATTACCAAGCGGGCGCGGCGGCGAATCACCGCTGCGGGTCGTGCGAGATCGTCAGCTGCGCTTGTCTTCCAGCGTCGCGAGCCGGGCTTCGAGATCGCGCAATTCGTGTTCAAGTGCCTCGATCATTTCGCGGCTGCGTGCCAGTACGCGCGTCTGCGCCTCGAACTCTTCGCGGGTCACCAGCTCCAGGCGCGAGAAGGCGTCGGAGAGCACGGCGCGCGCGGCACCACTGAATTCCTCGCGCGCGGCAGCGAAGCTGCCCGGCAGATTGCGGGCGAGCTGCTCGACCAAGCGATTGATGGCAGATTCCTGATTCATGCGGGCATCGTTTTTTCAGCAGGCAGTTTCTGCGGCCGGCAGAATAACACGCAGCCGCGCCGGCGCTGCGCACCGTTTCGGGTTGCCGCACCAGCGCGGTGCGCTATATTTGCTCCGATTCCCGCGGGGCAATTCGTAAATGTGGCCAACTCGCTGTTTTTGTAGGACTTTATGGATCAGGCATGGTTCGTGCACTGGCGAGTGCACAGGCTGCAAAGCGAGTCTGGACGGGCCCCGGTCCGAACATGAACCACAGCGTGTCGTAGATGTTTGTAGCGTGCAGGGATTGTAGATAAAGGATTGCAGATAGTGGTGCCGGTACAGCCGGCTAGCGAACAGGAGAGAGCCATGAAACTGGTTACGGCAGTCATCAAGCCTTTCAAGCTCGATGATGTCCGCGAGGCGCTGAGCGAGATCGGCGTACAGGGCATCACGGTGACCGAAGTCAAAGGCTTCGGTCGGCAGAAGGGCCATACCGAGCTTTATCGCGGTGCGGAGTATGTCGTCGATTTTCTTCCGAAAGTAAAAGTGGAAGTGGCATGCGCCGACGATCGCGTCGAGGGTGTCATCGAAGCAATCACCAAGGCGGCGAACACTGGCAAGATCGGCGACGGCAAGATTTTCGTCAGTCCGCTCGAACAGGTGATCCGCATCCGTACCGGGGAAACCGGCAACGAAGCGATCTGAAGAGCGAAGCGATTTTTTGAAAAGAGATACGAAGCGTACTTTACGCAAGTCGCCTTTTGAAAGAAGTCGCTTCATGCAGCCATTGTCCATGCCTGACCAAATTATTATTTCGCGCAAAGCGAGCGGAGGTGTCACCGTGAAACGCTTTCTGATAGCCCTGACCCTGGGCAGCGCCTTGTTCGGCGCCAGTCCTGTATTCGCCGAGGATGTGGCTGCCGCCGCGCCCGCGGCTACCCCGGCCATGGAGGCCGCCCCTGCCGATGCTGCTGCCGCTGTACCCGCAGCAGAAGCTGCGCCGGAAGCAGCTCCCGCTGACGCGGCGCCGGCGCCTGAACGCAACAAGGGCGACATCGCCTGGATGCTGGTGGCCACCGTCATCGTGCTGTTCATGACGCTGCCGGGTGTCGCGCTGTTCTACGGCGGCATGGTGCGCAGCAAGAACATGCTGTCGGTGCTGATGCAGACCTTCACCATTTTCTGCGTGGTGGCGGTGCTGTGGGTGGTCTACGGCTACTCGCTGGCGTTCACCAGCAACTCAAGCGCCGCGCTCGACCCGTTCATTGGCGGCTTCTCCAAGGCCTTCTTCAACGGCGTCACCTATGACTCCTGGGTCGAAACCTTCTCGGTGAACGTGCAGATTCCGGAACTGGTGTTCGCGATGTTCCAGCTCACCTTTGCGGCCATCACTTGCGCGCTCATCATCGGCGGTTTCGCCGAGCGGATGAAATTCAGCGCAGTACTGCTGTTCACGGTGATCTGGTTCACCTTCGCCTACCTGCCGATGGCGCACATGGTCTGGTACTGGGGCGGCCCGAGTTCCTACAGTGCGGCCAGCGGGTTCCTGTTCGGCAAGGGTGCAATCGATTTTGCCGGCGGCACCGTGGTGCACATCAACGCCGGTATCGCGGGCCTCGTCGGCGCCATTCTGGTTGGCAAGCGGCTCGGCTACGGCAAGGTCGCCATGGCACCGCACTCCCTGACCATGACGCTGATCGGTGGCTGCATGCTGTGGATGGGCTGGTTCGGTTTCAACGCCGGCTCCAACCTGGAAGCCAACAGTTTCGTCGCCGTGCCGTTCGTCAACACGATGTTCGCCACGGCTGTCGCGGCGCTCACCTGGATGTTTGTCGAGTGGTTCCACAAGGGCAAACCCTCGCTGCTGGGCGCTGTTACGGGTGCAATTGCCGGCCTGGTCGGCATTACGCCAGCCTGCGGTTTCGTCGGCCTGCCGGGCGCACTGGTGATCGGTCTGTCCTGCGGTCTGCTCTGCTTCCTCGCCGTCAGCGGCCTGAAGGCCAAGCTCGGCTATGACGATTCTCTGGATGTGTTCGGCGTGCATGCGGTGGGCGGCATCATCGGTGCCATCCTGACCGGCGTGTTCGTGAATCCGGCTTGGGGCGGCATGGGTGTGGTCGATTACTCGGTCAGCCCGGTCGGTGTGGTCACCTATGACTTCGCAGCCCAGGTCATGTCGCAGGTCTGGGGGGTGTGCACCGTGATCGTACTGAGCGGCGGCGTGGCGCTGATCGCCTTCAAGGTCATCGATGTGGTCATCGGCCTGCGGGTTAGCGAAGAACAGGAGCGTGAAGGCCTGGATCTCGCCGAGCACGGCGAGCGGGCGTACAACCAGTAAGGTTCAACAGACGCAGTACGCGCAACAAGGAAAGGGGCCTGCGGGCCCCTTTCCTTTTGTCTGCAGCGGGCACCACATCTTCAGCTGATCGAGAACGCGGATAGCTCCGAAGCATCCAGACCGCCGTACTTGGCGCGCCACGTGTAGAACGTCGCCGGGCTCACGCCGATCTGCCGGCATATATCGTTGATCGCCAGACCCGACTCGGCTGGCCCTCTAACTACTTGCCGATGCAGAAACTGCTGAATATCCGTCCCAGCAGGTCGTCTGCCGAGAAGGCGCCGGTGATTTCGTCGAGCGCCTGCTGGGTGAGGCGCAGGTCTTCGGCAAGTAGTTCGCCGGCGCGATGATGGTCGAGCTGGGCGCGGCCATTGGCCAGCGTGGCACGCGCCCGCAACAGCGCATCAAGGTGCCGCCGCCGTGCCACAAACAGGCTTTCACCAACATCCCCTGCCCCGACCAGTCGCTTGATGCAGGCGCGCAGTGCATCGATGCCATTGCCGTTTGTTGCGGAGATCGCGACGACGGGAACCGCGCCTGGAAGTTCGCCTGCCACCTCGCCGCTGAGATCGCATTTGTTGCGTACCACCACCAACGTTTGTTGTGGCGCCAGGGCCTGCACAAATTCCGGCCACAACTGCTGCGGATCGCTACCCGCTTGCTGCGTGCTGTCGATCAGCAACAACACGAGATCCGCGTTGCGCACTTCAGCCCAGGCGCGCCGCACGCCCTCCTGTTCCACTGGATCGGAGCTTTCGCGCAAACCGGCGGTGTCGATCAGATTTACCGGAATGCCGTCGATGGCCAGCTGCTCGCGCAGTATGTCGCGGGTAGTGCCGGCGATGGGCGTGACGATCGCTGCCTCACGGCCGACCAGCGCATTAAGCAGCGACGATTTGCCCGCGTTGGGCCGGCCGGCAATCACCACGGTGATGCCCTCGCGCAGCAAGGTTGCCGCACGCGTCTGCAGCAGCAGTTGATCGAGATCCCTTTCGATCGTCGCCAGCAGCGCGGCTACCTGGCCGTCTGCGAGAAAATCAACTTCTTCCTCGGGAAAATCGATCGCCGCCTCGACGTAGGTGCGCAAGTGAATCAGCGCCTCAACCAGTGCCCGAATGCGCTCCGAGAAAACGCCTTGCAGCGAGCGCACGGCACCGCGCGCAGCAGCTGCAGAGCGGGCGTCGATCAGATCGGCAATGGCTTCGGCCTGGGCAAGATCGAGCTTGTCGTTGAGGAAAGCACGCTCACTGAATTCACCCGGCCGCGCCTGCCGGGCGCCCAGCGCAAGGCAGCGTGCCAGCAGCAGATCCATCACCACCGGACCGCCGTGGCCATGCAGTTCGACCACGTCCTCGCCGGTGAACGAAGCGGGTGCGCGAAACGGCAGCACCAAGCCTTCGTCGATTGCCGCGCCGGTGCCATCACGAAACGTGGTGTAGTGCGCGAAGCGTGGTTGCAGCCGTTCGACTTCCATACCGCTGATCGTCGCGGCGACGGCAAATGCCTGCACACCCGAGAGCCGCACAATACCGATACCGCCTCTCCCGGGCGCAGTGGCGACAGCGACGATGGTGTCCGTGTCGAGCTTCACGGCATTGCGCTCACGCCTTCGCGTGTTCCTTTTCGACTTTCTTCGTGATGAACCACTGCTGGGCGATCGAGAGAATGTTGTTCACCAGCCAATACAGCACCAGGCCCGAAGCGAAGAACAGGAAGAACACCGTGAAAATCCAGGGCAGCCACTGCATCATTTTCGCTTGCATCGGGTCGGGCGGTGCCGGATTGAGCCGGGTCTGGTACCACATCGAGACACCCATCAGGATCGGCAGCACGAAGTACGGGTCCATCGCCGACAGATCGTGGATCCAGAACATGAACGGCGCCTGACGCAATTCCACCGACTCCATCAACACCCAGTACAGGGCGATGAAAACCGGCATCTGGATGAGGATCGGCAAACAGCCGCCGAGCGGGTTGATTTTTTCCTTACGGTAAAGCGCCAGCATTTCCTGCGACTGTTTTTGACGATCGTTCTTGTACTCGTCGCGAATGCGCGTCAGTTCCGGCGTAACCCGGCGCATGTGTGCCATCGAGCGATAGCTGATGTGTGAGGGGTAGAAGAACAGCGCTTTCACCAGCACCGTCAGTAAAATGATGGCAACACCCCAGTTGCCGAAAATCTGCTCGATATGCGTGAGCAGCCACAGCAAGGGTTGTGAGATGAACCAGAACCAGCCGTAATCAACGGTGAGATCGAGGCCTTTGGAAATTTTCTTCAGGTGATCCTGAATCTTTGGCCCGGCATAGAAACCGGCACCGATTTCCTGCGTGGTCCCTGGCGCGACGGTGACCTGGGGTGAGGTGAAACCAAAGAGGTACGTGCGGTCTTCCTTGCGATAACGGGTTGTGAAGTTATTGATCTGGTCCTGTGGCGGTATCCAGGCGCCGATGAAGTAGTGCTGGATGAATGCGATCCAGCCGCCCTTGGCTTCAAGTTTAACCGGGGCTTCCTCAATATCCGTGAGCTTTGCCTTGTTGTAGACAGCCTCGTTGCTGTAATACGCAGCGCCCAGATAGGTTGGCGATGTGCTGAAGAACCCGCCACCACCCGGATGTGACGGATCACCGGAGCCATCCCGTTTCAGTTGCCCGAACATCAACCCGGCCCAAGGCTCGGTGCTGCCGTTGCGGACTCGCCAGAAAACATCAACCAGGTAATCGCCGCGCCGGAACCGATATACCTTCTCGATCGCAATGCCGTTCTGTTCGGGCAGGCTGAGTACAACCTCGAGCGTGTCCTTGCCATCGTCGAGTGCGAAGTGATTTGTTCTTGTGGTGTAGCTTGCCCGTGTGGTGCCGGCGTCTATCGCCGGGCCCTGTGTGACAACCAATCCGCTTTGGGCGAGATAGGTTGTCGCGCCCGTAGTCATCAGCTGAACGTAACTGTCGGGCGTGTTCAATGCTTGCGGATATTTTGGCAAGGTCAGCCGGGTTATGTCGCCGCCATACAGATCGATTTCGAGGTTGAGAACATCTGTGCGTACGCTTACAACGCGGCTCGCTTGTGGTGTGGCCACTTCCGGAACGGCAGGGACCACCGGAACAGCCGGCACGTCTGCCAGATCGCCTGATTCTGCCGCTGATGTAATTGCGGGTGTTTGTGTACCAGCCGAAGTGTTCGCTGCGGGCTGTGTTGCTGCTTGGTTGATAGTGGCGTTTTGGCCGTATTCGTTCTGCCAGGAAACGAACAGCAACCAGGAAACGACCAGCAAGGCGACGATCAGGATATTGCGCTGGAGATCCATACAGGGTTCCGCGTGAAATTGATCGAAGGATTGGCGATGTGTTCAGTGTGTTGCATCGGGTTACACAGATTTTCCGTCAAGGCAGCCGTTTGGCTGCAAGGTGCAGAAACTGACGATCAATGGCCCTGCGCAACGCGGTGTTGTCGTGTGTTGTGAGTCCGTCGCGGGCCATGACGACAATATCGAGTCCAGCAAGGAGCGCCTGCTGCCGCCGGAAGGCCTCGCGCATGATACGTTTGATGCGGTTTCTTGCAACCGCGTGCGGAACCCGCCGTTTGGGCAACACAAAGCCAATACGGGCAACAAGGAGGCTGTTTTCACGGGCAAGCAACACAAAACCATCCTGGGAAGCACGCAGTGTCGGTGCGTCCATCACGCACTTGAAGTCCCGGGGGGTAAGCAACCGGTGCAGACGGTGGAAAGCCAGTTTGCGCATGGGCCAGAAACAACGAAGCCACCGCAGCGGGTGGCTTTGTGTCGATCAACCGGATCGTCAGGCGTCAGACTGTCGTCAGGCGCTTGCGGCCTTTCGCACGACGACGTTTGATCACGAGACGGCCGTTTTTGGTCGCCATGCGCGCCCGAAAGCCATGCGTACGGGCGCGGTGCAGGTTGCTTGGCTGGAAAGTACGTTTGGTCGACATGACACGAAACCTTGATGGGCATTGTCACCCGGCGGGTTCCGGGTGATAGGGGCGCGAATATTAGCGATACGTCAGGTGGGTGTCAAAGGTTCCAGGTAACCTGTTTCCGGAAGGTTGGGATACTGCTCTTGCTCTTGTCTTTCTTTTATAAAAAATCCAAAGAAGATAGAAGCAGTAGTAGTAATAGGGTCCGCCTTGAGTTGTGGAGAACTGGGTCAACCTGCTGATCTGAAAAGGGAAAAACAACCTTGCAAGCCCGTGTGCAAAGCCCGTTGCAGCGCTGTATCCGCCTTGTATTGGTGCGGGATGGAATGTTGACAGATTGACCTCTGGAATTACCCTGAGGTTACTCCCATCGAAACCATCAACATATCCACAGCTTAGGAACTGGTTGTTCTGTGGATAACTACAGATCACCTGTCTAGAATGCCCTGCCTCTACCACCAGCAATCGAATCGATTGGGTGTGGTCCAAAGAACAGGAAAGTTCGTGGGGTTGCCGTGATCTGGGAAAGTTGTCTCGATCGTCTTCAGGATGAGTTGCCATCGCAGCAGTTCAATATGTGGTTGCGCCCGCTGCAGCCGGACTGGGATGTCTCTTCGCATCGTCTTCGCCTGTTTGCACCCAATCGCTTCGTCCTTGAGTGGGTCAACGAGAAATACCTGACCCGGATACGTGAACTCGTCAATGAGCTTGACGGTAATCTGGCGCAGGTCAACGTTGAGGTTGGCAACCGGCCCAGGGAGCCGAAACCAGCGGTGCCGATAGCTGTACTGACATCGGTGCCGGCGGTCGCTGCGGGTACGCGCAGCGGGATTCCGGCACCGAAGGTGGTCGCCGTCGAAGAACGCAAGGCGGACGGGTTGCCGGCGCCCTATCGTCATGGCTTGGATTCCCGCTCCACCTTCGACAATTTTGTCGCGGGTAAATCTAACGACATGGCCCGTGCGGCGGCACAGCAAGTGGCTGAAAACCCTGGCAAAGGCTATAACCCGTTGTTCATCTACGGGGGTGTGGGCTTGGGCAAGACGCACCTGATGCATGCCGTTGGCAACGCCATGCTGGTACGTAATCCTGCCGCAAGGATTGTCTACCTGCAGTCCGAACGGTTCGTGAACGAGATGATCCGGGCGGTGCAGACGCACACCATGAACGAGTTCAAGCGGCACTACCGTTCGGTGGATGCGCTGCTGATCGATGACATCCAGTTCTTTGTGGGCAAGCCGCAATCACAGGAAGAATTCTTCCACACGTTCAATGCACTGGTTGATGGCGGCCAGCAGATCATCCTCACATCCGACCGTTTTCCAAAGGAAATCGAAGGCCTTGAGGAACGCCTGAAGTCGCGTTTCGGGTGGGGTCTTACCGTTCAGGTGGAACCGCCGGAACTGGAGACACGGGTCGCCATCCTGGTGCGCAAGGCCGGCGATGTCGGGATTTCTCTGCCACACGAGATCGCTTTTTTCATTGCCCAAAAAATCCGCGGCAATGTTCGGGAGCTTGAAGGCGCGTTGCGGCGCGTAATCGCCCATGCGAATTTCAAAGGCCAGCCGATCACCGCGGATCTTGCGCGCGATGCCTTGCGCGATTTGCTGGCAATGCAGGCAAGACTGATCAGCATTGATAACATCCAGCGCACGGTGGCGGAGTACTACAAGATCAAGATTTCGGATCTGCTTTCGCCCAAGCGCAATCGCTCGGTGGCAAGGCCACGGCAGGTGGCCATGGCGCTGTCCAAAGATCTGACCAGCCACAGCCTGCCGGAAATCGGTGAGGCATTCGGTGGCCGTGACCACACGACGGTATTGCATGGCTGCCGGAAAGTCGTTGAACTGCGCAATTCGAATACCGATGTTGAGGAAGATTGGCGTAACCTCTCCCGGCTTCTTACCAGTTGATGCTTATTTTTCAGGAAGGCGCTTCCCATGAAGTTTTCGGTTGGCCGTGACACGCTGTTGAAACCGCTGCAATTGGTGGCCGGTGTCGTTGAACGACGCCAGACACTGCCCGTGCTGTCGAATGTCCTGTTTGAGGTGCGCGGTGACCGCTTGCGCCTGACTGGCACAGACCTGGAAGTCGAGATGGTTGCCTCTCTTGCGCTCGCGGAGGCCGCGCAGGACGGTGAAACCACGATTCCTGCGCGCAAACTGCTGGATATCGTGAAGTCGCTGCCAGCGGACACCGAGCTCAAATTCGAACGCGACGGACAAAAAATTACCCTGAAGTGCGGGCGCAGCCGTTACAGCTTGGCGACGCTGCCGGCCAGTGAGTTCCCGAACATTGAGCAAGGCATGGGTAACCAGAGCATCGAGATCGATGTTGGCACCCTGAAAAAGCTGATCGACAGCACGGCGTTTTCGATGGCGCAACAGGATGTCCGTTACTACCTCAACGGCATGCTGCTCGAAGTTACGGTCGACCGTCTGCGAACGGTTGCTACGGATGGGCACCGCCTGGCCATGGCGGATGCCAATGTGGCCACCGGCATCGAAAACAAGGTGCAGGTGATCGTGCCGCGCAAAGGCATTCTTGAGTTGTCGCGACTGTTGACGGAAGACGGCGATGCCAAAGCCAAGCTCGCGCTCGGCGGGAATCATGTCCGCGTCGAGTACGGCAATCTGAGTTTTACCTCCAAGCTGATCGACGGTAAGTTTCCGGATTACGCGAGGGTGCTGCCGCAGAGCAGCGACAAGGCGGTTTTCGCTCAACGCGAGGAGCTTCGTTCGGCGCTGTCCCGCGCGGCCATACTCTCCAATGAAAAGTACCACGGCATCCGCCTGACGCTTTCCTCCGGGACGCTGGGCATTGTGGCTAACAACCCTGAGCAGGAAGAGGCGCACGAGGAGATCGCGATCGACTACAGCGGCGCCGAGCTTGAGATCGGTTTCAACGTCAGCTACCTGCTTGATGTGCTGAATAGCCTGAAGGGCGCGCAGGTGAAGCTCGCACTGGGCGACGCCAACTCCTCCGCCCTGGTGTCCGATGCCGAGAATGCCAGTTGCTGGTACGTCATCATGCCGATGCGGCTCTGAAGAACCCACCTGAAAGCGCACACAATGTACATCGCCAGGCTGGACGGGTCCGGGCTCCGGAACCTCCAGCCTTTTTCTTTGCGGCCCTCCTTGTTGAGCGTGCTGGCCGGCGATAACGGTTCGGGCAAGAGCAGCCTGCTGGAGGCGCTGCACCTCCTGGCGACC
Organism: uncultured bacterium; assembly: GCA_965232985.1. Taxonomy (GTDB): domain Bacteria; phylum Pseudomonadota; class Gammaproteobacteria; order Pseudomonadales; family JADFDG01; genus JADFDG01. Next base: position 50,743 of record CBDDRC010000009.1, read on the forward strand.
GGGCGCTCTTTTCGCAGCAACCGGGCAGACGGCGCGATCCAGCATGGTCTGGCCGAGCTGACGCTGTTTGCCGTAGGCCGGGAGCCAGGGGGACGGGAGCACCGCTATGGTTATCGCAAAACCCGTAGTGAGGAGCCGGAGATCCGTATCAATGGGGAATCAGGGAGCCTTGGCGAGATTGCCGCTGCACTGCCCGTCCGCTTCATCGGGCCCGGCAGCGAGGAGTTGCTGGAGGGCGAGCCGGCGATCCGACGGGGTTTTCTCGACTGGATCTTGTTCCACGTGGAACACAACTACTTGGCCCTGTGGCGGCGAGCCAACCGGGCGCTTGCCCAACGTAATGCCCTGCTCAAGCAGCGCGCTCCGGCGGCGGCCCTGAAAACCTGGACCCGGGAATTGGCAGACGCCTCCGTGCGCATTGCGGAGCTGCGGCAGTCGGCGCTCACAGACCTTGAGGCCGAGCTGGCCCCCCTGCTGACCCGCTTTTCCTTTATGGAGGCGATCGCTCTCCAATATGTCAGGACTCCTCCACCGGAAGGGGATGCCCACTGGCAGGGGCTTGAAGATAGGGAGCGAGAGTTGGGGTATTCGCTTTTTGGCTTCCAGCGTGACGATCTGCGGATCCGCGTGCCGGGCGGGATGGCACGCGACATCCTCTCCCGAGGGCAAAGAAAGGCGCTGGTCTATGCGCTGCTGCTGGCAGAAGCCGCCCTTGTGTGCCGGAAAACGGGTAAAATCAGCGTCCTTTTGCTGGACGACCTCTGTTCGGAACTCGATAAACACAATGCAGCCCAGGTTCTCAATCTGGTCCTCGATACCGGTATGCAGGCCTTTATATCCGTGCTCGACCCCGCTGATCTGAATGACCTGCTCCCGGCGACCACTGAGCGGGCCATGTTCCACGTGGAACATGGCGTCATTCACTCCGCAGGCTGAACCCCTTTAAGCAACAACGGAATCGGCATGAGCGAGAACACGTACGACTCGACCAGTATCAAGGTGCTCAAGGGGCTGGACGCCGTGCGTAAGCGTCCGGGGATGTACATTGGCGACACCGATGATGGTACCGGTCTGCACCATATGGTGTTCGAGGTCGTCGACAACGCGATCGACGAGTCCCTCGCGGGCCACTGCACCGAGATCCTGGTCGTCATCCACCTGGATGAGTCGATCACCGTCACCGACAACGGTCGCGGCATTCCGACAGATATCCACGCTGAGGAAGGCGTATCGGCAGCCGAGGTCATCATGACCGTGCTGCATGCCGGCGGTAAGTTCGACGACAACAGCTACAAGGTCTCCGGAGGGCTGCATGGCGTTGGCGTCTCGGTGGTCAATGCCCTGTCCGAGGAGTTGCGGCTGACCATCCGCCGTGGCGGCAAAGTCCATGAGCAGCTCTACCACCATGGGGTACCGCAGTCGCCGTTGAATGTGGTGGGCGAAACCGAGCAGCGCGGGACGGAAATCCGCTTCAAGCCCAGCGCCGAGACCTTCAACAACATCCACTTCCATTACGACATCCTCGCCAAGCGTCTGCGCGAGCTGTCGTTTCTGAACCGTGGCGTGCGCATCGTTCTCAAAGACGAACGCAGTGGCCAGGAAGATATATTCGAGTACGAGGGCGGGGTCGCCGCTTTTATCAGTTACCTGAACCAGAACAAGACGCCGCTCAACCGCATCTTCCACTTCATCATCCCGCAGAACCGTGGCGATATCGGTGTTGAGGTGTCGATGCAGTGGAACGACAGCTATCAGGAGCAGGTGCTGTGCTTCACCAACAACATCCCGCAACGCGATGGCGGCACCCACCTCGCTGGCTTTCGTGCGGCGCTCACCCGCACGCTGAACACCTATATTGAACAGGCGGGCTTCCTGAAGAAGGAGAAAGACAAGGTCGCCCTCTCCGGTGACGATTCCCGCGAAGGCCTCACCGCGATCATCTCGGTGAAGGTGCCGGACCCGAAGTTTTCCTCGCAGACCAAAGAAAAGCTGGTCTCCTCCGAAGTGAAAAGCGCGGTCGAGACGGCAATGAACGAAAAGCTCCAGGAATACCTGCTGGAGAACCCGAACGACGCCAAACAGATAGTCGGCAAGATCATCGATGCTGCCCGCGCTCGCGAAGCGGCCCGCAAGGCACGCGAATTGACGCGCCGCAAGGGCGCGCTGGATATCGCCGGCCTGCCGGGCAAGCTGGCGGACTGCCAGGAAAAAGATCCAGGCCTGTCCGAACTGTACTTGGTCGAGGGTGATTCGGCGGGTGGCTCGGCCAAGCAGGGACGTAACCGCAAGAATCAGGCGATCTTGCCGCTCAAGGGCAAGATCCTCAACGTTGAGCGGGCGCGCTTCGACCGGATGATTTCCTCCGCGGAAGTCGGCACGCTGATTACCGCGCTGGGCTGCGGGATCGGCCGCGACGAATACAACATCGAGAAGCTGCGTTACCACTCAATCATCATCATGACCGACGCAGACGTGGACGGCGCCCACATCCGCACGCTCCTGCTTACCTTCTTTTTCCGCCAGTTGCCGGAGTTGATCGAGCGCGGCCATGTTTTTATTGCCCAGCCGCCGTTGTACAAAACCAAGCGCGGCAAACAGGAGCAGTACCTGAAGGATGAGCAGGCGCTTGAGCAATACCTCACCAACTCGGCGCTGGAAGACGCCATGCTGATTCCCGGCGCGGGTCAGCCGGCAATCTCCGGTGCGCCGTTGGAGAGTCTCGTGGCAACGTTCCGCCAAGTGCTGCGGATGATCGAGCGGCTGTCGCGCATCTACCCGCGCACCCTGCTGGGCGAATTGCTTTATGTGCCGGGGCTGGGCGTTGAGCAGCTCGTGGATGAACGTGCCGTGGCCGAATGGGTGCGAGCGCTCGCTAACCGTGTAGACGCTGTTGCGCCTGCAAGTGAGCGCTACTCCTTACAGGTTCATGCGGACCGCGAGCACCAGATCTTCCTGCCAAAAATCGCCTTGGTTGCGCACGGGGTTCCCTACACCTATCTGCTCAATCGCGATTTCCTGGCCGGCGCCGACTACCGGGCCATCACGGCAATGGCGCAGACGCTTGCCGGGCTGATCGCCGAAGGCGCCGAGATTGTCCGTGGCGAGCGCCGTGCACCGGTGGCCAGTCTGCGTGAAGCGATCGACTGGCTGCTGGCGGAATCCCGACGCGGCGTCTACATCCAGCGCTACAAGGGTCTTGGCGAGATGAACCCGGAGCAACTCTGGGAGACGACGATGAACCCGGAGGTGCGGCGCATGCTGCGGGTGACTATCGAAGACGCGATCGCCGCCGACCGCATCTTTACCTGCCTGATGGGCGACGAGGTGGAGCCGCGCCGGGAATTCATCGAGAGCAATGCGCTGCGGGTGGCGAACCTGGATGTGTGATGTTGTTGCATTCAGCGCCCAACACAGGTTCAGTGCGGCCCTGCCCCTTGCCCCGCCGGCGCGGCGGACCAGCTAGCGCAACCGCCCGATATAACGATCCTCCGGTGCAACCGGGTCCGACGGCAGTGCGGCGGGGGCTGTGGTCACGGCAACCGCATTGTTGCTGTTGCGCACGACCGCCTCCGCAGATGCCTGCGTAGTGGGTGCGGCCAGAACGGCACCCATGATCTTGCGCAGACGAGCGGAAATGTCGCGCACCGAGTCGTCCTCGGTGTTGTCGGCGAGGGCGAGGATGGCACGCGCATAGTCCAGATCCTGCTGGAACCAGATAACGTCGATGACGCGACCTTTGCGCTTCAAGCCGGCAAACAGGCGGACGAGCAACGCGAAGCCGTCGCTACCGACACGATGCGATATGGTCGTGGACATCGGAACCCTCATCGTCCGGGCGCAGCGACAGCGCGCCGTCGGCCCGTCCGGTTACATGCCAGACTCGTGCCAAGTCTGCAGATGGCAATCGATCACGCTGGAGATGCCCAGTCTGGTGCGCTTGCATGCCTGCAAAGCGGACAGCAGCCGATAGCACTTCAAGTACACTCCCCGACCACAATCGGCCAGAATTCGCCAGCGCGCGCACCACCACGACGCACACCACGATGAAACAGAACCTCGCCTGGATCCTCATCACCCTCACCGGCACCGCCGCGTTCGGCGTGCTTGCACTTGCGCGCGGCGAAGCGGTGAACGCCGTGTGGCTGCTGGTGGCGGCGATCTCTGTTTACCTCATTGCCTATCGTTTCTACAGTCGATTCCTCGCGACGCGGGTGCTGGGTCTCGACGACAACCGCATGACGCCGGCGGTGGCGCGCAACGATGGACTCGACTATGTGCCGACGCACAAGGGCGTGTTGTTCGGCCATCACTTTGCGGCAATTGCCGGCGCGGGGCCGCTGGTAGGCCCGGTGCTCGCCGCGCAGATGGGCTATCTGCCGGGCACGTTGTGGTTGCTCGCCGGCGTGGTGTTTGCCGGCGCAGTACAGGATTTCATCATTCTTTTCCTGTCGACGCGGCGCGATGCGCGCTCGCTCGGCGACATGATTCGCGCGGAAATGGGACCGCTTGCCGGCACCATCGCCTCGATCGGCATTCTGTCGATCATGATTATCCTGCTCGCCGTATTGGCGCTCGTGGTGGTGAAAGCGCTGGCGCATTCACCCTGGGGCACGTTCACCATTGCCTGCACCATTCCCATCGCGTTGTTCATGGGCGTGTACATGCGCTGGCTGCGCCCGGGCCGCGTGCTGGAAGCGTCGGCGATCGGCATCGCGCTGCTGTTGTTGTCGATTGTTTACGGTGAAGCTGTGGCGCACGGGCCACTGGCCGCCGTGTTCACCTTCAAGGGCGAAGAACTGGCGTTGATGCTGGTTGCCTATGGGTTCATCGCTTCGGTGCTGCCGGTATGGCTGCTGCTGGCGCCGCGCGATTACCTCAGCACATTCATGAAGATCGGCACCATTTTCGCGCTGGCAATCGGCATCCTTATCGCCATGCCGGAACTGAAGATGCCGGCGGTGACGCAGTTCATTGACGGCACCGGCCCGGTGTTCGCCGGCAGTCTGTTCCCGTTCCTGTTCATCACCATCGCCTGCGGCGCGGTGAGCGGCTTCCATGCGCTGGTGTCGTCGGGCACCACACCGAAGATGCTCGAGCGCGAATCACACGCGCGTCCGATCGGCTACGGCGCCATGTTGATGGAATCTTTCGTGGCGGTGATGGCGATGATTGCCGCCAGCGTGATGGAGCCGGGCGTGTATTTCGCGCTGAACTCGCCGCCGGCAGTGATCGGCACGACGGTTGAAAGCGCGGCGCAGGCGATCGCCGGCTGGGGCTTCGCCGTCACACCGGAGATGCTCACGCAGTTGGCGAAGGATATCGGCGAAGAGACGATTCTGTCGCGCACCGGTGGCGCGCCGACGCTCGCCGTCGGCATGGCGCAGATTTTTGCCAATGTGCTCGGCGGCACGGCGATGATGGCGTTCTGGTATCACTTCGCGATCTTGTTCGAGGCGCTGTTCATCCTCACCACGATTGACGCCGGCACGCGTGTCGGGCGCTTCATGATTCAGGATCTTGCCGGAATGGTGTACAAGCCGCTGGCGCGCACCGACTCGGTTGTCGCGAGCATGGCCGCGACAGTGCTGTGCGTCGGCGGCTGGGGCTGGTTCCTCTACCAGGGCGTGATCGACCCGCTGGGCGGCATCAACACGCTGTGGCCGCTGTTCGGTATCGCCAATCAGATGCTCGCCGGGATCGCCTTGCTGTTGGCGACGACCATTCTGCTGAAGATGAAAAAGCAGCGCTATGTGTGGGTGACACTGGTGCCGGCGTTGTGGGTGTTGCTGATTACGATCGCGGCTGCGTGGCAGAAATTGTTCAGTACCAACCCCAAGATCGGCTTCCTTGCTCATGCCGACAAATTCTCGGCGGCGTTTGCCGAGGGCGAGGTGCTGGCGCCGGCGAAAAATCTGGCGCAAATGCAACAGGTGATCGCCAACGACTACGTTGATGCCGCGCTCTGTGCCCTGTTCGGGTTCGTGTTGGTATCGATGGCGTTGTTCGCGTTGCGCGCCGGCTGGCGGGCGCTGCGCGCCGGGGACGTCACTGCACAGGAAGCGCCCTACCAGGCGATAGGCCGCAACCTGCCGGGTGTCGGCACATGAGCATCCGCATTTTCAGGCGCCTTGGCACATGGACGCAGCGGGTGGCGGAAACGGCGCGCCTGATGGTCGGTGTGCAGGATTACCCGCGTTATGTTGCGCACATGCGTGAGCAGCACCCGGAACTGCCGGTGCTCGATGAGGCAGCTTATGTCGCGCTGATGCAGCAACGCCGTTACGGCAGCGCGGGCGGCAAGCTCGGCAAATGCCCTTGTTGAGCAACAGCCGGCAAGGATGATTCCCGGCGGTGAAGCATCAGCTCGCGTAACCGCGATCAGCGCTTGCGTGCGCGCGCAACAACGGAATCAGCTCGTTCTCTGGCACCGGGCGGCTGATCAGGAAACCCTGGATGGCATCACAGCCGGCATTCTTGAGGAATTCAAGATGAGAGGCCGCTTCGACGCCCTCGGCGACAACCTTCACCCCCAGGCTGTGTGCCATGGCGATAATGGCGCGCACGATGGCGGCGTCGTCCTCGCTCTTGTGCAGATCACGCACAAAGCTCTGATCGATTTTCACGGTGTCGATCGGGAAGCGCTTAAGGTAAGACAGGGATGAATAACCGGTGCCGAAATCATCGAGCGAGATACCAATGCCGCGCTTGCGCAATGTCTGCAGCATCCGGATCGTTGCATCGACGTCTTCCATCATCTGGCTCTCGGTGATTTCGAGTTCCAGTTGTTCCGGAGGCAGGCCGGAGCTGAAGATAACGCGCTCGACAACTTCGACAAGGTTGCCCTTGCGTACCTGGTGCGCCGACAGGTTGACCGAAACCTTGATGTTGCCCAGACCAATGTCACGCCAGGCATTCACTTGCCGGGCGGCCCGCTCCAGCACCAGCTCGCCGATCGCGGCGATGAGGCCGGTTTCCTCAGCCAGCGGAATGAAGTCCTTGGGGGCAAGCAGGCCGCGGGTTGGATGCTGCCAGCGTACCAGTGCTTCGACACCGTAGATGCGACCGGTGGCGAGATCGAGTTTCGGCTGGTAGTAAACGACAAACTCGTTGCGGAAGATCGCCTTGCGCAAACTCGTTTCCAGCACCAGCTGATCAACATTGCCGGAACGCAGTGCGCCGGCAAAAAACTGGAAGCTGTTGCCACCTAGCCGCTTTGCCTGCTGCACCGCCGCATCAGCGTGGTTGACGAGAATCTGCAATTCCTTGCCGTGCTCCGGGAACAGCGCGATGCCGATGGAAACGCCTAGCAGCAGCTCATGGTCGTCAAGGTAGAACGGCGCACGGATTGACTCAATAATCCGGGAGGCGACCTGCTCGAGCTGGGCGTGGTCGGTGTAGTCCTCAATGATGATCGTGAACTCGTCGCCGCCGATGCGCGAGATGGTGTCGGCATGGATGTCGAGTGCCATCAGGCGCGCCGCAGCAGCGTAGAGCAATTTGTCGCCGAGTTCGTGGCCCAGCGTATCGTTGACCTGTTTGAAACGGTCGAGGTCGAGCATCAACAGCGCAAGCGTGCCGCGCCGCTGGCGTGCCCCTGCCATTGCAGTATGCAAACGATCCCGGAACAAGGTGCGGTTGGCGAGGCCGGTGAGCTTGTCGTAGCTCGACAGGTAACGCAGTTTTTCTTCGGTTTCGCGCCGGGCAGTGAGGTCAGAGAAAATGCCGACAAAATGAGTGACTTCGTTGCGCTCGTTGCGCACCACATTTACCTGCAACCAGGCAGGATAGGGCTCGCCACCCTTGCGGTGGTCGATAATCTCACCTTCCCAGTGGCCATCACGCTCGACTGTTTCCTTGATGCCGGCGTACATCTCAAGCTGTTCGGGTTGCATGAACTCGGCCACGCGATGGTTGATGACCTCCTCGCGTGACCAGCCGGTAATACGCGAAAACTGGGCATTGACGCTGATGATGCGCATGTTGCGACCGAAAATGTAGATGCCCTCGGCGGCGTTCTCGAACACGGTTGCTGCCAACTGGAGTTTCTCTGCGGCCTCCTGCTGCGCGGTGACGTCGCGTCGGGTGCCGATCATGCGCAGCACATGGCCGTGATCATCGCGGCTGACCACGCGGCCGTTGTCCTCGACCCAGAGCCAGCCACCCTGCTTGTGCCGGGTGCGGTAGACCATGTGGTAGCGATCGGTCTTACCTTTCATGTGGGCGACCATCGCCGCCCGGATACGCGGGTAGTCCTCAGGATGCACCAGCGGTTGCAGGTGGCCTTTGAACGTTTTCAGTTCTTCCTGGCTGTAGCCGAGCATGCGATCAAAGTTGGAATGGAATACCTCGTCCGTTTCCAGGTTCCAGTCCCACAGGCCGATCTCGGACGCTTCCATGGCGAGGGCAAGCCGTTCACGGCTGTGCGCCAGCTCGTCGTAGGCCAGCTGCAGGGCGCCGGTGCGTTCATCGACCAGGCTTTCAAGCCGGCCATGCGCATCCTTCAGGCCCTGCTGGATTTTCTTGCGTTCGTGGATTTCGCGCGCCAGCTTGTTGTTCAGTGCTTCGGCGTCGGCGCGGGCCCGATCAAGGAAGCTGATCAGCGACTGGTTGCGGAACTGCAGGACCAGACCCTCGTCGGTCATGTGATAAATGCGCAGGCCGGCGTAGACCAGGAAAACGATGAACAACAGATCGATGAAGAACATCATCTCGCCGATCGAGCTGCCCGACAGGCCGAGGTAGATGCCGCCGGGCATCAGCGTTGGCAGAATGAAGGCGAAGAACACCGGACGGTAGGTTGCGTAGCTGGCGACCCCGACAATGGCAAGGCCACCGAGCAGAGCAATCAGGATGGCCTGGTCGTAGACGATCCCTTCGGTGAGCACGAACAGCACTGGATTGAACACCACCGAGGCGAAGCCCATCAGCCCGCCGGTGACCAGCGCGCCGAGGACGGCAAGCAGGCTGTAAAAAAGGATGCGTTGCTCGGATACCGGCGGCAGTCGCAGAAAGGCTTGCTGGGCAAGCAGGCGGCCGGCGAATGCGGTAAGCGACAGCGTCAGCCAGGCAGTGATGGTGTCGTGGGCCACGGTGCCATGGTCCCAGTACAGCCAGGCGATGACGGAGGCAACGATCGGCTGCAGGAGGATGCTGGGCGAGAACTGGTCGTAGAGCAGGCGCAAACGCGCGACCCGCAGGCCCTGCAGGTCGGGGCGACCCTGGCGGAGGTTGAGCGAGTCGGCGTTGTTGTTTTTCTGTTCTTTTGCCAAGGTCGGGGCCTCGATATATCCCGAAACTCTAGCGCCTGCCGGCGGCGTTGTCCTTGGCGGAAAACCGGGGGATCCCCCCGGGAAATAGCAGATTGGCACAAACGTCTTCGAAAAGAGCGTGAAGAATATCACGCCTGATGCCCGCGTCCGGGGCGGCGACGATTAGTCGCCCATCCACTCCCCGGGGATTTGCAGCACTCGGCACTGCGTCCTCGCGCCTATAATCGCGCCCCATGCCTGCGCACCCTCTCCTTGCACACCTTAATCCCGGCCAACGTGAGGCCGTAACGGCAACCCAGCGCCACCTGCTCGTGCTGGCCGGCGCCGGTTCGGGCAAAACCCGGGTACTGGTGCACCGTATTGCCTGGCTGATCGGCGAGCGCCATGTCTCGCCGCACGCCATCCTGGCGGTCACTTTCACCAACAAGGCGGCCGGCCAGATGCGCCAGCGACTCACCGAGCTGCTTGGCTTCAATGTCGGCGGCATGTGGGTTGGCACCTTCCACGGGCTGGCGCACAAGTTCCTGCGTATGCATGCGCAGGAGGCCGGGTTGCCGGAGAACTTCCAGATCCTCGACAGCGACGACCAGTTGCGGCTGGTCAAGCGGGTGCTGCGGGAGCTGAACCTCGACGAGATCCGCTGGCCGGCGAAGCAGGCGCAGTGGTTCATCAACGCCCGGAAGGACGAAGGGCAACGCCCGCAGGAGATTCGGCCCGGCGAGGATTATTTCCTGCGCACTCTGACGCAGGTGTATGTCGCCTACGAGGAAGCCTGCAACCGCGGCGGCCTGGTTGATTTTGCCGAGCTGTTGTTGCGCACCCTCGACGTGCTGCGCAACAACGAGCCGTTGCGCCTGCACTACCGCACCCGCTTCAGGCATGTGCTGGTCGATGAATTCCAGGACACCAACACCGTGCAGTACGCCTGGCTGCGCGAGTTGGTGGGCGATGCCGGCGAAATCACCGTGGTCGGCGACGACGACCAGTCGATCTACGGCTGGCGCGGCGCGCGCATCGAGAACATTCAGCAGTTTCATCAGGATTGGCACGACGTGCACACCGTGCGCCTCGAGCAGAACTACCGCTCCACGGGCACCATCCTCAAGGCCGCCAACCACGTCATCGCCAACAACAATGAGCGGTTGGGCAAAAACCTCTGGACCGACAGCCACGACGGTGAACCCATCGCGCTGTACGTCGCCTTCAACGAGACCGATGAGGCGCGCTACATCGTCGATGAAATCGGCAAGGCGGTGGCGCAGGGCTCCCTGCGCGCGGAGATCGCCATCCTCTACCGCAACAATGCGCAATCGCGGGTGCTGGAAGAAGCGTTGCTGCGCGCGGCGATGCCGTACCGCATCCATGGCGGCCAGCGCTTTTTTGAACGCCTGGAAATCCGCAACGCGCTGGCGTACCTGCGCCTGATCGACAACCGCGATGCCGATGCGGCCTTCGAGCGGGTGGTGAATGTGCCGCCGCGCGGGATCGGCGAGAAGACCCTGGAAATACTGCGCACGCGTGCGCGCAGCGAACAGCTTTCATTGTGGCGCGCAGCGACGGCGCTGGTCGAAGCTGGCTCAGGCAGCCTGCCCGCGCGAGCCGCCGGTGCCGTGCGCGGTTTTCTCAACAGCATCGAGGCGCTGGCTGATGCGGTACAGGGTCAGGAGTTGCAGGCGCTTACCGAGCGCATGCTCAGGCAGTCCGGGCTGCTGGAGTTCCATCGCAACGAGAAAGGCGAACGCGGGGACCAGCGCGTGGAAAACCTGCAGGAGCTGGTCTCTGCCGCGCGCGCCTTTATGCCCGAAGACGACAGCGAGCCGACGCTCAGCGCTTTCCTCAACCACGCAGCGCTTGAGGCCGGCGACAACCAGGCACAGGCTGACGAGGATGCGGTGCAGTTGATGACGCTGCACGCGGCCAAGGGCCTCGAATTCCCGTTGGTGTTCCTGGTTGGGCTGGAGGAAGGGGTATTCCCGTCGGGGCAGTCGAACGACGAGCCGGGGCGCCTCGAGGAAGAGCGCCGCCTCTGTTACGTCGGCATCACCCGCGCCATGCGCCGGCTGGTGCTGACGCGCGCCGAAAGTCGCCGCCTGTATGGCACTGAGAATTTCAACGCACCGTCACGGTTTTTGCGCGAAATTCCGCCGGAGCTGATGCAGGAAGTGCGGCTCGCCAGCGCGCGCATCAGCCGGCCGCTGGGTACCTCCGGGGCCTATCCGTTTGCCCAGCCCGGCGCCTACAAGCTCGGTGCGCGCGTGCGCCACCCGACGTTTGGCGAAGGCGTGGTGTTGCAGTGCGAAGGTGGCGGTGGCAATGCGCGCGTGCAGGTGAATTTCGGCGCGGCCGGGGCCAAGTGGCTGATTGCGCAGTACGCGCGGCTGGAGACGTTGTAGGCCTGGCACCGCCTGTCATTTGCCTGTCACATTGTCGGCCTAGATTCCGCTCCGGGCGAGAAAATCCCTGTAAGCGCCGAGCGGGCAACCCTGCAAGGCAACTCAGTGAACCACGCAGGAGAGACCTGATGAACTTGAAGAAATTGTTTGTTGCCGCTGCCGTTGCCGCCGCGACCGCCGTTGTGCCGACCGTTGTTATGGCCGAGGCCGGCCCGATGGTGGACGCCAAGCTGCCGTCCTACAGCAAGACCACCGGCGTTGCCGGCAATCTGTCTTCGGTCGGTTCCGACACCCTCGCCAACCTGATGACCTTCTGGGCCGAGGATTTCAAGAAGGAATATCCGAACGTCAACATCCAGATCCAGGCTGCCGGTTCTTCCACTGCGCCGCCGGCACTGACCGAAGGCACCTCCAACCTCGGCCCGATGTCCCGCATGATGAAGGACAAGGAAATCCAGGCCTTCGAGAAGAAGTTTGGCTACAAGCCGACCGCCGTGCCGGTCGCTATCGACGCGTTGGCCGTGTTTGTCCACAAGGACAACCCGATCAAGGGCATGACAATGGCGCAGGTTGACGCCATCTTCTCTGCCACCCGCAAATGCGGCGCGTCGGCTGATATCACCAAGTGGGGCCAGCTTGAAATGAAAGGCGCCTGGAAAGAGCGCGACATACAGCTCTATGGTCGCAACTCGGTATCGGGCACCTATGGTTACTTCAAGGAGCACGCGCTCTGCAAGGGCGACTTCAAGCCCAATGTGAACGAGCAGCCGGGTTCCGCTTCGGTGGTGCAGTCGGTGGCCACGGCCATCAACGCCGTCGGTTACTCGGGCATCGGCTATGCCACCAGTTCGGTCAAGGCAGTGCCGCTTAAGGACAAGATGGACGGGGAGTTCGTCGCCGCCACGACGGAGAACGCCCTCAAAGGCACCTACCCGCTGTCACGCTACCTGTACGTCTACGTGAACAAGGCACCGAACCAGTCGCTGGCCCCGCTTGAGGCCGAGTTCATCAAGCTGGTTCTGTCGAAGGAAGGCCAGATGACGGTAGTGAAGGATGGTTACATCCCGCTGCCGGCAAAAGTAGCTGAAAAAGCCCTCAAGGACGCTGGCCTCTGATCGCTTGATCTGACCTGTGCCGCTGTTTGGCGGTGCACACCGGGGGGATGCAGGAGACAAAATCTGCATCCCCCTTTTTGTCGACGCGGCGTAGGCCTCTGCGGGGGTGGCTGTCATACTGCCGGCCGCGCCGTCACGCAACTGTCATAAACGGGACCGAGAATCCCCGCCCATGAACCAGACCGCCTCCCCGACGCTCTCCTGGCTGACGCCCGAACAATCACGAAGTCTGGCCCGCCGCCGCAGGGTCAAGGACATCCTTGCCCGCAGCACCATCATGCTTGGCGGCCTGGCCGTCATCGCCGCCATTTTACTTATTTTCTTTTACCTCCTCTGGGAGGTCATGCCGCTGTTCCAAAGCTCCTCGCTGGAAGACCGTGGCCACTACAGCCTGCCCGTCGCGCCTGTTGGCGACGATGGCACGAGTCTCTACCTGGCGATCGAGGAGCAAAACGAGGTGGGGTTCCGCTTCAACGCTGCCGGCAACCTGGTGTTCTTTGAGGCACCCACTGGCCGGGTGGTGAGCAGCGTGCCCGTCGCCCATGCCGATGTTGCAACGCCGACGGTGGTGGTGGCGGCAACCACCTCCGGCGACATGCTGGCCGTCGGCTACGCGGACGGCAGCGTTGTGCTCGTGCACGAGACCTATCGCGTTACCTGGCCGAACGACGTGAAGACCGTTGAGGCAGCAGTCGACTATCCCTTTGGCGAAGCGCCGATCCGTCTGTTCGCCGATGGCGCTGCCGTTGCGCAACTGGCGGTGCGTGCCGACGATGACGGCTTCACCCTGGCGGCGCGCGCCAGCGACGGCCGCGTCGTCGCCCTGGCGCAAGAGCATCGCGAGAACATGCTGACCGGCGAGACGGTGCTCACCGAGTCGATGCGCAAGGAGTTCATGCTCGCCGGCAACGTCCAGGGGCTGCATTTCAACAACGACGGCTGGTTCCTGTTCGCACCGCGTGTCGATGGCAAGGTGCTCGCCCTCGATATGCGCGAGCCGTTGCCGGTCGCGCAAGAAGTGGCCTTGCCGGCCGGCCGCACCATCACGGCCAGTGCGATGTTGCTCGGTCAGATCTCGCTGCTGGTTGGCGACAGCAGTGGCCAGATCACCCAGTTGTTTATGGTGCGTGATGCCAGCAACAGCTATCACCTCACCGCGATTCGCGCCATGCCACTTGCGGATGCGGCGATTGTGCAGATCATGCCGGAACAGCGCCGCAAATCGTTTGCCGCGCTGGACGCCGATGGCGTTGTCGGTTTCTTCAGCGCCACAGCCGAGCGGCGAGCACTCGATGCAAAAGTTACGACCGCCGCAGCGAATGGCACGGCCGGCACTACGGTTGCCACCCGCGCCACTATCGCCGTGTCACCGCGTGGCGATCGCCTGCTGGTTGCCGACGGTGCGCAGTTGCGCATGCATGCAATACACAATGAACACCCGGATGTGTCCTGGAGCGCCTTGTGGGGCAAGGTCTGGTACGAAGGTTACGACGAGCCGAAATACATTTGGCAGTCCTCGGCCGCCAACAACGATTTCGAACCGAAATTCTCGTTGACGCCACTGGCTTACGGCACGATGAAGGCCGCCATCTTCGCGATGATTCTCGCCATGCCGCTGGCCATCTGTGGCGCGATCTTCACCGCGTACTTCATGGCGCCGACGTTGCGCAAGACGGTCAAGCCGACCATTGAGCTGATGGCGGCGCTGCCGACCGTCATCCTCGGGTTTCTTGCCGGTTTGTGGCTCGCGCCGTTGTTCGAATCGGCGTTGCCGGCGGTGTTTACAATGATGTTGACCACGCCGCTGTTCATCCTCGCGGCGGCGCTCCTCTGGCGGCAAATGCCGGAGCGCGTTCAGCATCTGGCGCCGGACGGCTATGAGCCGATTTTGCTGATTCCGGTAATCGCGCTGGCTGTTGCCATTCCTTTCATGCTGTCCGGCTGGATGGAAACAGTATTTTTCGGCGGCGATGTGCGCCTGTGGATGACGGCTACCCTCGGCGTCCCCTTCGACCAGCGCAATGCGCTGGTCGTCGGCTTCGCCATGGGTTTCGCCGTGATCCCGACCATCTATTCGATTGCCGAGGATGCGTTGTTCGAAGTACCCAGGCATCTGACCCAGGGCTCGCTCGCGCTGGGCGCCACGCCTTGGCAGACGCTGATGCGTGTGGTGCTGCCAACGGCTTCGCCGGGCATCTTCTCGGCGGTGATGATCGGCTTCGGCCGCGCCGTCGGCGAGACGATGATTGTCCTGATGGCCACCGGCAACACGCCGGTGATGACCATGAACATCTTCGAGGGTTTCCGCACGCTTTCTGCCAACATCGCCGTCGAGATGCCGGAATCGGAAGTGAGCAGCACGCACTTCCGCGTGTTGTTCCTCGCTGCTCTGGTGTTGTTCCTCTTTACCTTTCTGTTCAACACGACGGCGGAAATTGTCCGTCAGCGGTTGCGCCGGAAATACGGCTCGCTGTGAGGGGCTGAAACATGGCAGTACAACAAACCGGGCAGCAAGGACTCGGCAGGTGGGTGCGAGAGGGTACGCCCTGGATCTGGCTCAATGCCGGCGCCCTCTCTATCAGCCTCATGGCCGTCGTCGGTTTGCTGGGTTACATCTTCCTCAAGGGTGTCGTGCATTTCTGGCCGCATGACATCATCGAAGCCGACTATCTTGTGCAGGAAGGCGGCGCGTACGAACTGGTGCTGGGAGAAATCGCCGACAGCGAGACCCTTGCCACCACGCGCTTGCGTGAAGCGGGCGAGTGGGTGCACGGCGATGCGATCGAGACCACACGCAAGTTGTTGAAGGTCGGTAACCGCGATGTATTTGGCCAGGATTTTCGCTGGGTGGTTGCGCCGCGTCTTGAGAGCCTGCGCTACCCGGAAGACATCTGGTTGATTGAGCGCCGGGAGTGGGGCAATTTCTACGGTCGCATCGTCAACGTCAAGGAAGCCGGCAGGCTGGTTGCCGAAGGCGAGGCCGCGTGGCCGCAGGTGGTAGCGCGCGTGGCGCGTGCCAACGAGCTGGCCGAGCGGGTCACGGATATCCAGAAAGACGATATCGGCACGGTCAATTACCGCATCGAGCAGCTGCGGCTCAACGAGCGCCGACTGCAGCTTGAGCATGCGCCGAATCCGGTGCCTGCGGCGGCACTTGCGGCACTCGAAGTTGAGCGCAAGGCGCTGGCGGTCGAGTATGAAACGCTCGCTGGCGAGCTGGGCAAGCTCAACGAGCAGATGCGGCGCGATGCCATCACGGTGCGCGTCAGCGACGGCAGCGAGCACGAAATCACCCTTGCCAAGGTGGTGTTCGTCGAGCGGCCCAATGCCTTGGGGTTTTTTGCAAAAGTCGGCCATTTCTTCGGCAAGCTGTGGGAATTTGTCAGCGCCGATCCGCGCGAGTCCAATACCGAGGGCGGCATCTTTCCGGCGATTTTCGGCACCGTAATGATGGTGTTTCTGATGACGCTGATCGTCACGCCGTTTGGCGTGATTGCTGCCATCTATCTGCGCGAGTACGCAAGCCAGGGCTGGATGACACGCACGGTGCGCATCGCGGTGAACAATCTTGCTGGTGTGCCGTCAATCGTTTACGGCGTCTTCGGGTTGGGCTTCTTCGTCTATTTTCTCGGCGGCTCAATCGACGCCCTGTTCTTCCCTGAGGCTGCGCCGGCGCCGGTGTTCGGCACACCGGGCCTGCTGTGGGCCTCGCTCACGCTCGCACTGCTGACGGTGCCGGTGGTGATTGTGGCCACCGAGGAAGGATTATCGCGCGTGCCGAAATCGATACGTGAAGGCTCGCTTGCGCTCGGCGCTACCAAGGCCGAAACACTCTGGCGCATCGTGCTGCCGATCGTCAGCCCGGCAATCATGACCGGGATGATTCTTGCCATTGCCCGCGCCGCCGGCGAAGTGGCGCCCTTGATGCTGGTTGGTGTCGTCAAACTTGCGCCGACGCTGCCGCTCGACGGGAATGCGCCGTTCCTGCATCTTGATCGCAAGTTCATGCATCTGGGTTTTCATATTTATGATGTCGGCTTCCAGAGCCCGAACGTCGAGGCGGCCCGCCCGCTGGTTTACGCTACGGCCTTTCTGCTGGTCGCCGTGGTGGCATTGCTGAATATCGTTGCCATCGTTATCCGCAACCGTTTGCGTGAAAACAACAAGGCCCTGGAAAATTGAGTTAGCCTGTGAGTGCCCATGCCATGTCTCTCGACACGACCGCCCACACCACCGACCACACGAACACAGAGCGCAGCAATATGGAACGCCGCGATCCCCCATCGCATGGCATGGATATCAGCGCACTGGGCCGCAAGCCAGGCGAGCGCCATCTCGATGACGAGGACATTTGTCTGGAAGTGAAAGATCTTGATCTTTTTTACAGCGCCAAGCAGGCGCTGTTCGGCGTCAACATGAAGATTGCGCGGCAGCGAGTCACAGCTTTCATCGGCCCGTCGGGCTGTGGAAAATCAACGCTGTTGCGCTGCTTCAACCGCATGAACGACCTTGTCGATGGCTGTCGCATAGAGGGCGAGATCGTCCTCGACGGCAGCAACATCTTCGACCGCAATGTCGATGTGACCGACCTGCGGCGCCGGGTTGGCATGGTGTTCCAGAAGCCCAACCCGTTTCCGAAAACCATTTACGAGAACGTCGCCTACGGGCTGCGGTTGCAAGGCGTGAACAAAAAGCGTGTACTCGACGAAGTGGTGGAGAAGTCGCTGCGCCGCGCGGCGCTATGGGAAGAGGTGAAGGATCGCCTGCATGATTCCGCCCTCGGCCTCTCCGGTGGCCAGCAGCAGCGCCTCGTCATCGCCCGGGCGATCGCCGTGGAGCCGGAAGTGCTGTTGCTCGACGAGCCGGCATCCGCGCTCGACCCGATCTCTACCCTCAAGATCGAGGAGTTGATCTACGAACTCAAGGAGCGCTACACGATTGCCATCGTTACCCACAACATGCAGCAGGCGGCGCGGGTTTCCGATTACACGGCCTTCATGTACATGGGCGAAATGGTTGAGTTCGGCGACACCGATACCATCTTTACCAACCCGGCCAAGAAACAAACGGAAGATTACATCACCGGCCGTTACGGCTGATGCGGGAGCTGCCATGACAAAGGACGATTACACGCACCACATTTCGCAGCAGTTTAACGCCGAACTGGAAACGTTGCGCACCCACCTTATGGAAATGGGTGGTCTGGTCGAGAAGCAGCTGGCCGATGCAATCGTCGCACTGGTTGACGGCGAATCCGGCCTCGCGACGGTGGTGCTGCGGATGGAGCCGAAGATCAACGCCCTTGAGGTGATGATCGATGAGGAGTGCCAGCGAATTCTCGCCAAGCGTCAGCCGGCCGCGTCCGATCTTCGGCTCATCATCGCCGTCAGCAAGTGCACCAGCGATCTGGAGCGCATTGGCGACGAATCGGCGAAGATCGCAAAAATGGCGATCAATCTCGCCGAGGAAGGCGCCAGCCCGCGCGGCTATGTGGAGGCCCGGCACATTGGCACCCTGGTGCGGCGCATGGTGCATGACACGCTCGACTCCTTCGCTCGTCTCGACGCCGAGAAGGCCATCAATGTTGCCCGCTCGGACAAGGAAGTGGACGTCGAGTACAAGTCTGCAACGCGCTCGCTGGTCACGTTCATGATGGAAGACCCGCGCTCCATCTCGCGCATTCTTTCTGTGATGTGGTCGCTGCGCGCACTCGAGCGGATCGGCGATCACGCGCGCAATGTTGCGGAACAGGTGATCTATCTCGTCAAGGGCAAGGATGTACGGCATACGCCGCTTGATGAGGTGGAGGAGAAGGTCGTGAGGCCAGGGTCGAGTAGTTGACAAAAAGCCTCCGCCTCAACAAGTTCATCGCTGAGTCCGGGCTGTGCTCGCGTCGTGAGGCGGACGCGTTAATTGCGGATGGGCGGGTGACGGTCAATGGTGCGGTCGCAACGCTCGGCACGCAGGTGAGCAACGGCGACGACGTGCGGGTGAATGGCCGGCCGGTCGACGAAAAGAAAAAACACGTCTACATCGCGCTCAACAAACCCGTTGGGGTGACCTGTACCACGGATCAGCGCGACCCCACGAATATCATCGACTTCATCGGCCATGCAGAGCGCATCTTTCCGGTTGGCCGCCTCGACAAGGACTCCGACGGGCTGATTCTGCTCACCAACAACGGTGACATCGTCAACGACATCCTCCGCGCTGCGAACCACCATGAGAAGGAATATCTGGTCACGGTTGATAAACCGGTAACGCCGGAATTTGTCGCCGGCATGGCCGGTGGCGTGCCGATCCTTGAGACGTTAACGCGGCGCTGCCGGGTGCAGAAAGTCGATCGGCATACGTTTCGCATCATTCTCACCCAGGGACTCAACCGACAGATTCGCCGCATGTGTGAGCACTTCGGCTATGAAGTGCAACGTTTACAGCGGGTGCGGATCATGAGTATCCGGCTCGGTGGGCTCAAACCCGGGCACTGGCGAAATTTGCGTGACGATGAGCTTGAACAACTGCTGCCGCAGCATAAACCCCGGTAATTTTTCGGCCCCCTCACATGGGCTGTTGGCCGGCGGTGTCCATCGCCTTCTTTCTTGCCTGCCGCTGCTCTTCCAACAGCTTGTAGGCGATGTAATACCGGGTGATGTTGGCAACATAGCGCACCGGCTCGCGGCCGATGCGCTCGCCGGTCACGCGTTCGACGTTGTCGAACCATTTTCCTGAATTCAGTCCGCGTGCTGCAGCGAGTCTCTGCATCTTGCGGATATTCCCCGGCCCGGCGTTGTACGCGGCAAAAGCGAGCAGCGTGCGGTTGTAGGCATCTATGTTCGGCGCGCTGAAATAATCGTCGGCCAGCGCGCGCAGGTACTTGATGCCGGCGTGAATGTTGGCATCGGTCTGGCGGATATCGCCCACCTGCATCGCTTTGCCGGTGCGCGGCAACAACTGCATGATACCCACGGCGCCCTCGGCGCTGCGCGCGCGCTGGTCGAGCCCGGATTCCTGGAAGCCCTGCGCGGTGACGAGCAGCGGATCAAAGCGGTATTGCGCGGCGTATTTGTTGAAGATATCCACCACGGCGTCGAAGCGCGCCACTTCCTGTTGCGACAACGGTGCGCGCAGCCAGCGATTGTTGCCGTAATAGCGTTTGACGAGCACATTGCCGAACTCGGTACCGATGCGGTGGCCGCGGATGAAGTCGTTCACCACGGTTTGCAGTTTCGGTGTGCCCTTGCGCAACCCCCAGGCAAGGGAGGCGCCCTCGCGCACCGTCACCGGTTCGATGCGGATATCCGGCAACAGCGAGGCCCAGAGGCGTGCCTTGTAATCATCGACCACCGTGTGCTCGATGATGCCGGCGTTGACCAGCTCAAGAATGTCTTCATCTTCAAGGTGCTCGTCGGCATGGCGCACGGTGATGGGGGCGTGGCCGGCGAGCACAAAACTGCTGGTGAGCGCGTTGAGGCTGGCGCGGTAGCTGCTCGATTCGCGCACGAAGAACACCTGCCCGGCGAGGTTATCGCGATTTTGTAGCAGCGGTGAGTTGCGGCGACTCACCACAATCTCGCTGACGCCGGCGTGAATCGGCAGGCTGAAATCGATTTGCTGTGCGCGCTCCGGCGTGATGGTGAGGCCGGCGACGGCAATATCTGCCTTGCCCGCTACGAGCATCCCGAGCAACTCGCTGCGCGACACGGGGACAATAACCACATGAATACGCCGCAGCGTGCGCTGATAGCGGCGATTGAGCCAGGCTTCAAATTCGCGTATGGCTTCGTAGGCCATGCCGTATTGCTGGCCCTTTTCAATAAAATAATCGGTGCGGTTCCAGGCGACCACGGCGCGTATTTGCCGCTGTTTGATCATGCCGTCGAGGTCGTCGGTATGTTGCCCGGTGACGAAAGCGTCGATGATCGCCGTGTGGTCTGCTGCGGCCTTTTCCGTTGCCGGCAGCCATACCGGTACCAAAGCGAGCAGCAGCGCCGGAAGGAACAGACGGGGCCACGGCAGGCGGTTAGTCATACCCCGACCATAGCGCAGACGCGCCGGAACAACTCAGAACATCTTCACAAAGAGCGCGTCCGGTACCAGCTTGCCGAAGGCCAGCATCACTTTCCATGGCCAGGCCGGCACGATCACGCTGGCCTGTTTGGTTTCAATGGCATCGACCATGGTGCGGGCAGCCGCATCGGCTTCGATCACGAACGGATATTTCTCCATGCCGGCAACGAGCTCGGTGCGGATAAAGCCCGGGTGAATGGCGGTAACCGCAATGCCGTGTTTGGCAAGCTCAGCGCGGGCGGCACGCAGCCACATGGACAGTGCCGCCTTGCTTGCGGAGTAGGTGCCGCTGCCGGGAATCGGCATCATCGCGGCAATGGACGAGACGCCGACCAAATGCCCTTTTTTCTGCGCCCGGAAATGTTTCGCAGCGGCATCCAGAGTGGCGATGGCGCCGATAAAATTCACCGCCATCACGTTCTTGTCCTTGCTGATGTCGCCGGCACCGGTGCGATTGATGGCGGTAATGCCGGCATTGGCGACCATGATGTCGAGGCCGCCGAGCTTTTCACGCAGCGCATCGACAGCGCCATGGACGGTCTCGTCGCGAGCGACATCAAGCACGGCCACTTCAACCTTCACGCCGGTCTTGCGCAGTTCTTGCGCGAGCGCCTCGAGGCGCTCAGCGCGGCGGGCCATAAGGCCGATCGTATAGCCGCGCTGCGCGAATTCGCGGGCCAGCGCCGCCCCGATGCCGCTGGAAGCGCCGGTGATGATGACGGTCTGGGTCATGGGTCAGGCTCCGTGGGGTTTACGCCAAAAGAGTATGCCAGCTGCATGCGGGGGCCAACCACGGCTGAGGTGGGCGGTACAGGCCGTGTTTAGTGGCGTTGCTTTATCCCTGCAGCAACCCGATATCTGCCGTGCGCAAAAACAACCCGCGCAATTGCGCCAGCAGTGCCAGACGATTCGCACGCACCTGCGGGTTCTCCGCATTCACCATTACCTTATCGAAAAAGGTATCGATTTCCACGCGCAGGCCGGCCAGCGCGCCGAGTGCGGCAGCGTAGCTCCCCTTGGCGAACAGCGGTTCCAGTTCAACGGTGAGCACGGCGACGCGGGCGGCTAGCGCCTGCTCGGCAGCCTCGATGAGCAGCGATTTGTCGATACATGTCGCAGCGGCTGCACCGTCTTTCGCCAGAATATTGGCCACGCGTTTGTTGGCGGCCGCCAGCGCTGCTGCTTCCGGCAACGCGCGAAACGCCTGCACTGCCTGCACGCGCCGCGCGACATCGAGCGGCCGCGTGGCGCCGACCGCGAGCACGGCCTGGACGGTGTCGGTCGCAATACCCTGTTCGGCAAAGTAGGCCAAATAACGGCCGGCGATGAATTCGAGCACGTCTTCTCGGGTATTGCGGTTCTCGAGTTTTTCCGCGAGCAACTGCACGGCGTCTTCCACCAGATCGGCAAGATCAAGATCGAACTCTCGTTCAATGACAATGCGCAGCACGCCGAGCGTGGCGCGACGCAGCGCAAATGGGTCCTTGTCACCGGTGGGAGGTTGGTTGATGCCGAAGATACCGGCCAGCGTGTCGAGCTTGTCGGCGAGCGCGACGGCGGCACCGGTCTTCGTCTGCGGCAGACGATCACCGGCGAAACGCGGCAGGTATTGCTCGTCAAGTGCGGCGGCAACTTCTGGCGGCAGTTTTTCGGCGCTGGCGTAGTAGCGCCCGGCAATGCCCTGCAGCTCCGGGAATTCGCCGACGAGTTCCGTGGCGAGATCGGCCTTGCACAACAGGCCCGCGAGTGCAGCGTCGTCACGGTTGCCGCCGATGCGCCGCGCGATGCCGGCAGCCAGATGCGAAATGCGCTCGGCTTTCGCGTAGGTGGTGCCGAGCTTTGCCTGGAACACGACGGTTTTCAGGCGCTCGTTGCGTTGCGCGAGCGGTACTTTCAAATCCTGCCTGTAGAAAAATTCGGCGTCGGTGAGGCGTGGACGCACGACTTTTTCATTACCGGCAACGATGTATTCCGGGTGCGGGCTGTCGATATTGGCGACGGTGATGAACACCGGTAGTAACTTGCCCTGCTTGTCCACGAGGCAGAAATATTTCTGGTTATCCTGCATCGTGGAAATAAGTGCTTCCTGCGGCACATCGAGAAAGCGTTTCTCGAAAGTACAGGCCAGCGGCACCGGCCACTCAACCAGCGCGGTAACTTCATCGAGCAAGGCGTCCGGCATCAGCGGGGTAGCCCCATGGTTGGCGGCAAGCGTCTGCACGGCGTCGCGGATATGTTCGCGGCGGGCATCGAAATCGGCGATTACCCGGGCGGCGCGCAATGCCGGGATATATTGTTGTGGCGTGCTGATGGGGACTGCAGCCGGGTGATGGAAACGGTGGCCGCGCGACAGGTTGCCCGCTTTTTGGCCGAGAATTTCGCCGTTGATTACTTCGTTGCCGAACAACATCACCAGCCACTGCGTCGGCCGTACGAATTCGATGCGGCGCGCACCCCAACGCATACGCTTGGGCACAGGCAGTTTGTCGAGCGCATCCTGGACGATGCCGGGCAGCAACGCGACTGCCGGCTCGCCTTTTACCTGCCGTACGAAACGCAGCTTTTCTCCGGCGCGATCGAGATCGGCAATGTCGACACCATTCTTTTTCGCAAAACCGAGCGCGGCTTGCGTCGGGTTGCCATTGGCGTCGAACGCGGCTTTCACCGGCGGGCCATCCATGCTGAGGGTGCGATCCGGTTGCGTAACGCCAACCGCCTCGACAATCACCGCAAGGCGCCGCGGCGCAGCAAACGGCCGCACAGCGCCGTGCGGCAAACCGGCCTTCTCGATGCCCGCAACCACTTCGGCAGCAAATTCATCGCGCAATTTTCGCAAGGCTTTCGGCGGCAGCTCTTCTGTGCCCAGCTCGACGAGAAAATCACGGCTATTCATGACGCCAGACATCACGCCGACTCCTTCTTCGCGGCTTCTGCTTTCGCGATCACTTCAGCGCGTAGCGCCGGTGGCGCCAACGGGAACCCGAGTTTCAGTCGCGAATCGAAATAGGCTTGCGCCACGGCGCGGGCCAGGGTTCGCACGCGCAGGATATAACGCTGGCGCTCGGTGACCGAAATTGCGCGGCGCGCATCCAGCAGGTTGAAGGTGTGCGATGCTTTTACCACCATTTCATACGACGGCAGCGCGAGGCTCAGCGCCATCAGGCGATTGGCTTCGCTTTCGTAGAAGTCGAACAGGCCGAACAGTTTTTCGACGTTGGCGTGCTCGAAATTGAATGTCGACATTTCCACTTCGTTCTGGTGGAAGACGTCACCGTAGGTCACGCGACCGAACTGGCCGTCGGTCCACGTCAGGTCATAAACCGAATCGACGCCCTGCAGGTACATTGCCAGGCGTTCGAGCCCATAAGTGATCTCACCGGTCACCGGGTAGCACTCGAGGCCGCCGACCTGCTGGAAATACGTGAACTGGGTGACTTCCATGCCGTTGAGCCACACTTCCCAGCCGAGGCCCCAGGCGCCCAGCGTCGGCGATTCCCAGTTGTCTTCTACAAAGCGCACATCGTGCACCGTCGGGTCGACGCCGATCGCGCGCAGCGAGTCGAGATACAGCTCCTGCATGTTGTCGGGGTTCGGCTTCATCACCACCTGAAACTGGTAGTAATGCTGCAGGCGATTCGGGTTCTCGCCGTAGCGGCCGTCGGCCGGGCGCCGCGAGGGCTGCACGTATGCCGCGTGCCAAGTCTCCGGGCCAAGCGCACGCAGGAAGGTGGCGGTGTGGAAGGTGCCGGCGCCCATTTCCATGTCGTAGGGCTGCAACAGCACGCAGCCCTGATCGGCCCAGAAGCGCTGCAGGGCCAGGATCAGGTCCTGGAACGTCTTCGGTGTTGCATGAGCGGCGTTGACCTTTGCGGTCATGGCGTCTGTCCCGTGGTGAACCCGCGCCGAAGGGCGCGCGGAAAGCCGCCAAGTATAGGAATCCGCAGGGCCGTGGGATACTTCCCCGCATCATTGTCCTCGCCCTTGTTGCCGAGGTTTGCCGATGCCCGAGCCCAGCCGCTGCCCCTGGTGTGGCACTGACCCGCTTTATACCGCCTACCACGATCAGGAGTGGGGCGTGCCCGTCCACGATGACCGGGTGCTGTTCGAGTTCATTACCCTCGAAGGCGCGCAGGCTGGCCTCAGTTGGATCACCATTTTGAAAAAGCGTGAAAATTACCGCCGCGCTTTCGATAATTTCGATGTGCAAAAAGTCGCGCGTTACACGCCGGACAAGATCGAAAAATTGTTGCTCGATGCGGGCATTGTGCGCAACCGGCTCAAGGTTGAAAGCACGGTGAGTAACGCCCGTGCGTTCATCGCCATCCAGAAAGAGTTTGGCAGTTTCGCCGCGTATATCTGGCAATGGGTTGACGGCGCACCGGTGGTGAATCGCCCGCAAACGATCCGCGACGTGCCGGCGCGCACACAGTTGTCCGACCGGATCAGCAAGGACCTTAAAAAACGCGGTTTTCGTTTTGTTGGCTCAACGATCATCTACGCGCATCTGCAGGCAACTGGCGTGGTGAATGATCATCTTGTGGGGTGCGACTTTCATCCTGAAAAACAGCACCCCGAAAAACAAGTTGCTGGCGGTGTGCGCCCACGCACAAAACGCGCATGACGAAGAAATTTCTGCTCATCAAGACCGGCAAGACCTGGGACAGCATCCGCATGCGCCATGGCTGTTTCGAGGACTGGCTGGTCGCCGGCCTTGGCGTATCGCGCGAAGATGTCGATGTGGTGAGTGTGTTCGAGGGCGGTCTGCTGCCAACCCATCTCGATACAGTCGGCGGCATCATCATCACCGGCTCACCGGCGATGGTGACCGAGCGGTTGCCGTGGAGCGAAGCCGTTGCCCGCTGGCTTGCTTTTGAATTACTGGAGCGGAAAACGCGCGTGCCGGTGCTCGGCATCTGCTACGGACATCAATTGCTCGCGCACGCGCTCGGCGGCCGGGTCGAGTACAACCCGCGTGGTCGCGAAATAGGCACCGTCGAGATTTGTGCAACGGCAGCTCTCGCCGGCGACCCGCTGCTGGGCGAGATCAACTTCCCGTTCCTCGCGCAGGCCACGCATCTGCAGAGCGTGAGTGAGTTGCCGCCGGGCGCGATCCACCTGGCGTCGAGCGCGCTTGAGCCGCATCACGCGTTTCGGTTCAGCGAAACGGTGTGGGGCGTGCAGTTCCATCCGGAATTCACCGCCGACATCATGCGTGCCTATCTCGATGTGCTCGGCGAGCGGATGCTCGGCGAAGGCATGGATGTCGCTGGCGTGCGGGCGGGCGTTCGGGATGCTCCTGCCGGGGTAGTGATGTTGCGCCGCTTCGCGCGACTGGCAGGGGCCGGCTGAAGCGTTACGCACCGCCACTTGAGCGGGCGCCGCCCCGGGCATACCCTGCCCTTCCTCATTTGCCCTGCTGCTCTGGTGATTGCCCATGTTGCGCCGTGTTTCGCTCGCCCTCCTCCTGCCGCTCATGGCGGCTTGCCTGCTCGTTGCCTGTGACGGCGAGCAGATCGATTACAACAACAGCGCCCGTTATGACATCAGCTGGATCTGGCAGAGCGGGCTGGCCACGACCGGGGCACGCGGCGTTTACGGCGCGCTGGGTGTGGCGGCGAGTACCAACCACCCCGGGGCGCGGGATGGCGCTGCCAGTTGGCGCGATGTAACCGGCAAGTTCTGGTTGTTTGGCGGCTATGGCCACGACGCCAACGACACGCTCGGCAGCCTGAACGATTTGTGGCAATACGACGGCACCAACTGGGTCTGGATGGGCGGCAGCAGCATCGTCAATGCGGCGGGCACCTACGGCAGCAAGAACATCGCCGATGCAGCCAACATGCCGGGCGGGCGCGCCTATGCCGTGAGCTGGGTGGATGCAACCGGCAAGGTCTGGCTGTTCGGCGGGCTGGGTCGCGACGGCGTGGCCGCCAGTGGCCGGTTGAATGACCTGTGGACATTCAACGGTACGCAATGGACCTGGGTTGGCGGCGCCGGCAGCGTCGATGCTGGCGGCGTATATGGCACGCAAGGGGTGGCCGATAGCGCCAACTGGCCCGGTGCCCGTTACGATGCCGTGGGTTGGGCTGACGCCGACAACAACCTTTGGCTGTTTGCCGGCAACGGTATGGACGGGAGCACCGGCTGTTGCTGGCTGAATGATTTGTGGGTCTATTCGACCGCCACCGGCAATTGGAGCTGGGTGCATGGCGCCAACACGGCCAATGCAGTTGCCGTCTACGGCACCAAAGCCACCGCCGAGGTCGCCAACACACCGGGCGGCCGCTACGGCATGACGGCGTGGCTCGACAGTAATGGCAGTGCTTGGGTCTACGGCGGCACGGGCAACAACGCAAACGGCGATCGGATCGTTTTCGACGAACTGTGGAACCTGGTCAAACCCGCCGATGGCTCCGCCCGGCGGTGGGCCTGGGTTTCCGGCACCCAGGCCCAGTACGTGGCGCCTGCCTACGGCGCGCGCGGCACGGTCAGTCTGGTTGGCTCACCCGGCAGCCGTTACCGGCCGACATCCTGGGTCACCGGCGACACGCTCTGGCTGTTTGGCGGTGACGTCGAAGCAGTGAACGGCACCATTACGCACCCGAACGACCTGTGGCGCTATGACAGCGGCTACTGGACCTGGGTGGGTGGCCAGAGCACCGACAACCCTGCCGGCAGTTACGCGGGTATTGGCGAGCCCGGTCAGCCCGGCGGCCGGAGCGGCGCGGCACCGTGGATCGATACCCCCAGCCGCACGCTCTGGCTGTTTGGCGGTGACGACCACGCCGATCTGTGGTTCTACGTCTATTCGCCCTGAGCGCTGCCTTGATTGAGGTTCGGCTGCAGGCTGCGCGCGCGCAGCTCCTGCGCACGCAGCCATGACAGGATGCGGCCGCCCAGTGGTTTGCCGGTAGCACGCGCGGCGATCGCGACAGCTTCGCGCAGTGCCGGCAGATCGATGCCGGTATCGAACCCGCTGGCTTCGAACAGGTAGACGATGTCTTCGGTGGCGACATTGCCCGTGGCGCCCGGCGCGAACGGGCAACCGCCGAGGCCGCCGATCGAGGCGTCGAACTTGCGGATGCCGAGCTCCACTGCTGTCCACGCCAGCGCCCCTGCCGTGCCGCGCGTGTCGTGTAAATGGACGAAGAAGCGATCCGCGCCGAACTCGCGAATCAGCGGCTGCAGGATGCGCTTCATCTGCTGTGGATTACCGGCACCGATGGTGTCGGCGATGGCGATTTCGTCGGCACCTGCCGCGATCATCTGCCGCGTGATGTCGAGCGTGACGGCGATTGGCGTGGTGCCTTCATACGGGCAGGCAAACGCGCCGGAAATGTAGGTGCGCGTCTGTACGCCGTCCCGTTTTGCGTGGGCGAAGATATCGATGCAGTTTTGCGTCGCCTGTGGCAGCGACATGTTGAGGTTGCGCTGATTGAACGTGTCGGTGGTTGCCAGCACCAGCGCGACGGTGCGGTAGCCGCTGTCGCGGGCGCGTTCGTAGCCTTTGGGATTCGGTACCAGCGCAGTCAGGTGCAGCGAGCGGTCGTGCAGTGGCAGTCGGGCGGTGAGTTCTGCGGCATCGGCCATCGCCGGCACTGCGCGCGGATGCACAAAGGACACCGGTTCAAGATGCTGCACCCGGGCGCGCACCAGGGCATCGAACAGGCGCAGTTTGTCGGCGGTAGACACGATCACCGATTGATTCTGCAGGCCGTCGCGCAGGCCGACTTCGTTGATGAGTATTTTCTCGCGCATGATTTATCTCCGGCAAATGGCCGTCAGGTCCATGGCCGGCTCGTACACGCTGGTTTTTATGTGCAGCAAACCCAGAACGGTATGGAACAGATTGTCGTGCGAGGCGTGTACCGCAGTGCGTAGCTGCAGGCAGGCCAGATCGAGTGCGTAGTCGTTGGCATAGCCCGGCGAGAACCACATCACCATTGGCACATGCGTCTGCAGGTCGGGCGCAATGGCGTACGGCAGGCTGTGCAGATACAGGCCGTTCTCACCCAGCGACTCGCCGTGGTCGGAAAGATAGATCATCGCCGTGTCACGGGTTGTTGCCTGCTTTTGCAGAAAATCGATCGTTTGCGCCAGCACGTGGTCGGTGTACAGCAGCGCGTTGTCATAGGTGTTGATGATCGCCTCGCGGCTACATCTGCCCAGTTCCGTGGTATCGCAGGTAGGCGTGAACCGGCGGAAGGCGGGCGGATAGCGCTGGAAATATGCCGGCCCGTGATTGCCCAGCGTATGCAGCACGATAACCATGTCACCCGGCGTTGCCGCCACGTCGCTGGCCAGATTGTTCAGCAATACCTCGTCAAGACAGCGGCCGTCGTGGCATTGCTCCGGCAAGGCCTGTTCCGCCGCAGCGTGTGCCTCGATGCCCAAACACATGCCCTTGCAGCCGGATTGATTGTCGCGCCACAGCACGCGGGTGCCGGCCCGCTTCAATACATGCAGCAGCCCTTCGCTGCTGCGGATCAGATCCTCATCGTAATGGCGCCGTCCGGTTGACGAAAACATGCAGGGCAGCGATGTCTCGGTGTTGGTACCGCAACTCGTAACGTCGGTAAAGTTGAGCACATTGCACCGGGCAAGTTCCGGTGTGGTCTGGCGCGCGTAGCCCGAAAGGCCCCAATTGGCGGCGCGTGCGGTTTCGCCGACGACGAGCAGCAGCAGTACTGGCTTGTGCTGCACGCCTGCGGATGGCGCGCCGACGGCATCAGCGCCGACGACACGCAGGGGACGCGCGGCAATCTTGCGGTTATGTGTCAGCACCCGGGGCAATGAATAAAGATAGTTGGATGGCGTGATCAGATAGCGAATTTCCTTGTGCTCACGCAGCAGCGGAACCAGATTTTTCGAGGTTGCGGCGAGAGCCGCGCTGGCGATCAGGATTGCCAGTAGAATCGCCACGGGACGCACATACCATGTGGCAAGAATCGGCGGCCTGCGAATGCGCAGGCGCCAGAGCATCAGCAGCGGTATGAATGCGTAAAGCAGCAGATACGGGATGATGTCGGGTGACAGCAGCTCGCGTGATTCCTTCGCATCGGTCTCAAGTACGTTGCGCAGCATTGGCGCGTCCAGGTACACGCCGTACTTTTGCATGAAGTACACCGCAGCAGCGGTGCACAGGAAAAGCACCGCAAGCACGGGTTTAGCTGTCCAGCGATTGAGCAGTAGCGATAGCACAATGAATTGCAGCGCCGTCAGCAGCGTAAAGGTGGCGGTGAGCAGCCATGCGTGTTCGGCAACGGAGCCGCTGATGCCGGCATGAATCGCTATCCAGAACCGTTCATTGCAGGTGAGCGAGAAGAACAGGCTCGCCAGCAGGGCGAGCGTCACGGTAGAAATTTCCGGGCGGCGGGTGTACCAGGGGATGGTTTGCGGTGTCATGGTCTGATGCGGGCAACCGAGCAGGATATCGGCAGGAGAATACACGAGATGCCGTGGCGCAGGGCTCGTCAGCGGGTCATCCGGCAACACAACCAGTTCGGTGAGCGCCGATGGGCTTCAGCAGGTAGAATGCAGGTGTTTTTCGTCCGCTCTTTACCGTACTTGCCTGCCCGCACCGGAGCTGCCCGCATGACCGCGCCAACCCAAGCCCACGCGATTGCCCCTCTCAATACCGCAGAGGTCGAACTGTTCCGCGACAACGTTCGCAGGTTTCTTGAAAAGGAAGTGGCGCCCTATTACGACCAGTGGGAAAGAGACGAGATTTTCCCGCGCCGCATCTGGAACACGCTTGGCGAAAATGGCTTTCTGTGCGTGGACGTGCCGGAACAGTATGGCGGCGTCGGGGCGCCGTTTCGGTTATCGACAGTGATAGTCGAAGAAATGTCGCGCATGGGTTTTGGTGCGCTGGCCACCAGCGTTTCGGTGCACAGCGATATCGTTACGCCGTACATCCTGCATCTGGGCAGTGAAGCGCAGAAGCAGCGGTGGTTGCCGAAATTGGTGACGGGCGAGGCTGTCGGTGCCATCGGCATGACCGAGCCGGGTGCCGGCTCCGATCTGCAGGGCATGAAAATGCGTGCCGTGCTCGACGGCAACACCTACACCATCAATGGCCAGAAAACCTTTATCACCAATGGCCAGCATTGCGACCTGATCATGCTGGCGGCGAAAACCGATCCGAATGCCGGCGCCAAAGGCATCACCCTGTTCACTGTCGATTGCACGCTGCCGGGTTTCGCGCGTGGCCGCAATCTCGAAAAAATGGGTCATCATGCGGCGGACACTTCGGAGCTGTTCTTCCAGGATGTGAAGGTGGGCGCCGATCAGATACTCGGCGGCCTCGGCAGAGGCTTCGCCAATATGATGAACGAGTTGCCGCGCGAGCGGTTGATTCTTGCAGTCGGCGCGATCGCCGCCTGCGAAGGCATGCTTGGCTGGACAATCAAGTATGTGACCGAGCGCAAGGCCTTTGGTGTCACGGTATCCAGTCAGCAGAACACGCGCTTCAAGCTGGCAGAGCTCAAGGCGCAGATCGACGTGAATCGCGCCTACGTCAATCAGTGCAACGACCAGTACGACCGTGGTGAGTTGAGCGCAGTCGCCGCGTCCACGGCCAAGTACATGGCGACTGAGTTGCAGGGCAAAGTTGCCGACGAGTGCCTGCAGCTGTTCGGCGGTTATGGGTACATGAAGGAATATCCGATTTCGCGCGCCTATGTTGATGCGCGCGTGCAGCGTATTTACGGCGGCACGAGTGAGATCATGAAGGAAATCATCGCGCGCTCGATCCTGGGGCGTTGAGCGCGGCGAAGCTTGTGTGCTTGCCGTCAGCCGTTGCGCCGCAGACGGCAGAGGAAAAAACCGTCCGGCCCCTGCTCTGAAGGAAGCAGTTGCTGCCCTTCTCCGCAGGGCACGCCCCACGCCGATGGTGCGGCTTCGGCAGCGGCATCCGGATGCGCCGCAAGAAACGCTGCAATTACCTGCTCGTTTTCCGCGCGCAGAATCGAACAGGTCGCGTAGACCAGGGTGCCGCCAACACGCAGCTTCGGCCACAACGCATCGAGCAGGGCCTGCTGCCGGCGGGCGAGGCGCGCGATATCGCCCTTCTGGCGCAGCCATTTGCCGTCCGGATGGCGACGCAGCACGCCGGTTGCCGAGCAGGGCGCGTCGACGAGGATGGCATCGAACGGCACGCCGTCCCACCAATCTTCCTGCAAGGCGTCAGCAGTCTTCACCGTCGCATCGAGGTGCAGGCGCTCCAGGTTGTCCGTGATGCGTCGCGCCCGGCGCTCGTCAATATCGAGCGCCAGAATCTGCGCGTCGGGGAAACGCTCGGCGAGGTGCGCCGTCTTGCTGCCCGGCGCGGCGCAGGCATCGAGAATGCGCGCGCCGGCCGGCAGTGCCCCGAACAGGTGGCCGCACAACTGCGCAGCTTCATCCTGCACCGACACGGCGCCGGACATGAACCCCGGCAGTGTATGGACATCAACAGCCTGCACCAGGCGAATGCCGTCCGGCGACAGTGCGGTTGGTTCTGCCGCCATCTCCTGTGCACGCAGTTGCGCGAGGTAATCGTTGCGCGTTCCCTGCCGCGTGTTGACGCGCAGGCAAAACGGCGGCCGGGTATTGTTGGCGGCGAAAATCGTTTCGTGTTCGGCCGGCCAGTCGGCGGTGATCATGTCCACCAGCCATTGCGGATGCGACCAGCGCACGGCGGCGCCGGCGGCAGCAATTTCGTCGGCCAGGCCATCACGCTCGCGCTGCAGGCGACGCAGCACGGCGTTGGTGACGCCGGTAGCCCATTCCTTGCGGAGCAGGCGCGCTGCTGCAACGGTTTCAGCGATGCTGGCGTGATCGGGAATACGCGTGTGCGTCAACTGGAACAGGCCGATCAGCAGCAGCAACTCGATGTCGCGGTCTTCCGGCTTGAACGGTTTTTGCAGGCGGCGATTCACCAGCCAGGAAAGTTCGCTGTAAAAGCGGCAGACGCCGTAGGCGATTTCCTGTAGCAGCGGCGGATCGCAACTGCGTTCGCGCGCCGGCGGCAACACATCCGACAATGATTTTCCGCCGCGCGCGTTGCCGGCAGCCGGCAACACCTCAATCAGCAGGCGTACGGCTTCGGCACGGACGTTGCCGCCGTGGGCATTCATGCCTGCTTGCTCATGGGTGATTTTTCCTGTGGGTGGTGGCGCACTGATGATTGTCTGCGGGCTTGCGTCATGAGGTGCCGAGCAGATCGCCCACCCGCAAGGCATCGGGATGGCCGTTGAGCAGATCGGCAACTGGCATGGCTTTCTTGCCGGGCAGTTGCACACGGGTTATGCGCACGCCGCCTTCGCTGCCGTACGCGCCGCACGCGACGCGAATACCATCACGCGCCACGCCGGTGATGGTTCCCGGAGCGGCGCCGCGTGCGGCATCGTCGCGTACCGCGCTCCAGATACGCATTATTTCACCGCGCAGGGTTGTTTGGGCGACCGGCCACGGATCGAATGCGCGCACCAAATCGATAATTTCGCGCGCGTTGCGCTTCCAGTCGATTGCGCCTTCATCTTTTTTCAGTTTGTGTGCGTAAGTGGCGAGAGCGTCGCCCTGTTGCGTGCGCGTGTGCAAAAATCGTGGCAGATCATCGAGTACGACAACGAGCGCCTGGGCGCCGAGCACGGCAAGACGGTCGTGCAATGTACCGCCGGTGTCGTCGGCAGTGATTGGCGTGCGCACAATGTGCAGGATGTCGCCGGTATCGAGGCCGACGTCCATCTGCATGAGGGTGACGCCGGTCTCGCTGTCGCCGGCAGCAATCGCGCGCTGCACCGGTGCCGCGCCGCGCCAGCGCGGCAGAATGGAGGCATGCACATTCACGCAACCGAAACGAGGGATATCGAGCACGGCCTTGGGCAGCAGCAGACCGTAAGCCACCACTACCATGAGGTCTGGTGCGAGGGCAGCCAGTTGCGCTTGCGTCTCGGCGGTTTTCAGCGACTGCGGCTGGAAAACGGGAATGCCGGCGGTGAGCGCGGCTGCCTTTACCGGGCTTATCGCCAGTTTCTGGCCGCGACCGGCCGGCCGGTCGGGCTGGGTGTATACGGCGAGCACCCGGTGCCGCGAGGCAAGCAGGGCGTCGAGGCTGGCCCGGGCAAAATCGGGGGTGCCGGCGAAAACGATGCGCAAGGGTTGCATCACGGGGGAAATGTCACGGTGGGGGCGCTGCCCGTTGAGGGTGTCACGTTGAGGATGGCTCGCAGCTCAGGCGCGGCGGGTGCGCTCTTTCTCGAGACGGGCCTTCACCCGCTCACGCTTGAGCCGGGAGAGGTAGTCGACGAACAGCGTGCCTTCGAGGTGATCCATTTCATGCTGGATGCAGACTGACAACAGACCATCGGCCTCGAGTTCAAAGGGCTTGCCGAGCCGGTCGAGGGCCTGTACGCGGATGCGGTCATGGCGAGTCACGTTGTCGTAATAGCCGGGAACGGACAGGCAGCCCTCGTTGTACTCCTGCTCGCCGCCGAGCGGTTCGAAGACCGGGTTGATCAGCACCAGCGGCTGGTTCTTTTCCTCGGAAATATCCATGACCAGCAAGCGCTTATGCAGATTGACCTGGGTTGCCGCCAAGCCGATGCCAGGTGCCGTGTACATGGTCTCGAACATGTCGTCGATCACCTGGCGCAAGGCGTCGTCCACCCGCTCGACGGGGGTGGCGACGGTCCGCAGGCGCGGATCGGGGAATTCGAGGATCTCAAGGATGGCCATGGCTGCGAGTGAACCTGTCTATTCAGAAGGCGCTGGAGATTTGCTTGCTAACGCAATGATCGCATTGATAATATCGGGGCTGGGCCTTGCGTCCTCAAGGGGCGCTCCGCGCAGTCCACGCCCCGATGCCGCTGCTGGATAACTCGAAGAATGATAAAGGGAAACGCCCCATGATCAAACGACTCGCCGGGTGGACTCTCGTTCTCAGTGCCTGCCTGATCAACGCGTCTTTCGCGGCTGACGAGGTAACTGCAGCAGCGGCAGCGGACGTCGCATCGCCGGCAGCACCGGCAACCGGCGCCACCCCTGTCGCCGATCCGGTACGTCTTAATCCGGATCATCCCGATACCTATACAGTGAAGCCCGGCGACACCCTGTGGGGTATCGCCGAGAAATTCCTTCAGGATCCCTGGAGCTGGCCGGAGGTTTGGCACATCAACGAGAAGGTCGGCAATCCGCACCAGATTTATCCGGGCGATGTGCTGCGCCTCGTCTGGAGCAATGGTCGGCCGACACTGGTTGCTGATAGCGCGGTCACCAGCACCGCTGGCATTGGATCGGCAAATACCGGCGTTGAAGTTGTCGATGCGCAAACGGTGAAACTGCACCCGCGCATTCGCGAGATGCCGGTTACCGCCGCGATTCCGGCGATACCGCTCAAAAACATTGAGGCTTTTCTCAATGGCAGTCGTGTTGTCAGTCTCGCCGAGCTCAAGGCGGCACCGTATATCGTTGCCGGTCCGGAGCGACGCATTGTGATGGGGCGCGACGACACCGTGTATGCGCGCTCGCGCGATGGCGGTTGGACGCACGCTTATCCCGAGTATGGAATCTATCGCGCCGGCAGCCCTTATGTTGATCCGGTTACCGGCGAAGTGTTGGGCTACGAGGCGAAAGAAATCGGCAGCACCCGTGTGCTGGCAACCGACGGCGCCATCGCCACGTTGAAGGTATTGACCTCTGCAGAAGAAATGCGCGTTGATGACCGGTTGCTCTACACGGATCAGCGCAAGGTCCAGTCGATTTTCTACCCACGCCCGTCACCCGATGGTGTCGAGGGCCAAATCATCCATATCTTCGGTTCAATTGGCTTTGCCGCCCGCAACGACGTCGTGGTCATCAATAAGGGCCTGCGCGAAAAGGTTGATGCCGGCCAGGTATTCGCGATCATGCAAAAGGGCGAAAAGGTTCGGGACCGCACTGCGGGCGATACGATCACCCTGCCGGCAACGCGCGCTGGTCTGCTCATTGTTTTCCGCGCTTTCGACAAGGTTTCCTACGCGCTGATTACGCGCTCCACGCGCCAGATCGGCAAAGGCGATCTGGTTCAGCAGCCGCGCTTCGACACCGAATAAATCCTTCCGTCGCGCATAATGGGCCGCCCCGGTTAATCCGGGGCGGCCTTTTTGTTGCCGGTGGCTTGACCGGTACTGCTTCAGGGAGGAGGTGGAAAATGCGCGACGAAAGGCGTGAGTTGCCGGTGCGCGAACTGCAATTGCGGCTCGCGTTGCTGCGCCTGCACGAAGGTAATCCGCGACCGTTGCGGCGCGTGCTGGCGCAGCTGTCTTCGCTGTCCGCTGCTGTTATGGAGCTGCCACGGCAAACGCCGGAAGTGCGCGTCCTGCTCGCGCCGCTGTGCGAGCAAAACCTGTTGGCAGGTGCGCTCAGCCCGCTTGATGAGTACTTCCTCGGGCGCGACGACGGCGTTGTGCTGCCGCACGATGACGAGCGTTTCCCGGCATTGCTTGCCGAGATCAGCGAGCCACCGCCGCTGCTGTTTTGCCGGGGCGATATTACCGCGTTGTTGCCGCCACAAATCGCGATCGTCGGCAGCCGCAATGCCAGCCCTGCGGGGCTGGCAACCGCGCGTGCATTCGCGGCTGATCTTGCCGCTGCCGGCTTCGTGATTACCAGCGGGATGGCCCTGGGTATTGACGCGATGGCGCATGAAGGTGCGCTGGCGGCAGGCGGACGCACGGTGGCCGTGCTCGGTTGTGGAGCCGACCAGATCTATCCGCGACGCCATGCCCGGCTGGCGGCAGACATTCGCGCGCAGGGCTGCATCGTCAGTGAATTTCTGCCGGGCACGCCACCGCTGGCGCCGCATTTTCCGTTGCGCAATCGCATCATCAGCGGGTTGTCACTCGGGGTGCTGGTAGTGGAGGCAGCACCGGATTCGGGATCGTTGATCACGGCGCGTTTCGCTGCTGAGCAAGGACGGGAAGTGTTTGCGATTCCCGGCAGCAT
The DNA here is from genome assembly GCA_965232985.1 of uncultured bacterium. Lineage (GTDB taxonomy): Bacteria > Pseudomonadota > Gammaproteobacteria > Pseudomonadales > JADFDG01 > JADFDG01. The sequence continues at coordinate 87,553 of CBDDRC010000009.1, forward strand.
TCACTCGCCGCTGGCCCGCGGTTGCCACCAGCTGATCCGGGAAGGCGCGACGCTGATCGAAACCAGCGCGCAACTGGTGGATGCGTTGTCGCACTTTGCAATTCTGCGCACTGACGGGGAGGCGACGACGCACGGGTCAGCAGGTTCGGCTGTCGCGCTGTCGCCGGACGAGCAGCGCGTCATGGCGGTGTTGTCGGCAGCGGGCAACGGCATTGATGAGCTGGTGTTGCGCAGCGGTATGCCGGCCGCTACGGTCGGCGCATTGCTTACGGGGTTGGCTCTGCGTGGCCAGGTGCATTCCCTGGCGGGGGGATTGTGGCAACCGGCATCGACAGCCACAGGTGAGGCGCGCTGCTGACAGCGCGCAATGTCGGCATGACCCCGCCGAGCGGGTCAGAGCTTCCTGTCGGAGTGGTCGCCGTCGGCGCCACGCAATCCTATACTCACACCCCCGTGTCAGAACCGGCTTGCCTGAACCCGTGCGCACCCCCGCTAGCAATGATTTCCACCTGCGACTTGCGATGCGCACGCTGCGGGCCGGCGGTGTGGTTGCCTATCCGACCGAAGCAGTGTTCGGGCTAGGCTGTGACCCGTTCGACCGCGCTGCGGTGTATCGCCTGCTGGCAATCAAGCGGCGGCCGGTGACGAAGGGGCTGATTGTCGTCGCTTCGTCACCGCTACAGCTGGCGGCGTTGCTGGCACCGTTGACTGCGGCGCAGCGGGAGTCGTTGTCCGCAAGCTGGCCGGGGCCGAACACCTGGGTGTTGCCCAACCGGTGTCTGTTCCCGGCATGGATCACCGGCGGCAAGGACACGATCGCGGTGCGCGTCTCGGCCCACCCGGTTGTACGTGCACTGTGCGATGCGTTCGGCGGTGCGCTGGTATCGACATCCGCAAATCTGTCCGGGCATCTGCCGGTGCGCACGGCGCTGGCGGTGCGGGCACAATTTGGCGATGCGATCGATTACCTGATGCCCGGCGACGTGGGAAAATTGCAACGACCGACGCAGATACGCGACCTTGCCACGGGCCAGGTGTTACGGCCTTCATGAACGAACGAACGGAGAGCGGCATGAGCGCGAGCGATGCCGGCGCCATTGATGTCAGCGCCGTGAAGAATTACCTGTTGGGTTTACAGGACAGCATCTGCGCAGCACTCGAACAGGAAGATGGTGGCGCGCGTTTTCGTGAGGATAACTGGACGCGCGATGCTGGCGGCGGTGGCCGCACCCGCATCCTCGCCGAGGGCGCGGTATTCGAGAAGGGCGGCGTGGGTTTTTCGCATGTGTACGGGGAGCAGTTGCCGCCGTCGGCGAGTGCGCACCGGCCGGAGCTCGCCGGGCGCACGTGGCAGGCGCTGGGCGTGTCACTGGTCATTCATCCGCGCAACCCCTACGTGCCGACGTCGCATGCCAACGTGCGGTTATTTGTTGCTGAACAACCCGGCGAGGCGCCGGTGTGGTGGTTCGGCGGCGGTTTCGATCTGACACCGTATTACGGTTTCGACGAAGACTGCGCGCATTGGCATTGCACCGCACGTAATGCCTGCGCACCCTTCGGGCCGGCGATATATCCACGGTTCAAGAAATGGTGCGACGATTATTTTTTCCTCAAACATCGCAACGAGCCACGGGGCATCGGCGGGTTGTTTTTCGACGATTTCACCGAGGGCGGGTTCGCGCCTGCTTTCGCCTTCCTGCGCAGCATCGGCGACGCCTACATAGCGGCCTATCGGCCGATCGTGGCGAGGCGCAAAGCAACACCGCACGGCGAGCGCGAACGTAATTTTCAGCTGTACCGGCGCGGTCGTTACGTTGAATTCAACCTGATCCATGATCGCGGTACGCTTTTTGGCCTGCAGAGCGGTGGCCGTGCCGAATCCATCCTGATGTCACTGCCACCGCTGGTGCGTTGGGATTATGATTTTCAACCGCTACCCGGTTCACCGGAGGCCACGTTGTACGAACGCTACCTGCAGCCGCGCGACTGGACAGACATGGTCTTGAGCAGCAATATCGCGCCGCCCACAAAAAGCGGTGCCAGAACATGACCGATACCTACGCCGTTTTCGGCAACCCCGTTTCGCACTCGAAATCGCCGCAAATTCATGCGCTGTTCGCCCAGCAGCTGGGCGACGAAATCGTTTATGAGCGTGTTCTGGCACCCCTGAAGGATTTTCCCGGCGCGGTGCGCGCCTTCATTCGTCATGGTGGCCGCGGCTTCAACGTTACCCTGCCATTCAAGGAAGAGGCGTGGCGGATGGCGCGCCGCCGCACGCCGCGGGCGGAAAAAGCCGGGGCAGTGAACACGGTGAGCGTCGAGCATGACGGCCACCTTGCCGGCGACAACACCGATGGTGTTGGCATCGTGCGCGATCTCACGCAGAACCTCGGTTGGCCGTTGCGCGGCCAGCGCGTACTGGTGATCGGTGCTGGCGGCGCTGTACGCGGCATTCTCACCGCGCTGCTTGCCGAGCAACCGCAGTTGGTGGTTATTGCCAACCGCACTGCCGCCAAGGCCGTCAAGCTGGCCACGTTGTTTGCCAACGAAGGCGTCGTAAGTGGTGACGGTTTTGAGGCGCTGGTCGATGCACATCCGTTCGATGTTGTCATCAACGGTACGTCGGCCAGTCTTGGCGGCAGCCTGCCCGCCGTGCCACCGAATACGATCGATACCAACACGCGCTGCTACGACATGATGTACGGGCGCAACGAAACCGTATTCAACCGCTGGGCACGCAAACAGGGTGCTGCAGTATGCGTTGATGGTCTTGGCATGCTCGTTGAGCAGGCTGCCGAGGCATTTTTCGTCTGGCGAGGCAAGCGGCCACAGACGGCACCGGTGATTGCGGCGATGCGTAAAATGTAGGCCTCACCGATCCGTCTCGGGGCGGATCTATTGGTGCCAGCCCTGCGCCATGTGTTTGTCTTTCAGCTTCACGTAATTTGCGGCGGTGTAGCGAAAGAAAGAACGCTCTTTTTCACTGATCGGTCGCTGCTGCTTTGCCGGTGTGCCCATGTAGACGAAACCGCTCTCGCAGCGTTTGCCGGGCGGCACTATCGCGCCGGCGGCGATGATCACTTCGTCCTCGATGATTGCGCCGTCCATCACCATCGCCTTCATGCCGATCAGCACCCGGTTGCCGATGGTGCAGCCGTGCAGCATTGCCTGGTGCGCAATGGTCACGTCCTCGCCGATCAGCAGCGGCCAGCCGCCGGGGTTGTAGTCGCTGGCATGGGTAATGTGCAGCACCGCACCATCCTGCACGCTGGTGCGCGCGCCGATGCGGATGTGGTGCATGTCGCCGCGGATGACGGTGAGCGGCCAGACCGACACGTCTTCGCCCAGCTCGACTTCACCGATGACCACTGCGCTTGGGTCGACAAACACGCGCGCGCCGAGGATCGGGGTCATGCCCAGGTAGCTGCGGATGGCCATGGGAATCCTCATTGTGGGTCAGGTTGTTGCGGGCAGGATCGCGGCGTGATTTTCGCATGATCGTCCCCCTATACTGCCGGCGAACACTGAAAATCACGACCACAGCGTTTGTGCGCTGCATTGCCGCCATCTCTGGCCCCAGGACAGATACTCCCCATGAGCAACCCATTGACCACCTATACCGGCCTGCCGCCCTTTGCGGCCATCAAGCCCGAGCATATCGAGCCTGCAATCGACGAAATGATTGCCCACAACCGCGCGCAGATCGCCGAGGTGCTCGCCAGCGGCGGGCCGTTCACGTACGACAACCTCGTCGCAGTGCTGGACGAAGCCGAGGATCGTCTTGATCGTGCCTTCGACCCGGCGTCGCATCTGAACGCGGTAATGAACAACGACGCACTGCGCAAGGCCTACAACGCCTGTTTGCCGAAGCTTGCCGATTTCGCCACTGAGCTGGGCCAGAATCGTGAGCTGTTCAATGCCTATGCGCAGGTGAAAGCCAACGAGTACGCAAAGCTCGACACCGCGCAACAGAAAGTGATCGACAATGCGCTGCGTGACTTCCGTCTTTCCGGCATTGATTTGCCGCAGGAGCAGCAGCAGCGCTTCGCGGCAATCCAGTCGCGGCTGGCCGAAATTACCAGCCAGTACAGCGACAATGTGCTTGATGCCACCAATGCCTGGAGCAAGCATATTACCGATGTTGCGCAACTGCAGGGCCTGCCGGAATCGGCGTTGGCGCAGGCGCAGCAAACGGCGCAGCAGCGCAAGCTCACCGGTTATGTACTCACCCTCGATTTCCCGAGTTATTTCGCCGTGCTCACCTACGCCGATGATCGGGCGCTGCGTGAAGAGCTGTACACCGCATATGCAACGCGTGCTTCCGATCAGGGTCCGCATGCCGGCAAGTATGACAACAGCGCACTGATGAGCGAGATCCTCGCGCTGCGTCACGAAGAGGCGCAGTTGCTCGGCTACCAAAACTTTGCCGAACTCTCGCTGGCGACAAAAATGGCGGACACCAGCGAACAGGTGCTCACCTTCCTGCGAGATCTCGGCAAGAAGGCATTGCCGGCGGCAAAACATGAGGTGGAGGAGCTGAAGGCCTTCGCGAAGAAAGAATGCGGCATCGACGATTTTCGCAGTTGGGATGCGTCCTATGCCGGGGAAAAACTCCAGCAAGCGAAGTATTCAATTTCGCAGGAAGAATTGCGGCCGTATTTCCCTGCGCCGAAGGTGCTTACCGGGATGTTCGACGTTGCCCGGCGGCTGTTTGGCGTGCGCGTGGAGGAACGCGGCAATGTGGAGGTGTGGCACAAGGATGCGCGCTACTACGATCTTCTCGACGCGCAGGGCGAGGTAATTGCCGGTTTCTACATCGACATGTACGCGCGGCAAAACAAGCGCGGCGGCGCCTGGATGGATGATTGCCTCGCCCGCTGGCGCAAGCGCGACGGCGCCCTGCAAAAACCGGTCGCCTATCTGGTTTGCAATTTCACGCCGCCGGTAGGCGATGAGCCGGCATTGCTTACCCACGACGAAGTCACGACACTGTTCCACGAGTTTGGTCATGGCCTGCACCACATGCTGACGCGGATCGACGCGCGCGGCGTGTCGGGCATTTCCGGCGTCGCCTGGGACGCGGTCGAGTTGCCGAGCCAGTTCATGGAGAATTGGTGCTGGGAGCCGCAAGCGCTCGCGCTGATTGCCGGGCACTACCAGAGCGGCGCGCCGCTGCCTGACGACATGCTGAAGAAAATGCTCGCTGCACGCAACTTCCAGTCGGCGATGATGATGGTGCGTCAGGTCGAGCTTTCGGTGTTCGACATGCGCCTGCACTGTGAATTTGTTGCAGGCCATGGCATAGACATTCAGAAGATTATCGATGAAGTGCGATCTGAAGTTGCTGTCATGCAGCCGCCGGCATTCAACCGCTTTCAGCATGGCTTTTCGCACATCTTTGCCGGCGGCTATGCGGCCGGGTACTACAGCTACAAGTGGGCGGAAGTGCTTTCCGCAGATGCTTTCTCGCGCTTCGAGGAAGAAGGCATCTTCAGCGCCAAGGCCGGTGCCGATTTTCGCACGGCGATCCTCGAGCGTGGTGGCTCGGAAGAAGCTATGGATCTGTTCAGGCGCTTCCGCGGGCGTGAGCCGAGTATCGATGCGTTGCTGCGCCACTGCGGCATAGTCGTTGATGTGTCGGCAGGCGCCGCTGCCGTCGGGCAATCTTCATGAGCGGAATGAACGCGCCGCGCGGCGTGCCGGTGAAGCGGCAGTTTTTTGCCGGCACGGCGTGTCCATCGTGCCGCGCGCAGGACAAGGTGCGGCGCTGTGAGGATGCAGCCGGCATCACCTGGCTGGAGTGTCTGGCCTGCGGTTACACGCAGGATCTCACCGAGGGTTATGTCGATCCGGATGAGGCCGGCGTCGATGAAGACGCCGGCCGGCCGGTGAAGTGGAATCCGCGCGCCTGACGGGGGCTGTGCCATCAGGGGGGACCGAGGCATACTTGCCGCGCCCCGTCCTGGTCGGCACCTTTCCTACATGGAGAAAAGAACAATGTTGCGTACAGTCGTGATGCTGATGGCGCTTTTCGTTAGCGGCCTGGCCATTTCGGCCGAAAATTCGGTGAAAAGCGTGCTCGGCGCCGATTCGATTGCCGGAAAATATTCCCCCGACGCACCGATCGAACTGAACCTGGACGTCAAGGGTGTAAAACTTCAGTCGATCTATTTCTCTGGCAAGCAGGCAATGGTCATCCTCTGGAACCGGCGTCCTAAAGGCGTCGGCGTGAGCGTTGACGTAACGCTGTACGACGCGCAAGGCAAATTGATCGCCGTCGGCAAGCGTCCGGTCTCGCTGATCGGTGGCTCGATCCGCGCCGGCAAGCAGGAGAACTTCAACTTCGACTTCAGCCACTATGTTGCCGACATGGGCCAGGTCGCAACGTACGCGGTGGTGTTCTCGGTTATTGCTGGTTCTGATTCCAAAAGTTCGGTCTCGCCGGGCGATACGCCCTGATTCACCTTCTGCGTTAAGGCACGGCAGAGCCGTCGAACCAGCGCTCGGCCTCTGCCAGTGCCGCGATGCCGACGCGGTGGCCGGTGCGACGTCCTTCGAAGTCATCCGGCGCGATATGTATCCCTCCCCACAGCCGTGACTGGCCAGCCTGGTCTGCGGCGTCGAAATAAGTCGCCCACTGCAGCACTACTGTCGCCGCCGGCCCCTCTTCGAACGACAGTCCGTTCGCCGCCGGAACGTTGTGTTCATATATCCCGCCGGGGAAAAATTCGCTGCCGGTAAAATCGGCAAGTACTTCGGCGGCCGCGCGACTGAATGTGCTGTGGCCCGAGACATAGCCGGGAAATGCCGGCGTGACGAACGTGGCGCGCTGGTAGGGCACCCAATCGCGCGCGAGCATCCAGTCGACATTGGCTCCCGTCGGTGTTGCGTGTCCTTCGCCCAGCCAGCTGCGCACGGCCACCTTGCCAACATGGGCTTTCAACCCTGCATGCGGCATGCCGGGCGCCGACGACGCGTCGGTGATCAACTCGATCAGCCCGGGGACAAGCGGCAGGCCGTCGGGATGATAGGACAGCAGCGCCGGATCGCCGGACTGGCCGAGATCCGCGCGATAGCGGATCAGCGAAATCGGTCGCGCGCCAAGATAGCGGCGCTTGGCATCCCAGGCGGCGATCGCCGCGTCGTGTAATGCGCCGTTGAGCGTGAAGTACAACCGGACATCCCACGCAAGCACGTCTTTCGCGGGCTCCACGCCGTGGAATTTTGGCTGCGGGCCGAGGGCGTCGGAAACGTCGTTGGCGAGTACGTTCCAGTGACCAGGCGGCGTCTCCGAGTGCGGCCCGTCCGCCCAGAATTCGGCGATAGCCCGGCCGTAGTCCGCCAGCAATACATTCTGGGCCGGATACGGTGCGCCGGTAGCCGGATTAAGCAGATGGCCATAGCCATCGTTGGCGCCCAAGGCATTGTTGCCGAAGACGCCCGGTGAAATGTCGACGACATTACTGCCGTGGTTGTCGAGCGCCGCGCTCTTGCGGATCAATTCGACGAGGAGATCGTTCATGGCGACGGAATTCCAGGCCGGCACGATGTTGTCGGCGACATAGGCTGCGCCAGACGTGGCGCGTTGAAGCGCGAAGGTTTCGACACCGCCCCACTGCGCGCCGATGTATTTTTGCAGCGCGTCGGGCTGCTGGATGCCGTTCTGCGAGATGGCGCCCGGTATGAACAGCAACTGGAACTGGTCGGGCTCCTGCATCGTGGCGCCGCCGTCGGCTACAACCAGTTGTTCATTGGCCGGCACCCAGCCGGTGGTGTCTGCGTAGTTGCCGGTTTCGTTCGAGCCGTCTTCGATCGTGGCGGACAGTACGGTCTGCGCGACTGTGTTGCCAAACGCGGCGGGCGTATTTGCGGTCGTCGAGGTGTAACAGGGATCCAGGCCCAGCGATGTCATGTGCGCGTAAAGCCCGGACAACGTTGTGTCGGGAAAAGCAGCGCGCGCGTAACGTGTTTCGAGCACGCGGTAGGCCGCATACGCGATGGATTCGTCGCGCTCGGCGTCGGTGCCGGTGACGCGAGGGCCGCGATAGTAGCGGCCATCTGCGGTGGCATCGTAGGCAGCCCATGCGTCATACATCGCGGCTGACAGATGATAGAGATTGCGCGCGTGCACTGTCGGCTTCGGCATGTCGGTGCGGATCGCCTCGAGGATGGCTTCATCCCAGAAACGCGCCATCGAGCGGGCCGGCGGCGTTGCCGTGGCGTAGGCCACAAGATGCGGTGACCTGGCCGGAACGCCGTTGCAGCCATACAGCGGCGCGGGATCCGCAGCAACTTCGGTGTCGTTGTTCCAGGGCAGGTCGCAACCGGCAAGCAGCAGCGGCACGAGGACAACCAGGGTCCGTCGTGCAGGGCGCATCGTTCTCATCGCGTCATTCAGCAGGTTGTGTTGCACTGAAGACAACAGAAAGGCACCCGGAGGTGCCTTTCTGTTGTTGCGTTGGTACAGGGATGATCAGGGGACGGTGACCGTGATCGGCACGCTTTGGACGCCAGCAGTAGCAGCAAGCGAACCCGTGTAGGCGGTCGATACACCCTGCTTGGTCACGGTGAGCGTGTAGCCTGGCGCTGCGTCGCCATCGTAGTTCACGACGAAGACGCTGTAGGTGCCGGCCGGTACCGTTGCCGCCCAGAAAATGTTCTCCGGACCATAGCCATCGACGTCATCGACATCCAGCTCGCCGCCGCTGGCAGATACGGTGTTGGTCCAGTCGATCTCGTTGCCACCGGGCTCGATCACATGCAGATCGACGTCGTTGGCGGTATTCCAGGTCAGGTTGAACTGCAGATCGCCGGTGGCGACCGCCTGGGTCACGCAGTCGACATAGGCCGGGGCAGACCAGTTCGTCGCATCGGTGCTGCCGGTGAAGGTGGCATTCAGCAGATCGGCAAGTGCCACCTGGCCATAGAACACCTGAATGTTGATCTGGCCGGTCAGGGTGCTGGTGATGATCTGCGTGTCGCCAGCGGTCGGGCCGTAGAAGGTGATGGTGTAGCCACCTGCGCCATCGCTGGTCAGTGCCGAAAACGGCACCACGAAGTATTCGTCGGCGCCTTCAATCTGCACGAACACGGCCGTTGGCGTGCTCGCCGAGTTGAAGGTGTAGTTGAAGGTGGAGTTGTCGGTGAAGAGCACCTGGCCGGTGGCAGTGATTGTGCCGCCATAGGAGCCTGTGCCTGTGCCTGTGCCTGTGCCCGTACCTGCGCCGCAAACGGTCAGAACGCCGGTGGTGTCGCGGGAGAGGGTTGTACTATCCACCAGCACGGCGCTGTTGCTGTTCAGTGTTTGAATGATGTTAAGGAACTCTGCTGTCGTCACCACAAACGTGGAAGCACTGCAGACGCCGCCGGACTGGGCCACAGCGTAAACAGAATCACCATTTACCAGATAGCCACCATAGAGGGTTGGCGGGGTGCTGGCTGCATCGAGAATCCAGCCACCCTGTATTGCCGCATAGTTTGTCGAATCGTTGGCAATACGCGGTTTCGGGCTCGTGGTAGCGAGTTTCTTGTCGACCTTCACGGTGCGCGCAAGAAGGGTCGATGCCTGGTTCATGCGCGAAGACAATGCCGACGCGTTCGGCGCCGGAATACTGCCGGAAACTGTGGCCGCACCTTCAATGCCGATCGCATTGGAAAGATCGGCTGCGGTCGTGACCGGGGTCGTCGCCGCTGCTGGCCGGCCGGATGTGTATCCGGTGGGCGTCGGGGTTGGCGTTGGGGTCGCGCCGCCGCCACCACCACCGCCGCCGCAGGCGACCAGGGTGGTTCCGAGTACAACGAGGCAGAGTGTCGCAGCGATGCCTTGCCCGCGCACGTTCTTGAATGCCAGATGCATGATGTCCGCTCCAGTTTTTCCTTGAGATGCTGAAGGATTCGCAACGACGGTTCGATGGGGTTCGCTGCGAAAAACTGGCGTATCGCCAGCCGCAGGATCGTGGCAGTCGAATCCGGCACTGTCAACAAACGTACCCCTGCCAGCAGAGGGGTCCACAGTGACGCTCACCTTCTGATCAGCGCGCCGCCGGCACCAGCCGTGTCGCCATGAACACGACCGCCGCCGTCGCCACAATCGCCGGCCCCGCCGGAATGTCGAACCACCAGCTTGCGGCCATCCCGCCGACCACGCTCGCCATGCCGATTGCGGCGGCGAGCAGCGCCATCGGTTCCGGATCGCGCGCGAAGCGGCGCGCGGCGGCGGCCGGCACCAGCAGCAGTGCCGTTACCAGCAGCAGGCCGACAACGCGCATCGACAGCGCAATGATGATTGCCAGGGCAATCACCAGCAGGAACCGGACCAGCTTCGTATTGATGCCTTCGATGCGCGCGATGTCCTCATCGACGGTTGCGGCCAGCAGCCGGCGCCACACGAGCGTGAGCAGTGCGAGGGCGACGCTGGCGCCGGTGACGATCATTGCCGCCATTGTCGTGTTGATGCCGAGCAAATCGCCGAACAGCCAGGCGAGTAGGTCGGGGCGCAAGCCGTCGACCAGGGTCACAGCGATGATGCCGAACGCAAGCGCGGTGTGCGCGAGCACGCCGAGCAGGGTGTCGTTGCCCAGATCGCGGCCGCGTGCAAGCCAGGCGAGGCCGGCGGCGAGCAGGACGCAGGTGCCGAGGATCGCCAGCGTCGGGTTGATGTGCGCCAGCGCGCCGAGCGCGACGCCGAGCAGCGCGCCGTGCGCCAGGGTGTCGCCGAAAAACGCCATGCGCCGCCAGACCAGAAAGCAGCCCAGCGGCCCGGCGGCGGCGGCAATGGCGAGGCCGGCAACGAGCGGCGGCAGCAGCAATTCAAACATCAGTGCTTGCCCTCGCACCCGGGCCCATGCACATGCACCGCGCCGCTGAGTTCGTGCTCATGATCATGATGGTGGGTATACACAGCAAGGTGTGCAGGCGTAGTAGGCGCTTGCATCTTGCCAAAGAGCGCGACAAATTCCGGGTGCGCGCTCACCGCCTCCGGGGTGCCCGAGCAACACACATGCTGGTTGATGCAGACGACACTGTCGCTCTCGGCCATCACCAGGTGCAGATCGTGCGAGACCATCAATACACCGCAGCCGGTTTCGTTGCGCAGTTCGCCGACCAGTCCGTAGAGCGCGTTCTGCCCGGGGATGTCCACACCCTGGGCGGGCTCGTCGAGCACCAGCAGTTGCGGCTGGCGGACGATGGCGCGGGCCAGCAGCACCCGCTGGAACTCGCCGCCGGACAACGACCCGACCTGGGCGCGGGCAAGCCGTTCGGAGCCGGTACGGGCCAGGGCATTGCGGGCGGCGGCGGCATCGGTTCCGGCCAGCTGCACGAAGCGCAGGGCGGTCAGCGGCAGGGTCGGGTCGATGGCGAGTTTCTGCGGCATATAGCCGGCAAGCAGTCCGGGCGCACGGGAGATCTGTCCTTCCTGGGGAGTAACCAGGCCGAGCACCAGCCGGGCGAGCGAGGTTTTGCCGGAACCGTTCGGCCCGACCAAGGTGGTGATGTGGCCGCTTTCAACGGTGAGGTCGATGCTGGCCAGCACCCGGCGATCGCCGTAACGCAGACCAACTCCTTTCAGTGTGACGAGGCGCATGGCAGATCTGTGACAGGCAGGGGTGGCGTTGGGAGAAGGCTATGGTATAACGCATAGTCTCGGGTCCGTGTTCTTGGCCCTGTTTCTTTTTGCAGACAAGCAGATGCAACGCATTCTTAAAATCTTTATCGCATTGGCGGCCCTGTCTGCCAGCGCCCTTGTTACGGCCGGCGAAGAGGCGGCGCTCGTCGCGCCGATGCCGGGCCTGTCGACATTACCGCTTTCCGCCGCGACGTTTGCGCCGGTGGTGACTGCCAGCGCCCTTGCCCGCCGCGACAACGTCCGGCTCCAGTCGCGCTCGGTGCTCGTCGTCCGCGCCGACAACGGTGAAGTCCTGTACCGCAAGAACATTGATCGCGACATGCCGATCGCCTCGATCACCAAGCTGATGACGGCGATGGTAGTGCTTGATGCGCAGTTGCCGCTTGATGAAGTCATCACCGTCAGCCGCGATGACATGGATGCGCTCAAGCACACGCCCTCGCGTATTGCCGTCGGCACCCGGCTCGCCCGTGGTGATCTGTTGCTGCTCGCGCTGATGGCATCGGAAAATCGTGCAGCGGCAGCACTTGCACGCAGCTATCCGGGCGGTAAGCAGGCAGCGGTTGCGGCGATGAATCGCAAGGCGCTCGCGCTGGGCATGACGCACTCACATTTTGTCGACGGCACCGGCTTGTCCAGCCGCAACACCGCCTCGGCAGTCGATCTGGTGCGGCTGGTCAAGGCGGCAGAATCCTACGAGACCATTCGCCGCTACTCGACCACGGCGCAGCACACCGTCAAGGTGGGTCGCCGCGCGCAGATTTTCCGCAATACGAATCCGCTGGTCAGAAGCCCGGACTGGTCGATTAATCTGACCAAGACCGGCTTCATCAACGAAGCGGGTCGTTGCCTGGTGATGCAGGCGCGCATTGCCGAGTTGCCGGTGATCCTCGTGCTGATGGATTCCACCGGCAAGAAAACGCGGGTCGGCGATGCCAACCGGGTACGCAAGTGGCTTGAGGAGACGCTGCGCCTGGCCGGTATCGAGCGCGCCAAGCAGGACGTTTAACCTGTTCTTGCAGTGATGATGGCGGTGGGCGAACATCGCCTCCCCGTTTTGCCGGTTCTCGCCATGTCCCGCCTTCTTGTCTTGCTGTTGCTCGTCTGCCTGCTGCTTCCGGCCATGGCCGGCACCGCCGTGGCCGGCACCCGGATTGTCGCCAGCCTCTATCCGCTGGCCATGGTGTCGATGGCAGTCGCCAGGGCAGACACGGAAGTGAAGGTCATCGTGCCGACCGGCGCGTCAACCCATGATTATCAGCTCACCCCGGGTGACATCGAGGCCATCAATGGTGCCGATATCATCGTCTGGGCGGGACCGGAAGCAGAACCATATCTCGCCTCTATCCTCGCTGCCGGCCAGGCAAATTCCCGGCCGGCAGAACAGCGGGTAATTACACTGTCGACCCTGCCCGGCGCAGTGCTGCGCGATTACCGCCTTGATCCGGTTGATACCAAAAAATACGGGCGTGACCCGCATTTGTGGCTGTCGACCCGCAACGCGGCGCTGCTCGCCCAGGCGCTCGGCGCGCGGTTGGGCAACGCCCTGGCGGCGGAACATTTCGCTGCCGAGATGCAGCGCTACCGCAGCCGGCAGGCGAAACGTTTTGCGCCGGTAGCGCAGATGCCGCTGCTGGTTGCCCACGACGCCTACGGTTACCTGCTCGACGAGATCGGTCTGACCAATACCAGCGCGCTGGTGACCGAGCCGGACATCGCCGCTTCGGCGCGGCGCATCACCGATCTCGCGCAGCGCGTCAAGCGCGAGCACATTGGCTGCATGATTGGTGAAGAGGGTTTCCAGAATGGGGTTGCGCCGAGGCTGTTCGAAGGCAGCAGCGCCAATCTCGTGGTGCTCGACCCGCAACTCGGCGGCATTACCCTGACGCGTGACAGCTACACCCTCGCGCTCACCCACCTCGCCGACACGTTGTATGGGTGTCTCGTCACGCGTTAGCGTGACCGGTAGAAGGGTGCGTTAGCGAGACGGGCAGAAGGGTGCGTTGGCATGCCGGCTACAAAGATGCGCTGAGGGCGCGCAGCAGGTTCCGCATATCATTTGGCGTCTTGCGCAGCACAGCGGCATCGGCTTTTCCCGCCAGCTTTTCTGCCGCAACCAACCGTGACAACCAGAAGCGCGCCGCCGCCGCGCGGCGCAGCGCCGGCAGCAGTGCGCGCTCCGGTGGCGTCAACGGACGCGACTGCGCATAACCGGCCAGCAACGCAGCTTCGCGCGCCGCATCCGGCACACCATCCACCACGGCCCAATCATTGAGTGCGATCGCGACATCCCAGGCGAGCACGTCATGGGTTGCGTGGAAGAAATCAAGCACGCCTGTCACTTCATCGCCGGTCAACAATACATTGTCGCGGAACAGATCGCCGTGAATGATGCCGTGCGGCAGTGCATGCGCTTGCGCAAAGGTGCGCGATGCGGCAAGCAGTGCGCTGGCGAGTTCAGCGTGCACATCGGCAGCAAGCAGTGGCGCTATATAGGCAAATGCTACCGGCCACCACCGATGATCCGGTCGTTCGCGCGGCAATGCGCAATGCGTGCCGCCAGCGTGCAATTGCGCGAGCGTGGTGCCGAGCGCGCGGCAGTGCGCTGTTGTCGGCACCAGGACATGTGCGCCGGGCAGGCGCGGCATCAGCAGCGCTGGTTTGTCCTGCAGGGTGAACTGGCGACGGCCGTCGGCCAGCCGCAGTGCCATCGGCACCGGCAGCTCAGCTTCGGCGAGCGCATCGGTGAGGGCGATGAAAAAAGGCAGTTCATCCGCCGGCACGGCCTCCACCAGGGTCAGCACATAGTCGTGCGGGTGGCCCCGATGGGTCAGGGTTATGAACCAGTTGGAGTTCTCGATGCCGGCGCTGATCGGCCGGCAGTCTGCCAAGGATTCGGCACCGGTGTAACGGCGCACGCTTTCGAGATCGGCAGATGACAGGGTGCGATAGGCAGACATGACGGCAGTCTAGCGCGCGCCGCCCACACTCGGCAGGTCAGCGCAGAATGTTGCCTCGCGGAGCTGACCGGATTCATCCGGGTCCTGAGCAAATCGGAAATTGACCCGACGGTCACTGCGTGGCACGGTCAACCTCCCGTGCGGCACCGCCACCTTGCCCGCGCCGTCATGACCAACCCAGGAGTCGCCCGCATGAACGCACCCACTACTTCTTCTTCGCGCAGCGCCGCTGCGCAAGGCACTGCTGCAAAAGTTGCCGCCGAGCCGCAAGGTGCGAGCCGCAGGCTGCCGAAGGTTTGCATCATCGGTGCCGGCTCCAGCGGCATTGCCTGCTGCAAGGTGTTCAAGCAGCAAGGCATCCCGTTTGTCTGTTACGAGGCATCGGATCGCGTCGGTGGCCTGTGGGCATTCAAGAACAGCAACAGCATGTCCAGTGCCTATCGTTCGCTGCATATCAATACGTCGCGGCGGCGCATGGCTTACCACGATTTCCCGATGCCCGACGATTACCCGGATTTCCCCAGCCATTTCCAGATTGCCGAATACTTCGACAGTTATGTCAATCATTTCGGGCTGCGCGAGCACATCGTTTTCAGTACCAAAGTCGAGCGGTGTGAAAGACGCGCGGGTGGCGGCTGGAATGTGGCGCTGTCGAACGGCGCGACGCACAGTTATGACGCCATCGTCGTCGCCAATGGGCATCACTGGGATCCGAGCTGGCCCAACCCGGATTTTCCCGGCGAATTCACCGGCACGAAAATCCACAGCCACCACTATGTCGATCCGACTGACCCAGTCGATATGCGCGGCAAAACCGTCGTCGTCATCGGCTTCGGCAACTCGGCGATGGATATTGCCTGCGAACTCGGCCTGAAAACCAACGCGGAGAAGGTGTACCTCTCGACCCGATCCGGCGGCTACATCTTTCCGAAATATCTTGGCAGCACGCCAGTCGACGAAATCCTGCGGCATCCGAGTGAAAAGCCCTCGCTGGGCGAGAAGGTGGTGCGCACGCTGCTGCCGGGCAGGTTTGTGGAATCGCTGATGTGGCCGGTTGTGCACGGATTGATTCGCATGCGCGTGGGTGAGCCCTGGGATTACGGCCTGCCCAAACCGAAGCACCCGTTCGGCCATACCCACCCAACGATTTCCAACGAAATTCACAGCCGTCTGGGCAGCGGCGACGTATTGCCGAAGCCGAATATCGCGCGCCTTGATGGCAAGACCGTCGAGTTTGCCGACGGCACAAAAGTCGAGGCCGACGTGCTGGTTTATGCGACCGGCTACAAAATATCTTTTCCGTTTCTCGACAAGACGACGATCGAGGCGAGGGACAACGACATTGCGCTCTACCAGCGCATCTTTGATCCGAAAAATCCTGATCTGTTGTTCCTGGCGCTGGTTCAGCCGCTGTGCGCGATGATGCCGATCGCCGAGGAGCAATCGAAGCTGATGGCAGCGTACTTCGCCGGCGATTATCACCTGCCTGAGACTACCGAGATGGTGCGCCGGATGCGCGAGGAGCACGAGGCGATGAAGGCGCGCTTCACCGAGAGCAAGCGCCACACCATTCAGATCGATTGCCAGGACTATACCTACCGTCTGTGGCAGGAGCAGGCGGCCGGCGGGAAGCGGGCCCGGCGGGTCGGCAATGTTCTGCCGGTTCCGGCCCGGGTCGGCGACTGACGGCTGAGCGCCACCGGTGCCCGTAGCGGCATTGCTTGGCGGCGAGTGCATCCTGGCGGCCAAATCGCGCTAACATCGCCGCATTCGTCGCCGTCCCGGTGTCGTGTCGCTGCGTGTGCCCTGATGAAATCGCAGATCGAACGGTTTGCCCTCAAGCAGTTTCTGGCCCGCCTGCCGGGCAGCGTACTCGTGCGCATGGGCGGCGGGAAACCGGTTGTCCGTGCGGGTCGGACGCTGCATCCGCTGCTGCAGGCGATGATGTACGTGAATCGCAACGCGCCCGGGTTTGAACGGCTCTCGCCGGCGGACGCGCGCAAAGCCTATCGCGACGTTTTGGCCATCGTCGAAGCCGATGCGCTGCCGATGGCCGATATACGCAATGAGCGGGTACCGGTTGAAGGCGGTTCGATCCGCGTGCGCACGTATACGCCGCCGGACGTGAAACCGAAAGCCAAAGGCCCGGCGATTGTTTATTTTCACGGCGGCGGCCACGTGATCGGCGACATCGATGATTACGACAACACCGTGCGTTACATCGCTACGCGAGTTGGCTGCCGGCTGATCAACGTTGAATACCGTTGTGCGCCCGAGCACAAATTTCCCGGTGCCGCCGAAGATGCGATTGCCGCATTTCGTTGGGTGCAGCAGAACGCCGGCCGGCTCGGCATCAATCCGGCACGGCTTGCCGTGATGGGCGATTCTGCTGGCGGCAACCTTGCGGCGGTGGTGGCGATGGCGGCGCGCGACCGCGATTTTCCGCCGCCGAAGCTGCAATGCTTGATTTACCCGATGACCGATCTGCGGCAGGCGACGCCGTCATACACCGAGCTGGGCGAAGGTTTCGGTTTAACCCGTGCTGTGATGGCCTGGTTTATCGCCCATTATGTGCGCAGCGAAGCCGATTACAAAAATCCGCTGGGCTCACCGTTGTTGGCAAAAAGCCATGCCAATCTGGCGCCGGCCATTATTACGGTCGCCGGTTTCGATCCGCTGCATGATGAGGGCGTCCAGTACGCAGAAAAACTGCGCGCTGCGGGCGTACCGGTCACCCTGCTTGAACACGATGATCTCACCCACGCCTGGGTGACAATGACCGGTGCCGTACCGCCGGCGCGTGCAGCAATGGACGAGACCTGCGCGCTGGTGCGCAAGGCGCTCAAGGTATGAGCCGGAGCGACAAGCCGCTCATTCTTGTCGACGGTTCTTCGTACCTCTATCGGGCTTTTCACGCGCTGCCGCCGCTGGCTAATTCCAAAGGCCAACCGACCGGCGCGGTGAAGGGTGTGCTCAACATGCTCAAAAGCCTGTTGAAGGAATACGCCCCGACCCACATGGCCGTGGTGTTCGATGCGCCGGGCAAAACCTTCCGTGACGCACTGTTCGCCGACTACAAGGCGCATCGCCCGCCGATGCCCGACGATCTGCGCTCGCAGGTGCAGCCGTTGCAGGCGGCGATTCGCGCACTCGGCATTCCCCTGATCGTCGAGCCCGGCGTCGAGGCAGATGACGTGATCGGCACGCTCGCCATGCACGCGAAGCGCCGTGGCCGCAAGACAGTGATCTCCACCGGCGACAAGGACATGGCGCAACTGGTTGACGATGACATCACGCTCGTCAACACCATGCACAACCTCAAGCTCGACCGGCAGGGCGTGATCGACAAGTACGGCATTCCGCCGGAGCATGTCATCGATTTTCTGGCATTGATGGGCGACAGCTCGGATAACATTCCCGGCGTTGAAGGCATTGGCGAAAAAACGGCATTGGCTTTGGTTGCCGGCCTTGGCAGCGTTGAAAATATCTATGCGGATACGGCAAAAATCGCCACGCTGTCATTCCGTGGCGCGAAGCAATTGCCGGCGAAACTCGACGCGCAGCGCGATGCCGCTTTCCTCTCCAAACAGCTCGCCACAATTCACACCGATGTGCAGATCAAGGAGTCGATTGACGATCTCGTGCTTGGCGAGCCGGATCGGGATGCGCTCGCTGAGCTTTGGCGCGAGCTGGAATTTCGGCAGTGGCTGGACGAGTTGCTGGCCAGTGCGACTGCTGCAGATGCGGCCTCCGTCGGCGCGATCGATCGCAGCGGTTACGAAACCATCCTCGACGAATTGTCGCTGAACCGCTGGCTCGATAAGCTGAAAAAAGCCGAGCTGTTTTCCTTCGATACCGAAACCACCAGCCTCGATTACATGCAGGCGCAAATCGTCGGCGTCTCGTTCGCGGTGGCATCGGGCGAAGCAGCGTATATTCCATTGACACATGACTATCCCGGCGCACCAGACCAACTCGATCGCGCGCATGTTCTGAAAAAAATGCAGCCACTGCTGGAGAGCACCAAACACCGCAAGGTCGGCCAGCACATGAAGTACGATATGAACGTGCTCGGCAACTACGACATCGCCCTTGCCGGCATTGCGTTCGACACAATGCTCGAATCCTATGTGCTTGATTCAACTGCCACGCGCCACGACATGGACAGCCTGTCGCTGAAATATCTCGGGCACCGCACGATCGGTTTTGAGGAAGTTGCCGGCAAAGGTGCGAAACAACTCACCTTCAATCAGGTAGAGATTGAAAAGGCGACGGAATACTCCGCCGAAGATGCCGATGTCACCCTGCGCCTGCACGAGGCGCTCTGGCCGCAACTGCAGGCCGTCCCGGCGCTGGCCCGCGTGCTTACCGAAATAGAGATGCCGCTGGTGCCGGTGCTGTCGCGCATGGAGCGCATCGGGGCCTATATCGACCCGGCCATGTTGCGCGCGCAAAGCGCGGAACTTGCCAAACGTTTGAGTGAGCTTGAACAGCAAGCCTACGAAGCGGCGGGCCAGCCGTTCAATCTGGGCTCGCCCAAACAGCTCGGTGAGATACTGTTCACCAAACTTGGCTTGCCGGCGACGAAGAAAACGCCGGGCGGCGCGCCCTCGACCTCAGAAGAGGTGCTGGAAGAACTGGCGGCGGAAAATTACGCGCTGCCAAAACTATTGCTCGAGCACCGTTCGCTGGCAAAACTGCGCAGCACCTATTGCGACAAGCTGCCGGAGATGGTCGACCGTGATACCGGCCGCGTGCATACCTCCTATCATCAGGCCGTGACGGCAACGGGCCGGTTGTCGTCGAGCGATCCGAACCTGCAGAATATTCCGGTGCGCAGCGAGGAAGGGCGGCGCATCCGCCGGGCGTTTCGGGCATCCGAAGGCATGCGCATTCTCGCCTGCGACTATTCGCAGATCGAGTTGCGGATCATGGCGCACATGTCGGGCGACGCCGGCCTGCTCGATGCGTTCGCCCACGGCATGGACATCCACCGCGCTACCGCTGCGGAGGTATTCGGGGTGAAACCCGAACAGGTATCCGATCTGCAGCGGCGCAATGCCAAGGCGATCAACTTCGGCCTGATCTACGGCATGAGTGAATTCGGCCTGGCCCGGCAGCTCGGCATTACGCGCCACGAGGCGCGCGCATACATCGAGACCTATTTCGAGCGCTACCCTGGCGTACGTCGCTATATGGATGCGACCCGCGAGCGCGCACGCGAGAAAGGTTATGGCGAGACGCTGTTCGGCCGCCGCCTGTATCTGCCGGAAATACGGGTGGCCAACCAGCAGCGCCGGCAGGCCGCCGAGCGTACCGCCATCAATGCGCCGATGCAGGGCACTGCCGCCGATATCATCAAGCGGGCGATGATCGCCGTCGATGCCTGGCTGCAGGCAGAGAGCGTCAGCGCGCGCATGATCATGCAGGTGCATGACGAACTGGTGTTCGAAGTCGACGCGCACCATGTCGGCATGGTGCGTGGCAAGGTGCAGGAGTTGATGGCATCGGCGGCCGATTTGCGCGTTGTCCTCGTGGTCGATGCCGGCGTCGGCGACAGTTGGGACGAAGCCCACTAGAATCGCGTCACCCGTCCGACTGCTTTTCAGCCGCCTGTTTTCTGCGGGCGCTTTTTTCAGGAACCCTTTTGAGGAGAAAGTTCAGATGCTTGCGCAAATCGCCTATATGGCCGCCGGCCTCGCCATTCTGGTCTTCGGCGCCGACTGGCTGGTGAAGGGCGCGTCACGCCTGGCGATTGCTGCCGGCATCGCACCGCTGGTCATCGGCCTGACCATCGTCGCGTTCGGCACCAGTGCGCCGGAACTGGCGGTCAGCGTCACCTCTGCCTATTCGGGAGCGAGTGATATCGCCGTCGCCAATGTTGTCGGTTCGAATATCTTCAACGTGCTGTTCATTCTTGGCATCTCGGCGCTGGTGGCGCCGCTGATCGTGCATCAGCAACTGGTGCGCATGGATGTGCCGATCATGATCGGTGCGTCGATTTTGCTGTTCGTGCTCGGGGTCGATGGGCGTCTGGGCCTGTGGGATAGCCTGCTGCTGACGTCACTCATTATCGCCTACACGGTGTTTCTGATCGTTGAGGCCCGCCGCGAGAAAAACGTGGGGGTCGTCACCGAATATGCCGAGGGCGTCGAAGATGCTGCCGGCACAGACAAGAGTTCGTTGCCGATGAATCTGTTGTTTATCGTTGCTGGCCTGGGCGCGCTCATTTTCGGCTCACAGTTGCTGGTCGATGGCGCGATTTCCTTCGCCAAGGCAATAGGTATCAGCGAGGTCGTCATCGGCCTCACCATCGTTGCCGCCGGTACGTCGCTGCCGGAGCTGGCCACCTCGGTGGTTGCAGCCTTCAAGGGTGAGCGCGACATCGCCATCGGCAATATCGTCGGCAGCAATATTTTCAATATCTGCTCGGTGCTCGGCTTTTCCGGTCTTGCTTCTGGCGGCAACCTCACGGTCGCGCCAAGTCTGCTTGCTGTCGATATTCCGCTGATGATTGCAATCGCCCTGCTCTGCCTGCCGTTTTTCCGCTCGGGTTATGAATTGACGCGCGCCAATGGCGCCGTATTTTTCGGCGCCTATTGCGTTTACGTCGCGTGGCTGGTGATGGCAGCGACTAACAGCCCGGTGCTGGCTGGCTTGGAAATGCTGTTGTCCGGCGTGCTGATGCCGGCGCTGATTATCGGCGCTGTCGTGGTGGCCGTATTGACGTTGCGCCGGGAAGAACAGGCAAAGCGCTGAACGATCTTCCCGCGTTATCCCTTTCCAGCCGCTTCCTGGCGTTTGTCCAGGTACTCGGACAATGTCTGTGCGATTTGACAGGCCAGTCCCACAGGCATAGTCTTACCTGCGTCTTACTTTCGGAGCGCCTCATGGAAACCACCAAGCTCTCCAGCAAAGGCCAAGTGATCATACCCAAGGCCTTCCGGAGCACCCACAACTGGGAGCCAGGCCTTGAACTCATGGTGATAGACACCGGGGACGGGCTGCTGCTGAAACCCAAGGCTCCCTTTGCCCCTTCTGAACTTTCGGAGGTCTCTGGCATGTTCAAGGGCAAGGTCGCCGCCAAGACCGATAAAGAGATTGAAGCCGCGCTGCTTCAGGACATGCGGAGAAAGTGGCGTGTTGGCAATTGATACCAACGTCTTGGTGCGACTGCTGGTAAGCGACAACCCGGCACAGAGCAAGGCCAGCCAAAAACTCTTCGCTTCCGAGGACATTTTCATCCCGGATACCGTGCTGCTGGAAACTGAATGGGTCTTACGCGCCGCCTTCGACTTGAGCCCCGCAGACATATGCACTGCCTTCCGGCGGATCTGCGGCCTGCACAACGTGACGGTGAGCGACGGACAACTTATCGCTCAAGTAGTTGACTGGCATGAAGCCGGTTTTGACTTCGCAGATGCCTTTCATCTTGCGCTGAGCAAGGAACAAGACTCGCTCAAGACTTTCGACGCTGGCTTCATCAAGAATGCCAAGAAGCATACCGACCGGCGCGTGGAACGGCCATAACGTTTTCGTTAAGGCCGTATTTTCAGCGTGCGCGCACCAAGCATTTTCCTGTCGCCTTATATTTTCCCAAGGTTGGAGTTCAAGGCTGGCAATAAAAATGACGGCGAATGCGGCTTATATCCGTGCCGTAATTTCCAGCCAGTCGGCAAGCAGTCGCCACACATCCTCGATCCCGGTTTTTTCCGTTGCCGAGAACGCGCTTGCTGTCGCGCCGGGCCAGCGCGTCAGTTGCTTGCGCACGGCAAGCACGGAGTTGCTGGTTGCACCGCGACTGAGTTTGTCGGCCTTGGTGAGCAGGCAGTGCGCGCGCAGTTGGCGTGTCATGCACCAGTCGAGCATCATGGTGTCGAAATCAGTGAGCGGGTGACGGATGTCCATCACCAGGACCAGGCCGCCAAGACTTGCGCGGTGCTCAAGATAATCTTCGAGGCCTTCCTGCCAGCGCTCGCGCACGCTGGCAGATACCTTGGCATAACCGTAACCGGGCAAGTCGACCAGTCGGCGGTGTTCGTCGACCGTGAAGAAGTTGAGCAGTTGGGTACGCCCGGGTGTTTTGCTGGTGCGGGCCAGGGCGCCCTGCTGGACGAGCGCATTGAGGGCGCTGGACTTGCCGGCATTGGAGCGCCCGGCGAAGGCAATCTCTACACCGCGGTCGGGCGGGCAGTCGCGGGTGGTGGTGGCGCTCGTCAGGAACGTGGCGTTGTGCAGCAGACGGGAACAGGCGCGCGCCGGGTCCGGGGTGTTGGCCATTCGGCAGGTTCCTGATTTAACTTTGGTTTTTCGGCGTGAGGCGAATTCTAGCCAGCATTACCCCCAGAAGATATAATCCGCCGCCGCCGGAGTCCCTGCTCCGGCTGTGCCTTTAATCAGGAACCCGGCTCCGTTGTGGGTCTCTAACGGTTCGGGTCCTTCTCCAGCCTCCGAGGTCAGGTCATGAAAAAGATTGCCGTCGCCGCTGCGATTGGCCTGCTGTCCCTCTCGGTTTCCGCCCACGCCGTGGATCCGAAGATCAAGGCCAAGTACGACAAGACCTGCACGTTCTGCCATGCGACCGGCGCCGCTGGCGCACCGAAAACAGGTGATGCCGCCGCCTGGAAACCGCGTTTGGCAAAAGGCGATGACGCGCTGCTGAAATCCGTCAAGAATGGCTTCAACGCCATGCCGCCCAAGGGCATGTGCAACGATTGCACCGACGCGGACTACAAGGCGCTGATCCGTTACAACGCAACGGGCAAGTAAGCCGGTTCTGCGCCGGGCCTCTCTGACAATCAGCTGCTCTTCTGGATGTAACCGATGAATCCGATCAAGACCTTTTCCTTCGTGTTGCTCGCCGGCCTCCTGGGTATCGCACAGGCCAATGAAGCCGCTGCTCCGGCAGCCCCGGCCGGTGATGCCGCAGCGGGCAAGGCCAAGGCAGTTGCCTGCGGCGCCTGCCACAACCCGGATGGCAACAGCGTTATCAGCACCAACCCGAAACTGGCCGGCCAGGGCGCGCAATACATTGCCAAGCAATTGCATGACTTCAAGAGCGGCAAGCGCGCCAACCCGATCATGATGGGCATGGCTGGGCCGCTGTCGGATCAGGACATCTTGGATATCGCGGCATATTTCGCCGCGCAGAAGAGCAGCACCAGCGCCGCCGACCCGGCTCAGGTGCAGGCCGGCGAGAAGGTCTGGCGCGGCGGCAATCTGCAGTCCGGCGTTATGGCTTGTACCGGTTGTCATGGCCCGTCCGGTCGCGGCAACCTGCAGGCTGCCTACCCGGCACTGCGCGGCCAGCATGCCGATTATGTGGAAATCCAGCTCAAGGCGTTTCGTGGCACCGCCCGTGGCGACCTCACCGGCGACAAGCGCGAAAACGATCCGGAAGGCATGATGCGCGGCGTGGCGAAGAATCTGAGCGACAGCGAGATCAAGGCGCTGGCGCAGTTCGTGACGGGCCTGTATCAGTAAGCAGCGCGGGAACCGGCTGTTGCCGGGCGTGTTCCAACCAGCAAGCCCGGGCCGGCGCGCCGCCGGCCGGCCCCGCCCTTAAGTCAGCCGAGGAACACCATGAACATCCGCCGCCAGCTTTCTGCTTTGCTGCTCATGTTGCCGCTTGCCGCGTTCGCGGTGCCCTATGCGCCTGGTGCCGCCAGCGATGCCAGCATCGTGCCGGGCCGTGATTATATCGAGCTGGCTGCGCCGTTGCCGGTTTCCACCGGCAACAAGCTGGAAGTGCGCGAATTCTTTTTCTACGGCTGCTCGCACTGTTTTGATCTTGAGCCGGCGGTGAATGGCTGGCTGAAGCGCAAGCCGGCGGATGTGGCATTGGTGCGCACGCCGGCCGTGTTCAATGCGAAGTGGGAAGTGCTTGCGCGCGCTTATTACGTGGCCGACGAGCTGCAGATGCTGGAAAAAATCCACGCACCGATCTACAGCGCCATCCATATCAAAAATGAGAAACTCGACAGCCAGGAAGCGCTCGGCAAATTCTTCGTGCGCATGGGCGCCACGCAGGCGCAGTTCGATGCAGCGTGGAACTCCACCCGGGTCAATCTCAGCGTGAAGAACGCCGAGGTATTGGCGCGCAAGTACATGATTCAGGGAACCCCGACGCTGACCGTGAATGGCAAGTACGTGGTGCCGGCTGCCGGTGAGCGCACGTTCGCCATCGTTGATTTCCTGCTCGGGAAGGAACGTGTCGCACGAGCCGGCAAGTAAGGGCATTCCATCTCGGTTTTTCCAGCGCCGCTATGGAGAAAGCGGGCGTCGCCATGCGGCGCCCTGCGCACTTCCCGGCGAAACCCTGCGCCTGCTGAGTTTCAATATCCAGGCTGGCATCGGCACCCGGAAATTCCACCAGTACGTCACGCACAGTTGGCGGCACATTGTTCCGCACCGCAACAGCTTGTCGAACCTTGACCGGATTGCCGATGTGGTGCGTGATTACGATATCGTCGCGCTGCAGGAAGTTGACAGCGGCAGTTTGCGCAGCGGTTTCGTCAATCAGTTGCGGCATATTGCCGAGCGTGCGGAATTTCCCTGGTGGCACCAACAGGTGAACCGCAATCTCGGCACGCTGGGGCAATTCAGCAACGGCGTGTTGAGTCGTTTTGCGCCGCACACTATCGAAGATCATCGCTTGCCTGGCCCACCGGGTCGTGGCGCGGTCATTGCGCGTTACGGCAACCCGGCGCAACCGCTGGTGATCGTCGGCCTGCATCTTGCCCTTGGCGAGCGGGCGCGCAATCGCCAGCTTGATTATGTCTGCGATCTTGTCGCCAATGATGAGCATGTGGTGATCATGGGTGATCTCAATATGCCGGCTGATCGCCTGCGGCATTCGCCGCTCGGGCGGCTGGGTTTGCAGGATGTTACAGAGCCGCTGTTCACCTACCCCAGCTGGCGCCCCGACCGCCACATTGACCACATTCTCGCTTCGCCGAGCCTCAGCATCGAGCGCATTGAGGTGCTTGATTGCACTCTCTCCGACCACCGCCCGGTAGTTATGGAGCTGAGGTTACCGGCAGTGGTACGCGGGATCGCCTGAGGCATCCCCTGCCTTGGCCGGAATAAGATTCTTTCCTTGATGCCAGTCAAGGGCGGCCAGAATTTATTTTGTGAGGTCGTCATTGTGTGCGATATCATACCGACCGTTTTGCAGTGTTCAGCCTTTCCGGGCACCGCGCGCGACAGATCAAACTTTCCTCACCCAAATGGCCAAGGAGCACCACCATGAAGCAACTGATCCAGAAATTCCTCAAGGACGAGTCGGGCGCAACGATGGTGGAATACGCGATCCTCGTCGCGCTGATCTCCGTTGCCGCGATTACCATCATCGTGTTCGTCGGCGGGCAGGTTGAGGCCGCCTTCCAAAAGGTGAAGACTGAGCTCACCGCCGGCGGCCTTACGCCGGCAGCGTAGAAAGACCGCCCCCAGGGGTTGGTAACAAAAGGGTCCGTCAGGACCCTTTTGTTTTCCCCTGCAGCGCGCGCAGCAGCAAGCAACGAGAACCCACCAGAAACACAGGGGACCGTATGGACGACGGGGTCGAACCGGGCCGCTGGGCCGTGCTGGTCATCGTGCTCGCGGTTGCAACCCTGGCGGATCTACGGGCCCGCCGCATTCCAAATTGGCTGACGTTTGCCGGCTGCGTGGCCGGCCTGGTGCTGGGCGCCCTGGCGGCGGGTGTTGGCGGTTTTCTGCTCGCTGGCAAGGGGTTGTTGCTCGCTTTTGCCATTTCGCTGCCGTTCTGGCTGGCCGGGTGGATGGGCGCCGGTGACGTGAAATTGCTGGCCGCTGTCGGCGCGTTCGTCGGCTCGGGCCTTGTGATCCAGACCCTGCTGGCCGTTGGCATCGCCGGTGCTGTGCTGGCGGTCGGTGCCTTGTTGTGGCGGGGCCTGCTGGCGCGCACCGGCGAGCGGGTGGTGGCGACACTCAGCCTCTCGCTGGCTTCCCGCCGGTGGAATTATGTGGCGCCGGACGCGCAGGAAAGCGCTGTCCGGCTGCCTTATGCGGTAGCGATTACGGCGGGTACTTTCGCCGCAGTCATGTTGTTCGGTTGAACAGGGAACCACCCGGGTTACCGGCCAACCGGTGACATTTATCTTTCTGACAAGGAGACAGTAATGCAGTTACGAGCCCTCATCATGCTGGCCCTGGCGCTGATTATGGGCGGCATTACGGTGTTCCTCGTGAATACTTTCCTGCAACGCGAAGTCAGTGACCTGGGGCGGGTGCAGGA
This sequence comes from uncultured bacterium, assembly GCA_965232985.1. Classification (GTDB taxonomy): domain Bacteria; phylum Pseudomonadota; class Gammaproteobacteria; order Pseudomonadales; family JADFDG01; genus JADFDG01. The sequence goes on from CBDDRC010000009.1 coordinate 114,395, forward strand.
AATCCGCACCGTCCCGGTTGTTGTTGCGGCCACCGATCTCAAGGTTGGCACCAAACTTGAGGCGGTTATGGTCCAGGTCGCGGACTGGCCGGCAGAGGTCGCGCCGGAAGGCACATTCAAGGATGTGGCAACGTTGATCGGCGAGAAACCGCCGGTGGTTCTGCAGGAGATTCGTCGCGGCGAAATTGTGCTGCCGTACAAACTGTCGCCGCATGGCGCCCGTGGCGGCCTGCCTTCGCGCATCCTGGAAGATCAGCGCGCAATTACCGTGCCGGTAACGGAAGTGACGGGCGTCGGCGGATTCGTGATGCCGGGCGATTTCGTTGATGTTATGCATACTTCCGCGATCGGCCGCCGGGACGAATTGCCGGTGACCCGTATCTTGCTGCAGAACGTGCTGGTGCTCGGCATTGACCAGGTCAGCTCGCAGGACAGAGGTGAGCCGAAGATCGTTAATGCGATCACCTTGCAGGTGAGCACTGAGGCGGCGCAGCGCCTGACGCTGGGCCTTGCGACCGGCAGCATCACCCTCATCCTGCGCAACGAGTTCGATGCCTCGCTGCTGGCTGCCAGCGACGTCACCTGGCAGGACTTGGTGCCGTTCATTCCCGAGCCGCAGAAGACGCGCGTCGTGAAGCGTCAGCGCCGTGAGCCGGTAGCCGTACCGAAGCCGCAGGTTGAAGTGATCCGTGGCCTGCAGGTCACCAAGCAATCCGTGTCGGGCCCCGAAGGCGGTGCTGCAGCCAATGATGCCGGCGAGCAAAAGCCGGCCGCGAACCAGTGAGGGATCAGCCATGAATCGCCTGTGTATGGAGAGCAAGGTCATGAAAAGGTTTTTCATGTTGTTCGCGGTGTTGTTCGCAGTGTCGGCCGGCATGATGGTCGGCGGTGTCGCATCCGCTGAAGACATCGGGCTGGAGTTCGGCGGTCGCAAGGCGATGGAATTGCGCCTGCCGATGGGCCGCTCCCAGATCATCAGTTCGCCGGTCGCCCTGGAGCAGGTGGTGATCGGCAGCCCGGAAGTAGCCGACATCAAGTTGCTGTCCGCCGGGCGCGTGCTGATTCTCGGCATCAAGCCTGGCCGTACCAACCTGGTGTTCCGGCAAAAAGGTGGTGATCTCGTCGCGTTGATGGATGTCGTGGTCGGCTATGACCTCAATGGCATCAAGCAGCGGATTTTCGACATGATGCCGAATGAAAGCCGCCTGGAAGTGCGCGACAGTAACGACCGCATGATTCTGGCCGGTGAAATTTCCAGCGCCTATGCCATGGATATGGCGCTGAACGTGGCGCGCAGTTACGTGCCGGCCGACAAGGTCATCAACCTGATGCAGGTCTCCGGTGGCTCGCAGGTGATGCTCGAGGCGCGCGTCGCGGAAGTGTCACGCGACTCAATGAAGGATCTCGGGCTGCGTACCTCGATCGGCAACAACGCGCCGGAGTGGAACATCGTTACCGGCAACGGCGCAGTGACGGCTGCGGCGAACTTCACCCAGGCCTTTGGCGACATTACCTGGAACAAGATTGGCGGCAGCTCGCCGGATTCGCTGACCATCCGCTTGCAGGCGCTGGAGAAGAAAGGTCTTGCCAAGACGCTGGCTGAACCCAATCTCGTTGCATTGTCCGGTCAGGAAGCGAATTTCCTGGCAGGCGGCGAGATCCCGATTCCTGTGGCAAGCGCGGCCAACGGCGCGATCACTGTCGACTACAAGGAGTTCGGTGTTGGTCTGCGCTTCACGCCGACCGTTCTTGATGCCAGCAAGATCAATCTGAAGTTGTTGTCCGAGGTGTCTGCGTTGGGCACCAGGGACTACAACATCGGTTCGGGTACGCTGCCATCGATCACCACGCGGCGCGCCGGCACTACCATCGAATTGGCCGACGGGCAGAGCTTTGCCATCGCCGGCCTGATGCAGAGCGACATGAACAATGCCATTCAGCAATTCCCGCTGCTTGGCGACATCCCGATACTCGGCGCGCTGTTTCGCTCAACAAAATATCAGCGCAACGAAACGGAACTCGTGATTGTTGTGACTGCCCGCCTGGTCAGGCCAGCCAACGCCAGGCCGGCATTGCCGACGGACGTGTTTGTGCCGCCGAACGACATTGATCAGTACCTGCTGGGTCGTCTGGAGCACACGCCGAAGAAGCGCCAATTTCCGCCGAGCGAGCAGAATGGCGGGGCCGCTGCCGGGCGTGATGGCGGTATGCAGCAACCCGTTGGACACCAGGTAAAAGCGGAGAACAGCAATGCGAAAAAATAAGCTCGTCTTCATCGCGCTGGTGGTTGCCGCCCTTGCGGTTGCTGGCTGCGCGCACAGGACGCTGCGTGCCGATTTCGGCAACAGCAACAAAATCAACCAGGCGGCTCAGACGGTGAACCCGGCCGCTGCAGGGCAGGCGCCGGCCATGAACACGGTCGATGGTCAGAAGGTTGAAAAAGTGCTGGGCCGTTACCGCAATGACAAGGCCGAAGCCAGTCGTGGCAAGTTGCTGAGCGAGCTTGGCAACTAAGACGACTGATGAAGATGCATGGCATGGTCGATATCCGGCGTCAGCGTGGTGCGTTCATGGTGATGATGGCGTTGCTCATCGTCGTCCTGATCGGTATTGCCGCGCTGGCGCTTGATGTTGGTCGGGTCGTTGCGTTGCGCGCCGAGATGCAGAACGCCGTGGATGCGGCGGCGCTGGCTGGCGCAGTCGAGCTCAACGGCAAGGACGGCGCACGGTTGCGCGCGCGCGCGGCGGCACGCAATGCCCTGATTCACGACAGCCGTTATGCGCAGGTTGCCGAATTGCTCGGCGACACCGCGTTGCCGGACGAGGCGTTCGAGTATTTCTGCATCATCGGCGCTAAGAATGACGTCAGCGACGCTGATGCGCCCGGGTACTGTGCCGGTTCGGCAACAGCACCCCGGCTGTGGCCCGCGACCAACGACGCCGAAACCCATTACCTCCGGGTGCGCCTCAACCCCGAGGTTGCCGACCATTTCCGTATTGAGCTGATTTTCCTGCCGGTGTTGCAGGTGTTCGGTATTGATCCGGCGACGGTTGTCGCGCTCAGTGCCACGGCCACGGCCGGCCGGCATTTCTATGAATGCAATTACCCGCCGATGGTGTTGTGCGATCCGTTCGAAGGCACCGGCACCACCTTCAAGGAAGCCATGGTCGCCGGGCAGGCGATCAAGCTGCGCGATCAGGGTGGCGGTGCCAGTTTCTGGGCCAGCGGCAATTTCGGCTTTCTGGTGCCAAGGAGCGGTGACCCGGGTGCACCCGAGGTGGCCTTGTATCTGGCAGATGAGGGTTTGACCGGCTGCTCACCACCGCGCATCGAGACCGAGCCCGGTCAAATGACGGGGCCAACCACGTCTGCAATCAATACCCGATTTGACCAGTACAACCCTCCCAATCCGTTCAACAGATCGGACGCCCCTGCGAGATGGCCGCCAGCACCCAACGTGATGGCGTATGGCAACGATGCCACCAATCGCCCGATGAGTGGCGCGGTAGCGACCAGCGACCGGTTTGGCAATGGCGATTGGGATTTCGACGCCTATTGGGCCGCATATCACGCCCCTGCGCCGAAGCCGAACGCCTGGAGCAATGCCAACCGTCCCAAGCGCTGGGATGTGTATATGTGGGAAATCGATAACGGTGCGATTCCAGTGAGTGGCCAACCGGATCCTGCGCATCTGTACACAGGCGATTATCCGCCGCCGCGCTCGGTGCCGGAGCGTCGCGTCCTGCATGTGGCGGTCGCCAGTTGCATAACCCTGGGCATTCATGGCTCATCCGAGGCAACCCTTTACGAGCCTGACGGCTTTGCACGGTTGTTTCTTTACCGGCCCGCCGATGGCCCGCCGAGTGCGACGATCTACGCTGAGTACATGGGTTGGAGCACGGAAGAGGATGCGCACTACCATGTCGATGTCCAGCTCTACCAGTAAGCGCTGTCAGGGTGGCGCGGTGATGGTCGAGTTCGCCATCCTCTTCACGGTGCTCGTTATTTTGTTTGTCGGCATCACTGAGCTTGGGCGCGCGTTGTTTTTCCAGCACAAATTGTTGAAGGCCGTGGAGTCCGGGGCGCGCTTTATGGGGCGTGGCTGGGAGGCTGTCGATTCGGAAACCTGCGCTGAAGGTTCCGGCTGGGCCGCCGCCGTCACCGCCGCCGCCAATCTTGCGGTTTATGGCAGAACTACCGATACCGATACCGCGACGCCGGCCATCACGAATTTCGATCCGACGGATGTCACGGTGAGCGTTGAGGCTCGCGACGTGACGGATGTGGGCACGGTCTGCGTGGTTCGTGTGGATGCCAGCGTCTTGTATGCCGGACTGTTCTTCGGGGGCGGCGGGTTTCTGCCGCCGATCATCATGGGCGGTGACCCCGGCGGTAGCTGGACACTGACGGCCTCCAGCGAGGAGCGCTATGTTGGCGACTAAACACAGCCAGCGTGGTGCCGCCATGGTCGAGATGGCAGTTACCCTGCCGCTGTTCCTGGCGCTGGTGTTCGCGATCATCGAGTTCTCGATGGCCTACTTCGCCTGGGCGCGCATCAATGAAGCGGCGCGCGATGCCACGCGGTATCTGGTTGTGAATGATCCGCTGGTTGACCTTGCGCCCCCGACCCTTACTTGTCCGGGCGGCAGTATTGAAATCGTCTGCACTGCGAGCACCTGTGCCGGACTGATGACTGTCGTGGGCCGGGTGGCACCGTTCGTCACACCCGCTCAGGTTCACGTGCGCTATGCGTGCAGCAGTGCCGGTAATCCGGATCGACCTGTCGAGATGATCATTCCCGAGATCACCGTGGAACTCCGTGATGTCGAATACGAATTCATTGTTCCGGTTTTGCTCGGCGTTACGTCGCCAATGGGGCTGCCGCCCGCCCGGGCGTCGCGAACCGGGGAAGACTTGTTCACCGAGGGCTGACTTCAGAAGGCTGGAAGAAAAGATATGTTGATCAAACTGAATGTACTGGCACTGACCACCGACGAGGGCACAGGCAAGGATCTTGCTGCGATCCTTGCGGGCATGGAGGGGGTTGTCCTGCACAGCCGGTCGCTGACCGCCGGGCAACTGACTACCAGCATCGACGCAACGACGAACGCCGACGTCATGATTTTGGAGAGCGACGGCAGCAATCTGGAGCAGGCGACAGAGGTTGAGACCTTTACCGCATCCCTGCCGGAAAGCGTCGCCACCTTTGTTGTCGGAGACGCATCGAATTCCGCCTTGCTGCGGCGTCTGATGCGTGCCGGTGTGCGCGATGTGCTTGCACGGCCGGTCGTTCGGCAGGACGTGATCAACGCCATAACCGCAGTGTTGTCGGAAAAGCGTGCCCGGGCGATGGCCAGGGGAGAAAACGTCATGTCGATCTGCGCATTTCTCAATGCGAAGGGCGGCAGCGGTGCGACGCTGCTGGCCGTGAACATGGCGGCTTCGCTGGCCGCTCGCCACAAGGCCCGCGTTGCCCTGCTCGATTTCGACATGCAGTTCGGCGAATGTGCACTGATGCTGGATCTCGCTCCCCAAAACAACATGGGCGATGCGTTGCGCCAGGCCGACCGGATCGACGGCTTCCTGCTCAAGGCGTTGATGACCGAGCATGCTGGCGGCGTGCATGTGCTCGCAGCACCGTCGAGCCCCAGCGCTGCGACCAACCTGGATGCTCACGCGGTGCGCCGCGTCATCGATGCGGCCGCCAGTGAGTACGACATTGTGATTCTTGATTTGCCGCGCGTGGTGGCGCCGTGGACCATCGAGGCGTTGCGCGCGGCGACGACCACGTTCCTGGTGGTGCAGAACAACCTGTCGACCATCCGAGATGCGCGTCTGCTGGGAGATCACCTGCCGCGCGCAGGTATCGACTCGCGCCGCATTCAGTTGATCAACAACCGGGCCATGGCGAAGACGCCGAGCGTATCCATCGAGCAAATGAAGAAAACGCTCAAGTACGATAAAGTGCATCGCATCCGCAACGACTATAAAACGGCCGCAGCGGCGGGCGATCAGGGTCTGCCGGTGCACAAGGTGGATCCGCACTCACACCTGTCGACAGACATTGATAATCTTGCCGACCATATCTGGGAAGCCCACGGACATGGCGCAATCGAGAAGAAGCAAAAGCACCTGACGAAAAAAGATGTCCTGATCGAAAAATTTTTCGGCGCCAAGGTCGGGAAGTCGAAAAAAGCCAAATAACCGGCACGAATAGAAGTCGGGAGAACAAGGAACATGAGCAAGACGACCGTTAGTAGTGCACGCCCAGGCGGCGACATCCAGGCAACCAAGGCGCGTGTTCATCGTCTGGTGATGGAGCAGTTGAATCTGCGCATACTCGATCAGCTCGCGCCGGAAGTCGTGCGTGAACAGATCGGCGATGTGGTGCGCGGGATACTCGATCGCGAGGGTCTGCCGCTCAACCAGATGGAGCGCGACAGTATCACCATCGAGGTGCAGGACGAAATCATGGGCTACGGCCCTCTCGAGCCCCTGCTGCGCGACCCAACCGTAAACGACATCCTCGTCAATACGGCGCGACAGATATATGTTGAACGTCGGGGTGTGCTTGAGCGTACGTCGGCGATATTCCAGAACAACGATCACCTGATGCGCATTATCCAGAAGATCGCCAGCAGTGTCGGTCGCCGTATTGATGAGTCGTCGCCGATGGTGGATGCCCGCCTGCCGGACGGCTCGCGCGTAAACGCGATTATTCCGCCGCTGGCCATCGATGGGCCGATCCTCTCGATCCGCAAGTTTGCCGTTGACCCGCTGACGACCAAGGATCTGCTCAGCTTCAAGTCGTTAACGCCGGCGATGGCAGACTTCCTCGCCGCCGCCGTGCGTGCGCGTACCAATATCCTGATTTCCGGCGGTACCGGCTCAGGCAAGACCACGCTGCTCAATGTTGTTTCCGGTTATATCCCTGACAACGAGCGGGTTATCACCATTGAGGACAGCGCGGAACTCCAACTGCAGCAACCGCATATCGTGCGTCTGGAAACCCGGCCGCCAAACATCGAGGGCAGTGGCGAGGTTCGCCAGCGCGAACTCGTGCGCAACGCGTTGCGCATGCGCCCGGACCGGATCGTCGTCGGCGAGGTGCGCGGAGCCGAGGCGCTGGACATGTTGCAGGCGATGAATACCGGGCATGACGGTTCGATTTCCACCATTCACGCGAACACCGCGCGCGATGCGTTGACCCGCCTTGAGCATATGGTAGGCATGAGCGGTGTACCGATTTCGACGCAGGTAGTGCGCCAGCAAATGTCTGCCGCGCTCAACCTGGTCGTGCAGACCGAGCGCCTGTCTGATGGTCGCCGGGTGGTTTTGTCCATCCAGGAAATCACCGGCATGGAAGATGCAGTGGTGAACATGCAGGAAATTTTCGCTTTCCAGCGCAAGGGCGTCGATGTACACGGCAAGGTCAAGGGTGAGTTTCGGGCCACGGGCATCCGCCCGTATATGCTCAAGCGCTTCAAGGAGCGCGGCATTGTGATCGACGAGGGCATCTTTGATCCTGAGCGCGTTTACGAGTAACGGGGAGAGCGTTCGTGAATCTTGATCAAAGTTGGGGCGTCTATCTCATCTCGTTCGCCGCCTTCCTCGCCGCGCTCGCGGCCGTGCAGGGTCTGTACCTGCTCTGGCAGGGGCTGAATATCGAGAAGACCGTACGGGTGAACCGCCGGCTGAAGGCGATGTCAGCGGTCGGGGTCGCCCAAGGCAAGGCCGTCAGCGTATTGCGCGACCGACAGTTCAGCGATCTGCCGTGGGTCAACCGCATCATGTTGCGTATCCCGCGGCTGCATGTTGTCGACAACATGATCGGGCAGTCGGGGCTCGATCTCACCGTGTCGCGCTACCTGCTCATTCAGGCCATCTTGTCGATGCTGGTACTCGTATTGCTGTTGCTGTTCACTCCCGGCCGCCTGATCGTGGCGGTGCCAGTAGCGATGCTGACCGGGTTCATGCTGCCGTATGCCTATGTCGCCATCAAGCGACGTCGGCGTATGGCGGCCTTTTCGTTGCAGTTGAGCGATGCCCTCGACTACATTGCGCGTTCGCTGCGGGCGGGCAACCCGTTTTCTGTGTCGCTGAAGAGCGCCGCAGCAGAGTTGCCGGAGCCGATTGCCGGCGAGCTTCGTACTACCTTTGAGGAAATGAACTTCGGCCTCGAGCTTGAGGTTGCGCTTGCGAATCTCGGTGAGCGTACCGGCAGCGACGAGTTGCGCTACTTCATCACCGCCGTGCTGATTCAGCGCACGACCGGCGGCAATCTGGCTGAAGTACTGAACCGTATCTCGCACGTGATGCGCTCCCGCGCCGCGACTTTCCGCGAGATCGCAGTGCTGGCTGCCGAGATGAAGTATTCGGCCAACGTCCTGATTGCATTGCCCTTGCTTGTGGCAGGGGCGCTGTCGCTGTTGAATCCTGGTTATCTCACGGTATTGTTTGAGAGTTCACTGGGTCTGGCAGTGATAGGCGTGCAATTGCTGTTTATGCTGATCGGTTATTACATCATTCAGAAGATGATCAACTTCCGGGTATGAGGGGCTGGCGATGAACGTAGCGACAGTTCAGCAAATTGCCCAGGGAGGCAGCCTGCAGCCACTGATTCTCTCTGCGGTATTTGTTACTACCGTATTGTTGGTTGTCGGCGTGGGTTACTGGTTCTTCGGCGCGAATAGTTCAGTGCGGCGCCGGTTGCAGCAGATTGCCGACCCGGAGGGACGCAAAACAAAAGAAATACGTCGCGAGGGCGCGTTCTCCGTGCGCTGGGTAGAGCCGATGGCCAAGGCCATCATGCCCGACGAGGATTGGCAGCGGTCGCGGTTGAAAACGCGGCTGGTACAGGCGGGATTCCGCGGTCACCAAGCGCTGACAATCTTCCTTGCTGCGAAGGTCATCATTGCCTTCGCATTGCCCATGTTGATCATGTTGCCGCTCTACTTGGCCGGAGCTTTTGGCCATCAGCCCGGTGCAGCGGTCGCGCTGCTGTCGATCGGTGGCCTGCTCGGTTTTTTTGCGCCGGATTTTGTGGTGCTGCATCGTTGTCAAGAGCGCCGGCAGGCAGTCACCGAGTCGTTTCCCGATGCGCTGGATATGCTTGTCGTTTGTGTCGAGGCGGGTTTGTCGCTGGATGCCGGCATTCAGCGGGTCAGCAAGGAACTGGTTCATTCGCACATCGAAATTGCCGAAGAGCTCCAGCTGGTCAGCCTTGAGTTGCGGGCTGGCAAGTCGCGTGACGAAGCCCTGCGTGGCCTCGCCGTGCGCACCGGGGTCGAGGCAATCAAGTCGCTGGCAAGCATTCTGATTCAGGCGGAGCACTTCGGCACCAGCATCGCCGGTTCGCTGCGTGTACATGCTGACGAAATGCGCAACGTCCGCATCCAGGTCGCCAGGGAGAAGGCGGCAAAGTTGCCGGTGAAGCTGATTTTCCCGATCATGTTCTTCATATTCCCTGCGCTGTTCCTCGTTATCCTCGGGCCAGCGGCCGTCCGGATCTATATCGGGCTGGGCGGCGTGTTCGCTAAATGAGCGAGCAGCGGACACAATCATTGATGCAACCGTCAATGCGGCGCTCCGGGAAACCGTTGCGCGTCGGATTGCTCGGCCTTGCCCTGCTCCTCGGTGCTTGCGCAAGCAATAAACAAACGCCCGCAGTGGACGATATGCCGTCGCCAGCCGAAGTGCGGCAAAAAGCCGATCTCGCCTGGCAATACGGCGATTATGGCGCTGCCGTTGACGGGTATCGTGAAATCCTGCGCACTGATACAACCAATCGCGCGGCATTGATCGGTATCGGCGAAGCTTTGCTGGCGCTCGGTGATTCCGGTCATGCGCTGTCGGCGTTTGAGGAAGTATTGCGCGTGGAGCCCGGTGCGGTCGATGCGTTGGAGGGTCGGGCGCTGGCCCGTCTCGGGGTTGGCCGTGATGTTGAGGCCGCCGCCGATTTTGATGCCGTCCTGGCGCAAGACGCAAAACGGTGGCGTGCGCTCAATGGCATGGGCATGTTTGCTGATTTGCGCGGTGATTACGACGCTGCGCAAAAATGGTATGAGCAGGCGTTGGCCGTGCAGCCTGGCGAAGCTGCGATTTGGAATAACTATGGCTGGTCACGGATGATGGCTCATGATTATGTGCAGGCAGAGCGTTTGCTGGGCGATGCCTTGTCGCGTAAACCGTCGGCCCCGCGCATCAACGCCAATCTCGCCGTCGCGATTGCCTGGCAGGGGGATTATGAGCGTGCGTTGCGTATTGCACGGCGAACCGCCGCAGAGGGCGTGGCATACAACGACGTCGGCTACATTGCACTATTGCGCGGCGACGCGACCATCGCTGCTGGTTATTTCCAGCAGGCCATTGATAAAAGTCCGTCCTGGTTCGAGCGTGCCGCAGTCAACCTGGAGCGTGCGCGGCGGGAAGCTGCAGCGCCCGCACTGAGGTGAATCGGGGCGTGAGGGCTGTTGTTGCTCCGTGAAGGGTTGTGGTGGATGCGAGTAACTCAGTCGCCGTCCGCTACCATCGCAGTCCGCGCCGCGCGCCGCGTCAGGCCGCCGATTTACATCTCCCACCGGAGCCGCCCCTTTGTCCGCCCTGCCCCCCGATATTCTTCGTGACGTCTTCGGCTACGGTGCCTTCCGTGGCCATCAGGCCGAGGTCGTCAGCCACCTGATCGCCGGCGGTGACGCGCTGGTGCTGATGCCGACCGGCGGCGGCAAGAGCCTGTGCTACCAGATCCCGGCCATTGCCAGGCACCGCGCCGGTTGTGGCGTCGCGGTGGTAGTCAGCCCGTTAATCGCCTTGATGCACGATCAGGTCGGTGCGCTGGAAGAAGCCGGCGTGCATGCTGCGTTCCTGAATTCTTCGCTCGACGGCGAAGCCGCGCAGCGCATCGAACGCGAAATGATGAGTGGCCGACTGGTGATGTTGTACGCGGCGCCGGAGCGCATCACCACGCCGCGTTTCCTCGCGCAACTCGATTCGCTGCATGAGCGTGGCCTGCTCAGCCTGTTCGCTATCGACGAAGCGCACTGCGTCAGCCAGTGGGGGCACGACTTTCGCGAAGATTACCTGGCGTTGAACGTGTTGCACGAACGCTATGTTGATGTGCCGCGCATTGCCCTCACAGCAACCGCCGACGACCTCACGCGCGCTGACATCATTGAACGGTTGCAATTGCAGGACGCGCGGCTGTTCGTCAGCAGTTTCGATCGTCCAAACATCCGCTACATGGTCGTTGAAAAGGACAATGCGCGGGCGCAATTACTGCAATTCCTCCGTGAGGAACACGCCGGCGACGCGGGCATCGTCTATTGTCAGTCGCGCAAGAAAGTGGAAGAAACGGCACAGTGGTTGTCGGCGAACGGCATCCACGCCCTGCCCTACCATGCTGGTTTTGACGCCGGTGTGCGTCAGCGTAACCAAGATCGTTTTCTGCGCGAAGACAGCCTTGTGATGGTTGCGACGATCGCCTTTGGCATGGGTATCGACAAGCCAGATGTGCGTTTCGTTGCGCACCTTGACTTGCCGAAAAACATCGAGAGCTATTATCAGGAAACTGGTCGTGCCGGACGCGACGGGCTGCCCGCGAATGCATGGATGACCTACGGCCTTGCCGACGTGGTGAACCAGAGCCGCATGATCAATGAAAGCCCGGCTGCAGAAGAATTCAAGCGCGGCCAGCGCGGCAAGCTCGATGCACTGCTGGCGCTGGCCGAAGCGCACGATTGCCGGCGTGTGCGGTTGCTGCGCTATTTCGGCGAGGACAGCACGCCCTGTGGTAACTGCGACAACTGCCTCAACCCGCCGGTAACCTGGGATGCCACTGAAGCCGCCCGCAAGGTGCTCAGCTGCGTGTATCGCTTCTACCAGAATGGCGGCCAGCGTTTCGGCGCCGTGCATCTGATTGATGTGTTGCGCGGCAAGGTTACCGACAAGGTCACCCAACATGGCCACGCAAACCTGAGTACGTTCGGTATCGGTACCGAGGTCAGTGAGATGGAATGGCGTAGCGTGCTGCGGCAACTGATCGCGCTCGGCTGCTTGCGCACCGAGGGCGAGTACAACACGTTGGAATTGACCGAAGCGTCGCGTGCCGTGCTGCGCGGCGAGGTCAACCTGTTGCTGCGCAAACCGTTGGATGCGCCGCGCCGGGGCAGGGAAAAGGTGTCGCGCGGGCGCGCCAGCAGCGTCGGCAAGGCCGCGACGGTGTCGCTCGACGAACAAGCCGAAGCCCGGTTCACGGCGCTCAAGGCCTGGCGCGCGGAAGTTGCCCGCGAACACAATGTGCCAGCCTATGTCGTGTTCCAGAACGTGACGCTGGCCGAAATGGCGCAGGAGGCGCCGGCGACACTCGGCGAACTTGCTCGGATCAGTGGCGTTGGGGTGAAGAAGCTCGATGCCTACGGGCCGGCGATCCTGCGAGTGCTGGCGGCGGGCTGAAGTGCCGCACCCCGGGGGGCTTGCATCGCTACCGAGGCCGGGCCAGAGAGGGCGCGGCCGTCAGGCGGCATCGGTATTTGACGCAGCCTTGGTCCCTGTACACCCCCCTGAAATGAAGGGGATACTCAGGTGCCGAGGGGCCTGTGGCGCCCACGGGGTTTCGCCGGCTTACGTGCAAAGTTTTGACTTGGAGCAAGGTTGGCGAACGCCAAGATACACTTCTAAGGTGCAGGGCCGTTGACATTTGGCCATGTGACCAAATAACCTTGAGGCTGGATTTGGCCATTTGGCCAAATTGGCGGGCAAGTTCAAAAGAGCAGATCAGAGGAGTAAGACCATGATCACGCATTTCACATCCAAAGCGCAGGCCGACGCCTATCTGGCCCCCCCCCCGGCGGTGCCCTGGAAGACCTTGGCTATCATCACGTTCCTGTTGGTGAGCCTCTTTGCTGGCTACCGGTACTATCAGGAGCTCACCTCGTTTTCGGTGGGTCTTGATTACTTCGAGCCGGAGTTTCAGATCTACTGGATGAATCTCCTTTACACCCAGCTCGTTGTCGAGGCGCTCGTGTTCGTTGGCTTGGTCGGCTACCTGTGGAAGACGCGCGACAAGAACGTCCTGCAGGTTACTGCGCAAGAGGAGCTGCGTCGTTATTATGTGTTGCTGTGCTGCATTGTGGGTTTCTCGACAATCTCGTATCTCGCCGCCTCCCTCTATACGGAAGCCGACGCCGCCTGGCACCAGGTTACGGTGCGCGACACGGACTTCACGCCGACGCACATTGCACTTTTCTATTTCGGCATTCCAACCTTCATCATCCTGGGGGTGTCGACATTCGTTTATGCCCACACCCGGCTGCCGCAGTTTCACAATCGCGTGTCGGCGGGCCTGGCGCTGCTGGTGGCTGGCCCGATCCTGATCATGCCGAACCTCGGGTTCAATGAGTGGGGTCACACCTTCTTCTATGCCGAGGAGCTGTTCGCGGCGCCGGTGCATTGGGGGTTTGTGCTGCTGGGCTGGTCTGCCTTCGCTGCCGGCGGTTTTCTGATCCAGATCATCACGCGGATGATCACGCTGTCGAGCCTTGATGGCGATCAGAAAGTTGTTGAGGCTTGAAGCCCAGTCTCCAAGGTAATTTCTTCAAGTGGCAACAGGCGGCGGGCGCAAAGCCCGCCGTACTGTCGTCGATGTATCGCTGTGGCAACATGCGATGGCACAGCAACAAATCCCATGAGGCCCACTGATGACTTTCACCACCCCTAACGAAGGCGAGCGGATCATCCGCTCTGCGGTCACAACCCGCGCGCAGCAACATGCGGTTTATCGGAATATTGATCTGCTTGCTGTGCCGCTGTTCGTGCTCTTGTTCGCCGGCATCTTCAGTTTCCATTTTGCCCTGACTGTTGGCGACTGGGACTACTGGGTGGACTGGCGCGACCGCCGTTGGTGGCCGCTGGTGACGCCGCTGTCATTGTTGGTTCTGCCGGCCGTGTTCGGCTATCTCCTGTGGACACGGTTTCGGTTGCCGCTGTCGGCTTCTGTTGCGCTACTGAGTTTTGGTCTGGCGTCCTGGGTCAGCCGGTGGCTGAACTTTGAAGGCTTTGCCGGTTTTCCTTTGAATATGGTTTCCCCATCAACGTTTATCGGCTTGGGCCTGATTCTTGACTGTACGTTGTTGCTGAGCCGAAGCTTCTTCTTCACCGGCCTGTTCGGCGCATTCTTTTTTGCGGCGCTGGTCTACCCCTTGAACTGGACGATGATGGCGCCATTCCATGTGCCGGTCGAATACAATGGCACGCTGGTGACTGTGGCAGATCTGATGGGCTACGAGTACGTCAGAACTGCGATTCCCGAGTATGTTCGCATCATTGAAGAATCGACACTGCGAACCTTTGGCGAAGCTGTGACACCACTGACGGCAGTATTCGCCGGCTTTGTCGCCATCCTCATGTATTACTTCTGGACCTGGATTGGGTATCTTGCTTCCCGAGCCATCTGGATCAAACGAATTGTCTGAGGGGAATATCATGCACAGCAAGAGCTTCTTTGCTGAAGGGAAGTATGCGCGCAGCAACGGAAAAGCGCAGTGGTTCGGCCGCTCGCTGTTTATCCGCGCGATCATCTCAATCCTGCTGCTGGCCGTGGCGGGCGAAACTTTCGCGCACGGAGAACGAGCACAGCAAGCCGGGTTGCGGATGCGCACCGTTCATTGGTTCGATACGCAGATCACGACGACCAATTTGAAGGTGAATGAAACGCTCACCTTGACCGGGAAATTCGTGCCGTCGCGATTCTGGCCGGAGCATATGGACGGGCCGCAGGGCACCGCCTTTCTGAACGTGGGCATCCCGGGTCCGGTGTTCGTGCGGATCGACTCGAAAGTGAATGGCGTGCCCATGGTGCGCTCGACGGCATTTCATCTGGGTGAGACCTACGATTACTCGATGACCCTTAAGGCGCGCACGCCGGGGCGTTATCACGTGCACCCGGTACTCAGCGTTGAGGGCACGGGCCCGGTGATCGGTCCGGCTTACTGGGTTGAGGTAACGGGCAACCAGGCCGATTTCGTCAACGAGGTCACCACCCTGACCGGCGACACCATCAATCTCGAAACCTACGGGATGAAGAATATCGCCTTCTGGAGCGGACTCTGGCTGCTCATAGGCTTGGTCTGGTTCATCTACTGGCTGACCAAATGTCCAATCCTTATTCCGCGTTTTCGTCGGGTTTCCGATTTGGGCGATGATGCCGATCAGATCATCACGCCCCTGGACAAGAAAATTGGCGCCGCCTTTTTGGGCGGTACACTGATGCTGATTGGGTTCGGCTATCTCTGGGCGCAAGACCAGTACCCGATCACCACGCCATTGCAGACCGGCAAGGTACACGTGCCGCCCATGGATGACGCCAATGCCAAAATGGTGACCGTGCGGCTGGATGACGCGCGTTACCGGATTCCCGGCAGAAGTTTCGAGTTGAAGCTGACGGTGACGAACAACTCTGATCGGCCGATCAGTCTGGGCAGGTTTACCACGGCGAATATTCGCTTTATCAATCCTGACGTGTTGGCCGACAAGCCGGTGGATGTCGGCGATCTGGTCGCCCCAACCGGTCTGCGTGTTGAGGGCCAGGCGATTGCGCCAGGTGAAACGCGACAGATCACCGCATTTGCTGAAGATGCGCTGTGGGAAACCTATCGTCTTACCAGCCTGATCTATGATCCGGACTCCCGTTTTGCCGGCATGCTGTTCTTCTATGACGACCAGCATCGGCAGTTCTATTCAGAGGTCGGCGGGCCGATGCTGCCGGTGTTTATCTGATGCGGCGATTGGCTGCGCTGCTGGTGCTTTTGTTCGCTGCCGCTGCGCCAGGCGTTTTGCTGGCGCATGGTGGCGTGTCGATGGACAACGATGTTTGTCTGATGAAGCTCGGCCCGTACCGTTCACATTTTACCGGCTATCAACCGGAGCGGCGTGCCACCCAGGAATTTTGTGAAGACATTCCCGAGCTGGGCAACGTGGTCATGGTGATGGACTTCATGTCGGATGAGTTGCGTTCGATGCCGACTGATTTCCGAATCGTTCGCGACGTAAAAGATATCGGCAGATCCGCCGTTTACGCTGATCTGGGTTCTGCTGATGATATTGAAAAGGCAACAGTGTTCCACAAGCCGGCGGCTCTGTATCCGCACGGTACATTGAGCGTGAGCCATCGCTTCCCCGAGCACGGGCGCTTTATCGGTATTGTGACGGCCACGTCGCCTGCGGGAGAGAAGTTCATTTCTGTGTTTCCTTTTGCGGTCGGCGAAAAGTCCTACGGGCGCTATTTGGTGGTCTTCCTGATCGCCCTGCTGGCGAGCGTATTGCTTTATCGGCGCGCAACGAAGAGCTAGCGATGATGCGTTCGACGCGATTGGTACTTGGCGTCATTCTCTGGGCGCTGGCGGTGACTGCCAGCGCCCACTCGGCGCTGCTGCGCGCCGAGCCCGGGTCGCGGGCTGTGCTGACGGAATCGCCGAGGTTAATCAGGTTGTGGTTCAACGAACCGGTCGAGGCAGCCTTCTCGACGGTGACGCTGGAAACAGCGAAAGGCAAGAAGTTGCCGGGGCTCACCAAACCAAAGATTGCGCCGGATGATGCGAAGCAGTTGATCGTCGAATTGCCGGCGCTTGATCCGGGTACATACAAAGTTCGCTACCGCGTGTTATCGGTCGATGGCCACATCGTTGATTGGGGCTATAGTTTCCGCCTGGAGCCGGCGCCGGCGAAACCATGATCGAGTGGATTGGGCGGCTTGCGGCCTCGCTGGAGGCCGTGTCGGTCGTTGTCATCGCCGGCATGACATTCTTCTGGTGGTTGTGCGGGACCGGTGTCCGGACACGCCTGCCGGAAGTTGAGCGCAGGCTCGTCGCCAGTCTGATCGTTGCCCTGATTGTTTTTATTACCGCGCAGTTGATTCAACTGCCTGTCCAGTTTGCTGCCGTTATCGGTTCGCCAGACGCTGCATGGCAAGCGCCTTGGGGGAATTGGCGGGAATACATCGCAGCCACGCGCCCGGGCATGCTGTGGCTGATACGAACCCTGATGGGTGTTGCCTTGCTGGCGGTTGTCGCAACCGCAGCACTGCGAGTCCGGCGCCCGCTCCTGCCGCCGCAGCCAATGTCGTCGCGCCTGTTGGGCATTATTTCCATCGCCGGAATAGCCATCACTGGTTCGGGCGCGCTCGCAGGCCACTACGCTGGTGATGAGAATGCCCCGTTCCTGGTGCCTGTGCATGCGGCACACATGGCCACTGTTGCCCTTTGGGTCGGCAGTCTGCCGGTTTGGTGGATGACGGTCCGTGCTGAGGGTCGGCAGGCCAGGTTGTTCGGGGAGCCATTTTCCGCAGATGTCACACAATCGGTGCTGCGATTTTCGCGCGTCGCGATGCTGCTGGTGGTAATTCTGGTGGCCACGGGCGTGCTGCTGGCAGATCAGTTTATCGACAATCAGGGCGATCAGTTCGGCACGCCGTGGGGGCTGCTGTTGACGGCCAAGATCGCTTTGCTGGCAGTGGCCTTGCTGGCAGCCAATGCGATACGCAGGGATCTGCCGCACTGGTCGATCGGGATGGTGGTGAACAAGAGCACGGCGTTGCGTGCCGTGCGTATCGAGTGGGCCGCCACATTTCTCGCCGTGGCCTTGGCGGCCATCCTGGGCCAGATGACGCCCGCCTCGCACGAGCAGGCACTTTGGGTGCTGCCGTTTCGCTTCTCTTTTGAGGCGATCGCGCTGGATCGGATCGTGTTGCAGATGCTCTGGGCCGGCGTGTGGGTCGCGGTGGCCGCTTTGCTTGCCGTGATGGTGGCCGTCTACCGCCATTCCGGCCGCGTTCTGCTCGCCCTGTATTCGATCCTGTTTGCAGTGGGCGCCGGTACAGCGCTATGGGCATTGGCAGTGCCTGCGTTCCCAGACACTTTCCAGCGCAGTGATGTTGCCTATATGAGTGAATCCGTTGCCAACGGAGAACTGCTTTTCCGCGAAAACTGCACGGTCTGCCATGGTGCTGGCGGGCATGGCGACGGCCCCCTCTCCACGCGCACGCGCAGGCCGCCAGCGGATCTCTCCGCGCCGCACACGGCCCTGCATACTGCCGGAGACATGTTCTGGTGGATAGGCAACGGCATTCCGGCTGGCGGTATGCCTGGATTTGCTGATCGATTGAACGAACAGGATCGCTGGGATCTCGTCAATTTTTTGCGGACGTTTTCCCAGGGCTTCCAGGCGCGGGTACTGGAAAGTCACGTGGTTCCCGATCAGGGCTGGTTGGCAGCACCGGATTTTTATCTCGTGGATCAGGGCGGAAATTTATCGCAACTGAAGGCATTGCGGGGCGTGCCGGTATTGCTGGTGCTCGATATGGAAACGCAAGCTGCAATGTCCGCCCGGATAGATGCGCTTAAGGTCTGGCACAAGCAGGCAGGAAAGCGCCTGGAAATCGTGCATGTAACGGCCAACCCGGAAGCATTGACTGCGCTTCGGCCGGACATCTGGTATGCACAAAGCCCGCGCGATGTGCTCGCCACTTATGAGTTACTGACGCGCACCTTGACCATGCGGGGAGATGTCGGCGTCCTCGGTGTGCCGCGCCAGCATGCGGAATTTCTGCTGGATCGCTACGGATACATCCGGGCGCGCTGGCTGCCTGACGAGGATCCGGCGGGGTGGGCGCTACCAGAGGCGCTGGCCGGCGAACTGGATCAGTTGGCAGCAGACACCCGGGTGCCCCCGCCGCCGGACGATCATCTTCATTGAAGGCGCGGTGACAATCGGAAGCAAAGCAAATGGCAACCCGGAGGTGTGTATGAGATTGCGATTCAAGACAACCATGATAACGGCCGCGCTCGGACTGCTGATGCAGGCCGGTGCAGCCCTTGCCGCCGCCGACCCCCATGCGGGTCACCATGGCGGTACGCCCGCCGTGGCGGCGAGCAGCGACACGAAGGTGCCCGGACTCAGACTGCTGATGCCGCAGGCAGGAGACTGTGTGGAAGGTCAGATGGCTATCGTGATAGAAACGGACGCCGACCTTGACCAGGCCACCATGAGTGCCGCCAAGATCGGCACGCACCTGCACATAGGTATTGATGACAAGTCGATGATGCCGGTGCGTGAGCAGCTTTTCTCGGCCGGCAACAACCGCTATGTGTACCTGCTCGATTTGCCGGTGGATTCCGGCAAGCATCAGGTATCAGTGTACTGGGCTGGCGCCGATCACCAGACTATAGAAACGTCGGTTCAACGTGTGGAAATCAAGGTTCGCAACCCCTGATGCCGGAGGATAGGCCATGTCGAAATTGAAATTATTGAAATCGCCGGACACGAAGCGTGCGTTGGGCGCCGTATTCGGGCAGATGGGCAAGCGGATTTTTGCGCGGTCGATGTTCCGCGCGCTGTGGCAGGATCGCGATAGTGAGGTGGGATTGGGTAGCCGTTTTTTCCTCGCATTTTGGGAAACGCTCGGCAATCGCGAGGCGGTGGTTGACGGCGCTGACCGCATCACCTTCAAGGAATTCCGGCAACGTGTGCTGCGCACCTCGGATGTGCTGCACACCTTGGGTTTGCGCGAGGGAGATGCTTGCGCGGTTCTGTTATACAACAGCGCCACCTGGTTTGAGGTCAATCAGGCCTGTAACTTGTCTGGCATCACGATGCCGATGTTGAACTGGCACCTGAAACCGGCCGAATTCACGCAATGCATAGGGCGCGCTTCAGCCAAGGTTCTGATCATCGACCCGGGGTTTGTTGAGGTTATTGATTCGATCCGCCACGAGTTGCAGGTTAGTCACATTGTCGTCACCGGCGATCAGCCCGTACCGAAGGGGATGTTGTCGCTGGCTGCGCTGACGGCAGCAGCTACGCCCCGCCTGCACCCGGCGAAGTTCCATCTCTCGGCCAAGCCTTACAGTGGCGGTACGACGGGCACGCCGAAGTTCATCAACATGGATCAAACGGCCATGTTCGGCGAGCAGGATCACAAGCGTCGGGGAGCCTCGCGCGACGAAGCGGTGCGCATGAGCGTCATGCAGCTGAGTGCGTTGGGCTGGTACGGGCTGGGGAAGCTGCATGATCCGATCACCGGCAACGCCCGCTCGCTGGTGCCGGGGCCGCTCTATCACGCGGGCGTTCAGATCGCCGTGTTGCCCTTTCTGTTTGGTGCCACGGTTGTGCCGATGCGCAAGTTCACCGCAGAAGGTTTTCTGCAGATGATCCAGGATGAGCGGATCAACTGGACTTTTGTGGCGCCAACCATGCTGGAACGCGTGCTGGCGTTGCCGGATGAAGTCAAATCCCGTTATCGCCTCGGCAGTATGCGCTCGCTGATTTGCGCGGCAGCGCCCTGCGCGCCCCACGTCAAGCAGGAGATAAATGCGCTGTTCCGGCGTCAGGGGGCGCCGAATGACGTTTTTCACGAGTATTACGGTGCGTCAGAAACGGGAATCATCACCATTTTGTTGCCCGAGGACTATCAGGGCGATCCAGGTCGTTATCGCAGCGTCGGTAAGGTCCGTGCTGCCGAATGCGGCATATATGATGCCGAAAATTCACGCTGGGTAGAGCCCGGCAAGCCGGGCAAGGTGCTGGTGCGATCAGCGCTTACTTTTGGGCTTCAATATGTGGGCGAGCAGAAAAAGACGGACGACTGCTACATCGAGATCGACGGCAAGATCTGGTACGACGATGGCCTTATCGGCTATCTCGACGCGGATCAGTTCCTGTATCTGACCTCGCGCGAAAAGGAAATGATCATCAGCGGTGGCGTCAATCTCTTTCCCAACGAGATCGAAGACATCATCAAGCGCCACCCGGCTGTCCTGGATGTTGCCGTGGTGCGGGCGCCGGACAAGGATCTGGGTGAAGTCCCGGCTGCTGTTGTGCATCTGCGCGATGGCGTTGTCGCAACGACAGAAGAGATTCTTGCACATTGTCGCGCAGCAGGACTGTACGGGTTCAAGTTGCCGCGCTTTGTGGAGTTTGCCGAGTTACCGCGCAACTTGGCCGGCAAGTTGCCCAAGAAACAACTGGAAGAGCGTTTCTGGCAGGGTGTCGAGCGTTTGGGCTAGATCCTGGTGCTAGCGACAGGTCGAAGCGCGGAGTTTTCCAGTGGCAGTGACTCCGCGGTATGGCCGTGAGTATTCAGATGGAAATACGGGAGATTCAGTACATGGCCAGGAAGAAAGTCGCGTTCGTTGCACCGCAATCATCGGCGCCGCACCATCAGGTGGTTGTCATCGGCGCCGGATTTTCCGGCATCAACATGGCGATCCGGCTCAAGGAGGCGGGCATTACCGATTTCGTGGTGCTCGAACGCGCCGATGACGTTGGTGGCACCTGGCGCGACAACACTTATCCTGGCTGCGCCTGTGATGTGCCATCGGTCGCCTATTCTTATTCGTTCGAGCAGGTGCCTGACTGGAGTCGCACGTTTGCCGGTTCGGCGGAAATTCACGGCTACATCCATCACTGCGTGGAAAAGTACGGCCTGCGGCCCTGGCTGCGTTTTGGCACAGGCGTCACGAAAGCTATCTTTGACGATAAAGGCGGCATCTGGACATTGACCACGGAGGGCGGTGAAACGATTACTGCGCGGGCGGTGGTGTCGGCCATCGGCGGCCTGGTCAACCCGGCCTATCCCGACATTCCGGGTCTTGCCGAATTCAAGGGCGCCAAGTTCCATACTGCACGCTGGGATCATCAGTACGATCTCAAGGGAAAGCGCGTGGCAGTTATTGGCACAGGGGCAAGCGCGATTCAGGTCGTGCCATCGATCCAGCCTTATGTGTCTTCGCTCAAACTGTTTCAGCGCACCCCCGCCTGGGTAATTCCAAAGCCGGATTTTGCGATCCGGGAGCGCACCCGGCAATTGTTCCGCCGTATCCCGGCAGCGCAGCGCTTGCTGCGCAACGCCATCTATACTGCCAGTGAAGCGATCTTCGCGCCGCTGGTCATTCTGGATACGCCGGCTTCACGGCTGTTCGAGCGCTACGCATCAAGACACCTTGAAAAGCAGGTGAGCGATCCGGAATTGCGCCGCAAGCTGCAGCCGGATTTTCATATTGGCTGCAAGCGTGTACTCATATCGAATGACTACTATCCGGCGCTCGCGCAGCCGAATGTTGAGGTGATAACCGAATCCATTGTGCGCATCACCGAGACAGGTATTGTCACAGCCGATGGCAAAACCCACGAAGTCGATTGTGTGGTGCTGGCGACCGGGTTCAGGCTGGATATCGCCAGCGCCCCCTTCGAGGTGCATGGCCTTGATGGCGTGAAGATGAGCGATTTGTGGCAGGCTCCGGGCAGCAAGGCCTACATGGGTATGGCAGTGTCCGGCATTCCGAATTGGTTTGTGATGTTGGGGCCAAATACCGGGCCGGGGCACACGTCGGTGCTCGTCTATACCGAGGCGCAAGCCGGGTACATTCTCCAGGCTCTGCAGACACTGCTGGAGCGCAATCTGCGTTACCTCAACGTCCGCAGGGTGGCGCAGGATGCGTGGCACCGGAAGATTCAGTCGCGCATGAAGTACACTTCATGGACCTCCGGTTGCCGGAGTTGGTACTTGGATGAGCATGGCGAAAATCACACACTCTATCCGGGCCTGGCGTCTGAATATGTGTTGAGTGTGCGCACCTTTAAACCCGAAAAATATGATGCGACCGTTTATGTCTGAGATGAACATGCGCGACCACACCCCGGAATCAGGCCATGTGGCGACGACGGCCGGTGAAGAAAGGAAGCAGGATCAGGTCGAAACGATTTATTTCACGGGCTGTGCAGGCGTTCGTCTGGTCGGTGATCGTCGCGGTCGGGTCGGTGCGCCAACGGTACTGCTGCTGCATGGCGGCGGTCAGACACGGCACGCCTGGGCGGGCGCCGCAAAGCGCATTGCCAATGCCGGCTACTGCGCGATCACGCTGGATTCTCGCGGCCATGGCGAAAGCGACTGGGCGCCGGATGGCAACTACAGTGTCGATGATATGGCGGATGACATTCGTCGTGTGGTCGAGCAGGTCGGAGGGTCGCCGACAATAGTAGGCGCCTCCATGGGTGGAATCACAGCAATGGTCGCCGTTGGCGAAGGCCTGCTGCCAACGGTAAATCGGCTGGTGCTGGTTGATATTGCCCCGCGACTTGAGCGTAGCGGTGTCGAGCGCATCCTCACGTTTATGAGCGCAAATCCAAACGGTTTCGCGTCGTTGGAAGAGGTGCGGGCTTTGGTGGCGGCATACAATCCGAACCGCCCACCGCCGAAAGACAACACCGGGTTGCTGAAAAACCTGCGCCTGGGCACCGACGGGCGCTACCGCTGGCATTGGGATCCGCGTTTTCTCAACGATGCCACCCGCACGGATGCCGGCGAGGCCTTGGTCCAGTTGGAACGTCGGCTGGCGGCTGCCCGTGGGGTGCGGATTCCCACGCTGCTGGTACGGGGCGCAAGCAGTGATGTTGTGAGTGCCGAGGGCGCAAGGGAGCTGCTGGAGCTCATTCCGCAGGCAAAAATTGTCGATATCGCTGGCGCCGGGCACATGGTTGCCGGGGATCGGAACGACGTATTTGCTGACGCTGTGCTGGCGTTCCTGAACGCTAACCCCTTTGCTTGAAGCCGTCACAGGCGGTGCTCGCCAGGAGCCGGCGGGCGCCGCCTGATCCGATTGACCAAGATGCCTTTGCTGACCTTGACAACCTCCGGCGCCATATAGTTACATCAAAGCGTGTAACCGTTTATGCGTGTAAGCGTGGCTCCTCTCGGGGAGTCGAATGCAGGCGCCCATCTCACATCAAGGAAGATGCTCCGGGCTTGACCCCGGGTTTTTCGCCTGTTACTCGACGCCAACTCAAGGGGTGATTTTCGGTTCGGTAATTTGGACGGTCGACCAACCAAGGGTTGGGTGGAAACAACGGGGCCGGCAGCGCCGGTCATCAATGAGTCAGGAGGTAGTTATGGGCATCGCAGGCAGAAGCGTCGGATACGACGAGGTGGTACCTCGGGATATCCACTTCAAAATGAACACCGAGACGGTTGCGCGGCATTGGTTCAACGGCGACCCTTGGACCACGCAGTGGATGAATTCGATTCTTGCTGCCGTCCCCGATGGTGAGCGCTGGGTGATGAACTCGGCGCGCGCGCAGTTGGATCAACTCACCAATCCGGCTGTACGCAAAGCTGCCGTAGATTTTTGTCGTCAGGAACGCATTCATGCGCGCGAACACGATGAGATGAACGCTGCCAGCATCGCCCATGGCGTGCCGCTCGACAAACTTGAAATTGTTTTCAAGCAGATTCGTGAAACCCTGCAAAAGAATCTCAGCATTCAGACGCAAAGCGCGCTGGCAGCCGCGTTTGAGCATTTCACCGCCATCATTTCTTCGGTGATGCTGGAGAACCCCGATCTGCTTGAAGACACGCATCCTGAACTTACTGCGATGCTCTATTGGCATTTCGTTGAGGAGACCGAGCACAAGGGCGTCAGCTTTGACGTGTATGTGCATGCGGGTGGTGGTGGTGTGAAGGGGTACGCCCGGCGCGTCAGCTCCATGGCATTTGCCACGGCCTTCGGGATGCCGTTCATGGTCGCCAGCAACGCTTACCTGCTTTATAAGGACAAGCAGTTGACCAACTGGCGTTCCGCCTTGCGCATGACCAACCTGCTCTTCAACAAGCCGGGCATTTTGACGCGCACAATTACGCACTACCTGCCCTACTACCGGCCGGATTTCCACCCGTGGGATGACGACAACCGGGCGGTGATCCATGTCTGGAAGAGTGCCTATGAGAAAACCGGAGACCCTCACAAGGCGTATAAGGCGTTGCTGGAACACCAGCGCAAGCACTCGCCTGCCGGCAATAAAAAACATAAACAAAAGCAGCGGCAGACCTTACAGCCGCAGCTGGCTTAATTGATTTGGGAGTAGTGATCATGGGAGTGAAAGGGCAGAAGCCTTCAAGAGGAGCGGCCGCAGTTGTTACCGGCGCCGGTAGCGGTATCGGACGGAGTTTCGCCTACGAGATCGCAAGGCGTGGTGGTGCCGTGCTGTGCGTGGATATCCGTAAGGAGCGCGCCGAGGAGACTGCCGAAACGTTGCGCAGCCTGAATGCGCATGCCGTTGCCTATGAGTGCGATGTAGGCAACGCCGAGCAGATGGCGGCGCTGTCCGAGCAATCCGAGGAGTTGCTTGGGCGGCCTGTGACGTTGATTGTCAACAATGCCGGGGTCGGCCTTGGTGGCCAGATTGGTGAGGTGTCACTGGAAGATTGGCACTGGTGCATGAACGTCAACCTTTGGGGTGTAATTCACGGCTGTCACTTTTTTGCGCCGAAGCTGAAGGCATTGGGTTATGGCGGCATCATCAATGTGGCGTCTGCGGCAGGATTTGCTGCAGCGCCGGAAATGAGCACCTATAACGTCACAAAGTCCGGTGTAATGTCGCTCTCGGAAACGTTATCGGCTGAACTGACTGGAACCGGCGTCAAGGTGACCGTATTGTGCCCGACCGTGGTGCCGACCAACATCGTCAATGACGGTCGCTTGCCTTCGTATCGCGCCGAGTTTGCCAAGACGGCGATGACGAAGTTTGCGCTGACCAACAGCGATGCGGTTGCCCGTAAGACGCTGGACGCTCTGGATAAGGGCCAGATGTACATGCTGCCCCAAATCGACGGCCAGATTGCGTGGATGTTCAAGCGCATTGCGCCGCGGCTTTATGCGCGCAGCCTTGGCGAAGCGTACCGGCTGGTCTCGCCCTGAGCATCGTTGTCACCGGGCATTCTCCAAACACATAAATCCGACCATTAACGGGCAAAACACCATGGCATCTTTGGCGGCCAGCACTATGAAGCTGCTCCTGCGTATGCGGGTAAAGCAGAGCGATCCGAAATCAAAGGCGGATCTTGTGCGGCATTTACGCAACGCAATGAACATGCCGATGCCGAGCCGCATACCGCAGGGTGTTGTGGTGAATAAAGAAACAATCGCTGGGGTGCCTGGTGAGTGGGTGACCGTGGAAAATCCGGGCATGACCGTGCTTTATTTGCACGGTGGTGCCTTCATCGGCGGCAAGCTTTCCACTTACCACACTTTCTGCGGGCAGCTGGCACAGCGACTGAACGCCAGGATATTTCTCCCGGATTATCGACTCGCGCCGGAGCACCCTTATCCGGCGGCGACTGACGATGCTTTCAATGTCTATCGCCAGCTTTCAGCTGACCTGAAGGGCGGTGAGCCGCTGGTGGTGGCTGGCGATTCTGCCGGTGGCAATCTCACGCTGGTCACTTTGTTGCGTGCGCGGGATGAAGATTACCCCATGCCCGTATGTGCACTGGCGTTGTCACCGGGAGCGGATGCGACTGGTACGTTGCGATCGTTGTCCGCCAACAGTGATTCGGATGCGATGTTGTCGAAAGGCATGGTAGACATGGCGGTCGATGTCTATCTGGCGGGTGCGGATCCAACCCATCCCTACGCCTCTCCGGCCCGGGGCAATTTCTCCGGGTTACCCCCGCTGCTGGTGACGGTAAGCGAAGAGGAATGTTTGCGCGACGACGCCTACCGTGTTGTGTACAACGCGCGTCAAGCCAAGGTTCCGGTGGAGTTGTTGTCCAGGCCAGACATGCCGCATGTCTGGGTGGTGTTCCCTCTTTTCCTGCCTGAAGCACGGGAGGACATGCACACCCTGGTGAGGTTTGTTGAGAAGCATGCCGTCAATTGGGCGCTGCAGAAACAGCGCGACGTACCTGTCGTACGCGCTCGAGCGAAAGGTAAAAGCAATCCGAAGGCAAAGCCTTCCACACAAGCTGATTCGGCCGTTCATTAAATCGGCCGATAAAACCCGACTATCCTGGAGAGCGAACATGAATATTGCCCACTTCCAGCCTGACCAGATTGCCACGCAGGCTCGGGGATCAATACATCCCGACCACGAGGTGCTCATTATCGGGGCCGGCATTTCCGGGCTGGGCGTCGCCATACGGCTGAAGGAACAGGGCATCAACTCCTTCATCATTCTCGAGCGGGCTGATCAGGTGGGTGGCACTTGGCGAGACAATCGCTATCCGGGCATCGCCGTCGACATCACTTCATTCACCTATTCATATTCTTTTGAGCAGAACCCGAATTGGTCCCGGGTGTTCGCGCCGGGCAGTGAATTGCAGAACTACACTGAACGCGTTGCCTCGAAATATGGCATCTACCCGCACATCCGGTTCAAGACGAGTGTCAGCCGCGCAGTATTTGATGAAGACAAGCATTTTTGGCGCGTCACGATTGATGGCGGCAAGGAGATCACGGCACGGCAACTGATTTCCGCAACGGGCGGATTGATCTCGCCAAAAATGCCGGATATCGAGGGCATTGGCGATTTCCAAGGGAAAATCATTCACACGGGCCATTGGGACAGCAAGATTAATCTGAAAGGAAAACGGATCGCTGTCATTGGTACGGGCGCTACCGCCGTGCAGATGATTCCGGAAATTGCACCGCTGGCGAAACGGCTTGATGTCTATCAGCGGACGCCGATCTGGGTATTGAAAAAGCCGGATCGGGTGCTGCCAGCGTGGATGAAGAGTGTCTTCCGCCTGCTTCCCGCAGCGCAAAAATCCGTGCGGATGGGGACGGATATACTCAGCGAGGCATTGATGGTGGTCGCCGCCATTTACTACCGGCAGGCGCCCTGGCTGGTGCGGATGTGCGAAAAGGCCGGCCTCAGCAATATGCGCGAGCAGCTGCCAGATCGTCCGGATTTGTGGGAAAAGCTGGCACCGAAATACGGTTTTTGCTGCAAGCGCCCGACCTTTTCGAACGAGTATTTTAAAACGTTCGCGCGCAAAAACACGGATCTTATTACTACGCCCATTGAGAGGATTACCCCAAAGGGGATACGCACCAAAGACGGCACGGAGCGCGAGATTGACGTGCTGATCCTGGCGACGGGCTACAAGGTTTTTGAGAAAGGAAACCTGCCGTCCTATGAGGTGGTTGGACGTGATGGCCAGGAGCTCGGCGCGTTCTGGGAAGAAAACAGGTTTCAGGCCTACGAAGGCCTCACCGTCCCGGGCTACCCGAATTTCTACATCATGCTGGGCCCTTACGCATTGATTGGCACGTCCTACTTCAAGATGGTCGAAGGCAATTCGATCCATGCGGTGCGCTGTATTGCCGAGGCGCTCAAGCGCAAGGCAACCTGCGTTGAGGTGAGGCAGGATATTCATGATCGCTACTTCGCGGATATCCAGCATCGCCAGCAGAGCACTGTGTTTCTGAACAACAACTGTGCATCTTCGAACAGCTATTATTTCGATCGGCATGGCGACGCGCCGATGCTGCGGCCTTCAACCTCCGTCGAAATGCTCTGGCGCGCCAAGCACCTGCCCATGGATCACTATCAGTTCAGCAAGGCGCCGGTGCTGGTGCCGGTAGCCACTGCCTGACGGAATGCGTGTGCAAAATCCCGGGCTGAACGATGTTGCAGCCCGGGGTGTGTGCGGTTGGTGGGGCGGAGATCAATAGCCGTGTATCTCACGCAAACCCTTCGTCGTGCCGTGCAGACGCGGGGCAAAAAAACTGCCACTGTCTTTGGCCAGCGCCGTCAGACTTGGCAACAACTTCAGCTTCGCGTTGCACGGTTGGCGGCCGCCTTCCGTGCCTTGGACGTTGGCACGGAAGAGCGAATTGCCATTCTGTCGTTGAACAGTGATCGCTACGTAGAATATTTCTACGCAGTGGCATGGGCGGGCGCGGCGGCTAATCCGGTCAACATCCGCCTGGCAGCGCCAGAAATTGCCTACACGCTGGAGGATTCGGCCAGCCGGGTTCTGCTGGTGGACGATACGTTTGCGAACATGCTGCCGACGTTGAGGCCATTGCTGCGTACGGTGCAGCATGTGATTTTCATCGGCGATGGCCCGCTTCCCCCAGACTGTCTTGATTACGAGCATCTCATCGCCGCGCACGAGCCCATGGAGGATGCCAACGCTGGCGGTGATCAGTTGGCCGGCCTCTTCTACACCGGAGGTACGACCGGCAAATCGAAAGGCGTAATGCTCTCGCACGACAATCTGGTCTACAACGCGCTGAATATCGTGCCGGTCATGGGCTACGACGAGTCGTCCGTGTACCTGCATGCCGGGCCGATGTTCCATCTGGCCGACATGGCCAGTACTTTCGCTGTGACCATGGTTGGGGCGACACATTGCATTGTGTCGAGATTTGATGTCGATGATGTATTGGCGACCATTCAACGCGAGCGGGTCACGCACGCGATGGCGGTGCCGACAATGGTCAACCTGTTGGTGTCGTCCGGGAAAATTGCCCATCACGACATTGCAAGCCTGCGGCGGTTGCTCTACGGCGCATCACCCATGCCGGAAGCCGTGTTGCTTGAGGCCATGCGGCAGATGCCGGCGGCCCGGTTCACACAGGGTTATGGGCAGACCGAGGCATCCCCGGTGATCACTACCCTGGCGCCTGAATACCATGAAGTCGGCGGCGCCAAGCTGCGCAGTGCCGGCCGACCGGCGTATGGCGTTGAGGTGCTGATTCTCGATGGGGAGGATCGCGAAGTCTCACGCGGGACGGTCGGCGAGGTTTGTGCACGGGGGCTCAATGTCATGCGCGGTTACTGGCAACTTGAAGAGCAGACCCGTGAAACTCTGCGTAATGGCTGGCTGCACACTGGCGATCTTGGCTATATGGACGAAGACGGCTTTGTTTTCATTGTTGATCGCGCCAAGGATATGGTGATCAGTGGCGGTGAGAATATCTTCTCTGTCGAGGTGGAAGGCGCAATATACAAGCACCCTGGCGTGCAGGAGTGCGCTGTCGTTGGCATTCCAAGTGAGCAGTGGGGTGAGGCAGTACACGCGATTGTGGTGCCAAAACCCGGCGCCATCGTGACCACACAGGAGATAGTTGTTCACTGTCGCGGGCTCATTGCGGGCTACAAATTGCCGCGTAGTGTCGAGATACGGAGCGAGCCGCTGCCCGTCAGCGGTGCGGGCAAGATCCTGAAAAACGAGCTACGGAAGCCTTTCTGGGAAGGCCGTGTGACAGCCGTCAATTAAAGCGACTTTCCGCCGCTGACAAATGGTCTGGACGATGTGTCGAGAGCGCAGATCATGGCACCATAAGGCCTTTCGACACGAAAGGGCATGGCGATGACGGAAACCCGCAAATCGGGTCAACCCAAAGCCGAATCGCGACGACTGGCACGGCAGCCTGCAGATGCTGGCTGGTCAGTTGAGCAACTGGCGGAAATTGCAGGCACCACCGTCAGGAACCTGCGGGCCTTCCAGGATCGTGGGGTCATCCCGCCGCCGGACAAGCGCGGAAGGCATGCGGTTTACGGTGAGCATCACCTTTACCGGCTCAAAATGGTGTTGCGCCTGCAGGAGCGCGGTTTCAACCTGAACAGTATTCAAGAACTCATTGCCGCTGCCGAAAGTGGCCGTAATGTGCGGGATCTGATCGGCCTGGATGCCGCCATCACTGCGCCATTGGCTGCCGGTGCGCCGGCCATTGTGACTCGCGCCCAGTTGTTGCGGATGTTTGGCTTGACAAGCGCCCCGCGCGCGCTGCTCGAGCGGGCTATAGAGTTGGGTTTTTTGACGCCGGATGGTGCGCGCTACCGGGTCGGAAACATTCTTCTGCTGGAGGCAGCATCGGGGCTGGTGATTTCCGGCATCCGCTTGCCCGATCTGCTGGATGTTGCCGAGCGCCTGCGAACCAATATGCAACGCACCGCCGATGACGTCTTGTGGCGACTGGCGAAAGCAATTGACAGCTATGGCACCAGTATTCCGCCGGCCGAGGATATGCCGCGTATCGCGGAGCTCATCAACAAACTAAGAAACATGGTCGATTCTGTGGTGCTTGCCGAAGTGCACCGGGCTATCGAAAATTCTGTGGCGCAACTGTACGGTGACCGTTTGGCACGTACGATAGATAACGTCACCAACTGAGTCACCGGCCAGCGAGGCCGCACTGCTTTTCATTTCAAGGAGCTGCACTGTGCGCATGGTACTTCTTGTTCTTGCGAGCATCGCCACGTTTACACTGCCAGCTCACGCTCAAGGCGGGGCAGCCGGCATTGAGAAAGATGTTGCGCGTGGGTCGAAGGCTGCCCGATTGTCAGTCGATGCTCTGTGTGCGCAGCTCACGCTGGATGAAGTAACTGCCATCATGGGCAAGAATTTCGAGCGAAAGCAGGACACGGAGAAGTTGTACCAGGAATGCAAGTACGGCGACAGCAAGGACAAGCAGCGGGTCCGCTACTTCTCGCTCGGCAGCAGCATATTGAAAGAGGACGGCTGGCGAAAAATGGTGGAGTCTGGCGGGAAAGGCAAGGTCATTGAGCGTGATGGTGTATTGGTGGGCCATTCCCGCCACTCCCGCGGAAAAGGTTTTGGTGATCTCGACGAGGTTTGGCTCAAGGACAGGCATGGTCACGCGCTGTACCTGCGTGTAAATACGAAAATTACCGAGGATCAGGCGGTGGCGCTGGCGAGGGCAGCGATGGACTAAGGTTCAGACGATGCGATAAATCATCGTGCCGTTCGCCACGGGTTTACCGCTGAGTTCTTCGGCGATATCCACTTCGCAAAAGATCAGTTCTTTGCCACGTTTTACTGCCCGCGCCGTTGCGACAATATTCTTGCCAAGGGCGGCCGAAAGATAATTGGTGGTGAGGGAAACAGTCGCAGCTTTCATGCCCTTCGCCGGATCATGCCCGGACCAGGCAGCGAGCGCGCCGGTCAGATCGAGCAGGCTGCTCACTGCCCCGCCGTGGAAGGCGTTGCCACCGCCGGCAAGATCCGGGCGGAACGGCAAGCGAACAACGGCCTTGTCGGCAGAGACTTCAATAATTTCGATACCCAGCAACTTCTGGAACGGGATATCCGGGTAGACGGAGATGAGTGATGCGACAACAGAGTCGGTCATGTCGTACTCCCGGGTGCATTTCCGAGTGCCTTGCCACCCACCGGGAAAAGGAACCGACCGATGCAGACCAGCTTTCCTTCCAGACGTAACTGCACGGACACGGTAGTCATCCGGCGGCCGGCGCGCACGATATTCGGTACCGCCAGCAGGGTGCCGGCGAAGGCTGGACGGAGAAAATCGAAGGTCATGGTCGAGCAGACCGGCAGACTATCGTCGCCGCGTTTTCTGGCAAGGTGAGCTGCAGCAACAACCTCGCCAAAACTTGCCAGGATGCCGCCGTGGAAAGTGCGAATCAGTGGGTTGCCGAGGTGCTGGTCGCGAAAATCCATCAGGTATTGGATTTCACCGGCTACGACCTCCTCGCGGAAGCCGAGAAACTCGACAAAAGGCTCGTCCAGCAGCCCGTCCGCTGATTTTGCGGCGGGACTGACTGATTCGGGTGTTGCTTGATTCATCGCGGCTTCCCCTGGGACACGTCACCAAAAGCAGGTCCCATGGTATCAATGGCGAAAGAGCCGGCGACGGTCGCAATCAGTTGGTCGCCCTCCCCTGCGAAGGCGCGACCAATGATATAGGCCACCGTTTCTGTGGTGCCCACGCAATCGACCACGGCTTTCAGCTCCGCAGCGGGCGGTATGAGACGCAGAAAATCGACCCGCAAGTCGATGGTAGCAATCGGTTTCAGTGATGTCAGAGCGGAAAAAATGGCCAGCCCGCAGGTCGTATCGAGCAAGGTCACCAATGCGCCGCGATGCAGTGCCCCCCGGCGATCTGCCAGTGCGTCGGAGAATGGCATCCGCATTACGGCATGACCGTTGCCGATAAGATCGATATCAATCTTGAAGGCGCTGAACAGAGGGTGGTGCGTACCAAAAAAGGCTTTGGCCATGGTCAGGTACTGCGGGTTGGCTCCGGCATACTCCTTAACTACCGTCATTCCAGGATCGCTCCGGCTTGCTGATGTTGCGTCTTTAGTATTCGCGCGCTGCGTCGGCATAGTTTTGCTCGGCAGTCATGACCGCATTGATCGCATCGGCAATCAGTGCGGCAGGAAAGCGTGTACCTTCGGATGCCGTTTTCAATTCGCTCGCCAGGATGGACCATTGCTGTTCGCTTGCACGCATCAGTCTTGGCAATCCATGCTGCAGGATGCGCAAGTCATTGCGTGCCGCCTCCTCCAGAAATTCGGCATACATACGGCGAAAACCACCACCACCCGTGCCGCGTTTTTCGATCACCTGGTAGGCAAAGCGGGTCGTCCAGCGCCAGTCTCCGGTTTGTTCCCAGCGCGGCAGATCGTTCACCCAAGTTCGCAGTGCCGGGATGCCGCTGTTCGGGACGGCCGCCACCAGCGAGGCGGCATTGTACCGAATGGCGTTGGCAATTTGTTCGGTAGTTGGATCCGCCAAAATGGCGTGGGGGGCAAACATGTTGCCATGGTGTATGAAAGGCAACTGATTTGAGAAGCGTGCCTGCGACATCGATTCGCCTGCGACATCAACCGGATCGGGGCGCTCGGTATCGGTCACTAAAATGGTATTGGTTTCCGGACTTCTGGCCCAGGCAACGATGGCGTGACCCGGGAAATGGGTGCGACTGCCGAAATACGGCAAATGGAAAATATCCGTCAGCAAGAGTGCCGGTCGGCCTGCGTCGAGCGCATCGTGCAGTGCGGCGGTAGCCAGATCGGGCGTGTCGAAAGTGGCCCAGGCGAACGGCACGCCGATGCTGCGAAAAACCCTTTCTTCAAAGCCCAGCGAGCGCACATGCACCATAAAAGGTACGGGCGCGTCAGGCAATTCCAGGTAGGTAATGCCAAGCCCCGCGCCCAGACCAAAGCACATGGCCTCGGACAGGGACACGCCATGAAAAGCAAGCAAATCCCGGATTGCAGAGCTGGCGCAATGGCGTCCGGGCTGATGATCAATGCGTGCTGCGGGCACGCTAGGGGATGTTACCTCGCTCACAAGCTTCTGACCTTATCGTGATGCTCAAGAGTAAGGACGCCCCGCGTCATCATCTGCCAGATGGCGTCACCGATCTGGTCAAGACTGTGTTTGCCCCCGGCCTTGTACCAAGAGGCGACCCAATTGATGGCGCCAAGCCCGATCAGCCTGAGCATGTCGATATCCACTTCGGTGCGGATATAGCCGCGCACCTTGAGGGTGTCAAGAATGGCTTGCCAGTAGTGTTCGTAGCGGTCTCGTTCCGCGATGATCTGTTCGCGCGCCGAGCCGTGCAGGGAGCGCCACTCGAACAGCAGCACGTACACCATGTCGTTGCCGGACATGAGCACATTGAGATGCGCCTGCAATGCGGCGCGCATCTTTTCCAGAGGATCCTGGACGGTCGCAGTTGCCTCGATAATGCCACTGATCGTGCTCTCGATACCGAGGCGCATCATGTCGACCAGAATATCGTCCTTCGCACGGTAACGATAATGCAGGCTGCCCGGAAGAATACCGCAGGCTTTCGCTATTTCCCGGACGCTGGTTCGCTCGAACCCGTTGTCGCGAAAGAGTTTCGCCGCCACGGCGAGAATTCTCTCGCGGTCGGCTGTGTCTGCACCATTCGCCTCACGGATTGACATGGATCGGGCATCTGTATGTTGTAAGGTAGGTGCATCGTGCAGCGGGGGTGCCGCGCTGACCAGGCTTCAGGCAGCCTGGGCCAAGGCCTTCTCTCCAAACACGACGCGCGAGGCTTCCATCGGATCCTGGTTTTTCTCGTATTCGGCAAGCCAGGCACTGACTTTTTCTGGAATACCGGTATCCCACGGATGGAACCCGGGCCGGAACCAGGCCAGATAGCGCGGCAGGAGCCGGGTAATCATCCCGTTGGGTCCGTACAGACGATACAGCCCCTTGGCAATCAACAGCGGACGCCCTTGCAGGCGATCCACTTTCAGCATATGCCAGAGTACCGAGCCGATGACGGCATGAACCAAGACTGTGCCCAGGATCAGGGCGGAAGTGCGCGTGATGTAGCCACCGCCTGCCACCTTGGTGTACACGTCGAACGCGACAGCCTTGTGCTCGACTTCCTCGACGCCATGCCACATAAACATTGCCCGCATCGAAGGATGCGCATAGCGGAACATTTCACCTTCCTCTTCCATAAAGCCTTCACCGAGAGAAGCGGTGATGTGTTCAAAGGCGGCGGTGAAGGCCAGCTGGTACTTGGCGGGCAGATACTTTTCGATCAGCCGGAGGGAGAACTTCATCCTGGCGACGATCTTCTTGACGTGAATGCCCTGCGCTTCCATCACGGCGTTGTACTGGTCATGGACGATGCCGTGCTGTGCTTCCTGGCGGAAGAAGTTGCGTACGTCTTCCTTGAGCTGAGGGTCCTGGATCTTGTCCTGATAATTGCGCACGGACTGGATGAAAAAGCGCTCCCCGTCAGGGAAATGTACCGACAGGGCATCGAAGAATCGGGTCAGAATCGGGTCACCGTCATTCCAGAAGACAGGAACGTCGCGGACATCGAATTGTGTTTTGCGCGGCTGAATGTGTTGAAGGTGGGACATGGCAAAACCTCCTGCTGGCACACAGGCCCCGGTGGCACTGCCGGCTGCGGGGCACTATTTCATACGTCTTCTACGCCTCGAGCCCGGCTCTGCGGCCGCCGAGGGGGGGGCTTAAGATCGGCACGGGACGCCTTGGCCAACTGGCCAAGTTCGTGTTACTAATATCTTGGCCGCGCGACCAAATGTCAACCCCGGCACGCGTAGTGCCCTTCATTGCTGAAGGGTGTGGGGTGGGCTTTTGCCGCCGGCGGGGTGCCCGAGGACTGCGATTTCATTTGAGGAACAACGACTATGCAGCTTGAATTTACGCCAGCTGAGCTCGCCTTCCAGCGCGAGGTTCGGGACTGGTTTACCGCGAACGTCCCCGAAGCCCTGCGCCAGCGGGCGGCGCGCGGGGAAATGCCTGACATGAAGGAACAGCATGTCTGGGAGCAGCGTCTTGCCGAGAAAGGATGGCTGGTGACGGCCTGGCCTGTGCAGCACGGTGGGCCTGGCTGGACGGCTACCCAGCGCTACATTTTCGATCTGGAGCGCGCCCGTGCCGGCGCCCCGCAGTCCAGCCCTTTCGGCGTGTTCATGATCGGTCCGGTCATCTATACCTTTGGCAACGACGCCCAGAAGGCCAAGTATCTGCCGGGAATCACCTCCGCCAAGGCGCTGTGGTGCCAGGGCTATTCCGAACCGAACTCGGGTTCCGATCTGGCCTCACTGCGGACTGCCGCCGTGCGTGATGGTGATCACTATGTGGTCAATGGCCAGAAGATCTGGACCAGTTATGCGCACCACGCAGAAATGATGTTCTGCTTGGTGCGCACGGACACCAAGGTCAAGGCTCAGCAGGGCATTTCCTTCCTCCTCATCGACATGAAAACGCCGGGTATTGAAGTCCGGCCTATTATCTCGATCGATGGCCTGCACCACCTTAACGAGGTGTATTTCACCGATGTGCGGGTGCCGGTGGAAAATCTCGTCGGTACCGAGGGCATGGGCTGGACCATCGCCAAGTTCCTGCTCACCCACGAGCGCACCACGATTGCCGGCGTGGCCGATTCCAAAAAGGAAATTGATCGGTTCAAGCAAATGCTGCGGGCAACCCCGCAAGGCAGTGGAACCCGGTGGGATGATCCGATCGCCAAACGACGGGTTGCAGAGTTGGAGATTGATCTTGCCGCCCTCGAGTACACCAACTTTCGCGCCGTTGCGGCGATCGAAGAGGGCAACCCCATTGGTGCGGAATCTTCTGGCCTGAAGATCAAGGGCACTGAACTGCAGCAGGCGCTTACCCAGGCGATGGTGGAGCTGGGTGGTCATCTTTCTCTGACCTGGGACAACCCCGAGCCGGTGGTCAACGCTGCCTTCAATCGTAGTACGCGTCGCTACAACTTCCTGCGCGCGGCGACGATTTACGGCGGGACCAACGAAATTCAGAAAAACGTCATCGCCAAGATGCTTCTTGGCCTGTAATCGATCGGAGCACACTTCATGGACTTCAGATTTTCCGACGAGCAACGCATGCTCGACGATTCGGCCAGTCGTTTTCTGGCCGGCAAGTACACTTTCGAAACGTATCGGGCTGCGATTGCTGGTACCGAAGGCTACAACCCGGCACGTTGGCGCGAGATGGCCGAGCTGGGCTGGATGGCATCGCCGTTTCCGGAAGCCTGCGGTGGTTTTGGCGGTACGTTGATTGATACACAGTTGATCGCCAGGCGTCTTGGTGAGCGGCTTTGCGTCGATCCGTGGCTGACCTGCGCATTGTTGCCGGGCAAGGTGCTCGAATTCGTGGGCACGCCAGCCGCCCTGAAGCGCCTTGAGGCGATCGTATCGGGCGAGGCACACATGGCCCTGGCGGCGCTGGAAACCGGCGGCCATTACGATCTTCTCCACATCAACACACGGATTAAGGGAAGTGGTGGGCAGCAGGTATTGGACGGCCACAAGTCCGTGGTGTTTGGCGCCAAGGGTGCCAACAGTCTGCTGGTTACCGCGCGCGACGAAAAAGGCATGGCCGTGCTGCTTGAAGTGCCAGGCAATGCAGCCGGCGTGTCGATCAAGGACTACCGCGTGCTGGATGGCAGTCGGGCAGCAGAAGTGCAATTTACCGGAGTTAAATTGCCTGCAGAGGCGGTGCTGGCGCGCGGCGACGATGCGCTGAAGGCGGTCAGCCGGGCGGTTGATGTCGCGACGGCGGCGCAATGCGCCGACATGCTTGGTGCGATAGCGGCGGTATTCCGCAAGACGGTTGAGTACGCGCGGACACGTAAACAGTTTGGTACGACAATCGGCTCGTTCCAAGTGATTCAGCATTATCTGGTCGATATGTTCGTCGAGGTGCAACAGGCCGAGTCACTGGTCTGGATGGCGGGCATCCGCGGTGATACGGCAGTGGATAAAGAGCGGCAGATTGCGGTGTCCACGGCCAAAGCGTACCTGTGCCGATCAGCTGTGGCGGTAGCGCAGAAAGCCGTGCAGATCCATGGCGGCATTGGCATGACGGAGGAGCTGGACGTAGGGCACTATTTCCGTCGGGTCACGCACTACGCGGGTATGTACGGAGATCGTGATTACCATGTGTCCCGGTATGCCTCGCTGATGGATTGAAAAAGATCCGGATCAGGGCGAGGAGCCTGGCATGAGAACAACAAAAACAATCATGCTGCTTGCCCTGATAACCGGCCCGGTTTCGGCCTGGGTAGAACTTCCTGTCGTTGCCAAATCGGCGCTCCGGCAATGCGAGTTGTCCATGTTGCCGGCGGCAGGAAACGCGATCGTTGCGGCAAATCGTGGGCGCCGAAGCATTTCGGGCTTCAACAACCAGCAGAGCCAAATGGCAATCCATTCGCGTGCCGTTCCTTAATCACAACTGGATGTTGACGCCGTATATCGTGCATGGAAACGGGGAGGCCCGCGTTTCCAATTTACTTTGAATGTGAATACCTGGAGATTATTCGTGCAGAACACATTTGACTATATTGTTGTAGGCGCCGGTTCTGCCGGTTGCGTGGTGGCCAACAGGCTCAGCGGTCGCGGCCACTCGGTGTGCCTGATTGAGGCCGGTCCGGCGGATACCAGTCCGCTGATTCACGTGCCGTTTGGCGTGATCGGGCTGATTCGCGAAGGCAAGCACAACTGGGGTTATTACACGGAACCGGAACCGCAGTTGAATAATCGCCGCCTGTACTGGCCGCGCGGCAAAACACTCGGTGGCAGCAGTTCCATCAATGCGATGGTGTATATCCGTGGCAACCCCGCCGATTACGACGACTGGGCTGCTGCCGGCAACGCCGGTTGGGCTTGGCAGGATCTGCTTCCCTTGTTCAAGGCGCTGGAGCACAACGAGCGCGGTGCCGATGCCTGGCATGG
>CBDDRC010000010.1:0-1167 GCA_965232985.1 uncultured bacterium
TCACCACCCGGTTGCGGCCGGATTCCTTTGCTGCATACAGTGCCTTGTCTGCGGCCTTGAGCAGGTCGTTGAGATCTACGACGCCGGGCGCCGGAAAGCTGGCGACGCCGAAACTTGCGGTGATCGCAATAGGATTGCCATCGACGTTGATCTTGGCGCCGGCGATTTTTTCCCGAATGCGCTCAGCGACTATGGCGGCAGCCTCCAGCGTCAGGCCCGGCAACAGGATTGCGAATTCTTCGCCGCCATAGCGGCCCACTTCGTCATACTGCCGCGCGCCCTCCATCATAATCGTCGAGGCGGCGATGAGTACCTGGTCGCCGGCATGGTGGCCCCAGGTGTCGTTGATGCGTTTGAAGTGATCGAGGTCGACCATCACGCAGGCGAGGGCACTGGCAGGAATCCGTTGTGCGCGTGAGAACTCGCTTTGCCCGCGTTCAATAAAGGAGCGGCGGTTGGTCAGGCGGGTGAGGCCGTCGATGGTCGACATCTCGCGGTACAAGGTTTCACGTTCCACCCACCGACCGACTGCTGTCAGACTGATATTGGTAATGGCGAGCAGCGCGGCCGCAATCGTTACCTGCACAGCCAGCCAGCCGATGAGCGGCGAGCCATCCGGTTTCAGCGGCGGGTGTGTAAATAGTGGTGCCGGCGGCAATGCACCGCTGAAATCATTCACCGCGAGCAACGCCATCAGGATACACACACCAACGTAGGCGATCCGGACCTTGTGGATGTTGGCCAGCGCCGAGGTAATGTTGACGCCAAGAAAGAGTATCAGCAGTCCTTCGGTGAAGTGCGTGCCGGTAGCGTAGCTGCTGGCCAGCACCGTGATGACGAAGGAGACAATGATGAAGTTTTCAAGCGCTGGCCAGTCGTGAGTATGTTGCCGCCGCCGCAGTGCCAGGCCGAGAAATCCTGCGAGCAAGATGGCGTGGCATGCGTACAGAATGAGCAGTATCCGCGTGATATCGGGATCCAGGTAGTCCGGTGCAAGGGA
Organism: uncultured bacterium; assembly: GCA_965232985.1. Classification (GTDB taxonomy): domain Bacteria; phylum Pseudomonadota; class Gammaproteobacteria; order Pseudomonadales; family JADFDG01; genus JADFDG01. Next base: position 1,001 of record CBDDRC010000010.1, read on the forward strand.
CACTGTCGCCAGCAGTACGGCGGCCAACAGCACGGGCGCAAGCATCACCAGTGAGGCCAGCAGGATGAACCGGTCGATGGGTCGCCAGTCGAGCGGGTTGGAAAGCCAGGTGAACTCTTCAGGCGCGACGGTGGCGGGCACCGGCGCCTCTGTCTGCTGGGACATCA
>CBDDRC010000011.1:0-6582 GCA_965232985.1 uncultured bacterium
GAGCCTGGCAGTGATGTCGATATCCTCACCCTGATCGAACTGTATATCCCGCCTGGGTCGCCTGGGACTGTCGCACAGCTAGGACCCATCGGCGATACGACGCCGTCTCGCGGGACATTTACCGACGTGCGCATTGTCCAGACCGCGCCGACCATTGCAGCGGGGGTGCTGACATTGGACCTTGCATTGGCAAACGTGTTTACCGTGCCTCTGAATCAGAACATCACCAGCATGGTGGTTTCGAACGTCGCCCCGGCGGGCAGAATGAGTTCGTTCCAGCTCATGTTCACAGCCGACGGCACTGCGCGCACGGTGGCGTACATGGCCGGGATTGTTTGGGCCGGTGCGGTGGCGCCAACGCTCACGAGCACGTTGAACAAGCGCGACTGGTTGCAGTTCGAGACGTTCGATGGGGGCACGACCTGGTTTGGGTTTGTGATTGGGAAGAATTTCTGATGCATCCCGTAGCATTGGCAGCCGCTGCCACGCCCAGCGGTCCTCCGCCCCTGGCTCTGGTATCGCTGGGCGCGCTGGCTGGCAATACAACCCTGACGCGCACTACACCCGCCACACACTGGAGAACCTAAATGGCGATGTTACAGACAGCCGCAGCCAACACGGCCCGCATCGACCTCAACCCCGCAGACGACACGCTGCGGGGGTTGTTGATCGAAGAACAGCGGACGAACAAGTGCCAGAATTTCAACTTCAACCCCGACGCGGGACTGACGAATATCTCCGCGAGCGCGGGCACGCTGGACCGCGTGAACGACGCGGCGAACCTGCCGTGGGACGGCGGGACGGTCGGCGGGAATGTATTCCACCTGAACAACACAACAGGCGCGGCGGTAACAATCACCGTAGTTGGGACAACGGCAAACACCAACAAACATTCGTTCCGCGTGTTCGCCCGGTTCACCGGCACCGCCCCGACGTTGCAGTTGACCGGCGCGGTGGGCGCGGTGGCCTGCAACAACGCCTACGCCGAGACGAAATCCAACAACGTCACACCCGGCGCGACGACAAACCAGTGGCAGTTGGTGGTGCCTAATGCCACAGAGGTTTGGTTTCTCGGGAACCAGCTCGAAGAGGGCGCGTTCGTCACCAGCCCTATCGAGACCCTGGGCGCCGCGGCGACCCGTGCGGGGGACAACGTAACGTCAGCGATTGTCGGCGGGCTGCCGGCGCAGTGGTCGGTTGTGTTCGATGGCATAACGGCGCCGGGGGCGGGGGATCAAAGGATGCTTGCGCTGGGCGATGGGACCAATAGTAATCGTTTGGCGCTGTTCAGGTTACCCAGTCGGAATATCAACATTCTGTGTAGCGTTGCAGGGGCGACGACCATAACCGCGGCACTTTTCACGAATTTCCCGGACCTGTCACCCATAAAACTGGCGCTCGCGGCGAACGGCTCCACCGTCAAGGTGACGATCAACGGCGGCGCTGTGCAGACCCTTACCGGCGCCGTTGCCTCCAGCACGTTCACGACCCGATATATTGGCAGGTACGAATCGGGAAACTCTTTTCAATGGGGCGGCTGGATCAAAAACCTTAGAGAGTTCCCCTACGCGCTCAGCGACGCGCAATTGATCGCGGAGTCAACTTTGTGAATCGTGTCATACTACAGCCAATTGTCAGGCGAGGTTATATGAAACGTCTCAGCACACCATTGCTCGCTCTCGCCCTCGCCTCCGGCGCTCAGGCGATGACACCAGACGAATTCACGCGGGTCGTGATCCACGGCATGCAGGGGCCGAATGACGGATCACAAATAAATTACAACCGCGTCGCCTGGGCGCAAACAATGATGGGCCTGAAGGCGCGCGGTGACTACACCCCGAGCTGGTATAACCCACCTAACAGGGCGTGGAAATCGTCCACCGCGTGGACGGCGATCACACCCTGGTGGCAGGTGGTTCCTCTGGTAGGAAACACCGTGGCAAAACCACAGGTAGAAATAGGAACGACGGTGCTCATGGCGCGCCGGGCTGGCACTCAAACCTGGATCACCGTCGCTAACGAGCAGGATGGGTGGGTCGCTGTCTCATCTGAATCCGGCACCCCAGGCGCTGCGCCCGCGCAGGCAGCGGGCACCGTTTCCGGATACAAAAGCAAGGTCTACACCATGGCCGGCGGCAGCAGCACGCTGCACGGCGGGCCGGGTGTTTACCCGTTCAACCACACGCTCTACGACGGGATCATTACCTGTACGGCGGCCCGCACGGCAGGCGCGGCAGCCAGCACATCCAGGATCGCGCTGTGGTCGGGGACGGATTATTACCCCTACGCCGGCGCAGACGTAAACCAATCGGGGGGCTACTGGCCGGCAATGGCTTCAGGCAGGCTGGCGAGAGTCACCCCCCAATGGCAGGCGTTCTGCAATGCACCGCTTGACAACCCGGGCCATGCCGGCGACGACGGCAGTTATATCAATAATAATGGCGTCTTCATGTCGGTGGCGAACCTGTTGGCGAATCCCGTAGCTGAGCCCACTGGCCTGTTGCCGGCAGGGACAACGCCACCCACACCCCCGCCCGTGGATCCGCCGCCCCCGCCGCCCGTGGAGCCACCGCCGACAGGCTGCACCACCTGTCCGGCTGGTCCTCCCGGCCCGGTAGGCCCTCCAGGGAAGCTAGAGCCGTGCCTCAGCACTGCGATACCGGCCGGCCTTTCGTGGCATACTGTGATCGCCACGGCGAATACGGCGTTGGCAAAATGCGGGCGCTAGGGGGGCACGAATGGCCATTGTGTTGATCGTCGCGGCGCTGCTGGTGGCGAGCCTGGGTATTTTCACGCGGGAAAACCCGCCACAGTGACCGGCCCTACGATGGCCGCGATCGACTGGCCTGCATGGGCGTTTGTGTTTGCCACACTGCTGGGCGCGCTGTATTTCTGGCGCGAGAGCGCCAACAATAAATCCACGTTTCGGCTGATTCAATTCGTCACGAATTCCGACGGCACCGGCAACAGCGCGTCGCTGGCCTATGTTCTGTCGCTGGTGGTGTCTATCTGGTATACGTGGTATCAGACGATGAACGGGCGGGGCTCAACAGAGCTGATCCTGGCCGTCACCGGTGTATTCGTCAGTGGCGGCGTGCTGCGCAGCTGGAGCACCGCGTACAGGGATGTCAAAACAACCCCGCAAACGACGACGCTGGACACCACCACCACGACGACAGAGACGCGGGGGCCTCCCTGAGTGGGAATACTGTCGCTGATCACTGGCCCCGCTGCCCGCTACCTGATCGGCGCGATGGTTCTGGTGGCAGCAGTCGGCGGGGCCTATCGATTCGGAGTCACGAATGAGCGCAACAGGCAGGCGGCCGCCGATCTCGAACAAACACGGAAACAGGAACTCGTTGACAGGCAGTATCGGGAGCAACTGGCTGCGGCTAATGCTCAGAATCAGGATCTGGCAAATCGTGTGGAGACTGAGGCGAATGCAGCTCGCACTGAAATTGAGAAATTGGCGGAGGACAACCGCCGCCTGGCTGCTCTCACTGCTGGCCGGCTGCGCGACCCCAACGCCCGCGCCTGCCCCGCTACAGACGGAGTGCCCAAAACTGGCGATACCGCCCGCGCTGCTGATACCGCCACCGGAGCCGAGCTTTCAGCGCAACTTACAGGGCTACTTCTCAGCGAATCCCGGCGCGCAGACGAGGCCGCAACCTATGCCGCGACCTGTTATTCCTGGATCAGGGAGTTGAACAACTGAGGCTATTATCCCCCCTGGCCTGCCGCTTGGCAGGCTAACATTTGCCGTCCAACGGCCTTAGAGGTGTTGGGCGGGTTTTTTTGAGGAGAATAACGTGCCATGGACCATATTTCGCGAAGCGATCATAGCCCAACTGAGGGCGAACCCTGCCCTGGTATATGTAATTACCGTCGTGAGCACGGGTGTTGGGCTCGTATTCATGAGTTACGTCTATGCAGTGTTCGCCGAGAAAGCCATCGTCAACGAGCAGTTCTTGAAAGTCGCTGCGGTTTCCGAGAATATCCAGGACGAAGTAAAGGCGTTGTCGGTGGAAGTTTCAAAACTTTCCTTTCAGACAAAAGAGTTGGACAAAAACGCTCAAATCCGGGCGATTGAGGCGGTAATCCGTGCATTGGATACGGAAATATTCGAGCTTGAAGGGCTGCTCAAATCAGAGGATGCGACGGAGAAGCAGCGGATACGCTATGCCCAACTCAGGAGCGACAGGGCCGAACAAGAACGCCGGCTGGCGTGGCTGACGAAATGACGCCATCACAGCTAGTCATCACCGCGATAAATCCGGCGCTCACCCTGCTGGAGCAGTTCATGGGCGCGCGCGTCAGGAGTCCGGTAGCCATCCGTTTCTTGACGGCCATCGCGATTCAGGAATCCGGGTTGTCAGCCCGGGCTCAGCACGGCGGCGGCCCGGCGAAATCGTTCTGGCAGTTCGAGCCCATTGGCGTTGACGGCGTTCTGTCTCATCCGGGATCGCGTGTCGAGGCGTCCAGGCTGTGCGAGATTTTGTGTTACCGGCTGACAATGAACGAGCCGGCCAATATCCGGCTGATACACAAGGCCATTGAGCACAACGATGTGCTCGCAGCGGGATTCGCGCGGTTGAACCTCTGGAAAACACCGCACCCTGTGCCGGTAACAGAGGCGGATGGATGGCGCGTTTACATTGGCACGTGGCGTCCCGGTAAACCAGACAGTGCTCGATGGCCAGCCGCATGGGCTGCTGGGCAGGCGGCGGCTTAATCACAGGATGTGTCTAGCCGCCCAATCCCGCATGCGCGCCCAGCGTTTCTCGGGTTTTTCCTGCGTCCACCCGCCGTCGTCGTCGTTCAGGAAGGCAATTTCGGCGGCCAGAGCCTCCGCAATGTCCAGCGCCTCCGCGACCTCTGACACTTCATCCGGGTCGAGATGGTCCATGCGGATGTCGCGCGCCGTGCCTACCGCACCCAGCGCGCAATATTCTCCGTCGTGTACCAGCGCGCCCGCTATCAACCGTCTGCTAGGCAGTTCATCCAGCGCCACCACCATGTCACGCAGCAGTCGCTGGCCGCGCTGGCCGCGAATAGCCGACGCTACTGCACCGCGCCAGCGAATCATTTCCCAGTTATCTATGCTATATGAATACCCACCTCGGCTCATTGTCCTATCCTCAATTCCACGGTGACAGCGTTTGCTTGAGTTCACGTGTCAGCGACTGGTTGTAGCAAACCAGGTCGCTGGATCCGTTCCTTTTTCATACGCTGTCTGATAGTGCTGGGCGCTTCGCGGGCAGTCGAATTTCTGCGAGCTGCGCAGCTCCCGCAATAGCGCTTTTTGGTAGCAGACGAGGTCGCTGGACTGGCTGGACGCCTCGTACCGACGCTGGTATACCTCCGCCCTGTGAGAGCAACTGCCGTATGGCGTTTCGTCAGCGGCGGCAGAAACAGAAATGCCAGTAGTTGAGCTGACGCATAAAACAAACAGCAGGTTTTTCTTGACCATCATCCCATCCTCAATTGTGAAACCATCACGGCCATCGCCACGGCGACAACCATCGCGCACAGCGTGATCGCTGCGCCATCCACCAGCAGCCGCCAGCGGCTGATCCGCGTGGGTATCTGTTGCCTGTTACGCTCCGCCTCCCAGCGTGCCGAGCGTGCCCGGTGGATCAGGTACTGTTGCTCGGGCGTGGTGTTGTAGGTGTTGATCGTGTTTTTCATATGGACTCCTCCGCATCGCAACTGCCGTCCTCGGTAATCACGCATCGCTCACCGGCGGCGCATAGACTCGAGCACTCCGGCGACGGCGGAGGCGGCCTCTTGAGACGGGCCTCTGCCTGCCGTGCAGCATCGCGCCTCGCATCTTCTGTTGTGTACCACATCATTTATCCTCTTCAGCAGCCGGAAGCCGAACAAACACGGGCATAGGCCACGGGGCTAGACGAACTCCAACCCATTGTTCGTCAGGCGGTGTTCGCGCCTCCAGCGTCATGCTGTCGATCTGGTAATCCGATGCCAGCACAGGCGACCTGTCCCATCCGATGACAATACCGCCGTGGCGCATCAAATCATCATATGTGCTCACTTTTCTGCCCCTCCATCGCTGCCATCAACCGCATCACATCACCATCGGCCTCGCACTCGCTGCGCCAATCCGCTTTCCCCGCTATCCATCTGCTATCGTCTTTGTTGACACAGGGTGCGTGAGCATGGTTTTTTAGTCGCCGCACTTCCTTCCCATCCACTGAAAGCCTCGGTGCGCACAGCATCCCGCAGGGGCTCCACTTCGCCACCAGGTCCGCGTTGAACAATACCTCGTCCAGCGTAGAACCGTTCATCCGTGAAAATGTATGGTTATCATGCATGTAGTAAATTGTGATCTCGTCCGGTTGCGGGTCTGCCGGAACGTACCTCACGCCGTCTATAAACACTTTCATTTCCATGCCTCTTCCGCCGTTTTAAGCAGCTCTTTCAATAGCTCGATCCGGCGCTGCTGACTCCTGCTCCCGTTATTCCCACGCACTGCTGCGGCGATGGCCTCGCGGATGGTTTCGGGCCACGGCAGTGGGCGGCTCTTCCACGGGCTCAGCGTAGTGGATGCCGGGCGGGTGTCTG
>CBDDRC010000012.1:0-244289 GCA_965232985.1 uncultured bacterium
TGAGCCCCTGGCGGGACAGAACGTGAATCTCCACTGATAACTCCTGGGTCAACATAGGGCTGCTCAAAAAGCAGCCATGATGGCGCCGGGGGGTCAAATTTACTTCGGCGCTAGGGGGTCAGTTTTACGTCGGCGCTAACATGAAACGGGGGCCGCAGGGAATGCCAGGGACACGGAAGCGCAGGGACGGCTCAGGGATGAGACCTTTTTTCGCGCCGGGCTACAGGGCCAACGTGAAGGATGGCCATATTTTCAGGGTGAATTGCCCGGGCGCGTATCGGAACTAAAGGACGCCGCAGAGCAGTTGAATGCGTGCATGGACAGCAACAAAAAAGCCGGTTTACTACCGGCTTTTTTGTGCCCGCACCCGCAATGGGTGCCGGCCTGGCGGCGCCGGGTGCCGTAACTACCAGTCTTGCAGCAAGCCGCGTTTGCCGGGCTTGCCGTCCCATTCCTTGGCATCGGGCAGAGCGTCTGTCATCCCGGTGATGTTGTGGCCGCTCCACTTTTCCGCGAGGTCCTTGTTGATCTTGAGGAATTCCTTCTGCTCGGCTGGCAATTCGTCTTCTGAGAAGATCGCATTCACCGGGCATTCCGGTTCGCACAGTGCGCAGTCGATGCATTCGTCCGGATGAATCACCAGGAAGTTCGGTCCTTCATAGAAGCAGTCGACTGGGCAGACTTCGACGCAATCGGTGTGTTTGCAGTTGATGCAGTTCTCGCCCACTACGAACGTCATGGCTAAACCCTCGCAAAATCCGGCGCAAAACCCGGCATGTGCATGAAGCGGTATATGAGGCGGGCCGCAACGCGGCCCGGGAAAAACGGGGGCTAGTCTAGCGGCTGCTTTCAGCAGCGGCAATGAAGCGCTTGGGGTGGGGGCCACTGCTGGCGTGAATCACTCGCGTTTTGCCGCCTCGATCAGGTCGTAGAGCAGTTCATGCGCGGCGCGCGGACTGAGGGTGTCGGCATCGACACTGCGCAACTTCGCCAGGGTGGGGCTCGCGGTGGCGAACAGATCAGGCTGAACGACGGACTTGCTGCCCGTACTGCTGTTCGCCGCGTTGCCGCCGGGGGTGCCAGTCTGCGCTGCAGTGCTCTCCAGATCTTCCAGTTTGCGCTGTGCTTCGCGAATCACCTCGCGCGGCACGCCAGCGAGGCGGGCCACTGCAAGACCGTAGCTCTTGCTTGCCGGCCCATCGAGCACGCGGTGCAGAAACAGAATGTCATCGCCGTGCTCGCTGGCCGACAGATGCACGTTTACCACGCCCGGCACTTCGCCCGCGAGTGCCGTGATTTCAAAATAGTGCGTGGCAAACAAGGTGAAAGCGCGCGTTTTTTGGGCAAGGAAGCGTGCACAGGCCCAGGCCAGTGACAAGCCATCGAAGGTGCTGGTGCCGCGGCCGATCTCATCCATCAGTACCAGCGAACGTGCGGTCGCGTTGTGCAGGATGTTCGCCGTCTCGGTCATCTCCACCATGAAGGTCGAACGACCGCCGGCAAGATCGTCGCTCGAACCGATGCGGGTGAAGATGCGATCAAGTGGGCCGATCACTGCGCGCTCGGCCGGCACAAAACTGCCCACATGCGCCAGCAGCGCGATGAGGGCGGTTTGCCGCATGTAGGTTGATTTCCCGCCCATGTTCGGGCCGGTGATTACCGCGAGCCGGCGCGATTCGGTGAACAGTACATCGTTGGGGACAAAACCTTCCTTCAATACTTGCTCGACCACCGCGTGACGGCCGCCGGCGATCTCGATGCCGGGTGTGTCGGTGAACTCCGGGCGACGGTAGTCCAGTTGATAGGCGCGGGCGGCGAAGGTGGCGAGCACGTCGAGTTCCGACAGTGCGGCGGCGGTGGCTTGCAGCAAAGCAAGTTCGGTGGCCACTGCATTGAGCAGCGCGTCGTACAGTTCCTTCTCGCGTGCCAGCGAGCGGCTCTTGGCGCTCAGAGCTTTATCTTCGAAAGTTTTCAGTTCCGGGGTGATGAACCGTTCATTGCCCTTCAATGTTTGCCGGCGCTGGTAGTCGATCGGTGCAGCATCTGCTTCGTTGCGCGACAGCTCGATGTAATAACCGTGCACGCGGTTGTAGCCGACTTTCAGCGTCTTGAAGCCGGTACGTTCTTTTTCGCGCGTTTCCAGATCGACCAGATACTGCCCGGCGTTTTCGCTGAGTTGGCGCAGATCATCAAGCTCGGCATCGTAACCGGTGGCGATCACGCCGCCGTCACGGATCAGCATCGGCGGGTTGTCGATCAGTGCCCGCACGAGCAGGGCGTGCATTGCCGGCTGCGGTTGCAGCGCATCGCGCAGGGCGATGAGACGGGCGGCCGACCAGGCAGAGGAGATGCGCTGCATTTCCGGCAGCAGGCCCAGCGCATCGCGCAGCCGCGTCAGATCGCGCGGGCGGGCCGAGCGCAGGGCGACGCGGGTCAGGATGCGCTCGATATCGCCAATGCGGCCGAGCAGTTCGCCCAGCGGTTCGAAACCAAAATCGTGGATGAGTTCGGCGACGGCATCGAGGCGGGCGTTCAGCACCTCTTGTCTTCTGACCGGCCGATGCAACCACCTGCGCAGCAGCCGTGAACCCATCGGTGTGCCGCAGCGATCCAGCACCCAGGCGAGCGTGTGCTCGTGGCCACCGTTCAGGTTGTCGGTGAGTTCGAGATTGCGGCGGGTCGCTGCGTCGAGCAGCACCGTGTCTTCTTCACGTTCCACCGTCATGCCGCTCAGGTGCGGCAGCGACGAGCGCTGCGTGTCCTTCACATATTGCAGCAGGCAGCCGGCGGCGCCGACGGCGAGGCGCAGCTGTGCACAACCGAAACTGACCAGGTCGCGCACGCCAAACTGCGCAGTGAGATTGCGCTCGGCGGATTCGTCGTCGAATTCCCATGGGGGGCGTTTACGTACACCGCTGCGGCCTTCGAGCAGCGTCAACGCGGAAGATTCTTCACTGAGCAGAATTTCCGCCGGATCCAGCCGACCGAGTACGGCACGGAGCGCATCAACGCCCTCGATTTCCAGCACCGAAAAACGCGCGCCGGCAAGATCGATAAAGGCAACGCCGAAAGCCGGCATGCCCGCGCGCTGCCCGTGGGCGATGGCCAGCAACAGGTTGTCACGCCGATCATCGAGCAGGGCTTCGTCCGTCACCGTGCCGGGCGTGACGATCCGCGCGACCTTGCGCTCCATCGGCCCTTTCGACGTAGCCGGATCACCGTACTGCTCACAGATCACCACGCTCTCGCCGCATTTCACCAGCCGCGCGAGATAGTTTTCCGCCGCATGGTACGGCACGCCCGCCATCGGAATCGGTGCGCCGGCCGAGGCGCCGCGTGCGGTCAGCGTGATGTCCAGCAAGCGTGCGGCTTTTTCTGCGTCTGCATAAAACAGCTCGTAAAAATCCCCCATCCGGTAGAACACCAGATCGTGCGGATGCTGCGCCTTGATGCGCAGGTACTGCTGCATCATGGGCGTGTGGTCGAAGGAGGCTGGCTCAGTCACGGGCGGCGGATCCATGTCCTTGGCAGGGGCAGGCGGCATGCTAACCGATGGTGGTGCTCCGGTCAGGTTGGGTACAGGTTTCCACGCACAGTCGGTTGCGAACACGCGCACGCGCATCGCCGATTGCTGCCGTCGTTGCTGCGCGGGTCGCCGGTCCAGGCTGTGCCGCTCTGGAATCGCTTGCGTTAAGGAGACTGTCGTGAAGGGTACCTTGAAGGCAATCCTGATTGTGCTGGTCATGGGTGCTGTGGCTTGGGTGCCACCGGTTTTGGGGGATGTTCGTGAGCTGTTTCGGTGGCAGGACGACGCTGGCGTTGTGCACTATTCTGACCGGCCTGCGGATGTTGGGCATGCCGGTTCTGCTGCGCGTCGCTCGCCATCCGACCGCGCCCGGCATTGCGCACATATTCGCCATCAGCTGACCCGTGTTGTGCGGGCGGGGATGTGGTCACGCGCCCGCGTCCTTGAGGAGCAATGGGCTGATGAATGTCGTTGAGTCACGAGGCAACCGGCGTCTTCCGGTTCTGGTTTTGCATCTACTGTGTCTGTGCCTGTGCGCCGTGACGGTGTCCGCTGGCCAGATGTATCGCTGGACTGATGCCGACGGCAAGGTGCATTTCTCCGATCAGCCACCGCCTGAAGGTGCTGATCCGGTAGCGTTCGACAACAAGCGCATGTCGATTGTCGATACCGTGGTCGTCAAGGAGAACGCCATGCGCAGCGTCATCGAGAAAGAGGCTCGCCGCCAGGCAGATCAGCGTGAGGCGCAGGTTAACGCGGCAAATCGTGCCAACGCCAAGGCCGAGCGCGACAAGGAGAAACGTTGCGCCGCGCTGCGGCGGCAGATTGAACGACAGGAGCGCAGCGGCACGCTGATTGGCGGCCGCATGAAATCTCTCGACGAGCAATATTCGGAAAACTGTCGCTGAGACTCAGTTGCGCGCCCGCAAGCGGGCGAACAACCCGGAAGTGTCCCAGCGCCCGCCGCCCATTGCCTGCACTTCGGCGTACTGCGTATCGATCAACTGCAGCAGCGGCAGTTCACTGCCATTGCGCGATGCCTCGCGAAAACAGATGGCGAGATCCTTGCGCATCCAGTCGATTGCGAAGCCGTGGTTGAAATGGTTGGCGATCATCGTCTTGTGGCGATTGTCCATCTGCCAGGATTGCGCCGCACCTTTTGCGATCACGTCGATGACGCGTTGCAGGTCAAGCCCGGCATTTTCGGCGAAGGCCATGCCCTCCGCGAGCCCGGCTATGACGCCGGCGACGCAGATCTGGTTGACCATTTTGGTGAGTTGGCCGCTGCCGGCCGGCCCCATCAGGATGCAGGTTTTTGCGTAGTGACGCAGCAGCGGTTCGGCGCGCGTAAAATCGTTTTCGCTGCCACCGCACATGACGGTGAGCTGGCCGTTTTCTGCGCCCGGTTGCCCACCGGATACCGGCGCATCGAGAAAACCCAGGCCGCGGGCCCGGCAGGCCGCATCGAGTTCACGCGCCAGTTCGGCTGACGCCGTGGTGTGATCGATCAGGATGGCGCCTTGCTTCATGGCGGGGATGACGCCGGCGGCCGTCGTGGTGATGGCGCGTACATCGTCGTCATTGCCGACACAGGTGAAAACGAGATCGGCGTCGGGGGCGGCGTCGGCAGGGCTGCCGGCAACGCGCCCGGCATGCTGTGCCGCCCAGCGGGCCGACTTTATCGGGTCGCGGTTCCAGACGGTGACTTCATGGCCGTGGCGGGCCAGGTGGCCGGCCATCGGGTAACCCATAACGCCCAAGCCGATGAATGTGCACTTCATATTCCGGTTCTCCGTGCGACATAAACGCACAGGGCCGCATGCTGCGGCCCTGTGCGTGTACGGCGGCGGTTCCCGGCGCTTATTTGCGCTGGGAAACTGCCACGTAGTTGCGATCGGTAGCGCCGGTGTACAGCTGGCGCGGACGCCCGATCTTGTACGGGTTGGCGATCATCTCGTTCCAGTGGGCGATCCAGCCGACAGTGCGCGACAGCGCGAAAATCACTGTGAACATGCTGGTCGGGATGCCGATGGCCTTAAGGATGATGCCGGAATAAAAATCGACGTTCGGGTAAAGCTTGCGGGAAACGAAGTACTCGTCATGCAGCGCGATTTCTTCCAGCTGCATCGCCAGATCAAGTTGTGGATCGTTGATGCCCAGCGTGCTGAGGACTTCGTGGCAGGTCTGTTTCATGACCTTGGCGCGCGGGTCAAAGTTTTTGTACACGCGGTGGCCGAAGCCCATCAGTTTTGCGCTGTCGTTTTTGTCTTTTACGCGCGCCAGGAAGGCCGGCAGGTTCTTCGCGGTGCCGATCTCGTCAAGCATTTTCAATACGGCTTCGTTGGCGCCACCGTGCGACGGCCCCCACAATGCGGCGATGCCCGAGGCAATGCACGCAAACGGATTGGCGCCGGTGGAGCCGGCGAGACGGACGGTTGAAGTCGAGGCGTTCTGTTCGTGGTCGGCGTGCAGGATGAAAATGCGATCCATCGCCTTGGCGATCACCGGGTTGACAACATACGGCTCGCAGGGCGTACCAAACATCATCTTCAGGAAGTTCTCGGAGTAACCGAGGGTGTTGTCCGGATACTGGAACGGCTGGCCGACCGAGTACTTGTAGCTCATCGCCGCCATGGTCGGCATCTTGGCGATCAGGCGGAAGGCGGAGATTTCCCGGCTGCGTGGATCGTTGATGTCGGTGGAGTCGTGATAGAAGGCCGAGAGTGCGCCGACGACGCCGCACATGATGGCCATCGGGTGCGCATCGCGACGGAAGCCGCGGTAGAAGAATTGCAACTGCTCGTGAACCATGGTGTGGCGGCGCACCATGTTGACGAATTTTTCTTTCTCCTCAGCCGTTGGCAACTCGCCGTTGAGCAGCAGGTAGCACACTTCGAGGTAGTCCGATTTCTCGGCCAGATCAGCGATCGCGTAGCCGCGATGCAGCAGTACACCCTTGTCGCCATCGATGAAGGTGATGCCCGACTGGGTGGCGGCCGTCGACATGAAGCCCGGGTCGTAAGTGAACAGCCCCTTCGTGGACAGACTGGAAACGTCCACCACGTCCGGGCCCAGGGTGCCGGCGTAGATCGGCAATTCGATTGGCTCGCGGCCCTCAATGGTGAGGATCGCCTTTTTCTTTTGCGACATGACGGGAAACTCCGGCGGAGTTTGACGGTAAGGCCACGGCGCACCGGGGCAGTGTGCCAACGACCCGACAGGTCAGGGAGGGTGGATCAGGTGAAAGTGGGCGCAAAATTAATGACTTGTTACCGTGATGTCAACGCAGCGGGCAGGATCAATCCTGCCCAATTTACAGATGCCCTCCCGGTGGCGCACGGTACGCTGGGGTGGCGAGGGTCGTAAACCTGCATCGGGGAGTCCGGCGCGGGTGCGTGACCGCAACCTGTTGGTGCCGTGTCGGGCCTGGTTTCTGCGTTTGTCACTCGGGATTGTCGGGTCTATACTTGCGGCCCGCTAAGGGAGGGGTTGCCGGAGCGTTTGCATCCGGCAATGTCTTTCCCGCGCAGTTTTCTCCTCTTGTTCAATCCCCCCCATCACCTGTCGGCAGGCGATGGCATAACCGAGTGGCGATCGTGAAAGACAAGCGTCCCGTCAACCTTGCGCTGGGCACTATCCATTTTCCGCTGCCGGCCATTGCGTCCATTTTCCACCGCATTTCCGGCTTTGCCCTGTTCGGGCTGCTGCCACTGGTCTTGTGGGCCTGGCAACAGTCGCTGGCCTCGGCGGAGAAATTCGAGGCATTGAGCACCGGCCTGCCATTCAAGCTCGGCGCGATCCTCGTGCTCAGCGGCGTCATCTACCACCTGGTGGCCGGCATCAAGCATCTGCTGATGGATATGGGTATCGGCGAAACCCTCGAGGCAGGGCGCCAACTGGCGTTCGCGGTACTGGTTGTTTCAGCGGCGCTGATCGTCGCCATGGTGGTGTGGGTATGGTAACCAACGTCACGGCGCTGGGCCGCAGTGGTCTTGCCGACTGGCTGATCCAGCGTATCAGTGCAGTCATTCTGGCGATTTATGTTGTCGGGTTGCTGGGTTGGTTCCTGTTCAATCCGGGTGTCGATTACGCAACCTGGCAGGCGTTGAACGCCTGCCTTGCCATGCGCGTCGCCAACACGCTGGCGTTGCTGGCGCTGATTGCCCACGCCTGGGTCGGCGTGTGGACCATTCTCACCGACTACGTAACCAGTGCCCGGATGGGCACTGCCGGTACCGCCCTGCGTATCGCTTTTCAGGCGCTGGCCTTCCTGTGGCTCTTCGTGAGTCTGGTTTGGGGCGCTGTCATCATCTGGGCGGGAGTCTGAACGCCATGCGGAATTTGCGTACGCTTTCCTATGACGCCGTGATTGTGGGTGGTGGTGGTGCCGGTATGCGCGCCTCACTGCAAATGGCGCGCGCCGGCCTGAAAGTTGCGGTGCTGACGAAAGTATTCCCGACCCGCTCGCACACCGTGGCGGCGCAGGGCGGCATCGGTGCTTCGCTGGGCAACATGAGCGAGGACAACTGGCATTACCACTTCTTCGACACCATCAAGGGTTCTGATTATCTCGGCGATCAGGATGCCATTGAATTCATGTGTCGTGAGGCGTCGAAAGTCGTCTATGAACTCGAGCATATGGGCATGCCGTTCGACCGCAATGCCGACGGCACCATTTATCAACGCCCGTTCGGTGGCCACACCTCGAATTACGGTGAGAAGCCAGTGCAGCGTGCCTGCGCTGCTGCTGATCGTACCGGGCATGCGCTCTTGCACACGCTTTACCAGAACAATCTGGCGGCAAAAACACAGTTCTATGTCGAGTGGATCGCGCTCGACATTATTCGCGACCAGGACGGCGACGTGCTGGGCGTTACTGCGATTGATCTGGCCACCGGCGAAGTTGCTGCCTTTCAGGGCAAGTGCACGCTGTTCGCCACCGGCGGCGCCGGGCGCATTTATGCGGCTTCGACCAACGCTTACATCAATACCGGTGATGGTCTTGGCATGGCCGCGCGCGCCGGCATTCCGCTGGAAGACATGGAGTTCTGGCAGTTCCACCCCACTGGCGTCGCCGGTGCCGGTGTGCTGTTGACGGAAGGCTGCCGCGGTGAAGGCGGCCTGCTGCGCAACAAGAACGGCGAGCGCTTCATGGAGCGCTATGCGCCGAACCTGAAGGATCTCGCGCCGCGCGATTTCGTTTCGCGCTCAATGGATCAGGAAATCAAGGAAGGCCGTGGTTGCGGCCCGAAAGGCGACTATGTGGTGCTTGATCTGACCCATCTGGGTGTCGAGACGATCATGAAGCGTCTGCCTTCGGTGTATGAGATAGGCAAGAAATTCGCCAATGTCGATTGTACGAAGGAAGCGATTCCGGTCGTGCCGACCATTCATTATCAAATGGGCGGTATCCCGACCAACATTCATGGCCAGGTCGTGGCGCCGAAGAACGGCGATCCGAACAGTGTTGTCAACGGGTTCTACGCGATTGGCGAATGTTCCTGCGTCAGCGTGCACGGCGCGAACCGGCTTGGCACCAACTCGCTGCTCGATCTGATTGTGTTCGGCAAGGCTGCCGGTGATCACATCATCGAATCGGTGCAGCGTGAGCCGAAAGCACACAAGCTTTTGCCGCAGGATGCGCTCGACATGTCGCTGGCGCGTATCGCCCGCCTTGATGCGTCAAAGTCCGGTGAATATGCGCAGAACGTGGCCGATGATCTGCGTGCGAACATGCAGGCACATGCCGGCGTGTTTCGTACCGCGAAGATCATGGATGAAGGCGTGAGCAAGGTTCTGGAAATTGAGCAGCGCGCGCAGAATCTGCACCTCAAGGACAAGTCGAAGGTCTTCAATACCGGCCGCATCGAGGCGCTGGAAGTGGAGAACCTGATGGAAGCGGCAAAGGCAACGATGATCTCCGCTGCCGCCCGCAAGGAAAGTCGTGGCGCGCACGCGCACGATGATTTTCCCGAGCGCGATGATGTGAACTGGATCAAGCACACGCTTTGGTACAAGGACGGTAATCGTCTCGACTACAAGCCGGTGAAAATGAAGCCGCTCTCCGTCGAGAGCATTCCGCCCAAAAAACGCACGTTCTGAAAAGAACAGCCGACGATCTGCGCGCACCCAGTATTCCGGAGATACAGACGATGGCCGACGTACGCACCTTCGAGATTTATCGCTACGACCCGGACAAGGATGCGGCACCGTACATGCAGACCTATACGCTTGAGCTTGATGGTTCCGAGCGTATGCTGCTTGATGCTCTCATCAAGTTGAAGCGGCAGGACGAGACGCTCAGTTTCCGTCGCTCGTGCCGTGAGGGCATTTGCGGTTCGGATGGTATGAACATCAACGGCAAGAACGGTCTTGCCTGTCTTGCCACCCTCGCCGAACTACCGGGGAAAATTGTTGTGCGACCGCTGCCGGGGCTGCCGGTCATCCGCGATCTGGTCGTTGACATGACGTTGTTCTACCGGCAGTACGAGAAGGTCAAACCCTATCTGATCAACAACACGCCGCCGCCGCCAACCGAGCGCCGGCAGTCACCGGAAGACCGCGAGAAGCTCGACGGCCTCTACGAATGCATCCTTTGTGCCTGCTGCTCGACAGCGTGCCCGTCGTTCTGGTGGAACCCCGACAAGTTTCTGGGGCCGGCTGCCAATATCCAGGCCTATCGTTTCCTTGTGGACAGCCGCGACGAAGCGACGGCCGAACGCCTCGCCGGCCTGGACGATCCGTTCAGCGTCTTTCGCTGCCGGGGCATCATGAACTGCGTGAGTGTCTGTCCGAAGGGTCTGAACCCGACCCGGGCCATCGGCCACATCCGCAACATGCTTCTCGAGCGCGGTACCTGACGGGAACTTGGAAGGGGCTTACACTCGCAAGTCTGTCAACGAGACGCGACCGAAGGGCAAACCATGCAGGACAACATGCAACGGCAGTGGGCCAGCTCCCATTTGTTTGGCGGAAATTCCGCATATGTCGATGCACTGTACGAAACCTACCTGGCCGATCCTAACGCCGTTCCGGAAGACTGGCGCAGCTACTTCGACAAGTTGCCGCGCGTCACCAGCAATATCGAGGAAGAGACGCCGCATGCGCCGGTGCGCGAGCATTTCCTGCTTGCTGCCAGGAACTCCACGCGAGTCCAGAAATTCAGTGCTGGCGCAGTCAGTACCGAACACGAGCGCAAGCAGGTCAAGGTTCTCCAGCTCATCGCGGCTTACCGCAACCGTGGCCATCAACAGGCGAAGCTTGATCCGCTTGGTCTGATGTTGCGCGATCCTGCACCGGATCTTGATCTTCAGCATCACAGCCTTTCGCTGGCCGACCTCGACACGGTTTTCCAGACCGGAAACCTGTTCATGGGCAAGCCGGAAGCGACGCTGCGTGAAATATGGGATTGCCTGAAACAAACCTATTGCGCATCGGTTGGCGCCGAGTACATGCATATCGTCGACACGGCCGAGAAGCGCTGGATTCAGCAGCGCCTTGAAGGCGTGCGCTCGCAGCCGGAGTACAGCCGCGAGATCAAGATTCACTTACTGGAGCGTCTTACCGCTGCAGAAGGCCTTGAGAGTTACCTTGGCGCGCGCTTTCCGGGCACCAAGCGCTTTGGTCTTGAGGGCGCAGAGGCGCTGATTCCCTGTGTAGACGAGATCATTCAGCGCGGCGGCAGCTACGGCCTCAAGGAAGTTGTCCTTGGTATGGCGCATCGCGGTCGCCTCAATGTGCTGGTGAATACCTTCGGCAAGAATCCTGCCGAGCTGTTCAATGAATTCGAGGGCAAGCACATCGTCACCAAGGGTTCTGGTGATGTGAAATACCACCAGGGTTTTTCCTCAAACGTGCAGACGCCGGGTGGCGAAGTCCACCTCGCGATGGCGTTCAATCCGTCGCATCTTGAAATTGTTTCGCCGGTGGTTGAGGGCTCGGTGCGGGCACGGCAGGATCGTCGCAAGGATGCCACCGGCGGCCTGGTGCTGCCGATCCTCATTCACGGTGATGCCGCGTTCGCCGGTCAGGGCGTGGTAATGGAAACCTTTCAGTTGTCGCAGACGCGGGCTTTCCGTACCGGCGGCACGGTGCACATCATCATCAACAATCAGGTTGGCTTCACGACCAGCAAGCAGGAAGACGCGCGTTCAACCGAGTACTGTACCGACGTTGCGAAAATGGTGCAGGCGCCGATTTTCCATGTAAACGGCGATGATCCGGAGGCGGTGTACTTCGTCACCCAGCTCGCCATCGACTACCGCATGGAGTTCAGGAAGGACGTGGTCATCGACCTCGTTTGCTATCGCCGTCGCGGCCACAACGAGGCCGATGAGCCCAGTGGTACCCAGCCGGTGATGTACAACGTGATCCGGACGCTGCCTACCTCACGCAGCATTTACGCAAGCAAACTGGTTGGTGGCAATGCGCTGGATGCGGCGCAGGCCGAGCAGATGGTTGGCGAGTACCGCAAGTCTCTGGAAAGCGGAACGCACGTAGTAAAAAGTCTGGTGCGTGAACCGAACAAGTCGTTGTTTGTCGACTGGGCGCCTTATCTCGGCCTTGAATATTCCGATGTTGCCGATACCCGGGTTGATCTCAGACACCTGCAGGCAATCGCGTCCCGTCTCGAAAAATTGCCCGATGGCTTTCCGCTGCAAAAGCAGGTGGAGAAGATTATCGAGGATCGGGCAAAGATGACGGCCGGTGCCATGCCGATCAATTGGGGTTATGGCGAGACGCTTGCCTACGCCACGCTGCTCGATCAGGGCTACATGCTGCGCATCACCGGCCAGGACGTTGGGCGTGGAACCTTTTCGCACCGCCACGCAGTACTGCACAGCCAGAAGGACGGCAGCACCTGGATTCCGCTGCAGCACATCAAGCCGGATCAGCCGCCATTCGAGATTTATGATTCGCTGTTGTCCGAGGAGGCGGTGCTTGCCTTCGAATACGGCTATGCAACCACGTCGCCGGCGACACTGGTCATCTGGGAGGCGCAGTTCGGCGATTTTGCCAATGGCGCGCAGGTAGTCATCGACCAGTTCATTTCTTCCGGCGAGATCAAGTGGGAGCGTCTTTGCGGGCTGACGCTGTTGCTGCCGCACGGTTATGAAGGGCAGGGGCCGGAGCACTCATCGGCGCGCCTTGAGCGTTTCTTGCAACTGTGTGCCGAGAACAACATGCAGGTCTGTACGCCAACCACCCCGGCACAGATTTTCCACCTGTTGCGCCGGCAGGCGATCCGCAAGATCCGCAAGCCGCTGATCATCATGTCGCCGAAGAGTCTGCTGCGTCATCGCAAGGCAGTATCTTCACTCGACGAGCTGGCTGGCGGTTCATTCCAGACGGTAATTGGTGATGGGCAGGTCAAGGATCTGGCGAAAGTCAAACGCTTGATTCTCTGTGGCGGTAAGGTGTTCTTTGATCTTGACGAGAAGCGCGAGGCCGATGGTTGCGAGGATGTTGCCATTGTTCGCATCGAACAGTTGTATCCGTTCCCGGAAGCGAACCTCGCGGCCGTCATTGCGCCTTATCGCAATCTCGAAAAGGTTATCTGGTGTCAGGAGGAGCCGCAGAACCAGGGTGCCTGGTACTGCAGCCAGCACCACATGCGCAACGTGTTGAAACGGCATGATGTGAAATTGTATGTCGAGTATGCCGGCCGCGCGCCGTCTGCGTCGCCGGCAGCAGGATATAGCAGCCTGCATGCGCAGGAGCAGATCAAACTGGTTCACGATGCTTTTACGCAGTAGCGCCACGCAGTAGGCGTTCGTATCTCCGAACGAATCAAGGAAACTTAAAGGAACCCGGGCAATGGCAATCGAAATCAAAGCCCCGCAATTTCCCGAGTCGATAGTCGATGGCACGGTTGCGACTTGGCACAGGAAACCGGGCGACGCAGTGCGTCGCGATGAATTGCTTGTCGACATCGAGACCGACAAGGTTGTACTCGAAGTGGTTGCGCCGGCGGATGGTCGTATCACGCAGGTAATGAAGAATGCCGGCGACACTGTCAAATCGCAGGAAGTGCTAGCCCTGTTCGAGGCGGGCGCTGTGGCCAGCGTGGCACCGGCAGTCGTCGTCGCGCCGGCCGCGCGGCCGGCTGTCGATGCAGCGGCAGGGCCGGCGGCGCGCAAAGCGGCAGCAGAAGCCAATGTCGATGTGGCGAAAGTGCCGGGATCTGGCAAGGGTGGCCGGGTGACGAAAGACGATGTGCTGCGTGCCGTGTCTGCTCCGGCGGCATCTGCACCGCCGCAGGCGGCGGTAATTACCGCAGTAGAATCGTCAGGCGAACGCGAGGAGCGGCGTGTGCCGATGACGCGTTTGCGCAAACGTGTTGCTGAACGCCTGATCGAGGCGCAGTCGACGGCGGCAATGTTGACCACGTTCAACGAAGTCAACATGAAGCCAGTCATGGACATGCGTAAGAACTATCAGGCGCAGTTCGAGAAAGCACACAATGTCAAACTCGGTTTCATGTCGTTCTTCGTGCGCGCGGCGGTTGAGGCACTCAAACGCTTCCCGAGTGTTAATGCCTCGGTCGATGGCGATGACATCGTTTATCACGGTTACTACGATATCGGTATCGCCGTGTCGTCCGATCGTGGTTTGGTGGTGCCCATTATCCGTGATGCCAACATCAAGGGTTTTGCCGAACTCGAAAGCCAGATTATTGCCTACGGTCAGAAGGCGCGTGATGGCAAGCTCGGCATTGACGACATGACTGGCGGCACTTTCTCGATCACCAATGGCGGTGTGTTCGGTTCGCTGCTTTCGACGCCGATTCTGAATCCGCCGCAGACGGCGATTCTCGGCATGCACAAGATCCAGGATCGGCCAATGGCGGTAAATGGCCAGGTTGTGATCCTGCCGATGATGTATCTCGCGCTTACCTATGATCACCGCCTGATTGACGGCAAGGAGGCGGTGAGCTTTCTCGTGACGATCAAAGAGTTGATTGAAGACCCGGCGCGACTCCTGCTGGATCTTTGATCTGCGCGGCTTTTGATTTTCATATTTGCACTGCAGCCAGAGAGTATTGCACATGGCCCAATCATTTGATGTGGTGGTGATCGGCGGTGGCCCCGGAGGCTACGTGGCCGCAATTCGCTGCGCACAACTGGGAATGAGCGTTGCCTGCATCGAGGAGCGCCAACACAAGGGAAAGCCGGCGCTGGGCGGCGTTTGCCTGAACGTTGGCTGCATTCCCTCGAAGGCGCTGCTTGATTCATCCTGGAAGTATTACGAAGCAAAAAACCAGTTCGATGTGCACGGCATCGGCATGAAGGATTTGTCGATCAACGTGCCGGCGATGGTTGCGCGCAAGGATGAAGTGGTCAAGCAGCTTACCGGCGGTATCGCAGCGCTGTTTGTGGCAAACAAGATCACATGGCTCAAGGGCCATGGCCGGTTGCTCGCCGGCAAGCAGGTTGAGTTCACCGCTGCCGAAGGCGGTGCTGTCGATGTGCTCGAAGCAACGCAGGTGATCCTCGCTGCCGGTTCCGTGCCGGTAAAGATTCCGGTGGCGGTTGTTGATAACGAGGCCATTGTTGATTCTACCGGTGCCTTGGAATTTTCCGCCGTACCAAAACGCCTTGGCGTCATCGGTGCCGGGGTCATTGGCTTGGAGCTGGGCAGCGTTTGGGCGCGTCTGGGTGCGGAAGTCGTCGTACTGGAGGCGGTCGATGCGTTTCTGCCGATGGTCGATCAGCAAATTGCGAAAGAAGCAGCGAAACTGCTTGGCAAACAGGGGCTCGATATTCGCTTGGGTTGCCGTGTCACCGGCAGCGAAGTGAAGAAAAAACAGGTCATCGTCCACTACACGGGCAAGGATGGTGACAAGACCGAAATTTTCGACAAGTTGATCGTTGCGGTTGGCCGCGTTCCGTACACGCAGAATCTGCTGGCTGCTGATTGCGGCGTTACCCTTGATGAGCGTCGGTTTATCGCGGTCAACAACGCCTGCCAGACGGTGGTGCCTGGCGTGTATGCAATCGGCGATCTCGTGCGTGGCCCGGCGCTTGCGCACAAGGCCATGGAAGAAGGCGTGATGGTTGCCGAGCGCATTCATGGCGAACAGACGCAGGTGAACTACGACGCAATCCCCAGCGTGGTCTACACGCACCCGGAGATCGCCTGGGTCGGCAAGACCGAGGAACAGGCGAAGGCGAGTGGCGAGCCGTACAAGACCGGTGTTGTCCCCTTCCTGGCCAATGGCCGTGCGCTGGCGGCAAATGATGCGCATGGCATGGTGAAGTTCGTTGCCGATGAAAAGACCGATCGCCTGCTTGGCATGCATGTGATTGGCCCACAGGCATCGGAGCTTCTCCAGCAGGGTGTGCTTGCGCTGGAGTTCGGCGCCAGCATGGAGGATTTGCAACTGATCGTTTTCAGCCACCCAAGCCTGTCCGAGACTGTGCACGAAGCAGCACTCGCAACCGACTACAAGGCAATCCATATCGCACAGCGCCGACGGACAAAGAAGGACGCTTGACGCGCGCGACGTTCGCAATTTCAGGAAAAAATATCGATGAATCTCCACGAATATCAGGGTAAACAGTTGTTCCGTGAATACGCTCTGCCGGTGTCGCGTGGCTTTGCCTGCGACACCCCGGAAGAGGTCGCTGCCCGTGCCAAGGAAATCGGTGGCGGTAAATGGGTTGTCAAGGTGCAGGTACATGCAGGTGGCCGCGGCAAGGCCGGTGGTGTCAAGCTGGTGACGACTCCGGAAGCGGCAGCGGATTTTGCCCGCCATTGGCTGGGCAAAAATCTGGTCACTTACCAGACGGATGCGAAGGGCCAGCCGGTCAGCAAAATTCTTGTCGAAGAGTGTACGGATATTGCCCGCGAACTCTATCTGGGCGCGGTTGTTGATCGCGCATCGCGGCGCGTGGTGTTCATGGCGTCTACCGAAGGTGGTGTCGATATTGAGAAGGTGGCGCACGACTCGCCGGAAAAAATCCTGAAAATTGCGGTTGATCCACTGGTCGGCGCGCAGCCGTTCCAGGGTCGGGAGCTGGCGTTCAAGCTTGGTTTGGTCGGCGACCAGATCAAACAGTTCACCCATATTTATCTTGGTCTTGCGAAACTATTTGTCGAGAAAGATCTCGCGTTGCTGGAAGTGAATCCGCTGGTGATCAAGGCCGATGGAAACCTCCACTGTCTCGACGCCAAAATCACCATTGATGGCAACGCGTTGTTCCGTCAGCCGCAGGTGCGGGCGATGCACGATCCATCGCAGGAGGATGCGCGTGAGCGCGAGGCGGCGAAGTGGGATCTCAATTATGTCGCGCTCGACGGCAACATTGGCTGCATGGTGAATGGCGCCGGCCTCGCCATGGCGACCATGGATATCATCAAGCTGCATGGCGGCAACCCGGCGAATTTTCTCGATGTGGGTGGTGGTGCAACCAAAGAGCGTGTCACCGCCGCATTCAAGATCATCCTGGCAGACCCCACGGTCAAAGGCGTGCTGATCAACATTTTCGGCGGCATCGTGCGTTGCGACATGATCGCCGATGGCGTAATCGAGGCGGTGAAAGAGGTGGGTGTGAAGGTGCCGGTGGTTGTCCGCCTGGAGGGCAATAATGCCGATCTGGGGGCGCAGAGGCTGGCCGGCAGCGGCCTGAACATCGTTGCTGCCAGCGGTTTTGACGACGCGGCGCGGCGCATTGTTGCTGCCGTCTCTTCTTTGTAACGCGGGAGCCTGAAAAATCATGAGCGTACTGGTCAACAAGAACACCCGGGTGATTTGCCAGGGTATTACGGGCTCGCAGGGCACGCTGCACACCGAGCAGGCAATTGCCTATGGCACGAAAATGGTGGGTGGCGTGACGCCCGGCAAAGGGGGCACGAAACATCTCGGGCTGCCGGTATTCAATACCGTGAAGGATGCAGTCGAAGCCACCGGGGCTGATGCCAGCGTCATTTATGTGCCGGCTGCTTTCTGCAAGGACTCAATCATTGAGGCTATCGATGGCGGCGTGAAACTCGTCGTTTGTATCACCGAGGGTATTCCTACCCTGGACATGCTTTACGTGAAGCAGTATCTGGCCGGGCACGGTGATGTGCGCCTGATCGGGCCGAATTGCCCGGGCGTCATCACGCCGGGCGAATGCAAGATCGGCATCATGCCGGGCCACATCCACAAACCCGGCAAGGTAGGTATTGTCTCGCGTTCCGGCACATTGACGTACGAATGCGTAGCGCAGACGACGGCGCTGGGTTATGGCCAGAGCACCTGTATCGGCATTGGCGGCGACCCTATTCCCGGCACCACGCACATTGATGCGCTACGCCTGTTTCAGGATGATCCACAGACCGAGGTGATCGTGATGGTCGGTGAGATCGGCGGCTCCGCCGAGGAAGAGGCGGCAGCGTTTATCAAGCAGTATGTGAAGAAGCCGGTCGTTGCCTATATCGCCGGCGTCACGGCACCGGCGGGCAAACGCATGGGGCATGCGGGTGCGATCATCGCTGGCGGCAAAGGCACGGCTGCGGAGAAGTTTGCGGCATTGGAAGCGGCGGGCGTGAAAACGGTACGCAATCCGGCGCAGATTGGTCTGGCGGTACGGGAAATCACCGGCTGGAAGTGAGACCGGGTTGATTTATAACAAAAAGAAAAGCAGTGAAACGAGGGAAAGGGGAGGCTGAAATGCTTCCCTTTTTCTTGTGGGGCATCCTGCCCGGCGCAGGTTCGGCTCAGTGCATTCGGCGTGGCTTTTCGTCACCGACATCGAAAGTTTCGTAGTCGCCGATCTGCGCCTTGATCCGTCGGTTTTCGATCAGATCCTCGATCTTGTGGCGCATGGCCATCCGGATTTTGGCCGGCACCATGGCGGGGTCGTTCGATGCTTCGTCAGTGGCGTCATTCGAGGCCTCGTCGAAATCGCCCACCTCCTCGGTAACCCACTGTTTCGTGTCTTCGGTGCCCTGTTTGGCCTGGTTCCTTGCCATGGTCTTTCACCTCGTTGTCGTAAGCGGATGCAATTTCCGAATGCGTTAACGATTGGATACTCTCGATAGCGACTTCCATGTTAGGCGATTTTGTCGCTTGTTCAAGGGTGGCGGCAGGGCAGGGCCGCCGCTGATCGGTGCAAAACATGCGCCCGTCAATTTTGTTTGCATGGCATGTTCGCCACGGATGACATGCCGTTTCCAGCTGCGCTGAGCGCCCTGACCTGCAGGGGTCTGGCGGAACAGGTACGGGCTGTGCGCGTTGACAGTGGCGACCTTTTCTATAGAATGGCGCGCTCTTTCGGGTGGTTAGCTCAGCTGGGAGAGCATCAGCCTTACAAGCTGAGGGTCACAGGTTCGATCCCTGTACCACCCACCAAAGACTAGGAGCGGTAGTTCAGTTGGTTAGAATACCGGCCTGTCACGCCGGGGGTCGCGGGTTCGAGTCCCGTCCGCTCCGCCAATCTCGAGAAAGACAAAAACGCCGCGCATTGCGCGGCGTTTTTGTCTTTGTTGTGACATAAGCCCGGGCAGCCGGCCGAAGTGGCCTTGGCTTTTCCGGCAGGGGGGTGAGAATATGGCCCATCGCCTTGTTCTGACTTGAATTTCGGGGAACGGATCTGCCCATGAGCTACACCAGCGGTAACCAGTCTGAGGCCGTCCTGTTCTTCGGGGTCGGTGGTGTCTGCAAGGGCTTGCTGTACTCAGATTTCGAAGCTGTGCTCGACGGTGTTGTCGGCATGCAGGAGTTTGCTGGTCACGAGATGAAGGCGGCCTATGTAACCGTCAATGGCCGGCTGCAGGCGACCGGCCTGGTGCTGTTCCTGATCAGCTTCGACGAGCGTGGTGTTGCCGATCGCACGTGGAACATTCCGTTGCGGCATATGGTCGAGAAGGCTGATCGTGGCCCGGACTTGGGCGGCGGTCCGATCCGTCTTGCCTGCCGTAGTCAGTGTCCGATCAATTGGCATCAGGATCAGTTGTGGGATCCCAACATGCGCGAGGGCGAGAACGATTTCGTTTTCGTGCGCGATGCCCTGCGTGAGCGTGGTCGTTATCTCGGCCTGGCCTATTCCGACGAACCCGTTCAGCCGTCGGCGCCGAACTGGAACGTGCCACCCCAGGCACCTGCTGCGCCGGTGTATTCAGCGCCGGCGGCCACTCAGGGCGCAGCACCGGCCGCTCCGGCAGCGGCTGAGCGGTCGGCGCCGTGGGCGCAGTCCCCGGCGGCGGTGGTGACGCCGGCTGCGACGGCCTCCATTGATGCCGGCCTCGACATGCTCGATCAGTTGCGCGAGGAACGCGTCAAGCTGGCGCGCACCATCAAGGATCTGCGCCTGCAGGTCACTACCATGGAGACGCAGCACACGGAGGAAATTGCCAGGCTCAATTACGCTTCCGAGCAGAAAGAGGAAATCCTCAACAGTCAGCTCGAAAAACTGTTGAGCCAGTTTCAGGCGATCAAGGCACAGAATGCCGCTTTGCGCGAGCAGGCGAATGCGCAGCGGGCCCA
Source organism: uncultured bacterium (assembly GCA_965232985.1). Taxonomy (GTDB): domain Bacteria; phylum Pseudomonadota; class Gammaproteobacteria; order Pseudomonadales; family JADFDG01; genus JADFDG01. The sequence goes on from CBDDRC010000012.1 coordinate 19,998, forward strand.
GATCGATTCGTTACACGATACGCTTGCGCATCAGGCCGACGAAGCTGTCAGTGGCCACTCCAAGGTGGAAGAAGTTCGCCACCAATTGCAACTGGAAATGAATCAGCGACTCGAAGAGGAGACCGCAAAAATTCGCGAGGAAGTGCATGTCCGGGAGATGGATCTGATCAATCGCGAAGAAAAAATTGAGCAACTCAAGGAGGAAATTGTCGAGCTCGGTCGCACCCAGTCAGTATCGCAGGAAGCCGGAGCAGGCATGTTTCTGGAGAAGCTTGAGAAGCTTGGGGTCAGTTTCATTGCTTTTCACCCCGGCGCAGGCCACATCTCGATTCCGTTCAAAAGCGTCCAGCGCTACGTCGATAACCCGCAGGCCTATGCGGCTGAGAAGTGTCTTGTTACCGAAGACCGCTATCGCGCATGGCTGGCTCACTACGAGAGCCCTACCTGCAAGGCGGTGAAACCCGATGGCAAGATTTGTGGTGCACGGCTGATTCGTGTCGATGTGCCGAGCAAGTTCAAGATTGGTGATTCCGATGTCTGCGCGAAGTGCCAAGGGGACAAGAATATCGCCAATGTACTGGCATTCCGTTGACGGATAGGTTGAACGAAGACCGTATAGCGTCGATGGCATGAGCCATCGGGCGACCAAAGAGATACAGGGCCATGAGCCAGCAGTCGATCAACAAGAAGCTCCTGCAGACATTTGTGCCGGTCAATTCGCTGACCTCGAATCATCTCGATCAGCTGTTGACCAAACAGGATGTCGCGCTGATACCGAAAGGCCAGACACTTTTCCGTATTGGCGACGAAGATAACACCACCATTTATCTGCTCAGTGGCGAAGTTGAACTCGTCGACTCGATGGGCCGGCGTACTGTGGTCTCTTCCGGCGGCATTGAGAGCTGGCACGCGATTGATCATTTCCAGCCGCGACGCAGCACTGCCACGGCACTTTCCGATGTCAGCATCGTCAAATTCGATAGTTATCGCCTCGATACCATTCTGTCCTGGGACCAGTCGGCCGGGTACATGATCCTCGACATTGCCTCCAACCGGCAGTTCGATCAGGATGCCGACTGGATGATCAGGTTGTTGAAGTCGAACCTTTTCTACAGTGTGCCACCATCGAATATCCAGGAGATTTTTCGCAGGCTGCGGCCTGCGCCGCTAAAAGCTGGCGATATCGTGCTCCACCAAGGCGACGCTGCCGACTGCTGTTTCTTCATCAAAAGTGGTGTGTGCGAGGTGTCGGTGCTGTCGCCTGGTGCAGAGAAGCCGGTGGTTGTTGCCATGCTGGAATCCGGACAGGTTTTTGGTGAGGAAGCCTTACTGTCGGAAACGACGCGCAACGCTACCGTTGCGATGGCAACCGATGGCATCCTCATGCGATTGGATAAAGCCGATTTTATCGAATTGCTGAAGGAGCCGGTGGTCAGTGCCAGCAGCTTCGACGATTGCGTCACAACAATCGATGCCGGCGGGCAGTGGCTCGATGTTCGCACTGCCGACGAATTCGAGGCGGAGCATTTCCACGGCGCACAAAACATGCCACTCAATGTACTGCGACTGAAATCGCGTCTGCTGGATGCCAACAAGCACTATGTTGTTTACTGCGATACGGGGCGTCGCAGCACCGCAGCCGCTTTTCTGCTGAAGAATGCTGGCTTTCGCGTTGACGTGTTCGATGGCGGCCTCAATGTGCTGACAACGGCACAGCGCAAACAATATCTGGCCGGTTTCTAAGGGCAGGCGCGACGGCATGGAATCGTTCCGAAATGTCGGCCTGATTGGCCGTCCTGGCAGTGATGAGGTTATCCAGACGCTGCTTCATGCTGTTGCTATCCTGCAGGCACGCGGTTGCAATGTCATCCTCGATGCTGATGTCGGACACTTGCTCGGCAAACACGGGCTCCAGGTGGGTGATCGTCGCATGCTTGGTGAGTGCTGTGACCTTGTCATAGTCGTCGGCGGTGATGGGTGTCTGCTGGGTGCAGCCCGCGCGCTTTCCGGTTTCGATACGCCGGTGGTGGGCGTGAATCGGGGCTACCTGGGGTTCCTTACCGACATCATGCCCAGTGAGCTTGAGCAGCAACTTGGCGGGATCCTCAATGGCAGATACGAGACCGAAAAACGTTTTCTGCTCGAAGCTGAAGTGCGTCGCGATCAGTATCCCGTTGGCAGTGGCGCAGCACTCAACGATGTCGTTATCCGCGCTGGCGACAGTGTGCATATGGTTGAGTTTGATCTCTATATCGAAGGCCGTTTCGTCTATAGTCAACGCTCTGACGGGTTGATCATCGCCACCCCGACCGGATCAACAGCCTACGCGCTCTCCGGCGGCGGGCCGATCATGTATCCGCGCCTCGATGCGATCGTTCTGGTGCCGATGCACCCGCATGCCCTATCGAGTCGTCCGCTGGTGGTTGACGGTAACAGCGAGATAAAACTTGTCATCCGCTCGGCGCACAATTCGCCTTTGGTGAGCTGCGATGGCCAGGAAGGTGTACGTGCGCAGACGGATGATGTCATTTATGTGCGTAAACGCGCTCAAAAGCTGACGCTGCTGCATCCACTCGGCCATGATTTTTACGAAGCCTGCCGCTCCAAGCTCGGCTGGTCCAGTAATCGCTGAAGGTGCGGCGATGGATTTCCACACACTGATCGGGCGCATGGATGCCAATACCTGTGAGGCTCTGCAAAGAGCCATCGAAACCGGAAAATTTCCCGACGGCCGCCGGCTGACCGATGATCAGCGTGCGCTGTGCATGGAGGCGGTGTTGGCTTGGCAAATCCACAACCTGCCGCCAGAGCGGCGCATCGGCTACATTGATCGTGGCACCAAGGCCGCAGGCGCGGTATGCGCAAGCGACGATCATCTGCACGACGAGCAGCCGCTTCACATCAAAGACAAACACTGACCCGCTCTCCTGTTACCTGCCAGGTGACATCCCATGGTAAAGGCCTATGCGCGATAACGAGGCTCCCGAGGTAATCCGGCGCGAGGATTATCGTGCCCCCGATTTTTTCATCGATGAAGTTGCGCTTTACGTTGACATCCGTGCCGGCGTAACGCGCATTACGACGGACCTCGTGTTGCGTCGTAACCCTGTGGCTGCGCCGGATGCGCCATTGCGTTTGCACGGGGAGGGCATGGCGTTGCGTGAACTGCTGCTCGACGGGCTGCCGTTGCTGCCAGGCGATTATCTGCTCGACGAGAAATTCCTTGAGGTTGCCTTGGTGCCGGCCAGCTTTCGCCTGCGCACCGTGGGCGAGATCGATCCGGCCGCGAATACCGCACTCGAAGGGCTTTATGTCTCGCACGGCATGTATTGCACGCAATGTGAGGCTGAAGGTTTCCGTCGCATCACCTGGTTCCTTGATCGCCCTGACGTGATGGCGCGCTTTCGCACCACCATTGAAGCAGACCGCGTGCGCTACCCGTTGTTGCTGTCAAACGGCAATCGCACTGCCCACGAAGACCTATCGAATGGCCGTCATCGTGCCACCTGGGAAGACCCGTTTTTGAAGCCCTGCTACCTGTTTGCGCTGGTCGCCGGCGATCTGGCGTGCCTTGCGGATGAGTTCATCACCGCCTCGGGGCGCGTCGTGACACTGCAGATATTTGTTGAGCAGCAGGATCTGGGTAAAACCGCACACGCCATGGATTCGCTCAAGCGCGCCATGCGCTGGGATGAGGAGGTATTTGGTCGTGAGTACGATCTGGATATCTACATGATCGTCGCCGTCTCGCACTTCAATATGGGTGCGATGGAGAATAAGGGCCTCAATATTTTTAATACATCCTGCGTGCTCGCCAATCATCGCACCCAGTCAGACAAGGCGTTTCAGCGTGTCGAGGCGGTAATCGCCCACGAATACTTCCACAACTGGAGCGGTAACCGCGTTACCTGTCGCGACTGGTTCCAGTTGAGCCTCAAGGAAGGGTTCACTGTTTACCGTGACGCTGAATTCAGCAAGGACATGCACTCGCGCACGGTAAAGCGCATCGAGGAAGTGAATTTCCTGCGCACGGTACAGTTTCCGGAGGATGCCGGCCCGCTGGCGCATCCGATACGGCCGGATGCCTACGTCGAGATCAATAATTTTTATACGGTAACCATCTACGAGAAGGGTGCGGAAGTGGTGCGTATGCTGCGTACCCTGCTTGGCGCTGCGAGTTTCCGTCGGGGCTGCGACCTTTACTTCATGCGGCACGACGGCCAGGCCGTAACCTGCGACGATTTCGTGCAGGCCATGGAGGATGCCAATCGCGTGGACCTCACCCAGTTCCGGCGCTGGTATGCGCAAGCCGGTACGCCGGTGGTTGAGGTGACTGACGATTTCGATGTTGCGCGTGGTGAATACCGTTTGCATTTCCGGCAGACATGTCCGGCCACACCGGGCCAGCCTGAAAAATCACCGTTCGTGATCCCGGTGCTGCTCGGCTTGCTTGACCCGGTTTCCGGCGTCGAACTGCCGGCAGTGTGTGCCGATCCGCATGTGGCGCTGGGCGCGGGCGGGGTGTTGGCAACAATCCATGCCGACGAGACCGAATTGCTCTTTACCGGATTGACAATGCGGCCGCTGCCGTCCCTGCTGCGCGGCTTTTCGGCACCGGTAAAACTCCAGTATGCGTACACCGACGAGCAACTGGCTTTTCTGGCCCGTCATGATACCGATGCATTCAATCGCTGGAGTACCGGGCAGGAACTTGCACTACGCTGCCTGCTGGCTGATGTCGCCACCCGGGGGCGTGGTGGGCAGCCAGTACTTGCTGGTGCATTGCACGACCTGTATGCAGCCATCCTTGCCGATAGCGACACAGATCCTGCGTTGGCCGCCGAGATGCTGATGCTGCCGGCGGAATCCTATGTGGCCGATCAATTGGCAGTGGCCGATCCGCAAGCCGTTCACGAGGTTCGTCAGGGCATGCGCCGGTTGTTGGCGCAGGCCCTGCGCGCACCGTTGCTGGCGACCTATGCGCGCTTTGCCGCCAGCGGTACGTGGAATGCCGAGCCACAAGGCATTGCGCGTCGTGCTTTGCGTAACGCTGCCCTTGATTTGCTGATGGCGCTTGCCGATGAAGATATTGCGCGTGTAGTGCAGCGCCAGTTCGATGCCGCCGACAACATGACGGATCAGTTTGCGGCCCTGCGTGCAGCTGTGCATGGCGGGCTTGCCGGTGCCGATGAGATGCTCGCGCGTTTCCACCGGCAGTGGCACGATGAAGCGTTGGTCGTTGATCAATGGTTCAGCGTGCAGGTAACAAGCCCGGCGATCGATGCCTTGGCGCGCGCACGTGAGTTACTGCGCCATCCGCAATTCGAGCTCACCAATCCCAATCGCGTGCGCTCGCTGGTTGCCTCTTTTGCTGGTGGCAATCCGGCGCAGTTTCATCGTGCCGATGGCGAAGGGTATCGCTTCCTTGCCGCGCAGGTAATCGCGCTAGACAGGGTGAATCCGCAGATCGCCGCGCGCATTGCCGGCCAGTTCAGTCGCTGGCGCTGTTATGGCAAGGACCGTCAGGCGCAGGCGGCAGCGGCACTGGAGACAATCCTTGCCCGGCCTGAGCTGTCGCCGAATCTTTACGAGGTGGTGCACAAGGCACGGTACGACGGATCTGCCTGAGGGGCTGTGTTTTCTACAGGCGTGCTTTCAGATGGCCGAACTCATGGCGGCGCAATCTGGCAGCCGTCAACATAGCCGCAGGATGTGTTGGCAGGCAGGCCGAGTACTGTGCCCACCGTACCGACTGCGACAGACGCCGGGTTCGCGATAAATGACACAACCTGTGTTTGCATCTCGGCAGTTGCGATGTATTCGCCAACTGTCGGCGCATCTGCAGAGTTCTCGTTCGGGCGCAGCAATGATGCATGGTGGCCGGTGGTCATCCGCGTCAGTAGCGGTGTCGTTGAGGCGTCATTCATGCCAAACACCAGACCAGTAGCACCCAACAGCGTCGCCAGCGGATCGGTACCCGCCAGCGGCGAGCCGGTGCTGGTGTGTGTGGCCAGTCCGTAGTTGATGGTAGTGCCGTCGGCTGCATTGTTTGGCACAACCTTGTCGGCAACATAAATTTTGCTGTCGCCAAAAGCGGAAGCATCGCCGCTGCCGATGATTTCCTGCAGCAACACTGGCACGTCCAGAAGGCCGAGTGTTTGCGCAAAGTTGAGCGGATCGCCGGAGTCGATAGTACTCTGTGCTGTGAACATGAACGACTCAAAGTCAGAGGTACCCGGAACGGCACCGGCAAGATGCAGGCCGGCAAGAACACGTGGCGCAATGGACAGTGAGTTTTCCAGGATGCGGGTCAATTGGCCGCCGGCCGCAGAGGCTACCATCGCCTTGATGTTGTTGAGATGGAGCGGGAACACAGTGGCACCGGCAGCCGCGTTGGCTGCCGTGTCATTCGCGATGGCCAGTTGGTTCGCAGTCGTGAATGTTGTGGCAATGATGCCGCCGAGTGAAACGCCGACCACTGAAACTTTCGACGTGTCGAAGTCAGCATTGCCGTCGCCATCGGCATCGATATTTGCCAGTGACGCATTCAGATTCAGTTGATCCATAACCGCCTGGCGGAGATTGTCGCGCGTGTTTTGCAGATTGGCCAGATTGATAAACCAGGCGCCGGAACCGTCGATGGCTGCAGTCGACGGAAAGGTCATCGTTTGTGGCAGGCCCGCAGCGTCAGCCACCACCTCGAAATGGCGCTCGCGCGCAAGGCCGGCAACCGGATCTGCCGCGAGCAGTCCGTGATCCACATTGAGCAAACTCACCAGCGGACTGTTGGCGGGCACGCCGTGTACGGGCAGGTCGATGGCGACGGTGGCCACGCAGGTGCTACCGGCCAGAGAATGTGCGAGTGCAAGTACGCTGGCGCGATCGGAAGTAATACCGTGAATGTAGATCACTACCGGATAACCACTGTTGCCGTACATCGAGCCGCAATTGGCCGAGAAGCCTGTGGGCGTCATTGATGGATTGGGTAGCGTGACCTGTAGCGGTACGGTGACGTCGCTGGTTTTTGCCGCAAACGGAAAGCGCCAGGTGAAGTTGGTGGTGACGTCATTGCCACTGCCATCGGCAATATCAGCCGGCACGTTGATGCCCAGTGCAGCGATCAGCGACGTGTTAGCCGTCCAGAATTTACCGAGGAAGCTGAAGTCCGTGTTGGTGGTAGCAGAAGTCAGGTAATAGGGTAGGGTGATGGTGCCCGTATACAGCTTGGCTACCCCCGCCGACAGTGCGCCGCCCGACAGGGCATTCAGATCGAACGTATTGCCGGAGACGCCGTTGAAATCTGCGGGTGCGGAGAATTCCACCGTACGGGCTTTTGGTGTCGGAAGCAGTTCTGCCGCATCAAGATTATTCACGGTGGACACTGCGGCGGCACCGCCAATGGTTGGTGCCAGGTTTGCAAACCAGGCGGCGCGCGGCGACGCCATACCCACCAGCGGGGTGAGCGGGTTGGTTGTGGTGAAGGTGTAGGTCAGCGCGAGCGATGCTTGTAACGTTGCTGCGCTGGTTGGCAAGCTGAGCATATATGCCGTGTTCAGTGCCGTGTTGCGGGCCTGCAGATAACCCACGGCCAGCTGCTCCCAGCCGCTGACAGCATCGCGCAAGGGTTGCAGTGCTGCGTCGGCCAGTGGTGCGCTGGAACCCAACAGATCGTAATTCGCTGCCGCAGTAATGGGTACGCCTGCTGCAGTAATACCATTGGTCACAATAACCAGATATTTGCGCGGGCCAGCCAGTGGTGCGATCGGGGTGATGCGCAACACATTGGTGGTGCCGCCGTCGAGCGACACGGCAGCGGCGGTTACCGGCACAGTGTAGGTTGCGTCGATGGGGTTGGCCGGGTCGATATCGCCAGGATCAAGCACATCACCGCCACTCACTGCATTCAGCGCAATGACAAAGACGTTCTGCCCTGTCGACATCGGACTGGCATCGATGCTGGTCGGGTCGATGGCGCCACTGAACGGGATGTTGAACGCGGCATTGACTGACCAGCCGTCGAGATCGTTGATGGCGGCAAGTACCGGGTTGGCCGGGTCGTTGCTCATATCAATGTATGCCGTTCCGTCGGTGGACCCGGCGAACAAAATATCCGTGTTCAGCGGAATATCGCTGACGGCCGGATTCCAGCGTGGGTGCGTGCCAGGAACAAAGTAGTCGCTGTTGCCGTCGCCATTCGCGTCCGGATTGGTCACGATGAGGGCGCAGTTGATCAGAGCCGCGAGATTGCAGCCAGCGCTACTGGATACGGGTATTTCGTCCTTGTCATTGATGTCGCAGGCGATGAGGAAAATCGAAAAAACAAGAACCACGCAGAGTGGCAATCGACTGAAGGGCAGCTTGATCATGGCGGAAGCTCCTTCGCGGCAGTTCGTTGTTGTTATTGTGCAGGGGATGCACGATCGTTCAGGAAAGAAGCCCTCAACAGACGACGCAACCCCACCTGCTCGTTTCAGTCTACACGCCTTCGTGACGCACGCAAGCAAGCTTCCCGGTAATGCCACGGGGAAATACCACAATCCAGCAGGGATGTAACGGCGATCACAGTATGGGGGTTGGCAGCGGTCCAGTATTGGTATTGAATGGAACTTGTGTGGCAATAACCAACTTGGTTGATGTCGCTGTGTAGGAGGCAGGCAGCGTTTGGTGGCGAGGGGGTTACGTGTGCGTGCCGTGTTTGCGGCTTGGCAAAATAAAAATTCAAAACGTCCAACGTCCATGGAGTCCGCTCTTATGTATCGCCAGTCGGATCTCACAGGCAAGCCTTTCGTTCAGGGAATGTTCAGTGCTTCATTGCGCCACGGGTTCTTGTTTGTCTCGATACTGCCGATTTGCATTGCTTCCCTGCATGCGCAGGAGCTCAGTTTCGCCGGCGGGGATGTAACGGGGCGATTCGATAACACGGTTTCTTATGGCGTTGCCGTGCGCACCCAAGGTGCGAATCACAATCTTGCCGCAGAAACTAGCGGCACTACCGATTTCTACTCCGAACTTTCTGGTCGCAACGTCAGAACACAAGCTAATAAAAACGATGGCGACAATAATTTTTCCGATGCCGGTGACATCGTTTCGCAAGTCGTCAAGTGGAACTCGTTGCTGGAGTTAAGCTGGAAAAATTATGGTGCGCAGGTCAGTGGGTTTGCTTTTTACGACGCAGCCCTTGCTGATCTTGAAGGTGCGTACGGTACCGATCAGGATTTCATCAACAGTATCGATAGTCAGGATCGCCTGACCAATCTCAGATTAAGTGATGCCGCTGCCGACTATGCGGTAAGTGATGTGCGGCTGTCCTCCGCATACGCATGGGGCGATTTCGAGGTCGGCAGCCATACTCTCAATGTCCGTCTGGGTGAGCAGGTGCTGAGTTGGGGAGAGGCATTGTTCATGCAGGATGGTATCAATCAGGTCAATCCGGCGGATCTGTCCGTGTTGCGTTTGCCGGGTGCGGAAATCAAGGATGCCCTGTTGCCATTGCCGATGCTGGTATTGTCTGCCGGCCTCACCGAATCATTGTCTGCCGAGGCATTTTACGAATTTGGCTGGCAGCGCTCCGAGCCTGATCCGGTCGGTACTTTTTATTCCAGCACGGACGCGTTGGTTGGCTATGGCTCTGTAGCGGCTGTAATTGATCTGCAGGGAAGTTCCGCAGAGCCATTGGCCGAGCTTTACAACTTTTACGTGCGTGGCGGCGGCATGATCGGCAATGTATATGTTGGTGATCCGGTGAACGGGTTCAATGAGCGGGCAACAAGAATCACCAGCAACAAGTTGAATGATGTGAAGCCGGCGGATGCCGGCCAGTACGGCTTTAATTTCCGCTACCTGGTCGGGTCGCTGAACAACACCGAATTCGGTTTCTACTTTTTGAACACGCACGCACGCAAACCGACGGCCGGTGCCGTGGCGGGCGAGGCCTTTGGCTCGGCAATTGACGTCCAGACCTGTCAGGCCGCGTATGCAGCGTTGGCGGCTATCGGTGTGACTCCGGCAGGTTGCGCAGATAATCTCAATATCCTGGGTGGCTCGCAGGGTGCGACTGCCGCGCAGATCGTTGGCGGCCTCAACACTATCCATTACATCGATTCGACGAGTTATTTCCTGCAGTACGAAGACAACCTGCAGGTATGGGGCCTGACTTTCTCCAGCAACATCGGCAAGGTTTCGTTGTCCGGTGAACTCGCCTGGCGCCCGGATGCCGAGTTTATTCCGGAAGTCGGTGACAACCTGCTGATCCGCAATGCTGTTCTCATTGCGCCCATAGTCGCAAATGGCGGCGCGATCAGCGTTGGCGGCAATGAGCTGGGCGATCACATTACCAGCGCCGATGGCAGCATATTGGTTTCTGCTGGCGACACCATGAATATCAGCGACAACAAAGACATGCTCAATGTGTCGCTGGTGGCCATCTACAACTTTGGACCTGCGCTGGGTACGGATGGCCTGACGGGCATTGCCGAATGGGGTGGCGCCTGGGTCAATGGGCTCGATTCAAACAAGAATTATGCCGCGGAAAACGCGATGGGGTATGTGCCAAGTGCCGGTTTTGCCGAGGGTAACCCCGGGCAATACCTGGATAAATTTTCTTGGGGTTACCGTCTTGTTGTGCTGGCAGAGTTCAACGATGCCGTTGCCGGGCTTAATCTGAAACCGCAGCTGCGGTTTGCGCACGACGTAGATGGAAACAGTGTTTTTGGCGGCAATTTCATGGAGGGCAGGATGTCGGCGACGGTGGCTGTAGATGCAGACATGAGCGGCGACTGGAGTTTTGGGGTTGGCGCCAATACATTCTGGGGCCGCGATGGCCAGAATGAAGGCAATCAGCTTGCTGATCGCGACAGTGTCTATGCCAACGTCAAGTATTCGTTCTGATTCGCCGTTCCGCCGGGATGATCGTTGCTTCATCCAATCATCCCGGTAGATTTATTGTGCCCTAGCGTACACAGGAGACAGCCCATGTTGTTCAAGAAAGCTCTTGTTGTCGGCGCGGCGCTGGTGCTGGCCGTTGGAGTTTCGACAGCGACATATGCCAGAGTATCTGCCGATACAGCGAAGGAGCTCAGCTCGACGCTGACGCCGTTTGGTGCGCAACGTGCCGGTAATGGCAAGGATGCTGCGGGTGGCGACGGTATTCCGGATTGGATCGGTGGCATCACCAAGGCGCAAATTCCGGCCACTTACAAGCGGGCCGGCCAGCACCATCCAGACCCGTATGCGACCGACAAACCGATTTTCACCATTACCGCCGAAAATTATAAACAGTACGCAGAAAAACTTCCGAAAGGCATCCGGGCGCTGTTCGAAACCTACCCCGAATCGTTCAAGGTACCGGTGTTCCCATCACGCCGTTCTCACTCGGCAGCTGATTGGGTTGATGCGAATACTGCGCGTAATGCTGTTAATGGCGAGCTGGTTGCTAGTGGTAACGGCCTTGATGGTGTGTATGGTGGGATTCCGTTTCCGATTCCTTCCGGCAACAACGAAGAGCAGGCACTGCAGATTATCTGGAACCATACGATGCGTTGGCGTGGTGTTTTTGTTGTGCGCAGTGGTGCAGATGTTGCGGTACAGCGTAACGGCGATTACTCACTGGTTGTCAGCCAGCAGGAAGTCTACTTCCGCTACTACAATCCGAAAGGCAGCGTGCAGGATCTGAAGAACAATATCTCTTTTTACTATTTGGCCTTCACCAAGAGTCCGCCTCGTCTTGCCGGGGGTGCTGTACTGGTGCATGAAACCATCGATCAGAAGGCAATGCCGCGCCAGGCTTGGGGTTACAATGCCGGTCAGCGTCGTGTACGGCGCGCACCGAACCTTGCGTATGACACACCGATTGCTTCTGCGGATGGTCTGCGCACTGCTGACGATACGGACATATACAACGGTGCGCCGGATCGCTACGACTGGAAATTGATCGGCAAGAAGGAAATGTACATTCCGTACAACAACTTCAGGATGGATTCCCCCAGCATCAAATACAGCCAGATGCTCACCAAGGGCCACCCGAATCCGGATTACACACGCTATGAGCTGCACCGGGTCTGGGTAATCGAGGCGACATTGAAGCCGGAAGCCCGGCACCTGTATTCAAAGCGCACTTTCTATATCGACGAGGACAGTTGGGGTATTGCGGTTGCCGATTTGTACGACAATCGAGGTGAGCTGTGGCGTGTCAGTGAGGCTTTTCTCAAGAACTACTATGAAGTCCCGACAACCTGGTCTGCGCTGGACGTGTTCCATGACCTGCGTTCCAGGCGTTATCACGCTCAGTACCTTGACAACGAAGAGGCCACGACGCTGGACTTCAGCCAGAGTGTTCCGAACGATTCTTACTTCAGTCCAGCCGCACTGCGTCGGCGAGGTCGCTGACAGTTTCAAAGCCGGTACAGCAAATGGAACGCTGCGGCACTGCAAACAAAAGGGATGCGTCGGATCATGGGAGATGAGGCGGCGCATTTGCTGTGCAAGAGGGTAGCCTGCTGATGTATCAACACCTTCTGGTGGCGCGCTCGGTGCTTGCTGTGCTGAGCCTTGGTTTTTTTGTCGAGGTTGCCGACGCTACGGAACCCCTGCCTGCGATTCCTTCATCGCGCGCGGAGCATTCCTTGTTGCTGGATGTTGCCCGTGCCGGCACGCGACTGGTTGCCGTTGGCGAGCGCGGGCACATCGTCTTCTCCGACGACCAAGGCAGAACCTGGCGCCAGGCGAAGGTGCCGACGCGGGTCTTGCTCACGGCAGTATTCTTTCCGACTGCGGCAGACGGCTGGGCGGTTGGTCATGACGGCACGATTCTGCACTCCAGCGATGGCGGTGTCAGTTGGTCGTTACAACACACTCAGGTGTTTGATCCCGATGCTGCCGCCCAGGCAGAAGCCGATGCGCTTGCCGCTGCCGAGGTTGCCGGTATTGATATTGCGAGTGATGAGGGTACAGAGGCGGGTGCTGCGGCAGCTGCGCGTGTGGGTGCGGCCTTGCTTGATGTCTGGTTTGCCGATGCGCTGCATGGCTACGTCGTTGGCAGCAACGGCACCTTCATGGAAACGACGAACGGCGGTGCGGTTTGGGATGATCGCAGTGCGCGACTCGACAATCCGGACGGTTGGCACATTAATGCCATCGCGGTGCAGCCTGCCAACCCGCAGGTTCTGATTCTGGCGGGCGAAAAGGGCACATTGTACCGCTCAACGGATGACGGCCAACATTTTGTGCGGGTTCGTCTTGCCCACGAAGGCTCGTATTTTGGTGTGCTTGCGACTGCCCGGGAGATTTACCTGTTCGGTTTGCAGGGCAGGATTTTTCATTCGCCTGATGGCGGTGGAAGCTGGAGTCCGCTGGAAAGCGGCGTGACATCCGGCCTCAATGACGCAGTGGCGCTGGCCAATGGGACGGTTGCCATTGTCGGGAACGCTGGCGTGGTCGTCACAATAGCTCCCGATGCCGCGCGCCCGGTGACTGTGCACCGTGCCGACCGCAAGGTTGTTGCGTCACTGATCGATATCGACGACGGTTTGCTGCTGGTTGGTGAGGCGGGCGCGAAGCGCGCGCGCCGCAATGGCGAGCAGCCCTGACAAGCGCCCGGGATGACGCCCCGAACAGGCATAAGCGCAGGATCCTTACTCCATGAACGAGATACTCGCTGCGATCGAGAACCGGGTGTTCGGCAATCGCCGTACCGTGCTTGTTGTGTTTGCCATTCTGACCCTGTTGCTGGTTGCCAGTGCCAGCCAGCTTGCCACGGATTCCAATCTCAAGAAGATGGTGCCGTTGAGTCATCCGTGGATTCAGAATCTGTTCAAGTACAGGGATGATCTTGGGCTGGGCAACGATGTCCAGATCGCTGTTGAGACAAAAGACGGTGATATTTTTAATCCCATCTATCTTGACGTCGTCAGGAAGATCACGGATGAGGTGAGCAGGTTCGAAGGTGTCGATCCGGCTAATATCAAGTCGCTGTGGACGCCGAATGTGCGCTGGAGTGAGGTAACCGCAGAAGGTTTCCAGGGTGGTAACGTCATCCCGGACGAATACGATGGTGACCACTCGGCTACCAATCTCGAGAAGCTTCGCAACAATGTGTTGCGTTCCGGGCAGGTTGGGCGTCTCGTCGCTGACGATTTCAAATCGTCAATCGTGTTTGTGCCGCTGCTTGAAGCTGATGAAAAAGGTCAGGGTGGCGTCAGTTACCCTGACCTGCAAGAGAAGCTGGAGGGCCTGCGTGATCGCTATCAGGCAGAAAATCCGAGCATCCGCATTCATATTGTCGGCTTTGCCAAGAAGGTCGGCGAATTGATTGATGGTGTGAGGTCGGTGTTAGTGTTTGGATTTTTTTCGTTGTTGTTCACCGCGCTACTGTTGCTGCTCGATTTTCGTTGTGTGCGCGCGGTGTCAGCAGTCGTCATCTGCTCAGGGGCGGCTGTTTTCTGGCAACTTGGCCTGTGGCAGTTGCTGCGATTTGGGCTGGACCCATATTCGGTATTGGTGCCGTTTCTGATCTTCGCGATTGCGGTCAGTCACAGCGTGCAGATCATCAATGCGATTGCCAATGAGGCCGTGAAAGGCAACAGCAAGGAGGATGCGGCGCGGCTGGCATTTCGGGCCCTGTTTGTTCCGGGGATCGTTGCACTGATATGCGGTTCGGTCGGGTTTGCGACCATGTACATCATCGATATCGGTGTGATCCGCGAAATGGCAATTGCTGCCGGCCTTGGTGTGGCAATGATCGCTTTGACCAATCTCGTCGCCTTGCCTGTTGTGATGAGCTATGTCGGAATTACGCCAGCAGCGATCGAGCGGCGGCGTGCCCGGCAAGACCGTGTTGCGCGCGTCTGGACTTGGCTGGCACAGGCGGCAAGCCCGCGTATTGCGGTGATCTCCCTGGTTGTTGCGTTGGTGGGCGGTGCTGCGGGTTGGTATGTGGCGCGTGATCTGCAAGTGGGCGATCTTGATCGCGGCGCGCCGGAATTATGGCCGAATCCTTGCGCTGTTGACGCCGGACATAATGCCTGTGCGGCGGACTATGTTCCGAAGAAGCGTCATCGCTATAACGCCGACATGGACTTTATTACCGCCAATTACTCGGTTTCTGCCGATGTGCTCGTGGTGATGGCTGAAACACCGCCGGAGGGTTGTAACAGTTATGCGGTGCTCAGCCGCATGGATGATCTGCAGTGGCGCCTCGAGAATACGCCGGGGGTGCAATCGACCATTTCACTGGCGACAGTCAGCAAGTCGATCGCCGTGGCGCTGAATGAGGGAAACTACAAGTGGTACGCGCTCTCGCGCGATCAGAATATACTGAACAGCGCGTTGGGCACTGTACCCATGCCAACGAGCCTGTTCAACCAGGCATGCACTATGGCGCCTGTTTTTGTGTTTCTCGATGACCACAAGGCCGCCACGCTGGAGCGGGCAACGGCAACCGTTGAGGCATTTGCAAAGGAACACGACAAGCAAGGCACGGTGAAATTCTTGCTTGCTTCGGGCAACGCCGGCATTGAGGCGGCGACGAACCAGAGCATTGCGCAAGCCGAGAAAAAAATGCTCCTGTACGTCTACCTCGCGTTGATTGCGATGGTGTGGATCGGCTTTCGTTCGTGGCGGGCGGTGGTTTGCATGGTCGTACCGCTGGTGCTCACGTCGATCCTCTGTGAGGCGCTGATGACCGTGCTCGGTATCGGTGTGAAAGTTGCCACGTTGCCGGTGATCGCGCTGGGTGTTGGCATCGGGATCGATTACGGCATCTATATTTACAGCCGCCTGGAAATGTTTCTCAAGCAGGGGCTTGATCTGCAGCAGGCCTATCTTGAGACACTCAAAACCACCGGCAAGGCAGTGAGCTTTACCGGCATCACGCTCGCCATCGGCGTCATTACCTGGGCGTTTTCGCCGATCAAGTTCCAGGCAGACATGGGCATCCTGCTGACCTTCATGTTTCTCTGGAACATGATCGGCGCGCTCTGGCTGTTGCCGGCGCTGGCCCACTTTCTGCTCAAGTCGTCAAAATCCCCTGTTGCGTGATCTTCCCGGGCAATGGCCGGGGCGATCATGTGCCGGCCTGCGTATAATGACGCGCCGATTTTTGCCGGGATTTTCCCATGCTGTATGACCTGGCCCGTCTGGGCCTGTTTTGCCTGCCCGCCGAAACAGCGCATGAAATTACGTTGCGCTCGCTCGCCATCGCGCAGCAGATGCATCTGGTATCCCTGTTTGCACCGGTGGTGCCGCACAAGCCGGTGCGTATCATGGGTCTCGAATTCCCGAACCCTGTTGGTCTTGCGGCCGGCCTCGATAAAAACGGCGACTGTATCGACGCCCTCGGTGCGCTGGGTTTCGGTTTTCTCGAGATTGGCACCGTGACACCGCGCCCACAGCCTGGCAATCCGCAGCCGCGCATGTTCCGGCTGGTGCAGCGGCAAGCGCTCATCAATCGCCTCGGCTTCAACAATCACGGTGTTGATCATCTTGTGGCAGCAGTGAAGCGGGCGACATTTTCGGGTGTGCTCGGCATCAATATCGGCAAGAACAAGGACACACCCAATGCGCAGGCGCTGGATGATTACCTTATCTGCCTGCGTAAGGTTTACGACCATGCCAGCTATGTGACGGTGAACGTTTCCTCGCCGAACACGCCAGGTCTGCGGGCGCTGCAACACGGCGATGCCTTGCGCAGCTTGCTTGGCGGGCTGAAGGATGAGCAGGATCGTCTGCGGGTCGCGAGCGGCAGGCAGGTGCCGCTGGTCGTGAAGATCGCGCCGGATGCAACGGCGGCGGAAATATCGTCAATTGCGCAGGCGCTCGTCGAATTCGAGGTCGATGGCGTCATTGCCACGAACACCACGGCATCGCGGGAAGGCGTCGAGGGCTTGCCGCATGCTCAGGAGCAGGGTGGGTTGTCCGGCGCCCCGCTCATGGCGAAATCGACGGCTGTGGTGGCGCAGCTGGCCCGCGATCTTGGTGGTCGCGTGCCGATCATTGGTGTCGGCGGCATTTTGACGGCGGCCGATGCCGTCGCCAAGCGCGATGCCGGCGCGAAACTGGTACAGATCTATACCGGCTTCATTTATCGCGGCCCTGACCTGCTGCGGCAGGTCGCGGCGGCCTGGTGAAGATCGCCAGGTGTAAGCTCCCTCCGTCAACTGGACACTAGATAGTAGAAGCCTCTGCCAGTTCGGCTTCGTACTTTCTGCGGTATTCATGTGGGGTTGAATCGCCCAGGCTGTCGTGCGGTCTTTCTTCGTTGTACTCCATCATCCATTGCCATGCGGCCTCACGAACTTCGTCCAGCGTGTCGAACAGGAAGCAATCCAGAACGTCCTCACTGAAACTCCGGTTGAACGTAACCGAGCCATAAACCCCGTGGAAGAAGACATCAAGCGCTGGACGGCCTGGCCTGCGATTACTCTACAAGTTGAATGTGTGGCAGGGGCCGGGCAGACTCGGTTGCGTATCCCGGCCAGCCTCCGGGCGCCCCGTCCACGCATCCGCGGAGCCACCCCATGAACGTCGCCACCCGCTCCCAGGCCGCCACCCGCTGGCCGCGCCCGAGACTCGCCCACGTCGGCGGCTTCGAGACCCTCGAGCAGGAACTGGACTACGTGGTCCCGCACGGCGAGGTGCGCGGGAAGATCCCCGATGCCGTGCGCGGCACCTTCCTGCGCATCGGCCCGGGGCGGAACCGGATCGGCGGCGAGAAGTTCGGCCACTGGTTTGACGGTGACGGCATGCTGCACGCCGCCACCTTCCGCGACGACGGCGTGCACTACCGCAACCGCTACGTGCGCACGCCGAAATACCTGAAGGAAACCGCCGCGCAGAAAATCGTCATGCGCAGTTTCGGGCACAACGCGCCGGGCGGCTGGCGCAGGAACATCGGCAAGCCGCCGGCCAACTGCGCGAACACCTCGGTGGCCTGGCACGGCGGCAAATTGCTGTGCCTGTGGGAGGGTGGCCGCCCCTGGGAGGTCGAGCCGCGCACGCTGAACACCGTCGGCGAATACGACTTCGGCGGCCGGCTGAAAAAGTACAACGCGTTCAGCGCGCATGGCAGCCACGACCCGCGCAGCGGTTGCTACTACAACTTCGGCGGCGGCATCGGGCCGAAGGGCGCCGGCGTCTACATGTACCGCATCAACCCGCAGGGCGAGATCGACATGAAGGGCTACTTCCCGGTGAAGGTACTGGGCTCTTTCTGCCACGATTTCGCGCTCACCGAGCACTACGCAGTGTTCTTCGTCAGCCCGCTGTACCTCAAGGAGGCGGGGAAATTCCTGCTCGGCATGAAGTCCTTAGACGAGAGCTTGCATTACGACCCTTCGAAGGGAATGTATGCACACGTCATTTCACTGGCGGATTTTCGCGAAGTGAAGACCTTCCGCATCGACCCGTTCATCGCCATCCACTATGGGAACTGCTGGGAAGAGGGCGGCGAGCTGGTGATCAACGTCACCCGCTTCGACAACTGGGAGGTCGACTCCGTGCTGCGCAACGTCTTCACCGCCGAGAACGATACCGGCGGACGGCTGTGGCGCTACCGGCTGGACATGAAGAGCGGCGCGGTGGGCGATGCGCCGCTGCCCGGCCATGGCGGTGTGGAGTTCCCGCAGTGGGACCCGCGGCTGACCGGCGTGAAGAGCGATGTCAGCTGGGCAGCGTGCATCCTGCCGAATGAAACCCCCGGCTTCTTCAACGGCCTGGAGCGCGTGCAGGATTCCAACGGCGAGGTGCGCATCCACGATTTCGGCGCCGGCCGCTTCACCTCCGAGGCGATGTTCATAGCCGACCCGGCGGCGCCGGCACCGGAACAGGGCTGGCTGGCCTGCGTCGTCTACGACGCGACCACGGCGAAATCGGAAATCGTCATCCTCGATGCGCAGCGGATGGAGGAGGTCGCCGCCGTGCCGTTGCGCAACCACATCCCGTTCGGGTTCCACTGCGGCTACACGGAACAGGCACTGTAGGGGAGAGGGTATTGCCGGAAAGGCAATTCCAGTCGCTGCAGCACACCACCTTCGAGTGGCTGTCACGCTGGTATACCTTCGTGTTCAATGCGCCGACGCATCATCGCGTGCACCACGCCTGCACCCGGAAATCGTCTATCGCGAATTGCTGGCGCGTTTTGCGCCGCCGGTGAGCAGCAAGGAAGTGACCGCGAAAGAAAAATCGGGCAGCAAGCCCGCGACTAAAGCCGGGATAAAAACGGAGAAACAATCGCCATGAGCCTGCGCATCCACCATCTCAACTGCGGCACCATGTGCCCGCACGGCGGCAAGCTGATCGGCACGCCCGGCGGCTGGCTGGATCCCGGGCACATGGTCTGCCACTGCCTGCTGGTGGAAACCAGCGACGGCCTGGTGCTGGTCGATACCGGCATCGGCAGCGCCGATATCGCCGAACCGGCGCGACAACTGGGACGCGGCTTCACCGCCATTACCCGGCCGAAACTGGATCCGGCGGAAACCGCGCTCGCGCAGGTGCGCGCGCTCGGGTTCAACCCGGACGATGTGCGCCACCTCGTCGTCACCCACCTCGATCTCGATCACGCTGGCGGCCTGGCGGATTTCCCGAACGCGCAGGTGCATGTGCATGCGCGCGAACACGCGGCGGCGATGCATCCCTCGCTGCGCGAGCGGGCGCGCTACCGCAAGCCGCACTTCGCGCATCACCCGAACTGGGTACTGCACCAGGAGAGCGGCGAGCAATGGCACGGTTTCGACGCGGTGCGCGCGTTGCCCGGCGGCGGCGACGACATCCTGCTGGTGCCGCTGCATGGCCACACCCGCGGGCACTGCGGCGTGGCGGTGCATGCCGCCGACGGTTGGCGGCTGCATTGTGGCGATGCCTATTTCCACCATGGCGAAATGCAGGAACCGGCGTATTGTCCGCCGGGGCTGGCGTTCTTCCAGAATCTTGTGCAGATCGATCGCGGACAGCGGCTGGCGAATCAGCAACGGTTGCGGGAACTGGCGCAGGCGGAGGCGGGGAGTGTGCGGTTGTTCAGTGCGCATGATCCGGTGGAGTTGGCGCGGCTTTCTGCATAGTTGTTGTTTTCAACGTAGCGGGTGTAGGGAGTTCGCGCCTGAAGGCGCACGTACAGGAAGCCGGATATGAGCAATGAACGTAACTCCTATGCCGCACAGATCAACTACCAAAAGAAAGGGCCCTGGAAGGGCCCTGGGCCGGGACGAAGCCCGGTTTGTGGGGTTTGTGTCAGCGGGCTGGCGCGCCGCTCAGCCGGTGCGCAGGAGTGGCAATTCTGCCTCCGCCTGCCAGTTAACCTCCTTGCCCTCCCGCCAGCCGTTGAGCCACGTTTGCCTCATCATATCTTCTGCAAAGGGGCAGGCTTCCCGCGAGCGACCTTGCAGCGCCGCCTGATAGCCCCGAGAATACGCCCGCTCACCACGGTCACGCTTTTGCCTTTTCATCTACGCCGTACCTCGCTAGTCCATGAGAATCTGCTTTGCACATGTGGCGGTTCTTTGTAGCGAAGTTGCAGCCGCTTCCGCCAACAACCATTCGCTATAAATACCAGGCCTGTCGGTTCTCGATCCTCTATGCGGAGGTGATCAGAAAAATCGTGCAACTGGTTGATTTGCCGGCATCGCAAGGCAACGCGTTGTCGATTCGCCTGTTTGTTTATCGCTCTTTGTCGTTCGGGGACACTCCATCATGAACATGCGTGCGGTGACGCTGACCTGCCCTGGCGGTCTGGAGGCACTGCTGGCTGCCGAGGCCGGCGCATGCGGGCTTGAAGTCGAGCGGCAGGCGCGCGGTGCAGTCATTGTCCGGGGCACGCTGACGTCGATCTATCGCATTTGTCTGTGGTCGCGTTACGCCAACCATGTGTTGCTGAAAATCGTCGCGTTACGCGATGGCGACGCCGACTCGCTTTACGAGCAGTTGTCGGCGGTCGATTGGGCACAGTGGCTGAGGCCTGGCCAGCGTTTTGTGATCGGTGTCAGCGGCAGCACACCGATGATCGTCAATGCGCAACATGCAGTGTTTCGCGCCAAGGATGCGATGGTCGATCACTTCGTCAGCCGCGCGCAGTTGCGCCCGAATGTGGATCGTGAAAACCCTGATGTCCAGTTTCAGTTGCATCTGGATGAGCGCGAAGCGGCAATCTACTTGAACCTGAATGGCGCCTCGCTGCACGAGCGCGGCTATCGGGCAGCGACGGTGGCTGCACCGCTCAAGGAAAATGTCGCGGCGGCAGTTGCCGCGTGGGCCGGCCTGGGTGACGCCAGCGCGCCGCCTGAGGTCGTCCTCGACCCGCTGTGTGGTGGCGGGACGCTGCTTATCGAAGCGAGCTGGTTGCTGGCGGACATCGCGCCGGGCCTGCTGCGCACACAGTGGGGTTTTGCGCGCTGGCGTGACCATGATGCCACCTGCTGGGAGGGCGTGCGTGCCGAAGCATTGCGGCGCCGGGAGGCCGGGCTCGCGCGGCGGCGGACGCGATTGGTTGGTTTCGATGCAGACCCGCAGGCGGTGCGTGCGGCGCAAGCCAATGTGGCGCTCGCGGGTGTCGCCGCGTGGGTGCATATCGAGCGGCAGGCGCTGGCCTCGTTGCAGCGTGGTGCCGATATCGGCAAGCGACTCGCCTGCGACCAGGGTCTGGTGCTTACCAACCCGCCTTACGGCGAGCGACTTTCCGCGATTGACGCAGCGCCGTTTCTGTATCGTTGCCTCGGCCGTAAACTGCGTGCGGTGACGCCGGGATGGCGGGTAGCGGTGCTTGCCGCAACCGTCGAGCACTTGGATGAGTTTCGGGTGGCGGAGCATCAGCAGCATCGTTGTCACAACGGCCCGCTCACCTGTTTTGTACGGGTCTTTACGGTGCCGGCACAGGCTGAGGCGGCCTGGCCGGCGTTTCGTCTGCGCCCGGAAGCTGCTGTTGCCGAAGAGGGCGCGCCGCTCGCCAATCGGCTGCACAAGAACTGGAAACACCTGAAGGAGTGGGTCGGCAAGGAAGGCATCCGGGCGTTCCGGCTCTACGACGCGGACTTGCCGGAATTCAATGTCGCCATCGACGTTTATGGCGACCGTATCCACGTACAGGAATATGCGGCGCCGGCGACCATCGACCCGGCAAAGGCTGCCCATCGGCTGGAAGTCGCCCTGGAGGCGATCGGCGCCGCGACCGGCAAGACCCGCAAATCGCTGGCGCTCAAGGTGCGTGCGAAGCAAAAGGGTGCGCAGCAATACAAGCGCCAGGACGACGCCGGGGATTGGTTCGAAGTGGATGAATACGGCGCCCGGTTGCTGGTCAACCTGACGGACTACCTTGATACCGGCTTGTTTCTCGATCACCGCCCGTTGCGTCATCGGCTACAGATGTTGTGCCGGGACAAGCATTTTCTGAACCTGTTCTGCTACACCGGTTCAGCAACGATTCACGCGGCCTTGGGTGGCGCACGATCCACCACGTCGGTAGACCTGAGCCCGCGCTATCTGGCCTGGGCGGAGGCCAATCTGGCGCTGAATGGGTTCTCTACCGTACAGCATCGCTTGGTGCGTGCCGATGTCGTCGAGGCGCTGGCCAAAGGCGGCGACCAGTTCGACGTGATTTTCCTGGATGCGCCGACTTTCTCCAATTCCAAACGCACGCCGAACGTGCTCGACATCCAGCGTGACCACGCCGGGTTGCTGCGTGCAGCGATGCGCCATCTGGCGCGTGACGGGGTGTTGCTGTTTTCGAATAACTACCGGCGCTTCAAGCTCGACGAGACGCTGGCTGCGGAGTACCTGGTAGTGGATATCACGGCAGCGACGATTCCGCGCGACTTCGCGCGCAATCCGCGCATCCATCAGTGTTGGGAAATACGTCATCGTGGCTGAGCAGGTGCTGGAGCTGCTGGGCACCCGTGGCTGTCATCTGTGCGATGAGGCCGAGGCGATGCTCAAGGCCGCAGTGCGTGCCAGGCCGATCGTCTGGCGGTATGTCGATATCGCCAGTGACGAGGTATTGATTCGACGTTACGGCGAGCGGATTCCGGTGCTGCGAGGTGAGCGGGGAGAGATTGCATGGCCCTTTAGTCTGCTGGACATTCTGCGCCTGGCAGAAGCATCCGGGCGTTGATTGCGGGTGTGAGGCGTGCGCCCCTGGAACCCCCAATGGTGGGCCAGCAGATCGGCAATGTAGGCAGACACAAAGACGGCAAGGCCCAGCAGAATGCCGCTCATGTCAGCCTGCATCCCGGATGAGGCCGACGAAAACACCTTCGATGCTCAGATCTTCCGGCGCCATGATAATGGGGCGGTAGGCATCGTTGGCGGGCATCAGAACGGGCCGGTTCCTCTTGATCAGCAGTGTTTTGACCGTCACCTCGTCGTGGATGCGTGCCACCACGATCTGGCCGGATTGTGCTTCGCTGGTTTTGCGCACGGCGATGAGGTCGCCATCGAGAATGCCGGCATCCTTCATGGAATCACCACGGACGCGCAGCAGATAGGTGGGTTGCTGACGGAACAGGTTGTCCGGAACGGTTACCCGCTGTTCAACGTTCTCGATGGCCTCGATCGGTGAGCCGGCGGCAACCGAGCCGATGATCGGCAGGCTCAGTATCGCCAGATCGACTTCATCGCTGGCGGCCTCGCTGCCGTCGAGCAACTGGATGCCGCGGGACAGATCACTGTGCAGGCGGATGACGCCTTTGCGTTCCAGCGCCTTGAGGTGGTCCACCGCCGCATTCTTCGACTGGAAGCCCATGGCGTCGGCGATTTCGGCGCGGGTCGGCGCTATGCCGTTCTTCTGCAGTGAGCGGCGGATAAAGTTGAGAACCTGACGCTGACGGGTGGTGAGCTTGTCCATAACCGGTGGCCTGTCTGGGAGCGAGGCGCCTGCGATCACTCAGGCAACCACTGTACTTTGGCACAGTAGCTGTAGGTATGTACAGTGTTTTTTTGGTCAGTCCGATCAATGCGCTGCCTGCGTTGAAAGGCCCGGTAGGCTGTGGCAAGGTAGCCGCGACGTCCGAGGCTTCAGTAAAGCTCCGGTTTTATCGTGAAAAAGGGCTGGAGCAGGGCTGAATGAGAGAGATTGCGAAAGGGGAAATTGCACCGGAATCGATACAGCGTCTGGTGCAGGGGATTCCCTTCTTCAACGAGATCATTCGCACCGATGCGCATCAGTTTGTCCAGCTCACGACCCGCTGGCGCCTGCTGCATGCCGAGCCGGGTGATGTCGTTATCCGCCGGGGAGACACTGACCCGTACCTCTATTTCCTGCTCAAGGGTCAGCTTGACGTACTCAGTGGCGACATCGGTTCAACTGCCATCAACACCATTTCCGCAGGTCAGCCGTTCGGTACTTTGGCCATGCTGCGGGGGCTGCCTCGCAGTGCAACAATCGTTGCCGCGGCGAACGCCAAGGCCTCGGTATTGCTTGCGCTGGACTACAATTTTTTCCGTGATATTGACGATTACGGTTTGTTCACGCTGACCACCAAGCTTGCGTTCTACAAGATGGTGGCCAATGACATCCGCTGGACGCTGGAAATGTATAAAAAGTCTGATCCGCACAACGAACTGGTGGTCAGCATGCGTAAGGTTCCGCTGTTCACCGGCAAGCGCGGTACCCGCGAAGAACTGGCGTCATTGCGCGAACAGGCGCTTGCGCTGGCCGACATCCTTTGCCAGTGGAACGAGTCCGCGCCAAACAAATAAAAACCCGGCGGCCTTCAGCCCCGAGTTGCGCGAATTGCTGTGCGGTTTTCTTTCAGTGGCGCGCGATACGCACCGCGAGCACGTCGCAGTGGGCGTGATGCAGTACGGCGTTGGCCGTTGAGCCGAGCAGCGCCGCCAAGCCGCGGCGACTGTGGCTGCCGAGGACGATCAGATCGACTCCCTGCTCCTGCGCAATCCGCAGGATTTCCTTTTCGATGGTGCCGGTAACGAGCAGGCAGCGCTCGCTGCCGATGGCGAGGTGTTTGGCCAGCTCATCCAGCTTTTTGCGGGCCTGCCGCGAGACTTCCTCCTGCAGTGTGGCCAGATCGACGGGCATTTCCGCACCGTAGGCCAGCGCCAGCGGTTCGATGACATGAATCAGGGTGAGTTGGGTGCCGGCCGCCACGATGTCGGCAACACGCTCGGCGAGCAGGGCAGTGTCCGGTTCGAGGTCGGTGGCAAGCAGAATGTGGCGGTACATCGTGATGGCCCGGCGATGGCAGACGGGCAGACCTTACCCGGTTGCCGATCTGCTCGCCATCCTGACAACGCATGGATGCCGGCCAGCCGCCAGCAGCGGAAACTGAAACTCGTGACGCACAACAATAAGATAGTTGGTTGATATATAAAGAAATTATGTACATTCCCGGCAGGTGGGCGGCAGAATCTTCCTTGACCCCCTGTGCCAGCGTCCCGTACAAATGCCCGCCTTTCCTCCTGCCAGAACGGACCCATGGGCAAGTCACTGGTTATTGTCGAGTCGCCGGCCAAGGCGAAAACCATCAACAAATACTTGGGCAAGGACTTCATCGTGAAGTCCAGCGTCGGGCATGTGCGCGACCTGCCGGCGAGCGGCTCGGGGCGTGCCGAGCCGGCCCGCCCCGACAAGAAGGAAGACAAAAAGGCCGGGAAGAAGCCGGCGCAAGAGCTGTCCCGTGAGGACAAGGCCTGGAACCATCTGGTGACCCGCATGGGCGTGGATCCGGAACATGGCTGGAAAGCCCGTTACGAGGTCGTGCCCGGCAAGGAAAAGATCATCGAAGAGCTGCGCAAGCTGGCGAAGAACGCCGACGAAATCTGGCTCGCGACCGACTTGGATCGCGAGGGGGAGGCCATCGCCTGGCACCTGCGCGAGGTGATCGGCGGCGACGACAGCCGCTACAGGCGTGTGGTGTTCAACGAAATCACCAAGGCCGCGATCCAGAAGGCGTTCGAGCAGCCGAAGCAGCTCGACATGCACCGCGTCGAGGCCCAGCAGGCGCGGCGCTTCCTCGATCGCATCGTCGGCTACATGGTGTCGCCGTTGTTGTGGAGCAAGATCGCCCGCGGTTTGTCTGCCGGTCGTGTTCAGTCTGTTGCCGTGCGCCTGCTGGTGGAGCGCGAGCGAGAAATTCGCGCCTTCAACCCGGAGGAATACTGGGAGTTGCATGCCGATACAGTGGCCCCGAAAGGTGAGGCCTTGAAACTGCAGGTTGCGCGCGAGGACGGCAAGGAATTCCGGCCGGTCTCCGAAGATGCGATCAAGCGCACGATCGCCAAGCTGAAAAATGCGCAGTTCGCATTGACCGCTCGCGAGGACAAGCCAACCAGCACCAAGCCGAATGCCCCGTTCATTACCTCGACCTTGCAACAAGCTGCCAGTACGCGTCTTGGGTTCTCGGTCAAGCGCACGATGACCATCGCGCAGAAGCTGTACGAGGCCGGTTATATCACCTACATGCGTACTGATTCGACCAATCTCGGCAACGAAGCACTCGAGGCGGTGCGCGTTTATATCGGCAAACAATTCGGTGCTGCATACCTGCCGGAAAAACCGACTATCTACGCCAGCAAGGAAGGTGCGCAGGAAGCCCACGAGGCGATTCGGCCTACCGATGTTGCGGCGCGTGCCGAAGACCTGAAAGACCTGGATGCCGACACGACGCGTTTATACGATTTGATCTGGCGGCAATTCGTTGCCTGCCAGATGACGAAAGCAGAATACCTGTCGACGTCGCTGGTGGTGGAAACTGCCGGTGTCGAGTTGCGCGCGCGCGGCCGCGTAGTGAAATTCGATGGGTACACCCGCGTATTGCCGCCGGGCGGCAAGAGCGCACCGGAAGACCACCCGTTGCCGGATGTCGCGGTCGGCGCGTTGCTCAAGCTCAAGGAGTTGCTGCCGAGCCAGCACTTCACCAAGCCGGCGCCACGCTACACCGAGGCCAGCCTGGTGCGCGAGCTGGAGAAGCGCGGCATCGGTCGTCCGTCCACTTACGCGGCGATTATTTCGACG
This sequence comes from uncultured bacterium, assembly GCA_965232985.1. Lineage (GTDB taxonomy): Bacteria > Pseudomonadota > Gammaproteobacteria > Pseudomonadales > JADFDG01 > JADFDG01. The sequence continues at coordinate 46,945 of CBDDRC010000012.1, forward strand.
ATCCAGGATCGTGGTTATGCGCGGGTTGAAAGCCGCCGGTTTTACGCGGAGAAAATCGGCGACATCGTCACCGATCGTCTGGTCGAGAACTTCGACAACCTGCTCGATTATGGCTTCACCGCCCAGATGGAAGCGCAGCTTGATGAAGTTGCCGGCGGCACCCGCGCCTGGCGTGATGTGCTCGATGAGTTCTACAAGGATTTCAGGGGCAAGCTCGATCATGCCGGCGGGGTTGGTTCCGGCAAGACAGCCACCGGCGGCATGCGTGCCAACCTGCCGGTCGAGACCGACATCGCCTGCCCGACCTGCGCCCGGCACATGCAGATTCGTTTCGGCTCGACCGGGGTGTTCCTGGGTTGTTCGGGTTATGCGCTGCCGCCAAAGGAGCGCTGCACGACGACCATGAACCTGGTGTCGGCGAACGAGGTTGTGTCGGTCAGTGATGACGACGATGAAGCCGAAGCGCGTCTGCAGCAGGCGAAGAAACGCTGCAAAAAATGCGGCGCCGCGATGGACAGCTATTTGCTCGATGCCAAGCGTAAATTACATATTTGCGGCATGAGTCCGGACTGCGGCGGCTACGAGGTTGAAGCCGGCGAGTTCAAGATCAAGGGCTATGAAGGCCCCAAGCTTCAGTGCGACAAGTGCGGCAGCGAGATGCAATTGAAAACCGGCCGTTTCGGCAAGTACTTCGGTTGCACCAACAAGGAGTGCGGTAACACCCGCAAGCTGCTGCGCAGTGGCGAGGCAGCGCCACCCAAGGCAGACCCGATACCGATGCCGGAATTGCACTGCGAGAAGTGTGATGATTTCTATTTGTTGCGTGACGGTGCTGCCGGTGTGTTTTTGGCGGCAAGCAAATTTCCGCGCAATCGCGAGACGCGGCCGCCAACAGTCGAGGAAATCCGCAGCGTGCGCGACAAGCTTGATCCGAAGTTGCGTTACCTCGCCGATGCTCCGGCACAGGATAAGGAAGGCCGCCCCGCACTGATTCGTTTCAGCCGCAAGACGCGCGAACAGTACGTACAGTCGGAAATCGACGGCAAACCCAGTGGCTGGCGTGCGTTCTACAAGGACGGGCGCTGGGTTGAAAGCATAGCGAAGGCTGATTGAGCGTCGCGCCATGAAAATATCACCTGGCCGTCAGGATGGCATTGCCGCACTTCGGCAACGCCTTTTTTTCGCCAGCGAATTGCTGAAGCTTGCCGAGCGTGAGCTGGCTGGCGACGCAATCAATCGCCAGGGCGTCGCGATGGCCTGTCGCAATGGCGCCGTATTGCAGTTGTATGCCGTGCTGACTGGCATGCTTGATGACATTGCCGTGCGTTTGCGGCTGGAAAGCTCGCCGGACGTACTGACCATCGCGGCAGTTGACCAGGCACTTGCTGCACGCGGCATGGCATCGCCGGAGTTGGCACGCCTGGCCGGATTGATCGAGTCGGGCGCCTGGCTGGCCGCATGCGTTGAAACAGCACGTCGTTGTCTTTCCTCAGAGCCGGGTGGCCAGCGCGATGTGATCAGCGCAGATGATCATGATCACGACCACGATCATCATTCCTCCGCTACGCGGCGGATCAACCTGGTGACGACGACTGCGATAGAGCCACTGACAGGCGAAGATTTCGCCCGCATTCGCCAGTGGATAGGCGGCTGGAATACGCTGCTCGACGAGTTTCTGGTCACGCTCGACGAATTCTGACTGCCGTCGGAAGTATTGGCGCGCTCGCCATTGCGAGCCTCGGAAAATACCTAGTTGGCGGTGATTTCTCGCACATGAAAGCGTGACGTGGTTGGCTCGGTTGGTGTGAGCCCTGTGCTAATTTGTCCCTGTTCAATTCTGCGGGAACTTTTTGTGCAAGGGCGTCGTCGTCTCCTGCTGCTGGCCTCTATCATCGTCGCTGTCGCCATGGGCGCAGTGGGGATTACGCTGGTCACGTTGTATCAAGCGAACATGCAGGAACACCGGCAGGTATTGAGCGTCCGTCTGCAGATGCTTGCGTCCGGGTTGCCGGTCAATGAGCGTTTCGCGCGGGTTACGCGCGGCGCGCACGATTGGCAGCCGAGCTCCGGGGTCTTGCCGGCGAGCGTTCGCGATGCGCTCGCGGCGGTGCCATTCCCCGCTGGCAATGAGGTTGTCTGGGTTGATGACGTCCATGCGCAATACCTGGTCGGCATGCGCAGGTTGAGCCCGGAAAGTGTTGCCGTTGTGTGGTTTCCGCTTGCGGAGCTGCGGCTGCCATTCCAGCAGGCCGCCATCCATGCGCTGATCGGCCTGCTTCTGTTGCTTGCGGCCGGCTTGTTCCTTTTTTACCGCATGAGTGCGCCGCTGCTGCGCCGTCTTGCCACGAGTGAAGCCCGCTACCGGACCTTATTCTCCAGCACCGCCGAGGGCGTGCTGTTGATCGGCGAGGGCATTGAAGAGTGCAATGATCGTTTATGCGAATTTTTCCATTGTCGGCGAGAAGATATTCTCGGCTTGCCTTGGCGCGATTTTTTCCGGCGTTATGCCGGTGATGATTCCGCTCTTGTTCGTTTCAAGGTGCATGTGCGGGCCGGTCTTGCCGGCAACAAATTGCCATTTCTCTGGACGTTCAATCGTGCTGACGGCGGCTGGTTTCTGGCTGAGGTGGCCATGCGGCCGGTGCGTGATGGCGATAACCGCCTGATGCTGGTCTCAATGCGGGATGTAACGGCCCGTGAGGAAGCAGCGCGGGTCTTGCGGGTTGCCGAACAGGCGCTGCGCGAGTCGCGAGAAAGACTCGCGCAGGCAGGCCGATACAGTGTGCTCGTCGAGCTGGCCGGCGGTATTGCCCACGAGGTCAACCAGCCGCTCACAGCCATTGCCAATTACGCGCAGGCCAGCCGCCGTCTGGTGGGTGCCGGCAAGACCTGCGCCGATGAAGTCTCGCTGGCACTTGACCGGATTGCCGAACAGGCCCAGCGTGCGGGCGAGGCCATTCACCGTATCCGTGCCTTGGTGCCGTCGGTGCCGTCGGTACCTGCCAACCGTACCTGCATCAACCATCTGGTCATCGAGGTTGTTGAGTTGATGCGTGAGGAAATCGATGCTGCTGGCGCCCGGGTCGTTCTTGATCTGGCCGAGCCGGTTCCGGATCTGCTGGCGGATCCGTTGCAGATCCAGCAGGTTGTCATGCAATTGCTGAGCAATGCGCTGGATGCGCTGGATGGGCTGCCGCCGCCGCAACGAGAAGTGCGTATCGCGACCCGGGTTCAGGGCAATGCTGTCGAGGTGGTGGTGGAGGATCGGGGCCATGGCATCACGGTGGAAGATCGTTCCCGCCTGTTCGAACAGTTCTATTCGACCAAGAAAAACGGCATGGGCATGGGGCTGGCCATCAGTTTGTCTATAATCAGGACGCACCACGGGGAACTGGAAGTTGACGAGGCTTGCGAGCAAGGGGCACGTTTTCGATTCAGACTCCCGATAGATGCCAGCGCAGCAGGGAGTGATGCCACATGTCAGGACCAACTCGCCCCGTAAACGGATTGGGCAAGCAGACGGTTTTTGTTGTTGACGATGACGATGCCGTGCGCGATTCGCTGGGTATGTTGTTGCGCTCGGTCGAGTTGCCGGTCGAGACGTTCGATTCGGGCCTTGCGTTTCTGGAACGCTATCGCCCGGGTCTCATTGGCTGTCTCGTCCTCGACATCCGCATGCCGAAAATGAGCGGCTTGGAATTACAGCAAAAATTGCGCGAGGCCGGCTCCCGTCTGCCTGTCATCTTCATCACCGGGCACGGCGACATCCCGATGGCGGTGCAGGCGATCAAGGAAGGCGCTGCCGATTTCATCCAGAAACCCTTCCGTCACCAGGATTTGCTTGATCGCATTCACTCGGCGCTGATTGAGGACAATCGGCTGCGCAGTGCCGATGCGCAGCGGGAGACTTTGACGGCGCGCTACGACAGCCTGACCGAGCGCGAGCGCGAAGTGATGCTCATGGTGGTGGCAGGCAAGGCCAACAAAGTGATCGCCATTGATCTCAACCTCAGCCAGCGTACGGTGGAAATCCATCGCGCCCGGGTGATGGAAAAGATGCAGGCGCGCTCGCTCGCGGATCTGGTCAAGATGGCCATTGATCTTGGCGTCACGCATTAAGTTCCCGGCCAGGCACGCCCGGGTGTTGCGTACAGTCCGCATCTGCACCGTAGTTCTACGAATTTCCAGCCAGTGCTGGTTGCGTAGGATGGTCCTGTGCCCCGATGGGCGAAAAGGAAAACGGAGTTATCCATGCTTGTGCTTACCAGACGCGTCGGCGAGAAAATCCGGATCGGCGATGATGTCGTCATCACCCTGCTGGGTGTGCGTGGCAACCAATACAAGGTCGGTATCGAGGCCCCCAGGAACGTCAGCGTTCATCGTGAAGAGATCTGGGAACGCATTCAGGCCGGCGGGGCCGTACCGGACGAAAGCGAGGCCGGTTGATCCGAGACCGGTTGATACGTGTCGCGCCCTGCGCAGCAGGGCAGGCATGACACGGCAGGCTGCCGTTGCCAGGGTTTCCATTCATACAGTGCATCGCGTTGCCGGGCAGGTAACGCGGTGACTGCGCACATCCTGCGTCTGCGGGTTGATGTTGGCCGCCAGCTACTGGAACTCTGGCAGGGCGAGCGTCTGCTGCGGACGTTTCCGGTATCCACCGCAGCCAAGGGCGTCGGTGAGCGCAAAGGTTCCGAACAGACGCCGCGTGGCACGCATTACATCCGGGCACGCATTGGCGGCGATCTGCCCACCGGCGCCGTGTTGTGCGGGCGCCGTTTTACCGGCGAAATCTGGAGCGAGGCACTGGCGCGCGCCAACCCGGATCGCGACTGGATACTGAGCCGCATTCTCTGGCTGTGCGGATGCGAACGCGGCCGTAACCGCCTGGGCGATGTCGATAGCCAGCAACGCTACATCTATATTCACGGCACCCCCGAGACCGAGCCGATGGGCGTGCCGCGCTCCCACGGCTGCATTCGCATGCGCAATACCGATGTGATTGCGCTGTTTGATCTGGTGCCGGTGGGTACACCGGTCGATATCGTCGCCTGAAAATTTGCCCCGGACGGTGATCGGCCGCGCGCCGTTCGTTACACTGCCTGCACTTTCCCCATGCGCCATGCCGGCAGGGTTTAGTCTTCAGGAGCACTCCGCGCATGCGACCCGGACAGTTGATGCTGGATATCGAAGGCATTGCGCTCAGCGCAGACGAGCGCGCGCTGTTGCAAAGCCCTGCCGTCGGCGGCTTGATCCTTTTCTCCCGCAATATTGTCGATCCGGCACAGGTGGCGGCACTGGTGGCCGAACTGCGTGCGGTACGCCCGGAACTACTGATTGCCGTCGATCAGGAAGGCGGGCGCGTACAGCGCCTGCGCAACGGGTTTGCCCGTCTGCCGCCGATGCGGGTGTTCGGCACACTCTGGGATCGCGACCGGGAAGCCGCTATCCGCGCCGCCACCGAGTGCGGCTGGCTGATGGCAGCCGAAGTGCTGGCGGTTGGCATCGACATCAGTTTCGCGCCGGTACTCGACCTCGATTTCGGCCGGAGCGCGGTGATCGGCGATCGCGCCTTCCATCGTGATCCGGTTGCCGTGACGGCACTCGCCAGCGCCTTCATCCACGGCATCAACGAGGCCGGCATGCAGGCCACCGGCAAGCATTTCCCCGGCCACGGTTTTGTGGCCGCCGATTCGCACATCGAGATTCCGCGCGATGCGCGCACCATCGGCGAGCTGGAGGCAGATGACCTTATCCCGTTTCGTCGTCTGGCTTCGCGGCTGGGCGGCGTGATGCCGGCGCATGTTATTTACGAAGGCATTGGCCCCGATCCGGCCGGGTTTTCGCACTACTGGCTGCAGGACGTGCTGCGCGGTGCGCTGGGTTTCGACGGCGTTATTTTCAGCGATGACCTGAGCATGGAAGGCGCAACGGTTGCCGGTTCCTTTACCGATCGTGCGCGCGTTGCGCTCGATGCCGGTTGCGACATGGTGCTGGTTTGCAACCACCGTGCCGGTGCCATTGAGGTGCTCGCATATCTCGAACGCCGTGGCGGCAATGCGACGGCCACCCTGCGTCTGGAACGGCTCGCCGGCCGCTTCAGCACGCCTGATGCGCCGCGCCTGGCGCAGGCGCGCGAGCGCATTGCCGCGTTCCTTGGTTGAGGGCACTTACGGTGACGCGCGACGAACTGCAGCAAGTACTCGACGAGGCGGACTGCCTCGCCGACGAGGCGCAGGTTCGGCAGGCCATTACTGAAGTGGCGGCGGCGGTGACGCGCGATCTCGCTGGCGCCATGCCGATGGTGCTGTGCGTGGTGAAGGGTGGCATCGTCTTTGCCGGCCAGTTGCTGATGCAACTGCGCTTCCCGCTCGATTTCGATTATCTCCACGCGACACGTTATGACGGTGAAACTGCCGGTGGCGCGCTCACCTGGCGGGTGCCGCCGTCGGCCGGGCTGGCCGGGCGGCATGTGCTGGTCGTGGATGACATTCTGGATGTCGGCGCCACCCTCGATGCGATCGTGGCCGCCTGTTTTGCGCAAGGCGCTGCCTCGGTGCGCACGGCGGTACTGGTTGAGAAACAGCACGACCGCAAGATTCGTCCCGGCCTGAAAGCCGACTACACCGGCCTGGTAATCGCCGATCGCTACCTGTTCGGCTACGGCATGGATTACCGGGGTTACTGGCGCAATGCGCCGGGGATTTATGCGGTAAAGGGGCTTTGACGGTTACGGATACCGGCCTAAAACCTACAGCCTTTTCCTGAGAGTGCTTGTCCGGGGGGCCTGCTGGGGCCGCCTGTCCAGGCAAACGCTGCGCTACTGCTGAGTTTTGTGGACGGGGAGGGGGTGCGGCGGACTATAAATTGGTGCTCTGGGCAGGAATTGCACTTCGCACATAACATCATGTTATGGCGCACAACAGGAGTAGAGGTTTTGCTGCAAGAGATAGAAAAATCTAGGCTGCGCGTGTCACGGGCAACCGATGCGAAACATAAGTCGCAGCTCGGTCAGTTCCTCACGCCCGAATCTACAGCACGGTTCATGGCTGCCATGTTTCCACTCGCCAACTCAAAAGTGTGCCGGCTTTTGGATGCGGGCGCAGGGATTGGTTCGTTGTCTAGTGCATTCCTTTGGAGATGCGCAGCAGGCGGATTTGACTTCGATGAAATATCTCTAACGGCATATGAAATTGACAATGTTCTATACCCTGAACTCAGGGAAACTCTCTCGCCATACGCGAGGAAACTGGCATTCAACTATGAAATAAAAAGTGAAGATTTTATTGAAGGCTCCGTAAATCGAATTCAATTCGGAGCTGATCGAGGTTTCACTCACGCCATACTGAATCCACCGTACAAGAAAATAGGAAGTTCGTCTCGGTATCGCCTAATGCTCAAAGATGTGGGCATAGAGACGGTAAACCTGTATTCGGCATTTGTTGCCCTATCAATTCTTTTGATGGAAAAGGGTGGACATATTGTCGCAATCATTCCTAGAAGCTTTTGCAATGGGCCTTATTACAGGCCATTCCGTGAGTTGCTACTTTCTAGGTGTGCAGTTCAAAGAATTCACTTGTTTGATTCGAGAGGCAGCGCATTCAAAGACGACGACGTTCTGCAAGAGAACGTAATCATCCAACTTGAGGTTGGCGGCATCCAGGGCGATGTTGAAATCACTTCTTCAACGGACGATAGATTTCATGACCTAGTTAGTCATAGCCACGTGTTTGAGCGAATTGTCATTCCGGGAGACCGTGAAAAATTTATTCATGTCCCTTCATCAAACAAGCAAGTTGGAATCGAAGGAACGGGAATCGCATCATTCTCACTTGCCGAACTTGGAGTGAAAATATCAACCGGGCCTATCGTTGACTTCAGGCTGAAGCAATATTTACGAGCCATGCCAGAGTCAGGAACCGCGCCACTTCTTTACCCGGCCCATTTTTCTGGGCATGGCGTCGCGTGGCCGCAGGAAGGCATTAAAAAGCCCAATGCCATGGTCAGAAATTCCGAGACGGAGAAGTGGTTCTTTCCAACTGGTTTCTACTGCGCAGTGCGTCGCTTTTCCTCAAAAGAAGAGCGCCGTCGTGTTGTCGCATGCGTTGTAGATCCTTCGCAGTTTTCTGGCGCCGAGGTTCTTGGATTCGAGAACCACTTGAATGTTTTCCATGAAGATCGGCATGGCATGTCGGAGCACCTCGCAAAAGGTCTTGCCATGTACTTAAACACAACTATGGTAGACGAGGGCTTTCGTCAGTTTAGTGGGCATACTCAAGTTAATGCCACGGATCTAAAATTGATGCGGTATCCGAGTCGAGGGGCACTTATTTCGCTTGGCAAGATTGCAGACTCTGTTGGAGCAGAACAGGAGCAGATTGATATGGCAGTTTTGAGGGTGTGCGGAAAATGACAACGTCAGAAAATCGAATCGCAGAAGCACTCCAAGTTCTTCGTGAGTTGGGGATGCCACGAGAGCAACTTAATGACAGAACTGCAATTTGCCTTCTCGCGCTCCTCAACATTTCTCCGCAGAAGCAGTGGAGCCAGGCCGAGAATCCTTTGCTCGGTATCCGGGCCATCCTTGATTTCGCTCGCGAGGAACTAGACGTTAACTACGCAGAAAATACGCGGGAAAGCGTAAGAAAATACAGCGTGAAGCAACTCGTATCAGCCGGAATTTTACTGCACAACCCAGACAAGCCAGATCGCCCCGTAAACAGTTCTGACAACTGTTACCAAGTTGAGGCTGGCTCGTTGGAGCTTTTGAAGAAGTTTGGTTCCAAGGCGTGGGTTGACTCGCTTCCTGCATTCTTGGAGGAGCGCGGAACGCTCGCTGCACAGTACGCAAGAGCGCGCGATAGGCATCGTGTTCCAGTTCGCGTTAGAGAGAACCAAGAGATCACGCTTAGTGCTGGCCCTCATTCTGATCTCATAAGGGCAATTATCGAAGACTTCGGCTCCAACTATGTTCCGGGTGGCGAGTTGGTCTATGTCGGAGATACCGGTACGAAGTGGGGGTATTTTGACATTCAGCTGCTTTCATCTCTCGGCGTTCAGGTTGGGCAGCATGGAAAAATGCCTGACGTTGTTATGTATGACCGAGAGCGCAATTGGCTTGTTCTTGTTGAGGCAGTGGCAAGCGGCGGGCCCGTTGATAGCGGTCGCCATGTAGAGCTCGCAGAGTTGTTCCAGCAATCTACAGCAGGCCTTGTTTATGTCACCGCGTTTCCTGATCGCGGAGAAGTTTTCAGAAAGTTTTTGTCAGTGGTCGCATGGGAAACCGAAGCGTGGTGCGCGAGCGACCCAACGCATTTAATTCACTTCAACGGTGAGAGGTTTCTAGGTCCGTACGGTGCGCCATAACAATTCGCTGCAGGCGCGACGTCCCTGACGGGCCGCGGCCTGAGCTAAAACGTTATGTCTCATAGGGGAGAGGCGAGCAAATGGCAATTCCAAAACTACAGAGCGATGGCCTGCTTCCGAGCGGAATCCATTCGTGCTCGCTTGATGAAGTGAAGTCCGCGTTTGCTTGGAATCCTCATAGGGGGAACCTCTATGAGAAATTTCTCAATTTTTTTTGGAAAGAAATCCGACCGCACTTCCCAGACCCCATTTACTTTGATGGAAGCTTTGTCACCGACAAAGAGCATCCCGATGACACTGATGTAGTTCTTGACTTAACTGCCGCCCCAAATGACAGGAAGTGGCTTGGCTTGCAGTATCTGCAGCAGCATCAAGAGCGAATCATGGATGAATACAGAGTCCATTTCTGGGTAAATTTACCAGGCCAAAACGACTTTTCTTCCTTCTTTCAGTACGTAGGCGTTAAAACGGCACGCACAAAAGGGCTAAATCCTCGCCATCTGAAAGGAATATTGAGGGTAGCGTGATGGGTATCTGGACTGAAATGGTCGAGAGGAAGGCGTCGATAATTCATGCGCAGATGTCTGCAGCGCGTGAAATTGCATTGGCAAATGGAGGTTCGCCTGAACAAATCTCAGAGCCATATCTGAAATTGTTACGCGCCCTATACGCAGATGAATTTCCATTTGCGCAGCTAACAGACAGTTCTGATCTGGTAGCGCGCTTCTCCGGCCCGGCTGTAGACGTGCGAGACCCGGCGGTATCAATTGTAATTTCGGTGTTCTCAGATATTCGCGGACAAATTCGCTCAATAGCGAAATCCGTAGCCGGGCTCTCCTCGGAGTCACAAATCCGCTGGCCTGCGCATTTGGATCCTCATCTTGCAGGTATTGCGCGAGGAAGCCTTATTGTAGGTGTCAGTGTAGTCCCACCGGAATTTAATAAGCCGGGAAGTCAGCTTGAGTTTGCGGGTGTGTCTGAGCACATCTTTGCATCCGTTCTGTCTGCAATTCGAGGCCTATCTTCTGTTGCTCGTCACATTGGAGAGAACGAGATAAGCCAATCGCTCAATGAAGAGTTCCCAGATCCTGCCGTGCGAGACACTGTATTGGTGGCGGCAAGAAGGCTTTCTCCAACCGGCAGGCGCGGAATAGATTCAGTTTCTTTCTTCTCACCTAAAACGAAGGAAGAAAATCCCGTAGAACTCACGCAGCGCTCTAGGCAGGTAATTGCTGGAGCTCTGAATGCGCCTGTGCATCGCCATACTGAAGGCTCGTTTGAAGGAGTGCTTCGAGAAGTTGACCTTGATGCTAAGCGGTTTGAAATTCGCGGCGTCAGCGGCGTTGGTTCAATTCGTTGCGCATACGCAGAACGTCACGAGGCAGACGTCCGAAAGTCTCTTGATGCTCGCGTTAAGATATCTGGCCGCTTTGAGGCCCTTCCATCCGGCCGCCCTCGCATGGTTGCGGTTGAGTCGGTCGAGCGAATAGGTGCGTCGCCATCGCAACTACAAATATCGGATGAGACATAACCATTCTTGCAGGCCGACGGCCCTGACGGGCCGCGCCCTCAGCTCAAACGTTGGGCATCGGGAATAATTTTCGTTCACGCAAGTTCTGGAAATCTGATTCACTGAAACTTGGAATAGCGTAAAAAGGAGAAGTGCGTATGACTACAGGTACAGTGCGATTCCATCGGGTTCTGCGTGCGCCTCCTGAGCGCGTGTACCGCGCGTTCCTGGTCGCGGATGCAATGGCGAAGTGGCTGCCGCCGCATGGCTTCACATGCACGGTTCACCACATGGACGCCAAGATGGGCGGCACCTTTCGGATGTCGTTCACGAATTTCACGACGGGCAACAGTCACTCATTCGGCGGCGTGTATCAGGAGCTTGTTCCGCATGAGAAAATTCGCTATACCGACAAATTCGACGACCCAAACTTGCCAGGTGAGATGCAGGTGACCGTAGTCTTGGCAAAGGTGTCTTGCGGCACTGAGGTCAACATCACACAAGAAGGCATCCCTGAAGTTATTCCTATCGAGATGTGCTACCTCGGCTGGCAAGAATCCCTTGAGCAACTTGCATCGCTTGTCGAACCTCAGATACCAGACTAGCTGCGTGACGCCCAACCCTTCCATCGAGAGGACGTGCCCCGGCAAGGCTGCTTCAAACAAGAAGAAGCATGGCATTTCTTTTGAAGAGGCGCAGTCCGTCTTTTACGACGACTTTGCGGTTCAATTCTTCAATGAAGAAAGCTCAGAGTCAGAAGATCGTTTCTTGCTGTTGGGACTAAGTAGCGAAGCCCAATTGCTTCTGGTCTGTCATTGCGAGCGAGGTTCTGGAGACATCATCCGCATCGTCTCGGCGCGTAAAGCTACTAAAGATGAATCAACTCACTACGAGGGTGGCCATCATGAAGGCTGAATACGATCTCTCAAAGATGAAGTCACGTAAAAATCCCTACGCGTCGAAATTGAAAAAGCCGGTCACCATGCGTTTGAGTGAAGACGTCATTGGCTATTTCAAAGGAATGGCAGAGGAGGCCGGCGTTCCGTATCAAAGCCTCATCAACTTGTATTTGCGTGACTGTGTTGCGCAGCATCGGAAAGTTGATATTTCCTGGCACGCCAAGCCATAACATTCTTGCAGGCTGACCGCCCTGACGGGCGGCGGCGTTAACTCAAACGTTCGGCGCCTAAGATCGACAGCCTCCAAGCTATGATTTAGCTAGTTTCATTCCAGGGAGATGGAGTCATGAATTCTGTGCAGAAAGTTTGCATCTGCCTCGCATCACTCCTTCTCTCCATTTCGGCATACGCGTGGCCGCCACCTGAGCAATGCCCTCAGCCCCGCTTCACTGGCCAAGCTCCGGACCCTGAATACGGGTACATCAATCCATTGGCAGAAGATAAGGCCAACCTTAAGTCAGGACAGCGTCTTTATCTGGGTAAAGATGAACACTTCGGTTGTGCAAATTGTCATGGCAAGAAGGGTGAAGGAAATGGGCCGTTGGCGAATCAATTCAACCCAAGGCCTCGCAATTTTGCATGTGCGAAAACGGTGAATGCCATTCCAGATGGGCAGTTGTTCTGGATAATTCGGAACGGTTCGCCCGGTACGAGCATGCCGCCGCATTCGTATTACAGTGACACGGAGTTGTGGCAGCTCGTCCTGTACTTAAGGCATTTAGCCAAACCTTGAGTAATTTCGTGCGTTGCAGGCGCAGAATCGGGGTAGAACCCGACGCCAAAGGAAAGCAGCTTCTCCTTCCCGGTGCGGTGGACTATAAATTGGTGCCCCGGGCAGGAATTGAACCTGCGACCTTCCCCTTAGGAGGGGGACGCGCTATCCGCTGTGCCACCGGGGCGTAAGGCCGGCTATTCTACCGGCGCACCGACAGCGGAGGGAACCTGCAGTGCAGAATACGGATATCCAGAACCATCTCGATCTTGTCGTGTTGCAGGAACTGCATGACGTGCTGGGTACGGAATTCCCGGTGCTCGTCACGACGTTCGTGGCCGACAGCGAGGCGCGCATTGCGGCGATTCATGCCGCACAGGTTGCCGGTGATGCCGAGGCCCTGCGTGATGTCGCCCACTCGTTCCGGGGTTCGTGTCTCAATATCGGTGCCCATCGTGTGGCGGCCGCCTGCCGCACCCTGGAGAGTTTTTCCCGCGCCGGCGACGCCGCCGCTGTGGCCCGGCAGGTTCCGCTGCTGGAAAGTGCCTGCCAGGCGGCGTGCGCGCATCTTATCGGCTGGGTTGCCCGGTAAACCAAGGCGGTCGCTGCTGTGTTACCGGTGCGACCGGTATTCGCACGCTATACTTTGCGCCCCCGAATCGTTGCCGATTTCCCTCATGTCCACCGACCTGTTTCTGCGTGTCAGCGGGCTGGCTGCCGTCCGTGACGGGCGAACCCTGTTCCGGGATCTTGCTGTCGAGGTGGCCGGCGGCGAGGTGCTGCGCATTGAAGGTCCTAACGGCGCCGGCAAGACGACGCTGCTGCGCATTCTGTGTGGCCTCGATCAGGACTGCGAGGGAGTGGTTGGTTACCCGCATGCCGATGCCGGCGGGCGTCCCTGGCGCGAGGATGTGCTGTACCTTGGCCATCTGCCCGGCCTGAAGCCGGCACTGACCCCGACCGAGAATCTTGTCTGGCTGGCCAGCCTGCGCGGTTTGCCGCTGCGCCTTGATGCGGTGACGGCGCTCGGCCGGGTTGGGCTCACAGGTTATGAAGAGGTGCCGGTTGCGGCACTGTCGGCCGGCCAGCGGCAGCGGGTTGCGCTGGCGCGCCTGCTGGTTGAAAACGCCCGGCTGTGGATTCTTGACGAGCCATTCACCGCGATCGACCGGACCGGTGTTGTGGCGCTTGAGGACATGATTGCCGCCCATGCCGCCGGTGGCGGCGCGGTGGTGGTTACCACGCATCATTCGCTGGCGCTGCGGGCGCGTTCCCTGTTGCTCGGGCGGGCAGCGTGAGCAGCGTGCCGGCAACCGGATTCGCCACCACCGCAACAGGCGCAACTGCGTTCAGCGCAACGCTGCGGCGCGATCTTGCGCTCGCCTGGCGGGCGCGCGGTGATCTGGTCAATCCGCTGGGTTTTTTCGTGCTGGTCGTTGCCTTGTTTCCGCTGGGTATGAGTCCCGATCCGGCGCTGCTGGCGCGTATCGGCCCCGGTCTGGTGTGGGTCGCGGCATTGCTGGCGGTGTTGTTGTCGCTGGAGAATCTGTTCCGCAGCGATCGTGAGGACGGCACGCTCGAACAGCTGTTGATGTCGGCGTCGCCGCTGCCATTGTTGTCGCTGGCGCGGGTAATCGCTCATGTCATTACCGTTGGCGTGCCGTTGGTGCTGGTGTCGCCGGTGCTGGCGCTGATGTTGCACATCGATGGCGATGCGTTCGTCGCGTTGCTCGCGAGCCTCGCGCTTGGGGTGCCGGTGCTGTGCATGGTCGGTGCGATCGGCGCGGCGCTTACCACGGCTCTTGCGCGTGGCAGCGTGCTGGTGGCGCTGGTGGTGTTGCCGCTTTATGTGCCGGTGCTGGTGTTCGGCGCTGGCGCTGCTTATGCGGCGGGTCTGGGTCTGCCGTTTGCCGGCCAGCTCGCCGTGCTCGGCGCGTTGCTCGCTTTTTCCCTTGCGCTTGCGCCCATGGCCATTGCCGGCGCGCTGCGCATCAGTGTGAGTCAGTAACTATGCGGGATTTTTTGGGTGGTTTTTGGAAGAAAGGCAGTTGGTTGCACGGCTTCTGGCACCGGCTCGGCTCACCAAAGCATTTCTTTGCGCTCACCGGCATGTGGTTGCCGTGGTTGTCGATCGCCGCACTGCTGCTGGTTGGCACCGGTGTGATTTGGGGTTTGCTGTTTGCGCCGCCCGATTACCAGCAGGGCCACAGTTTCCGCATCATCTATGTGCACGTGCCGGCGGCGAGCTTGGCGTTGAGCGCCTATCTGGCGATGGCAGCGGCCGGCGTGGTGGTGCTGGTGTGGCGCATGAAGATGGCCGAGATCCTGCTGCAGGCAATCGCCGTGCCCGGCGCGGTGATGTGTGCACTCGCCCTGTTTTCCGGCGCGCTGTGGGGCAAGCCGACCTGGGGCACTTACTGGTTCTGGGATGCGCGCATCACTTCGATGCTGATATTGTTTTTCCTGTATCTCGGCGTGATCGCGCTCGGCAGTGCGATCGCCTCGCCGGTGCTCGCGGCGCGTGCCACCGGTGTGCTGGCGATTGTTGGTGCGGTGAATATTCCGATCATCAAGTACTCGGTGCAATGGTGGAACACGCTCCATCAGCCGGCGACGTTCAAGCTGACCTCAGCACCACCGATGGCGCCGGAAATGTACCAGCCGCTGATCATAAGCATGCTCGGCTTTTATGTGCTGTTCGCGCTGGTGGTGATCCTGCGGGCACGCAATGCGATCATCGAACGCGAGGCCGGGTCGCAATGGGTGCGTGAGCTGGCCGCCGCCGAAGCAGGAACCCGATGAGATGATTTTCGCCAATAGCGATGAATTGCTGCACATGGGTGGGCACGGACTGTACGTCTGGGTGTCTTACGGCGTGACCGTCGCCGGGCTCGTCACGCTGGTCGTGCTGCCGCTGCTTGCGCGCCGCCGTTTGCTGCGCGACATCGCCCGCCGGGTGCGCCGCGACGCGGCAGCCGGCACTGAAATTCCCGAGGAGAAATAATATGCATCCGGTTCGTCGCCAGCGTTTGTTGTTGGTGCTGGGCGCATTCGCGCTGGTGGCTGTTGCCGTCGGCCTCACCAGTTGGGCGCTGCGCGAGAACCTGAATGCGTTTTATACACCGGACGATGTCGCCAGCGGCAAGGCGCCGGTCGATCGGCGCATTCGTGTCGGCGGCCTGGTCGTCACCGGCTCGCTCAAGCGTTCAACGCAGAGTCTGCACGTCGAGTTCGATCTCACCGATGGCAAGGGCACCTTTACCGTCGGCTACGACGGCATCCTGCCGGATCTGTTCCGCGAGGGGCAGGGCATTCTTGCCACCGGGATCCTGGCGGCCGACCACCGGTTCAAGGCCGAGGAAGTACTTGCCAAGCACGACGAAAAATACATGCCGCCGGAGGTGACGGACGCGCTGAAAAAAGCTGGCCATCCGGCAGCGCAAACGGCACCTTAAGATGAGCACGACGCCATGACGCACAGCGAGCAACCCGGTATTTTTCGCGACGGTTTCCGCCATTTTCACGTGCTCGAATATCGGCTGAATGCGGGCGTTTCCCGCAGTGCGCTGTGTGCCGCCTTGCGCGCTGCGTTGACGCCGGACTCGGATGAACTTGCCACCGTGGTGGCCTTAGGCCCCCGGAGCGCGGTAACACTTGACGAAAACGCGCCGGTATTTTCACCATTTCACGCGATTCAGGGCCGCGACGGTTTCGTGATGCCGGCCATGCAGCATGATGTGTTGTTCTGGCTACAGGGCCGCGACAGCGACGTACTGTTCGATGCCGTGCACCGGATCGACGAAGCGCTGGCCGTGATCGGTACTGCCGATGTCGATCTGGCCTGCTTCACCTACCGTGATTCGCGCGACCTCACCGGTTTTGTGGATGGCACTGCCAACCCGAAGGGCGCTGCCGCGCGCAACGCGGCGCTGATTCCGGACGGGCAACCCGGCGCAGGTGGCAGTTTCGTATTCACGCAGCGCTGGAACCACAATCTGGCTGCATTTGCTGCCTTGCCGGTGTCCCAGCAGGAAATGGTTTACGGCCGCACCAAGCCGGATTCGGTCGAATTCGACGCCGCGCACATGCCGCGCACCGCGCACGTTGCGCGTACCGATCTGAAGCTCAACGGCGAGGCCATGAAAATCTGGCGGCGCAGCATGCCGTTCGGAACAGCGCGTGAGCACGGCCTGTTGTTCCTCGCGTTTGCTTGCCGGCTTGGTCGTTTCGATGCGCTGTTGCAGAGCATGGCCGGCATCGCAGCCGACGGTATCCGCGATCGCCTGACTGACTTCTCCACACCGGCGACCGGCTCTTACTGGTATGCGCCGCCGGCGTTGCAATTGGCAGCGTGGCTGCGGGACGGTTGAGGAGCGAGGTTTCGGCAGGGTTGCGGCTACTGTCGCGCATCAGGTCGGACAATTGGACGCTCGTACGATGGTTCGGCTAAAGTTGCCCGACAGTCTGTCAGCGGCTTCTTGCCCATGATCTCCTTCAAAGCCCAGGAAAGCCTCTCCGAGCAAATCGCCCAGCATCTGGCCCGCCAGATCATCCATGGCGATCTGTTGGCCGGCGACCGGATCCAGGAGTTGCGCATCGCCGGCGAGTTGGAGGTGTCGCGCGGTTCGGTCCGCGAGGCGCTGCTGGTCCTGGAACGCTGGCATCTGATCGATATCCTGCCCCGGCGCGGCGCGGTGGTGAAGGACATGTCCGAGGAGCATGTCCGCTCGCTCTACGAGATGGTCGACCTGCTGTTCGGTTTTGTCGTCCAGAAGGCCATGGGCCGGGTTCATGACGAAGATCTGGCCCCCTTTATCGAGCTGATCCGGGTGATGCAGGCGCAGGTGGCCGCCCGCCAGGTCGAGGATTTCCATGAGTCCGCGTTTGCGTTCCTCAGTCACGCCACCGGCTTTGCCCACAACAGTTTTGTGGCGGAGATTCTCGCCAACATGCAGCCGGCGATTCGTCGTGCCTTTTACCTCGCGTTGCACATCAATCGTGACGAAATGCAGGAATCATTGGCCTTCTTCAAGGCCCTGATTGAGAGCCTGCTGCAACAGGACACGGCGGCTGCGAAGGAGGTGATTGGCGAATTTGTTGAGCATCAGCGCGGCATTGTCCTGGAATCCATCATGCGCGCCCGGCAGGTTGAAGAAGCCTGGAGTCAGCGCCGCCGGCGATCCTGACCGCCGTCGTACCGGTGGTCGCAGGGCTTGGGGCACGGCGTCTTCTGACCCACAACAGGTAGTGTCTCCCGGGGCGAATCCGCTACACTTGGCCGGCTATTCGGACCTCCATTTGCCGGGGTCCTGCGGGCGGATGACGGGATGCCGTCAAGACTCAAGGACACAAGAAGACACCATGCGCCTGAAGAGCATCAAGCTGGTCGGTTTCAAGTCGTTTGTCGACCCGACCGTCGCCACCTTTCCGGACAATCTCGCCGCCATCGTCGGCCCGAATGGCTGCGGCAAATCGAACATCATCGACGCCGCCCGCTGGGTGATGGGCGAAATTTCCGCCAAGCACCTGCGTGGCGAGAGCATGGCCGACGTTATCTTCAACGGCTCGACCGCCCGCAAGCCGGTGGCGCAGGCCTCCGTTGAGCTGGTATTCGACAACGCCGACGGCCAGCTCGGCGGCGAATACGCCCAGTACGCGGAGATTTCGGTCAAGCGCCTCGTCACCCGCGACGGCCAGTCGAATTACTACCTGAACAGTACCCGCTGCCGCCGCAAGGACATCACCGACATTTTCCTCGGCACCGGCTTAGGTCCGCGCAGCTACGCCATCATCGAGCAGGGCATGATTTCGCGCCTGGTCGAAGCCAGGCCTGACGATCTGCGTCATACCATTGAAGAAGCGGCCGGCATTTCCCGTTACAAGGAACGGCGCAAGGAAACCGAGTCGCGTATGCGTCGCACGCGCGAAAATCTTGAGCGGCTAACGGATCTGCGCGACGAGCTTGAGCGGCAGATTGCCCATCTGCAACGCCAGGCCGCCGCTGCGGAAAGATACAAGTTGCTGCGCGAAGAAGAGCGCACGCTGAAGGCGCAATTGCATGCGCTGCGCTGGCAGGCGATTGATGCAACGGTAGGCGAGCGTGAGGTGGCGATCCGGGAGCTGGAAGTGAAGCTGGAGGCGCAGGTCGCCGAGCAGCGCCGCACCGAGGCACAGATTGAAAAATACCGCGAGGCCAATCACGACCTGCTGGAAGCGTTCAACGAGGTGCAGGGCCGCTTCTACGGCGTCGGCTCCGATATCGCCCGCGTCGAGCAGACCATCCAGCACCTGCGCCAGATGCATACGCAGTACACCACGGAGCTCGCGCAGGCCGAGCGCAACCGCAGCGAGATGGCCGAGCACCTTGAGCACGACAAGCAGGGTATCGCAGAAATTGCCGTGCAGATGCTTGAACTGGAGCCTGAATTCGAGCGCCTGCAGGCTGCCGACGACGCGGCTGCCGATGCGGCCACTGCTGCAGAGGAACTGATGCAGCAGTGGCAGATCGCCTGGGATACCTTCAGTCAGGGTGCGTCACAACCGCACCAGCGGGCCGGGGTAGAGCAGTCGCGTATCCAGCACCTGGAGAAATCCATTCGTGTGCTCGACGATCGCATGGAGCGCTTTGAGCAGGAACGCAAGACGCTTACCTCCGGGCCGCTGGCCCAGGAAGTTGAGCAGTTGCTCAGTGAGCTTGCCCGGATGCAGGGGCGTATCGATCAGCAGCAGGCGAAGGCCGACGACGCTATTGGTGCGATCGACCGGCAGCGCGAAGACAACAACCGCATGAGTACCGAACTTGATGCGCGACGCAGCGAACTGCAGGCGCTGAAGGGCCGGCATGCCTCCCTGGAAGCGTTGCAGCAGTCGGCCGCCGGTGCTGCCAAAGGCGGGGTCACCGAGTGGTTGCGTGAACGCCGCCTGGATAACCGCAAGCGCCTCGCTGAGACCCTGGATGTTGACAGTGGCTGGGAGAAGGCGGTCGAGACCGTACTGGGCGACACCCTGCAGGCGGTGTGTGTCGACGGTCTCGATCCGCTCGCCGGTGTGTTGGGCGGGGTGCAGCACGGTCATCTGATGTTGATTGAGAATCGTGTGATGGCTGGCAGTAGCGGCCATCGTTTTCCGCGGCTGGCCGAGCGCGTGCGCGCTACCGGCGTTGATGCGGCTAGCCTGCTTGCCGGCATCTATACTGCGGATTCACTGCTGGATGCGCTGAAAAAGCGCAGTGAATTGTCGGTGGGCGAATCGATAGTCACCCGCGAAGGCATCTGGATCGGCCCGAACTGGTTGCGCGTCACCGGTGAGCAGGATGCGTCGTCAGGCCTGTTGGCCCGCAAGCAGGAGCTGGAGCAGATTGATGCGCGCATTGCGTTGACCGAAGAGGTGCTGGCCGAACTGGGTGAACGCCTCGCTACCGGGCGCGAGCGGCTCCGCGAACTGGAGCAATCGCGTGAACAGGTGCAGCGTGACATGGCTGTGCTCAACCGTGAATTCAGCAACGCCAGTGCCGAGGTCAGTGCCCGTCAGGTGCGTCTTGAGCAGTACACGGCCCGTCGCGAGCGTATCGAACGCGAGTTGAGTGAAACGCGGGCGCAGCAGGCGGCGGAGCGCGAACAAATCAGCGAGTCGCGCAATATCCTGCAGGAAGCGCTGGATGCGATGGCAGGCTCAGCGAAGGAACGCGAGGATTTACTGCGCCGCCGCGATGAGCTGCGCGCACGTCTTGATGAGGCGCGCCAGAGGGCACGTCATGACCGTGACGCCGCGCATCGCAAGGAGCTGGAAATTCAGGGCCTCAAGACCCGGCAGGCGTCGATGCAGCAGGGCCTTGAGCGTCTGGCAATGCAGTTGCGCCAGTTGGAAGAGCGTCGCGATTACCTTGAACGGCAGCTCACCGGCGGCGACGACCCGGCAGCAGAAGCGAAAGCCCAGCTCGAGGAATTGCTCGCCAAGCGCGCTGTGGTCGAGGAAGAATTGCGCGCTGCGCGGCGCAGTGTCGAGGCCGTCGAGCATGATCTGCTCGAATTCGAGCGGCAGCGTTCGCGCTTTGAGCAGGGCGCGCAGACGGTGCGTACCAATCTTGAGCAGCAGCGCATGGAATGGCAGGGTCTGCAGGTGCAGCGCAATACCATCCTTGATCGCCTGCGCGAGGCGGAAGTGACAATCGAAGATGTGCTCGCCTCAATGCCAGCGGGCGCGAATGAGCAGGAGTGGTCGCAGCGCGCGGATGAGGTCGGGCAACGTATTTTCCGTCTGGGGCCGATTAATCTTGCGGCCATTGATGAGTACAAGGCACAAAGCGAGCGCAAGAGCTACCTCGACGCGCAAAATGCTGATCTTGAAGAGGCGCTGAAAACGCTCGAAAATGCCATCAAGAAAATCGATCGTGAAACGCGTACACGGTTCAAGGAAACGTTCGACAAGGTCAACAAGAACCTGCAGGAGCTGTTTCCAAAAGTTTTCGGCGGCGGCCATGCGTATCTTGAATTTACCGGCGAAGACCTGCTGGAAACCGGTGTCGCAATCATGGCGCGTCCACCGGGCAAGAAGAACAGCACCATTCACCTGTTGTCTGGCGGCGAGAAGGCGCTGACGGCATTGTCGCTGGTGTTTTCCATCTTCCAGCTCAATCCGGCGCCGTTCTGCATGCTGGACGAGGTTGATGCGCCGCTCGACGACGCCAATGTCGGCCGTTACGCAAATCTGGTGCGCTCGATGAGCGACAAGGTGCAGTTCATTTACATCACGCACAACAAGATCGCGATGGAGATGGCCAGTACGCTCATGGGCGTCACCATGCATGAGCCCGGCGTTTCCCGCCTGGTGGCGGTGGATGTGGACGAGGCTGCTGAGTTGGCGGCAGTTTGAGGCAGTTGCACGGCGCGCGCTGAACGCAGGCGCTCGCTCGGGAACGCATGGCTCGGATGAGAGGCCAAACAAACAAGAGGAGTGCGGACGTGGAATTGCGCTGGATTCTCGTCGGTATCACTGTGCTGGTCATCGTGGCGTTGTTGGTTGATGCCGCGCGTCGCATGCACCGGAAGAGTAAATCGGAGGCAACATCGGTATCGCCGTTGGGCAGAGAACATACCCCTGCTGATTCCGACTTCAATCCGGAGCTGCCATCGGGCAAGGCGCGCGTTGTCCGTCGGGCGCCGGGCTTGTTGGCGGGCAATCCGGGCGAGGCGCAGTTGCAGCAGCCGATTGTGAAGAAAATCGAGCAGGTCGAAATGTTCGGCGATGTCGAGATTCCAGCAGCCCAGCCGGCCGCCGCACGTGAAATTCAGGAGCGTGGCGAGCTGCCGCGCCGGGAGTCGGCCGGTAGCAGCCACCTGCGGCGCGATTCTGCGGCAGCGCAGCAAAAGGCCGGGAACCCCGATAAAAAGGCACCCGAAGAAGTGATCGTTGTTCATGTCATGGGCGGCACCAATCGTCTTGACGGGAAAAAGCTGTTGCAGTCGGTGCTTGATTGCGGGCTGCGTTTCGGTGAATACAACATTTTTCATCGCTACGACAGTGGTGCCCACGATGCGGCAGCAACGTTTTCGATGGCAAGTGCAGTCGAGCCCGGGGTCTTCAATCTCGACACCATGGAAGATCAGACTTTTGTCGGGGTCAGTTTCTTTTTGATGTTGCCGGGCCCGGCGAACAGCCGGCAGGCGCTCGATACCCTGATCGAGGCGGCGCGGCGCGTGGCGAAGGATGTTGGTGGCGAACTGCACGATCAGCAGCACAGCGTGCTGACTGTGCAAACTGTCGAGCACCTGCGCCAGCGTGTGCTCGAATTCGAACGGCGTCGGCTGGCGCAACAACGGGCGAATGGCTGAGCCCGCTGCTGCGATGCTGAAGCCCGGCGTGCCGGAACGCTCTGCAACGAATAGCCTTGAACGCGAGGCCGCCGAGCTTCGCCGCCTGCTTGCCGACTACAGTTATCGTTACCATGTGCTCGATATGCCGGTGGTGCCGGATGCTGAATACGACCGCCTCTTTCATAAACTGAAAGCCATCGAGCAGGCGCATCCCGAACTCGTCACCCCCGATTCGCCTACCCAGCGGGTGGGTGAGAAGCCGAGTACCGGCTTTGCCGAGGTCAAACACGAAATGCCCATGCTGTCACTGGACAATGTGTTCAGCGACGATGAGGCGCGTGATTTTGACCGTCGGGTACGCGAGCGGCTTGGCACTGTTGCTGCCGTGGTTTACAACTGCGAGCCGAAGCTTGATGGCATTGCCTTGAGTGTGCTGTACGTGGATGGCCTGCTGGTGCGCGCGGCAACGCGTGGTGATGGGTTCACCGGCGAAGACATCACCGCCAACATTCGCACGATTCCTTCGGTACCACTGCGGCTGCGCGGTGCCGGCTGGCCGCAACGCCTCGAAGTGCGCGGTGAGGTATTGCTGCCGCGCGCCGGTTTTGAGGCGCTGAACAGACAAGGGGAAAATTTCGGCGGTAAAGTGTTCGTCAATCCACGCAACGCCGCTGCGGGCAGCCTGCGGCAGCTTGATCCGAAAATTACCGCAGCCCGCCCCCTTGTCCTGTATGCGTACGGTGTCGGGATCGCCGAGGGTGGTGTGTTGCCGGGGGATCACCACGCCGTGCTGATGTGCCTGCGCGATTGGGGCTTCAAGGTCAATGAGCATGTTGCTACCGCCGCCGGCATCGACGCGGCGCTCGCCTGTTTTCATCGTTTGCATGCGCTGCGTGCCAGTTTGCCCTACGAGATCGATGGAATCGTCTACAAAGTCAACGATCTTGCCCTGCAGGAGAAGCTCGGTTTTGTGTCGCGCGCGCCGCGTTGGGCTGTTGCACACAAATTTCCTGCCCAGGAAGAGCTCACCGAGTTGTTGGGCGTTGAGTTCCAGGTAGGCCGCACGGGCGCTATTACGCCGGTGGCGCGGCTCAAGCCGGTATTCGTCGGCGGCGTGACAGTCAGCAACGCGACGCTGCACAACATGGATGAAGTGGCGCGCATGGATGTCCGGGTCGGCGATACCGTGATCGTTTATCGGGCCGGCGATGTGATCCCGAAGGTGGTTGGTGTCGTGCCTGATCGCCGCCCGCCGCACGCGCGTCGCGTGCAGTTACCGGGCGAATGCCCGGTCTGTGGCTCGGCAGTGGTGAAACCTGAAGGCGAGGTCATCGCCCGGTGCACCGGCGGCCTGTATTGCCCGGCACAGCGCAAGGAGTCAATTCGTCATTTCGCCTCACGGCTGGCGATGAATATCGATGGTTTGGGCGAAAAAATCATCGATCAGCTCGTCGATCAGCAATTGGTGGGCAGTGTTGCGGATCTTTATACGCTTGCTGCGCCGCAACTTGCTGCTCTGGAACGCATGGGCGAGAAATCGGCAGCGAACCTGATTGAGGCGATTGCTGCCAGCAGGGCGACAACGTTGCAGCGCTTTCTCTACGCGCTCGGCATCCGCGAAGTGGGTGAGGCGACGGCGCTTGCGCTGGCGAAACATTTTGGCCGGCTGGCAACCTTGATGAACGCCGACGAAGCAGTCTTGATGACAGTGCCGGATGTTGGCCCGGTGGTGGCCGGCGCGCTCACCCATTTTTTCCGCCAGCCGCACAACCGCGAAGTGATCGAGGCGCTGATTGCGGTCGGCGTGCACTGGCCCGAGTTCGATCCGGCGATCCGGCCCGCGCAGAAGTTGCCGCTCGCCGGCATGACCTTCGTACTCACCGGCACCCTGGCCACCATGGAGCGTGAGGCGGCGAAGGCGCACCTGTTGTCGCTGGGCGCAAAGGTGTCCGGCAGCGTTTCGGCGAAAACCAGCGTGGTCGTTGCCGGCAGCGAGGCCGGTTCGAAACTCAGCAAGGCGGCAGAACTGGGTGTCGCGGCCTGGGACGAGGAAAAGTTTCTCGCGCTGTTGCGCGAGCACGGCATCGACACCGGTCATGGTGCCAGTGCGCAGGATGTACCCTGATGTTGCGCTTGCGAGTATTCACTGTCGTCTGCTTTTGCATCGTGATGCTGGCCGGTTGCACTACCGCGCCGCCTGCGAATCCCGATAATCTTTGCGCGATCTTCAAGGAGAAGGACGGCTGGTTCGAGGACTGGTACGAGGATGCCGAGAACGCCGAGGATCGCTGGAGAATTCCCATTCCCGTGATGATGGCGACGATGTATCAGGAATCGAAATTTCGGGCCAAGGCGAAGCCGCCGAGGCGCAAAATCCTGTGGATCATCCCGTGGAAGCGGCCGTCGTCTGCTTACGGTTATGCCCAGGTGCTCGACGACACATGGGATGTTTATCGCGACGATACCGGCCATGGTATGGCCGATCGCGATGAGTTCGATGACGCGATCGACTTTGTCGGCTGGTACCACGATCGCAGCGCCAAGAAGTTAGGTATCCCGCGCGGCGATGCGTATAAATTGTATCTTGCCTACCACGAGGGACATGGCGGTTATGCGCGCGGCACGTTCAGGAAAAAACCATGGCTGCTTGAGGTAGCGAAAAAAGTGGATGGCCGCGCGAAAACGTATGGCACACAGCTGGCGAAGTGTCGTGATGAGCTCGACGGCCCCTGGTGGTGGCCCTTCTGATGGTCAGGCAGAGCATGGATCAGGAATCAATTGTTTACGGGTGCATCAAGGATCAGCCCGGCGATGAGGCTGAACGGGACCACCGTTATCACGCCAACGCAACGGCGATTGCCGCGCTGCCGGAAGACGATGGCTTCCCGTTGTTGGCGCGCGAAATGTTTGGCTCCTCCGGGCGTGATCCTTTTTCCGGCACTTACCACACACAGGTCATTCATTTCGGCGCGAGTTATCGCGCCGTTGAGTATGAATGGGAGCAGTGGCTGGCGCGCTTCGAGGCATTGCTGGCGAAAATGTACTGGATCAGCGCGACTGTGCATCTGCAGACCGAGCTGTCCGGCAACCACACCTTTATCTATCAGCCAAAGGGCGGCATACATCGTCCTGGTGACGGCCCGCTCGCGGTGCGTTGTGAGTGGGAGCACGATATCGTGTTCCGGCCGGGCCGCAAGGCGTGATCCGGTTGCGCCCATGATGGAAGTCCCCTGGCAGGATATTGCGCCGGACACCCTTGAGGCGTTGCTTGAGGAATTCGTCAGCCGTGACGGCACTGATTACGGTGATATCGAGGTGCCACAAGCGCACAAGGTCGCGCAGGTGCGTGCGCAACTGCGGCGCGGCGAGGTGCTGATCGTGTTCGACGAGACCAGTGAATCAGTGAATATTCTTGCGCGCAGCGACTATCGCGATCGGTTGCGGCAGTTGCCCGCCGCAGATTGAGTCGTGCGGGCCTGCCTGTGGCTCATAGCCCGATGATCAGTTGCGCCAGCAGCATAAACGCGAGGCCGGTCGTCACCAGCCAGGTGATGACCATGCCGAGTTGGCGCCAATAATTGATGTTCTTTTTCTGGAAAAGCCCGAACGCATGCATCAGGCGTCCGACGATCAGCGCCTCGCCGAACGCATGCAGCCACCAGATGCTGCCGCCGTTCAGCTCCAGCAATAGCAGCAACAGCAATGCGATCGGAATATTCTCGACGGCATTGGCATGTACGCGAATCGCCGCCAGCATCGCCTTGTTGCCGCCGTCGCCGATGGCAATGCGTTCCTTGATGCGCATGCGTACCACGAGGCCGCCGAGCACCACGAGAAAGATCGCGAGCAGGGCGGCGTACAGTGCAGTGATCGGAGCAGTCATGCGGGCTTCCTCAGGGTGGGTTGGCGGCGTGCTGCCCGGATCATAAACCGGTTCGGAGCGATTGCGGCGGCAACTTCGGTATCCACCGGCAACGCCTCACCGTTCGCCTGCGCGGCAATGATTTCGGCACCGAGCAGCGCAAAGGCAATGCCTTTGGCGCCGAGCGCGGCGAGGATGTAGAGGCCGGGGATGGTGTTTGCGGTGGCAGCTGCAGGCGCTGCCGTACATTTCTCGGCGTCGGCGACATATGTCTGTGCGTCAGCAACTGCGCCGATCACCGGCAGATAGTCCGGTGTCTGCGTGCGAAAACCGGTGCGACCGCTGGCGACTGTGCAGGCATCGCCGCCGAGTGCTGCATAAAGGGCAGGGCAGGCGGCGGCGAGATTCGCGAGGTTTTCGGTATGGTCGTCGTCACGCACGGCCGGGTCACTGTCGCGCGGGCCAAAGGTTGCGCCGACGCAGTGTAGCGCCGTGTTGTGGATGGCATGACGCGCCGGCGTGATGTAGCCGGCGTGGCAGATGACGGCGCGCAACGCGCGTGAGGCATCGGTGGCGACGACATGGCTGACCTGGCCACGTACGCGACGCAGCGGCAGCGATCTGGTCTGCGGAAATTCATTCGCAGCGAGTGCGTTGGCGATGACCACGATATCAAATGCTTCACCATCGATTGTCGGGCTGTTGCGATCGTGCGCCAATTCGCGTGCTGTCGTGCTCATGCGCATACTGATGCCCGGATGTGTAACGAGTACCCGACACAGTTGTGGCGGGTTAACCCAAGCCGCGCCGGGAAACCACAGGCCGCCCTCGCGCAGGGCGATTCCGGCATGTGCGCCGGCTGCCTCGGCATCGACATGACGCAGTACATCTTCCGGCCAGCGTCCGCTGGCAGCAATCGCGGCGAGTTGCGCGGCGTTGTCGTCACCGGGTAATTGCAGCAGGCCGCAACGCTGCCAGGCACTGCCGTCGGGCTCGCCAAGCAGTTGCGGTAATCGTGCCAGTGCAAACAGGTAACTGTCGCGATACCAGCGATTCTGCGGCGTTTCGTGCAGCGAGAATTTCGGGTATACCGCGCCGGCAAGGTTACCGCTGGTCTCGC
The DNA here is from genome assembly GCA_965232985.1 of uncultured bacterium. Lineage (GTDB taxonomy): Bacteria > Pseudomonadota > Gammaproteobacteria > Pseudomonadales > JADFDG01 > JADFDG01. Next base: position 74,286 of record CBDDRC010000012.1, read on the forward strand.
TGGCGAGCTGTGCATGGCGTTCGATCAGCGTTACCTGCCAGCCGCGTTCGGCGAGCGCGCGCGCCGTTGCGCAACCGGCAAGGCCGCCGCCGATTACCGCTGCGCGCCGGGCTGCCGACAATGCTGTCGCCGGCTGGCCATGACCTGTAAAGCGCCCGCGCAGCATGTGCCACTTGCGCCCGAAACCGGGCGCTTTCTGCACGGCAAACCCGGTGGCTAAGAGCCCGCGTTTCACCGCGCCAGCGGCGCTGAAAGTGGCGAATGTGGCGCCCGGCGCCGACAAGCGTGCCAGTTCACCGAACAGCGCAGTCGTCCACAGGTCGTTGTTCTTCGCCGGGGCGAAGCCGTCAAGAAACCAGGCGTTGATCTGTGCATCGAGCCGCGGCAGCAGCAGAACCGCGTCACCTTGCAGCAGGGTCAGGCGGACGCGGCCACGGCAGAGGGAGCGTCGATGGAACCCGGCGACCGCAGGTGGCAACACCGCGCGTAATTCGGTGGCCAGTGCTGCGAGTTGCGGCCAGTGCGCATGGGCGCGGGCAAGGTCGTGGGCGGTGAGCGGGAATTTCTCGACCGAGACGAAATGCAGCGTGGTATCGCCGGGTGCGTACGCGAGAAAGGCTTGCGCTGCGACGAGGAAATTAAGGCCGGTGCCAAAACCGGTCTCGCCGATCGAAAACGTGCGAAAACCGCCAGCGCTGAAACGTGCGGGCAGGTCGTTGCCATCGAGAAAGACGTGCGTGCTCTCGTTGATGCCGCCATCGACCGAGAAATAGACATCGCCGAAGGTACGCGACACCGGCATACCGTCGTGCCAGTCGAGCAGGGCGGATGCAACGCGTTCCGGAAAGGGCGGCAGGCGGGGCAAGAGGCAGGCTCCTTATCGCATGGCCGCTGCCGCATGGGCAGGGGCCGGCGGGTGCGCCGGGAGGCATGCCTTGTTGTCAGGGCCTGCCGCAGGCGCAGGCGCATTCTAACGTCAACCGTGCCAGCGCCGGCCCGGCGCCGCCCTTGCGGTCAACGAATTTGAGCACTCCCGTCATTGCCCCGGCCGGTGCTGTCGGCCACTCTTCGGCCCGCTTGTATCCCAGACGACCTGTGAGGACACCATGACCGAAGCCTTTGTCTATGAAGCCATCCGTACCCCCCGCGGTAAAGGCAAGAAAGACGGTTCGCTGCATACCGTGAAACCCATCGATTTGTCCGTGGGCCTGGTGCATGAGATGCGCCGCCGCTTTCCTGCGCTTGATGTCAGCCAGATCGACGATCTCGTACTCGGTTGCGTCGGTCCGGTGGGCGAGCAGGGCGCCGACATCGCCAAGGCGGTCGCGCTCAAAGCGGGCCTGCCCGATACCGTTGCCGGCGTGCAGATCAACCGTTTCTGCGCCTCCGGCCTTGAAGCCGTGAATCTGGCGACCCAGAAAGTCCGCTCGGGCTTTGAAAGCCTCGTGCTGGCCGGTGGCGTCGAGTCGATGTCGCGTGTGCCGATGGGTTCCGACGGCGGTGCCTGGGCGATGGATCCGGAAACCAACTTCAAGACCGGGTTTGTGCCGCAGGGCATTGGCGCCGATCTGATTGCCACCATTGAGGGCTTCTCGCGCGAAGACGTGGACAGGTTCTCACTGGAATCGCAAAAACGCGCGGCTGCTGCCTGGGAAAAGGGCTACGTGCGCAAGTCGGTGGTGCCGGTGAAAGACATGAACGGGGTGACCATACTCGACAAGGACGAGTTTTTCCGTCCGGGCACTACGATGGAAATTCTCGGTGCGCTGCAACCGTCATTTGCGGTGATGGGCGAGATGGGCGGCTTCGACGCCGTCGCGCTGCAAAAATATCACTGGGTTGAAAAAATCGATCATGTGCACACGCCGGGTAATTCGTCGGGCATCGTCGACGGCGCTTCGCTGGTGCTGGTTGGTTCGGAGAAAGCCGGCAAGGCCAACGGCCTGACGCCGCGCGGCCGCATCATTGCTACCGCTGTGTCCGGTGCCGATCCGACCATCATGCTGACCGGCCCGACCCCGGCCGTACGCAAGGCATTGGCAGTTGCTGGTCTGAAGATGGAGCAGATCGATCTCGTCGAGATCAACGAGGCGTTCGCGTCCGTTGCCATGCGCTTCATGAAAGACATGAACATTCCGCACGAGAAAGTGAACGTGAACGGTGGCGCCATCGCCCTGGGCCACCCGCTCGGAGCCACCGGCGCGATGATTCTCGGCATCGTCCTCGATGAGCTTGAGCGGCGCAAGTTGCGTTATGGCCTGTGTACCCTGTGTGTGGGTGGCGGCATGGGCATTGCCACCATCATCGAACGCGTTTGATTCCAGCGAACAGAATTCCGAGGAAACAGAAATGACTGAACAGACTGCCATCCGCTGGGAAAAAGACGCGGACAACATTGTCACCCTGACCATCGACGATCCTACCCAGAGCGCCAACACCATGAACGCGCTCTATGGCCGCTCCATGCTGGCCACTGTCGAGCGTTTGGTGAAGGAGAAGAACGAAATTGCCGGCGTTATTATCACGTCGGGCAAGGAAATGTTCTTTGCCGGCGGTGACCTCAAGGACCTGATCAAAGTCAGGAAGGAAGACGCGACAGAGTTTGAGAAAGGCGTCACCGAGATGAAGCGCCAGTTGCGGTTGCTGGAAACGCTCGGCAAGCCGGTTGTTGCTGCGCTGAACGGCCACGCGCTGGGTGGCGGCCTGGAAATTGCGCTTGCCTGCCATTACCGCGTTGCCATCAACAATCCGAAAACAAAATTTGGCCTGCCGGAAGTGAAACTCGGCTTGCTGCCAGGTGGCGGCGGCGTTACGCGCGTGGTGCGCATGATTGGCATCCAGAGCGCGCTGATGAGCGTGTTGATGGAAGGCAAGGAGTTCAATCCGGAGCAGGCCAAGGCCACCGGGCTGATCAACGAGCTCGCCACGGATCGCGCCGACATGCTGGCGAAGGCGCGCGCCTGGATCAAGGCAAACCCGGCTGCGCAACAGCCGTGGGACGTCAAAGGCTACAAGATTCCAGGCGGCACGCCATCGGTACCGGCGTTCGCGATGAATCTGCCGGCGTTTCCGGCGAATCTGCGCAAGCAGTTGAAGGGCGCCAACTATCCGGCGCCGCTCAATATCATGTGCGCGGCGGTGGAAGGTTCGCAGGTGGATTTCGATAATGCCCTGAAGGTGGAAGGCCGCTACTTCACCGAGCTGGTTGTCGGTCAGGTTGCGAAAAACATGACCCAGGCGTTTTTCTTCGATCTGCAGGCAATCAACAAGGGCGCCAGCCGTCCGCAGGGCATTGCGAAATACACGGCAAAAAAAGTCGGCGTACTCGGTGCCGGCATGATGGGTGCCGGCATTGCCTACAGTGCCATGCGCTCAGGCATGGAGGTTGTGCTCAAGGATGTGTCGCTGGACGCAGCAGAGAAAGGCAAAAAGTATTCTGCCGATCTGCTCGACAAAGACGTCGCGAAGGGCCGCATGACCAAAGAGAAGCGTGACGAGCTGCTGGCGAAGATCAAGCCGACCGCTGCTGCCGCTGATCTTGCCGGTTGTGACGCTGTTATCGAGGCGGTATTCGAAAGCCAGGAACTCAAGCACAAAGTGTTCCAGGAAATTCAGGATGTCGTCGCGCCGAATTGTCTGCTTGCTTCCAATACATCTTCGCTGCCGATTACCGGCCTCGCCACCGGTGTGAAGAAGCAGGAAGACTTCATCGGCCTGCACTTCTTCTCGCCGGTCGACAAGATGCCGTTGGTCGAGATCATTGCCGGCAAGAAAACCTCGAAGGAAGCACTGGCAAAAGCCTTCGATTTAGTCATGCAATTGAAGAAGACGCCGATCGTCGTCAACGATTCGCGTGGCTTTTTTACCACGCGCGTCATTGGCACGCAGATCAATGAAGCACTTGCCATGCTGAACGAAGGCGTGCATCCGCAATCCATTGAGCAGGCTGCGGCGCAGGCCGGCTATCCGGTCGGCCCGCTGGCCATCATGGACGAGCTGACCCTGACGCTGCCGCGCAAGGTGCGTGAAGAAACGAAGAAAGCGCTGGAGAAGGAAGGCAAGAAGTACACGCCTTCTCCCGCCGATGTCGTGATTGACACCATGGTCGACAAGTTTGATCGCAAGGGGAAATCTACCGGCGGTGCGTTTTACGATCATCCGGCCGGTGGCAAGAAGACACTGTGGCCGGGTGTCGCGAAACATTTCTGGAAGAAGGATGTGAACCTGCCGATGCGGGACATGCAGGAGCGCATGTTGTTCATCGAGGCCATCGAGACCGTGCGCTGCATGGAAGAAGGGGTGATTGAATCGGTGGGCGATGCCAATATCGGCTCCATCTTCGGCATCGGTTTTCCGGCCTGGGCCGGCGGTGTCGTGCAGTACATGAATGGCTATGAAGGCGGCCTGAAGGGTTTTGTCGCCCGTGCGAAGGAACTCGCGAAGCAGTACGGCGAACGCTTCAACCCGCCGGCACTGCTGGTGAAGAAGGCTGAAGCGGGCGCGAGCTTCGTGTAAGCGAAAGTTGGCAACAATAAAAACCCCCGGTCGGGTCCGACTGGGGGTTTTTTATTGCCGGTCGATGTTCAGGCCGGGGCGGTTTTTATCCCGGGCACTGATCCCGGGCGCGCCGTCGGAAGATCCGTACTGGTCAGCGCGGCGCCGGTCTCGTTATGCTGCACGCCGCATCGCGTCGCCATGGCGCAGGTTTCCCGAAAGAGGTTGTGTGATGACTGCATGGTATGCCCTGCGTTCGCTCGTTTTCTATGTTGGCTACACCTTCATCATGGTCCTGCAATCGACGGCCTCGCTGGCGATCAGGCCGTTTGTGTCACAGGCATTTTTGCAGCGTTTTACCGTGTCGGCCTGCAGCCGATCGGTCTGGTGGGCGCGCGTGGCCTGTGGCATCCGCTACGAAGTGGAGGGCGACGCCAACGTCCCGAATACGCCCTGTGTGGTGTTGTCGAAGCACCAGAGTGCCTGGGAGACCTTGTTTTTGCAGGCGCGATTTCAGCCGGCATCAACGGTTGCCAAACGGGAGTTGCTGAGAATTCCGTTCTTCGGTTGGGGTATGGCGCTGATGGAGCCGATCGCGATTGATCGCGCCCAGCGTGCCGGTGCGCTCAAGGAAGTCATTCGCCAGGGTACCCAGCGCTTGCGCGCGGGTAACCACGTGATCATCTTTCCTGAGGGCACCCGAATGTTGCCGGGTCAACAAGGCGAGTATTCAGCGGGCGGGGCGATGCTTGCCGTGCGCGCGCAGGTGCCGGTGCTGCCGGTGGCGCTTAATTCCGGTCTGTGCTGGCCGCGCAGCACGCTGATCAAGCGTCCGGGTGTCATCCGTGTGGTGTTCGGCAAGCCGATTGAGGCGCAGGGAATGTCGGCGAAGGCGCTTAACGAGCAGGTACGTGACTGGATTGAGTCCACCACCGCGACGCTGCCGTCGGCCCCGCGCTGAGAGGCAGCGCCTGAGCGTAACTTGTGTCGTTGCTTGCAAAGCATGTGTCGTTGTTTCGGTCAGCGTCGCGTTGCGCGATAAAACATCAATTCCCAGTCGAGTGCGACACCGTTGCCGAAGATTGCATCGACGGTATCGCGTACGCCGATTTCGCTCGCCAGCATCGAGGCCAGCGTTGCGTTGTCGATTCCCTCCAACCCGAACAGTAATTGGCAGAAATCCGCCAGTGATTCACGACTCGCGGCGCGCCAGGCAATCCGTCGTGGTTCGACGAGTGTGACATCGAAGCCGTTGTGCTCCAGTTCCGCAACCGTCGTCCGGTCGAAATAGACGCCGCGGTGGCCGGTGCTGGTGTAGCGGTCAACAACGGAATCGAGAAAGATGGCGACGCGCGAGTTTGCACGCACATCGCCCACAGTGAGCGTGCCGCCAGGTTTCAACAGGCGGGCACATTCGCTCCAGAAATCGTTGCGGTCATCGACGTGATGCAATCCGGCGACGCTGAGAACATGGTCGAGCGAGCCAGCGGCGAGCGGCACCGCCGTGATCGGGCACTGCAGCAGGCGATGTTGCTTCGAGCGTTGGAAACAGTCCGCAAATATGTCGGAGCTGTCGACCGACCAAAGCGTGATGTCGGGCGGCAGGTAGCCGGCCAGATAGCCGCCACCGCAGGGGATGTCGGCGACATATTCGCCGGGCTTGACGCCGGCGATCGCGACCACATTGCCGAATTCGTCGTCACGTGCGTGCGGGTAGCGTTCCATCGCCGCGTGGTATTGTCGGCCACGCACATTGAACAGGCGCGCGTATTCGTCATCGGCCATGTCAGTCAGCGTGGGCGTAGCAGCATGCCGATCACTGCGTCGCGCAGGCGGAGCACATGCTGGGCGAGGTAGGGGAACCGGTTGGGATTTTTTTGGCGCAGGGCATTGCCGCTGGCATTGGCCTCGAACATCAGCAGGCTGCCGTTGGCAAGCTCGGCGGCATCGATCGAGAAGTAGTCGAGGCCAAGGCGACGGTGAATCTCGGCGATGGCACTGCGCCATGGCGTTGCAAGACCGGTATTGAAGTCGTTGAGAAATTTTTCTTCTTCAGCGGCAAACTCTGGCTTCTCTGCCATGACCGAGTCGCGGGCGCTGGCGTGCACGTTCCAGTCGTTGCCAACCAACAGATGGCGGGCGTAGACCACACCATCGATGACGACCAGGCGCATTTTGCGGTAATAGCCGTCTGCCGAACGAAAGTCGACAAACTCGATCAGGTAGTAATCCGAACCGTCGCAGGCGATGCGCTCAAGCAACGGTGCATCGGCCGCCGAACGCAACAGCAACATTGAGACACCGCCGTGCGTGCCGGCACGCCGCAGCAAGGCAGGGTAACGCACCGGGCCATTTGCCAAGGTGTCAAGAATTTCCCGATGCGATTGCGGTGCGATGCGCTGCGTTACCGGTATGTGCATCCCGGGGATGCCGGCGAGTTTTTGGGCGACATCGTCGCGCCGGGTCTCCAGCACCCGTGCCGGATCGTTCAGCACCGGCAGGCCGAGCGGGCGCAACGCGTCGATGGCGAGGGCCAGCGCCTTGCGGTTGGTGTCGGCATCGCTGATGCAGTTGAAGACGATATGGGGCTTGCGCACGACCGGTGCCTGCGGCATCAGGCCGCCGAGAACAGCCGTATGCAGGCGCATTTCCGGGTGCCTGAGGTCACGGTAGAGATCAATGTTGCCTTGCATTGCGTACTTGGCGCCTTCTGGCGTGACCGAGTGCACCTCGACGCAATTGCTGTCTTCAATACCGTGCAGAAAAAGGATGTGTCGCAAGCGGCAGGCTCCTTACAATGAAACAGGGTTGTGACGGCGGTTTGCAGTTTGTGTTCGGCGTCGGCAATGGTCAAGCGATGGCGTGCCTGGATACAGGGATCAAACCCGGATCTGCGGCATGGCAGCCGCCGCCCGCTGAGGGCAGCCGGATCGAGATGCGTGCCGACCGCGCCCGCTGAGCGGGTGGACATGAAAGGCATTCTCAATACGCTGTTGTTGCCGGGGCCGGGCTAGAATCGTCGATAGTTCCCGTGTCGGGCTCTTTTTTCGGAATTACCTATGGCCGTCTCCACCGCAGAGAATGCGCGCCTGCTGCGCATCGTCAGCACCGCGTCCGTCATCGCCGCCGTTATCCTGATCGGCGTGAAGGGTGTCGCCTGGTTCATGACCGATTCGGTGGCGTTGCTCGCCTCGCTGATCGATTCCACCATGGATTCGGCGGCATCGTTGATCAACCTGTTTGCCATCCGTTATGCACTGGCGCCTGCCGACGCGGAACACCGGTTTGGCCATGGCAAGGCCGAGGCACTCGCCGGTCTTGGCCAGTCGGCGTTCATCGCCGGTTCAGCGGCATTTCTGATGTTGCATGCGGTTGATCGCATCATCCACCCGATGCCGGTCAGTGATACCGACGTTGGCATCGCGGTGATGATTTTTTCCATCGTGCTGACGGCGTTGCTGGTGGTCCTGCAGCGGCTGGTGATCCGCCAGACCGACTCGACAGCGATCAAGGCCGATTCGCTGCATTACGTGGGCGATTTGCTGGTGAATGTCAGCATTATTGTTGCCCTGCTGGCGGCGACAGCGGGTTACAGCAGGGTGGATGCCTGGTTCGGTATTGGTATCGCGTTCTACATCCTCTGGAATGCCTGGCAAATCTCCCAGGACGCGTTCCGCCACCTGCTTGATCGCGAAGTGAGCGATGAGGTGCGTGCCGAGATCCTGCGCCTGATTGCCTCGCGCAAGGGTGTGACCGGTGTCCATGATCTGCGCACGCGGCGCTCCGGGCAGCAGATGTTCGTGCAGCTGCATATTGAGCTCGATCGGGAAATGCCGTTGTGGCAGGCGCATGAGATCGCCGAGGATGTCGAGCTGACGATCATCAACCGTTACCCGAATTGCGATGTGATAGTCCACGAAGACCCGCTGCCGGCAGCCGTTCCGGTCACGCGCTGATGGATTTTTCGCTGCTGGCATCGCTGGATGCTTGGGGGTTACTGGCGGGCCTCGGCCTGTTCCTGCTCGGCATGGGGCAGCTGGAGCGTGCTGTCCACGCGGTTGCCGGGCATACCTTCAGCGCCATGCTGCGGCGGGCCACCGGGCACCCGGTGCGCTCCATCCTGCTGGGTGTCGTCGCTACCGGCGTATTGCAAAGCAGTTCGATTCTCGGGCTGATGGTGCTGGCTTTTGTCGGCGCGGGCATTTTGCCGATGCGCAATGCAATCGGCGTCATTCTCGGTTCGAATGTCGGCAGCACATTCACCGGTTGGTTGGTGGCGGCACTCGGTTTCAAGCTGAACCTTGAGGCCATGGCGCTGCCGTTGGTCGCACTTGGCGCCTTCGGCGTGGTATTCACGGCAGCCGAAACCCGTCGCAATGCCTGGAGCGCTCTGGTGCTGGCGCTGGGGCTGTTGCTGCTCGGGATGCAGCACATGGTGGTGGCAGCCGACAGCTTTGCCAGTGGTTTCGACCCCGCGTTGTTGGCGGGCAGCAATCCTTTCGTATTCTTTTTGGTAGGTCTGGTGATTACCGTGATCGTGCGCACCAGCGCTGCCACGATCATGATCGCGTTGTCGGCGATGAATGCCGGCATTCTCAATCTGGGGCAGGCGGCGGCGATTGCCATCGGCGCCGACCTCGGCACCACCAGCACCATGGCCATTGCCGCAGTGAAGGGGGTTGCCGCCAAGAAACAGGTTGCACTCTTCCATGTGCTGTTCAATACCGTCACCGATCTGTTGGCATTTTTCCTGCTGCTGCCGAACATCGAGCTGATTATCCGGTGGTATGGCATTGACGATCCGCTGCTGGCGCTGCCGGCGTTTCACAGTACGTTCAATATCATTGGCGTTCTGCTTTTCTACCCGTTCGTGAACCGGATCGGGGATTTTCTTGAGTTGCGTTTTCGTGGCGACGAAACAGCCGTGGCAACCTATCTGGTACAGGTGCCGCATACGCAGAAGGAAGCGGCTTTCACTGCGCTTGAGAACGAGATGCGCGACCTGTATCGCCGGGTGATGCTGCTGAATCTGCATGCGTTGAAGCTGGAAATGCCGACACTGGTTCTGGCTGGCGGCTCGCGCCGGCTCGACAAACTGTTCCCGGCGCATCGAACCTATAGCGAGGAGTACGAAACAGTGAAGCGCCTGGAGGGCGAGATACTGGCGTATGTACGCCTGCTGCAGGCACAGGCACTCAATGCAACGCAGTCAGCACGTCTTGCGGTCTTGCTGATCGCCGCGCGCGAGGCAGTGCAGGCCGCCAAGGGTGTGAAGGATGTGCGCGAGGAGCTGGTCGAGTTCCGGCACTCCGCCAATGCCTGGCTGAGTGCCTATGTTGCCGAGTACAACGCAGCGCTGCAGGGGTTCTACGCAGCGCTTGCCGACATGCTGTTGAAGCCCCATCACGAGGGGATGGTCAGTGATGTGCTGGGGCGGCTGAATCTTGAGGAAGCAAAACTGCACGAGGTCATGAAGCGGCGGATGTACGCCGAGGATCTGCGCAGCGGCTTGCGTGCTCTTGAGCTATCGACAGTGCTGAACGTGTTGCACGAGGTGCATGGCTCGACGCGCGCGTTGTTGCGTGGCAGTCGCGGCATGTTGCTCAACGAATTCGATTGACGGCGTGCGTGCCCACAGCCGGCCCGATCACTCGTTGCCGGGAATGCGTACCACCGGCGGATCCCGCCAGGGCTGGTTGGCGGCGTAGGATTGCAGGTGGTCGATGAACACCCCGAAACGTGGGTCGGCGATATTGCCGACGGCAGTAATTGCTCGTCTTTGCAGCGCGATTGCTTCGGCAAAATTGCCGGTCTCTGCCTGTGCGGCGGCCAGGGTGTCGAGCATTTGTGCGCTCTGATCCATCACCGGTTGCAGGATTGCCAGTGCGCGTTCGCCATCGCGCAGTGTCGCGTCCGGGCAGGTGGCGAGCAGCCACGCAAGGTTATTGATGGCCGGCAGATATTGGCGTGCTGCGGCTTTTTCCAGCAGATCCCGCGCTTTCGCAAGATCGCGGGGCATGCCGACGCCGCGATAATGGAAGGAGGCGAGCGTGTCCTGTGCCGGCGCATAATCCTGGGCTGCCGACGCCTCCAGCCAGTGGATGGCCTGCGGGATGTCGCGGGGCGTTCCGGCGCCAGCCAACAGTTTCTCGGCGAGCAGCAGTTGCGCTGCAGCATCGCCGGCATCAGCACGTATTTTGGTCGCTGCAAAATCCTCTTCTGGCGACAGGTTCTCGCTTTGACCGGTGGCGTTTGCACTGCGGATCGCCTTGAGATGTTGTTCCAGTGCGGGCAGCTTGCTGCTGACCGCAGCCAGCGCCTGCTCGGCAAGCTCACGGTTGAGCACATCGGTATGGCCGACGATGCGCTCGCTCATCGGGCTTTCCAGTGTTCGCCGGATACCGTGCAATTCTTCCGGCTTGTACAGGGTCAGATAGTCATTGATGACCTTTTCGCGCACTTCAGGCCAGCGTATCTGATCACGCCAGAAACTGTCGATGGCACTGTAGTACGGCTTCAACTCCGGGTTACGCTCGACCTGACGCTGGGCAAACTCGCGCATCACGAGGTTGAAACGGTCCTCGGCATGACTCAATTGCAGTACCGTCATGGCGTCGTTGCGCGGCTGATCCACACCGGTGGTCGCGCAGCCACTGGCCAGCAGGACGGCGAAGAGCGTGGCATGAACGGTGCGCGGCCAGCCGGAGTGCTTGAACATGAGCATGATCCAGTCCAGGGTTGATTATCGGTTGCGTTGCAATTATCAGGGCTATGCGCTGCTCGGCAGCACGATCATCAGGCAGCACGACTATCGGATTGACACCATGGGAGCCTAGCACAAGGGTGCGTACCGGCGTCGGGCCGGGTATTGTTGGCAGTTGCTTGCTGCGGTTCGATAGTGGTACGCGGGCATTTTTTCAGGGCTTTTTTGGGGACGTGCATGCTTGTGACGGATCGCCTGCTGCTGATACTCCTGCTGCTCATCACGACCGCATTGGTGCGTGCGGAAAGTAATACCCCGCAGTTCGTGGCCAGCGCCATGGCTGATGCTGCTGCTGATGATCATGCCGTTGCTGACATCGTCCGTGTCAGTGGTGATGTTACCGGGCTCAATGGTCGCCTGGCCTGGTGGCCTGGGGCGCCGAATGATGCCGGTCTGGCGGTTGTCCGGAGCGCCAGCGCCCGTTTTGTCCCGGCACCGCCGGGGCCTGCATTCGGCGTGCCGCGTGTGCCGCTCTGGTTTCGTGTCGCGTTGGAGAACGCCAGTCCGTCGGCGCGCGACTTCATGCTGGAGGCGGCATTTCCGAAGATCGATATTCTCGATGTTCATATCGTTCATGGCGACGGGCAGGTTGATAGTTGGCTGACCGGTGAGGTGCGCCCCTTTGCCAGTCGGCCGGTACCGTCGCCGCGATTTTTGTTTCCCGTCAAGCTTGGCGCGGGTGAGCGTGTGACCTTGTTTCTGCGAGTCGAGTCAGCTGCAGTAGTGAATCTGCCGCTGACACTTTACGACGAGCGTGCCTATCTGGCACATGCCAGCCGGGTGTACGGCTGGCTCGGCGCTTTTTACGGGCTGGTGTTCAGCCTGCTTGCCTATAGCGCTTTTTTGTTCCGTGCAACGCGCGATCACGCTTTTCTGTACTACGCCGTTGTCGGGGCGCTTGCAGTGGGTTATTTCGCGTCGGTGGATGGCTATGTCGCGGTTGTGTTTTCAGGCAGCCCCTGGATAGTCCAGCACTTGCTGTATCTCTGCGCGGCGTTGTCGGTCACCTTCATGCTGTTGTTTGCGCGTGGCTTCCTGAATCTGGCGGCCCTGGCGCCGCGACTCGACCGCGCACTGCTGGTGATTGCAGCACTGGCGACGCTGGCCACGCTGCTGGTGCCTTTCCTGCCGCTGGTCTATTCATTGGGCGCAATCATTGCCCTGAGCCTGGTGATGGCGGTGATGATGGCGATTGCGGGTGTTGCCAGCCTGCGCGCCGGGTTCCGGCCGGCGCGCTGGTTCGTAATCGCCATTAGCGTGCACCTGCTGATGCTGACGTTGGTATCGGTTGGTGCCGTGAGCTCGCTGCCGGGCCTGTTCGAGCTGGCCGATATTGGTCATCGCCTCGACATCGTCTTCAGTCTGGTGTGCTTCACCCTGGCGCTCGGTGAGCGCATCAGGCATACCGAAGAGGAGCGCAGGCATGCCGAGGAGCGGGTCATCGAGGTGGCTGCCGACATCCGTGCGCGCAACGAGTTTCTCTCGCGTATGAGCCATGAATTACGCACACCGATGACCGGTGTGCTGGGTATGGCCGAGCTGCTTGAACAGACTCCCCTGATTCCGCAACAGCGCCGTTACCTGTCGACCTTGCGTTATTCGGGTGAGATGCTGCTGAATCTGATCAATGACGTACTCGATCATGCTCGCATTGAGGCGGGCCGGCTGCAGCTGCGCCGCGAGGCTTTCGATCTGCTCAAGCTGATCGATGACTGTCGCATGTTGTTCGAACAGCAGCCACGCGATAATGACGTAACCTTGCACATTGATGTGGGTACCGGTGTATCGCGCATTGCTGTTGGCGATGCGCAACGTATTCGCCAGGTGCTGGTCAACCTGATGGCCCATGCGTTCAAGCGCACGGTGAGGGGATCTGTTGCGTTGCGCTTGTCTGCCCTCGCGACGCCCGGCTGGGTGCGCTTCGAGGTTCAGGCTGCCGGCGCAGCAGCCGGTGGTTCTGCCGATGCGGCGCAAATCTTTGCGAATGTCGCGCTGCAATCGTCGGTTGCTGTTGAGGCACAGAAAAAGTGGCAGGGTAATCCGCTCGCTGCGTCACACGGCGACACGGGCCTCGGGCTTGGTATATGTCGCCAATTGTGTGAATTGATGGGCGGACGCATGGGTGCCCAGCGTACGGCAGATGGGGATCTCTTCTGGTTCGAACTGCCATTGTATGCAGCAGCCTGAGGATGGTACGCATGGTCCGGCATGTTGTTTCCGCTTCCATCCTGCAGAACCTGATCGAACTGGCGTTGCGCAGCCGGCTCAATCTTGAGGAGTTGTTCGGCGAGGCCGGCATCGACCCGGACGTCATCGGTCGACCGGACGCACTGGTCGGCATCGATCAGATCGACCGGCTGTTCACCATTGCCTTCCAGCGTACCGATGATCCCTGGTTCGGCCTGCACGCCGGCCTGAACAATCAATACTCGTCGCTCGGTCTGCTGGGCCGGTTGATGGCGACCAGCAGCACGCTCGGCGACGCGGTGCGCGAGTTGTTGCGCTTCAAGAATCTGCTCGCACCTTATCTGCAGTTCTCTCTCGATCTTGACGGCGAAACGGCTGTGCTTGCCAGTTTTCCCGATGGCAGTGTCCGGTTTGCCGAAGCGCGCCACCACAACGACCTGCTTGTGGCGACCATCGTCTCAATTGGCACATCGCTTGTTGGTGGTGACCTCGATGTGCGCGCGCTGGCATTGCGTCATCCCCAGCCGCCGGATTGTAGCGAGTACCGGCGGGCGTTCGGCAATGTCCCGATGCGTTTCGGTGCTGCCCGCAACGAGGTGCACTTTGGCGCCGCCGTACTGGAGCGTCGGCTGAGCACAGCGTATCCGCAGTACCATCAGCGGGTCGCGCAGCAGGCGGAGCAGCAACTGTCGCGCCTGGCGCGCGGTCACAGCGTGACGGAGCAGGTGATGACGCAACTGGAACAGCGTCTCAGCGAGCAGCCGGTCGGCGTCGACGATATCGCGCGGCTGTTCAACATGACGGCGCGCACGTTACAGCGGCGCCTGCGGGACGAAGAGACGACCTTCGGCGAGCTGCGTGACCAGGTACGCCATCGGGTGGCGTGCCGTCTGCTGGCCCGGGCGGATGTCAGCATGGACGCCCTGGCCCAGCAGTTGGGCTTTTCCGACACGGCGAACTTTTATCATGCCTTCCGCCGCTGGGAGGGCCAGACACCCGGCGCCTACCGCCGCTCGCTTGCGGGGCCCGGGCACTGATCGGCGCTGCGTTCTCTGGCAGGCAATCGGTACCGCCTCTATACTGACGCTGGCCTTTTGGTGGCAGTCTTTCTTCGCAGCCCGCCTTCCGGCGGATTATCGGGATGGTCACTCTTCGCATGAAAATTCCGGGGTACAAAATAGTCCGCGAAATCGGTCGCGGCGGCATGGCCACGGTTTATCTCGCCGAGCAGGAAAAGTTCGAGCGTCAAATTGCCCTCAAGGTCATGGCGGCATCGCTGAGCAGTGATCCGAGCTTCAAGGAGCGCTTCATCCGCGAAGCCAAGCTGGTGGCGCGGCTGTCCCATCCGCATATTGTTGCGGTGTACGACGTTGGCGAATATGACAGCCACGTTTACATGGCGATGGAATATCACACCGGTGGTGATCTCAAGGCGAAGCTGAAATCCGGCATAACGCCGCTGGACGTGGTGAAAATTACTTGCGAAATGGCGCGCGCGCTCGAATTTGCGCACTCCAAAGGCGTGATCCATCGCGACATCAAACCCGACAATATTCTGTTCCGCAATGACGGCAGCGCGGTACTTACCGACTTCGGTATCGCCAAGCAGGGTGATGCGCAGACCCAGTTTACCCAGATGGGTATGGTTGCCGGCACGCCCAAGTACATGAGTCCTGAACAGGCGCGGGGACTGCCGCTCGAGGCCGAGAGTGATCTCTACAGCCTCGGTATTGTTTTCTATGAAATGCTTGTTGGTGATGTGCCGTTCAAGGCTGAGGATTCGATTGCGCTCGCCATCAAGCACATCAAGGATCCGTTGCCGCCGCTGCCGCCAACACTGCGCAGGTTCACCCCGTTTCTCGATCGTCTGTGCGCCAAGGAAGCAGCAAATCGGTATCACCGTGGTGGTGAAGTCGCGCGGGCACTGGAAGAGATAGTCGCCAGCGGCGCGCTGCGCAGCATGAAAGCGATACCGGTCGCGCCGGAAGCCACGCAGATGCGGCCTGCCGTCACGGCGCAGGACATCGCCGGTGGCGCGGGCAAGCGTGCCGGCATCGTCGTGGCGGTGCTGGCGGTGCTGTTGGCTGCTGGCGGTGGCGCCTGGTATTTTCTGTGGGGGCCGGGTGCGCCGATGGTCGAGGTCGTCGTCACGCCACCCTCGCCGCCGGCATCGTTACCGGTTCCGGAACCCGTGCCGGCAGTTGTGAGTGTGCCGGAACCGGTGCCAGAACCCGAACCGGTGCTCGAACCGGTGCCTGAACCCGAACCGGTACCGGTCGCGGCGCCGACGCCAGCACCGAAGCCGGCCATTGATGTGGCAGCCCTGCTGGCCAAGGGCAATACAGCGCTGGCCGAAGATCGCCTGGATGCGCCCGCCGGGAACAATGCCTGGGATTACTACCGGCTGGCGCTCACGGCCGAGCCGAAAAACAAAAAGGCTGCCAGTGGCTTGAAGCGCATCGCCGATCGTTTTGTGCAATTGGTCGATGAATCGCTGGCCAGCAGCGACGTGACCCAAGCCAGGCAATACCTGAGGTCTGCCGAGCGCGTGGCGCCAGGTTACCCGCCCGTGGCCGAGGCGGCGACGCGCATTCTCAATTACGAAGCGAATGCCGCTGTGGCGCCGGCGGCGCCGGCTCCTGTCGTCGAGGAGCCGGCGGTAGAGGAAGTGGTGCCGGGAGTCGATCCGAACGCCGTGCGCAACCGATTGCGGGCGAGCGGTCTGGCCAGCCGCGGCGTGACGTTATACAAGCAGGGCGACTATGCCGGTGCGCGCGCCCACTTTGAACAGGCCTTGGCGCTTGATCCGGACAACAAGGCGGCACAGACCGGCATGGAGCAGATCAGGCAGTCAGGAATGTAGTTCAGCGCGCGTAACCGGCCGCTGATGCCTGTCTCTTGAGTTCCGCGCGATAAGGTTCGGCGTCGATGCCTTTGCGCTGGGCGATCAGCACGGAGATACCGTAATTCTGCGCAGCTTCGACAGGATTGTTGTTGGCAGCGGCCTTCTTGCCAGCGTCGGCATGACGCTTTTCCAGATCGCCCAGTTGCTTGCTCAGCCGCTTGCCCACCTCTTCAGCAGCCTCGGCGGCCAGCTGGTTGAGGATCTCGATATCGGCAGGCAGCTTCGGGGCTTTGGCTTCCAGCTGGAATGCGCCCAGTGCCACGCCTTCGTTGCCGGTATCGGTCAGTTCGCGTTTGAGCGGCAGTGAGTCGGTGTAAATAACCTTGCCGGTTGCGGTTTCAATGACGCGGAACGCTACCGAGAAATAACCGACCTTGCGCAACTCGACGACGTTGTAGGAAATGTCTTCCTTTTTGTCCTCGGTTAATTGGGCCACGGGCTGCGCGATGGAGCGGCGCTGGCGCTCCGGGAGTTTCAGCCATTCGTCATACTGCGGATTGCGCACCAGGGCGCCGGCTTCGGTGACTGCGCGTGTGGTTTTGCGCGTCGTGGTTTCGCTGGACTCAACGCGCGCCTCGTCGATGCTGCCGGTGATTGTGTAGTCGCCGCCGGCGTTGCGCACCGGATCGAAGGCGATGATGCGCACGTCGTTGGGAATCGACCGGAACAGCATGTCGGTGATGCGGGTGGCGATGGCGCCGGAATAATCGGCGCCGGCAGGGACGCTGGCGAAGGGTGCTATCGACGTATTGCGTATCGCCGCCTTGCCGATTTCTGTTTCGGCCGCACTCAGATCGCGGGCGAGGTTGGCGCGCGCCGGATCGAATTCCTGCACCAGCAACAGATGACCGAGTGCGAGGCCCCAGAGGCCTTGCGTCTTCGCGGCGTCGTGGCCCCGATAAATACGGTCGACAAACACTTTTTCTTCCGGGAGAGGGTTGACGTGCCCATCGAGCTTGCGGTGCACGTCGCGGGCTTGCGCGAACCAGCGGTAGGCATCCGATATGCGATTGGCGGACACGGCATCGGCGGCCAGGGCGACAAAATACTCGGCCATCTGATTGGCGGTGGGTTCAATCCGCGCTTTGATTTCGGCGAAGTAGGGCGATTTCGCCAGCGTATCGAAATAGCGATAGGCCTCGTCCGGCCGATCGTCGGCCAACGCTTCGTTGAAGCGTCGCTCGGAAAGTCGCGCCTGCAGCTCGATCCGCATCGGTTCGGTCTGGTCATCCTCCGGCAGGGCATCAAGCAGTTGCAGCGCTTTCTCGAAGTCATCGGTGTTGCGCGCCTGCTCAAATTCGCCACGCAGGTTGCGCAGCATGGATTCGCGCTGATCGACATAACGGGTTTCGCCGCTCACCTGCGCCAGTTGGGACAGCGCACTCATGTGTTTGCGGAAAGCGGTTGGGGGCAGATTTGCAATGTAGCTGTTGATGTCACGAATCGCCTTTTCGGTTACCGCCCGGTTTTTGCCGATCTCCTTGACGAACATGTCGTGGCGCGCAGGATTCCAGGTGCGCATGGGTTCGGCAGCAGCTTGTGTATCGGTGAGCACATTCAGCGGTACGATGCCATTGTGCAGGCGCGCACTTTCGATCTGCTTGTGCAGCTCGTCATCCAGCCGGTTGGTGAGCTTGCGGCCGATGGCATCAAGCTGCGCGAACAGTGCGGCATCTTTCTTGTTGTTGCGATCCTTGCCGACCAGCCCGGATTTGACGTGGTTATAGAGCCCGTCAAGTACGCCGTTGTCTTCGGCGCTGGCGATTTCCGCCGGCGTTACCAGCGGCTTTTGGGCGGCACAGGAAACGACGAGCAGGGCGGTGAGGAGGATCGCGGTTTGTGTGTGTATGCGCATGATATTTGTCTTTGATATTCGGCCGGACGCGATGTTGCTGCGAGTGTACAGGGTTCCGCCCTCGTCTTTCCCGCCCAGGCAGATTCCCGATCCGTCAGGACATCCGGGGCGGCGGTTCGGGATGGCCGCGACCCCAGCGGGCGGCCAGCAGGCCGGCGCCGAATCCGGTGCCGATGACGAGGATTTCAATCAGCCCCAGCCAGCGTACCGGTGGCGGCGCCAGGGCGCTGATGATGGCGGCAAGGAAATAGGCACAGAGCACGAAACACAGCCAGGTGGCGGCGCGCGCGCTGCCGCGAACCAGACCGGGCATCAGGGCCAGCAGTGGCCCGCACTTCACCAGCGCCCAGAGGAAACCCGCGTACAACGCGGCGTCTACCGGGGCGCTGCGCAGGGTCCAGCCGGCGACGAGCAGGATTTCAGCGCTGGCGGCGGTGGCGGCGATGTGCAGCGCCGTGGTGTAGCGATCGCGGCTCATGTTGCGGGTACCGTTGCGGTGAGTTTGCGGGCGAGTTCGGCCAGGCGTCGGCCAGCGGTGACGCAGAGGCGTTCTTCTGCCGGACTCAGCGGCAGCTCGCCGGCCGGGCCGGCATGGTGGCTCGGCCCGTAAGGTGTGCCGCCGGCACTGGTGGTAAACAACTCCGGTGCGCTGTAGGGAATGCCGGCGATCAGCATGCCGTGGTGCAGCAGGGGCAGCATCATCGACAGCAAGGTGGACTCCTGGCCGCCATGGAGGCTTGCAGTAGAGGTGAAGACCATGGCCGGCTTGCCGATCAGGCTGCCGGCCTGCCAGAGCTCGCCGGTGCCGTCCAGGAAGTGCTTGAGCGGTGCTGCCATGTTGCCGAAGCGGGTGGGGCTGCCCAGTGCCAGCCCGCTGCAGTTGCGCAGGTCGTCGGGCGTGGCATAGAGCGCGCCGCTGTCGGGAATTGCCGGCGCAGCCATCGCGGTTGTTGGTGCAACCGGCGGCACGGTGCGCAGACGCGCCTCGATTCCGGCAACCGATTCGATGCCGCGCGCAATGCGCAGGGCCATCTCGCGGGTGGCGCCGGTGCGCGAGTAGTAAAGAACCAGTACGAAGGGCTGCATGCTGTCCGCCGGAGTCGGGGTCACGGGGATGGAAGACCGCTGGCAGCAGGCCGTATGATCAACCGCTTGTTGCGCAACGGATGTTGCGTGGCGCTGCCCGCGTCAACATTGTCAGGGCAACATTGTAAGGGAAGGCGGATGGCAAAGGTTCCGGATTTTCGTCGCGGCAGGCGATTCATGCGGGCGCTGGTGCGCGAATACCTGGGCACCGGTTGTGACGACAGCGCCGCGTCGCTTACCTACACCACGCTGTTCGCCGTCGTGCCGATGATGACGGTTGCTTTCGCGATCCTGAAGCTGATGCCTCAGCTGGCCGGGGTTGGCGATCGCATCGAGAGCATTATTTTCGAGAACTTCGTCCCGTCGACCGGCGAGCAGATCAGGCACTACCTGATCGAGTTTTCCGCGCAGGCGTCCAGCCTCACCACGCTCGGCATCCTGTTCCTGCTGGTGACGTCCGGCATGATGCTGATCACCGTCGAGCGGGCTTTCAACCGCATCTGGCGCGTGCACCGGCGCCGCCGTTTCCTGTCCAGCCTGCTGGTGTACTGGGCACTGCTTACCCTCGGGCCATTGCTGCTGGGTTCCGGCCTCGCCGTGAGTTCGTATGTCTTTTCGACGCAGGCGGTGTCGGCAGCGGTCGGTCATTTCAGTCTGCTCAAACAGGCGGTGGTATTCCTGCCCTTCGTGTTTGGCGCGATGTTTTTCTCGATCGCCTATATCGC
The DNA here is from genome assembly GCA_965232985.1 of uncultured bacterium. Classification (GTDB taxonomy): domain Bacteria; phylum Pseudomonadota; class Gammaproteobacteria; order Pseudomonadales; family JADFDG01; genus JADFDG01. Next base: position 94,301 of record CBDDRC010000012.1, read on the forward strand.
GATACCCAATTGTCATGTGCCGGTGCGCGAAGGCGTGATTGGTGGCGTTGTCGCCGCGCTGCTGCTCGAGATTGCGCGCCATGTATTCACCTTTTTCGTTACCGGTTTCTCGTCGTATGAACTGGTTTATGGCGCTTTTGCCGCAGTGCCGTTGTTTCTGCTGTGGATTTACATTTCCTGGATGATCACGCTGTTCGGTGTTGTGCTGGTCTATTTGCTGGTGAACTGGGATGACGAGGAAGTGCAGAAGGCGACGGCATTTCCGGCGCTGCTCAAGGTGCTGGCGTTATTTCGGGCTCGCCAGCAGCAGGGCGGTGGCGTGACGGATCGCGAGGCCCGGCATCTTGCCCACCATTGCGGCATTGACAACTGGCACGAACTGCGCGAACGCCTGCTCGCCAGCCGGATCATCGAGCGCGCCGAAACGGGCGTGCTGTTGCTGGCGTGCGACCTGTACAGGACGCGCCTTGCCGATCTCGCCCGGGTGCTCAGCTGGGATGTCGTGGATCGCTTGCCCGACAGCGGTCGCGAACCGGATGCTTTTGCGCAGGCAGTTGCTGACCACTTGCATGCAGCGGTTGCCGCCTTTGATGCCTGTCTGGACGAGCCGGTTGCGGTTGCACTTGAGCGGTTGTCGCTTGAGCAGGCGCCGCCTGCTCCGGCAGTACCCCCGGAGCGCCCGTGACGGATACGCAACCTCTTACGCAGCACGGCTATGCGTACAATCTGGCGGAGCAGTGACAATGGACGACAGCATGCAGGTGCGCGAAACGGTGGTCACAGTCGGCGCGTTACAGTTACCGGTGCGCGAGGCGGGGCCGGTCGCCGGCATACCGGTGTTGTTGCTGCACGGATTTCCGGACTGCCATTACAGCTACGACGAGCAACTGCGGGCGTTGGCTGCCGCCGGCTATCGCGCGATCGCGCCGGCGCTGCGCGGTTATGCGACCAGCGCCATTGCGGATGACGGCGATTATTTTCTCACCACGCTCGCCGCCGATGTGATCGCGTTGCTCGACGCGCTGGCGTTGCCGCGTGTTCATCTGGTTGGCCACGACTGGGGGGCGGTGATCGGTTGGATCGCCATCGCCGAGCAACCCGCGCGTTTCATCACCTTCACCAGCCTCGCGATTCCGCCCATGGGCGGCATGATGAAGGCAATGCGCCGTTACCCGGCGCAACTGCGCAAGAGTTGGTACATGTTTTTTTTCCAGTTGCGCGGCATCGCGGACCGCACGCTGGCGCGCGACGATTTTGCCTTTATCGAGCGGCTGTGGCGCGATTGGTCCCCCGGCTGGGCCTGGCCGCCGGCCAGCATGGAACAGGTGAAGGCAGCCTTCCGGCAGCCGGGAGTACCGCGCGCGGCACTGGGCTACTACCGCCACATGTTCAAGTGGTCCGCACACCAGAACAAACGCGGCCGGGAACTGGCCGCCCGGAAAATCACCGTGCCGGTGCTGGTGCTGCATGGCCGCACCGACGGTTGCATGGATGCACGTCTGGTGGCGGTGGCGGTGATGCCCGGGCAGTTCGCTGCCGGCATCCGGGTCGAGGTGGTGGACGGCGCCGGGCATTTTCTGCACCAGGAACAACCGGGGCGGGTCAACGAACTGCTGCTGGATTTTCTCGCCGGCCACACCGCGTAACGTAAGGTGTGGCGCCTGCCCGGAATGCGCAGCGCTGATGCGCTAGAATTGCCGCCTTCCCGGCGCACTGTGCACGGTATTTTCCGAGGGCCACCCATGACCGTCATCAAACAGGATGATCTGATTCAGTCTGTCGCCGACGCACTGCAATACATCTCGTACTACCACCCGGTGGATTTCATCCAGGCCGTCAACGCTGCCTATGAGCGTGAAGAGAGCCAGGCGGCGAAGGACGCGATGGCGCAGATTCTGATCAACTCGCGGTTGTGCGCCGAAGGCCACCGGCCGATCTGCCAGGACACCGGCATCGTCACCGTGTTCGTAAAAGTTGGCATGAATGTGCGTTGGGACGGCGCGACCATGAGCGTCGACGACATGATCAACGAGGGTGTACGCCGGGCCTACCTGCTGCCGGAGAACCTGCTGCGCCCCTCGATTCTCAAAGACCCTGCCGGCACGCGGCAAAACACCAAAGACAACACGCCGGCGGTGATCCACTACAGCATCGTGCCCGGCGCCACCGTCGATGTGCAGGTAGCGGCCAAGGGCGGCGGTTCGGAAAACAAGGCGAAGTTCGTGATGCTTAATCCCAGCGATTCTATCGTCGATTGGGTATTGAAGACGGTGCCGACCATGGGCGCCGGCTGGTGCCCGCCGGGCATGCTCGGCATCGGTATCGGTGGCACCGCCGAAAAAGCGATGCTGCTGGCAAAAGAATCGCTGATGGACCCGGTCGACATACAAGAGCTGATTGCGCGCGGCGCGAAGAATCGTGTCGAGGAACTGCGCATCGAGTTGTATGAGAAAGTGAATGCGCTGGGTATCGGCGCCCAAGGCCTGGGTGGCCTCACCACCGTGGTCGATATCAAGATCAAGGACTATCCGACGCACGCGGCGTCGCTGCCGGTGGCGATCATTCCCAACTGCGCCGCCACCCGGCATGTGCACTTCGAACTCGATGGCTCCGGTCCGGCCGAACTCGAACCGCCGAAACTCGAGGACTGGCCGCAGATCACCTGGAACGCATCGGGTGCGCGGCGAGTGAATCTCGACGCCGTGACAAAAAAAGAAATTGCCACCTGGAAAACCGGCGAGACGTTGCTGCTCTCCGGGAAGATGTACACGGGCCGCGATGCCGCCCATAAGAAAATGACCGAGATGATCGCCAGGGGCGAGCCGTTGCCGGTCGATCTTACGGGTAAGTTCATCTATTACGTCGGCCCGGTCGATCCGGTGCGTGCTGAAGTCGTGGGGCCGGCTGGCCCCACCACCGCGACCCGCATGGATAAATTCACCCGCACGATGCTCGAAAAAACCGGGCTGATCGGCATGATCGGCAAGGCCGAGCGCGGCCCGACCGCAATCGCCGCCATCCGCGACAGCCAGGCGGTTTACCTGATGGCGATCGGCGGCGCCGCGTATCTGGTGTCGAAGGCGATCCGCAAGGCAAAGGTAGTCGGCTTCCCGGAACTGGGCATGGAAGCGATCTACGAATTCGAGGTGCAGGACATGCCGGTATCGGTGGCGGTAGATGTGCATGGCGAGTCGGTGCACGACACTGCGCCGAAAATCTGGCAGGCAAAGATCGGCAAAATTCCGGTGAACTAAAGCGACACCGGAACAGAAAAGGCCCGGCATATTCCTGCCGGGCCTTTTTCTTTGACGGGCGCGCCGCTGTCTGCGCTTCTCAGGTCTTCCGGTATTTTGTCGGGTCAGTGGTGTATTCGGCGTGGCCGTAGTCCACGAGCAGCTTGTTGATCTCGTTGATCAGCCACCAGTCGGCGATCTGATTCACTACCGGGATGCGCTGCGCAACCTGGTGTGCGGCCATGCGCGGCAGCACGTAGAGATTGCCGGCGGCAAACAGCCCGTAGTCGAGCAGTGAGGGCAGGACACCCATTTGCCTGGCCTTGTTGCGTGGCACCTGGAAGGTGTGGCGGAAGAACACCTTCGAGAAACCTTTTTCCACGGTATTGAATGCCCGGCTGCGCAAGGTTTCGTCCGGCGGCAGGTAGGCGGCCATGGTGGAGCGCACCAGCGCGCCGTTGGTCTCGTCGTCGTAGCCGTCGCGCAAGGTTGCCGCGTAAGTCAGCATGGCGTCGAAGATGCCGCGTGGCGTATTCGGCAGCAGGTCTTCCGGCAGGCCGAGCAGGTAACACTGGTAACGGCAGAACTCGACGATACCCTGCTCGCGGCGTGTGAAACGGTCACGTCCCGCACGTACCACCGCGAAGGCGGTAAGGAACGATGGCATGGTGCCGGCCGGCATCTGGTCGACCTGCGGAATGGGAATGCCGTAGATGCCCACATCCCATTGCGTCGAGTGTTTGAGCACATTGAAACGCACCATCGAATGCATGAGCCGGACCAGTGCTGCTGCCCGAAAGCCGCTGCCGTAGCGCGTCAGGGCGCCGGGCAAGGTTGCCGTGGTGAAGAAACTCGCGGTTTCCTTCACGCGCTGCCCGGAATTTTCCTGCGACAGGGCGCCAGTGAGCGCCATCGGCAGTCCCGAGTACTTGTTCAGGAAGGTGGCGATGAATGCGCCGCGAATGGCAAAAGGCACGATGCTGGCCATCGCTACCCGGCCGCCGCGTGCGCCTTCCTCGACGAGATCGCGATCCAGCCAGTTTGGAACCTGTTCCATTGCGGTGATGAACGCGACGAGTTCTGCGGGTGCGTCCGGCACCGCGTCGAGCCCCTGGATACAGGCGGTTTCCAGCATCTGGATCAGCGGCCGGAAGCCGTATTTTGGTATCAGTGCCGCGTAGGCGTCGGCAACATTGTCGCCGAGCATGGTGTAGGCCAGCGCGCGTGCGGTCTTGTTCTGGTCGCCGAGAATCCGGCTGCGGTATTTCCGCTCGAAGCGGCCCGGCAGCATGCTCTTCACCCGCCAATCGGTGGTGAAGCGCTCCGGGACGATATTGAAATCGACATTGCCGTACAGCGACGGGATGAGGATTTTCTGTGCACGTACCTGGGCCTGCAGTTGGGCGAGGGACTGGGTCATTGGTAGTAACTTGGCAGTGGGAAGCGTGGTGGCGGGGAGGTTTGATTCTGCCCGCCTATAACCGGACACCTGTCAAGCGCATACCCTACGCGACAGAGGTGGCAAATGGCAAAGACAAAGCAATCCCAACCAAAACCGACCCGCAAGCAATATGCGCCTGAATTCCGGACGGAAGCCCTGGCTTTGGCTGACCGGGTGGGCGTTACGGCGCCGTGTCATTCACGGTGATCTGCACAATTGCGCCGAGCATCGGGTGATCGAAGTAATTCGGTTCCCCGCTCTTCACGCGTCGAGTTTCCTTGAGCGCGACGTACTGCGGCTGTTCGCCATCCATGCGTGTAAGCGTGAGATCAAGGGTGACTTCCGGCGTCTTGTCGGTGCCGCCGATGGTGATCGTTCCCTCCAGTTCCTGGCGCGCACCGGCAGTGCGGCCGCCACGCAGCAGCACGGGTGACTGGCCGAGCGACGCTTGCCGCCAGCCGCGATTGAGCAACAGCGGGTAGCCGCCGGTTTTCAGCTTGCCTGCCTGCAAGGTGAGTGCGGCATTGCCTGCGGCCGCGAAGCCGGGATACGCGGGGTCATGGCCAGCTTTGCGCTCGCAGCCGGTATTGTCTGTGAATGCCGCTTCGGCGCCGGCGCCCTCATGCAGCGCGACGGCATGGCACGGCGGCAGCGTGCGGTTGTCCTGCCAGTAGTTCGCGCCGTCTGCGGCCGGTTGCGCAAAAACCAGAATATCGACGCGCAGGCTCGAGCCTTCAGCGCCGGCGGTTGCGGCGCCGGCTGCGGCAGCGAGTGCCAGGAAAGCGATAGCGGCAAAGCGCACAAGATTCATCAGCGGATTCCCTGTTTGTGTTTGGCTGGCGTGCCGGGCGACGGCGATATTTTTGCCGCCAACGGCTTGGTGGGTGATGGTTTTGCCGCCAGCGCCTCGAACAACCGTTCGAGGGCGGCGATGCGTTCGTCGTGCGCAGTGGTGGCATCAACGTAGCGCAACTTGCTGCCACCTTCCAGTTTGTAACGTTGCGGCTGGCGTTGTACCAGTTGGATCAGCGCCAGTGGATCAACCTGGGTTTCGCTTTCGAATTCAACGCGGCCACCGGCGGCGTTGGCATCCACCTTGCGAATGCCGAGTTCTTCCGCACGCAGTTTCAGGCCAGTAACGCGAAACAGCAGTTTGACCGGTTCCGGCAGCAGCCCGAAACGGTCGATCATTTCCACCTGCAGTTCTTTCAGGTCATTGTCGCTGCCGGCGCTGGCGATGCGCTTGTAGAGAACGAGGCGGGTATGCACATCACCAAGGTAATCCTCGGGAATGAGAGCGGGAATGTTCAGGTTGATTTCGGCGCCGTGGTGGAACGGCTGGTCGAGGTTGGGTTGTTTGCCGGCGCGGATTGCTTTCACGGCGCGCTCGAGCATGTCCATGTACAGCGATAAGCCGATGGTCTGGATGTCGCCGCTCTGGCCTTCGCCGAGCAGCTCGCCAGCGCCGCGGATTTCCAGATCCTGGCTGGCGAGCGCGAAGCCGGCACCGAGTTCCTGGGCAGCGGCGATGGCGTCGAGGCGTTTGATGGCATCGTCGCTCATGGCGCGGCGGTGCGGCGTCAGCAGCCAGGCATAGGCCTGATGATGCGAACGGCCAACCCGACCGCGCAACTGGTGCAACTGCGCCAGCCCGAATTTGTCGGCGCGTTCGATGACGATGGTGTTGGCGGTCGGCACGTCGATGCCGGTCTCGATGATCGTCGAGCACACCAGCACGTTGTGGCGCCGGTGATAGAACGCGCTCATCACTTCTTCCAGCTCGCGTTCGCGCATCTGGCCATGGGCGACGGCGACGCGCGCTTCGGGCACCAGGGCGACGATATCTGCCGCGCACTGTTCGATGGTTTTTACTTCGTTGTGCAGGTAATAGACCTGGCCGCCGCGCAGCAGCTCGCGCAGGATCGCTTCCTTCACCAGCGTCGGGCTGTCTTCGCGCACGAACGTCTTGATCGACAGGCGCCGCGCTGGCGGTGTGGCAATGATCGAGATGTCGCGCAGGCCCGACAACGCCATGTTCAGCGTGCGGGGAATGGGCGTGGCGGTGAGCGTCAGCATGTCCACTTCCGCGCGCAGTTGCTTGAGCTGTTCCTTCTGGCGCACGCCGAAGCGGTGCTCCTCGTCGACGATCAGCAGGCCGAGGTTGGAAAACTTCACGTCTGATTGCAGCAGCTTGTGCGTGCCGATAACGATATCGACCTTGCCTGCGGCCAGGCGACTGATGACCTCGTCCTGCTCCTGCGTGGTATTGAAGCGGCTCAGCACCTCGATGGTCACCGGCCAGTCGGCGAAGCGATCACGAAAAGATTCGTAATGCTGTTGGGCGAGCAGGGTGGTCGGCACGAGCACCGCCACTTGCTTGCCGGCCTGGGCAACCACGAACGCCGCGCGCATCGCCACTTCGGTCTTGCCGAAACCAACGTCGCCGCAGATGAGGCGATCCATCGGTTTGGCAGCTTTGAGGTCGGCGAGTACGTTTTCAATCGCCAGTTGCTGATCGGCGGTTTCTTCGAACGGGAAACCGGCGGTGAATGCAGCGTAATCGAGTTCGGCAATGCCGAAGGCAAAACCCTTGCGGGCGGCGCGCCGCGCATTCACATCGAGCAGCTCGGCGGCAACGTCGCGAATCTGCTCGGCGGCCTTGCGCCGGGCTTTCACCCATTGGTCGGAGCCGAGGCGGTGCAGTGGTGCGCTGTCCTCGTCGCCACCGTAGCGTGCCACCAGGTGCAGGTTGGCCACCGGCACATACAACTTCGCTTCTTCAGCGTATTCGAGGGTGAGGAATTCGAGCATCTGGCCGTCGATGGTGAGCGTGGTGAGGCCGCGGTAGCGGCCGACGCCGACATCGATGTGCACCACCGGCGCGCCGAGACGCAACTCGGTGAGATTGCGAATGGTGTTCTCGGCGGCCTGCGCCTGCTGGCGCTCGCGGCGGCGCCGCTGCATGACGCGCTCGCCGAACAGTTGCGGCTCGGCGACCACGGAAATATTGCTTGCCGGCAATTCGAGGCCGCGTTCGAGCGGCGCGACGCTGATCGCCAGCGGTGTGCTGCCGGTGATGAAATCTTCCCAGCTTTCTGCCGCCTGGGTATGCAGCCCGTGGCGGCCGAGCAGTTCGACCAGCGCCTCGCGGCGGCCGGCGGATTCGGCGCAGAGCAGCGTGCGACGACCGGGCGCGGCAAGATGGGCACGCAACGCCGCGATCGGGTCTTCGGCGCGCGCATTGACTGGCAGTGAGGGCGGCATTGCAGCGAGTTGCGGCGCGGCGTCGCTTGCCGCGTCGCTTTGAAACACATAGCGCGGCAGGTTTTTCAGTGTCGCGAACAGCGCTTCAACGGGCAGGAACAATTCCGTCGGCGGCAGGATCGGTGCCAGCCGGTCGTGGCGGCGCTGCTCATGGCGATCCTGCACTTCGCGCCAGAAGGTGTCGGCTGCTGCATGCAGATCGGGCATCAGGAAGGCGGCGGTTGCCGGCGGCAGATAGTCGGTCAGGCTCGCCAGTGCCTCGAAGAACAGCGGCTGGTAGTACTCGATACCGGGTGCTGCGATGCCGCGCGCGATGTCCTGATACAGCGGGCACTGGCGGTGATCGACATCAAAGCGCTCGCGGAAACGTTCGCGGAAGCGATCGAGGGCTTCTTTCGTGAACGGAAATTCGCGTGCCGGCAGCAGGTCGATTGCCGCAACCTTGTCGCCGGAGCGCTGTGTTTCCGGATCGAATGCGCGCAGGGTGTCGATCTCATCGTCGAGCAGCTCGATGCGCACCGGTGTGTCGAATCCCATCGGATACAGGTCGATGATCGAGCCGCGCACCGCGAACTGGCCGTGCTCATAAACGGTATCGACGCACTGGTAGCCGGTTTCCTCCAGGGTGCGCCGCAGCCGATTGAGGGCCAGCCGCTCGCCGATACGCAGGCGCAGCCCGGCGGCAACGAACGCTGGCGGGCACACGCGATGCAACAGCGTAGTGATCGGTACGACCAGCAGCGCACCGCCGAGGTGTGGCAGTTTCGACAGGGTTTCGAGGCGTTGCGAAACGAGGTCCTGGTGCGGCGAGAAGTTGTCGTACGGCAGCGTTTCCCAATCGGGGAAATGCAGCACCGGCAAAGCGTCGGCGGCGTTGCCGGCAAAGAAACGCAGTTCCTCCTCGATCCGGTAGGCGTCGGTGGTACTGGCTGTTACCACCAGGCTCGGCGTGCTGCGCGCCCGCGCCGTCTCGACAATGAACAGGGCCGCAGCAGCACCCGCCGTGCCGCCGACCCGCACCTCGCGCCCGCCGGCTTCCGGGGGCGCGAACGCCGGGAAATGCGCGGGTACCGTCACTGGCAATTCGGCGTGGCGCCGCCAGCGCGTGCTTGTTGTTGCAGCGTCAGCGCCGCTGCCATGTGCGCCTGCAATTCGTTGATGCGCACCGTGTTCGACGGGTGGGTCGACAGCCATTGCGGTGGCTGTTGCGGATTGGCCTGCGACATGCGCTGCCACAAGGTCACCGCCTGTTGCGGATCGAAGCCGGACTTTGCGGTCAGTTCCAGGCCGATGAGGTCCGCTTCCGATTCCTGTTTGCGGCCGTAAGGCAGGATCAAGCCGTACTGCGCGCCGAGGCCGAGCGCGCCGTAGAGCAGTTTTTTGTTTTCCGTCATTGCGCCGCCGAGCGCCTGCACAACGGCCATGCCCTGTTGGGTGGCGAACTGGGTGGATAGCCGTTCGTTGGAATGCTGGGCGATCACATGGCCGATTTCGTGCCCGACGACCGCTGCGAGCATGTGTTGGTTGTTCGCCACCAACAGCAGGCCGCTGTACACGCCGATCTTGCGCCCGGGCAACGCAAAGGCGTTTGCCTGCGGCGAATCGAACAGCACAACCTCCCATTCGGACGGGCGCTGGCCCATGGTCTTCAGCAACTGGCCCGCAACGCACTGCACATAGGCGGTGGTCTTCGCATCCTTGCTGATCGGCGTCTCCTGCTTCTGCTGATCAAAGGCAGTGGCGCCCATGGTGGCAACTTCATTCTCCGGAAAGATCAGCAGTTGCTTGCGGCCGGTCGGGGAGACCGCACAGGCAACGAGCACGGCAACGGCGACGAGGCTGGCGAGGACGGGCAGAGCGGGGCGCGGGAGCATGGTGGTGTGGTTACCGTAAATTCACAGGTGTAGGGCGCAGGCGAGGGCATTATAGTAGCGCGCCCCCACTTCCGGAGACCTACTCGATGGCGGATACCGTGCAGGGTTTGATCGAGTTGCTCGATGTCGAACCGTTGGAAATCAATCTGTTTCGTGGCCAGAGCCATGATATCGGCAGTAAGGCAGTGTTCGGCGGCCAGGTGCTGGGCCAGGCACTGGCGGCGGCCCTGAAGACCGTTGGCGCCGACCGCACCGTGCATTCGCTGCACGGATATTTCCTGCGTCCGGGCGACATGCGGGTACCGATCATCTACGACGTGGACCGTATTCGCGACGGCAAGAGTTTCACCACGCGGCGTATCCGTGCCATCCAGCACGGCGAAGTCATCTTCAATATGGCGGTTTCCTGCCAGGTGCCGGAACCCGGTGCGGAGCATCAGGGCACCATGCCGGAGGTGCCGGCGCCGGAGGCACTGAAGAGCGAGCGCGAGTGGCGCGAAATCTGGACGCAGCACCTGCCGGAAAAGGTGCGTGCCCTGTTCACGCGCCACCTGCCGGTGGAAATGCGGCTGGTTGACCCGCAGAACCCCCTGGCGCCGCAGAAGCGTGCGCCGATCAACCGGGTGTGGTTTCGTGTTGACGGCCGCTTGCCCGACGATCCGCGGGTCCACCAGGCAGCCCTTGCCTATACCTCGGATTTCGGTCTGATGGGTACCGGGCTGCTGCCGCACGGCATCACCTGGTTCATGCCGAACGTGCAGGCCGCGAGCCTGGATCATGCGATGTGGTTCCACCGCCCGTTCCGTGCCGATGAGTGGCTGCTGTACGACATGGAGTCACCGACCACGGTCGGTTCGCGGGGCCTGAATTTCGGCAAGATCTGGTCGCACGACGGGCGCCTGGTCTGCTCTGTGGTTCAGGAGGGGTTGCAGCGCGTGCGGGGCTCCTCTGCGCCCGGGGTCTGAGGCCGGCAGCTGAACCCTTCCGTGCATTCTGGTCAGGGCCGGGCCCAGCCCCTAGAATTCCCGCGCCCGGATCCTCCTGACTGAGGTTCGACGCTCCTTTTCCCACGCCCCTACTGCCGAGGATGCTGCCCGTGAGCCAGGCCGACGACCATTTCAGCCGCTGGAAAAACCGTGAAGAGATCGCCGAGGCGATGATCCCGATGATCGGGCAGCTCTATCGCCAGCGCGATGTCACCATTCAGGTCTACAGCCGTTCGCTGGTCAACAAGTCGGTCATCACCATTCTCAAGACGCACCGTTTTGTCCGCCAGATTGAAAATGCGGAACTGTCGGTGGTCGACAGTTATCCGATCCTCAAGGCGCTGATGCCGCTGGATCTGGGCCCCTCGCGCATCGACATCGGCAAGCTCGCGGTCGAGTACCGCAAGGATGCGCAGGGCCTGTCGCTGGAGGATTTCGTCCGCAAGGCGGTGCTGGGTGCCATCGGCAAGCAGAAAGTGCAGACCAACGGCCCGCGCGACATCGTGTTGTACGGTTTCGGCCGGATTGGCCGCCTGCTGGCCCGGTTGCTGATCGAAAAAACCGGGTCCGGCAATGGCCTGCGGCTGCGGGCCGTGGTCATCCGCCGGGGCGGCGACAACGATCTTGCCAAGCGCGCGTCGCTGCTGCGCCGTGATTCGGTGCATGGCCAGTTCAACGGCACGATTTCGGTTGATGAGGAAAATGAAAAGCTCATTGCCAACGGCAACGAGATCAAGATCATCTATGCGAACGACCCGACCACGGTCGATTACACGCAGTACGGCATCAGTAATGCCATCCTGATCGACAACACCGGCAACTGGCGCGACCGCGAGGGCCTGTCGAAGCACCTGCGCCCGGGAATTGCCAAGGTCATCCTGACCGCGCCGGGCAAAGGCGATGTAAAAAATATCGTGCACGGCGTCAATCACGGCATGCTGGCCGACAGCGACAACGTCATTTCCTGCGCCAGTTGCACCACCAACGCCATCGTGCCGCCGCTCAAGGCAATCAACGACCGTTTCGGCCTCGAACACGGCCATGTTGAAACCGTGCATTCCTATACCAACGACCAGAACTTGCTCGACAATTACCACAAGGGCAACCGGCGTGGCCGTGCGGCGCCGCTCAACATGGTGATCACCGAGACGGGCGCGGCATCGGCAGTGGCCAAGGCGCTGCCGGAGTTGAAGGGCCTGATCACCGGCAACTCGATCCGGGTGCCGACCCCGAATGTGTCGATGGCAATTCTCAATCTGACGCTCAAGCGCGAAACCACCCGCGAGGAAATCACCGAGTACCTGCGCGATGTCTCGCTGCACTCGCCAATGCAGCGCCAGATCGACTTCATCCGCTCGCCGGACGCGGTATCCACCGATTTCGTGGGTTCGCGCCATGCCTGCGTTATCGACGCCGAGGCCACCATCGTCGACGGCAGGCACGTGGTGCTCTACGTCTGGTATGACAACGAATTCGGGTACAGTTGCCAAGTCGTGCGCGTGGTTCAGCACATCACCGGGGTCGAGTACCCGCAGTTCCCGGTCGGCTGACGCGCCAATGCGGTAACCAAAGCGGTAACCGGGCGCGGTATTTTCCCAGCAGTGTTCTGACAGGAACGGGTTTCATGAGATATATCCAGCGTGGCCTCGACCTGCCGATTGCCGGTGAGCCCGAGCAGAAGGTCTACGCCGCCGCGCCGCCGACCCGTGTTGGTTTGCTCGGCGCTGATTACCCGGGGCTCAAGCCGACGATGGCCGTCCAGGAGGGTGATCGCGTTAAACGCGGTCAGGTGCTGTTTGCCGACAAGAAAAACGAGGCGGTGAAATATACCGCACCGGCTGCGGGTACCGTTGCCGCCATCCATCGCGGCGAAAAGCGCGCGTTTGTGGCGCTGGAAATTGCGGTTGATCCAGCTGTTGATGCTGCGGTTGATGGCGGCGCGGCAGTGCATTTTCGTGCCTGGCCGGCAGCGCAACTGGCTGCCTTGTCGCGTGCGGATGTGGCCGCCAACCTGCTCGACTCGGGCTTGTGGACGGCGCTGCGCACGCGGCCCTATGACAAGGTGCCGGTGCCCGGCAGCACTCCACATTCGATTTTCGTCAACGCGATGGATACCAACCCGCTTGCCGCCGACCCGGATCGGGTGATGGCCGGCCGCGAAGCGGAATTTCGGGCCGGTGTGACGGTGCTGACGGCGCTCACCGGCGGCCCGGTATTTGTTTGCCGCAAGAGCGGCAGCCGGCAACCGCGCCTGGCCGATCTGGCGCGGGTTTCGGAGCAAGAGTTCGATGGCCCGCATCCGGCCGGGCTGGTCGGTACGCATATTCATTTTCTTGATCCGGCCGGCCCGACCAAAACGGTTTGGCACCTGAACTATCAAGACGCAATCGCCATCGGCCACTTGTTTCTCACCGGCGAGCTCGACGTTGCGCGCGTGATCGCGTTTGCCGGCCCGCAGGTCGATAACCCGCGTTTGTTGCGCACACAGCTCGGTGCCGACGTCGCCGGCCTTGTTCACCTTGAGCTCGCGCCCGGCGAGAGCCGCATTGTTTCCGGTTCGGCGCTGCACGGCCAGATCTGCACCGGACACACGGCATTTCTCACGCGTTACGCCTTGCAGTTAACGGTGTTGCGCGAAGGCCGTGAGCGTAAATTGCTGCGCTATGTCTTGCCTGGTTTTGATGCGCACAGTCAAACCAATGCGTTTTTCGGTAAATTGCGCGGCGCCTTTCGTTTCGCCATGACAACTACCACCAACGGCAGTGCGCGGGCGATGGTGCCGATTGGTACTTACGAGGAAGTGATGCCGCTGGACATTCTGCCAACGCTGTTGCTGCGCTACTTGCTGGTGGGCGATACCGATCGTGCGGCGCAACTGGGTGCGTTGGAGCTCGGCGAGGAAGATCTCGCCTTGTGCACCTACGTATGTCCGGGCAAGTACGAGTATGGTCCGGTGCTGCGTGATGTGCTCAACCGCATTGAGCAGGAGGGTTGAGCATGGGCCTGCGCAATTGGCTTGATACGAAGGTCGCACCGCATTTTGCCAAGGGCGGCCGCTGGGAGCAGTACTACACCTTCTACGAAATGTTCGACACCATGCTCTACAGTCCGGCGGACGTGACGCGCACTGGCGCGCATGTGCGCGATGCGGTGGACTTGAAGCGCATCATGATGACAGTGTGGTTTGCCGCCTGGCCGGCGATGCTGTTCGGCATGTGGAATGTCGGCTACCAGGCGAACCTGGCGATTGCCGCCGGTGCGCTGCCCATCGACGGCTGGCGCTCCGACTTGGTGCTGATGCTGGCCGGGTTCGACCCGAACAGTTTCGTGGCGAATTTCCTGCATGGCGCGATGTACTACGTGCCGATTGTGCTGGTCACCTATATCGGTGGTTTTTTCTGGGAGGGTCTGTTCGCGTGGCAGCGCGGGCATGAGGTAAACGAAGGTTTTTTTGTCACCGGCATTCTGTTTTCGCTCATTTTACCGCCGACCATTCCGCTGTGGCTGGTGTTCCTCGGCATCAGCTTTGGCGTGGTGATCGGCAAGGAAATTTTCGGCGGCACCGGCAAGAATTTTCTGAATCCAGCGCTGGTTGGGCGTGCGTTTCTGTTCTTTGCCTACCCGGCTTTCATGTCCGGTGACAGCGTCTGGGTAGCCGTCGATGGCTACACCGGTGCAACAGCACTGGCGCTGGCCAAGGCCGGCGGTGTTGCAGCGGTGGAGGCGGCGGGCATCACCCACCTGCAAACCTTTGTCGGCGCGATCCCCGGTTCGATCGGCGAGACTTCGCTGTTGGCCATCGCCTGCGGCGCGGTTGTGCTGCTGGTTACAAAAATTGCCTCGTGGCGAATCATGGCCGGGGTGTTGGCCGGCATGATCAGCACGGTGTTGTTGTTCAATGCCATCGGCAGCGACACCAATCCGATGTTCGGGATGTCCTGGACCTGGCACCTGACGGTGGGCGGTTTTGCCTTTGGCCTTGTGTTCATGGCCACCGATCCGGTGTCCGCAGCGATGACCGATACCGGCAAGTGGATTTTCGGCGCTCTCATTGGTCTGATGGTGACGCTGATTCGAGTGGTCAATCCGGCCTATCCGGAGGGCATGATGCTGGCGATCCTGTTCGGCAACATGTGCGCGCCGACCATCGACTATTACGTGATGCAGGCGAATATCAGGCGGAGGGCGGCGCGCCATGGCGCTTGATAAAGAACTGCCCGATCAAAAACCGGGCAATGAATCGTCGTCCAGCAAGGACGCAACGAGCCGCGTATTGCTGGTGGCCGGCATGGTTTGCCTGGTGTGCGCAATTTTCGTCGCAACGGCTGCGGTTGCGTTGCGTCCGGTACAGGCAGCGAACAAGTTGCTGGATACGCAGCGTAATATTCTGGTCGCCGCAGGCCTGTATCGGGATGGCGTCAATGTGGCCGAACTGTTTTCCCGCAGCGTGGAACCAACGCTGGTAGATCTGCGGACCGGTGAGGTGGTGGATGCGCGCAACGCCGATATTGCCGATATTGACGCATATGACCAGAAAGCCGCATCAAAGAACCTGATGCTTTCAGAGGCGATTCCTGGCGATGAGGATATCGCCTCACTGAAACGCAAGGTGCATTACGCCAAGGTATACATGATTCGCGACAGCGGCGGTGAGCTGGAGAAGATTGTTTTGCCGGTTTCCGGTTATGGTTTGTGGTCAACGATGTACGGATACATGGTGTTGGGCAATGACTTCAATACTGTAGTGGGGTTGACGTTTACCGACCATGGTGAGACTCCTGGTTTGGGCGGCGAGATCGACAATCCGAAATGGAAAGCGCAGTGGCTTGGCAAACAGATTTATGACGAGCACGGAAAGGTTGCGGCAAAGTTGAAGAAAGGAAGCGTCAATGCAGATGTCGCAGCAGAAAAGCTGCATCAGGTTGACGGACTGACCGGGGCAACGCTGACCAGCAACGGAGTGTCACGGCTCGTGCAGTACTGGCTCGGCGATCATGGCTTCGGGCCGTTCCTGAAGAATCTGAAACAACGGGGGAACTGATGATGGCTGAAGCACAGACAGCAAAATCGGTCGTTCTCGACCCGATTTTCAAGAACAACCCCATCATGCTGCAGGTGCTGGGCATCTGTTCGGCGCTGGCTGTTACCACCAACATGAATACGGCCGTGGTGATGGCCATTGCGCTCACAGTGGTGACGGCTTTCTCGAACCTGTTCGTCAGTACGGTACGCAATATTGTGCCGGGTTCGATCCGCATGATCGTACAGGTGGTGATCATTGCTTCGCTGGTGATCGTGGTCGACCAGGTGCTCAAGGCCTATGCCTACAACATCAGCAAGCAGTTATCGGTGTTTGTCGGCCTGATTATCACCAACTGCATTGTGATGGGGCGTGCCGAGGCATTTGCCATGAAAAACCCGCCGGGCATCAGTTTCCTGGACGGGCTTGGCAATGGCCTGGGTTATAGCGCCTTGCTGATTGCAATTGGTTTTATTCGTGAGTTGTTTGGTGCCGGGAAACTGTTTGGTTATGAGGTGCTCTCCCTGACCAGGGACGGGGGTTGGTACGAGCCAAATGGCTTGCTGCTGCTGCCGCCGAGTGCGTTCTTTTTGATCGGCTTGTTCATCTGGGCCCTGCGCACATGGAAGACTGACCAGCAGGAGAAAGCCGAGTTTGTCATTGCACAAAGTCCGTATGCGCAAACGGCGCACTGACGGATCGGAGCAGTAATCATGGAACATTATTTGAGTTTATTCGTGCGGGCAGTGTTCATCGAGAACATGGCGTTGGCATTTTTTCTTGGCATGTGCACGTTCATTGCTCTGTCGAAAAAAGTAGAAACGGCGATTGGCCTTGGTATCGCCGTGATAATCGTCCAGACGATAACAGTCCCGGTGAATAATCTGGTGCTTAATCACCTCCTCAAGCTCGGATCACTGGCTTGGTTGGGCGAGAATTTTGCTGCGGTCGACCTTACTTTTCTCGGCTTTCTTACCTATATCGGCGTGATTGCTGCCATCGTGCAGGTTTTGGAGATGACGCTCGATAAATATTTTCCGCCACTTTACAACGCGTTGGGTATTTTTCTGCCGCTCATCACGGTGAACTGCGCAATCATGGCCGGTTCGCTGTTCATGGTGGAACGCGATTACAACCTGCCAGAGAGCGTGGTGTACGGGCTGGGCTCCGGCGTCAGCTGGGCGCTGGCGATCGTTATATTGGCCGGCATCCGCGAGAGATTGAAGTACAGTGATATTCCGGCGGGCCTGAATGGTCTCGGTATCACCTTCATTGTGGTCGGTCTGATGTCGTTGGGGTTCATGTCTTTCGCCGGCGTTCAGCTTTGAGCGGGGGCAAAGTAAAATGATTGACATGACAACCATTTACGCTGGCGTGGTGATGTTCACGCTGATTGTGTTGTCGCTGGTGGCAATGATTCTTTTGGCGCGCGCCCGGCTGGTCAGTTCGGGGGGTGTGCATATCGAGATCAATCATGATCCCGAAAAGAGCATTGATACCAAAGCAGGCGGCAAGCTGCTGCTGACGCTGGCCGAGCAGGGAGTTTTCCTGTCGAGTGCCTGTGGCGGTGGCGGAACCTGTGGCCAGTGCCGGGTGAAAGTCCTTGCCGGCGGCGGCGACCCGCTGCCAACTGAAGCTTCGCATTTGAACAAACGCGAGATGCGTGACGGCTGGCGCCTGGGCTGCCAGGTGGCAGTCAAGCACGACATGAAAATCGAGGTGCCGCACGAAATTTTCGGTGTCAAAAAATGGGAGTGCACAGTTGTCTCCAATGACAACGTAGCTACCTTCATCAAGGAATTGGTGCTGAAACTTCCTGAGGGCGAGGTGGTAAATTTCCGCGCTGGCGGTTTTGTGCAACTGGAGTGCCCGTCCCACGACGTCAAATTCAGCGATTTCGACATCGCTGCAGAGTATCGCGGCGATTGGGAGAAGCTCGGCTGCATCAATTTGACATCGAAAACCGACGAGACGGTGATCCGCGCCTACTCCATGGCCAATTATCCGGAAGAGTATGGCGTGTTGAAATTCAATATCCGCATTGCGACACCGCCGCCCAGGACGCAGGGTTTGCCGCCGGGAAAGATGTCGAGCTGGACGTTCAGCCTCAAGCCCGGCGACAAAGTTATGGTTTATGGTCCTTTCGGCGAGTTTTTCGCCAAGGATACGCAGAACGAGATGGTGTTTATCGGCGGCGGTGCGGGCATGGCGCCGATGCGCTCGCACATTTTTGATCAACTCAAGCGCCTCAAAACCGATCGAAAAATTACGTTTTGGTACGGCGCGCGTTCGTTGCGCGAGGCATTTTATGTTGAGGATTTCGACGAGCTGGCGAAGAGCAATCCCAACTTCACCTGGCATCTGGCGCTGTCAGAACCGCAGCCGGAAGACAACTGGACAGGCTATAAGGGTTTTATCCACAACGTGGTGATGGAGCATCACCTCAAGCATCATCCGGCACCAGAGGACTGCGAGTACTACATGTGTGGTCCGCCGATGATGAACGCGGCGGTGATCAAGATGCTTGTCGATCTTGGTGTCGAGCGCGACAACATCATGCTGGATGATTTTGGGGGCTGATCTGAAGGACAACCGGCGTTCGGCTGCCGGCGTCCTCAATCAGGGTGGGGTATCCGGCCCTGGGTATTTTTCGCGCGGGAGAAATCTTGCGCTCGTGGCGGCGCTGCTGCTGATTGTTTTGCTGGCCGGTATGCTGCTTTGGCAGCGTGCGCAGCCGGTCATTCACGCGCTTGATGGCTGGACCATGGGTTCGACATGGAGCGTGCATGTGATTGGCCCGCGCGATCTCGATACGGCGGCGCTCAAGGCGGGCATCGAGGCGCAATTTCAAGCGTTGGATCAGCAATTGTCCGGCTATCGCGCCGGCACTGGATTGTCGCAGGTGAATGCGGCGCCGCTTGGCAAGTGGGTCGCACTGCCACCTGATCTGGCGATCGTGCTGCGTTCCGGTCTTGACCTTTGGCGTGAGTCCGGCGGCGCTTTCGACATGACGGTGCGGCCGTTGGTGCTGTTGTGGGGTTTTGGTGCTGCCGAGCCGCGCGACAGGCCGCCGACACCGGCACAAATCGCTGCGGCGAAGGCTCGGCTCGGCAGTGATCGCGTCGAATTGTCTGAGGACGGCACGCGCATCAGGCGTCTGAGCGACGTCACCCTCGACGTTGATGCGATTGCACCGGGTCATGCTGCCGATGTCATTACCGCGTGGCTGGCACAGCGCGGGCTGCACGACGCGCTGGTTGATGTCGGCGGCGAATTGCGTGCCAGCGGCCACCGTCCGGACGGCACCGGCTGGCGGGTCGGCATCGAGAGGCCGCAACTGGCACGCGGTGATGTCGGGCGGGTGCTTGCAGTGTCCGGGTTGGCGATTGCCACGTCCGGCGATTATCGCGACTACTTTGAGCTGGCCGGGAAACGCTACGCCCATACGCTGGACCCGGTGACGGGCCAGCCGGCCGACAACGGGCTTGCCTCGGTTACGGTGCTGGCGTCGAGTGCGCTTGCTGCCGACGGTTATGCCACGGCACTCATGGTGCTGGGGCCCGACCGCGGCATGGCCTGGGCCGAAAAACACCAATTGCCGGTATTCATGATCCTGCGCACCGGCAATGAAGGGTTTATTGAGCGCTACAATGAGCGCTTCGCACCTTATCTCGCGGATTGATCTGCAAATGCAGAATCAGTCCTGTCGTTGCCGGAGTCGCCCATGACAACCGTGCTGCTTGCCGTTCTGCTGGTTTTTGTATTGTTTGCCGCCATGGCGGTCGGGCAGCTGTTCGGCCGCCCCCCGATCAAAGGCTCCTGCGGTGGCATGAGTGCGTTGGGTGCAAAAGGCGAATGCGCGATTTGTGGTGGGGATTCCGGCAAGTGCGAAGAGGCGACGCGTCCTGCCGGCAATGCCGCTCCCCAGACTGAGGCTATCGTCCACCGCGTCGATCCCCGGCAACCGCGTTGACCCTGCGGTGGGCGCGGCCGTAAGTTAAAGACAGGCTTCGGCGAGGATTTTTTTGTGCCATTCACTTCGCAGCAGCAACCTCCTGATCCTGCCTTGCCGGCGGTGCCAAAGAAGCCGCGCACCGGCTTGATTCTGTCCGGCGGTGGCGCGCGCGCGGCCTATCAGGTGGGCGTGTTGATGGCCATCGCCGACATCGCGCCGCGTGATGCGAAGAATCCTTTCGACATCATTTGTGGCACATCGGCCGGTGCCATCAACGCCGCTTCGCTCGCTGCGCAGTCGGTACATTTTCGCACCGGTGTGCGGGGCCTCGAACGTATCTGGGGCAATCTGACGGCCGAGCATATCTATCGCACCGACTGGTCCTCCTTTGCTGGTCTGGTGTTCCGCTGGCTGTTCGCGGCGTTGCGCCGTGGTAAGGCGGGCGTCCCCTATTCGCTGTTCGACAACACGCCGCTTGCGCAGTTGCTTGAGCAGCTGATCAATTTAAAGAAAATCCAACGCCAGCTCGACCAGGGGCATTTGTACGCGCTGAGCATTACGGCTGCTGGTTATTCGAGCGGCGAGTCGGTGAGTTTTTTTCAGGCCGCCGAGCCAATTGCGCCTTGGCGGCGGGTGCGGCGGATCGGTGTGCCGGCCGAGATCAGGGTTGAACACCTCCTCGCATCAAGTGCATTGCCGATCCTGTTTCCTGCCGTAAAGATTGGCGGTGAATTTTTCGGCGATGGCGCCATTCGCCAGTTGGCACCGTTAAGTCCGGCGTTGCACCTCGGGGCGCAGAAGATACTCGTGATAGGTGTCAGTGGCATTGCGAGCAATGTATTGCGGCGGATCAGTGGCGACACCTACCCCAGCAGTGCACAGATAGTTGGCCACATGCTCAACAGTGCGTTTGTAGATGCTTTCGAGGCCGATGTTGAGCGTCTGGAGCGAATCAATCGTACGTTGCGCGTGATCCCTGATGACGTGAAAAGGGCTAATCACATGGAGTTGCGTGAAGTCGAGTTGCTGAAGATTTCCCCTTCACAGCCACTCGACGAGCTGGCGGCGCAGCATGCGCATGAATTGCCGCGCAACGTTCGTGCGTTGTTGTCGGGAACCGGGGCTACTCGCCGTGGCGGCGGAACGGCGATCAGCTATCTGCTGTTCGAGCAGGGGTTTTGCCGGGCATTGATGGCGTTGGGTTTTCGCGATGCGATGGCGCGCCGCGACGAAATTGCCGCATTTCTCGGGTTGCCACCGACAGAGGCGACTGGCCTGGCCGAGTCCGCGTCGTTCCCTTCGGAGTTGCCTGCGAAAGTGCTGTCTGCTTCAGGGGTGCCGCTTCAGCGTTGATTCTCGCGCAGGCTGGTAAGCCTTGAGCGCATTGCTGTGTGGGCGAGCATGGCGGTTGGAAAATCGGTGATCAGGCTGTCGACGCCGATATTGAACATACGCTCGGCCACCAGCAGATCGTTTACTGTCCATACCGAGACCGGGATGCAGGCTGCGTGTGCAGCCTGTACCAGTGCCTCGTCGGTGATGCGCCAGTTGGCGACCAGCAGCGAGCAGCCGAGTTTTTTTGCGGTGGCAAGTGGTGCCGGCTCAACCTGCTCGGCAACATAGCCACGCGCAATGCCAGGCACTTCTTTCTTCGCGATTTTCAGGACGTTGATGTCGAGCGAGGTAAGCGTTACGCGATCTGTCATGCGCAGGGACGCCAGCAATTCGGCCATCGCGTGAACCAGCACCTTGATGCGTGCCGGTTTGTCGCTCTTTATTTCCAGTTGCCAGCTTGCGGCCGCAGGGCAAGCAACCAGCACTTCTTCCAGTGTTGGAATGCCGGTAAATCCGTGCCAGCCAGCGGTGTTGCGCCGCACGTCGAGGCTGGCGAGGTGAGCGGCCGGAAAACGCGCCACTGCGCCGGTTTCGTCGGTGGTGCGATCAACGCTTTCGTCGTGGATCACTACCGGTCGGCCATCGTATGCCAGGCGTACATCCAGTTCGAAATGGCGCACTCCCGCAGCCAGCGCATGCAGGAACGCCGGCAGGGTATTTTCCGGTGCCTCGCCACGCGCGCCACGGTGACCGATGACGATCATGCAAGCACTCCTTGCGGCAACTGCATGGTGACGCAGTGCAGGCTGCCGTGTTGGTGGATCAGTGGCAGGCAGTCGATGCCGACGACCTGGCGGCCGGGAAAACAGCGCGCCAGCGTTGCGAGGACATCCGGGTCGGCATTGTCGCGATAGGTAGGCACCAGGACGGCACCGTTGATGATCAGGAAGTTGGCATAGCTGGCCGGCAGGCGGTGGCCATCGGCCGCGTACTTGCCGGCAGGCCACGGCAGTGGAACGAGTGTGTACGGATTGCCGTCGGGGTCGCGCAGCGCGCGCAGTTCGTCTGCCATCGCCGCGAGGTCGTCATAGTGCTCGTCCTGGTGATCATCGCAGGCGACATAACAGATGGTGCGGGCATCACAGAAACGCGCCAGCGTGTCGATGTGGCTGTCGGTATCGTCGCCGGCGAGGTGCCCGTGTTCGAGCCAGAGCACGCGTTCAATACCGAGTGTCTGTTTGAGTACGCGTTCGGTTGCCGCGCGGTCCAGATGTGGGTTACGGAATTGCGACAACAGGCAGGCACTGGTGGTCAGCAGCGTGCCGCGCCCGTCGGTCTCGATACTGCCGCCTTCGAGAAACATATCGATGGTTGATGTTGGCACCCGGAACAGGCCGTCAGCAGTCAGCTTGCGCGTGAGCGCATCGTCGTTGTGTGCGGAAAACTTTTGGCCCCAGCCATTGAAGCCGAAATCACGCAACTGCAGCGACCGGCCGTCGCTGACGGTGATCGGCCCGTAGTCGCGCACCCAAGTGTCGTCATAGGGCGCATGGACGAAGCGCAGGTTAACTTCATTCGCGCCACGCAGCCGCAGGCGCGCGAGAATACGATTCTGATGGGTGGCATCGATGCAGGTGATGACACAGGTTTCGCGCAGCGCAATGGCGCAGGCGATTTCGACGTAGCTGGATTCCGCGGCATCGAGAATATCGAGCCAGTCGGTATGCGGTGCAGGCCAGGTGAGCATGACGCCGCACTGCGGCGCCCACTCGGGCAGCAGGCGGAACGTCATGCGATTACAGCTATGAGCTTGCGGGTTACTGCTTCGGACGAAACGTACCCGTTTCCGGATCGAATTCAAGCGACTCGTCCAGCACGTTGCCGTTGACGCCTGTGCCTGGGGCCGGCACGGGGGCGGCTGCTTCGGCAGGCGCAAGGCTTTCTGCTGCTGGCGCTGGCGCGGGTTCTGGCACGGGTTCTGATGTGGGCTCCGAAGCCGACTCCGAGGTGGTTTTTTCCACTGCGGGCACTGGCTCTGGCGCGGGGGCCGCAGCAGCAGGCTCGGGATCAGCAGTTATCGGGGCGGGTGGTTCTTCCTGCGGTGCGTCGCCGCCGATAATCAGGCGACCGGTAGCCGGGTCGAAGCGGAACCCTTCACCTTCACCTGCGGCTGGCGCAGCTGCGGGTGGAGTCGTCGTTGTCGTTGGTTCTGGAGCTGGTTCTGATGCGGACGGTGCCAGCGTAGCGGGTGTGATGGGCGCAGGAGTCAGGATAGGTTCCGGAACCGGAACCGGAACCGGAACCGGAACCGGAACCGGAACCGGAACAGGCTCCGGTTCCGAGGCCGGGGTCTCGATGGCTGCCGGCGTAGCTGCCGTTTCAGGGGGTACTGGTTCGACCGCTGCCGGGACAAGCTCAGGAGATGTCGGCATCGGTGTTGCCGGCTCGGGCATGGCGGCAGGTGCGGGCGACGCCGAGGGGACAGGGGCCGGCGCGGCGACCGCGCTGAAAGGCTGCGTGCGGACGGTATGAAGGACGCGACGACCCTCGAAATACACGGTGAAACCGTCGTAGACCCAACGGGTAATGGGCGGTTTGCCGACCGCCCCCATGTCCTGGGCAGGCGCACCGAACGCGTGGCGCACGTCGTCCATCGACATGCCCTGACGCGGCGAATCGAGTGCAAGGGCCACCGACGGAATCAGGCACAGGGAGGCCGCGACAAGGCCGGCCCGGGTCATTTTTATAATCATTCCCTACCCCGGAACGAGCGACATAATTCAAGCGATAGTAAAGAGTTAGGCGCGACTATTCAACCAGATTGGGAGCCGGTTGTGGCCTCGCCCGGGCGCGCGTGCCCCAGGACAAAAGCTGTTGGCCGTAACCTTGGGCGCTGTGTTTAAATCCCGCGCCATGTTCAAACCAGTCTCGTTGTTCGTGGGTCTGCGTTATACGCGGGCCAAACGACGCAATCACTTCATTTCCTTTATTTCCCTTACCTCCATCATCGGACTGGGGCTCGGCGTTGCCGTGCTCATCGTGGTGCTGTCGGTAATGAACGGCTTCGACCGTGAGCTGCGGGCGCGCATTCTCGGCATGGTGCCGCACGGCAGTCTCGTGGGATACGAGCCGGTTGCCGATTGGCAGTCGCTGGCTGATCGCGTGGTGCGGCACCCGGGCGTTGCCGGCGTGGCCCCGTTCAGTCAGATGCAGGCGATGCTCTCCAGTGCCGGCAGTGTCGAAGGTGCGGTCGTCAATGGCATCGTTCCGGCGCGTGAGCGCGCTGTGTCGATCCTGCCTGAGCATATTGTCGAGGGCTCGCTCGACAGTCTGGCGCCCGGCAAATTCGGCATTGTGCTGGGCAGCGCCCTGGCGCGCCGGCTTGGTGTATCGGTCGGTGACCGGGTCACGCTCGTGCTACCGGAAGCAACAGTCTCGCCGGCCGGCATCATGCCGCGCTTCAAGCGGTTCAGCGTCACCGGCATTTTCCGCGTCGGTGCTGATCTGGATGTGTCGCTGGCCTACATCAACCTCGATGATGCCGCTGTGTTGTTGCGTCATCCCCACACCGCCCAGGCGTTGCGCATCCGTATGCACGACCTGTTCAACGCCCCGGCAGTGATGGGCGACCTGGTCATGCGCACCGGCGGTGATTACTACGCAGTGGACTGGACGCGTACCCACGGCAGCCTGTTCCAGGCGGTGAAAATGGAAAAAACGATGATGACCATGCTGTTGCTGTTCATCGTTGCTGTCGCTGCCTTCAACATCGTTTCCAGTTTGGTAATGCTGGTGACGGACAAGCAGGGCGATATCGCCATCCTGCGGACACTGGGGGCAAGCCCGGGCACGATCATGCAGGTGTTTATGGTGCAGGGTGTGGTGATTGGTGTGGTTGGCACCCTGGCCGGCGTGCTGCTGGGCGTCACCCTGGCGCTGACCATCAGCGATATGGTTGCGTGGTTCGAGCAAGCCACGGGTACGGCGCTGCTGGAAGCCTACTTCGTCAATTTTCTGCCCTCGGAACTGCGCTGGAATGATGTCGTCACCGTGTCGGTAATCGCCTTTACGCTCAGTTTCGCTGCCACGGTTTATCCGGCGTTGCGGGCGGCGAAAATACATCCGGCAGAGGCATTGCGTTATGAGTGATGCCAAACTCGTGCCGGAAGTCGTGCTGCGTACCGAGGCGCTGGTCAAACATTACACCGAGGGGCCGGCACTGGTTGAAGTGCTGCGCGGCATTGATCTTGAAATTCGCCGTGGCGAGATCGTGGCTGTCGTCGGTGCCTCCGGATCGGGCAAGAGCACGTTGCTGAACCTGCTCGGCGGCCTCGATCGGCCGACATCCGGGCGCGTCGAAGTGATGGGTGAAATATTGTCATCGCTTGATGAAAAAGCGCGCGGCGTTTTGCGCAATCGGGCAATCGGTTTCGTCTATCAGTTTCACCACTTGTTGCCGGAATTTACGGCGCGGGAAAATGTCGCCATGCCGTTGTTGATTGGCGGTATGGCGGCGCGCGAGGCGGGGGCACAGGCCGACGCCATGCTGGCGCGGGTTGGGCTTGCGCCACGTGCCGGGCACAAGCCCGGGGAGTTGTCCGGCGGCGAACGCCAGCGCGTGGCAATCGCGCGGGCACTTGCGGGCAGGCCGGCGGTAGTACTGGCGGACGAACCTACCGGCAATCTTGATCGGCGCACAGCCGAGGATATCCAAGCGTTGATGCTGGAGCTGAACAGCCAGTTGGCGATCAGTTTTCTGCTGGTAACGCATGATTTGGCGCTGGCGGCACGTTGCCACCGGGTGCTGGAATTGCGTGACGGGCAGTTCGTTCAGCGCGCGCCTGACTGATCATCGCGCTGCGCGCGGCGTTTTTCCTGGCGGATTCGCCACAGATGCTTGATATGCAGGCGCCAGACGTAATGCACGCCGAACCAGCCACTGGTACCCAGCAGTGTGCCCGCGACCAGTGAGCCAATCAGCAGCGGCAGGTAATTGGCCCACATCCAGTCCCAGCTGATGTCCTTGACCGACCAGTTGGTGTCGGCACCGATCAGGAAGGCGCCCAGGTGATAGGTGACGTAGGCCACCGGCACCATGGTGAGCGGATTGGTCAGCCAGACCAGGGCGATCGACAGCGGCATGTTGGCGCGAAAGAGGATCGCCAGCATGGCCGCCGGCAGCATCTGCAGCGGCATTGGCAGCAGCGCGCAGAACAGCCCGATGAACGCACCGCCAGCGATGGAGCGCCGGTTCAGGTGCCACAGGTTCGGGTCCGCCAGCCGCGCACCGAACACCTTGAGATGCTTGTGCTCACGCAGGTGCGCGGGATCGGGCAGGTATTTCTTCAAAAACTTGCGGGGCATCGGGCGATTTGCGCACAGCGTCTGGCCGATAGCGAAACCTATTATGCACAGCCTCTGCGCGACCGGACACTCGCGCGCCGTCATTAATTGAATCGATTTTCGGGAGCAGGGGATGCTCGCTGCGCTGTCGGCAGGGTTCGTGGTCGGAGTTGCATCGCAGGTGGTATGGCCGGCGCTGCCATCCGTGCCGCTGGCAGTGACCGCACTGCTGGTCGCGATTGCCGCGCTGCCCGGGGCGAAAAAAGGCGCTCGCGTTGTTGCTTGCCTTGCCGCCGGGGCTGCGGCCGGTATCGGCTGGGCGAGCTGGCAGGCTGGCGCTGTGATTGATGCACGGCTGCCGCAGGCTCGTGAAGGCGAGGTCATGGTTGTCGAGGGTGTGGTCAGGTCGATACGGGTGCATGCCGACGGCGCAATGTCCTTCGTGCTTGATGTCGCCGAACTGCCATGGCGAGCATCTGCCGGGCAACTTCCCGGCGCCCGCTGGCGGCTGCGGTTGGGGAGCTGGCAGCCGATAGCAGCGGCGCCGGGGGAATCTTGGCGATTCACGGTGAAACTCAAGCGACCGCATGCGTCGTTCAATCCGGGGGTGGCGGATTTCGGTCGCTATCTGCTTGGCGAACGGGTGGTCGCGAGCGGTTATTTGCGTGAGGATGCCAGCAATATTCGGTTGTCCGCTGCCAGCGGCTGGATGGCCTGGCGGGCATTGTTACTCGCCAGCGCCTTGCCGCTGCTGGGTGCCGGTGCGGGTGACATTGCCGGGGACGACGCGACGCGATTTGCGCGTGCCGTGTTGCCGGCCCTGGTTGTTGATGAACGCAGCTTGCTGACGGGTGCGCAGTGGCGCGTGCTGGCAAATACCGGCACGGCGCATCTGGTAGCAATCAGCGGTCTGCATGTCGCCCTGCTGTGGGGTGCGGTTCTTTGGTTCGGTGGCTTTTTGCTGCGTCGCCGCCCTGGCACGTTGCGCTATCGCGTGGCGGCCGTGCTGCCGGCCCTGCTGGTCGCAGCGGGCTATGCGGCGCTGGCGGGTATGCCGCTGCCGGCGGCCCGCGCCACGATCATGCTCGCTGTTGCCTCGCTGTTTCTGGTGGCAAATGGTGCGGTGCCGGCATGGCGGGTATTGCTGGCCGCCACGGTTGCGGTGCTGCTGCCCGATCCGCTGGCAGTGCATGCAACCGGGTTCTGGCTCAGTTACGGCGCGGTTGCGGTGTTGTTGCTGCTCAATGATATCCGCCGCCGGCCGCCGCAGGTGGCCGGCGGCGCGACTATCCTCGCCGGCGCCATGGCCGGCGTACGTATGCAGACCCTGCTCTCGGTGTTGCTGGCGCCGTTGCTCATTGCCCTGTTCGGCGCCGCGAGCAGCAGCAGCGTCATTGCCAACCTGCCGGCAATTCCGCTGGTCAACTTGCTGGCGCTGCCGCCGGGTCTGGCAGGTTTTGTGTTGTCTCCGATCTGGCCGGCCGGCGCGAATTTCTGCATTGATCTTGCCGTCGCGGCATTGTCGGTATTGTGGCGAATATTGGCATGGATCGATGCCGCCGCCTGGCTCGCGCCGGTGCGTGCGCACGGTGCCACCGACACGGGTGTGGTGGCGATGTTGTGGGCGCTGGTGCTGCTGATTTGTGCGCGGACGGCAGTGTTGCGGTGGGCTGCCGTGTTGTTGCTGGTGTTGGCGTGGCCGGTTGCGGTGCGGGTGCCGTCGGGCGTTGCCGATCTGTGTGTGCTCGATGTAGGTCAGGGGCTGGCAGTGACGATGCGTACTGCGCATCACGCCCTGCTTTACGACGCAGGTCCAGCCTGGGGTGCGGACGGCGATGCCGGCAATGCCATCGTGTTGCCGGCGGCTCGTGCGCTGGGGATCGATCGGCTTGATACGCTGGTGCTCAGCCATGACGATCTCGATCACATCGGCGGTGCGGCGTCGATAATCGCCGCCCTCACGCCACGCGAGGTGATTGTTGGTGATCCGCGTACCCGCAGCCTTGTCGATGGTCTGGCGGTGCGCTGCGATGTCGCGCGGCGCTGGCAGATTGACGGGATCGATCTGCTGCTGTTGCCCGGTGCGCAGCGCGGCGCCGACAACGACCGTTCCTGCGTGCTGCGCATTGCGGCGGGTGGCCATGCTGTCCTGCTTCCCGGCGACATCACCCGACGGCGCGAACTCACGCTGGCCGAAGCGTGGGGCGATCTGCTGGCGGCCGACGTGTTGGTGGCGGCGCATCACGGCAGTCGCTCATCGACGGCGCCGACTTTCCTCTACCGGGTGGCGCCTGCCCATGTGGTGTTTTCCACCGGCTACCGCAACCGCTTCGGGCATCCCCATCCGCAGGTCGTCGCCTCGATCCGTGACCAGGGCGCCGCGATGCACAATACCGCTACCGATGGCGCACTTTGCCTGCGGCTGTCGCCAGCCGCCTTGCCGGTACCGGTTGCGGCGCGTACAGCGCGCCGTCGCTTCTGGCAACCGTGAGTGCTGCAACAGTTGCTGCGACAAGTTGCCACGCCGATGCGGTGGCAGGCGGGCCTTGTGTTAAATTACCGCGCATTCATCCGGGGGAGTGCATTGTCCGTGCTGGAAATCATCAGGGCGGGTGGTTGGGTCATGTGGCCCATCGTCGCTGCGTCGATAGTGTCGATTGCCATCATCATCGAACGTTTCTGGACGCTGCGTGCCAGTCGTGTCGTTCCCATCGGGCTTTCCGGGCGCACCTTCCAGCAGATCCGTGAGGGCGCGTTCCAGCGCGACAAGTTGCTGCGCTTGCGTGAGGAGTCGCCGCTGGGCTTTCTGTTGTCGGCGGCGATCACCGGCGTGAAGTTGGGCCGCGACGGCATGCGCGCGCGCGTCGATCAGGCAGGCCGCCAGGTTGTCCATGAAATGGAGCGCTATCTCACCACGCTCGGTGCGATCGCATCGGTTGCCACCTTGCTGGGCCTGCTCGGCAGCGTCATCGGCATGATCCATATTTTCAACGCCGTCACCGCGAGCGGCGGTGGCGAGACGGTGACCATGGCGCGCGGTATTGCCATGGCGCTTATTGCGACCGCCGGCGGTCTCTCGGTTGCCATTCCAGCGCAGTTTTTCTACCGCTTTTTCACACGCCAGGTGGATACCCTGGCGATGTCGATGGAAACCGAGGCACTGGATTTCATTGATCGCCTCGTTGCGGATCGCGGTGCTGCGCTGGCGACGGGCAATGATGCAGCGCGGGAGTCCGCATGAGTTTCGGGCGCCGTCGCCGTCGCCCCGACGCACTGATCGATCTGACGCCGATGGTCGATTTGTTCCTGTTGTTGATTCTTTTCTTCGCCCTGGCCACGACCTTTGCCAAACAGACGCGGTTGGGTATTGATTTGCCCGAAGCTAAGGGCCAGCCGGCGGTCGCATCGTCGGATGCAATCGAAGTGTCGGTTTCCGAATCCGGCGAGTACTCGGTCAATGGTCAGCCGCTGGTCGATGGCCAACGCCGGACGCTGCGGGCTGCCATCTCGGCAATCGCCAGCGGGCGCAAGGATGTGCCGTTCTTTCTTACCGCCGATGGCAAGGCTGCGCACCAGTCGGTGGTGACGGTCATGGACATCGCCGGCGAACTGGGCATTGTCAATATCAGCATCGTTACCCGCGAACCCGTACAGCAATGACCAGCGATCCCGAAGCGGTGCCTGTGCAGGATCCGGCGCCGGACGGTGTCGCTACCTACAAGCGCCTGCTGGGTTATACCGCCCGTTACTGGTATGCGTTTGCCGGTGGTGTCGTCGGCTATGCATTGTTTGCCGCCACTGAAGCCGGTGCTGCCAGTTATGCGGGCTTCATTGTCGATTCAATCAAGGACGGCACAGTCTCGGCAGAGTTGCGTCTGCTCATCCCGCTCGGCCTGGTTGGCCTGTTTCTCCTGCGGGGCTTAAGTTCTTTTGTTGGTGAGTACGGCATCTCCTATGCCGCGCGCAATGTCGTCCACGCGCTGCGTACCGAGATGTTCGAGCGCATGCTCGGTTTGCCGAACCAGTTTTACGCAACCCAAACTGCCGGCCACCTGGTGGCCAAGCTCACCTACGATGTCGAACAGGTCACGGCGGCGGCAACCGAGGCGGTGAAGGTGTTGTTGAAGGAAGGTTTGTCGGTTGTGGCTTTGTTGGGTTTCCTGCTCTGGACCAACTGGCGCTTGACGATAATCATCCTCCTCGTGTTTCCGTTGATTGCCTGGCTAGTCAAAATAACAAGCACACGGTTTCGCACCATCAGTCAGCGCCTGCAGGGTTCGGTTGGCAGCGTGACGCATGTGGCTTCGGAGGCAGTCAATGGCGCGCAGGTGATCAAAATTTTTGGCGGCAAGGAATTCGAGCGCATGCGCTTCGATGCGGTCAGCCGCTACAACCTGCGGCAGAGCCTGAAGATGGTGGTGACCCGTGCGGTGAGCACGCCGGCAATTCAGATGGTGTTGGCGGTCCCGTTGGGTTTCATCATCTGGTTGGCATTGCGGCCGGAGATCATGGGCAGCATGACAGCGGGCAACTTCATTGCCTACATCACCGCGCTTGGCGTGCTGGTCAAGCCGGCGCGCACCCTTACCGACATCAATGAAAAGATCCAGCGTGGGGTGTCTGCGGCGCAGTCGATCTTCACCCTCATTGACTCGCCACAGGAGCCGGATGACGGCGATTTCGTGCCCGAGCATGTGCGCGGTGCGATTGAGTTCCGGGGCGTGGGTTTTCGCTATCCGGGGCAAGCCCAGGATGTGCTGCATGACATCAATCTGCGCATCGAGGCAGGCACTACTGTCGCGCTGGTGGGCAGGTCGGGCGGTGGCAAGTCAACATTCGTGGGCCTGCTGCCGCGGTTTTACGACGTCACCGCCGGCGAGATCCTGATCGACGGCGTGCCGATCAGGAATTTTCGGCTCGCAGCCTTGCGGCGGCACATCTCCGTTGTCTATCAGCGCGTGACACTGTTCGACGACACCGTCGCCGCCAATATTGCCTATGGCGAGATGAACGGCGCCACGCGGGAGGCCATTGTGGCGGCGGCTGAAGCGGCCAATGCCCGGGGGTTCATCGAGAAGTTGGCGCAGGGTTTCGACACGCGCGTCGGTCACGACGGTACGCAGCTGTCCGGCGGGCAGCGGCAGCGTGTCGCGATTGCGCGTGCCTTGCTGAAGGATGCGCCGATCCTGATCCTGGACGAAGCAACCAGCGCACTCGATACCGAGTCCGAACTGCATATTCAGCATGCCCTTGAGCACCTGATGAAAAATCGGACCACGTTCGTGATTGCGCACCGGTTGTCTACCATTGAGCGGGCCGACCGGATATTGGTCATTGATGAAGGCAGGGTGGTGGAGCAGGGCACACATGCCGAGCTGCTGGCGCGCGATGGCCATTACGCGCGCTTGCACCATCGGCAATTCACCGACGAAACACCCGAGGCCTGAGCGGTGCGCGGGCGACTGGAGCGCTGGTTGAGTGCGCGTTGGTACGGTCGCCCCGGTGTGTTGTTGCTGCTTGTTCCACTCGAATTTCTTTACCGTCTGGTTGTCGCGTTGCGTTATGTTCTGCGCAATCGTGTTGTGCCATCGGTGCCGTTGATCGTGGTTGGCAATATCACCGTCGGCGGCAGTGGCAAGACGCCGCTGGTGCTCTGGTTGGTGGAACGTCTCGGTGCGCGCGGCTTGCGCGTTGGCATTGTTTCGCGCGGTTATGGTGGTAGCGGCCCGTTCCCGCTGCATGTCGAGGCCGCAACACCGGCAGCTGCCTGCGGTGATGAGCCGGCATTGCTCGCGCGGCGTACCGGCGCGCTCACCGTCGTCGATCCGGATCGCCGCCGGGCGCTCGCCATGTTGCTCGGCAAGGGCGTCGATGTTGTGGTCAGCGACGATGGTCTGCAGCATCTGGCTTTGCCGCGAACAGTCGAGATTGCCGTAGTCGATGGCCGCCGTGGCTTCGGCAATGGCCATTGCCTGCCGGTCGGGCCGTTGCGGGAGCCGGTATCGCGTCTGGCGATGATTGATCTGCTTGTGGTCAACGGTAGCGGGGGCTGGCCAGTTCCGCACGGCGCCATCGTCATGACGCTGCTGCCAACGGTGTTTCGCAAGGTTGGCGCTACGAATGAGTGCCTGGCACCGGATGCATTCCGTGCGCGTTTCGGTGCGCGCGTTGCTGCTGTTGCCGGTATGGGTGATCCGGCGCGGTTCTTCACAACCTTGCGTACCTTGGGTTTCATTGCGGATGAATTCCCGTTTCAGGATCATCACAGCTTTTCCCCGGACGATTTTTCAGCGCTTGCCGGGGTCATCGTGATGACCGAAAAAGATGCAGTGAAGTGTGCAGGCATCGCTGGCATTGATGCCTGGTACCTGGAAATCGAGGCGCAGTTGCCGGCGGCGTTTTTGCCGCAGTTGTTGCGCTGCGCCAACCTGGACAGCGAGGGCAGGGCATGAGTTTTGTGGTCGTCATTCCGGCACGTTATGCATCGAGCCGTTTGCCGGGCAAGCCGCTGGCCGATATTGCCGGCCAGTCGATGATCGAGCGGGTTTATCGACAGGCAGGCAAAAGCGCTGCACGCGAAGTGGTTGTTGCCACCGACGATGCGCGCGTTGCCGATTGCGTGCGCCGCTTCGGTGGCAAGGTCTGCATGACTGCAACAACCCATCCCTCCGGTACAGACCGCATCGAGGAAGTCGCGCGCACCATGGGTTACGGTGCCGACGAGATCATCGTCAACGTGCAGGGCGATGAGCCGCTGATCCCGGCGGAGAATATTGATCAGGTCGCGGCCAATCTCGCCGCAAATCCCACATGCAGTGCGGCGACATTGTGCGAGCCGCTGGCTTCCCCTGCCGATGCGTTCAACCCCAATATCGTCAAGGTGGTGTTGCAGGAAAACGGTGCCGCGCTGTATTTCTCCCGCGCGGTTATCCCCTGGGATCGTGATGCCTACGCGCAACTTGCGCCCGGGGCACTGCCGCAGGGCGCGCCGTCGCCGGCAACAGCAGCGCTGTATCGCCGCCATGTCGGCATCTACGCTTATCGCGTTTCGTTGCTGCGCGATTTTGTGGGTTGGGGCGCCTGTGCGCTGGAAATTACCGAAGCTCTTGAGCAGCTGCGCATTCTGTGGAAAGGACGCGCCATACATGTTGCCATGGCTGCCCGCAGTGCCCCCGGCGGGGTAGATACGCCGGAAGACCTTGAGCGTGTCAGGCGTCATTTTGGAGGCGGGTGATGTCAGGCAAGCGGGCCGGGAGCGCACGCGATGATTGATCTGCGCGCGCACGCCGATTTGTCTGCGCTCAATACATTCCGCCTGCCCGGCAGCGCGCGCTGGCTTGCCACGGTTGATTCTGCCGATGAGCTGGCAGAGCTGGTGCGCGACCGGCGCTTTGCCGGTATGCGGCGAATCGTGCTGGGCGGTGGCAGTAATCTGGTGTTGCGTGGCGGCGAGATCAATGCCTTGCTGATACGCATGGGCGCGCGCGCCTGGCGTGTTGTAGCGCAAACGGGTAATCGTGTTGTGGTTGAGGCGGATGCCGGCATGGGCTGGCATGATCTGGTCACTGCCTGTGTTGATGCCGGTTATGGCGGCATCGAGAATCTCGCCCTGATTCCCGGTACGGTGGGTGCCGCGCCGGTGCAGAATATCGGTGCCTATGGCATTGAGTTGCACCAGGTCCTGCAAAGTGTTGATGCCGTGCATCTACAGACGGGCACACGCCGTGAATTTCTGCGCGATGAATGCCGGTTCGGTTACCGCGACAGCATCTTCAAGCATGAGGCGGTGCAGTACGCCATTGTCCGCGTGCGGCTTGATCTTGCGACCGATGCGCCGCTGGTGCTGGATTATCGTGACTTGCGTGCTGAACTGCTGGCGCGGGGTAATCCGCCACTGAATCGTCGCAGCGTCTACGACATGGTTTGCGCGATACGCAGCCGAAAGCTGCCGGATCCGGATCTCACTGGCAATGTGGGCAGTTTCTTCAAAAATCCGGTCATTCCGGCCGCGCAATTCGCATCTTTGCAACAACGCTTTCCGGATATCGTTGGTTATCCGCAGGCATCTGGTGACGTGAAAGTGGCGGCCGGCTGGTTGATCGACCATGCGGGTTGGAAGGGGCGCCGGGAAGGGCGTGCGGGTGTACATGAGCGCCATGCGTTGGTGTTGATCAACCTCGGCGGCGCCACTGGCAGTGATGTACTCGCCCTGGCCTGGCAGATCGTCGAGGATATACGCGTGCGTTACGGGATCGCCCTGGAGTTGGAGCCGCAGTTGCTCTGATTACCGTAGCGCGGCAAGAAACAGGCAAGAAAAAGGCGGTGGGAAATTTCCCCACCGCCTTTTTTGTGGTGCGGCCGGAATCAGGCGTTGGCGTTATCCGTCATGGTATCGCTGTTCGAGGCCGTTGCTGCGTTGTTTTCGCCCTGTGCGAGGCGCTGGGCCTCGAGCTGGCGGCGGCGAATTTCACGCGGATCGTTCGCAGCGCGACGTGGGCGGCCATCGTTGGCAACTGCGCCCGCGTTGGCAGAGGCGGTGGCTACTGGCACAACAATTTCTTCCTGCATGATCGGCGCAACAGCCGGTGCGGGTGCTGCTGGCGTGACGGCCGCTGGCGTGACGATTGTTGCGACGGGTGCCAGCGGTGCTTCAAAAGCGACCGGTTCGGACGCAGGTGAATGCAGCGCTGCCGCGAGAGGCTGCTGCGTGGCAGGCGGATGGGCGGCGGATATCGTCGGGGCCAGAGGTGCCTCGGCAATCACTGCCGTTGCCGGGTTGCCGACGCTGGCCGGCGCAGCGGCAAATACCGATGCCGGTACCTCGTCACCGTCCTCGTCGCTGTCCGCACCGACTTGATTCGCATCGGTGACGACATTGCCTTCGGTTCCGTCCTGGAGTTGCTGGCGCTCCATTTGGCGCTCGCGACGACGTGAGCGATGACGACGACGGCGCCCGCCCTCGCGTTGCTCCTCGGCGGGGGCCTCGTTGCCATTGCTTGCACTGCCGACGTCAGCAACAGTGAACATGTCGTCGGTGGTTTCGCTTTTCACGGCGGCGCGCGATGGCGCCGGTGGCGGGTTGCTGCGATCACGTCGCGGCGCCTGCTTGTTGCCGATATCGCCCGCCGCATCGCTTTCCGGCGTGCGCTGCTGTTGCGGTGGTTGCGGGCGAGGCGGTTGCTGCGGTGGACGGGGTTGTTGCGCTTGTGGCTGTTGCGGACGCGGTTCGCCGCGTTCGGCACGGTCTGTTCGCGGACCACGCTCGCCGCGATTGTCACGCGCTTGCTCGCCGCGTTCAGTGCCACGGTTATCGCGCTCGGGGCGTGGGCCACGCTCGGGGCGATTAGTGTCCCGTTCGGCCCGCTCCGGGCGCGCACCGCCGCTGCGTCGAGTGTCCTGGTCGCGGCGTGGAGCCGGTTGTTGGCCACGTTCACTGCGCGGGCCACGGTTGTCGTTGCCACGACCGTCATTGCGGCCACCCTGGCGTGGCTGCTGCTGACCCTGCGGACGCGCCGTTGCTGCCGGCGCTGGAGGTTGTGCCGGGCCGGCGCCGAACAGCGCCTTCAGCCAGGCAAGCAATTGCCCGATAACGCCCAGCGTTGCAGCAGGGGCGGCGGCCGGCGCCGCAGCTGATTGTTGTGCTGCCGGTGTCCGGGTTTCCGGTTGGCTCATTTTCACGGCCGGTTCGGCGCGCTTGATTACGGCAACGTCGTCGCCGACAACCGGCGCTTCGACGATGCCGACGTGCTGCGCCAACTCGAAGCTGAGCACTTCGCCGCGTTCGACGATCTTGTCGCTGCGGATGCGCTGAATGTCGAAGTGTGGCGTCTCGAGATTCGCATTCGGGATCACCAGCACCCGCACGTTGTAGCGGGTTTCGATGTCGCGCAGGACCGGGCGTTTCTCGTTAAGAATATAGGTAGCAACCGGTACTGGCAGTTGCGCCTGGATTTCACCGGTTTTGTCTTTCATCACCTCTTCTTCGATGATGCGCAGCACCGACAGCGCCAACGACTTGACGTCGCGGATGGTGCCGAGGCCTGAGCAGCGCGGACAGACAATGGTGGTGGTTTCCTCAAGCGACGGGCGCAGGCGCTGTCGCGAGAGTTCCATCAGCCCAAAGCGGGATATGCGGCCGAGCTGGATGCGGGCGCGATCGGATTCCGTCGCGTCACGCACGCGGTTCTCGACATCGCGCTGGTACTTGACCGACGACATATCGATGAAATCGATGACGATCAGGCCGCCGATGTCGCGCAGGCGCAACTGGCGGGCGATCTCGTCGGCTGCTTCAAGATTGGTGTTGAGTGCCGTCTCCTCGATGTCGGCACCTTTAGTTGCCTTGGAGGAGTTGATGTCAATGGAGACCAGTGCCTCGGTCTGGTCGATGACGATGGAGCCGCCTGATGGCAGCTTCACTTCACGCTCGTAGGCCGTTTCGATCTGACTTTCGATCTGGTAACGATTGAACAGTGGCACAGCATCGCGGTACATCTTTACGCGCGCTTCAAAATTCGGCATGAAGGTGCGGACGAAGGTGGTCGCCTCGTTGAAGGCCTCCTCGCTGTCGACCAGGACTTCGCCAATGTCTTCTTTCAGGGAATCGCGCAGCGACCGGACGATGACGTTACCTTCCTGATAGGCCAGGAACGGTGCCTTGCGGTTGTCGGTCGCTTCCTTGATCTTGAGCCACAGTTCGGTCAGGCGGCTGAGGTCCCATTGCAGATCCTCGGGAGAGCGGCCAAGACCGGCAGTGCGGATGATGACGCCCATCTCCTCGGGCAATTTCAGCGCGGCCAGCGCCTGCTTGAGTTCGGCGCGCTCCTCACCCTCGATCCGGCGCGAGATGCCACCGGCCCGCGGATTGTTGGGCATCAGCACCAGATAGCGGCCCGCCAGTGAAACAAAAGTGGAGAGGGCGGCCCCTTTGTTGCCACGCTCTTCCTTCTCGACCTGAACGATCACTTCCTGGCCTTCGCGGACCAGTTCCCTGATGTTCATGCGGCCGGACATGTCGCCGGGGTTCTTGATGAAGTATTCGCGCGCGATTTCCTTGAGCGGCAGAAAGCCATGACGCTCGGCGCCAAAATCGACGAACGCGGCCTCGAGGCTGGGCTCGACGCGCGTGATTCGGCCTTTGTAGACGTTGGCTTTTTTTTGCTCGCGCGCACGGTGCTCGATGTCGAGATCGTACAGGCGCTGGCCATCTACCAGAGCGACACGCACTTCTTCAGTGTGGGTCGCGTTGATGAGCATTCTCTTCACGGATAGCACTCCTATCCAAAGAGAAGCCCTGTGCTGCCGCGGGGTCGGGCAAAACAGCGGGCCACGGATACACGGATCCGGGCACGGCACCGTCGCAGCGATATGTTGCGCGACAGGCAGCGGCCAGGCTGTTGGCCGCTTCAGTTGAGCTGACTATTTCTTCGCTGGACGTCCGCCTTGCGGGTCGCATCGGGTGACAGGACGGGCCGGGCCATCGGCGTCACCGCCTGGGGGCGGGAGCGGGCTGGTCAACATCGTGTCACCGGCGCAGCTTCGCGGGGCGAACGTCTCGAAAATTACCGCCGGCTTCAGGGCTTCAGTGTTGCGTTACCCGCCATAGCCGTCAGGCGGGCCCTGTTTCCGGACGCCATCTCCTTTCCTTGCCTGGCAAGGGGTTATTGGGGCGTCCCGGGTGTCAGCCTCGCCGGGTGCGACCCCCATGGTACTCGCGGGGTTCGGCTCGGGTGCGCTGTGAGGCTCCTCGCTGGTAGCGGGCCGCGCCCCCGAACCGGAAGTCGTCCGGGCGGAGATGACGGCGCACTATAGCAGGCCCCCTTATGTCTAACAATCCGTAACTGCTTGACTGACCACGGGTTAGAATGCGCGCCCATGACCGACGTCCCCCGCAGTGCTGCCCGCAAGGTTGAGGTTGATGAACACTCGGCCGGCCAGCGTGTCGACAACTTTCTGCTGACTGAATTGAAGGGTGTCCCCCGTACCCTGGTTTACCGGATCCTTCGCTCCGGCGAGGTGCGCATCAACAGTTGTCGGGCGAAACCTTCCGACCGGTTGGCGATCGGTGACGTGGTGCGGATTCCGCCCCTGCGGTTACCGGTAGCCGGTGCGGCGCCGGTGGCGGGGGAGGGCCTTACCCGGGCGATTGAGTCCGCGATCATGTACGAAGATGATCAGTTGCTGGTGTTGAACAAGCCCGCCGGGCTCGCTGTTCACGGCGGCAGCGGCGTCGCTCTCGGGGTCATTGAAACCCTGCGCCAGTCGCGCCCGGATGCCCGCTTCCTCGAACTCGTGCATCGCCTTGACCGGGATACGTCCGGCTGCCTGGTTATCGCCAAAAAACGCAGCGCCCTGTTGGCCATGCAGCGTCAGTTGCGCGCCGAAGGTGATGACGAGGGCATGGGCAAGGTCTATCTCGCATTGGTGAAGGGTCGCTGGAAAGGCCGCCATCACCGCATTGAGGCCCCGCTGCAGAAGAATACGCTGGCATCCGGAGAGCGCATGGTGCGCGTCTCGCGCGACGGCAAGGCGTCGGTGACTGAATTCGAGGTAATGGAGCGCTTCGCCGATTGTTCGCTGGTCGAGGCGACGCTGTTGACCGGCCGTACCCACCAGATCCGGGTACATTGCCTGCATGCCGGCCACCCCATTGCCGGCGATACCAAGTATGGCGACGATGCATTCAATCGAGAAATTCGCGCGCAGGGTCTTAACCGCATGTTTCTGCACGCGGCGCGCCTCGATTTCAGTCATCCTGCCGACGCACGGGCGATGCATCTCGAAGCGCCGCTTGATGCGTTGCTCGCGGGCATGCTGGCGCAGTTGCGCCGTGAGGAAAGTCGGCAGCAGGCTGGCCACAGAGCGGGGCCGGCGCGATGACAATTGAGCTGGTGGTTTTTGACTGGGACGGTACGTTGATCGATTCCACCGGGCGCATCGTTGCATGTCTGCGTCGCGCGGCGCTTGACACGGATTTGCCGGTCCTCGCGGCGGCTCGCTACCGTTCGATCATCGGCCTCGGCCTGCCGGAGGCGCTGCGGGCGCTGTATCCGGACAGCGACGACGACACCCGTACTGCTTTGCGGGGCCACTATGCCCGGCACTACATCGCTGCGGAAGCAGATCCCTGCCGCCCCTACGCCGGGGCAATCAGGTTGCTTGAGACCTTGCGCGGACGTGGTGTGCGGCTCGCGGTCGCCACTGGCAAGAACCGGGCTGGGCTTGATCGTGCATTTCGCAATACGGGATTGGGCGATTATTTTGCCGTCTCGCGCACCGCCGATGAAACTGCGTCCAAGCCTGATCCGCGCATGCTGTTGGAAATTCTTGCCGAACAGCGGGTCGATGCGGCGGCGACGCTGATGATCGGTGATACCGGTTTTGATCTCGACATGGCCCGTCGCGCTGATGTTGCTGCCATCGGCATCACCCACGGCGCGCACGCGGCCGACGAACTGCTTCGCTATAATCCGCTGGCATTGGTCGATCATCTTGATCACGTGCTGGCCGTCCTTGACGCGGCAGCCAGTCATCGCCGCCGTACTCCATCGCAACTTGCCGGTAACCACTCATGACTGATGACAATGTGCCATCGACTTCGCCTGTAAAAACGCGTGACTGGCAGCTCATTGAAAAAGTGCTGCTGACCGCCCAGGATGAACAGCGGCTGGCGCGCCGCTGGGGGATTCTTTTCAAATCGCTGGGTTTTTTGTATCTGTTCGCGCTGCTTTTTCTGCTGACTTCGTCAACGGATACGCACACCGTATCGACATCGACCGATCATGTCGCGCTGGTCGAGGTCAGCGGTGTGATCATGTCCGGTGGCGATGCCGATGCCGACAGCATTGTCGGTGGCCTGCGTGATGCCTTCGAGGCGAAACATGCAAAGGCGGTGGTCATGCGCATCAACAGCCCGGGTGGCAGCCCGGTGCAGGCAGGCATCATCTATGACGAAATGCGTCGGTTGCGCGCCGAACACCCGGACAAGAAGCTCTATGCCGTCATCAGCGATATCGGTGCCTCCGGTGGTTATTACATCGCGGCGGCCGCAGATGAGATCTATGTCGACAAGGCGAGCATCGTCGGTTCAATCGGCGTCATCATGAACGGCTTTGGTGCCCAGGAACTGATGCGCAAGCTCGGCGTCGAGGACCGCACCATGACGGCTGGCGAAAACAAGGCAATTCTCTCGCCCTTTGCGCCTGTCAATGAGCAGCAGAAGAAGCACATGCAGGGCCTGCTGGACGCAATTCACGGGCAATTCATCACGGCCGTGAAGGAAGGTCGCGGGGATCGACTCAAGAACGACCCGGCCATGTTTTCCGGATTATTCTGGACCGGCGAGCAGGCGGTACAGCTGGGTCTTGCCGATGGGCTCGGCACGGCAAGTTATGTGGCGCGCGACATCGTCGGCACCGATGCGCTGGTCGATTATTCCTATCAGCGTTCGGCGCTGGAGAAACTCGCGGAACGGTTTGGTGTGAAGGTTGGCACAGCGATGGCGATGCAGTTGGGGGCGGGTTCGTCGCTGCAGTTGCGTTGAGTGGCATCTTCCGGCAACGGGTCAGCTGGCCGGTGCAGGCGGCAACATCACGCCTTCCGCCCGCAACATCGCGCACAGGGCGATCAGCGGCAGGCCGATCAGCGAGGTTGGATCGTCAGTGAGCAAACGACGAAACAGCACAATCCCCAACCCTTCGGCTTTGAAGCTGCCGGCACAGTCGAGCGGCGCTTCAATGGCCACATAACGGGCAATTTCCTCCTCGCTCAGGATGCGAAACTCGACATCGCAGCGAATCACCGCGGCCTGCGTTCTGCCGGTCGCGGCATTGATCAGCGCGAGCGCGCTCCAGAAGGTGACGGTCCGGCCACTGGCGGCCTGCAGTTGTTCTCTGGCCCGGTCGGCTGTTCCGGGCTTGCCGAGGATGACTCCGTCGCAGTCGGCCACCTGATCGGAGCCGATCACCAGGCCTGCAGGGAAGCGATTTGCCACGGCCTGAGCCTTTTCAAGAGCCAGGCGGCGGGCGAGCGCCGCCGGCGCTTCGCCGGGCAGGGGAAACTCCTCGACGCCAGGCAGTTCGAACCGAAACGGCAGGCCCAGGCGGGCCAACAACTCACGCCGGTAACGCGATCCGGAGGCAAGGATGATTGAGGGCATCGGGCGACCGCCGTTCTGATGGGGGAAAACGCCTTGCAAAACCGGCGGTTGGCGGCTGCAAATGTTTTGACAGCCCGGGGGGCGGCCACTATTATTGCGCGCCTATGTCACGCGGCACCCTGCCTTTATATGTCGAACCGTTTCGTCTTTGCGACGCGAACGCTCGAATTTCTGGCAAGTTGGCGGCGTCACAGCTGGAGCGTATCAGCGAGTTCTCCGTCGGCACAACCGACGACGTGGAAGTCGTACTGGGTTTCAGCCGCGACGCAGATGGCCGTAACCGCATCACCGGCACCGTGGATACCGTCGTGCACACGACATGCGAGCGCTGCCTCAAGCCGCTCGACATCGAGGTGCATGTCGATATCGCGTTGATGGTTGTTGCGGCCGGTTCTGTTGTCCCGGAAACCGTTGAGGACGTGGATATCGTTCAGGTGGAGGAGGAGCGTTTGTCGCTTGCCCCCCTGGTTGAGGAAGAAGTGCTGTTGGCATTGCCTCATTTCCCCGCGCATGCGTCGTGCGACATGGTCGCCTACGATCGTGGCGCTGGTGGATCGGCAGCGAGGCCACAGCAGAAGGTGAACCCGTTTGACGTGCTCGCCAAATTGAAGCAAAAAGATTGAAAGCGTTGCCCAGGAGATGAACCATGGCTGTACAGCAGAACCGCAGAACCCGCTCCACACGTGGCATGCGCCGCTCACACGATTCGCTTCCCGTTGCGGCAATCAGTGAAGATCCAACCAGTGGTGAAGTGCACCGTCGTCATCACATGACGAAAGACGGCTTTTACCGCGGCCGGCAGGTGGTGAAGACCACCGAGGACGCCGAGTAAGAAACACACCTCGGGGCGCATCAGGCGCCCCGAGGTGTATCTGCGCCACCAAAACATTTGCTTAATCTATTTCATGACCCGCACATATACCGTTGCCATAGATGCAATGGGCGGTGATCACGGCCCGTCAGTGACGGTACCTGCCGCGCTGCTCGCCCTTGCGCGTTTTCCGTCCCTGCAGCTGGTACTCGTTGGTGACGAGGTGGCGCTACGCAACACCTTGCGCAAGTGTGGCGGCGAAGCAGAGCAACGGGTGCGTGTCGTGCACGCCAGTCAGGTTGTGACGATGGAAGATACTCTTGCTGTTGCCCTGCGCAGCAAGCGCGACTCGTCCATGCGCATCGCCATTAATCTGGTGCATGAGCAGCAGGCAGATGCCTGCGTCAGTGCCGGCAACACCGGCGCATTGATGGCAATCAGCCGTTTCGTGCTGAAAACGCACCCGAAGATCGATCGCCCGGCAATCTGCACTGCCTTGCCGACGATTACCGGGCATTGCCATATGCTGGATCTCGGCGCCAATATCGATTCGATGGCCGAACACCTGCATCAGTTTGCGGTGATGGGTTCGATTCTTGCGACAGCCGTTGACGGGATGGAACGGCCGCGGGTTGCGTTGCTGAATATCGGTCAGGAAGATATCAAGGGCGGCGAGCAGATCAAGGCGGCAGCGCAGTTGCTTGCTGCAGATTCCTCGTTGAACTACATCGGTTTCGTCGAGGGTGATGGCATATTCAAAGGGCACGCAGATGTCGTCGTCTGCGATGGTTTCGTCGGCAATGTCGCGCTCAAGACCGCCGAAGGTGTGGCGAAAATGATGGGCGAGATAATCAAACAACAAATAAAGCGCAACCCGCTGACGCTGTTGAGTGGCTTGCTGGCATTGCCGATCCTTAACGGACTCAAGCGCGAAATGGATCCGGGCCGTTACAACGGCGCCTCGCTGGTGGGTCTGAATGGCATTGTCATCAAGAGTCACGGTAGTGCCGGAGTGAAAAGTTTTGCCAATGCATTGGGTGTGGCAGTGCGTGAGGTAGACAAGGATGTGCCGGCATTGATTGCGCAACACATTGGCACTGTGGCCGCGACAGCGTGACGGATGAGAGCGTGACGAGGTAACGGTATGGCAAAGACAATCGCTTTCGTATTTCCCGGACAGGGCTCGCAATCGATCGGCATGCTGGCGGCGCTGGGTGCGGCTGCGCCGGTAGTGCGCGCTGCTTTCGATGAGGCTTCGCAGGCGCTCGGTGAGGATCTCTGGCAGCTTGCCCAGCAGGGGCCTGAAGAAAAACTCAACGATACCCGTTATACCCAGCCGGTTTTGCTTGTTGCAGCGGTTGCTACCTGGCGCGCTTGGCTGGCGGCCGGAGGCGCAAGGCCGACGATGATGGCCGGACACAGTCTGGGCGAATATTCCGCGCTCGTTTGCGCCGGGGCGTTGACGCTGGCAGAGGGTGTAAAGCTTGTTGCCGAGCGCGGTAGCCTGATGCAGGCC
Source organism: uncultured bacterium (assembly GCA_965232985.1). Classification (GTDB taxonomy): domain Bacteria; phylum Pseudomonadota; class Gammaproteobacteria; order Pseudomonadales; family JADFDG01; genus JADFDG01. Next base: position 138,236 of record CBDDRC010000012.1, read on the forward strand.
GCCGTGCCAGCCGGTACCGGTGGCATGGCGGCAATTCTCGGCCTTGATGATGATGCTGTGCGTACCGCCTGTGCGCAGGTTGCGCAGGGTGAGGTAGTTGCGGCGGTGAATCTGAACGCACCTGGGCAGGTGGTGATTGCCGGCGGCAAGGCGGCCGTCGAGCGCGCCATTGAGGCCTGCCGCGCTGCGGGTGCCAAGCGCGCCATAGCGTTGCCCGTGAGCGTGCCGTCGCATTGTGAGCTGATGCGGCCGGCGGCCGGGCAACTGGCGGTACGTCTGCAATCGCTGGCCCTCAAGGTGCCGACGATTGCGGTGATCAACAATGTCGATGTCGCTGTTGCGGCGTCTGCGGATGCTGTGCGCGATGCGCTGGTGCGTCAGCTTTATTCGCCGGTGCGCTGGGTCGAGACAGTCACGAAACTGACTGCGGATGGCGCGAACATCATCATTGAATGCGGGCCTGGCAAAGTGCTTACGGGCCTGAACAAGCGGATCGCGAAAGACGCTGAATGCCTGTGTATTCAGGATCCGGAATCGCTTGCTGCGGCACTGACTGCTGCCCACGGAGGTTGACCATGCGTCTGGAAGGAAAGATCGCGCTCGTTACCGGCGCCAGCCGCGGTATCGGTCGGGCGATCAGCGAAGAACTCGGTGCGCAGGGTGCGATCGTCATCGGCACCGCCACAACGGATGCCGGTGCCCAGGCCATTTCCGATGCCATCGCCGCGCGCGGCGGCCAGGGTGTCGGCATGCTGATGGACGTTGCCGACAGCGAATCCGTGGCCCATGGTTTGGCGAAGATCGACGAGCATTTCGGCACGCCGTTGATCCTCGTCAACAATGCCGGCATCACCCGCGACAACTTGTTGATGCGGATGAAGGATGACGAGTGGGAGCAGGTGATCAACACCAACCTCAATGGCCTCTACCGCCTGTCGAAAGGTGTGCTGCGCGGCATGATGAAAGCCCGCCATGGCCGGATCATCAATATCGGCTCGGTAGTCGGGGCGATGGGTAACGGCGGCCAGACCAACTACGCCGCCAGCAAGGCCGGCCTTGAGGGTTTTACCCGGGCACTGGCTCGCGAGGTGGGTTCGCGCAATATCACGGTCAATGCGGTTGCGCCGGGCTTCATCGACACGGACATGACGAAGGAATTGCCCGAGGCCCAGCGGCAAATGCTGGTGGGCCAGATTCCGCTCGGGCGTCTGGGCCAGGCCGGCGAAATCGCCTCGGCGGTCACCTTTCTGGCCAGCGATGCCGCCGCTTACATCACCGGCGCGATCATTCCGGTCAACGGTGGCATGTACATGTAATAAAAAACTCTTTCAAAACAACCCGTTGCAACCGTAACAACTGGTTACGCACGGCGGTCTGGCAAACTTGAAAGCCCCCCCGAGCCTACCTAGAATAGCCGCCGCTGAAGGGACATCCTTCCAAACAGGAGAGCTTTGCCTCATGAGTAGCATCGAAGAGCGCGTCAAGAAGATCATCGTTGAGCAACTCGGCGTGAAGCCGGAGGACGTCGTCCTCGAAGCCTCTTTCGTCGAAGACCTGGGCGCTGATTCTCTCGACACGGTCGAGCTCGTCATGGCTCTGGAAGAGGAATTCGAGACGGAAATCCCCGACGAGGAAGCCGAGAAGATCGGTACCGTCCAGTCCGCCATCGATTACGTCAAGGCACACGTCAAGTCGTAATCCTTACGACCAGGGCCGGGAAAAGCCGCAGTACACAGTGTGTACGCGGCTTTTTTCATTTAAGGCGCCACTATTGTATGTAAGGCGCCAGTGTTGCGCAGGCGAAAGTAAAGCAAGCGGACACGCCAGCATCGAAAGTTGCACAATTGCAACCGCGTGCTGGCAGCATGGCGCGTGAGCGCGTAATCAGGAGGGATTGAAGGTGGGCAGACGTCGAGTCGTCGTTACCGGTATGGGTATGGTGACCCCGCTGGGCAATACCGTGGCAGCGACCTGGGAGGGGCTGTTGGCCGGGCGCAGCGGCATTGCTGCGATCGCCGACTGGGATGCCACCAATTTCCCGACCCGCTTCGCCGGGCAGGTGAAAAATTTCGATATCGCGGGTTTCCTCAATCCGAAAGAGGCGCGCCGTAGCGATATCTTCATCCAGTATGGTCTGGTTGCCGCACTGCAGGCGTTTCGTCAGTCTGGTCTTGTCGTTACCGAGGAAAATGCGCCGCGGATCGGGGTTTCCATTGGTTCGGGAATCGGCGGCCTGAGCAGCATCGAGAACACTTGCGTGATCCTTGCTGAGGGCGGGCCGCGCAAGGTCTCACCATTTTTTGTGCCAGGCACCATCGTCAACATGATTGCCGGCAACCTGGCGATCCTCTGTGGCTTCAAGGGCCCGAACATCGCGATTACCACCGCCTGTACCACAGGGACGCACTCGATCGGCATTGCCGCGCAGCAGATCCAGCTCGGCACTGCCGATGTGATGATTGCCGGTGGTGCCGAAAAAGCCTCGACACCGCTGGGCATGGCCGGCTTTTCTGCCGCGCGGGCGTTGTCGACGCGCAATGAGGATCCGCAGCGAGGCAGCCGGCCTTGGGACAAGGATCGCGATGGCTTTGTGCTGGGTGATGGTGCTGGTGCCATCGTGGTTGAAGAGTACGAGCACGCAAAAAGACGCGGCGCAACCATATTCGGCGAGCTCATCGGGTTTGGCATGAGTGACGACGCATTTCACATGACGGCGCCGCCGGAAGACGGTGCCGGTGCGGCGTTGAGCATGAAAAACGCCCTCGCCGACGCTGGCATCCCGGCGACAGCCGTGCATTACATCAACGCGCATGGCACCTCGACACCCGCTGGCGATGCCGCTGAGGTCCGGGCTGTGAAAAGCGTGTTCGGCACGCATGCGCGCCACCTGGCGATCAGTTCGACCAAGTCCATGCATGGCCATCTGCTCGGGGCAGCCGGTGCCATTGAGGCGATCATCACCTTGCTGGCCCTTCGCGATCAGGTGGCACCACCTACCATCAATCTCGATAATCCGGACACTGACTGTGATCTTGATTTCGTGCCGCACACTGCCCGCAACATGCCCATCGACGTTGCACTTTCCAACTCGTTTGGATTTGGTGGCACCAATAGCTCTTTGATTTTCCGGAGGCTCTGATGCTGCTGGCGAGCTGGGTCGACGGACAGCCGGCAGCGAGCCTGCCGGTCGACGACCGCGGGCTTGCCTACGGCGATGGACTGTTCGAAACCATCAGCGTGCGCAATGGGCGGATTGCGCTCATGGACTTCCACCTGCAGCGCCTGCTGCGTGGTGTGGAAGCCTTGCATTTACTACCGATAGATATCGATGTTTTGTCGCTTGAGTTGCGCCGTTTTGTCAGTACCCAGGCGGACATCGGGCGCATCGATTTTACCCTCAAGCTGTTGCTGACACGCGGCAGCGCCGGGCGGGGCTATCGTCCGTTGCCGGAGGCTGTCCCGCGTCGTCTTTTGCTCGCCTATACGCCAGCGGTATGGCCGGCCGCCAACGGTGAGGCAGGCATCGCTTTGTTTGAGTGTGCAACGCGGCTGGGTGTGAATCCGGCGCTCGCTGGTATCAAGCACTTGAATCGCCTCGAGCAGGTGCTCGCGCGTGCCGAATGGGATGACACTGCCTTTGCCGAAGGGCTGTTGCGTGATGTCGATGGTCGCGTCATCGAAGGCACGATGAGCAATCTGTTTCTGGTTCATGACGGGCAATTGGTGACACCACGACTGCAACGTTGCGGTATTGCCGGAGTGATGCGCAGCTTTCTTGTTGCGCGGGCCTTGACGCTCGGGATTGGCGTGGTCGAGCGTGATGTGGTGCGCGAGGAGATCGATACTGCTGATGAGCTGTTTGTGTGCAACAGCAGTTTTGGCATCTGGCCGATACGTGCGTTGGGTGTGCGGCGCTGGACGCCCGGCCCGCTGACGCGTCGCCTGCAGGCCGAGGTTGCGCTGCTGTGGAGCCGCTGACACCCACACGGCTTTCGCCATGGCGCTGGCTAGCTGTTGTTGTCGTTGTGCTGCTGGTAGGCATCGCGGCGGGTAGTTTCTATCTTCACCGCGTGCTGTATCAGCCGTTGCTTGGCAGTGCCGATCCGCTGCTGGTCATCGTCAAGCCCGGCGATACACCGGGTCTGGTGTTGCAGCGACTGGAGAAAGACGGTCATCTTGTGCATAGCCGGGTGCTGCGCATCTGGACACGCTTTCAGGATCGTTCACGGCTGCATGCCGGGGAGTACGAAATTCCTGTCGGTGCGCCTGCTGTCGAGGTCATCTCAAGATTGCTTTCCGGCCGCACCGTACAGCGCAGTTTTGTCATTATCGAAGGCTGGAACATTCACCAGTTGCGGGTCGCGCTGGCACAGGAAACGCGCTTGCGCGATGAGACAGGCGCGTTGTCGGATGCTGCGTTGATGGCCAGGCTGGGCAAGCCCGGCCTGCATCCGGAAGGGCGCTTTGCGCCGGATACCTATTTCTTTTCGCCGCATTCGAGCAGTGATTTTGATTTGTTGCGCCGTGCATTCGTCGAGCAGGAGCGCAGGCTTGCTGCGGCATGGGCCGAGCGGGCGGCCGACTTGCCCTACCGCAATGCCGATGCGCTGCTGATAATGGCGTCGATTGTTGAAAAGGAAACGGGCCAGGCGAGCGAGCGGCCCGCGATTGCCGGGGTATTCGTGCGCCGGCTGAAAATCGGCATGCGCCTGCAAACCGACCCGACGGTGATCTACGGGCTGGGCGCAGCCTATGCGGGCAATATCACCCGTGCGCACCTGCTGCAGCCGACACCCTGGAATACCTACGTGATCGATGGCCTGCCGCCGACGCCGATCGCCATGCCCGGCGATGCTGCACTCAGGGCCGCAGCACATCCTGCCGACGGCACGGCGCTCTATTTTGTTGGTCGTGGTGACGGCAGTCACCAGTTCTCCAGTACGTTCGAAGCCCACAACGCGGCGGTGCGTGAGTATCAGTTGCGGCGCCGCGTCGATTATCGTTCGGCACCGGCACCGGCACCGGCACCGGATCGAGTCGCGCCATGACAACCAACGGCGCGGCCCGCGGCCGATTCATTTGCCTCGAAGGCATAGAGGGTGTCGGCAAGAGTACCAATCTGCGCTTTATTGCTGATCGTCTTGCCGCCGCCGGCATTGCTTTTATCACCACCCGTGAGCCGGGCGGCACGCCGCTCGCCGAAGAAATTCGCCAGCTCATTGTGGTGCCCCGTGAGGAGCCGGTGGTGCAACAGACTGAGTTGCTGCTGATGTTCGCGGCTCGCGCGCAGCATGTGCAAACCGTGATTGAGCCGGCGCTCGCACGCGGCGACTGGGTGCTGTGCGATCGTTTCACCGATGCTACCTATGCCTATCAGGGCGGTGGCCGCGGGGTGCCACTGGCGGAGATTGCCTGGCTTGAACAGTATGTGCAGAACGGGCTGCGGCCGGATCGGGTTTTTTTGCTCGATGTCGATGTTGCCGTCGGGCTGGCGCGGGCAAAAGCGCGATCCGCTGCGGGTGATCGTTTCGAGCGCGAGCGCCTCGACTTCTTCGAGCGGGTGCGGGCGGTGTATCTGGCGCGGGCACAGGCACATCCGGAGCGCTATGGGGTCATTGATGCCGGCGCCCCACTGGCAGCCGTGCAGCACGCACTGGCCGTCGAAATCGATGCATTCATTGCGGCAGGCCGTGAGGATCGGGCGCCACATGGTTAATGGCATGGTAGTTGCGCGTCATGGCTGAGCAGCCTGGCAGCGGGATCGCCACTGTCTGCCCATGGCATCGCGTGGCCTGGGCATCATTGCAGGCGCGGCACGCAGCGCATGCCTTGCCGCATGCATTGCTGCTGACTGGCGAGGCGGGCACGGGTAAACGCCGCTTCGCCGATGCCTGCGCCGCCTGGCTGCTGTGTTCGGCACCGGTTGCCGGGCTGGCCTGTGGGCGCTGCAAATCCTGCCTGCTGGTGGCGGCCGGCTCACACCCCGATCACCTGCTGGTGGTACCGGAGGCGATGCGCGCCGATGCCGATCCCGGGCCGGATCCGGAGTCCGGCAGTCGCAAACGCAAGCCCAGCCGCGACATTCGTGTCGATGAAGTGCGTGAGCTTATCGGCTTTGCCAGCCGTACTGCCCAGTTCGGTGGCCGCCGGGTGATCGTCATTGATCCAGCGCAGGCGATGAACATGAACGCTGCGAACGCCTTGCTCAAAACGCTGGAGGAACCCGGCGCGGGCATGCTGCTGTTGTTGGTATCGGACGCGCCGGCGATGTTGGCCGCCACCGTGCGCTCACGCTGCCAGCAGATCAGGCTGCCCGCGCCGACCCGCGCCGAGGCGCTGGCGTGGCTGGCACCGCTGGTCGGTGGCGAGGCAAAGGCAACAACATTGCTCGGCGCAGCAGTGACGCCGATGCGGGCGCTGGCCTTGCGCGATGGTGCGGAAGATTGGGTCGCCCAACGTCCCGTATTGGGGAAGTTGTTGGTGGACGTACTGTGTGGCACTGCATCCGCAGTGCGGTTCGCCGAAATGGCGGCGAAGGCTCCTGAGGCGCTGCTGATGGACTGGCTGCCGACGCTGCTGGCTGATGCTGTGCGGCTTGCCGAAGGGGTACCGGCGGCGCGCCTGCGCAATGGCGATCTTGCTGCTGATCTGCGGCGCGTGGTTGATGCGCGGACGACGCAGCCGCTATTCTTGCTCGGCGACGACCTGTCGCGACTGCGCCAGCAGTTCCATGCAGGGGCGGGCTTGAGCCGGCCCTTGCTGTGGGAAGAAGTCATGCTTCGCTGGTCACCAAGGCCCAGGAGCGGGCGCCCATAACGCGGCACACAGAAGGCGGGCAATAAACCAGATGAATAGTCCGAAACTCCCTGCGGGTCCTGGCAAGAGCGGCATTCTCTCGCTGACCATCAAGGACAAGGCCGTGCTGTACGCGGCCTATATGCCCTTCATCCGCAATGGCGGCCTGTTTCTTCCTACCAGTAAACCCTACAAGCTCGGCGATGAGGTGTTCATTCTGCTGAGCCTGATGGAAGAGAGTGACAAACTGCCGGTGGCCGGCAAGGTCGTCTGGATTACGCCGCGTGGTGCCGGCGGCAATCGCGCTGCCGGCATCGGCATCCAGTTCAACGATCAGGACGATACTGCGCGCAAGAAAATCGAGACCTATCTGGCCGGCGCCGAAAAATCGGATCGCCCGACACACACCATGTGAGCTGTTCCTGACGTGGATTGTGGAAGCCATGAATTGATAGGTTCATGGCTTTTTTGTTGGGGCGGCTTTTTGAAGCGATTGTTTGAGACATTTGTTCGCACCGATAATTTTCTGAGCGGCCAGCATGATCGTCGATTCACACTGTCATCTCGACCGGCTTGAGCTCACGCCTTATGGCGGCGAGCTGTCGGGTGCGCTCGACGCGGCCCGGGCTGCCGGTATCGGCGCGATGCTCAACGTCAATATCGATCTTGAACATGAGGCCGACGTGCGCGCGATTGCCGAAGCACATGCGGATGTGTTTTTTTCGGTAGGCGTGCATCCGTCGGAGCAGGGTGGCGAGGAGCCGACCCTGGAGCGCTTGCTGGCGCTGGCCGCACACCCGAAATGCGTGGCAATTGGTGAAACCGGCCTCGATTACCACTGGTGCAAGGGCGACACCGAATGGCAGCGCGAACGGTTTCGCGTGCACATCCGGGCGGCGCGGGCCTGCGGCAAGCCACTGATTGTCCATACCCGTGAAGCGCGTGCCGATACCATCCGCATCCTTGCTGAGGAAAACGCACAACAGGCCGGCGGCATCATGCACTGCTTTACCGAGGATATCGCTACCGCCGAAGCGGCGCTCGCACTCGGGATGCACATCTCCTTCTCGGGCATCGTGACCTTTCGCAATGCCGAGGCGTTGCGTGCCGTGGCGCGCGCCGTGCCGCTGGAGCGGATACTCGTTGAGACCGATTCACCCTACCTGGCGCCCGCGCCGCATCGCGGCAAGCCGAACGAGCCGCGCTATGTGGCGGACGTGTGTGCATTCATCGCGCAGTTGCGCGGGGTGAGTATCGAAGAGATGGCCCGCATCACAACCGACAATTTTTTCCGGCTTTTTCCAACAATTCCATTGCCCGGTTCAACTGCACGTCGGTAAGCCAGAAATGCGGTGAGAGGCGAATGCCGCCACCACGTTCGGCGCAGATCACCCCATCGTCTTTGAGGCAGCGGAATATTGCGGCGTGCGCGCCACTGGCATGGCGGGCCGTAATAATGCCGCTGCAGAACTTTTCTTCGCGGCGCGAGATCAGCGACCAGCCGGGCAGGGCGGCGATGCCGCGTGCCAGATACCCGGTGTTGGCCAGCACCTGCGCTTCGACGCACGCCATGCCGATCTCTTCGAGCAGCGACAGTGACGCCGACAGGGCGTGAATGCCGAGCATGTTCGGGCTGCCGCACTCGAAGCGGCGCGCGGACTTTGCCGGTGTCCAGTCGGTGCGATTGTAATCGCCGGCGTGTTCGGCCATGTGCCAGCCGTATTGTGTCAACGTGAGCGCGTCGCGGGCTTTGGGGGTTGCATAGAAGAGGGCAACGCCTTCCGGGCCGAGCAGCCACTTGTGGCCATCGGCAATGGCGAAGTCGGCGTGGCTTGCCTGCACGTCGAAGCGCAACGCACCAACCTGCTGTATGGCATCCACACAGAACAGCGTGCCGTTGGCGCGGCATGCCGCACCCAAGCGGGGCAGATCCAGACGCAGCCCGGTGGCAAACTGCACGGCGCTGATGGCGAGCACCCGCGTGCGCGCATCCAGTTGCGCAATCAGTGCGGCTTCCGGGTCTTCGTCAGCCAGCGATACGCATCGCGTGACAACGCCCCGCCCCGCGAGCGCTTCCCAGGCCATGCGATTGGAGGGGAATTCCTGATCGCTGATGACGACGTTGTCGCCGGACTGCCAACTGAGCCCGGCGGCAACCAGGGAGATGCCTTCGGAGGTATTTTTCAGCAGGGCGATATCGTCGCCCGATGGCGCGTTGATAAGCCCCCGCAACTGCTCGCGCAAGCGTTTTTCAACCTGCATCCACGCCGGGTAGTGAGCAGCGCCATAGCGGAGGTTTTCAGCAGCGAACTTACGCACTGCCTCTGCGGTTCGAGCCGGCCAGGGCGCAACCCCGGCATGATTGAGATAGATGATGCCGGGGTCGAGAGGAAATTCGGTGGCGCAGGAGAGGACCATAGTGGCGGACAGGTACTTGTTGGCGGCGGCGGGTGATTATAATGCGGGCCGGGTAGCAGGAGCCTGATGGTCATGGCGGATCTCGAGAAAGCGGGCCAGAAGGCGCGCGAGTTCAAGCAGCGGGAGACGGAAGTCCTGCAGGCGGCGCTCGAGTTGTTTCTGAGCTTGGGTGAGGATCGGGTGACGGTCGAGATGATTGCCGAAAAGGTCGGTATCGGCAAAGGTACGATCTACAAGCACTTCGAAACCAAGGACGAAATCTACCTGTTGCTCATGATCTGCTACGAGGAGGAGATGGCGCAGATGTTCCAGCGCATCGAAGATACCCCGGAGCGTAAAGAGCAGCTGGCCAAAGAGTTCTTTCTGTTTCGCATCAAGGATCCGAAGCGCTACATGCTGTTTGATCGCCTCGAACAGAAGCTCGTAGCGGCGCGTGCGGTGCCGGAAATGCTGGAGCGTCTGCATCGCATCCGTGCATCGAACGCCGAGAAACTCACCCACATCATCAGTGCCCGCATCAAGGAGGGCCTGCTCGAGGATGTGCCGCCGTATTTCCACGTCTGCTCCGCCTGGGCCCTTGCGCATGGTGCCGTTGCGCTGATGCAGTCACAGTTCTACAACCAGGTCATTGAAGACAAGGAAGGCTTTCTCGATTTCCTGCTGCAGACTGGCATCCGCATGGGTAATCGTGGCCAGTACCACAAGAAAAAGTGATGGCCGGCAAACTGTTCGCCCAGGTTGAATCACTGCTGCAGAGTGGCGGCAGTAAATTGCCGCCTGTGCAGTCTTGGCACCCGCCATTTTCCGGTGACATCGATATCCATATTGCCCGCGACGGCAACTGGTACCACGAAGGCGCGCCCATGACGCGTGCGGCCATCGTGCGCCTGTTCGCCTCCATCCTGCGGCGCGAGGGCGACGAGTATTTTCTGGTTACGCCGGTCGAGAAGTGGCGCATCAGGGTCGAAGATGTGCCGTTCATTGCCGTGGATGTCGAGGCAATGGGGGAGGGCGTGGACGCCGAGCTCGTGTTCCGTACCAACGTTGGCGATCTGGTGCATGCCAATGCGCTGCATCCGTTGCGGGTGCAGACCGATCCGGTCAGTGGCGCGCCGTCGCCTTACGTGATGGTCCGTCATGGTCTTGAGGCGCGGATTGCCCGCAGCGTTTTTTATCGATTGGTAGAGAGTGCGGAAGCGGTTGGCGCTGACGAGGGCACCTTGTATGGAGTTCACAGCGGCGGCCTGTTTCATCCTTTGGGCGCAGGTTGAGCGCCCGTCAACCACCATGTCTGCATCTCGCCCTTGCCCTTGATGTATACCGGGCCGCGGGGTTCGCAGCTGAAATCTTCGCCGAGTCGCGCTTTCGTTTCCGCACCCAACTGAATGCGACCGGGCTCGCCGTGCGATTCCATGCGGCTCGCAGTATTCACCGTGTCGCCCCACACGTCGTAGCTGAAGCGCAGCGCGCCGATCACGCCGGCGATCACCGGGCCGGTGTGCATGCCCACGCGCAGATTGACATCGATGCTGGTTTCCTTGCGCAGCGTGCGCACGTCGTCGAGCAGTGCGAGCGCCAGCCGGGCGATCACCTGTGCGTGGTCGGCGCGGGCATTGGGTGCTCCTGAAATAACCATGTATGCATCGCCAATGGTCTTGATCTTCTCGGCGCCAGCGGCAGTGACCCTGGCGTCGAAGCGTGAAAATATTTTCTCCAGCAGCGACACGACGACTTCCGGTTCCTGCTGTGCGGCCCAGGGCGTGAAGCCGGCGATATCGGCGAACAACACTGTCACTTCCGGGTGACGGTTGGCGATCATGCGGTCGCCGGCCCGCAGTTCGTCGGCGATTTTGCGCGGTAACACGGCATACAGCAGGCGATCGGACGATTCGCGGGCGCCGATGAGTTCCATTTCGCTGCGCAACACTTCGCGTTCGAAGACGCCGAGGATCAGCAGCACGCTGGCCAGCGCCAGCAACGCGTTGCCGATGCGGGCGCCGGCCAGCAGCCAGTCCGGCATGCTGGAGAAATCGACGTGGGATGCGCCGGCGAAGCCCAGGCCATAGATCAGCGTCAGTATCGGCACGCCGACGAACAGGGCTTGTTGTCGGGGTTCTTCGGCGGTGTATAGCACGCGGGCCAGTGCCGCAGTCACCAGCGTAAATGCGGCAACATTGAGTGCCGAGCCGGAGAGCCAGAGCAGGGCAGCAATCTGGAATTCCAGTGTAACCATCAATAACAGGCGCGCGGCATGATGCTTGTCCAGCGCTGCCATCCACATGCCGAGAGTAAAGAAAACGGCACAGCCAGTATTGACGATGATGACCGGCAAGGTGCCCTGTGGATCAAGCGTCAGCGAAATAATGATGTAGGGCAGGGTGAGGATGGCCGCCACGCCCAGTGCGTAGCGCGCCAGCCTGGCCCGGCGGACATGCGAGGTTTCGGTAGATCGTGGCGGTGCCCTGAAGAGCTCCAGCCAGAACTCGCGGTCGGGTCGGCGCAGGTACTGGCGCAGGTCGATGGGTTTGCGGGCCATGGTTGTTGCTTTGGGCACGGTAGGGTTGGGCAACCATAGCAGGAAAAGAAAAAGGCGCTGTTGTCAGCGCCTTTTTCTGTGCGGATGTGCCGGTTTCCGTCCGACCCGGCGGCTCACATATTGGGATAATTCGGCCCGCCGCCGCCTTCGGGCACTACCCAGTTGATGTTTTGGGCCGGATCCTTGATGTCGCAGGTTTTGCAGTGCACGCAGTTCTGCGCGTTGATCTGGAAGCGCTTCGAACCGTCGGTGTTGTCGACCACTTCGTACACGCCGGCCGGGCAGTAACGTTGCGCCGGCTCGTCGTACAGCGGCAGGTTTTTGGCGATCGGAATGGAAGGATCCTGCAACTGCAGGTGGCAGGGCTGGTCTTCCTCATGGTTGGTGTTGGAGAGGAACACCGAGCTCAACTTGTCGAAACTGATGACGCCATCGGGTTTTGGATAAGTGGGTTTCGTGCATTCGGCCGCGGGCTTGAGAGTGGCGTGGTCGGGAATGGGATCTTGCAGCGTGAAGGGCAGCTTGCCCTTGAAGATTTTCTGGTCGATGAACGCATAAGCTGAACCGAGGAAAGTTCCGAACTTGTGCATCGCCGGGCCAACGTTGCGGGCGGCGAACAATTCCTCTGCGGCCCAACTGTTGCGAAAGGCTTCCGGATAGGTATTGAGTTCCTTGCCGCCGGTGTCGCCGTTGCTCACGGCAGCGAAAACCGCTTCCGCCGCCAGCATGCCGGTTTTCATCGCGGTGTGGCTGCCCTTGATGCGCGGGAAGTTCATGAAGCCGGCATCGTCACCGGCGAGCATACCGCCGGGGAATACCAGTTTCGGAATCGCCTGCCAGCCGCCCTTGTTGATCGCGCGCGCACCATAGGAAATGCGCTTGCCGCCGGCAAGGTATGCCTTGATGAGCGGATGCGTCTTCCAGCGCTGCATTTCGTCGAATGGCGACAGATGCGGGTTGGAATAGGACAGATCGGTAATGAGGCCGAGCGTAACCTGACCGTTTTCCAGGTGATAGAGGAAACCACCGCCCGAGGCGCCGGGTGCCGTCAGCGGCCAGCCCATGGTGTGGATGACCAGACCGGGCTTGTGTTTGGTCGGGTCGATATCCCACAGCTCCTTGATGCCGAGGGCGTAATGCTGCGTACCCGAATTTTTCTCCAGGCCGAAGTGTTTCAGCAGTTGCTTACCGAGATGACCGCGGCAGCCTTCGGCGAAAATCGTGTACTTCGCGTGCAGTTCCATGCCCGGCGCGTAGCTGGCCTTTTTCTCGCCGTTGTGGCCGATACCCATATCGCCGGTGGCGATACCCTTCACCGAGCCGTCGTCGTTGAACAGCACTTCGGTGGCCGCGAAGCCCGGGAACACCTGGATGCCCAGCGCCTCGGCCTGCTGCCCCAGCCAGCGGCAGACGTTGCCCAGGGAAATCACCTGATTGCCGTCGTTGTGCAGGCTGGGTGGCACGAAGAAATGGGGAACCTCGATGCCTTTCTCCGGCGAGGTCATGAACCAGACCTGATCGCCGCTGACGGGCGCCTTGAACGGGCAGCCCAGTTCCTGCCAGTTCGGGAAGAGCTCGTGCATCGCCCGCGGGTCCATGACTGCCCCGGAAAGGATATGGGCGCCGACCTCGGAGCCTTTCTCGACGACGACGACGTTCAGTTCGGTGCCTTTTGCCTGGGCCAGCTGGCCCAGACGGCAGGCGGCGGCCAGGCCGGATGGACCGGCGCCGACGATGACAACGTCGACTTCCATTGCTTCGCGATGCGACATGGGGATTCCTCGACAGGTTTCGCGACGGGACTCCACGCCCGAAACGGGCGGGGGCAAAAAAACCGGCCGCGAGTATATCGAAAGGGTCGGGGGGCGCGCTATTGACCTTGGGGGTATCGGTAGTCAACATACGCGCGCCTTGCGGCCACCTGCTATCAAACACCGCGCGACACCGCGCGCGGGCCCGCTGCACCCGATTTCTCTTCGTGCGCCCCGGCTGCACGGGGCCGCAGGTTCCAAGCAACCTTATTACCCGAGTTACCCGAGGTTTTCATGAAAGTGCTCGTAGCGATCAAGCGCGTTGTCGATTACAACGTGAAGGTGCGCGTGAAGGCCGACCAGACCGGAGTCGATCTCGCGAACGTAAAGATGGCGATGAATCCGTTTTGCGAAATCGCCGTCGAGGAAGCGGTACGTCTGAAGGAAAAAGGCGTCGTGACCGAAATCATCGTCGTCAGCGTCGGCAGGAAGGAAACCCAGGAGCAATTGCGCACGGCCCTTGCACTCGGTGCGGATCGCGCGATTCTGGTGGAAACGGAAGTTGAAGTTCACCCGCTGGGCATCGCCAAGGCGCTCAAGGCCATCGTTGACAAGGAAGATGTGAAGCTCGTCATCCTCGGCAAGCAGGCTATCGACGATGACAACAACCAGACCGGCCAGATGCTGGCGGCCCTGATGGGTGCTGCGCAGGGTACTTTCGCTTCGAAGATTGAAATTGCGGGCGACAAGATGAAAGTCATCCGCGAAATTGACGGCGGCCTGCAAACCGTCGATCTGCAGCTCCCGGCGATTGTTACTACCGATCTGCGCCTGAATGAGCCGCGCTATGCGTCGCTGCCGAACATCATGAAAGCCAAGAAGAAGGATCTTCAAACCGTGACTCCGGCGGAGCTGGGCGTTGATGTTGCGCCACGTACGAAGACGCTCAAAGTTGAGCCACCGGCGGATCGCAAGGCCGGCATCAAGGTGAAGACCGTCGATGAGCTGGTCGACAAGCTCAAGAATGAAGCCAAAGTCATTTAATCAGCCATTGGGGAATCGAAGCACATGGGCATCCTCGTCATTGCCGAACACGACAACACATCGATCAAGCCGGCGACGCTGAATACGGTGACGGCCGCTATGAAAATCGGTGGCGACATCCACATTCTCGTTGCCGGTGCCGGTTGTGGCGCGGCGGCGCAGGCCGCTGCAAAAATCGCCGGTGTTGCCAAGGTGCTGGTTGCCGACGACGCGGCCTACGCCAACCAATTGGCCGAAAATATGGGCAAGCTGATCGCCGGTCTGGGTGCCAACTACTCGCATGTGCTCGCGCCGGCCACTGCCAACGGCAAGAATTTTTTGCCGCGCGTTGCTGCACTGCTTGATGTGGAGCAGATTTCGGAAATCCAGTCGGTGGAGTCTGCCGATACGTTCAAGCGCCCGATCTACGCCGGTAATGCGATTGCTACCGTGCAGTCTGCCGACAAAATCAAGGTCATCACCGTACGCCCGACCGGCTTTGACGCCGCGAAAGCCGAAGGCGGTTCGGCCACACTCGAGAACGTCGCCTCGGCCGGCAGCGCCGGTTTGTCCACGTTCGTTGGCGAAGAGCTGGCCAAATCGGATCGCCCGGAACTGACGGCGGCGAAGATCGTCGTCTCCGGCGGGCGTGGCATGCAGAACGGCGACAACTTCAAATTGCTGTATGCGCTGGCCGACAAGCTCGGTGCCGGTGTCGGAGCTTCGCGTGCCGCCGTTGATGCGGGCTTCGTGCCGAATGACATGCAGGTCGGGCAGACCGGCAAGGTGGTCGCGCCCTCGCTGTACATCGCGGTGGGTATTTCGGGTGCGATCCAGCATCTGGCCGGCATGAAGGACTCGAAAGTCATCGTCGCCATCAACAAGGACGAAGAAGCGCCGATCTTCCAGGTCGCCGATTACGGCTTGGTGGCAGACCTCTTCCAGGCAGTGCCGGAGCTGACCGGTAAGCTCTGAGATCTGATTTGCATTGAGTGAAAGCAAAAACCCTGGCTTGGCCAGGGTTTTTGCTTTCGGCTGGTCGGGTTGCTTTCGGGGATCAAGGGGTTGCGCTATATTCCGGTACTGCCGTTGGGTCGCGTTGCGACCCCGGTGCGGGGGTGCCATGAATAACAAGAATGCGTTGCCGCCACAGGCGCTTGCCGGGCTCGAGCCGTTTGGGCGTCGTGGCTTCCTGCGTACCGCCCTGATCGTCGGCACCACGGTGCTGGCCGGTTGCGCCAATCTGCTCGGGGGCTTTGGCGGCAAGAAGGCCGAGTCCGGGGTGCTGCCTGCCGTTGATACCTCGTCGGCTCCGGAGCGTGCCAACGCCGACCAGTCGTTGAGCCCTGCCGAGCGTGCCGTGTTCGAGAAGCTGGTGCGGGCGATCATGCCACTTGAAGCGCATGGTTACCTTGACGCGCAGACCATACCGGTGATGGAAAACATCGAGAATATGATTCGCGCGATGCCTCCCCAGCTTCGTGATCGGCTCAATCTTGCGCTCACCGCCTTTGACGCTGCCGCCATTCTGGTCAGTTTCAAGTTCCGGCGTTTTTCAGTGCTGTCTGATACCGAAGCGCTTGCCTATATCAATTCCTGGCATGAGGGTACCTTCATCCAGCGTGGGGCCATGACCAGCCTCAAGGTAATCGTGTGTGTGAACTACTGGCGCGATCAGCGTGCGGCAGTGAAGATCGATTACGACGGCCCAGTTACCGAAAAGTGGGGTGTGCCGCGATTGGGTAACCAGTTGCTGCCGCGCGCCTAGGTGTTGTAATACCATTTTTCGCAACAAGAATAATAAAGAACAAGAAGAAGACCCATGACCTCGACACGGCTCCTGTTCAAGGAAGTTCCCCGCGACGGCATTCCGGTCACTACCAGCAAAGACATTGCCGCCGATCCGACCCGTGGTGGTGCGGTGGTGCGGGTGTCTGCTGACGTGGTGGTAGTTGGTTCGGGTTCCGGTGGTGCCGTGATGGCCTACGAGCTTGCGCGTACCGGCAAGCGTGTCGTGGTCCTGGAAGCAGGCCCTTATGTGCCGAGCTCAATGTTCAACGAGAATTTCTCCGATGCATTGGGTCGTATGTATGTATCAGAGGGCGCGCAGGCCAACACTTGGGGAGATCTGCTGGTCGAGCAGGGCGGTTGCATTGGTGGGTCCTCCAACATCGGCGCCACCATTTCCCAGCGTGCACCGGCCTGGAAATTTGCCGAGTGGGCTGATCGTTTCAATATCAAGGAAATCAGCGCAAAGGCGCTGGAACCGCACTATGAAAAACTCGAACGACGCCTTTATGTGCATGATAACGAAGCGCACGAAATCAACGAATGTGCCAACAAGATTGTGCAGGGCTGCGAGCGTTTGGGGTACGAGTGGAAGCCGGCTCGACGCAATGTAAAACAGTGTGCGCTCACCGGTTTTTGCCTGGCAGGTTGCCCTTCCGATCGCAAGATGTCGATGTTGGTAACCTATCTGCCATGGGCAATTGCCGAGGGCGCAAAGCTCTATGCCGATACGCGGGTGACGCGGGTGCGCACAGTCAATAGCCGCGCAACGGGTGTTGATGCTGAAGTAATCGACCGTGAGAGTGGCCGCAAGGTTGCCAATCTGCGGGTCGATGCGCAGATCGTGGTGCTGGCATCAGGTGCACTGCAAACACCGCAGATACTGCAACGCTCGAACTATCCGGATTATGGCGATCAGGTCGGGCGTAATTTTGCCGGCCATCCGATGGTGCAGGTGGTTGGGAAATTTCCGGAACCTGTGTATGGCTGGCGTGGTGCGCTCACTGGCGTCGTCATCGAGCAGTTTCTTGAGCCGGCCCAGGGCGGCTACATGTTTTACTCGGGTCTGTCCGGCCCGGAGCAGGTGTTGACAGCGCATGAACACGGTTCTGGCGAGGAACACATCGCCTTCATGCGCGACTTCAAAATGTACTCGGGTCTCAACGCCTTTGTGCAGGACGACAATCATGGCCGTATTCGTTGGGTGGATAAGGGCAATGGCCAGGGCGAGCAGCGTATCCAGTGGCAGCTTTCCCGCGAGGATGTTGAGAATCTCAAGAAGGCGTCGGCCATTGCTGCACGCATCTACTTTGCGGCCGGTGCGCAAAAGGTCTACCTGCCGACATTCCAGAAGCTCGCCGCCAACAGCGTGTTTGAGCTTGATGATCTGATCAAGAAGATCGAGTACGGTGTGCAGGGGATGTTCACGTTCCGCACCATGTCCATACACCCGCAGGGTACGGCGCGCCTAGGCGCTGATCCGCAGTACTCCGTGGTCAAGCCAACCGGTGAGACACACGAAATTTCCGGATTGTTCATCGCCGATGCCAGCCTGATTCCGTCGGGCCTGGTGGTCTCGCCGCAGATGACCGTGCATGCGCTGGCGAGTTACATCGCCGAGCACATCAACAGCAACGAGCGTAATTACTTCGTCTGATTTTGTATCGGCGCACTTGGGCCGGGCTGATTCGCAGCCGTTGTTGAGGCGTTTGCCGCCGGAAAGAGCCACTGCAGCAAGTGCTCCAGATCAACAAGACGTGCCGGCTTGGCGAGGAAGCTGCTCATGCCCGCGGCCTCTGCGGCGGCGCGGTGTTCCGGCAGGACATTGGCGCTGAGCGCGACGATTTTTGCTTTGCCACCGGCCTTGCGGATTTCCTGGGCTGCTTCAATGCCGCTCATCTGCGGCATCTGCAAATCCATCAGCACCAGATCGTAATGATCGCCGCGCGCGCGGGCGACGCCCTCGCGACCATCGGTGGCGATATCAACCCGGTGGCCGAGCGATTCCAGCATGCGCCGCGTCACCATCTGGTTCACCGGGTTGTCCTCGACGACCAGAATGTGCAGGTTCTGGCGCGACCGATCCGTTACGGCGTTGGGGATCATGGCTGTCGTGCTTGCGGGGTCGGGAAGTTTTAGCGGCAGATGCAGCATGAACTCGGTGCCTTGGCCGGGCACGCTGCGTACAGTGATATCGCCTTGCATCAATTCGACGAGTCGGCGGGTGATGGCCAGCCCGAGGCCGGCACCGCCATAGGCACGCATGATTGAACTGTCTACCTGCGAGAACGGCTGATAGATCGCATCGATTTTTTCCGGTGCGATGCCGATGCCGGTGTCGCGCACGCGGATGACGATTTCGCTGCGGTCGGTGATATCGATATCGAGCGTGACCTCACCTTCATGAGTGAACTTGATTGCATTCTTCAAGAGATTGGCAAGAATCTGCGAGTAGCGCGTGCGGTCGCCGAGGATACGCAATGGCAGATCGTCACCGAAATAGACATCAATCGTCACGCCTGCATGAATATCCGTGCGCAGCATGGTAATCATCTGTGTGGCAAGTTCGCGCAGATCAAACGCAGATTCGGTGAGCGGAATGGATTCGGCTTCGATATTGGAAAAATCGAGCACATCGTCAATGATACGCAGCAGATTGTTGCCATTATCGCGGATCAGATTGACGTACTCGCGCTGGGTATCGTCGAGGCGGGAGCTGCCGAGAAGGTCGGCGACGCCGATGACGCCGTTCAAGGGCGTGCGCAGTTCGTGGCTCATCACGGCGAGGAAATCGCTTTTGGCGCGTGTTGCGCGTTCGGCGGTATCGCGTGCCTGGCGTAGATCCTCGACGGTGCGACGCTGGTTTGCATAAAGCCAGATCAGGCTGCCGTACAGCGTCAGCAGCAACAGCAACGTTGCCCTTACTGCCCATTCGTAGCGCTGCTGTTGCACGGCAAGACGGGTGTAGACATCGAACACGGTGCGCTCATGGCGGGCCTGCAGTTCGCGGAAAGTGATGTAGAGCACATCGAGACGATCCGGTATCAATGTCATGCTCGGCAGCGGCTTTTGCGCTGCCAGTGAGGCGGCAGCGGCATTGATGGCGACATCAAGCATTTCAATGGTGTTGATCTGCTCGGCAACATTGAGTGGCTCGAGCAGCTGCGCCCGGGTACCGGGCGCCAGCCACATGCCTTCGCGCAACAAGCCGAGGCTGGCATTGAGCACATCGCTGGCGTGATGCATCAAGTCGACGTCGTGTTTCTGTATCGCGATCTCGACGGCTCGACGTGCCTGAACCATCGACAGCGCAGATTTTTGCAGTACCGAATTTGACTGGTAAAAGTTGAATTGAGTCTGAATCAGCATGTTGCTGGTGCTGGAGAGCCCCAGATGCAGAATGAACAGCACGACGATCAACGGAATGCCGAGCATCACCTGAATGCGGGCGATGCGCCGCAGCAGGCGACGCCAGAGGGAATCGTTAATGCGCATTGAACTCGACATCGATCACCTGCCAAATCCACTTTGGTGCATGCACCTGCATCCGCAGTTCATTTTCCCTGGTTTGTCGATAGATGATGCGTGCCGGCCCCTTATTGGCAACGCTCATGCGCGCGCCTTCGTTGCGGGTGGCCAGCAGAATTGGCAGCTTCTCCCACTCGCCGCGCTCGAACACCACGATGTAGTCGTTGATGGCGCGCATCCGTACCCGCTGGGCGTTCGGTGCCAGGGCGTTGACCAGATCCCGCAGCGCAATGCCCTGGTAATGGGTTTCGCTGCCACTGTAGGGATCGTCGATCACCCACTCGGTTGCGGGGGCGAGCGCATCGAGTTCATCGATCGACAGTGCCTGTTCCTTGCCGCTGAGTGCGCTGCCGTGCAGATGGATACGCGGCAGGCGGGCAGGCTGGGCCGTGGCCGCAATGGCTGGTGGTGCGGCCACTGTGCGCGCAGTAGCCGGCCCGGAGCCGGCGGCAATGGCCGGCAGGCTGGCGAGGGCAAGCAGGAAAATAAGGTCAGGTCGCATGCGTGTTGTTCTTGTTTTGCATCTCGCTGGTCTGGCATGAAGATACCAGAAGGTACTCGCCTGTGGCGCGTTGCCTTGTGGCAGGGCTCGCAGAGGCGGCTGCCTGCTGCCGGCAGACCACGGTAGAGTACGGGGACTTGTCACGGGACTGCCAGGAGCGACATATGAAGGTAATTGGGTTTCTCAGCAATATGGCCGCGAGCAGCGTTAGTCTGGGGCGCGGCGTCGCCTGCAACCCGGCAGCACGCAAGCCGGCATTGGCATTGCTGCTGTACGACATGGAGGGCTGCCCGTTTTGCCGCATCGTGCGTGAAGCACTCACGGCGCTTGACCTCGACGCGATGATCCAGCCGTGCCCGCGCGGTGGCCGACGTTTTCGGCCGCAGGTACGTGAGATGGGCGGCAAGGAACAGTTCCCCTATCTGGTTGATCCGAATACCGGCGTGTCGCTGTATGAGAGTACGGACATCATCGATTATCTCTACACGACATATGGCGGCCGTGCCGTGCTGTCGCCGCTGCAACTGAAACTGGTCAACTTGCCGACATCGTTTGCTGCTTCCGTGCTGCGTGCCGGCAGCGGCTTGCGGAAACGCCCGGCGAGCGTGCCGGACGAGCCGCTGGAATTATGGAGCTTCGAAGGCAGCCCGTTTGCGCGGCCGGTGCGTGAGCGGTTATGCGAAATGGAAATTCCGTATCTGCTGCACAATGTCGGCCGCACGGTCTGGCAGGACTGGGTGCCACCGCCGGTGCGCACACGACTGATTCCCGATTACCAGCCGACCGAACACAACCGTGTCGAATTGCTCGCCCATGCCGGCCATGTTCAGGTGCCATACCTTTACGATCCGAACACCGATTACGGGTTGTTCGAATCTGCAGATATCCTCGCGTATCTGGACGAAGTGTACGGCTGAGTTGTTGCGTATTGCGGCGGGTATTTTCCGTGTATGTGTGGGAGCCTGTCTCGTCTGGATGATTTCCGGTGCAGGCGGCAGGCTCATTCGGCAAGATCGGGAATTCCCCGGAAATATGTCAGCGACTGCGGATTGGCCAGCGCATCGGTATTTTTCACCGGTTCGTTGTGGATGACATTGCGTACTGCCAGCTCCACGAGCTTGCCACTGAGTGTGCGGGGTATTTCCGGTACCTGCACGATCTTCGCCGGCACGTGGCGCGGCGTGGTATTGGCTCTGATGGTGTTGCGGATTTTTTCCCGCAGGTTGTCGTCCAGCATGATGCCTGGCCGCATGACCACGAACAGGACAACCCGCTCGTCGCCCTGCCACTGCTGGCTGCAGGCGATCGCTTCGACTACTTCCTCGACCTTCTCGACTTGCCGATAAATTTCGGCGGTGCCGATCCGCACGCCACCGGGATTGAGTACGGCATCGGAGCGGCCATGGATGATCACGCCGTCGTGGGTTGCGTGCGCACACAATTCACCGTAGTCGCCCTGTGCCCAGATGCCCTGTGGAAAGCGTTTGCTATCGAAGCGGGAAAAATAGGCCCTGGTGTAATTGGCGCCGTCCGGATCATTCCAGAAAAATACCGGCATCGAGGGAAACGCAGCGCGGCAGACCAACTCGCCCTTGCCGGTGGCGAGGTGGGCGCCGTCGTCGTCGACGATGTCGACGTCCATGCCCAGGCCGATGCACTGCAGTTCGCCGCGCCGGACCGGCAGGGTCGGATTGCCGGCCACAAAGCAACTGACGATGTCGGTGCCGCCAGAAATTGATGACAGGCAGACGTCCGTTTTGATGTCGCGGTAAACGTAGTCGAAATTTTCGTGCAGCAGCGGTGAGCCTGTGGAGAGGATGGTGCGCAGCTTTCCAAGCGCATGTGTTGCCCGCGGTTTGGTGCCGGATTTTTCCAGCGCAGCGATATACTTTGCGCTGGTGCCGAAGATCGTGATGCCTTCGGCTTCTGCCATATCCCACAGCACCGACGACGTGGGCGCGAATGGCGAGCCGTCGTAGAGCACGACAGTGGCGCCGGTCATAAGCCCGGACACCAGCCAGTTCCACATCATCCAGCCACAGGTCGTGTAGTAGAAGAATACGTCGTACTCGTGCAGATCTGTATGTAGAAATAATTCCTTGGCATGCTGCAACAATGTGCCGCCGGCGCCATGCACGATGCATTTCGGCACGCCAGTGGTGCCGGACGAATACAGGATATAAAGGGGATGCCCGAAAGCCAGTTGCGTGAAGGCAAGTGGTGTAGCGGGCGCGTCAGCGAGGTATTCGTGGTAATGCACAGCGCTGACACCGCGTTGGGCGTCGGCGAGGCCATCAAGCACCGGCATGGCATCGCGATATGCCACCACGACGATTTTTTCGAGCGATGGCAGTTGCGCGCAAATTTCCCGCAGCCGTTGCAGGGTATCGATTTCCTTACCGTTGTACAGGTAACCGTCGGCACAGAAGAGCATGCGTGGTGCAATCTGACCGAAGCGGTCGAGCACGCCGTTGCTGCCAAAATCCGGTGAGCAGGATGACCAGATGGCACCGAGGCTGGTAGTTGCCAGCATGGCAACCACGGCTTCGGCGATGTTCGGCATGAAGCCGGCAATGCGATCGCCTGGCTGGATACCGTGCGTGCGCAACTGCGCGGCGAGCCGGCGTACCGCCTCGCGCAACTGGTCGTGCGTGAGCGTGCAGTGGCGGCCCTGTTCGTGACGGCTGATCAGGGCGAGCCTGTCACCGCCATGCCGCAACAGGTTCTCGGCGAAATTCAGGCGCGCGCCTGGGAACCACTGTTGCTCGCGCAGTTTGCTGCTTTTGTTGCAGATAGCTGTGGGTGGCATACCGGCGATGATGCCGGCATCGGCCCATATTGCCTGCCAAAACGCATCAGGATGGTCGCAGCTCCAGCGATGGAAAGCGCGATAGTCGGGAAAGCGTACCCCTGCGGTTGCTTCGATCTGGCGCTGTAACTGCGTGATGCGGCTGGCGGCGATGCGGGTGGCCGCAGGTTGCCAAAGGACGGGATTATTCATCGGTCGATCGTCAAGGATCTCTCAAGAGGCGAGTTCAAAGACCAGCAACACAACGCCCTCATCGACGAGCGCGCCTTCGGCGCAGAGAAATTCGCGTACCGTGCCGTCGGCTGGTGCGCAGATCGGATGTTCCATTTTCATCGCCTCCATGATCACCAGCGGTTGATTGCGTTTTACCCGCGCGCCGGCGGCGACCAGCAGGGCAACGATGCGGCCGTGCATGGGTGCCTTGCAGTCGCCGCCTTGGCCGGCATCAGTGGCCTCACCGGCAACCGGTGGAATGACCAGCGCGTAATGCTCGCCGCGCAGCCACACATGTACAACGTTGCCCAGGCGCTGCGTCCAGGTTTGATCGTGCCGTTCGCCGAGTTCGACCTGATAGTGGCCATCGTCACGCGCGCTGAGACGTATCGACAGTGTTTGCTTGCCGAGGGTGACGAGCGATCTGCCATCTGTTGTCGGTACGACCGACTGCCGCAGACTCTCCCCGCGATACGTGAGCACGACCGGCTGGCGGCGTGCGCCGGTGGGCTCCCAGGAATCCAGCGCCTCCCACGGTGACCAGGGATCGCTGGCATGCTGGCGCGGCGTTGCCGCCGTCGGCGAGGTGGCAATCTGTACGGCGGCGATGGCGGCGGCCACGTGCAGGCCGGCAGGATCGGCAGTGAGGATGTCGGCGTGCCGTTCAAGAAAACGCGTGTCGAGATCGGCGTCGAGGAACGGCGCGCTGGACACGATGCGGTGCAGGTAAGGCACGTTGACCGTGATGCCGGCGATGCGGGTGTCACGCAGTGCCTGCGCGAGACGGGCGGCGGCCTCGCGGCGATTGGCGCCGTGGCAGATCAGCTTGGCCACCATCGGGTCGTAGAACGGGCTGATGGTATCGCCCTCGATGACGCCGGTATCGAGGCGAACATCGCCGGCAACAGCCGGTGTACGCATCACCGTGACGGTGCCGGTCGATGGCAGGAAGTTGTGGTCGGTATCCTCGGCACAGATACGCACTTCGATGGCGTGCCCATTGATCTGTAACTGATCCTGGGTGCGCGGCAGTTTTTCGCCACCGGCAACACGGATTTGCCATTCGACCAGATCCTGGCCGGTAATCAGTTCGGTTACGGGATGCTCCACCTGCAGACGGGTGTTCATCTCCATGAAGTAAAAATCACCGGTCACATCGAGCAGGAACTCGACGGTGCCGGCGCCCTCGTAGCCGATGGCCTGCGCAGCTTTCACAGCGGCATCGCCCATTTTTTTGCGCAGTACCGGTGTCATGCCCGGCGCTGGCGCTTCTTCGACGATCTTTTGATGGCGGCGCTGGATCGAGCAGTCACGTTCGAACAGGTAGACGCCGTTGCCGTGCGTATCGCAAAACACCTGCACTTCGACATGGCGTGGGCGTTGCAGGTATTTTTCGGCGAGCATGGTGTCGTCGCCAAAAGAATTCATCGCTTCGCGGCGCGCAGCGGCGAGGGCATCGGCAAATTCCGCTTCTGAGAGCACCGCGCGCATGCCCTTGCCGCCGCCGCCGGCAGCGGCCTTGAGCAGCACCGGAAAGCCGATGCGTTTTGCCTCGACGAGCAGGCGGGCGTCGTCCTGCTGCTCGCCGTGATAACCAGGCACCAGTGGGACGCCGGCATGTGCCATCAGCCGTTTGGCGGCAGATTTCGAGCCCATGGCCTCGATGGCGGCCGGCGGCGGGCCGATGAAATCGATGCCGGCATTGCGACAGGCTTGCGCAAATTTTGCATTTTCGGACAAAAATCCGTAGCCGGGATGAATCGCGTCAGCGCCGACACTTTTTGCCGCGGCGATTATTTTTTCGATGATGAGATAGGTTTCGCGCGGCAGGTTGCCGGGCAGATGCACCGATTCGTCCGCCTGCAGCCGGTGCTGGGCGTTGCAATCGGCATCGGAATACAGGGCGACCGTGGCAATGCCGAGCCGGCGGCAGGTGCGAATGACACGGCAGGCAATTTCGCCGCGATTGGCAATGAGAATTTTCTTGAACATGAGTGCTGGCCTTACATCCGGAAGATGCCGAAGCGCGTGTCCGGAATGGGTGCGTTGAGCGATGCGGAAATTGCCAGGCCCAGCACGCGCCGGGTGTCGGTCGGGTCGATGATGCCGTCATCCCATAGCCGGGCGCTGGCGTAGTAGGGGTGACCCATGCGGTTGTAGTCGTCGACGATGCCGGCCTTGAGTGTTGCTTCCTCCTCTGCCGATAAACCGCCGCCTCTTTTGGCTGCTGCGGCGCGTTTTACATCCAGCAACACGCCGGCAGCCTGCTCGCCGCCCATCACCGAAATACGGGCGTTTGGCCACATGAACAAAAAACGCGGATCGTAGGCGCGGCCGCACATGCCGTAGTTGCCGGCGCCAAAGCTGCCACCGATGACCAGCGTAAATTTCGGCACCTGCGCGCAGGCCACGGCCGTGACCATTTTGGCCCCATGCCGGGCGATGCCGCCGTGCTCGTATTTCTTGCCGACCATGAAGCCGGTGATGTTCTGCAGGAACAGCAGCGGGATTTTTCGCTGTGCGCACAGCTCGACAAAGTGCGCACCTTTTTGGGCGCTTTCGGAAAACAGAATGCCGTTGTTGGCAACGATGCCTACCGGGTAGCCGTGCAGGCGGGCAAAACCGCAAACCAAGGTGGTGCCAAACAAGGCCTTGAATTCGTCAAACTCACTGCCATCGACCAGGCGAGCAATGATCTCGCGTACATCGTAGCCATGGCGTGAATCACGCGGGATGATGCCGAGGATTTCCCTGGCGTCGTACAGCGGTTCCACCGGTTTTGCGATGTCGATCTCGACACGCTTCACATGGTTGATGCGGGCAATGGCATCGCGTGCCAGTTGCAGCGCGTGTTCGTCATTCTGGGCAAGATGGTCGGCGACGCCGGATATTTTCGTATGTACTTCCGCGCCACCCAATTCTTCGGCGGTGACTTCCTCGCCGGTGGCGGCTTTCACCAGCGGCGGACCAGCCAGGAAAATCGTGCCCTGATTTTTCACGATGATCGATTCGTCGGCCATGGCCGGCACGTAGGCGCCACCGGCGGTACAGGAGCCCATCACAACCGCAATTTGCGGAATGCCTTTTGCACTCATGTTGGCCTGATTGAAGAAGATGCGTCCGAAGTGCTCGCGGTCCGGGAACACTTCGTCCTGCCTTGGCAGATTAGCGCCGCCGGAATCAACCAGATAGATGCACGGCAAGCGGTTCTGGTCGGCAATGGTTTGCGCGCGCAGGTGCTTTTTCACGGTGAGCGGGTAGTAGGAGCCGCCTTTCACCGTGGCATCGTTGGCGATGATCACGCACTCAACACCCGAGACGCGGCCGATGCCGCCGATCGTGCCGCCGGCAGGCACGTCTTCGCCATAGACTTCGTGCGCACACAGTGGCGACAATTCAAGAAAGGGCGAGCCCGGGTCGAGCAGGCGGGCGATGCGTTCGCGTGCCAGCAGCTTGCCGCGCGCAGTGTGGCGCGCCGAGGCCTCGGCGCCACCGCCTTCCCGAATTTTTCCCAGCAGCCGGTGCAGGTCATCGACCAGCGCCTGCATCTGGGCCGCATTGGCGCAGAACGCGGTGCTTGCGGTATCGATCTGCGAGGCGATAACGGGCATCAGGTGGATTCCTTGAACAGCTCGCGCCCGATCAGCATGCGGCGAATTTCGCTGGTGCCGGCACCGATTTCGTACAGTTTGGCATCGCGCAGCAGGCGGCCGGTCGGGTAATCGTTGATGTAGCCGTTGCCACCCAGACATTGAATCGCGTCGAGTGCCATTTGCGTGGCGTTTTCGGCGGTGTAGAGAATCACGCCGGCGGCATCCTTGCGGCTGGTTTCCTTGCGGTCGCAGGCTTTCGCCACCGCATAAAGGTAGGCGCGCGAGGCGTTCAGCGTTACGTACATGTCGGCGAGTTTGCCCTGCATCAACTGAAATTCGCCGATGGCCTGACCGAATTGCTTGCGTTCATGCACATAGGGCAGTACTACGTCCATGCAGGCCTGCATGATGCCGATGCAGGCGCCGGAGAGCACTGTGCGCTCGTAATCGAGGCCGCTCATCAGCACGCGCACGCCATCGCCGACCTTGCCGAGTACGTTTTCCTCAGGCACCTCACAATCCACGAAGACCAGTTCGCAGGTATTCGACCCGCGCATCCCCAGCTTGTCGAGTTTTGGCGAACGCGAAAACCCTTGCCAGTCACGCTCGACGATGAAAGCGGTGATGCCGCGCGGGCCGGCGTTGATGTCGGTCTTGGCATAGATCACATAGGTGTGGGCATCCGGGCCATTGGTGATCCACATCTTGTTGCCGTTGAGCACGAAGCGGTCGCCTTTGCGGTCGGCGCGCAGTTTCATGCTGACGACATCGGAGCCGGCGCCCGGCTCGCTCATCGCGAGTGCGCCAATCTGTTCGCCGCTGATGAGTTTCGGCAAGTATTTTGTGCGCTGCGCCGGATTCCCGTTGAGGAAAATCTGATTCACGCACAGGTTCGAATGGGCGCCATAGGAGAGGCAGACGGAGGCCGACGCGCGCGAGAGTTCTTCCATGACGATGGCGTGCGCGAGGTAGCCCATCGCCACGCCGCCGTACTCCTCGGAGACGGTCATGCCGAGCAGGCCCAGATCGCCCATCTTGCGCCACAGATCCATCGGGAACTGGTTGCTGCGGTCGATCTCGGCCGCGCGTGGCGCGACTTCCTTCTGGGCGAACTGATACACGGTGTCGCGCAGTGCGTCGATGGTATCGCCGAGGTCGAAGCGGAGCATGGGGTAGCTGGCGTTCATCGCGGGTCTCCAGTGGCGGGGGACGGTTCGGGTGGCAGGGATGTGCGGGTGCGGCGCCGTGCTGCGGCAACCGCTCAGAGCCAGCACGTCTGCAATGCGGTAGCGGATGCCGAGGAGGCCGGATTATGGGTATCGTTTACCGCAGCGTAAAGTACGGCCGGGCGGTCTGTGGCGGGCTTATTTGGCACGGCACGCGCGGCAGACCGACAGACCCCATCATCGTGCCAGGCCAGCCGCAGAACCCGGCACAGACACAGGAGAACGCCATGACGCGCGCAAACCCCCGGCCTTGCCACGCCCTGCTGTTCGGCGCCAGCGGCCTGGTCGGCACGCACTTGTTGCAGCAACTGCTGGCCAGTCCGGATATTGCCCGAGTCACGGCGGCCACGCGCAAGCCGTTGTTGGTGCGCGATCCCAAACTCAACAACCTGGTGAGCGATTTTTCCCGCTTCGAGCAGCGCGAGTGGCCCGCTGCGGTCGACGTCGCCTTCTCCTGCCTTGGTACGACGCTCAAGCAGGCCGGCAGCCGCGCCGCCTTCCACGCCGTCGATCACGATCTCGTGCTGCGTTGCGCCGGCTGGGCGCAACAACTCGGCGCACAGCATTTTCTCGCGGTGTCAGCCATCGGCATCAGCAAGCATTCGCTGGTGTATTACAACCGGGTAAAGGCCGAGACCGAACAGGATCTTGCGGCGCTTGGATTTTTGCGGCTCACGCTGATGCAGCCATCCTTGCTGCTCGGTGAGCGTGGCGGCAGGTACCGTCCCGGCGAGGCACTGGCCACTCGGCTGGCGCCAGTACTCGGCCCGTTGCTGGCCGGGCCGCTGTCGGCTTATGCGCCGGTGCAGGCTGCCGACGTCGCGCAAGCCATGCTGGCGCGCGCGCTGGCGCCGGCAGATGCAGGCATTGAGCGCCTGCGTTACCGCGATATCATGCGCCTGGCGCGCTGATTTGCTTGGCTGCCCATCCCCTTTCTGCTCAGGAGACTGCTTTCGTGAATTTCGTGACCTGTGATCTCTGCGACGAGAACCCGGAAGATGTGCATGTGTGCGAGCCGATGTTCAACCAGTTCGGCGGTCGCGAGTGTTTCGGCGGCGAGATCGTCACCGCCAAGTGTTTTGAGGACAACTCGCGGGTGAAGGAAATGCTCGGCACGCCTGGCACAGGGAAGGTGCTGGTGGTCGATGGCGGCGGCTCGCTGCGCTGCGCATTGCTCGGCGACATGATCGGCGAGGATGCCGTGAAGAATGGTTGGGAAGGGGTGATCGTCCATGGCTGTGTACGCGACGTCGATGCGCTGGGTACGCTGGACCTCGGCGTGCAGGCCATTGCTTCGATCCCGCTCAAGAGCAACCGGCGCGGCGAAGGCCAGCTGAATATCGCGGTGACTTTCGGCGGCGTTACGTTCCGCCCGGGGGAATATGTTTACGCGGACAACAACGGCGTGATTGTCTCGGCAAAAAAACTGCTCTGATGCGTTTCGGGTAAATCCGGTCAGATGAGGTACGGTTTCAGGCGCTCTTCGATCGTTTTCTGGATGCTGCGTTTTTCCAGATCCGACTGCTTGGTCAGTATGGGCAGCACGACGCGGTGCAGGTGCAGGGCCGGTTGTGATTTTTTGAACTCGCGCAGGTCGCCCTTGGTGACCACGGGCAGGAACGGGTCGTCCGGGCGCTGGCGTTTGCGGATGGCATTGAGAGCAACTTTCAGCGGCACTTCCTTGCTGCTGCCATCCTTGAGCGGGATATGCAGCAACAGCGCGCCGCTGTCGTTCGGCAGGATCAGGAAGCCGGTTTGCTTGACCGCATTTTCCGGAATGTGGTTGAAGGTATCGTGGAAGGCGTAGGGGTTCGGCAGGATCAACAACTTGCGGGCGTTGTCTTCCGGCACAATGATTTCATAGTTGCTGTACAACTGCTG
This sequence comes from uncultured bacterium, assembly GCA_965232985.1. Taxonomy (GTDB): domain Bacteria; phylum Pseudomonadota; class Gammaproteobacteria; order Pseudomonadales; family JADFDG01; genus JADFDG01. The sequence continues at coordinate 168,299 of CBDDRC010000012.1, forward strand.
CACCGGCCCCGAGTAGACGCACAGCGTTTTCTGGAACTGCATTACAAAGCGGGTGGCGCGCTGATGGTCGGAAACCTTCTCAAGGCTCCAGACTAGATGTTCATTCTGGCCCGACGCGCTCGTCATCTCGTAACCCCGGGTGTCTCATGCAAGGTGGCCCCGATTGTGGGGGACAGGCGCATGCAAGGGAAGGCGCTATGTCATGCAAATGGCCCGTACATCGCAGCAGCCTGCTGCCTGAATACGCGGGCGCTGTTGCCCGGCAATGAAAAGGCCCGCAGTGCGCGGGCCTTTTTGGTTACTGCGTGCTTCAGGGCAGCAGGTGCTGCACGGCGTCGCGCTCTTCCTGCAGTTCCTTCTCGGTGGCCTTCATCCTGGCACGCGAAAACTCGCTGATTTGCAGGCCCTGGACAATCGCCCAGTCGCCACCCTTGCAGGTGACCGGGAAGGAGTAGATCAGGCCCTTGTCGATGCCGTAGGAGCCGTCGGAGTAGACGCCCATCGATACCCAGTCGCCCTCGGCGGTGCCCAGCGCCCAGGTACGCATATGGTCAATGGCGGCATTGGCGGCAGACGCAGCCGAAGACGCGCCGCGCGCCTTGATCACGGCGGCGCCGCGCTGCTGCACGGTCGGGATGAACTCCTGTTCGTACCAGGCGTTGTCGACCAGGCTGCTGGCGGCCTTGCCGTTGACGGTGGTGTTGGCGATGTCCGGGTATTGCGTGGAGCTGTGGTTACCCCAGATGGTCATCTTTTTGATGTGATTGATGGAGGTGCCGGTTTTCGCGCCGAGTTGCGACAGCGCCCGGTTGTGATCCAGACGGGTCATGGCAGTGAAATTGCGCGGATCAAGACCCGGTGCGTTGCGCTGGGCAATCAGCGAGTTGGTATTGGCCGGGTTGCCGACCACCAGCACCTTGACATTGCGCGAGGCAACTTCGTTCAGTGCCTTACCCTGCACGGAGAAAATCGCGGCGTTGGCTTCCAGCAGATCCTTGCGCTCCATGCCCGGGCCGCGCGGGCGGGCGCCGACGAGCAGGGCGTAGTCGATATCCTTGAAGGCCACTTTCGGGTCGTCGGTGAGTACCATGCCGGCCAGCAGCGGGAAGGCGCAGTCGTCCAGTTCCATTGCCACGCCCTGCAACGCACCGAGCGCCGGGGTGATTTCCAGCATCTGCAGAATCACCGGCTGGTCCGGGCCGAGCATCGAGCCGGAAGCAATGCGGAACAGCAGGGAATAACTGATCTGGCCGGCGGCGCCGGTCACGGCCACGCGTACGGGCTTCTTCATCGGAGGGTCTCCACGGGAGGGTTTGGTGGTCGCGGCGACGGTGTCTTGTAGACGTCCGGTCGCGAACGGGCGGCGCGGATTATAGGGGCTGGGAGGGCGTGGGGTAACTGCGAATTGCGGCGGGTTCATCCACCTCCGCGCGCCGGCTGGCCCGGGTGGGTGTCCGGGCTCCGCTCGCTTTCGCTCGGGACCCGGATCACGCCACCCGGCCGCGCCGGGGAGGGCAGGTGCGTGATCGCGTTCTTGCGGCGCCCTGTGGCGGTGCGTTGGGTTTGGGGCGTGCCCGGTGGTGTGCACGGTGGCGGGTATTTGTGCGTCAATTTACTTTAACAATCATTAATAACTAATTGAATAATAACAGTTCACAGGGTTTGGCAAGCCTCTTGCTCTGATTGTTGTGTGCGCTTGCCGTCCGTCGTGGCCTCGCGGCCCGGGGACTTACAGCATTCGCAAGGCGTCTAGGGTTCCGGCCGGTTCGAGATGAAGCGGTGCTGGTCCGAGAGTCGCCGGCCTGCCGGGATGGCGGGTTGCACGGAGGGATAAAAGCCCGGGAGATCCGCGAACGTGTCGACAGGCGTCTACAGCCCCGCTCCCCACGGAGCCCACTTGAGGATCGACCCATGACCGCGAATGCCCGCACAGCGTCCCTCCCGCTGCCGCGCCTGTTTCTTGCTGCCCTTGCTGTCTGCCTGCTGGTTGCCTTTAGCGTCGGCCAGGCGCAGGCAGCGCCGAAGACTCACTTCAAACTCGCCTGGAGCGTCTACGCCGGCTGGATGCCCTGGCCATACGCGGCCGAGAGCGGAATCATCAAGAAGTGGGCCGACAAGTACGGCATCACCATCGACGTGAAGCAGGTCGATTACATTGAGTCGATCAACCAGTACACGGCCGGCCAGTTCGATGCCTGCCTGATGACCAACATGGACGCGCTGACGATTCCTGCTGCCGGCGGTGTCGATACCACCGCGCTGATCGTCGGCGACTACTCCAACGGCAACGACGGCCTCGTTCTCAAGGGCAAGAAGTCACTCAAGGACATCAAGGGCCAGAAGGTCAACCTGCTGGAGCTGTCGGTGTCGCACTACTTCCTGGCGCGCGCGCTGGAATCGGTCGGTATGAGCGAGCGTGACGTGAAGGTGGTGAACACTTCCGACGCCGACATCGTTGCCGCCTGGAGCACCGCGCAGGTCACCGCGTCCGCTGCCTGGAACCCGCAGCTGGCGACCATGATGAAACAGCCGAACACCTACCTCGTTTACGACTCTTCGAAGATTCCTGGTGAAATTCTCGACATGGCGATGGTCAACACGCAGGTGCTCAAGGAAAACCCGGCTTTCGGCAAGGCACTGGTCGGCGCCTGGTTCGAGACGCTGGCGGTGATGGCCAAAGCCGATGCGAAGGCGAAGGCGGCGAAAGAGTCGATGGCGAAGGCCTCCGGCACCGATCTGGCCGGCTATGAGGCACAGCTGAAGGCAACCATGCTGTTCTACACGCCGAAGGATGCCTATGCGTTCACCACCGCGCCGACGCTGGTGACCGGCATGGATAAGGTGCGCAAATTCTCGTTCGCCAAGGGCCTGCTGGGCAGTGGGGCGAAGGACGTGGATGCCATCGGTATTGTCTTCCCGGGCGGCAAGGTGCTGGGTAATCCGAAGAACATCAAGCTTCGCTACGACGAGACGTACGTGAAGATGGCGATGGACGGCAAGCTGTAGGCGTTACTTGCAGGCAAGCACGATGAGCGGCGGATTTTCCGCCGGCAAACACGTCATGAAAGGTTCACGGAGGCAGTGCAGAGTCAGGCGGTTGAGCGGTTAAGGAAATCGACGTTGCATTCCGGTCAACGCACGCAGGGAAGCGTGGCGATGACGAGTGCCGGCTCACGGGCCTTTGCGCCCCAGGGGATGCAGCGACGCGGTTCACCTGGAACCGGACAGGGACGAGCAAGCAGCGAAGGGGCGCCCATGAAGGGCGCCCTTTTTTTGCTTTACGTTACAGCTGCCTGTCCGGCCGCCACGCCTCCAGCACCGCCGCCGACAAGATCAGCGCGCCACCAAACCACTCCATCGGTGCCATCGTTTCCCCGGCCCACCAGGCGGCAGTAATCACCGCTGTCAGCAATTCCATGATGATCAGGATCGACGCGCGGCCGGCTTCCAGGTGCGTCACGCCCCATTGGGTGCCGGCGGTAGCGACGAGCAGCAACAAGCCGAGCGCGACGGTGTACGCCCAGGTGATCGGCGGTATGCCGTGCGGCATCGATTGCACGCCGGCGCCAATCAGCAGCGCCGCAATCACCGCGCAGCCGACAAACATCATCGCGACCTTGCTGGGCACCGGCGCGATCGATGCGGCGCGGAAGCAGAGGTTGTTCATCGCAAACCCGAAGCCGGAAACGATGGCGAGCACGTCGATCCAGGAGGGCGGCGCCGCCAGCACGGCGGGGCCGCCGAGAATGAGGAACGCGCCACTCAGGGCAAGCACGACGGCAAGCGCGCGCTGCGCGTCGATTTTCTCGCCGAGAAAAATCTTGCCGCCGAGCACGCCCCAGACCGGCAACAGGTAGAACAGCACCATCACCCGCACGACTTCGCCGTTCATCAGGCTGTAGGCAAAGGCGATGTTGGCAATGCCGCCCAGGAAAAAAATCAGCAGCATGAAGCGCGCTTCCGGTCGCCAGCGCGCGAACTGCATGATCAGTACCGGCGCGAGCAGCAGCGCGAGCGTGCCGTAGGCAACGAGAATCTGCGGCAGCCCGGTAACGCCGGCAGTGGCGAGCGCCTTCATCGGCCACCAGGTCGTGCCCCAGAGCACGGAGGCGGCGAGCAAGGCAAGAATGGGCAGGCGGGCGCTGTGCGCTGTGGAGCCGCTCTTTGGCGATATCTGCATGACGGGAAGCGGCAGCCTTCAGGTTTTCAGGCGGACCGGCGACTCTGTGCCTCGGTCCAACGCGAAAAGTGTACCCGCTCGGTGCCTGCCATCCAGCGATTGATTTCCCACAGGTCAGCCACCGGGATGCGCGTGAACGGCAGTTCCTGCAGGTAGCCGTCGGGGCCGAATTCCGGCGTCATGGTGATCACCTGCCTGTCCTGTTGCGCCATTGCCGCCCACAGGATTTCCCACCAGTGCTGGTGGGCGTGCAGCGCCGCTGCATATTCCGGCGCGGCCGGGTGGGGAACCTGTGGGCCCTGGTCGTAACCGACGCGGGCATGGATGTGGTGTGCCTGCGGTGCCAGTTGCACGATGGTGTCGATCTCGGTGTCGAGCAATCGTTCGCAGACCACACACCAGTGGCTGAAGTCAAAGGTGAAGCGCAGTTGCGGGATTGCCCGCGCGAAATCGGCGGTGATCCAGGGGTTGTACAGCGAGCGCGAGCGGTGCGTCTCGAAGCTGATGACGAGTGATTCGTGCTCGGCCAGTGCTATCGCTGCGCGGAAAAAACGCAGCGACGCAGTAAACGGCCAGGCGTCGCAGCCGCCGATGCAGGTGATGAACTGCGGGTTCAGTTCGCGCGCCCAGGCGAGCCGCTGCGCGAGCGAGAGCAGGTGGTCGTCGACACTGGCGCGCCGGTTCGGTACGTAGCTGCCGGCGGTGGTGATCTCGGCGATGTAGAGCAGGCCGTAGCGATCGAGTGCGGCAGCCAGTGCGGCGCGCTCTTCGGCGGTTTCCGGTATCTGGCCTTCAAGGCCCTGGAAACCGTTGGCCACGGCTTCGGCGGCAATCGTGTCGATATCGCCGCTGGCGCCCCACAGCGTCCGGAACATCCGCAATTCCATGGTCACTCCCGCGGCACAGGAAATCGGTCTCGGGCCCGGAAAAATTCCATGTCGTGATTGGGCCACAGGTCGGCGCCTTCATGGACTGCCAGTGTTTTCAGTTTGCGAATGCTGGTGAGTGCAAGGTCGGTGCGGTCCTGCCAGCACAGGCCCGGTGCGACTTCGTCGCGCAGGTTCTCGATCAAGTCGGCAGCATCGCCGCAGAGCAGGATCGGTGATCCCTTTGGTAATTCGATCAGCAACGACAGGTGTCCGGCAGTGTGACCAGGTGTCTCGATCGCGTGCACGCCGTCGCAGAGCGTGTATTCGGCGCATTGCACGCACCAGAGCACCGGATGGCTGCCATGGTCTTCGCGGAAGTCGTGGGCGAAGTAGGCGCTGTCGGCCGGTTCACGGGCGGCGTCGAGTTCTTTCTCATGGACATGCACATCGGCGTGGGCGAATTCGTGCAGGCCGCCGGCGTGGTCGAAATGCAGGTGGCTGCAGATGATGCAGTCGACATCCTTTGCATCGAGCCCGAGCTGTGCGAGCCGCGCCGGCAGGCGTTGTTCGTCGGTCACGGTCGGCGGGCCGAAGGCGAAGTCCGGCGTTGCGTAGAAGCGGGCGCGCAGTGCCGGGTCGTTTACCTTGCGGTAGTCGCAGCCGACGTCGTACAGGATGCGGCCGTTGTTCGTCTCGATGAGGTACGCGAGGATCGGCGCCTCGATGATTGAACCCGCATCGCGATCACGCGTCGACAACGATTTGTCGTAGCGGTGGGTGCCGACCAGCAGTGGCCAGAATTTCATTACGGAGGTCACGTTGGGCTGGTCCGCTGCATCAGTGCGTGATCTTTAGTGCGTGGTCAGAAAGGAAACGCCGTCGACGCCGATGAATTCGCGGCCGCGCTCGGGGTAGGGGATTTTTTCGAGGCCCATGTCGGCGGGATCGGCATTCAGCAGGCGCCGGGTGCGAAAACGGTGATAGGCGCGCAACTGATTGGCGAAGGGGATCGACTGGCCGGTATCGTCGCCGTAGATTTCGCGCTGCAGCGCCGGCAGCCGGTGCCACGGCTGGTTGGGTTTGTCGTGATGGACGTTGTGGTAGCCGAAATTCAGCGTGAACAGGTTCAGCCACGGATGGCGCACGGAATGCAGGTTGGTGAAGGTATTGCGGTGTTCCCAGGCGGCATCGTAAGCGGGTTTTGCCGGGCGTTCGGCGTCGAGACGTTCGTCCACGGCGTAGGTGTGCTGAAACGCGTCCATGAAGCGCAGTACATGCAGCATCAGGAAATACGCCAGCGGGTAGAGTAGCAGCACACGCGGCGCGTACAGGGTGAGCAGGCCGAACAGTGTGGCGCGTATGGCGAGCGTAACGGCAACATGCAGGCGGCGATGCCGGCGCGGTGCGTACGTGAATGGCAGCACAATCACCAGCAGGTGCATGGCGAGGTCGAAAGCCGGGATGTATAGCCATTCGAGTGCGTGCAGGATTTTCACAAGGTGCGGCTGGCGGGCCAGCGCGGGCCGATAGTCGAAGGCGACCACATCAGCACGATCCACATGGTGGCGAAAATGTTTGTGGCGCACGTCTGCGTACGTGGCATAACAGCCGCCGCACAACCACAGCAGCACCTTGCCAACGCGGGCATTGCCCGCGTTGGTGTCGAACAGCGTGTTGTGCGCGCACTCATGCACAAGATAGGCGGCAATGATCATGGCGTGGCCGAGCAGCAGCACACCGGCGAGGTTTGCGGCCAGCGCGTCGCGGGTGATCAGCAGGAGGCCGAGTGCGTAGCCCCCGAAGGCATAGCCGAAGGCGAGCAGGTTGGGTTGTCGGCTGTCGGGATATTTGCAGTGCAGCATGGCAAGTCCGGGCAGGTCGTCCCGCAACAAGGCAAACCTGACGCGGGTCGTCCCGCGTCAGGTGTTGGGTATCGGCGGAGCCGCAGCAAGAAGTCTGCCAAGGCCCGTGCGGGAGCTGCATGCCAGGTTCGAGCGGGTCAGTTCAGGTAAAAGCACAAGTCTGCGCACTGCTATGGTGCGCTGCGGTGATCGTCTGCGCCGGGGGTGCGCACTGCGCTGGCGCGGCCGGCACCAGCATCGCGCGGAAATCCGTTACTTCACGGCTGCCAGGCGTTGGCACGCATCCTGCTGTTGCAAGATCTGCAGGCGATGGGGTTACGGCAGCGAGCGCGTCGTGATCACGGCGCAAAAACAGGCGACTAGGGTTCCGGCTCGCGTTTCGCGAGCGACTGGTCCGAGAGTTGCCGGCCTCCGGAACAGGAGGTGACACGGAGGGATAAAAGCCCGGGAGACAGGATGCGCAGGAGTGCGTCCGCGCGTCTTCCGTCGCCCAGGTTCCGTCAGTCACCCGGAGGAGTGCATGTGAAGCGTCTGATCAACCAGCGGCCGTCGCGTCTGGGTGCGTTGCTGCTCGCAGTCATTCCTTTTCTCGTCATCGTCGCGATTTACCTGTTCGCCTCCGCGCAACGGCATGCGGAAAACCCCGAGGATCGTCTGCTGCCGGGGATCAGCCAGCTGGCCAGCGGTGTCTCGCAGCTGGCGTTCGTGGCAGATCCGCGTACCGGTGATGTCCTGCTGTGGGTGGACTCCGCTGCGAGCCTGAAGCGCCTTGCCTGGGGCGTTGGCTTGTCTGCCTTGCTTGGCCTGTTGTTCGGTATGCTCACCGGCATGTTGCCGCTGGCGCGATCGCCGCTGGCGCCGTTCATTGCGGTGCTGTCGCTGGTGCCGCCGATGGCAATCCTGCCGATTCTGTTCATCGCGCTGGGCCTCGACGAACTGTCCAAGGTGGTGCTGATCGTGCTCGGTGTCGCGCCGTTCATCATGCGCGACATCCAGCAGCGCGTGCTGGAAATTCCCGCCGAGCAACTGGTGAAGGCGCAATCGTTGGGGATGAACAGTTGGCAAATCGCATTGCGGGTAATTCTGCCGCAGGTAACGCCGCGGTTAATTGATTCGGTACGGCTGTCGCTCGGTGCGGCGTGGATTTTTCTGATTTCCGCAGAAGCAATCGCTGCTGAACAGGGCCTCGGTTACCGCATTTTCCTGGTACGTCGTTACATGGCGATGGATACCATCCTGCCGTACGTGGTGTGGATCACGCTGCTGGCCTTCCTGATGGATCGCCTGCTGGCAGCGCTCAACCGCCGCGCCTTCCCCTGGCTTTATACGGGCCGCACGGCCGGGGAGAGCGCATGAGCGTCATTGCCGTTGTACCCGGAGCGCGTACGAAGACGCCGCCGCAAATTCGCATTCGCAAGTTGTGGAAGTCGTACGGCGATCGCGTTGTGCTTGAAAACCTGTCACTCGATGTGCACGCAGGCGAGTTCGTTTCCATCGTCGGTGCCTCCGGTTGCGGCAAGACCACCTTCTTTCGCATGTTGCTCGGCGAGGAACAACCCAGCCGTGGCGACATGCTGCTCGATGGCCAGCCCTGGCCGCAGGAGCCGGATGCCGATCGTGGTGTGGTATTCCAGAAATATTCGGTATTTCCGCATCTGACGGCTCTGGCCAACGTGCGGTTGACGCTGGAGGTGCCGAAAGCGCGTGTGCTGGGCCGATTGTTTGGCGCGGCACGACGTGATGCCGACGAAAAAGCCCATGCGATGCTCGCCAGTGTCGGCCTTGCCGACAGTACGAACAAATATCCGCACGAGCTTTCCGGCGGCATGCAGCAGCGCCTTGCGCTTGCCCAGTCGCTGGTTGCAAAACCGAAAATCCTGTTGCTCGACGAGCCGTTCGGCGCGCTTGATCCGGGCATGCGCGCCGATATGCACGGCCTGATGAAATCACTGTGGCGGCAGCATCGTTTCACCGTGTTTATGGTGACGCATGATATCGAGGAAGGCTTCAGCCTGGGCTCGCGGATGCTGGTGTTCGATCGCGTTCGCGTCGATCCGCAGGCGCCGCAGCGCTATGGTGCGCAGATTACCTATGACCTGCCATTGAGGACGGAATGATGCAAGCCGGAATTCTTTATGCAGACACGCTTGGCGCCGGTTGCCACTGGTCGCAGCTCATGCCGAAAGGTCATGTGCTACGCCTCACCGACATCCACGGCGGCGCCAATATCGGCATGCTGATGTACAACCCGCTGGCAACGCTGGAGCGCTTGAATATTCCCGATACGCTCAAGTGTCAGCACACGTTCCGGCTGACCAGGGGGCATTGCCTCTACTCGGACATGGGGCGCATTTTTTGCAGCATTGCGCGCGATGATTTTGGCTGGCACGACAGCGTCTGCGGCACCTGTGATCGCACCCTGGTCGAATCACGCTGGGGCAGGTTGACCTACCAGCAGGCGCGTAACGGGATGCACCGCAATGGCCGCGACGGGTTCCTCATCGAACTTGCCAAGCATGGCATGGGCAAAAAAGATCTCGCTGCCAACCTGAATCTGTTCAGCAAGGTTGTTGCCGATGCCGAAGGCAATTTGGTGCTCGCGGCAAAAGCGCCGGCCGGCGCCGTAGTTGAGCTGCGTTTCGAGATGGATACGCTGGTGGTGCTGCACAGCTGTCCGCATCCGCTGGATTTTTCTGCCGAATGGCCGGCACAGCCGGTGCGTTACGAAATTTTCTCAAGCGAGACGGCGGCGGCTGTCGATCCGGCCGTGCTCGCGCGTGCGGAAAACGGGCGCGGTCTGCTGAACAATCGGCTTTATCAGCTCGGTTGCGCCTCGAGCGCCTGCGGAGGTCACTGAGATGCTGCGCGAGAGTGCGTTGAAAAGTGAGGACGCGTCGTACCGAGCAACCATTGGTGCCGGCGACTACTGGATGCAGGTGGTGAAGGCCGGCCAGACGCTGCGCCTTGTCGATGTCGAGGGTAACCAGGCTGCCGACACGCTGTTCTACAACGCTGCCAGCCCGACCGAGCGCTACAGTGCCGTCGACACCATCCAGCGGCAGGCGAATCTCTATCTGGGTGTCGGCACCCAATTGATCTCGACCGAAGGCCGGGCGCTGCTGGAAATTGTCGCCGATACCTGTGGTCGTCACGACACGCTCGGCGGCGCCTGCGCCACCGAAAGCAACACCGTGCGTTATGCGCTCGAAAAAAAGTGCATGCATGCCTGCCGCGACAGTTACCTGTTGGCCGTCACCGAGAACGACCAGTACGGCCTGAGCAAGCGTGACATCACCCACAACATCAATTTCTTCATGAATGTGCCGGTGACGCCTGAGGGTGGCCTGATGTTCGCCGATGGCGTTTCCGGGCCGGGTAAATACGTGGAGTTGAAGGCGCTGATGGATGTGATCGTGCTGCTGTCGAATTGCCCGCAGTTGAACAATCCGTGCAATGACTACAACCCGACACCAATCGAGGTGCTGGTGTGGGATTGAGGGGCGATGTGCGGTCCGTCGCAGCGTGCTGCCGGTACGGGTGAAAAATCAATGTAGTTGAATAAACCTGTCGGGACGGCCCGCAGGGTTAAAAAAGGCAGGACGACCTGCGCGGGAATGATGATGTTCAAGAAGGTCCTGATTGCCAACCGCGGTGCCATTGCGGTGCGCATCATTCGCACGTTGCGCCGGCTCGGCATTGCACCGGTGGTGGTTTACACGAAGGCAGATGCCGATTCGCTGCATGTGCGTCTTGCCGATCACGCCGAGTGCATCGGCGAGGGTCCGGCGGCAGATTCCTACCTGCGCGGCGATCGCATCCTCGAAGTCGCGGCGCGTTATGGCGTGGAGGCGATCCATCCGGGTTACGGGTTTCTCTCGGAGAACACTGATTTTGCTGCGGCCTGTGAAGCGCGCGGGATTGCGTTCGTCGGTCCGCGACCGGAGCACGTGCAGGCATTCGGGTTGAAGCACAGGGCGCGTGAGCTTGCCCAGGCCAACGGCATTCCGCTGTCGCCCGGTACCGGCCTGCTCGATACGGCGGATGACGCGGTGAGCGCCGCCGCGTGCATCGGTTACCCGGTGATGCTGAAAAGCACGGCCGGCGGTGGCGGCATCGGCATGCAGGTTTGCCGGGATGCGAACGAACTCGCTGCGGCTTTTGCGTCTGTGCAGCGGCTGTCGAAAAACAATTTCGGCAATGCCGGGCTGTTCCTTGAGAAATACATCGAGCGGGCGCGGCACGTCGAGGTGCAGGTGTTCGGCGACGGCAAGGGCGGGGTGATTGCCCTCGGCGAGCGCGACTGCTCGCTGCAGCGCCGCAACCAGAAGGTGATCGAGGAGACGCCGGCGCCGGGCCTGCCGGAGGCGGTGCGCAAGGCGCTGCACGAAACGGCGGTGCGACTGTGCGCGGCGGTCAACTACGCCAACGCCGGCACCGTCGAGTTCATTTACGATGCGCTCACTCAGGAGTTCTACTTCCTGGAGGTCAACACCCGTCTGCAGGTCGAGCACGGTGTTACCGAGATGGTGACCGGCATCGACATCGTCGAGCTGATGCTGCTGCAGGCGGCCGGTGAATTGCCGCCACTGGCGACGATTCGTGTCGAGCCGAAGGGCTGTGCCGTGCAGGCGCGCCTCTACGCCGAAGATCCCGGCAAGGATTTCCAGCCGCAGTCCGGCCTGCTCACGTATGTGTCGTTTCCTGAGGCGGACAACCTTAACCTGCGCATCGACCGCTGGATTGAGGCGGGTGTTAACGTGCCACCGTTCTATGATCCGCTGCTGGCGAAAGTCATTGCATATGCGCCGACCCGCGCTGCGGCGCTGGCCGCGCTGGATCATGCACTCGACACCACGATCGTCGCCGGCATCGAAACCAATCGCGATTACCTGCGGCAGCTGTGCCGCGATCCGGTGCTGGCGCGCGCTGAGATGACCACGCGCTATCTGTCGCGCTTCGAGTACCGGCCGCTCACCGTCGACGTGCTCGATGGCGGTACGCACACCACGGTGCAGGATCATCCGGGGCGTCTGGGTTACTGGGATGTCGGCGTGCCGCCGTCTGGCCCGTTCGACGATCTTGCGTTCCGGCTCGGTAATCGTTTGCTGGGCAACGGTGCAAAGGCGGCCGGACTTGAAATCACGCTCAATGGCCCGACGCTGCGTTTTCGCACAGCAACGACGATCGTGCTGACGGGCGCGGAATTGCCGGCAACGCTGGACGATATGCCGGTTCCCTACGGGCAAACGGTTGCTGTTACTGCCGGCGCGGTGCTGCGCATCGGGCGGGCAGGTGCTGCTGGCGCGCGTGCATTTCTGTGTGTCAAAGGCGGCATCGACGTGCCGGACTATCTGGGCAGCAAGTCGACGTTCACGCTCGGCCAGTTCGGCGGCCACGGTGGCCGCACGTTGCGCGTGGGCGACGTGCTGCATTTGTCCGCTAGCGCTGCGGAACCCGCGCACGGCGTCCTGCCGGAGCGCCTGCGCCCGGCAATCAGCAACAACTGGCAACTACGCTGCCTGTACGGCCCGCATGGTGCGCCGGATTTTTTCACCGCTGGCGATATCGACACCTTCTTCGCTACCGAATGGGACGTCCACTACAACTCCTCGCGCACCGGCGTGCGGCTGATTGGCCCGAAGCCGGAATGGGCACGCACCGATGGCGGCGAAGCCGGGCTGCATCCGTCAAATATCCACGACAACGCCTATGCCATCGGTGCGGTGGATTTTACCGGCGACATGCCGGTGATTCTTGGCCCCGACGGCCCCAGCCTCGGCGGTTTTGTGTGCCCGGTGACAGTGATTGCTGCCGATTTGTGGAAGCTTGGCCAATTGCGGCCCGGTGACAAGATAGTTTTCGTTCCCGTGACGCCGGCAGCGGCGACGGCGATCGAACAGGCGCAGGATGAAGCAATCCGCACGCTGCAAGCTGCAGCGCCGGTGCGTATCGAGACAGTACGTGCGCCGGCGATCATCAAGTCGCTGGGCATTCGTGATCACGTTACCGGCGTTACCTACCGTGCCGCCGGCGACAAGTACCTGCTGGTCGAATACGGCCCGCTGATGCTCGACATCAACCTGCGTTTTCGCGTGCATGCGTTGTGGCAATGGCTGCGCGCGGCAAAATTGCCCGGCATTATCGATCTCACGCCGGGTATTCGCTCGCTGCAGGTGCACTATGACAGTAAGCGTCTTGCGCGCGCGAAACTGCTAGATATTCTTGCGCATGCAGAAGCCGAACTTGTCGGTATTGACGACATGAGCGTGCCGTCGCGTATCGTCTGTCTGCCGTTGAGCTGGGACGATACAGCGACAAAAATCGCCATCGAAAAATACATGCAGTCAGTGCGCAAAGATGCACCTTGGTGCCCGTCAAACATCGAGTTCATCCGGCGCATCAACGGCCTGACCGATGAGGCAGTGGTAAAACGCATCGTGTTCGACGCCGAATACCTGGTCATGGGGCTGGGTGATGTATACCTCGGCGCGCCGGTGGCGACGCCGCTGGACCCGCGCCATCGTCTGGTCACCACCAAATACAACCCGGCGCGCACCTGGACACCTGAAAATGCGGTGGGCATCGGCGGCTCCTATCTGTGCGTCTATGGCATGGAGGGCCCCGGTGGCTATCAGTTTGTCGGCCGCACGGTGCAAATGTGGAACCGCTGGCGCAAGACACCGGAATTCACCGAGCCCTGGCTGCTGCGCTTTTTCGACAAAATCCGTTTCTTCCCGGTCAGTGGCGAGGAATTGCTGGAGATGCGCGAGGCATTTCCGCGCGGTGGCTATGCACTGCGCATCGAGGAGTCGACATTCAGTCTGCGGCAGTACAACAATTTTCTTGCCGAAAACGACGCCAGCATCCGGGCTTTCAAGGCGACGCAGCAGGCGGCGTTCGATGCCGAGCGTGAACGCTGGCAGCATGCCGGCCATGGGGATCTTGCCCTGCCGCTGGAAGCAGAAATCGGGTCAGACAGGGAGGTAGTGCTGGCCGATAACGAAGTGCTGTTGCAATCGCATGTGCCGGGCAGCGTCTGGCAGCTGGCAGCACAAATCGGTGACGTGCTCGAAGCCGGGATGCCGGTGGTCATTGTGGAGTCGATGAAGATGGAAATTCCGGTAGCAACGCCGCGCCGCCTGCGACTGAAGAAAATACTGGTGGCAGCCGGTGCCCAGGTGCAGCCTGGCACGCCCTTGGCCATCGGCGAATATCTGTGAACGAATCTCGGTGAGAGGATACAGATGAATATCGATACAAAGACCATGCCGTTTACCATCGCTTCACTTCGCGCGGGTTATCTTGGCGGCGTACTTGAACTGGCTGCCGTTTTTGCCGTCGTGCGCAACCGGATCGCCGCGCACAACAACAATCCGATCTGGCTTTACCTCGCCGATGATCTCGCGTTGGCACGCGAATTCGATCGCGTACGTGCGCTCGATATGAACACCCATCCGCTGTGGGGCATCCCGTTTGCCGTCAAGGACAACATCGATGTGGGTGGCATGCCGACAACCGCCGGATGCCCGGCATTTGCCCGCATGGCGCATGCCGATGCGCCGGTTGTTGCTGCTTTGCGTGCAGCCGGTGCGATTGTCGTCGGCAAGACCAACCTCGACCAGTTTGCGACCGGTCTGGTGGGCACGCGCTCACCCTATGGTGAAGTGCACAATGCCATTGTTCCGGCAATGATCAGCGGCGGTTCGAGTTCCGGCTCGGCAGTGGCGCTCGCACTTGCGCAGGTAGCGTTCGCGCTCGGCACCGACACGGCCGGTTCCGGCCGCGTACCGGCGGCGCTGAACGGGCTGGTCGGCATAAAGCCGTCGCGCGGCTTGCTGAGCACGCGTGGTGTCGTGCCGGCCTGCCGGACACTGGATTGCGTCAGCCTGTTTACGCGTGATATCGCCGATTCTGCGGTTCTATTGCCGCTGGTTCGTACCTGCGATCCGCTTGATGCATACAGTCGGCAATCAACACTGGATGCATCACTTGCTGAAAAAATCGTCATTGGCGTGCCGCGTGCCGACCAGCTTGCTTTTTTCGGCAATCACGAGGCGTCGGCGTTGTTTACGTCGGCCCTCAATCAGGTGCGCGCCAGCGGGGCGGACATTGTCGAGATCGACTTCCTGCCATTCATCGAAGCCGGGCAGTTGCTCTACGAAGGCCCTTGGGTTGCCGAGCGGTTTCTGGTGGCGAAAAAGCTGCTCGCTGCGCAGCCGGATGCGTTGCTGCCGGTTACCCGCGCGATCATCGGTGGCGGTGAACATCTCAAGGCCGACGACGCCTTTGCGGCCTTGTACCGGTTGCAGTCGTTGCGCCGCGCCATTGAACCTGTGCTGGCGACAGTGACTGCCATCCTCACACCGACCATCGGCACGCATTTCACCCGCGCGCAGGTGGCAGCAGATCCGGTGCGTTTGAACACTGAGCTGGGTTACTACACCAATTTCATGAATTTGCTCGATCTTGCTGCTATTGCCGTACCGCACGGGCGGTTCGCCAGCGGTCTGCCGGCGGGCGTAACGCTGTTTGCTGATCATGGCAGCGACTTCAAGCTGCTGAGCTTGGCGGCGAAATTGTTTCCGGACGCGTCCGGTGCTTACGTGCCCCCGGCGGATGACATGCCACGCCTCGACATACTCGTTTGCGGCGCCCACATGCTGGGCCTGCCGCTAAACGCGCAGTTGACCGGGCGCGGGGCTATTTTTCGTGAGGCGGTGAAAACCGCGTTGTGCTACCGCCTTTACGCATTGCCCGGCGGCCCGCCGTTCCGTCCGGCGCTGCTGCGTGTGGCGCCAGGTGAGGCAGGTGGCAGTATTAATGCGGAAATCTGGTCGTTGCCGGCGTCACGCTGGGGTGATTTCGTGCAATTGATTCCGGCGCCGCTGGGTATTGGCACCGTCGAACTCATGGACGGCCGCCAAGTGAAGGGTTTTATCGGTGAGGGTTACGCGGCCAGTGGGGCACGGGATATCACTGCGCTTGGCGGCTGGCGGGCGTTTCTGGCCACGGGTTGACGTCCGGGTGCGCGTTGCGCGACCGGATACTCAGCGTCTGGCTGTTTGGGGTTCGATCAAGCTGACTTGCGTGGAATGGCCAGCGTCAGTGTTGCCGGCACACAAAGGCCCGCATCGGTGGCAACGGCAATACTGATATCCACCAACGATTGCCCTTGCTCATCGGTATAGCGTTTTTCCACACGCCCTTCACCGCACAGAACGTCGCCTGCATAGATGGAAGCGCGCATTTGGATGCTGCGTTTTTTGATAAAGGCATGTGGCCCGCACCACCCGGTGGCGATGCGGTCGATAAAGCCCTCAATGGCCATGGTATTGAGGTAGATCTGCCGCTGGCCCTGATTTTTCGCATACTCGGGATTATGGTGGCCGGGGAAATAATCATTGGTGGCGGCGGCATCGAGAATGACTTTTTCATAGGGGACGGCCATGGTCACCTTGGCTATCGCATCACCCGTTTGAATATCATCCCAATATTTGCAGGTACGGTTAATCGCCATAATATCCAACCCTTTCAGCTTGCATTATGCGTTTATTCAATGGCTGTCATAGCGGAACAGATTATTGGTTTGCACGGCCACCAACTCACCTTTTTGGTTGAAGAATTCCGCTTCCGTGGTAATAAAATGGCCGACGCCAAGGCGGGTATCCTTCTTCGCTGATAGCGCCGTTAATTTATCTTGCGCTGTTACGATGTCACCGACAAACAAGTGGCGATGGAATGCTGCACTCGTGGCCACATTGATCAGGGTTTTGCCGGGCAGCGGTACTTTTACCGCCATCATGAAGTGCCGGGGAATTTTTTCAGGGTGCCACTGCAACGGCATGCACCAGGTCAGCAGCATGCCCGGTGGTGCAACTATGCCACCCCATTGTTTCTGCGCGTACGCGCTGTCCCAGTGGCTGGCATTGCCGTCTTCGACCAGTGAGCAGTAAAGTTTGATCATTTCCCAGGTAACTGAAAATTCCGCAACGATCTTCTCGCCGGGCTTGTTCAGTAGCGCCAAGGCGTCTTCATAACTGCCGTAACTCAGTGGAAACGGCTCCTTGTGTTCTGATGCGGTTGTCATTTTCCCATGCTCCCTGTGCGCTGCCGGCGGGTTTCAAAAAAGCCTGCATGCCTTCAGTGACGCGGTTGAAACTGCGGAATTTTCATATCGCCGCGCTCTTCAAATATGACGCCAACGGGCATGTCGATGGCTACGCTCTGCGGGTCACAATTCAGCACGTTGGCCATCATACGCGGGCCTTCTTCCAGCTCGATAATGGCCAACACGTAAGGCACGGCGTTTTTATAGGCTGGGAAAGGAGCCTGATGAATAATGGAAAAACTGTACACTTTTCCGTTGCCGCTTGCGTTGTGCCAGCCAAGGTTTTGACTGAAGCAGAACGGGCACCACATGCGAGGATAAAAAAACACCGAATCACAGTCTTTGCACTGGGGTATGACGAATTTTTCCTTCGTTGCGCAATCCCAGTAATGCTGTGCGCCAGGTGTTATTTTTGGTTTCGGCTTTTCTGGGATGGCTGCGGGCTCGTCTGGCAGGATATTTTTCTGGCTCATAATGATTTCTCTTCGTAACAGGAGCGTTCGTTTATCGGGGCCGGTTGAGTATCGTGTTGTGCCGCACTTATCATGCTGCAATCAGCTTTGTTTACCCAATATCAGCGTGCTGTGCTCGCTCATCATGCCGCCGTAAGAGTGCACCAGGGCGATGTTGTTCCGTATCAATTGCCGCTCTCCGGCGATGCCCATGATTTGTTGGGCTGCCGAAACGATCATCGACATGCCGGAAGTGTCTCCGGTGTGGCCGAACGACAGCAGGCCGCCATAGGTGTTTACCGGGAAGCTGCCGCCAGGACGAGTGGCGCCGGACTGAAAAAATTTACCGGCTTTCCCGCGCGGGCATAAATCAAGCTCTTCCATGAATGCCAGGGGATTAACGGTAAACGCATCGTAGATTTCCGCGAATTGAATGTCGGAAGGGGTTAGCCCGGCACGTCGATAGGCTTGCTCGCCGGATTTTTTGCAACCCACGTTCATTAAATCCGGTGCCTGGGAAATATTGCGATGGTTGTGATATTCACCACTACCCAACACGTAAGCAGGTTGCGGATTGATTCTCTTCGCCAGCGACTGATTGGTAACCAGTATTGCTGCGCCTCCTTCCAGTGGTATTGAGCAATCAAACAGGTGAAATGGCGAGGCAATGGGGCGCGAGCCTCGTACCTTCGCGACGGTCAAGGCTTCAGTGCCGTAGGTGGCTGCCTTAGGATTTTTCAATGCCCATTCGCGGCACGAAACAGCCACTTCGGCAAAGTGTTCGGCCGTGGCGCCATACTCATGCATGTACCGCGTGGCCACCTGGGCATACATGGCGGGAATGAATGAACCGTACGGAAACTCAAACGCCGGATGAGTCACCATCCGTGCCATCGACTCGGCGCCGCCGGCCCCGACTTTGGGGAACTTGCCTGCGCCCAGGCACAGCACGCTGTCCACGATTCCCCGCTGGATGGCCAATGCCGCACGTTGGATCATCACACCATAAGTGGAGCCACCCGTATTCATGGTGTCGCTAAACAGTGGGCGTATACCCATCTCTTCGTAGAGCTGTTCATGAATAAAAATATCGGCACCCTCGCCGCTGGCCATTCCGGAAGGGCAGGCCAGAAGCCCCTGAATGTCGTTTGGCTTCACATTCCATTCCGATAAAAACTGACGAATGACATCAATGTACAGGGCGTAGCCGTCTTTTTCCGGATAACGCCCCGGCTTCATTTCCGATACGGCCGCAATGGCTACAGCTTCCGACATACAAAAATTCCTCTTGTGTTTTGCCGCTGCGGGTGAGAACACCAAAAAATTCCAGCAACGAGAAAAGGGTATTTTTCCTGATATTGTTTTTCGAATTAATAGGAGCGTGGCATACCAAGCACTTTTTCGCCGATATAACTCAGGATAACCTCCCTGTTTAACGGGGCGGTGCGCAGCAGTCGCGCCAGCGGATACAAGTCGAATATGCCGTACTCTTTTGTAAAGCCATTGCCACCGAAGCATTGCACTGATGCATCGCAGGCATGAATGGCAGCTTCTGCGGCGGCATATTTCGCCATGTTGGAAAATTCACCGGCAGACATTTTATTGTCAAATGCCCAAGCGGCCTTGTAGGTCATCAGACGCGCCAGCTCGACTTCTGTTTTTGCCGCCGCAAGGGGATGTTGCAGGCCCTGGTAGGCCCCGATGGGCCCATTGAAGACCACGCGTTCGCTGGCATATTTTGCTGCCAGCCTGATGGCATAATTGCCTATGCCGGTACACAGAGCGGCCAGAATGATCCGTTCCGGATTCAACGTATCAAACAAAATATCAAAGCCACGATCCACTTTCCCAACAACGTTTTCTTCAGTGAGTTCCAGCTCATCGAAAAAAACCTGGCACTGGTTTTCCGGCATACAAATGCTCACTGGAATGTTGTGCTTGGTGATTTTTGGGTCGTGCATGTCGACGACAAACAAGGTAAAACCATCGGTCTTGCGCTTGCCGTCTTTCAGGGCGGTAGTGCGCGCCACCACCAGGCCGAAGTCTGCGGTGTCGGCATCGGTGATATATGTCTTGGCGCCACTCAAATAAAATTTGCCATTTTTCTGTTTGGCAAACGTAGAAATATTCATTGAGTTACTGCCGGCATCCGGCTCGGTAATGGCAAAGCAAAAGCGTTTTTTTCCGGAACACACATCGGGAAGGTAACGGACTTTTTGTTCTTCCGTGCCATGCATGGCGATCAGCGGCAGCGACATGGTTGAGCTGATCACCAGGCTCAAAAGCGGAATGCCGTGATTCGACAGGCCTTCCATGAACAGCGCCATTTCGGTCATGCCAAGGCCGGTGCCACCGTATTGCTCGGGCACCATAATGCCGAGAAAGCCGTCACGGGCAACCTGTTGATACATTTCCGAGGGGAATGCACGGGCCTCGGCCTTCGCCATCCAGTACTTTCGGTCGTACTGCTTGCTGAGCTGCCCGCCATATTCATAAATGGCTTTTTGCTCCGGGCTGAAATCAAAATTCATCTTGAACACTCCCTGGTGCATTTCCCTTGATGTTTTGAACCCCGGCGTGATGCTGCCGATCAGGTTTTTGCCTGGCGAGCACAGGCTGCTGGATTTTGCCAAACGACACAAGCCGGCAGCTGCGCATACACAGGCCGGCTTATCGGAATTTTCCGTAACAGGCGGGATGACGCCCGGATCGTTCAGGGCAAACGAGTGAGCGTCGCGTTTTGTAGTACGTCCGCGAGCGGTTCTGGCCAGATGCCGATGCAGAACACGGCAAGCAGTGCCGCCGCGACGGCGATTCCGCCCATCCGTTCGACGCATATTTTGCCGAGACCCGGCTCGGCAGGCTGGTAGATCGCGGCGATGACGCGCAGGTAGTAATAAAGCCCCATGGCACTGCCAATCACCACCATCAGCAGCAGCCCCCACAAGCCGGCCGACGCACCGGCAGTGATGACATAAAACTTGCCGAGGAAACCGGCAGTGAGCGGAATGCCGGCCAGTGACAACAGCATCACGGTGAGTACGACAGCGAGGAAGGGCGAGCGCGCAGCAAGCCCGCGCACCGCGCCCAGGGTGTCAGCATCGCGATCCTCGTTATTGTTGTTGCCATGACGCGACAACAGGCTCAGCACACCGAAGGCGCCAATCGTGGTGGCGACATAAGCCGTGAGGTACATGCCCGCTGCTTCGCGTGCCAACTGGCCGCCGACCACGATGGCGATCAGCAGATAGCCGAAGTGAGCGATCGACGACGCGGCGAGCAGCCGCTTGAGATTGTCCTGGCGCAGTGCGAGCAGGTTGCCCACCAGGATCGATACAACGGCAACGGTGGCGAGCACGGTTAGCAGGCTATCGGCTGCATCGCTTGGATACATGCGCAAGACACCGCTTTCTTCCAGCAGTCGCAACAGCACGGCCACCACGGCGACCTTGCTGACCGTCGCCAGGAATGCGCCTACCGGCGCGGGCGCGCCTTCATAGACATCCAGCGTCCACTGATGAAAAGGTGCGAGCGAGAGTTTGAAGGCGATGCCGACCAGCATCAGCGTCAACCCGGCTTGTGCGAGCCAGGCGTCGGCTGTGTAGCCTGAGGTGAACTGCGTGGCAATGCCGGCGAAATCGAGTCGGCCGGACTGGGCATACAAGAAGGCCATCCCGAACAACAGGAACGCAGTCGCAGTGGCTGACAACACGAGATATTTGGTCGCGCTTTCCAGCGGCCGACGCTGCATGAACAGATAGCCGGCCATGCCGTAAAGTGGCACGGTCATCAGTTCCAGACCGACAAAGAAACTGGCCATGTGGCGACTGACCACCAGCATCAGCGCACCGTTTACTGACAGCGTCAGCAGCAGATACATCTCTTCGCGGTTGCCGGCAAAATTTTTCAGGTAGCCCCACAGCAGCAGCGTTGTAGCGATCGCAGCAGCGAGGATCAGCCCGGTATAGAAGAGGGCCTGGCCGTCGACGATGAATAGTGCCGTTACCGCTTGCGGACCGACGCTGGCAGCATAGGGAATCGAAACCAGCGTCGCCGCAAGACCGAGCACCGTGGTGGCGGCAATCGTTGCGTGACAGCGGCGAATGGCAGTGAGGCCCATCACTACCAGAATGAGAATGCTGCTGAGCAGTTGTGGCAGCAGGGCGATGAACTGGTCTTGGTTGATCATTGCGCAATGCTCAGGGCGGCGACTGACGCGGTAAGGTCGAGGGTCGGTTGCGGATAAAGACCGAGCCCGAGCAGCAACGCCGCCAGACAGAACAGGATCACGGCTTCACGTCGGGTTGGCTCGGCAAGTTGCGCAGCTGTTTTCGCCGGGCCCAGGAACACCCGATGTATCAGCGCCAGCGCATAGACGGCGGCCAACACCATGCCGATGGTTGCGGCTGCGGTGAGATAAGCATGGGTCTGCCAGGCGCCGAACAACACCAGGAACTCGCCGACAAAGTTGCCAAGCCCCGGCAGGCCCAGTGTTGCCGCGCCGAAGAACAGGGCGAAGGCCGGAATCAGCGCCAGGCGCGACCACAAGCCACCCAGCAGTGCCGTCTCGAAAGTGCCGGTGCGTTCATGCACCTGACCGGCAATCACGAACAGGGCGGCGGTAGAGAGTGCGCCGGCGAGCATCAGGATGATGACTCCCTGCACGGCGATGATGTTGAACGCATAGATGCCGATCAGCACGAAGCCCATGTGCGAAATGCTGGTATAGGCAATCAGGCGCTTGGTGTGCGTTTGCGCAAAGGCAAGCACGCCACCGTAGATGATGCTGATTACGCCGAGTGTCATCGCGATGAGGGCGAAATCCTGCGACGCTTCCGGGAACAGCGGCAGAGTGAAGCGCAACAGGCCGAAGGCTGCCGTTTTCAGCAGCAGGCCGGTGATGTCGACCGAGCCGGCCGTTGGCGAGGCGGCGTGCGCATCGGCCAGCCAGCCATGCAGAGGCACCACCGGCAGTTTCACCGCGAAGGCGACGAAGAAGCCGAGCATCAGCATGAACTGCACAGTGGAGTCCATGGTGGTGCCGCGCAGGGCATCGAGATCGAAAGTCCAGTTGCCGGTTGCAGCGCGGTGCGCAAGCACCAGGCCAATGATCGACAAGAGCATCAACAGGCCGCCGCCTTGCGTGTAGATGAAAAACTTGGTCGCTGCCTGCGCGCGGGTCGGGCCTGCCGGCATGTCGCGGCCCCAGACGATGATGAGAAAGTACATCGGCACCAGCATCACTTCCCAAAACACGAAGAACAGGAAGAGATCGATGGCAAGGAACACGCCCACGACGCCGGCAAGAATCCACAACAGATTGAGGTGAAACAGCCCGGTGCGCTGAGTGACTTCCTTCCAGCTCGCCAGCACAGCGACCGCGCCGAGGATGCCGGTGAGCAAAATCATCACCAGACCAAGGCCGTCGAGCGCGAGGTGGAAAGAAATACCGAAGCGCGCAATCCAGGGGGCACGGAATTCCGCAAACCAGTGCGGCTCACCCGCGTTGTAGGTAAAGCTGCCGTTCAGCCACAGGCCGACACTGACGGCAACGAGCAGCAACGAACTGGCCAGGGCAATATGCCGTGGCGCGTCCTTGCCGGCGCGTTCCATCTGCCAGGCGAGCAGCCCGCCCAGGAAGGGGATGAGAAGAAGCCAGATGAGCGTCATGAAATTTCCCGGTTACGCGAGGGCCAGCATGCAGAGCAACAGCGCCGCGCCGATGCCGATAAAGGCGGCGTACCAGCGAATCTGGCCGTTCTGCATGGCGACAAATATGGTGTTGGCACGCAGCGCCAACACGCCAATCAGGTTGGCTGCATCGTTGATGCCATCCTGGCGGCCCGGCCGGGCAATGGCGCGGAAGGGGCGCACAAAGAGGAAGTCGTAGAGCCAGTCGAAGCCCCAGGCCGCACGCCACCAGGCTGAGAAAAAGCGGCCGATTGCCGAGTTGGCAAGTTCGGTGACCCGTTTGCGATCGCCCAGAAACAGCCAGGCGGCGAGGAGAATGCCGATAAGCGCGACGGCGCCGGAGAGTATCGCGACCTGGTGTTGCGGTTCGCTGCCTTGTGTAGCGGCATCAGGTGCGAGATCACCGGGGCTGACGGGCAATACGCCTGCCAGCGGCGGATGGATCAGCGCGCCGATGCTGGTGGAGAGCACCAGCAACACGCCAAGCGGCAGGTAGTGGGCAATGCCGTGACCGGCGTGCGCATCGGTTTTCGTCTCGCCGTGGAAAACGATGAAGATCAGGCGGAATGTGTACAGCGAGGTCAGGAGCGCGCCGATAAGGCCGGCCCACAGCAGCGGTTCGTTGCC
This sequence comes from uncultured bacterium, assembly GCA_965232985.1. Classification (GTDB taxonomy): domain Bacteria; phylum Pseudomonadota; class Gammaproteobacteria; order Pseudomonadales; family JADFDG01; genus JADFDG01. The sequence goes on from CBDDRC010000012.1 coordinate 192,088, forward strand.
GCTGGCGAAAGCTTCCCAGAGAATTTCGTCCTTTGAGTAAAAGCCGGCAGTCACCAATGGCAGCGCTGCCAGTGCCGCACCGCCGACAAGAAAGCAGGCATAAATGAAGGGCAGTTTTTTGCGCAGGCCGCCCATGCGGAAAATATCCTGCTCGTGGTGCGTGGCAATGATCACCGCGCCAGCGGCAAGGAACAGCAGGGCTTTGAAGAAAGCATGCGTCATCAGATGGAAAATGGCTGCGCTCCAGGCGCCAACGCCCAGCGCCAGAAACATGTAACCGATCTGGCTCATGGTCGAATAGGCGAGAATGCGCTTGATGTCGGTTTGCGCCAGCGCGGCGAAACCGGCGAGCAGCAGCGTGAGCGCGCCGACGATGCCGACCAGGTGCAGCACGTTCGGCGCCAACTCGAAAATGCCGTGGGTACGCGCAATGAGGTAAACGCCGGCGGTCACCATCGTCGCCGCGTGGATCAGCGCCGACACCGGCGTTGGGCCGGCCATCGCATCGGCCAGCCAGGTTTGCAGCGGCAACTGCGCACTCTTGCCAACAGCGCCGCCAAGCAGCATCAGTGCCGCCAGTTGCGCCAGCGGATCACCGGCTTGCCAGGCAAGCGGTGCTTTTACCAGCAGTTCGGCAATGTTCAGCGTGCCGAAAGTTGCGAACAGAATGAACAGGCCGATGGCCATGAATACATCGCCGATGCGCGTGATGATGAAAGCTTTCACGGCAGCGTTGCCGTTGGCGGTTTCGCGATAGTAGAAGCCGATCAGCAGATAGGAACACAGGCCGACGCCTTCCCAGCCGAAGTACAGGAACAGCAGGTTATCGGCGAGTACCAGTATCACCATGCTGGCGATGAACAGGTTCATGTAAGCGAAGAAGCGGCTGTAGCCTTCTTCGCCGCGCATGTACCAGGAGGCGAACAGGTGGATGAGGAAGCCAACGCCGGTGATGACGCCGAGCATGGTCAGCGACAGGCCATCGAGATGCAGGCCGATGGTCGGCGCAAGGCCACCGACCGAGAACCAGGTCCACAACGTCTGCGTGAAGATGCTGCCAGGCGGCTGCGTTGCGAGAAACTCAAGGCCGGCATACATCACGGTCAGCGCGGACAGGCCAATGGCACCGACGCCGATAACGGCGGCAATGTTTTCGGCCATCTGCCTGCGCGTTAATGCCGGGTACAGCGCCAGCAGCAACCAGCCGGCCAGCGGGAAAACAAAACTCAGATAAAGTTGGTTCATCCGCGCATCTCGCTTGCAGCGTCGATATCCAGGGTATGGAAGCGACGATACAACTGGAAAACGATGGCCAGACCAATCGCGGCCTCGGAAGCCGCAAGCGCCAGGATCAGGATGAACATGACCTGGCCATCGGGTTGCCCCCAGCGTGCACCGGCGACAACGAAGGCAAGTGCGGCAGCATTCATCATGATTTCAAGGCACATCAGCACATAAAGAATGTTGCGCCGCACGAGCAGGCCGGCGAAGCCGGTTGCGAACAGGATGGTCGCAAGCGCAAGGCCATGTTCCATCGGTATTCCGTTCATGGCATCACTCCTTCGGATCGTGCCGGCCGAGGTGCCAGGCCGCGACCATCGCGGCGAGCAACAGCATCGACACCAGTTCGACGATCAGGATGTACGGGCCGTAGAGTGCGACGCCGACCTGCTTTGCTGCCACGACCACATTGCCCGCAGGTACCGGCGACACGGGGATAACCATGCTCAACTGGAACAGCAATACGGCCGACAGCAGCGCCGGCAGACGCCAGATACCCGGTGCAAGCCACTGCTGTTCCTGGCGAACGGTGTGTTCACCGAGATTGAGCATCATCACCACGAACACAAACAGCACCATGATGGCGCCGGCGTAGACGATCATTTCGAGAATGGCGGCGAACGGTGCACCGAGGGTGAAAAACACCATCGCAACCGCGAGCAGCGAGACCACGAGACACAGCAAGGCATGCACCGGGTTCTTGCCGGCGACGACACCGAATGTCGCAATCATGGCGACGACGGCAGCAGTATAAAAGGCAATTTCCACGTCGGTTGTCCTCGGGGGCGCGCTCAGGGCAACAGGCTTCTGACATTGATCGGTTCAGCTTCGTTGTTCGCCGCACCTTTCGGTTTACCGGCAATCGCAAGGCCCGCGACGCGGTAGAAATTGTAATCGGGATATTTGCCCGGGCCGCTGATCAGCAGGTCTTCCTTCTCATAGACGAGATCCTGACGCTTGTACTCGGCCATCTCGAAATCCGGCGTCAACTGGATGGCGGTGGTCGGGCAGGCTTCCTCGCACATGCCGCAAAAAATGCAGCGCGAAAAATTGATGCGGAAGAATTCCGGATACCAGCGGCCGTCTTCGCCTTCGGCTTTCTGCAGCGAAATGCAGCCAACCGGGCAGGCGACTGCACACAGGTTGCAGGCAACGCAGCGCTCTTCGCCATCCGGGTCGCGCGTCAGCACGATGCGGCCACGGTAGCGTGGCGGCACATAGGTTTTCACTTCCGGGTACAGCAGCGTGTCGCGTTTGCGAAACCCGCGCATGAACACCATGTACATGCTGCGCAGCTGGCTGAAGGCGCCGATGAAGAAGTTGAGGATTGCTTTCATGTGCGTACGTTTTCCGAAAGTGGCAGCCTCAGGGTGCCGGCGTGCTGGTGTACAGCACCCAGGCGCCGGTCGCGAGCAGGTTCAGTACGGTCAGTGGCAGGCAGAACTTCCAGCCCAGCGCCATCAGCTGGTCGTAACGCGGCCGTGGCAGCGCCGCGCGCAGCAGGATGAACAGCATCACAAAAAATACGACCTTGCCGACGAACCAGAACACCGGCGGAATGAAATCAAGGTAGGGGATGGCGAGCCAGCCGCCGAAAAACAGCGTGACGATCATCGCCGAAACAACGACAACGCCCACATACTCGCCAACGAAGAACATGCCCCACTTCAGGCCGGAATATTCGGTGTGGTAGCCGGCCGCCAGTTCCTGCTCGGCTTCCGGCAGATCGAACGGGCTGCGGTGAGCGACGGCAACGCCGGCGAGCGAGAAGGTCAGGAAGCCGAGGAACTGCGGAATCACAAACCAACAGTTTTGTTGTGCCGCCACGATCTCACGCAGATTGAACGAGCCGGCCAGCACCACCACACCCATGGCCGAGATGCCCATGAATACTTCATAGGTCAGGGTTTGTGCGGCCGAGCGCAGGGCGCCGAGCAGTGCGTATTTGTTGTTGCTCGACCAGCCGGCGAGCATCACCGCGTATACGCCGAGGCCGGCCATGGCGAGGAAAAACAGAATGCCGATATTCAGATCGGCAACGCCCCAGGTCGGCGTGATCGGTACCACCAGCATGGCGATGAGCAGCGCACTCATCGCGATCATCGGCGCGATCCAGAACGTCAGCTTGTCGACAAAGGGCGGCGTCCAGTCTTCCTTCATGAACATTTTGATCATGTCGGCGGCGAGCTGAAGAATACCGAAGGGGCCGACGCGATTCGGGCCGTGGCGGTCCTGCCACAGCGCGAGCACGCGGCGCTCGACGAAGCTGAGGAATGCGGCAGCAAATACCACTGCCAGCAGAATCACCACCGTTTTGATGAGCGCAATCAATACGGCAATGACCGTCGGCGTGAACCAGGCCAGCAGGGCGTCGTACAGTGCGGCAATATTCATGCGGCCACCGCCTTCGCCAGCGTCACACTCGTCGTGTCGGCGATCGGCGGCATGCCGGGCAGCCCGACTGGCAGCCCGGCAAGACCGATTGCCAGGGTCGCACTGATGCGTACCGGCAGATGGCAGATGGCGCCATTGATGCTGACGCGAACGGCTTCACCGTCGGCGATTGCGAGCCGCGTCGCGTCGGTGCTCGACAGCGTGATGCAGGCATCCGCTACTTGCGTGGCGATGGCATCGGAGCGTGTGGAAAGTTCCTCGCTGCCGTAGATATGGTGCAGCGGCGCCACCCGCAGGGCCTCGTGACGTGGCACAAACGCGGCAGGAATATTTGCAGCATAGCTGCCTGCCGTTGCCGCCGGCTCGATCAGGCGCACACCGGCATCGCCGCCCTTGAGATGGCCGCCCACTTCATCCTGGAATTTGTTCCAGGATTGCGGCGAATTCCAGCCCGGGCTCCAGGCAAACGGCGTGATCGGCCCGGGTTCCAGCGGGCCCACATAGCCTTCCATGGAGAACGCCAGCGGGCTGTCGTTATCCTGTGATGCCCGTGGTTCGTGCACGGAGATATTGGCGCGCATTGCCGTGCGGCCGCTGTAGCGACGCGGTTCACGGGCGATTTTCAGGCCGTTGATACGGAACGTTGCCGCCGGTGCGGCATCGACAATAGCGGCCAGCGCCGGAATCTGTGCGGCGCATTCGTGCGTGGCGTCGTCCAGTGTCGACCAGTCGACGGCGACATCGCGGCGTGCGCAATCGATGGCGTGCAGCCAGCGCCAGCTTTCGTGGAGACGGATTGCCGGGTCGTAGTAGGAGGGATCAAAGACACGGTAGAAACGCTGCGCTCGCCCTTCGTTGCTCAGCAGTGTGCCGTCGCCTTCGGCGAATGATGCGGCAGACAGCACGACGCTGGCCTTGTCGGTGACGGCAGTGTGCTGGTGATCGACAACAATGACACTGCGGGCGGCGTTGAGTGCACCATCAACCGTGGCGGCATCGAGCCGGCGATAGAGGTCATTCTCCAGCACGATCACTGCGTCAGCCTCGTGGCGCGTGATTGCTGCGAGCGCATCTTCAAGCGGCAGGCCATCAATCAGCGCCACGCCGAGGCTGTTCACTTCCGGTAGCGCCAGGGTGATGCCGGCGTCATTTTTCCCGCCGGCAAGCAGGGCGCGGGCCACATTGCCGGCGGCGGCAATCACCGCTTCGTTGCCGGCGCCGGTGCCGGAAACGATCAAGGGTTTCTTTGCAGCGAGCAGGGCAGCGGCGATGCGTTGCGCAAGGGCTGCGGTGCCGGCGGCAAGACCGGTAACGGCAGGTGCTTGCGGATCAATCGCGTGCGCTACGGCAAAGCCGAGGCGGGCGATGTCTTCCGGCGCCGCGCGGAGCGTTTCGGCGGCGATGTCATCCAGGCGCGTGACCTCGACGGCAGCGATAAACACCGGGCTCAAGTTGCGCTGACCAATATCCTGAATGGCATAAGCCTGCCATTCGGCAACCTTGCGGGCAGCAGCGTCGGTTTTTGCCTTTTGCTTTGCCGATTGGCGCAGTGCCAGGGCAATGCGCGGTGCCGTCTGCGTTACGTCTTCGCCCAGCACCAGCACGGCATCGAACTGTTCGATTTCACGCAGGCTCGGGGTGCGCACGCCGCTGTGCCGCAGCGTATCGCGAGCGCAGCGCAGCAGGGCGAGATCGGCGGCGCTGACCCCGACGCTGAAGTTGTCGGCGCCGACCAGTGCGCGCAACGCGGCATTTGCTTCCAGGGTGGCCCGCGGCGAGCCAATGCCGACAATCCGGCGCGCCAGTTTCAGTTCGGCGGCGGCAACAGCCACGGTTTCATCGACCGTCGCGGCAACCAGTTGGCCGTCGCGGCGCAGCAAGGGTTGACGCGGCCGATCCTTGCGGTTGACGAAGCCATAACCGAAGCGGCCGCGATCACAAAGAAAATAATGGTTCACCGCGCCGTTGTAGCGGTTTTCGATGCGGCGCAGTTCGCCGTAGCGCTCGCCCGGCGAAATGTTGCAACCGACCGAGCAGCCCTGGCAGACGCTGGGCGCGAACTGCATGTCCCATTTGCGGTTGTAGCGCGAGGCGTGGGTTTTGTCAGTGAACACACCGGTCGGGCAAACTTCGGTGAGGTTGCCGGAAAATTCGCTTTCCAGTTTGCCATCGGCAGTACGGCCGAAATAAACATTGTCGTGGGCGCCGAACACGCCCAGATCGGTGCCGCCGGCGTAATCCTTGTAATAGCGCACGCAGCGATAGCAGGCGATGCAGCGGTTCATCTCATGGTTGATAAACGGGCCAAGATCCTGATTTTGGTGCGTGCGCTTGGTGAAGCGGTATTCGCGCGAAGCATGGCCGGTCAGCACCGTCATGTCTTGCAGATGGCAGTGGCCGCCTTCCTCGCACACCGGGCAATCGTGCGGGTGGTTGGTCATCAGCCACTCGATCACCGAGGCGCGGAAATCTTTCGCTTCGGTATCGGTCACCGCGATGATGGTGCCGTTGGTGGCCGGCGTCATGCAGGACATGACGAGGCGGCCGCGCTTGTCGTCGGCGTTGGCGTACTGCTTCACCGCGCACTGGCGGCAGGCGCCAACCGAGCCCAGCGCCGGGTGCCAGCAAAAGTAGGGGATGTCGATGCCGAGCGACAGGCAGGCCTGCAGCAGGTTGTCGCTGCCGTCGACTTCGTATTGCTTGCCGTCTACGTGGATGGTTGCCATGGCCAATGTTTTCCGGATTAGCTCACCGCAGTCGTCGGGATCTGCGCAGGGATGCCGCGCTGGAATTCGTCGCGGAAAAATTTCAATGCGCTCTGCAGCGGTTCCATCGCGCCCGGCGCGTGTGCGCAAAAGGTTTTGCCGGGGCCCAGATCGCGGGTCATTTTCTGCAAAAATTCGATATCGCCCGGCTTGCCCTGATTTTTCTCGATGGCGCGCAGAACCTTCACCGTCCACGGCAGGCCGTCGCGGCAAGGTGTGCACCAGCCACAGGATTCACGCGCGAAAAACTCTTCCAGATTGCGCACCACCGACACCATGTTCTGCCGGTCGTCGATGGCCATCATCAGGCCGGTGCCCATGCGGCTGCCGTTCTTCATGATGGTGTCGAAATCCATGGCCAGATCAAGCTGTTCGGGCATCAGGAAATCCGTGGAGGCACCGCCTGGCAGCCAGCATTTCAGCTGCAGGCCATCGGCCATGCCGCCGGCATGTACTTCGAGGATCTCGCGGGCACTGGTGCCGATCGGCAATTCCCACACGCCGGTGCGTTTGGTGCGGCCGGACATGCCGTACAGCTTGGTGCCGCCGTCCGGTGACTTGCCCTGCGAAAGCCCGCGGAACCATTCGCCACCGTGCAACAGGATGTGCGGCACGTTGCACAGCGTTTCGACGTTGTTGACGATGGTCGGCTTGCCCCAGGCGCCGGCGATCTGCGGAAAAGGTGGTTTGGCGCGCGGGGTGGCGCGCCGGCCTTCCAGTGAGTTGATCAGCGCTGTTTCTTCGCCGCAGATGTAACGGCCGGCGCCGGTGTGCACATACAACTCGAAATCCCAGCCGGTGCCGAGCACGTTCCTGCCGATGTAACCGGCGGCTTTCGCTTCGGCGATGGCCTTGTTCAGGCGCTCGGCGGCGACGATGTATTCGCCGCGCAGAAAAATATAGCCACGGTATGCCTGAATCGCATAGGCCGAGAGGATCATCGCCTCGATCAGCTGGTGCGGCAGTTGCTCCATCAGCAGGCGATCCTTGAAGGTGCCCGGTTCCATTTCATCGGCATTGCAGACGAGGTACTTCTTGCCTGCGTCCGGCCCCATCGGGATCAGCGACCACTTCACGCCGGTGGGAAAGCCCGCGCCGCCACGGCCGCGCAGGTTGGAATCCTTGACCGCTTTCTGGATCTCGGCCGGCGGCAGTTCCTTGAGTGCCCGGCGCAGCGCGGCATAGCCTGCCTGCGCTTCATACGCTTGCAGATCGTGCGGCGAACGGTCGTCGCGCAGGCGCCAGGTAAGCGGGTGGGTTTCGGCTGATTTCGCCGCCGACAGTTGCACGGCAATCATTTGTACTGCTCCAGCAAGCCGGCGACATCGGCCGGCGCCACCGGGCCGTGGGTATCGTCGTCGATCATCAGGGTCGGGCCTTTGTCGCAGTTGCCCAGACAACAGATCGGCAGCAGCGTGTAGCGACCGTCGGGGGTTGTCTGGCCGTACTCAATGCCGAGCTGCTTGTGCATTTCGTCTTTCACTGCGTCATAGCCGGTGAGGAAGCAACCGATGCTGTCGCATACCGAGATGACGTGCCGGCCAACCGGCTGGCGATAGATGCGGTTATAAAAAGTGGCGACACCGTCGACATCCGCCGCCGGAATGCCGAGTACGGCGGCGATGGCGTCTATCGCCGCATCACTGACCCAGCCGCGCGTGTTCTGCACGGTTTTCAGCGCATCGATGGTTGCGGCACGGGCATCTTCGTAATGCGCCATGGCGTGCCCGATTGCGTGGCGCTCAGCGTCAGACAAGACAAAATTGTCGCGCGGCATGGCGCCTTGTTCAGGCTGGTTTTTCCCATTGCAGGTTTTCGGGCCACCTGCACAGCCACTCTTAGCGGTCGACATCGGCCATCACGAAATCAATACTGGCGAGATAGGCGATCAAATCCGGGATCAAGGCGCCGCGGATCACGGACGGGATCTGTTGCAGGTGCGCGAAGCTCGGCGTCCGGATGCGCGTGCGATAACTCATGGTCGATGCATCCGACGTCAGGTAGTAACTGTTGATGCCCTTGGTTGCCTCGACCATCACACAGGCTTCACCTGCGGGCATAACCGGCCCCCAGGAAACACCAAGGAAGTGCGTGATCAGTGTCTCGATATCCTTGAGCGTGCGTTCTTTCGGTGGCGGGCAGGTGAGCGGGTGGTCGGCCTTGTACGGGCCGGCCGGCATGTTCTTCAGGCATTGCTCGATGATGCGCAGGCTCTGGCGAATTTCCTCGACGCGCACCAGGCAGCGGTCGTAGGCATCGCCGTTGTGCGCCAGTGGCACCTCGAATTCGAAATTTTCGTAGCCGCAGTACGGGCGCGCCTTGCGCAAATCGAAATCGACGCCGGTGGCGCGCAGGCTGGGCCCGGTGACGCCCCAGGCCAGCGCTTCGTCCTTGTTGTACTGGGCGACGTCGATGCAACGCGCTTTCAGGATGCTGTTTTTCAGCGCCGCACCTTCGTATTCCTTCAGGCGTTTTGGCAGCCACTTGATGAGATCGCCAACGAGCCTTTCCCAGCCGTTCGGTAAATCGTGCGCGACACCGCCAATGCGGAACCAGGCCGGGTGCATGCGGAAGCCGGTAATGGCTTCAATGATGTCGTAGACCTTCTGGCGATCGGTAAAGATCACGAAGATCGGCGTCATCGCGCCGATGTCCTGGATGTAGGTGCCAAGAAACAACAGATGGCTGTTGATGCGGAACAGTTCGGTGAGCATCACGCGGATGGTGTTCACGCGATCAGGCACGGTAATGCCGGCAAGCTTTTCCACTGCCATCACATATGGCAGGTTATTCATCACGCCGCCGAGATAATCGACGCGATCGGTGTACGGGATGTACGAGTGCCAAGTCTGGCGCTCGCCCATTTTTTCCGCGCCGCGATGGTGGTAGCCGATATCCGGAACGCAGTCGATGATCTCCTCGCCATCCAGTTGCAACACGATGCGGAAGGCGCCATGTGCGGACGGGTGGTTCGGGCCGAGGTTGAGGAACATGTAGTCCTCGTCGCCGGTGCCGCGTTTCATGCCCCATTCTTCCGGGTTGAAGCGCAGTGCTTCCTGCGCGGCATCCTGTTTGGCCGCATCCAGCATGAACGGATCGAACTCGGTGGCGCGCGCCGGATAATCCTTGCGCAGCGGATGACCTTGCCAGTTGCGCGGCAACAGGATGCGGAAGAGGTGCGGGTGGCCTGCGAAATGAATGCCGAAGAGATCGTAGACCTCGCGCTCGTACCAGTCGGCATTCGGCCAGATATCGCGCGCGGTCGGGATGTTCAGGTCGGCGGCGCCGAGCGCGACTTTGATCCGCACATCGCCGGCCCCTTTGCCGAGCGCGCGATCAATCGACAGCAGGTGATAGAACACCGTGAAATCGCCCAGCGGCAGGCCGTCGCGTTTGGTGCGCAGCCGCTCGTCAACGGCAGACAGGTCGTAGAGCATCACGTAGGGTTGCGGCAGCGTGCGCAGGTAGCGCAGCACGTCGTTCACCTGCGCGCGCGGCACCCAGAGTGTCGGAATGTTGTCGAGGGTTTGCTGAAAGACGAAAGCTTCGGCGCCGAAACGCGCCGCGAGTTCGCGGACAACCTCGTGTTCGGCGCCGGCGAGCGGGACGGCAACCGCAGCTTCGCTCATGGGTTCACGCTCGTTTGCATGCTTTTTCTCACACCTGGTCCGGTGTACGCAGGTTGGTGACGGCGATGCACTCGGCTCGCTTGCGTTCGCGTTCCGCCGGCATCTCGGCGCGATACACGCCCTGGTCGCCGACCACCCACGACAGCGGGCGACGCTCCTTGCCGATCGAATCCTGCAGCAACATCAGGCCCTGCAGGAAAGCTTCCGGGCGTGGCGGGCAGCCGGGAATGTAGACATCGACGGGCAGAAATTTGTCGACACCCTGCACCACGGAATAGATGTCATACATGCCGCCGGAGTTGGCGCAGGCGCCCATCGAGATCACCCACTTCGGTTCGAGCATCTGTTCATACAAGCGCTGAATGACAGGCGCCATCTTGATGAAGCAGGTGCCGGCGATGACCATCAGATCCGCCTGGCGTGGCGAGGCACGAATGACTTCTGCACCGAAGCGGGCGATATCGTGCGGCGTGGTGAAGGCCGTGGCCATTTCCACATAGCAACAGGACAGCCCGAAGTTGTACGGCCACAGTGAATTCTTGCGGCCCCAGTTCACGGCGTCGTGCGCCATGTCTTCGAGCTTGCCCATATAGATGCTGCGATGGACATGGTCGGCGGCGGGATCGTCGACCTGCTGCTGGGCTTGGGGATAACGACCGGCCGCGTTGGGGTCGATCCGGGTGAGTGTGTATTTCATGGCGAAGACACCCCGCTCAGGGCGATGGCGTGATGGATGGGGAGGCGGCGGCTTCCTGCCGGGCCTTGCGCTGGCGCTTTGCCGGCGCCCAGTCCAGCGCGCCGATCCGCCACAGGTAAACAAGGCCGAGCAGCAGCTCGGCGGCGAAAATGGATACGACGACGAACCCGGCCCAGCCCGCCTCGCGGACCGACACCGCCCAGGCATAGAGGAACAGGGCCTCAACATCGAAGATCACGAAGAACATCGCGATCAGGTAGAACTTGGCGGAGAGCCGCAGGCGGGCACCGCCGACCGACACCACGCCCGACTCGAAGGGCTCATCCTTGGCGCGGCCCCAGGTGCGGCCGCCGAGCCATACCGGCAGGCCCACCATGAACGCGCAGATGAAGGCGACGAGGAACAGGTAGACACCGAGGGACCAGTACTGCGCAAGGGTTTCAGTCGGCGACACGTCAGCGACTCCCGTCTCGGCGTTGAGCGGTGATACACGATGCGGTTGCCTGAATATCAGGGTCGTAAGGGTACCGGGCGGCGCGGATGATACGCGGCCCGTGCAGGGCTGTAAATTTGTGATGACCGGGGGGTGGGCTTTTCCGGCGCCGGCAGCCGGGCCGGTCACGCGCGCGCAGCAAGCGGCTGCGCGCCCAGCTCATGTGTACCGCGCTGCCGGCAGTTCGTGCAGCATGCTGTCGATATGATCGGCGAGGCCGCGGCGCTGGCGCGCCGACAGATACGGAATGCTCCGGTGGGTCATCCCGCGCATGGCGCTGCGGGCTACCGCGATGCCGCCGTCAGCGGCCTTGCGGATCACGAAACCGAACTGCATCAGATCCCGGGGCGCTTCCAGCAGCGAGTGCAGAACCGCATCGGTGAGTGCGTCCAGTGCCTGCACCGTGCGGGCGGCGTCGTACGGGGCGTTGGCATCGCGCAGGTGCGCGCAGACGGCGCGCAACTCGGCCGCGAAGGAATCGTCGACCGGAAAACCGATCCAGGGTTGCGGCTGGCCATGGGCGTCGTCGATGTCCATCAGCACGGTGCGGAAATAGCGCATCGCCCGCATCAGCTTGTCGTTGCTCAACATGCCGCTGAGTAACCGGCAGAAGCCGCCGATATAGTCGTCGAGATAGCGGAGCGTCTTGTGGATCTCGGCGCTTGGCCGGTCCGGACGCTGCAGGCGCTGCACCAGATCGACGACCATCACCTGCAGCACTTCGCGGGCAGCAGTTTCCAGCACGCGGGCAGCGAGTGATTTCTGCGCTTCGCGCGTGCCGGATTCGAGGTTGGCAATCAGCTGCAGCACGTCGCTGCGCAGCGACGGATGCGACGGATAGGCAATGAAATGGGCAGTGGCCTGAGCGGGATGGTCGGCGGGTCGGATCATGGTCGATTTTGGCCATTGGCTGACGGCAGCATGAGGATACAGGCTGGCGGATGGCATGCGCATTGACTGATCCGGCGACTTGTTTTGGCCAGTTCATCCTGTTGCGGCCATGGCTTGCCTATACTTGCGTTGCCTTTTTCTTCCCGGAGCCGCCCGTGCATCAGCAGGACGTGATCGTGGTCGGTGGTGGCCAGGCCGGCGCCGCCTGCGCCCATGACCTGGCTAGCGCCGGCTTGTCGGTGCTGCTGGTCGACCGCCGCGCCTTTCCGCGCTTCAAGGCCTGTGCCGGCGGCGTCACCACCAAGGCGTTGCGCCGCTATCGTTTTTCCATCGCGTCGGTGATCCGCCAGGTCGAAAGTGACATGCGCGTCTCGCTCTATCTGAAGCGCGAAGCGACGCTGCGCGCGCCGGCCCCGATCTGTGCGCTGACGGTGCGCACCGAACTCGATGCGCTGTGCTTCAATCGCGCGATCACTGCCGGTGCACGTTTCGAACAGATCGGCCCGATCCGCAGCATTGATGAGGGTGCCGATGGCGTCACGCTCACGCTCGACAACGGCCGCGTGCTGCGTGCCCGCTTCCTTGTCGGTGCCGACGGTGCCCACTCGCAGGTGCGCAAACTCACCGGTGGTTTCGTGCCTGATCGCACGGCGGTGGCGATGGAGGGCGTTGTGCGTTTGCCGGCGGGAGTGCCGCTGCCGCCGTTGACCTTCGATTTTGGCGTGGTGGGGCAGGGCTACGGCTGGTTGTTTCCGAAGGGCGATCATCTCAACGTCGGCATCTACACGCGGCGGCCGGAAGAGGTGCAATTCTCGAAAGATCACCTGCGTGAGTACGTGCAGCGTCGGCTGGGCATCCGTGGCGATGCGATCGAGCATCTGGTCGGTTTTCCCATCGGCACGGGCGGCGAGTACTACCAGCCGCGCAGCGAGCGCGTGCTGCTGGTTGGCGATGCTGCCGGCATGGCCGAGGCGTTGCTTGGTGAGGGCATTCACAACGCGCTGCTCACCGGCCAGATGGCGGCGAATGCAATCGTGCTGGCGCTGGCCGCAAACGGCAGCGCGCGCACGTTGTATGACGACTATTCGGCGATCGTGCGCGGCGACATCCACAATTGCCGCAAGCTCGCGCAGCTTTTCTACAAATTTCTGCCGATCAGCTACGGCATTCTTCGCCACGTTGTCGATGACGTGCTGGTGAACGGCTTTGCCGCCGGCATGACCACCACCGAGTGCAAGCGGGCCTTCTTCACCCGCAAGCCGGCCTATGATTTTTCACCGCCGCTTAGTCTGCTGGCGAAGGAGCCGTTGGGGCGTCGCAGCGATCTGTTTTTTTCCTAGGGAAACAGGAAAAGACAGCGGGCAAGCAGGGGCAGTAGACGCGCCAGAGGGCATCCCAAGATCAAAGCGAAGGCGGAAGACACACAGCCGAAAGCGGACTTAGCCACGGAAACCTGATTAGATCAGGAACCCGACACCCGGGGCAGAATTGCGTGGAAATCAACAGCCTGCGACGGCCCCTGTCGCATTCATGGGCTATTTCACGATCACTGCCTTTTCGGGGTGCCGGTGGGGTCGGGCCGATTGTTATGATCAGCCGGTTTTCGTAGTGGGGGATTCCTGCCCGTAACCGGGTTCCTTCCGCATTGATGCGTCGTTGCGTTATTCAAGATCGTGTTGCCCAAGGGACTTCCATGACTGATCACGCTCGCCAAGACCGCCTGAAAGCCCTCCTGTTGAGCCTGGTGCCTGCGGACGGCTCCGGCGTGGGCAACCAGACCCTTACCGACCAGTTCTTCGTGGCAGCCAAGGCCGAGGGGCTCAACGCCACCGCCAAGGACTACGACCACGCCAAGGAGTCGCTGGTGGCTGACGGGGTGCTCGCCAAGGGCAAGGGCCGGGGAGGCTCCGTGCACCGGGTAGAGGCCACAGGCGAGGCCGACGACGAGGGCTTCGACCTGGCAGCTCAGGCGATCCCCGAGGGTGCTGACCAGCCCGCCCCCAAAGCAGGCAAGGCCAAGCCGCTCGCTCCGAAGGCCAAGCCGGGAGTCGACACCCAGGTCGTCAGTTACCGCCACCTCGATAAACGTAAAAACAATCCTGAAGTTGGTGTGGTGACGCCCGCGACTGACGGGGTGGCCGAGCCCAAGCGTTACGACTACGACCCGCACATTGATCCGGCTCTGAAATTCGACTCGGGGCGTGGTGAGGTTGAGCGTCTGATTGATGACGCGCTGGCCAGCGGTAACGAACAGGTGATGCGTGAGGCACTCTCTGAGCTCAAACGCAGGTCGCAGCCCTATCTCGACTGGTCAGGCAAAGCCGAACGCACGAGCTTCGAGATCGACACGGTTTCGCTCCACGTCCATGAGCGTATCGATCCTGCGACGATCCTCGCTGCGGTTCGCAAAGAACTGAAAGGCGGCGGCAAGAACAAGTCGATCATGTCCGGACAGGGCGATATGTTTTCCGCGCCGTTCGAGAATCTTCCGCTACGAGATGCGATTGATTTCTACAAACATGAGCGTGGCTGGTCGAACCGGATGATTGCCGGAGACAGCCTGCTAGTTATGAACTCTCTGTTGCAGAAGGAGAGCATGGCCGGGCAGGTTCAGATGATCTACATCGATCCGCCATATGGGATTAAGTACGGCTCGAATTTTCAGCCGTTTGTTGGAAAGCGTGATGTAAAAGATCGCAAGGACGAGGATCTTACTCAAGAGCCAGAAATGCTCAAGGCATTTCGAGATACATGGGAGCTCGGAATCCATTCATATCTATCCTACCTTCGCGATCGAGTCAGCCTGTCGAAAGATCTTTTGAATGCTACTGGAAGTATATTCATACAGATTTCCGATGAAAACGTTCACCATGTTCGTGAAATTCTTGATGACATATTTGGTGCGAAAAACCTTGTTGCACAGATCTGTGTAAGTAAGACCAGTGCCGTAAATAGCCCGCAGGCGAAAACAAATACGTTGGCCGGAGTTGCGGATTACATTGTCTGGTACGCGAAGGACATTTCTTCTGTTAAATACCAACAGCTTTTTCGCGAAAAGTCAGATGGAAAATCTTTTGATGACGTATTCAAGTATGTGGAGCTATCCAGTGGGCGTCGCGTAAGCGTGAGCGATGAGCAAGCCAAGTCTTTCATCGAGGGAGACGCGGATGGCAGATTGTATTCACTTGGTGATTCAACATCTCAAAAGCCCACAACGGTTTTCGACTTCTCGTTTCGGGGTGGTGTCTATAGGCCCGGCAGTCGGGGCTGGCGTACTACCGAGGAGGGTATGCGTCGAGTTGAAATTGCAAATCGTTGGGTTCCGGTAAATGCAAACCTTCGATATGTTTCTTACGCAGATGATTTTCCGGTTATATCCCTAAATAATTTTTGGGAGGACACCGGGACGGGAAGTTTCCTCGATCAGAAGGTGTATGTCGTTCAGACGGGGACGAAAATTATTGAGCGCTGCATGCTCATGTGTACCGACCCTGGGGATCTGGTTCTCGATCCGACATGTGGGTCAGGCACGACGGCGTACGTTGCTGAGAAGTGGGGGAGGCGTTGGGTGACCTGCGATACGTCTCGTGTGGCAGTTGCTTTGGCGAAGCAGCGCCTGATGACGGCGTGTTATGACTACTTTGAGCTCAAATATCCGGCAGAAGGATTGCGAGGTGGTTTTATTTATAGGACGGTCCCACACGTCACTCTTAAGTCGATTGCGAGTAATCCTGAGATCGATGAGATACACGAGAAAATGCATGCATCTATTGAGGATTGTTTGGGGACGCTCAATTCGATTCTGAAGAAGGATGGTGTTCAATCGTATAAGGCTAGTGATAGTGGTCGGTCCGTTCGCGATTTAAATTTTCCTCGCGGAGACCAATTGAATTGGTGGGAGATCCCGTTTGAGTTTCCGAACGAATGGCCAACTTCAGCTAGGAAGTCCTTTGAAGAGTTTCACGCGGGCCGCTTGGCGATGCGGAAGAGAATTGATCAGTCGATCTCCACGCATGCTGATC
This sequence comes from uncultured bacterium, assembly GCA_965232985.1. Classification (GTDB taxonomy): domain Bacteria; phylum Pseudomonadota; class Gammaproteobacteria; order Pseudomonadales; family JADFDG01; genus JADFDG01. Next base: position 208,260 of record CBDDRC010000012.1, read on the forward strand.
AAGAAATACTTTACGACCAGCCGGTTATGTCGAAGGACAAGCTACGCATTACTGGGCCATTTACAGTAGAGGCCGTGCCATTCCCTTCCGTGCTTGCTCTGGACGAAGCCGAGCAACCAAAAGAGGCCGACGTCACTATCGCCCGCTCTGGCGAGTCTTCGCGTCAACATCAATGGAAAGACGAGCTTTTCCGCGCTGGCATCCGCGGCAAGGGCGGTCAGAAGATGCAGTTCTCCGAACTGGAAATTCTTGCCGGGACCCGCTACTTGCACGCGTCTGGCTTGCTCAAAGACACGGGTGAGCGAGTTGTCGTGAGCTTCGGTCCGCAGCACGCTCCGTTGGAGCAGCGCCAGGTTGAACTCGCTCTGCGTGAGGCTGAAACGCTTCGCCCCTCGCCCAAGTTCATTCTGTTTGCAGCCTTCGCTTTCGATCCGGAAGCAGCCAAGGACATCGACCAGGTTAACTGGCCGGGCGTCACGCTGTTGAAAGCCCAAATGAATACCGACCTGCTGACCGAGGATCTGAAGAAGAATCGGTCGAGCAACGAATCGTTCTGGCTTATGGGTCAGCCCGAGGTCGAGGTTCGGAAACTGAAAGACGGCAATTACCAGGTCGAAGTCAAAGGCTTCGATTACTTCGACACCGCCAAAGGTGAGTTGGTCTCTGGTGGCAAGAACAAGATCGCCATGTGGCTGCTGGATACCGACTACGACGAGCGTTCACTGTTGCCGCGTCAGGTGTTCTTCCCGATGGCGGGCGACAAAGACGGCTGGCAGAAGTTGAAGAAGGACATCAAGGCGGAGCTCAACGAGGAACTGCTGGGCCGGTACCATGGCACGGTATCCCTGCCATTTGAGGCAGGAGATAACCGCAAAATCGCGGTCAAAGTGGTGGATGACCGGGGTATTGAGTCCCTGAAAATCGTGCCGCTGGACTGACACGTACTCCCACGGATTGACCTAAGGATAGGCCCTAACCATAATGGTTACTCCGTCCAAGCATGAAGAGCGAGCCGGCCCCCCGGAATACAACCTCGACACAATCAGGCAGTGGGCGGCCGAGAGACGGGTGGTTTACGCCTCGCCCCGTGTCCTCAAGCACCTCGACAACTTTGGCTATGACCTGGATAAGGTATGCGAATGTCTGGCTGGACTTGCTGCAACCGACTACCACGAGAGCGTCCGCTATCCCGACAGCAAGCTCTGGATGGACGTCTACCTGACAACGCACATTTATTCTGAGTCTCGTACGGACGAGTTGTACGTGAAACTACAACTATCCACTCGGCAACTGGTGATTACCTTGTGCTCCTTTCACCCCGAAGGTGCTCTATGAACAACAATAATGAAATGATCTGCCCGCTTTGCGAGGAGGGCGAGCTTCGCCCCGTCGTGTATGCGGACAACTATCGTCATGGCAATGGCACAGTCTTGGTTGAAGGGCTGGAAGGGTGTGAGTGCCCGGTTTGTGGGGGCCAGCCAGTTCTGACCGAGCAGATCCGTCGCAATCAGGTTCGAGTTGCGGATGCTCGCCGCGCTGTGGATGGCTTGCTTGTGAGCAGCGAGATTCGCGGCTTGCGTGAGTATTTTGGAATTTCTCAGCAAGACGCTGCGCTGTTGTTTGGTGGAGGCGCCAATGCTTTTTCGAAGTATGAGCGTGGCGAAGTTTTCCAAAGTGTTGCGATGGATAGGCTCTTACGCCTGGTTCTTGCGAATCCATTTTTGCTGGATGATGTAAAGGCGTTGGCGGGGATGAGTGTTCAGCAGGTCGATCTGTCCAGTTCTGGATATGTGACGACCAGCGACTTTCATGTCACAAATCCTTCAACGCACTTTGATGCAAATTTCCAGCGAATTGTTGATCAACCGTGGGCGCCAACGGAGCGTGCGGCATGACGGATCAGGTTGATCTCGCTAGGCAGGCCGCCGGCAGTCTTCGATTGCTTGATCTGGTGTTGCATACGAGCAAATTTGAGCGGCCATTTGATCAGGCCGTTGAGACTGCAATTGATGCTCTTCAGCAGTTCAAGAGACAGGTCGATTACGCCCTTGCTGACAAGGTTGAAGGTGAGACAACCACGCGTGTTCTTATTGTCTTTGTTCGTCTCGGCCTTAGAGTTGTTAATCAGGATGCACTTGAGGGGCAGATCATATACTACGCGATAGAGGCTGATTATCGCGTTGAATATGCGCTGACCAGTGATGCCGAAGGGGATGCACTTGCTGCGTTTGCACAGATCAATGCTGTGCACAATGTTTGGCCATTCTGGCGTCAGCACGTTTTTGACATCGTACAGCGTGGCAGGCTGCCGCAGCTTGAGGTTCCTCTTTATTCCGTTAAGGTTTAACTCCCTGTGGCAGCTTCGCCAAAGTCCCTGATCATCAACACGCCCTACCGGGTTCCCGAGCATCATTGGGGGAAAGGCAAGGCGGGTGCGCTGACGCTGGCAGAAGGCCGACGCACTGCTGGCTACGAAATTTTTGACACGCGTGCGAACACGCTGCGGGTTGAGCCGCTGGATCTGGTCAACAAGATTCGTGAGCGAGTTGATGCGTGGCGTGCGGCCAGTTATCCAGGCGTCACGACAGTCACCCGCAGTCTGCTGGAGCACTGGTACAACCCGGATGCCCGTCAGCATCAATTCTATTTCTGCCAGCTTGAAGCCATCGAAACGCTGATCTGGTGGATTGAAGGCCCCGCTGAACACAAGCAAGGCATCTATATTCACGGCGATGGCGGTGAGTGGGAGCGGCTCTGCAACAAGATGGCCACCGGCTCCGGCAAAACCACCGTGATGTCGATGATCATCACCTGGCAGGTGCTGAACGCGCTGACGTATCCAAAGCGGCGAGAGTTTTCCAAGTCGGTTTTTGTCGTTGCTCCGGGGATTACCGTCAAGGAGCGCTTGCAGGTTCTGTATCCCGGCCACGAGCAAAACGTATACGACGAGTTCGGCCTTTGCCCGAACGATGCGATGCGTCAGAAGATCAATCAGGTGGAAATCCTGGTCGAGAACTGGCATCAACTCATGCCGCTGAAGCAGGCGGATCGTTCAGTCGTCAGGAAAGGCAAGGAGAGTGACGAGGCGTTCACGCGGAGAGTGCTCGGCAAGCTCGCCAGCGCCAAAGACATCATCGTCATCAACGACGAAGCTCACCACGCCTACCGGATTCCTGCCGACATCAAGGTCAGCGCAGCAGATCGTAAAGCAGCAGCAGAAGCCGGCATCGATCTGGAAGAAGCAACTCGCTGGATTGAAGGCCTTGACCGCATTCACGGCACGCGTCGAATCCTGCGCTGCTTCGATTTGTCGGCGACGCCTTTTGCACCGACGGGCCGGCAGGCAACCGAGAAGGGTTTGTTCGAGTGGATCGTCTCCGATTTCGGTTTGAACGATGCAATTGAGGCTGGTCTGGTCAAGACGCCGCGAGTTGTTGTTCGCTCGGACGCCGCCATCAACGTCACGACGATGCGCTCGAAGCTGTATCACATCTACAACGACCCGGATGTGAAGGACGACTTGAATCGCAAGGCTGAACCTCACGATCCGTTGCCTGATTTGGTGCAGAAGGCTTACGCTTTGTTGGGCGCTGATTGGCGGCAAACATGGAACGACTGGCAAGCCGCTGGGCACCAGATTCCCCCAGTCATGTTGACGGTCTGCAACCGCACGGAAACCTCCGCACGCGTTGAGCACTTCCTCAACAATGGCGACTGTGCGATTGCGGAAATGCAGGCTCCTGAGCGGACGCTTCGCGTGGATTCGCGAGTGCTGGAGCGTGCCGAAATCGGCGAGACAGCGACCACCGACAAGGCCTATCAAGAGCGGCTGGCCATGGTGATCGAAAGCGCTGGCCTGCCGTCAGACACGCAGGAAAAATTGCTGGAACTGAAACCTGAAGAGCAACTCCGGGCCATCATCGACAACGTGGGCAAGCGCGGCAAGGCTGGCCAGCGTTTGCAGAACGTCATTTCCGTCGCGATGTTGTCAGAAGGTTGGGATGCCAAGAACGTCACGCACATCATGGGTCTGCGGGCGTTCACCAGTCAGTTGTTGTGCGAGCAGGTGATTGGCCGTGGCTTGCGTCGTGTTTCTTACGAGGTGGATGAGAACGGGCTGTTCATCCCCGAGTACGTCAACGTGTTCGGTGTGCCACTGTCGATCTTCCAGGAGGTTGGTGAAGGCGGTGAAGCGCCGCCACCACCGAAGCCCAGCACGCAGATTGAGTCGCTGAAAGAACGCAATGCGTTCGAGATCCGTTGGCCGAACGTTGTGCGGATTGATTCGGTGCTGCGGAAGACCTTGGTTGTCGATTGGGCAAAAGTTGATGTGCTGGAGCTGCGGCCCGAATTCACGCCCACGCAGGCGGAGATTGCTCCTGCACTTACCGGGCAGGCCGATCTTTCCAAGGTATCGTTGATTGACCTGAACGAAGCTGCCGGGCAGTTCCGTTTGCAGCAGTTGATCTTCAAGGCTGCCCGCAAGGTGTACGAGCAAGCAGGCGGAAACTTTGGCCCGGATCGGCAGTACCTTGCTGTTCAGCTCATCCGGATCGTTGATCAGTTCCTGACTTCGGAAAAGTTACATATTCCCAGCCTGTTCCACCAACAGGACGACAGAAAGCGGGTGTTGATCGCGCTGAACATCGATCAGATCGTTCGCCACATCGCCCGCTTCGTGAAGGAGCAGAACGAGGAGCGGCAGGAAGCGGTTTTCGACAAGGATCAGCCCATCGGCTCCACCGCCTATATGCGTACCTGGTACACCACCAAGCCGAATGGCCCGACGCAAAAATCACAGATCAGCCATGTCGTTTACGACAGCAGTTGGGAAGCGCTGGGAACGTTCGCGCTCGACTACAGCGACAACGTGCAGGCCTATGCGAAGAACGACCACCTGAACTTCAGCGTGCTGTATGTGTTCAATGGCGTTGTGCGAAAGTTTTTTCCGGACTTCCTTATCCGGCTGAGCAACGGCAAGACGCTGGTGCTTGAAGTGAAGGGCGAGGATTCCGAACAGAATCAGGCGAAGCGGGACGCCATGAAAACCTGGGTAAAAGCGGTCAATGAGAAGAGTGGATTTGGTACCTGGGCGTTCGAGGTGATCTTCAATCCGTCGCAGATTCAGGATGCGTTGGCGAAACACGGCGGTTAACGGCCATTTGGAATTTGTAAGCTCCCCCGCCCCCTGGACATTCATAAGTAGAGGTTTCTGCCAGACGTAACCCCTGACAGGAGCCCTATTGGCGAAAGCTCGGGTCTTACTTTCCGGCGGGATCGGAGGAGCGCCAGGTGCTGAATCTGTAACGTAATCTCAGGTGGTGTGGGCCCCGCTTTGTTGCGGGGCTTTTTTGTGGCGCTGGGCGCCGGGATGAGCCGATTAGGTACGCAATCGGCTCAAGAGGCACCAAGAAATGGCCATGGGCTCCCGGGAAGGGTTTTTGAGCGCTCCGGAACGAGTACTCTCGCGTACTTCAGATAAATACGTATAACTGTATGATTATGAAGGCCTATACGCCTTTGGTTGCTCAATTTGAATGTCGTATATTTGCAGGCATGGACGTCCCCGCGTCCGCGGAGGTTTACATGGCTCTCAACACATTGAAAAGCAAGCTGAAGTACCGGATCGCACGGAGCAAGGGGGCGGTATTCGTCCCCCCGGACTTCTTTGACCTGTCCGGCCGTGACCAGGTGGGGCGTGCCCTGCGGGAGTTGCAGGCAGAGGGGGTGCTCATCCGGTTTGGGCAAGGGCTGTATGCCAAGGCCAAGCGCTCCTCGCTGACCAACAAGATCATTCCGATCAAACCGCTGCCCGCATTGGCGGCAGAGGCGCTTACCCAAAAACTGCATGTCGAGGTGGTCACCGCAGAAGACGAGGAGTGTTACAACGCCGGCCGATCGACGCAGGTGCCGACGGGTCGCGTCATTGCCGTGAAGGGCCGTGTGTCGCGGAAAATGTTTTGGGACGGCAAGTCGATCAAGTTGCAGCATGTCTCTTGATCCAGCGGTTTTCGGAAGATCTGGATTTTCGCTGTTTGCCTCTCGTGTCGGGGTCGCAGGGGCAAATGCGAAACTTTCGCAGCGAATACCGCGCCTCGGTTCCGGATGCGATTGACGCTGTAGGCCAACTCTCCCTGGATCGGACCAAGGTGGCGGTCGCCAGCAGCTACATCAAGTTTGAGCTTGGGTATCCCCAGCAGTATCAGGGGCACAGTGCGCTGCGCCCCGGGCTTCAGATTGAATTCAGTTTCACCCGCCCCAGACTGGAGCCGGAACAGCGCCAGGTGCAGTCGCTGGTGTCCCGGTTTACGCGTGGCGCGCCGGAAGTCACTGTCCTGTGCCTTTCACCCATTGAGACGGCTTCCGACAAGCTCAGCGCACTGACTTGGCGGGTCATCAGGCGAGATCGCCAGTCTGCAGATGATGACCCGGCCATGATTCGCCATCTCCATGACCTTTCGGCCCTGTTCGCCACGGTACGTGAGCGGAAGGATGTCTTCCTGGCGACGGCGGTGGCGTCGTTCGAAGAGGACATGCGTTCCGGACGACGATCAACGGAAGCGGGATTCGTCGCGTCGATTCAGGCGGCGATCGACCTGTTGGATTCGGATCGGGAGTACGCGGAGGAATACCGCCGATTTGTCGATGCCATGTCGTACGCAAGTGACGACAACAACATCGAATTTGCAGCAGCCATCGAGAACCTGGAGGAAATGCTCGGCTGGTTCAGGTGAAGGGCATCGATGTAGTCGGGCAGCGCGCCCTCCCACTTTTTTCGCGCGCGAGTCGAGCCCGCGATTGGGGCATGGGGGAGGGTGGTAACGCACCTGTCGGGAGCGCCGCGCATGGTGCCCGCAGGTTGTTTCCCCTCGATTCTTCGATAGCCACACGCACCCAACCGATTGTTTTTGCAACGATCGCCGATCACTAATCGCTGGCTGGCATCGAACTTGCATCGTCTGTGTTGCACTTCGCCCGAGCGCGGGCATGCACACAAATCGCGCCGCCTGGCTGCCCACTGACGGGGGCCGGTGCGGAATTTCCGGACAAAGGCGTCCATTGCTCCTGCCTGCAACGCGGGGAGGTCGATGGGCGCCTTTTTTTTTGGGGAAATGCATGACCGCACAGATGGCAGCGCCATTGCCCGTGCCGGAAGACGCGACCGCAGCCGCCCCCGTGGTGGTCATCGGCGGCGGCCCGGTCGGTGTGCGTTTCGTGCAGGAATTGCGGCGCCGCGCGCCGGCGCAGCCTGTCGTGCTCTACGACAACGAGCCCTTTGCTCCGTACAACCGCGTGCAACTCACAGCGTTTCTTGCCGGCGAGATCAGTGTCGAGCAACTGGCGACCGGTGACAGCCTGGCCGGCGGGCCGACCGAGTTGCGCCTGCATTGCGGCGTGGTCGATATCAATGCCGCGAACAAGAAAGTTATCGATGCGCGGGGCCGGGAAACCACCTATTCAACGCTGGTTCTCGCGACCGGTTCGCGCCCGCGCGTGCCGGATATCCCCGGCATCGGCCAGCGCAACGTATTCGTGTTCCGCACGCTGTCCGATGCGCTGCGCCTGCAGGCGCGCATGGCCAGCAGCCGGCGCATCGTCGTGATCGGCGGCGGCCTGTTGGGGCTGGAATCGGCGCGCGCCATGCAACGCATGGGCGACGGCGTGATCGTGGTCGACCACAACCCGCGGCTGATGATGAACCAGTTGGACGACAGCGCCGCCGAGCGACTGCAGCAGCATATTGCCGGCCTCGGTATCGAGGTGTTGCTCAACGAGCCGGTGGCGCGCCTGCACGGTGAGGGCAAGGTGACCGGTGTGCGCCTGCGCAGCGGCACCGTGCTGTCCTGCGACACCGTGCTGGTGGCAGCGGGCATCGTGCCGTTGACGGAGCTGGCGGTGCTCGCGGGCCTGCGCATGCGTCGAGGCGTGCAGGTCGACGACCACATGCGCAGTTCTGATCCCTCTATTTACGCGATCGGCGAGTGTTCCGAGCACCGTGATCGCACCTATGGCGTGGTGGCACCGGGCTTCGAACAGGCCGCAGTGGCGGCGCACGCGATCAGCGGTGGCCCGGCGGCGGATTACACCGGCTCGGTCGTGGCCAGCCGGCTCAAGGTTCTCGACCTGCCGGTATTCAGCGTCGGCCGCGTGACTGAGCGAGATCGCCTGGAGCGCGCCGAGATCCTGCGCTGGCGCGACGAGACGCGCGAGCGCGTGCTGGTGCTGGAGGACGGCAAGCTTATCGGCGCGATGTCGGTGGGCGAGAGCCCGGAGAGCATTCGCCTGCAGGAAGCAGTGGTGCGCCATCGCCGCGTGTATTGGTGGCAGAAGCAGGCCTTCCTGCGCGAAGGCCTGCTATGGCCGGACGCGGAGACGTCGGTGGTCGGTTGGCCGGCAGAGGCGATTGTCTGCCAGTGCAACGGTATTACCCGCGGCCAACTGGCCGATGCCGTAGCCGCCGGCTGCGGCAGTGTCGACCAGTTGGCTGCCTGCACGCGTGCATCGACGGTGTGCGGTTCCTGCAAACCCTTGCTCGCCGATCTTGTCGGTCAGCCGGCGCCGGAAGCGCAGTCGCGCTGGCAAAAACCCTTGCTGGTCGGTGCGGCGGTGGCGTTGGCCATCAGCTTGCCGCTGTTCCTGCTGCCGGGCTTGCCCTACGCGGCGAGCGTGCAACACGCGCTGCCCTGGGATGAGCTCTGGCGCCAGAGCTCGCTGAAACAGCTGACCGGGTACAGCGTACTGGCGGTCTCCCTGGCCGGCTTGTTGCTGTCGCTGCGCAAGCGCTGGGCACCGACGGGAGAGGGGCGGCTCGCGCGCCTGCTGCGTGGCGATTTTACCGGCTGGCGCTTCGCGCACAGCGTGCTTGGCCTGTCGGCACTGCTTGCGCTGTGGGCACACACCGGCGGCCGCATCGGCTCGGGCATCGACGCGATGCTGATGACGGCCTTCGCGCTCGCACTGCTGGCCGGCGCCGCCATGGGCCTGCTGCTGGCAAAGGAAAAGAAGCTGGCGCCGCGCGCCGCCCTGCGTTGGCGAAACCGCGCGCTCCACGCGCATTTCTGGCCACTGTGGCCGGTGCCGGCGCTGCTCGGCGCGCACGTCCTGAAAACCTATTTCTTCTGAAGTGCATGCATGGCGTCTGGCAGTAAGTACAAGCGGTTGTGGCTGGCCTGGGGAGTGTTGAGTGTGATGGCACTGGGTTATTTCGCGGCAGGCATGTGGTACGACGGGGCGAAGACCTCGCCGCTGCTCGTGCCTGCGCGCGAGGCGCTGTTGCCCGGACACACCAGCCATGGGCACTACCAGGTGGAACTTGCCTGCGAGGCATGCCACACCGATCCCTTCGGCGGCCGCGACGCGCTGCAGCAGGCCTGCATCGGCTGCCATGGCGCCGAACTGGAAGAAGCCGACGACTCGCATCCGGCCAGCAAGTTCAACGATCCGCGCAATGTCGAGCGGCTGGAGAAGCTGAATGCCCAGCAGTGCGTGACCTGCCATGTGGAGCACCGCCCGGACATGGCGCGCGAAATGTCGGTGACGCTGCCACGCGATGTCTGCTTCCACTGCCACAGCGGGCCCGAGGAAATGCCGCCCGACCACGAGGGCATGGCCTTTGATACCTGCACCAATTCCGGCTGCCACAACTTTCACGACAACCGCGCTCTGTACGAAGACTTCCTGCTGCGCCATGCCGGCGACCCGGCCCTGAAGGAAATCCGCCAGTTGGCGATGCGTGATTTCCACGCAACCAAGTTCGAGATGATGGCCTATCCGCAGGACCGTTATCCCCTCCGCGCGCTGGCGGCCAACGAGGCCGATGCGTCGGCGGCAAAACAGCAGGGCGAGGCGATGGCGCACTGGTTGGCCAGCACGCACGCGGCCAACGGCGTGAACTGCAGCGCCTGTCACGGCGCGGCAAGTGATGCGGCGAACACGTGGAATGCGAAACCGGATCACAACACCTGCAAGACCTGCCACGGCCCGGAGGTCACGGGCTTCCTCTCTGGCAAGCACGGCATGCGCCTGGCGCAGGGGCTGTCGGCGATGCGCCCGGAATGGGCGCGTGCCGCCATGAACGACGATGCGCATGGCCGCGAACTCAGCTGCAGCAGTTGCCACGATGCACACGGTGTCGATACCCGTCGCGCCGCGGTGGATGCTTGCGAGGGCTGCCACGCCGACGAGCACACCCGCGCATATCGCCAGTCGAAACACTTCGAGCTCTGGCAGCAGGAACTGGCCGGCAAGTTGCCGCCAGGCAGCGGCGTGAGCTGCGCGTCCTGCCACATGCCGCGGCTGCGCATGCCTACCGACGATGGCTCGCGCATGGTGGTGCAGCACAACCAGAACGACACGCTGCGGCCCAACAGCAAGATGTTGCGACCGGTTTGTCAATCCTGCCATGGCCTCGGGTTTTCCATCGACGCGATGGCGGACCGGGCACTGATCAATCGCAATTTCACGGGGCAACCCGCGCGGCACGTCGAGTCCATCGACATGGCCGTGAAAAAAGATGCCGAGACCCACGTCCGTCGGGCGAACGGGAGCGGTGAGTAAGCAAGACGGAAAATCCTGGAACCTGGAGGCAATATGATGAAGCGCAAATCGATAGCCGCGGCCGTACTGATGGCAAGCGTGTTTTCTGGCAGCAGTGCCAACGCCGGCGAAATTTCTCCGCAGGACATGGCCGACGCCCTGCACGCGGTGATGGCCGCTGACCGGGCGGTGTACACCAAGCTGATCGTCAACCGGCTGCAGAACGAGGAAAAAATCATCAAGGCCAGCGAGCACTGGAAAGATGACAAAGCGCTGGTACTCCCTGCGCAGATGTTCCGCTTTGGCGCCGAGGAGGTGGCGAAGAAGAACCAGAAGTTCAACTACTCGCTGCTTTCCCTGTGGCCGATCAACAAGCAGAACTCGCCCAAGACCGACGCGGAGAAGGAGGGCCTGAAGTTCGTCGCCGACAACCCCGGCAAGAACTTCTACAAGAATGAAAAACTGGGCGGCAAGACCTACTTCACCGCAGTCTACGCGGACCCGGCCGTGGCGCCGGCCTGCGTCACCTGCCACAACGGGCACAAGGACAGCCCGCGCACCGATTTCAAGATCGCTGACGTGATGGGTGGCGTGATCATTCGCATCCCGGTGGACTGAGATGCAGGCCACAGTCCGGGTGCTCGCCCTGTTGTTGCTGTCCACGCATGCCGTGGCGGCCGACGAGGTGTTCCCCGAGTTTGATGATGCGACCCTGAAGCAGGGCCGCACCATCTGGCTGGGCACCTGCAAGGCCTGCCATGCAACGGGGCTTGCCGATGCGCCCATGGTTTCCGATGCGGAAGCCTGGGCGCCGCGGTTGCTCAAGGATCGCAACACGCTTTACCAACATGCGCTCAATGGCTTCTTCGGACCTATGGGCACGCAGATGCCGCCTCGCGGCGGCAACGACGCGCTCAATGATGACGAAGTGCGCGCGGCAGTCGATTACATGGCCGCCATAGCCGGAAAAATCAAACTGGAGAACTGAAACATGACCCCGCAACAGATCGCACTCGTACAGGGTTCCTGGCAGAAAGTGGTCCCGATCAAGGAAACCGCTGCCGAACTCTTCTACAACAAGTTGTTCGAAACCGATCCTTCGCTCAAACCGCTCTTCAAGGGCGACATCAAGGAGCAGGGTCGAAAGTTGATGATGATGCTCAACACGGTCGTCACCAAACTGGACAATCTCGGCGAGATTGTTCCGGCGGTGCAGGATCTGGGTCGTCGCCACTCGGGTTACGGCGTCAAGGACAAGGACTACGACACCGTCGCCGGTGCGCTGCTGTGGACGCTGGGCGCGGGCCTTGGCGATGCCTTCACTGCCGAAGTGAAGGATGCCTGGGTCGCGGCTTACACCATCCTGGCGGGTGCCATGAAGGAGGCCGCGGCAACGGCCTGATCGGCAGGGGCATGGCGGCGGTGCGCCCGGGGGCCGCCGTCGTCGGTGCGGACATGGCTTGGTGTCGAATGCAATCGGGGGTAAGCGACGAGGAACTGGCCTGCCTGAAGACCAAGGTGTCCTGGCAAAAGAGAAACGGGCACCGAACGGGCACGTAAACGAAGGGCGCCCTGAGGCGCCCTTCGAATAACAAGCCTAACTGCTCGATTGAATTGGCTCCGCCTGCTGGGCTCGAACCAGCGACCCACGGATTAACAGTCCGTTGCTCTACCGACTGAGCTAAGGCGGAATGGAACTTGTTCTACCGGTTGCCGCGTCGGTCGCGGGCCGTGGTGGTGTAGAGGGCGCGTATGTTAGTGACGCACCGGCACAGGGTCAACAGCACTCGGGTACACGACGCAGCCAGGAGCGGCGCCGTGCCGGCAGCGCCCGGGCCTCTTTACTGCGCCAGTGCCTTGCGGATACGCGCCAGCGCGTCGTGCAGGTTTTTCATGCTGGTGGCAATGGAGATGCGTGCATAACCCTCGGCGCCGAACGCAGAGCCGGGCACCAGGGCAACGCCGACTTCGTTGAGCAGGTATTCGCACAGCTCGATGTCGTTGCGGATGCCTGGTCGCTTGCCGATCACGCCCTGGAAGTTGGCAAAGGCATAGAAGGCGCCATCAGCGGCAATGCAGCTCACACCCGGGATGCTGTTGAGTTCGGCCACCACGTAGTCGTGGCGTTCCTTGAAGGCCTTGACCATGGGCTTGAGGCAATCCTGATTGCCGTCGAGCGCGGCCTGCGCGGCCACCTGCGAAATGGAGCAGGGGTTCGAGGTGCTTTGCGATTGCACCTTGTTCATCGCCCTGATCAGTTGCACCGGGCCGGCCGCATAGCCGATCCGCCAGCCGGTCATGGCGTAGGCCTTGGAGACGCCATTGAGCACGATGGTGCGGTCGTACAGATCCGGGCAGGCGGTGAGGATGTTGCAGAACGGCTCGGGCGCCCACCAGATTTTTTCGTACATGTCGTCGGTGGCAATGAGGACGTGCGGGTGCTTGCGCAGCACCACGCCCAGTGCTTCGAGATCGGCGCGGGTATAGGCCACGCCCGTCGGGTTGGAGGGGCTGCACAGCACAAACAGGCGGGTGTTGGCGGTGATCGCGGCGTCCAGTTGCGCCGGGCTGATCTTGAAGCGCGCGGCATCGTCGGTGGGGACGATCACCGGCGTCGCGTCGGCAATCAACACCATATCCGGATAGGAGACCCAGTACGGCGCCGGAATGATGACCTCGTCGCCCTTGTCGAGCAGCGCCAGTGCCATGTTGAAAAAGCTCTGCTTGCCGCCGCTCGATACCAGAATCTGCTCGGGTTTGTAGGCGAGGCTGTTGTCGCGCATCAGCTTGGCGATCACCGCCTTCTTCAGTGCCGGCGTGCCATCGACGGCGGTGTATTTGGTGAAGCCGTCGTTGATTGCCTTGATCGCCGCCGCCTTGACGTGGTCTGGCGTATCGAAGTCGGGTTCGCCGCCGCCGAGGCCGATGATGTCGCCGCCTGCGGCTTTCAGTTCGGCAGCGCGATTGCTGACGGCCAGGGTCGGGGACGGCTTGATGGCATTGACGCGATTCGAAAGACGGATATCCACGGTATGGACCTCGGCAGGCGGGAAACAGGGCCCGATTGAGGCGTCGGCAGCGCGACCGGAACGGGATCCCTCAGGGCGGCGCCATTCTAATGGAAGGGGTTCGCTGTTCAATGCGCCAGCGCAATAAAGGCTGTGCCGACGATGCCGGCGGCGGGGCGCTGGCTGCCGTGTAGAATCGCTCCTCTTCACTTCGTACCGGGGTTTCACCGCTTGTTCGAGCTCAAATCCGACTATCAGCCTGCCGGTGACCAGCCGCAGGCGATTCGCCAGTTGGTGGCCGGCATCGAAGAGGGTCTCGCGGCGCAGACGCTGCTGGGCGTGACGGGTTCGGGCAAGACCTACACCATCGCCAACGTCATAGCGCAGATCCAGCGCCCGACGCTGGTGATGGCACACAACAAGACGCTGGCAGCGCAGCTCTATGGCGAGTTCCGCGAATTTTTCCCGGAAAATGCTGTCGAGTACTTCGTTTCGTATTACGACTATTACCAGCCCGAAGCCTACGTGCCGTCATCCGACACCTTTATCGAGAAGGATTCGTCGGTGAACGAACACATCGAGCAGATGCGGTTGTCGGCCACCAAGGCGTTGGTCGAGCGCAAAGACGTGATCATCGTCGCCACGGTATCGGCGATTTACGGTCTGGGTGACCCTGATGCCTGGATGAAGATGGTGCTGCACCTGTCGCGCGGCGATCGCATCGACCAGCGCGAAATCCTGCGGCGTCTGGCGGCCATGCAATACACCCGCAACGATCTCGATTTTCATCGCGGCACCTATCGCGCCCGCGGCGATACCATCGATATTTTTCCCGCCGATTCCGACGATCTGGCCGTCCGTGTCGAGTTGTTTGACGAAACGGTCGAAGCGGTAGCGCATTTCGATCCGCTCACGGGCGTGGTGCGCAGGAAAGTGCCGCGCGCGACCATCTACCCGAAATCGCACTATGTGACGCCGCGCGAAACCGTGCTGGGCGCCATCGAAACCATCAAGGCCGAGTTGGAGGTGCGGCTCGTGCAATTGCGGGCCGCCGACAAGCTGGTTGAGGCGCAGCGGCTGGAGCAGCGCACGCGGTTTGATCTGGAAATGTTGCAGGAGCTTGGTTATTGCAACGGCATCGAGAACTATTCGCGGCACTTCTCCGGCCACGCGCCCGGTGATCCGCCGCCGACCCTGTTTGATTACCTGCCGCCCGAGGCGCTGCTGGTTATCGATGAATCGCATGTAACGGTGCCGCAGATCGGCGCCATGTACAAGGGTGACCGTTCGCGCAAGGAAACGTTGGTCGAGTACGGGTTTCGCCTGCCATCCGCGCTCGACAACCGGCCGTTGAAGTTTGCGGAATGGGAGCGCCGCGCGCCGCAAATGATTTTCGTCTCGGCAACGCCGTCTGATTATGAAGCAACGCATGCAGGGCAGGTGGTTGAGCAGGTGGTCAGGCCGACGGGTCTGGTCGACCCGCAAATCGAGATCCGTCCGGCAACGCACCAGGTTGATGATGTGCTCGGCGAAATCCGGTTGCGGGCGGAACTCGGGGAGCGCGTGTTGGTGACGACGCTGACCAAGCGCATGGCCGAGGATCTTAGCGAATACCTGGCCGAACACGGTGTGCGCGTGCGTTACCTGCACTCGGATATCGATACCGTTGAGCGCATGGAGATCCTGCGTGATCTGCGCCTGGGCGAATTCGACGTGCTGGTCGGCATCAATCTGTTGCGCGAGGGCCTCGATCTGCCGGAAGTGTCGCTGGTGGCGATTCTCGACGCCGACAAGGAAGGCTTCCTGCGCTCCGAGCGCTCGCTGATCCAGACTATCGGCCGCGCCGCCCGCCATCTCAACGGCAAGGCCATCCTCTACGCAGACCGCATCACCGGTTCGATGCAGCGGGCTATCGACGAAACCGATCGCCGCCGGCACAAGCAGGTGGCTTTCAATATCGAGCATGGCATCACGCCGTTGTCGATCCGCAAGAAAGTCGCCGACGTTATGGAGGGCGCCCGCGAGCCGCCCGGTGCCGGCGGGCGCGGCAGCAGGGGCAGTCGACGCAAGGTCGCCGGGAACGCGCCGGCCACGTACACTGCCGAATTGCGTGACCCGGCGCTGGCAGCCCGGACGCTCGCTGCCCTTGAAGAAAAAATGTATGCGCTTGCGCGCAACCTGGAGTTCGAGGCGGCGGCGCAGGTGCGTAACGAGATCGCCCGGTTGCGTACGGCGGCGTTCATATCATGATGTCGTCGGCACAGGAGAGGACATGAAACCCGAACAGGCCCGCATTACCGTTATCGGTCTTGGCTACGTCGGGCTGCCGCTGTCGGTGGCTTTCGGCGAGAAATATCCCACGCTGGGCTTCGATATCAACGTCGAACGCGTAGCGGCGCTGGCGCGTGGCGAGGATGTCACCCGGGAGTTGTCGGCTGCCGAGATCAAGGCCGCCACGCAACTGTCGTTTGCAACCGATGAATCCCTGCTGGATGCGTGCAATGTCTATATCGTTACCGTGCCGACACCGGTTGATCGCGGCAACGCCCCGGATTTCGGGCCGCTGATTGCGGCCAGCCGCACCATCGGCAAACATATTCGCCGTGGCGATGTTGCAATTTACGAATCCACCGTATACCCGGGTGCCACCGAGGAAATCTGCATTCCGGAAATAGAAAAAGTATCCGGCCTGCGATTCAACGTCGATTTTTTTGCCGGCTACAGCCCGGAGCGCATCAACCCCGGCGACAAGCAGCGGCGGCTGAAGAACATCGTCAAAATCACCTCAGGATCAACCCCGGAAATTGCCGATTTTGTCGATGCGCTGTATCGCTCCATCCTCGATGTGCCCACCCACAAGGCCAGCTCCATCAAGGTGGCGGAAGCCGCAAAAGTTATCGAAAATACCCAGCGCGATCTCAATATTTCCCTGGTCAACGAGTTGGCACTTGTTTTTGATCGCCTGGGCATCGACACCCTGGAAGTGCTGGAGGCGGCAGGGACAAAATGGAATTTCCTGCCGTTTCGTCCGGGCCTGGTTGGCGGGCACTGCATCGGCGTTGATCCGTACTACCTGATCCACAAGGCGCGTGAAGCGGGTTACTACCCGGACGTGATCGCCGCCGGCCGGCGCGTAAACGATGGTATCGGCGAGCACATCGTCAATCGCGTCGTGCGGCTGATGAGCCGCAATGGGGCGACGATCAATCATGCGCGTGTGCTGATTCTGGGGCTTGCCTTCAAGGAAAACTGCCCGGATATCCGCAACACCCGCATTGTCGATCTGATCGAGCACCTGCGTGGCTGGGGCATCGCCGTGGATGTCTACGATCCCTGGGTTGATGCGCAGGAGGCGAAGCACGAATACGGGCTTGATGTACTGGCTGCGGAACCGGCGGCAGGCGGTTACGACGGCATCATCGCGGCGGTGGCGCATGCTGAGTTCCGGCGCTGGGGCGTGGCCAAGGTGCGCGCTTTCGGCAAGCCGACGGCAGTTCTCTATGATGTGAAGGGCATGTTCCCGAAGGCGGATGTCGACGCCCGGTTGTGATGCGTCGGTGAAATATCACCGGTTGCCGGCCTTGTCAGCGGCAGGATCGGCCGCTATTCTCGCGCCCTCTTCAGGCACGTAGCTCAGTTGGTTAGAGCACCACCTTGACATGGTGGGGGTCGGTGGTTCGAGCCCACTCGTGCCTACCAGTTTTTCCGGCAGTTTTTCCGGCACCGCGGAGTCCTTCCGCAAGCGTCGTTCCGGCGTTGGATCATGCGGCCTTGCGTATGGGTCGCCACTGAGGAGTCTTACGTCATGGCGTCCATCGCCAGCACTGTAGCCATTACCCTTCCCGATGGCAGTAAACGCGAATTCCCCGGCCCGGTCACGGTGGCCGAGGTGGCCGCCAGCATTGGCCCGGGCCTTGCCAAAGCAGCACTCGCCGGCAAGGTCGACGGCGTCCTCGTTGATACCTCGCACCGCATCGAGCAGAACGCCTCGCTGGCCATCGTCACCGAAAAGGATGCTGAAGGCATTGAGGTGTTGCGCCATTCCTGCGCGCATTTGCTGGCGATGGCGGTGCAGGAAATCTTTCCCACCGCGCAGGTCACCATTGGCCCGGTGATCGAAGACGGCTTCTTCTACGATTTCGCTTTCGAGCGCCCGTTCACACCGGAAGACCTCGCGAAAATCGAAGCCCGGATGCAGGAGCTGGCGGCCCGGGATCTTGTCGTCACCCGTTCGCTGATGTCGCGCGAAGACGCGGTGAAATTGTTCGCGTCGATGGGCGAGCAATACAAGGTCGAGATCATTCGCGATATTCCCTCGGCCGAGGGCCTGAGCTTTTATCGGCAGGGCGACTTCATCGATCTGTGTCGCGGCCCGCATGTGCCGAATACCGGCAAGCTGAAGGCGTTCAAGCTGACCAAGGTGGCCGGTGCGTATTGGCGTGGCGACGCGAAGAACGCGATGTTGCAGCGTATCTATGGCACTTGCTGGGCGAACAGGAAAGATCTTGATGCGTATGTCGCGCGCATCGAGGAAGCGGGCAAGCGCGATCACCGCAAGATCGGCAAGCAGCTCAACCTGTACCACATGCAGGAAGAGGCGCCGGGTACGGTTTTCTGGCACCCGAAGGGCTGGACGCTCTGGCAGCAGATCGAACAATACATGCGGGCCCGCCTGCAGGCTGATGGCTATCAGGAAGTGCGCACGCCGCAAGTGGTGGATCTGTCGCTCTGGAAGAAATCCGGGCACTGGGAGAACTACAGCGAGAACATGTTCACCACGGTGGTCGAGGAGCGTCAGTTCGCGGTCAAACCGATGAACTGTCCCTGCCACGTGCAGATTTTCAATCAAGGTATTCGCAGCTATCGCGAACTGCCGCTGCGCATGGCCGAATTCGGCTCTTGCCACCGCTTCGAGCCTTCCGGGGCGCTGCATGGCCTGATGCGCGTGCGGGCCTTTACCCAGGATGATGCACACATTTTCTGTACCGAGGATCAGGTCCAGGCGGAGACCGGGCGCTTTATCGGCCTGCTGCGCGATGTCTATCTGGATTTCGGCTTCAACGAGATCCTGGTGAAGCTGTCGACCCGGCCACTGAAGCGGATCGGCTCCGACGAGGTATGGGAGAAGGCGGAAAAAGGTCTGGCCGATGCGCTGCACGGGGCTGGCCTGGCCTTTGACCTGCAGCCGGGCGAGGGCGCTTTCTACGGCCCGAAGATCGAGTTCACCCTCAAGGACTGCCTTGGCCGCCTGTGGCAGTGCGGCACGATCCAGCTGGACTTCGCCCTGCCGGGGCGTCTGGATGCGGAATTTGTCGGCGAAGACGGCAATCGGCACGTTCCGGTGATGCTGCACCGGGCCATCCTCGGCTCCTTCGAGCGGTTTATCGGCATCCTGATCGAAAACCATGCCGGAGCCTTTCCGGCCTGGCTGGCGCCGGTTCAGGCCGTGGTCCTCAATATCACCGATCGCCAGGAGGGATGGGCCCGGAACATTGAAGAATCCTTGAAAAACAAGGGATTCCGGGTCGAATCGGACTTGAGGAACGAGAAGATCGGCTTTAAAATCCGCGAGCACACATTACAGCGAATCCCCTACCTGCTCGTGGTGGGGGACAAAGAAGTTGAATCCCATACCGTGGCCGTGCGCACGCGCGAAGGCACTGACCTGGGGGTCATGACTCTTGATGAGTTCATGCATCGCCTGGGCGCTGACGTTGCGTGTCGCGGCCGCGTTGTTTCGGAGGGTTGAGGTATCAAGCGCGAAAATCCCAGGGGCATACCGCGTGAGAAGCGCGCCCGTTTGAATGCCGAGATCACTGTTCCGCAGGTTCGCCTGATTGATCCCGAAGGCTTGCAGCTCGGTATCGTTTCGATACAGGAAGCACTGGCCAAGGCAGAGGAGTTAACACTCGATCTCGTCGAGATTTCGCCGGATGCGGAGCCTCCGGTTTGCCGCCTGATGGATTTTGGCAAGTTCATCTTCGAGAAAAGACGAAGTGACAAGGAAGCCAAGAAAAAGCAGCGGCAGATGCAGATCAAGGAAATCAAGATTCGCCCAGGGACGGACGAAGGGGACTATCAGGTAAAACTCCGCAACCTGATACGTTTCCTCACAGAGGGAGATAAGGCCAAGGTAACCTTGCGGTTCCGTGGCCGTGAAATGGCGCACCAGGAGTTGGGCCGCGAAATGCTCAAGAGAATCTCTGCCGATCTTGCCGAATACGCGCAAGTCGAGCAGGAACCGAATCTTGAGGGCAGGGCGATGGTCATGGTGCTGGCGCCGAAAAGGAAGAAGTGACAGGGCCTGTAAAGTATCCCGTTCACTGTTTCCGTGATGCGAGTACAACCAATAGCGAGAGTTTTCAGCAATGCCGAAGATCAAAACAAACCGTGGAGCGGCGAAGCGTTTTCGCAAAACTGCCAACGGCTTCAAGCGCAAACAGGCTTTCAAGCGTCATATCCTGACCAAGAAATCCGCCAAGCGTATCCGTCAGCTGCGCACAATGACGCAGGTGCATCCGTGTGACCAGGCTTTGGTCGCGCGCATGTTGCCCAATCTTTGACGCACGGTTAACGGAGAACTGACATGGCACGTGTAAAACGCGGCGTTACTGCCCGTCGTCGTCACAAGAAAATCATGGCCCGCGCGAAGGGCTACTACGGTGCGCGCTCGCGCGTCTACCGCATCGCATTCCAGGCGGTCATCAAGGCCGGCCAGTACCAGTATCGTGACCGCCGCCAGCGGAAACGGCAGTTCCGCGCGTTGTGGATCACGCGCATTAATGCGGCGGCCCGACTCAACGGGTTGTCGTACAGTCGCTTGATTGATGGCCTGAAAAAGGCTGCAATCGAGGTTGATCGCAAGATGCTGGCTGATCTTGCCGTATTTGATCTGGGTGCGTTTGCCGTCCTCGCCAAAGAGGCGAAAGCTGCGCTCTCTGCCTGATCACGGCGCGACAGGAAAAGAGGGGAGCGGCGTCAGCCCTTCCCCTTTTTTTTTTGCTGGGCTGGGCCAGCGCTGATTGATGCACGCAAAATATTTCAACAGGTCAGGGACAAAGCATGCTGCGTAACCTGGATGCCATTGTCAGTGCCGCGCTGCAGGCAACGGCCAGCGCCATGGATCTTGCTGCCCTGGATCAGGTTCGGGTTCAGTACCTTGGCAAGAAAGGCGAAATATCCGCGCTGCTGAAGTCACTCGGTGAATTGCCGCCGGATGAACGCCCGAAGGTTGGCGCTGTCATTAATGAAGCGCGCGATCGTGCCCAGGTGGCTGTGGAGGAGCGCAAGCGCGTTCTTGAAGAAGCGGCACTGAACGCCCGTCTCGCCACCGAGTCGGTTGATGTGACGCTGCCGGGCCGGGGTGTCGATGTCGGCGGTCTGCACCCGGTTACCCGCACGATCGACCGCATGACTGCTTTTTTCGGCAGTGCCGGTTTCGAGGTGGTTGAAGGCCCCGAAGTCGAGGACGACTGGCACAACTTTGAGGCGCTGAATATTCCGTCTACGCATCCGGCGCGGGCGATGCATGACACCTTCTATTTCGACACGACGACATTGTTGCGTACCCATACTTCGCCGGTGCAGGTGCGGACGATGAAAAGTGGCAAGCCGCCATTTCGGGTGATTTGTCCGGGGCGTGTCTACCGCTGCGATTCCGATGTGACCCACACACCGATGTTCCATCAGGTGGAGGGGCTGCTGATCGATGAGCAGTCAAGCTTTGCCGATCTGCGCGGATTACTCGCCGACTTCCTGCGCGTCTTCTTCGAGGCGGATCTGCAGGTGCGCTTCCGCCCGTCTTACTTCCCGTTTACCGAACCCAGCGCTGAAGTCGATATCCAGTGCATGATCTGCGGCGGCCCGGGTTGTCGTGTATGCAAGCACACCGGCTGGCTCGAAGTGCTGGGCTGCGGCATGGTGCATCCCAAGGTGCTCGCGGCATGTGGGATCGATTCACGGAAGTACTGCGGCTTCGCATTCGGTATGGGTGTCGAGCGACTCGCCATGCTCCGTTACGGCGTGAACGATCTGCGCCTGTTCTTCGAAAACGATCTGCGTTTTCTCGCCCAGTTCCGCTGAGCGGGACGGCCCTGCCTTACCTACGGATTCGGTCATGAAGATCAGCGAAAAATGGCTGCGCGAATGGATCGACCCGGCTTACGGGACGAAGGAGCTTGTCGCACGCCTGACGATGGCTGGCCTCGAGGTGGACAGCGTCATACCGGTTGCCGGTGAATTTGCCGGCGTCATCGTCGCGCAGGTGCTTGCTTGCGAAAAGCATCCGGAAGCAGACAAGCTTTCCGTGTGCCGGGTGGACGCTGGTGATGGGGAGCCGCTGACCATTGTCTGCGGCGCACTGAACGTGCGTGCCGGCATGAAGGTGTGTCTCGCGAAAATCGGCGCAACGTTGCCCAATGGTCTTACCATCACGCGCGCGAAATTACGGGGTGTCGAATCGTTCGGCATGCTGTGCGGTGCCAACGAGTTGGGCATCGACATTCCCGGAGATGGTCTGCTCGAATTGCCAGCTGATGCACTGGTCGGCGCTGATTTGCGCAACTATCTCCAGCTTGACGACGTTAGCCTCGAACTTGGACTGACGCCGAACCGTGGTGACTGCCTGAGCGTTGTCGGCTTGGCGCGGGAAGTGGCGGCGTTTTCGCAGTTACCGTTTCGTGGTGTTGATGTTGCATCGGTGCTGCCGATCAGTGACGCGCGTTTTCCGGTCAAGGTGACTGCACCCGGGGCCTGCCCGCGTTACGTCGGGCGCGTGATCCGCAATGTGGATGTAGCAGCACCGAGCCCGTTGTGGCTGCGAGAGCGCCTGCGGCGCAGCGGTATCCGCTCGATCGACGCGATCGTTGATGTCACCAATTACGTCATGCTCGAACTCGGCCAGCCGCTACATGCATTCGATCTTGATTGTCTTGTCGGCAACATCGAGGTGCGGCTGGCGCGTGCCGGCGAGCAGATCACGCTGCTCGATGGCCGCGAACTTGTGTTGGAGCCGGACACCTTGCTGATTGCCGATGCCGACAAACCGTTGGCACTGGCCGGCATCATGGGCGGCAAGGGCTCGGGCATATCGCCGGGTACCCGCCACATCATGCTTGAATCGGCGTTTTTTACGCCACTTGCCATTGCCGGCCGCGCCCGCCGGCACGGCCTGCATACCGATTCGTCGCACCGCTTTGAGCGCGGTGTCGATCATGACATGCAGGCGTTGGCGGTTGAGCGCGCCACGCGTCTGATAGTCGATATCTGTGGTGGCGAGCCTGGGCTTGTCACTTGCGTCGAAAATGAAGCGCAGATGCCGAAATTAGCGGAAATCGAATTGCACGCCGGCAGTATTTCGCGCTTGCTCGGATTGGAAATCGACGCGGACCATGTCGAGGACATGCTGGCGCGCCTGGGTATGGAAGTGAGTACGCAGGAAAGCGGTCGCAGTTGGACGGTGCTCGCGCCGAGCCATCGCTTTGATATCGCGATCGAGCAGGACTTGATCGAGGAGCTCGCGCGCCTGTACGGCTACGACCGATTGCCGAGTCATCCGCCGCGTGGCGATTTTCGGCTCGCCCCCCGCAAGGAATCAGCGCTTGAACTGGCGCGCGTCCGGCAGGCGCTGGTGGCGCGCGGTTATCAGGAAGTCGTGACCTACAGCTTCGTCGATCCGGCATTGCAGGCGCTGCTCGATCCGCAGCATGCGCCACTGGCGCTGGCCAATCCGATCTCGGCCGAGATGAGTGTGATGCGGACGACCTTGTGGGCCGGTTTGCTGGCTACTGCCCGCTATAACCTGCATCGGCAACAGACCCGCCTGCGCCTGTTTGAAACGGGGCTGAGTTTCGTGCCGGCGCAGGATGGCCTGCGGCAAGAGTCGTTCCTGGCCGGGCTGCTCTTTGGGTCGGCGCAGCCGGAAGGGTGGGCGCAGCCTGCCCGGAAGCTGGATTTCTTCGACGCGAAAGCTGACCTTGAATCGTTGCTGGCACTCACCGGCCAACCGGCTGCCTTTCGTTTTGAGCCGGGTGCCCATCCGGCGCTGCACCCCGGCCAGTCCGCCGCGCTTTGGTACAACGGCCATTCGGTGGGCGCAATCGGTGCCTTGCATCCCCGCGTTCAGCACGCACTCGACCTGCCGGGACCGGCCTATGTTTTCGAGGTGCGCTTGCGCGCGTTGCTGGAGGCGGGTCTTCCCCGGTTCACTGAGTTGTCGCGTTTCCCGGCAGTACGGCGGGATATTGCCTTGGTGGTTGATTGCGCCGTTCCGGCCGCCACGCTGCTGGCGCTGGTACAGGAGGGCGGGGGAGAGCTGCTGCGTGATACAGTGATTTTCGATGTCTATCAAGGGGATACCGTCGGCCCTCAGCGCCGTAGCGTCGCTTTGGGCTTGACCTTGCAGCATGCTTCCCGCACGCTAACCGACGATGAGGTTAATGCCCTTGTTAAAGGGGTAATCGACCTTTTGAAACAAAGGGTTAGTGCGACGTTGAGGGAGTGAGATGACTGCGCTGACCAAGGCCGACATGGCCGAGAGGCTGTTCCAGGAGCTGGGCCTGAACAAACGTGAGGCCAAGGAGCTCGTGGAAATGTTCTTTGAGGAAGTGCGCGTGTCGCTCGAAACCAACAGGCAGGTAAAATTGTCCGGGTTCGGCAATTTTGATTTGCGCGACAAGAGCGAGCGGCCGGGCCGCAATCCAAAGACCGGCGAAGAGATTCCGATCACGGCGCGCAGAGTCGTTACGTTCCGCCCCGGACAAAAATTAAAACAGCGAGTCGAGGCGTATGCTGGAACCAAGCAATAACGACCAGCTGCCCGTTATTCCCGGCAAGCGCTACTTCACCATCGGTGAAGTCAGTGATCTGTGTGACGTGAAGCCGCATGTGCTGCGTTATTGGGAACAGGAATTTCCGCAGCTCAAGCCGGTCAAGCGGCGCGGGAACCGTCGCTATTACCAACGTCAAGACGTATTGATGATTCGCCAGATCCGCAGTCTGCTCTACGATCAGGGTTACACCATTGGTGGTGCGCGCCAGCAACTCACCGGCCAGAGTGCTGATGATCAGGGGCAAATGAACCAGATGGTGCGTCAGATGATCGCTGAACTCGAGGATGTGCTCCGCGTCCTGCGAGCATGAACCGGTCGCTTTGAACCGGGTATTCAGGATGGTTTTTTGCAATAACCGTGCAGCCGGCAGCGTGTGCAGTTGCATTCGGAACCGCATCCTTTAAGATGGCTTCCCCGTGGCGTTATGCGCGGGCGTCGGAGCGTAGCGCAGCTTGGTAGCGCACCACGCTGGGGGTGTGGTGGTCGTGGGTTCGAATCCCACCGCTCCGACCAGATTTTTCAGGCGAGTTGCGTTTGCGCGCAATATGGCCGTGGAAACAAAAAAGCCCGCAATTGCGGGCTTTTTTGTTTCAGGGCTTTTGTCCGGCAGGCGGGGGAGCCTGTTGCACCACCTGTTCCGCAGTTGCCCAAGGTGGCGGGGCCTTGATGTAATCGACGGGGCGGCCTTTGAAGACATCCGTATTGATGATGCGGCGCAGTCGCTGCAGCGACACATACGGGATGTCCTTGAGGATAAAATTCACCAGAAACGCGGGGATGTAGCCACCCAGATCGATTTGCACCTCAAAATTGAGCTGCACTTTTTTGCCGCCGACAGGCAATACGTTGAAGTGACCGATCATTTCCGGAATGCGTATGTACTTGTCCGTGCGCGGGACGATGCCGTCGCGTGCCGTGAAAACAATTTGGATTTCATGTGTTTGCGGATCCTGCGCCACGGTAAACAGCAGGCCGGCATCCCGGTCGGCTACCGGCCAGGGCAGTTTCGTCAGTACGTAATAGTCGCGATCAACCGGCGAGCGACGCCCGATTTCATGCAGGTCGTGAATCATGTACAGCCAGCGTGTCAGGTACTCATCGTTGTCCAGTACTGCGATCGGGGTGTAGAAATCATCCAGTTCGATGACCGTGATGCCACGGAATGTTTTGATCCGCGCGTCATCGGTATGCGCGCTGTAGACCTGGATACCATCGCGATCCGAGACCATCTTCCATTGCCGAGCGTCGGCAGCGAGTAGGGTCGACGGGAGCAGCAGGAGCAGGGCCAGCAGGCCGGCAGAACAACGCATCATTGCAGCATCCTTGGGCAGGTTTTCAAAGTACGCGATTATGGGATGGGCCGGTGGCACCTTGGAGTCGGCGCCGCCACTGTCTGGTAGTGGCTGTGTTGACGGCGGTACTGTGTACCACACTCGGCTGGTGAAGTCGTTAGTACGAGCCTCACAATGTGGTGAGCGTTTGTGGTCGGTACTGGCGTACATTCACGGCGGGCGTACATACACAAGGTGACCGGTATGGAAGAGTTGTCCACGATCATTTCCCGGGTTGCCAACGAGACCTATGGGCACTCCCGCCGGATCATGCCCGAGCAGCCTTGGTGGGATAACCTTGAGCCGAGTTTCCACAAGTTTCCCGACGACTTCTACCTCGATATGCGCACCCAGCTGATGGTCGATGCCACTGCCGGCGTTGATCTGCTGCTGCGCACCGGCATGGCCACCGCCGTGGCCGCCCTGGCGCTGCCGCTGACCCTTAATCCGGCGCGTTTGCTGGAAGACAATCGAGACCGGCGGTTTTACGAGGAAATGGCCGAGAGTGGTGATCCGGCGCAGTTTTTCCACGCGCCGCCGACCGGTGTGCATGTAGAGAAATTACCGCCCGGCAGGATGGCATTCCGGCCCGCCGACGGTCATTGCCACCTGCTGCGTTTCGACTCGCCGTTCGAGGCCGTGAACCCGCAGTTGCGTGAACGCTATCACCGCCACAAGCGCAATAACGTTGCCTGGGCGCAACACTGGCGCCATAACGACGGGCCGCGGCCGACCATCATCGTTATCCATGGTTTTATGGCCGATCCCTACTGGGTAAATTCGCGCTTTCTGGCACTGCCATGGTTTTACAAGCAGGGTTACGACATTCTGCTCTATACGTTGCCGCATCATGGTCGCCGCAGCGCGCTGCTGGCACCGTTCAGCGGCCACGGTTATTTCGCGCATGGCATATCGCATATCAACGAGACGGTCGCCCACTCGATTTTCGATTTGCGGATTTTCATCGATTATTTGCGTCGCGAAGGTGTGGCGAAAATCGGCGTAACGGGCATTTCCCTTGGCGGGTACACCACGGCATTGGCGGCCAGCGTCATCGATGATCTTGAATTTGCGATTCCGAACGTACCGGTGGTGAGCCTCGTTGATCTGATCTTCCAGTGGTTTCCGGCCGGGCCAATCGTGAAATCATTGCTGAGGCTGTCGGATATTTCGGTGCGCGATGCGCGCCACCGGCTGGCGGTGCATTGCCCGCTGACGTATACGCCCAAGTTGCCCAAAGAACGGCTGATGATCATCGGCGGTGCCGGTGACCGGCTTGCCCCGCCGAAACATTCGCGCCTGCTGTGGGATCACTGGGATCGTTGCCGCATTCACTGGTTCCCGGGCAACCACGTCATTCACCTTGATCAGGGCAAATATCTCAAGGAAATGGTCTCGTTCATGCGCTCGATCGGGTTCGAGTAAGCGCGGCGCTTTTCATTGCGCCTGGCGCACGCTGGTCAGGCGGATCGGGCGTGCGAGTCTTTCTGTTTCCTGGGCGCGCAGTTTTTCGAGGCAGTCATGAAAGGTGCGACTGATCCGCGTGGTGTTGCGGATCATATCCATCTTCGGCCATGTGGCGCGTTCGCCGGTCTCAACAAATTCACGCACATCATCGGTGCTTGGATTGCGGAAAATTCGCAGCACATTGGTGGGCTTGCGTGGCGGGATGATGTTGATGTCGCCCATGTATTTCTGTGCCACGACGGACTGCGCCTTGTCGACGATCAGGCCAAGATCGTTTGACCACCGGATGCCTTTTTGGACGAACTCGAGCGCGAAGTTCACGTTCAGGCTGATGTTGGCGAAAAGTACGCGCCGTGCCTGATGCAGCGCGCCACGCTGATCCTCGGCGCGCGACATGAACGGCACGACATGCGGATTGGTCTGGCTGACGATGGAGTGGTTGACGCCATAAAGACGTTGCAGGCGGCGAATCGGCAGGTCGTCCTTGATCGAGCCGTCGACCCACTTGCGGGTGGGGATATAGGGTACCTTCTCGCCATTGATGTTTTTTGCCCAGAGCGTGACCGGCGGGAACATTGCCGGTACAGCGCAGGACGCCAGCGCTGCCTTGCGAACCAGCACGTTCGGCGAGGTGCGTGCATTGAGCAGCCGCGCATCCTGATGGCGGTCGTACGGCGACACGGTGATGTTGATGGCGCGACCGGTTTTGCGGAATGCCTCTTCGAAGGTCATATCCGGAATGTTTTCCTCAAGGGAGGCTTCAAGATGGGCGCCGTCCAGTACCGGCTTGCCTTTGAGCAGGCCAGTGAAGCCTACATACCTGAATACGTTCAGGTACAGGTTTTCCGGTTTGAAGATATCGAGCAGTTCTTCATCGGTGTGCGCACCGACGACTGCGGCCATGATTGAGCCGACGCTGGAGCCGGAGATAATCGATGGCAGCAGTTGTTGCTCGCTGAGCGCCTTGAGCACACCCATGTGGAAAAGGCCGAGCACGGCGCCCCCTGAGAGCATCAGGGCCGAGCGACCATAGGCGCCGCCGGTGGTCTTGAAAAAATCCAGCTTTTCGCGAAAACCAAACTCGATGAAATCGCCGTTGCACAGATAGTGGAGTGCCGAGGTGACCTCATCAAGATAGGCCTCGATCAGCTGCTTGGTGCCGACGTGTGCCACGCTGTAGAGGCCGGGATTGGCAATGTTGCCGAGGTTGCCGTGCAGACCTTCATGCAGATGGAATACCAGCCGGTTGACGTCGTTGCGTTCGCGCGCGCTGCGGATCTCGGCAAGGCGCAGGCGGATGAGTTCGTAGTCGTAGCCGGCCGAGCGATCTTCGGCTTTCCAGTCATTGGCGCCGGATAAGCGGTCATGTTCAAGGCCCGCTGCGTGCCATTCGCTGTAACTTGCGGCATGCCGCATATCGCGTTCGAGGGCCTGCAGGGACTTTCTCATCGAGCTCTCCGGTCGCTAAAGAACAGTGCTGGGTAAAGGACATGCGCGCATGTGCGTTCCCGACTATATCGGCAGGGCGACACAGCGACGGCGCTACTGTTCGACAATCCCCTGCAGGATGGGGCTGCGCAGGTACGGGCCTGGCGCGCCGCCTCGGTTTGTACTGACAGGAAATATGCGCCGGAACTGGCTCCCACGTTGTCTGGCGGTGATACTGCGTGCCCATGAATACGCTGCATCCTTCGCTCCTGCCAGCCCTGGCGCAACTGCCAGAGCACTTGCCGGTGGTGCTCTTTACCCGGCACTCGATCCGCGAGCAGTCGTCCGGTGGCTTTGCCGGTTATGACGTACCACTGACGCCGGCCGGCGTGACGCTGGCAGAAAACTGGGGCCGCAGCCTGGGTCGGCCTTTGCACCGGGTTCTCTCCAGCCCGGTCGGCCGCTGTGTGGATACGGCAAAAGCGATGCTGATCGGTGCCGGCCGTTCCGATCTTGCGATCCTGACCCACATGCAACTGGTCGAACCGGGCTGTTACGTCCATGACATCAGGGCCATCGGGCCTGCCTTTTTCGAACTCGGGCCGGTTGGGTTTGCCAACCGCCATTTTCGTGAGCCACTGCCTGGCATCCGTTCGCCGCAGGAGGGCGCCGCACGACTGATCGCGTTCATGCGCGAGCAGCTGGGCGAGCCGGGTTCGCTGAGCCTGCTCGTTACCCATGACACAATCCTGGCCGCCTGCATCTACACGCTCGCCGGCATCGATCAGATCGAGGAGCATGACTGGCCCTGGATGATGGAGGGCGCCTTCCTGTGGTTCGATGAGGAGCATGTGCACTGGCTGTGGCGTGGGACCGCAGCCAAGCGCCGGCTCGATACGCTCGTTTGATTGCCGGCGGTAGACGTTTTCATTTTGGTATCCACACTCGGAACAGGGCACAGCACACATGATGACGGCGCTGGCGATCAGTAATCTTGAAAAACGCTATGGCGAGGCCGTGGCACTCAAGGGCATCAGTTTTATCGTGCGCGAGGGCGAGTTCGTTGCGCTGCTCGGCCCGAACGGTGCCGGCAAGTCGACTACCATCGGTATAATCTGTGGCCTGATCAACAAAACTGGCGGCACGGTCAGCGTGTTCGGGCATGATATTGACGCCGATTTCCCCGGGGCCAAGAAAAACGTCGGCATCGTTCCGCAGGAGTTCAATTTCAGCCAGTTTGAGCAGGTGTACGACATCGTTGTCACGCAGGCCGGCTATTACGGAATTCCCTTGAGCATCGCCAGTGTCCGCGCCGAGAAGTACCTCAAACGACTTGGCCTGTGGGAAAAACGCGATGTGCCCTCGCGGATGTTGTCCGGCGGAATGAAGCGTCGGCTGATGATTGCCCGCGCCCTGGTGCATGAACCGAAGCTGCTGATTCTCGACGAGCCGACTGCTGGCGTTGATATTGAGTTGCGGCGTTCGATGTGGGAATTCCTGCGCGAGATCAACAAACAGGGTACGACGATCATCCTCACTACACATTATCTTGAAGAGGCCGAGAGCCTCTGCAAGCGCGTGTGCATTATCGACAAGGGCGAGATCGTCGAGGATACCGACACGCGTTCGTTACTCGCCAAGCTGTCGATGGAGACATTTGTACTCGACCTCGCCGTGCCGTTGGCCGCAGCACCGGTGCTGGCGGGTTTTGCCTGTCGGCTGAATGAGCCGGCGGTACTGGAGGTGGATGTGCCGCAGGGGCGAAACATCAATGCTCTGTTTGCGGCACTCAATGATGTTGGCATTGTGGTCGTCAGCCTGCGCAATCGCGCCAATCGGCTGGAGGAGCTTTTCGTGTCGCTGGTGCAACGGACATTGCCGGCAGGCACCGGGCGGGCCGTTGGGAGCAAAGGGCGGGAGCTCGCGCCATGAACGCCGAGGAAACCTGGATTGCTTTTCTTACCATCGTTGTCCGTGAAGTGCGGCGCTTCATGCGTATCTGGGTGCAGACGCTGTTGCCGCCAGCAATCACCATGGCCTTGTACTTCGTTATTTTTGGCAACCTGATCGGTTCGCGCATCGGCGAAATGGGTGGCTATGACTACATGCAATACATCGTGCCTGGCCTGGTCATGATGGCAGTCATCACCAATGCCTACGCAAACGTCGTGTCGTCTTTTTTCTCAATCAAATTTCAGCACAGCATCGAGGAGCTGCTGGTGTCGCCAGTGCCAAACTATGTGATTCTCACAGGCTTCGTTGCCGGCGGCGTACTGCGTGGGCTGATGGTCGGGGGCATCGTCACGTTGCTGTCGCTGTTTTTTACCCACATGGCGGTGCATCACATCGGCATCATGCTGCTGGTCGTGACGCTCACCGCCGTGGTGTTTTCGCTCGGCGGCTTCATCAACGCCATCTACGCCACCAAATTCGATGACATCTCGATTGTGCCAACTTTCATTTTGACGCCGCTCACCTATTTCGGTGGCGTGTTCTACTCGATTAACTTGTTGCCGCCGTTCTGGCAAACCGTGTCGCTGGCCAACCCGATCGTCTACATGGTCAATGCCTATCGCTACGGCATCCTCGGGGTATCGGATGTCAGCGTTGGCCTGTCGCTCGGCCTGCTCTCCCTGTTCGCCGTGGGCCTCTATGTCTGGGCAATTACCTTGCTTGATCGGGGTATCGGCATCCGCAAGTAACCGTCCGGCGCTTTGCCGCCGCCGTTTGCCCGACGCCGCACGGAACGGCTTTTCAGCCTGTGATAGGTTTCAGGGGAAACGTGAAGCCTGCATTTCAACTTGCGGCAGCCAAAGGAAATCTTCGTTCCGGGAGGGACAGGATGGACACCATGCTCCGGGCAAGCCCACTGGGCAAAAAGTCGGACTATCAGGATACCTATACGCCTTCGTTGCTGTGTTCGATTCCGCGCTGGGATGCGCGCGAGCAGCTCGAGTGGGACAGTCCCGACATGCCGTTTCGCGGTATCGACATCTGGAACTGCTACGAACTCACCTGGCTGGATCTCAAGGGCAAGCCGCTGGCGGCTACCGCGGAGGTGCAAATCCCGTGCAACTCCAGGAACCTGATCGAGTCGAAATCGTTGAAGCTCTATCTGAATTCATTTAGCCAGACGAAATTCAAGAGTCGCCAGGATGTACAGCGCAGCATTGAAAACGATCTTGGCAACTGTGTCGGTGGGCCGGCGCTGGTGACGCTGCATGACGTGCGTGGTGTCGGTGCCGAATTCGCCGACCTGCCGGGCGACCTGCTCGACAACCTCGATGTTGAGTGTGATGTCTATCAGCCTGATCCCGAGCTGCTGCAGGTTGAGCCGGGTGGTGCGTTAAAGGGTGCAGTGCACAGCCATCTGCTGCGCAGCAACTGCCCGGTCACCGGTCAACCGGACTATGCCAGCGTGATGATCCGCTGGGCCGGTGCGGCGATCAGTCAGCGCAGCCTGTTGAAGTACATCGTGTCCTATCGCCAGCATCGCGGTTTCCATGAGCAGGTGGTCGAGCAGATGTTTATCGATATCCTGCGTGCCTGCGAGCCGACGGGCCTTACCGTGAATGCGCGCTTCACACGCCGTGGCGGCATCGACATCAACCCATTCCGTTCGAACTTTGAGGAGCCGCTGGCCAATACCCGCCTCTGGCGTCAGTAGGCATTCAGACGATTTTTTCCCGGAGTTTTTTCGTGCAGCGATCAACAAGCTGGATGAATCGCTCGCGATCGTCCGGCTCTACCTCGCTGTTGCGTAGCCGCAACATGAAGCCATTCGCTTCAGCATCGAGGGTTTCTCCGGTGGTTTTACGCAGGATTTTCACGGCCTGAAGCAGCGCGCTCATGATCTTCGTTTGTTCGTAGTTGCGCAGCTTGTCGAGATCGAACATCAGCGTGAGGCCGGGCCGCTCAATGGACAGATAGTTGGCGCCGCCGCCCATGTTGCGACGGAAATCGATGGCTTCGTAGACAACGATCTGGTTGGCGAAGCCCCGCAATGAGATCCCTCCTTTCGCGCGGCACTGAATCGAGTCCTTGACGAGCTGGTGAGTTGCCTCGGAAATCAGGATGTTCCCGGGGGTGGCTGCCTGCTCGAGGCGGCTGGCCAGGTTTACTTCGCGGCCGAGAATGGTGTAGTCCATGCGCGAGTCGGCGCCGAAATTGCCCACCGTGCATACCCCGGAATTGATGCCGATCCGGATTTCCAGCGCCGAATTGACGCCCTGGTCTTTCCAGCGCTGACGCAGCACATGCATCTGTTTTTGCATCTCGATGGCCATCGAAACGCAGGCGACGGCGTCTTCACGCGTGCCTTGCGATACCGGGTCGCCGAAGAAGATCATGATGCCGTCGCCCATGAACTTGTCGATGGTGCCGCCATACTTGAGCGCGATCCGGGTCATTTCGTTCAGGTATTGGTTCAGGATGGCAGTCAGCTGCTCCAGCGGAATCTCGTCCGAGAGGCTGGTGAAGCCCCGCACATCGGAGAAAAATACGGTGAGTTT
Organism: uncultured bacterium; assembly: GCA_965232985.1. Taxonomy (GTDB): domain Bacteria; phylum Pseudomonadota; class Gammaproteobacteria; order Pseudomonadales; family JADFDG01; genus JADFDG01. The sequence continues at coordinate 241,370 of CBDDRC010000012.1, forward strand.
CTTGCGCCGCGTTTCCAGCTTGGCGTCGCGGCGGCCGGAGAACAGTGCGCCATAAACCTGTGGTGGCAGATACTTGGACAGCCGCCGGGTGAGGCCCAGTGCCTGTTCGCGCTGGGCGCGAACTTCTTGTTGGGCGTGAATCAGGATGTTGCGTTGCTCCTGACTGAAATAGGCATTGATCGCCAAATAGATGAACATACCCATGATCGGCACGACCGTGAGTAGGGCCGGCGTGTCCGAGTAATTGAGCAGGGAGAAGCCGAGCAGCAGGGTCCCGAGAATACTGCCCAGCACGGTAACAGCGAGGCTCATCAGGAACGTTTGCACACCGCCGAGTGCCATCGCATTGGAGGCAACGATCATCATCACCATCAGGCTGGGCACGACGGCAAAATGCATCGCCGCGATCGAGACGCCAAGCATCAGGGCGTCGAGTACATACAGCATCGCATTAACCGTGCCGGGGGAGCGCGCGCGACGCAGCATCTGCCCGGCAAGCCAGTGGACGATGCCCGGGTAGAGCATGATGGCCGGCAGCAGCGCCGCCAGCGGCTTGGGATAAGCGTGCGAGGCAATGCCGGCAGCGAGGGTGCCGGCCACCACCAGAAAGGCGAGATAGCGGGCGTAGCGGGCTTGTTTGGCGCCAACATCGGCACCGGGCACTTTGGCTGATTCGTAGTAGGTTTCCGGCATCAGGTTTCCCGGGGTCAGAATGGCAAATCGGTTGTTTTTTTTGTAGAGCCGGGGGACGGTGTGCTTCTCGATGGGTTCGCAGGAAGCGAGGGTATTGTACAGTGCGCCACGCTGGCGGGTGCAATCGCCAGTCACCATGGTTACCCATGGCTATCAGGAATCCGCTCATGGATGTCATCGCTGCGCTGCAAGCTCGGGTGTCGTGTCCAAAACTGCGCGATCCGGGTCCGGATGACGCAGGTGTTGCGCTGATGTTCCGCTGCGCGTTGCGCGCCCCGGATCACGGCCTGCTGCGGCCCTGGCGCTTTGTGGTGATCCGCAGTACGGCGCGTGCTGCACTGGGTGAGCTGTTCGTCGAGGCGGAGCGCAGGCGCAATCCGGCCGCCCCGGCAGAAGCTCTGGACAAGTTGCGCCGGAATCCGCTGCGTGCGCCGGTGGTGATTGTCTGCGCGGCGCTCACGACACCCGGCCACAAGGTGCCGGTGATCGAGCAGGTTGCCAGCACGGCAGCAGCCGTGCAGAACCTGCAGCTTGCCGCTGATGCGCTGGGGTTCGGCGCGATGTGGCGTACCGGCCCCATGGCAGCCGATCCCTATGTAAAAACACAGCTGGGTCTGGCGGTGCAGGACGAGATCGTTGCGTTTCTTTATGTCGGCACTGTCGATGGCGAGCGGCGGCGTGTTGAGGCACTCGATCCGGCCCTGTTCGTGCGCAGTTGGGGTGTTGCCTGATGGTCGCGAACAAGGCGGCACAACCGTTGTCGGCGGAGCAGTTGGCGCAGTGCGCGGCGCGCGCCCGTGTACTTGAAGCCCGCATTCTCGCGCAGCTTCCCTTGGCGCGGGCCATGCAGGTGCGCATGGTCGGGTTCGACGGCGAACGCGTGATACTGGCCGCACCGCTGGCCGAAAACATCAACGACAAGGGCACCGGTTTTGCCGGTAGCCTGGCAACATTGGCAACGCTCGCCGGTTGGTGCCTTGTAACCTTGTTGAGCGAGCAGGCCGGCGCGCGTTGCGAAGCAGCGATTTATCGTTCGGAGATCGACTTTCGGCGGCCCGTACGTGAAGAGTTGCGCGCCGAAGCCTGGGTGAGCGAAGCGGCGGCGGTAGCGCGTCTGCACGAGCGCTTGGAGGCGGGCAAACGTGCCCGGCTGTCGATCACTGCGCGGCTCGGACCGGAAGCAGACCCGGCGTTGCTGTTTGCGGGCCACTATGCAGTCTGGCGCACGGGTACGCAGCCGTTCTGAGAGGCTTGTCACGGGCATGTCGTTCCCGGTGTGGTTGCTGCGTTGGGGGGGCTGATATACCCTACGCGCCCGCTCACAAGGCGGCCCCGGAGCGCGTTACTGCATTGCGCCGGGTTTTGGGTGAGGTGTCCGAGTGGCCGAAGGAGCACGCCTGGAAAGTGTGTATACCGCAAGGTATCGAGGGTTCGACTCCCTCCCTCACCGCCATTAATTCAGTAACCACTAACCCCCGGTGATGCCGGGGGTTTTCGTTTTGAGCCGTGCAAGGCGGTGATCTTGCGGGTTGATGGTCTTGACGGGAACCCTGCAGCGGGGCACTTTGCCCTCCCGCGCACTCAATAAAAACGACAAGGAGGCACACATGATTCTTCATGCGCAGGATTTGATCGAGCGTTTCACGCAGCAGGGCCTGTGGGGTACCCGCACGCTGAATGATGTGCTGGCGGCGAATATCGCCCGGGTGCCGGACCGTTTGGCCATTGTCGATACGCCGGATCGGGAGGCACTGATCGGTACGCCGCCGGTTTCCCTGACATATCGCGAAGTAGGTCAGGCCATTGATGGCATCGCCAGCGCCTTGCTGGCGCGTGGACTGAAGCGTGATGAGATTGTGGTGGTGCAGTTACCCAATGTGTGGGAACTGATTGTGCTGTATTTCGCCGTGAGCCGTGCCGGTGGTGTGTTGTCGCCGGTGGCGATGCAGTGGCGTGACACCGAACTGCGCAACGTCAAACAGGTGACGGATGCGCGCTTTTATATCGGCGTGCGCGATTTCAAGGGTTTTGACCATCTGGCAATGGCGCAGCGTTTGGGTTTTGAAACGATTGCCGTGGAAGAGATCACAGCGATGGCGCGACAAGCGCCTGATCGTGCGCGCCTGAGTGCAATCAAGATTGATGCCAACGACATTTTCAGCTTGTGCTGGTCGTCGGGCACCGAGGCGTTGTCCAAGGGCTGCCCGATGTCGCACAACAACTGGCT
>CBDDRC010000013.1:0-154034 GCA_965232985.1 uncultured bacterium
TGCGCACGCTGAAGATGGGAAAGCCAGAAGGCCTGGCGAGATGGCGTAACTGATTTGGGCATGAGCGCTTCTCCGGAAGAAAAAGCGCAGCGTCATCAAATCGGGAAAGCGCTACAAGATGGCGTTCGTGGATCGCTTACGGATATTCACGACAGATTCAGGAAATCTGACGTCTACAGGCGGCCACTTTCGTCCAATTACACAAAACACTTCGAAGGAAAATGCGACTTGATGTTATCTGAGGGCGTAGCCGACTGCAGATGCCGGAATTTCACGGAATATATCTTCATCCTGCGGCACGCCGGAACGTCACCCGGCGCACCGCCTTCACCCCGTCTCGGAGACCTGGCGCTTGGCCAGGCCTCCGGACAGGGGATTAGGTTTACGTGCTAACACATGAATTTTCGGAAGGCGCTTTATTCCCCTTCCGACCGCGGAAGGTTATTGCCCTTCTTTGCTTTCGCGTCGCGCTCATTGATGCGCGCCTGGACCCAGGCATCGACTTCGTCGGACACCCAGCCCACAGCCCTGTCGCCAAGAGGTACGGGCTTCGGGAAGGTCCCGAGAGCCATGTACTTGTAGACGGAAGAACGACCGAGCCCGGTCTTATCGCTGACTTGTTCAAGACGGATGAGTTTCATGGGACACCCTCGTTGCAATCACTCATGTGATAGGGGATGTCCGTCAAAATTTACTGACGACCTCCAAGGTCCGCCCAATTACACATGGCTGATCAAACCACTCGTGTTGAGCTTGGCGCGCGACATTCGTGCGCGGTCCTTTCGCGAGCGCGTGCGCAAGCCCCACTGACACTGCTCATCGAACGTGTACTCCGACTCCGTCAACCTCCCGTCAGGCCATACCCGGTTCCGGAGCTTTCCAAATTCAGGGCGCACGCAGAACGCGTTGCCGCTCATGCTTGAAGCCACTTTCGGAGAGGCAAGAACTGCAAAGTACGCAGCGCCACCAGCTTCCGTGGCGGGCAGCAGGAGGTAGTTCATCTTCTCGGGCTTTGGACATGGCGCCATAGTCGAAGGCAGGGAGATCTTGTTAATGGTGTGCCTGATCGTTTCAGCCAGCCGCAAAGACACCACATAGACAACTTCCACTAGTACACGGTATCGCTTCAGCGCATCTTCGCCGGGCCAGCCCTTGCGATAGATGCGAGCTGGTACCAGGTCCCTGACGATCCGGGCCTTAAGCGCATAGTCCGGCTCCATCAACAGTTCGTCCTGCGCCGAGAACAGGAGCGACCACCGGGTAGACAGAAAGTAGGACGCATAGGTCTCAATTCGAAACTGCAGATAGGCAGCGAGACCGGGCGACCCCCTTCCGTCCAGAAAGTCTGCGACTTGCTGCATCACCCCAAACCTATGCAGGTCGGGCGGACTTGGGGTTGCGCCCCACGGCGGCATCCGGATGGAAAAGTTCAGCTCCAGTAGAGGCCATCGATTGGCCACGGCATAGAGCTGGGGACCTTCCCTATCCGGGATCGGTTGCCCTTCGTGCACTGCTGCCTCCAACAAGTACAAGACGCCCTCTGCGCGCCCGCTCCCATAGGCTGAGTGCTGAAGATTCAGGACGTACGCACTTGGCACCTTGCCCAGTAACTTGTCGCCGGTGACCCCGTTTACGACGGAGCGGATAAGGCCAAGCCCCACCAGCTTCTCTACCTGAGTGGCCAGACGCCCCTTGGCCAACCCGGCCAAGGCGGCGAGCTCAGTCCCGCCGATACCCTGGACGACACCCATGCGGTCTGCGTGTGCCAGGAGCACCAGGAGAAGCATCCGGTTCGCGCTGCTCAGCGTCGCGCCCGCCCCCTGTCTGCTAGGCCGCGAAGGGGTCGACTTCAAGGTGCTTGCGGCAGCCACATTCGCCGAGTCGTCATCTGGCAGTTCATCCATGTCGCCCTCCTCTGAGGCCGGCACCTGGCGCACCTGCTCCATCAGCAGGAGCTCTATCAGCGACGAATGCGGTGGAGCCTCTGGAGGGCACTTCCTCTTCAACGACTCGATGGCTTCAGGCATGACCTCGTACTCGTAGGCAGGTCGCCCCCTGCCATCCACCACCGGCCTGCGCACGACCAAGCCAGCCACAGCCAGCTCCGAGGTCGCCCTCGAAATGACGTTGAGCGCGATGCCAAAGCGACGCGCCAGATCTCTCGTCGTTGCCCGAACGGGACCATCACCGCTGACCACGACGAAGCGCAACAGCAATAGTTTCGCCTCTGGTCCAATGGCACCAGTTATGTTAACGAGTATCTTATTGGCCAGATCATTATTCATCTCAGATGCTCTTGCCTGTATACACGCAGTATATCTGCCATATTACACCCTGTATATATTTGCCTATAAGCGATCATTACCCCGTTCATTTTATGAACGTCATACGGATGTAGACGCGTTTATTACCAGTAGTTTTACGGTTATTCACGTGGTCATCGCTTTATTTTTCGGCAATACTCTCGGGGGGAGGGCAGATAGATGCCCGCGTGTTTTATGGGGGTTTGCCATGCGAAAGCCGTCGGCAGTCAAGGACTGGTTCAAGAACGACTCCGCCCAACTTGCCTGGGCGAACGATTACTGGAGGAACAAGTCGCGATTCGAGTTGGCCGCCGGAATGACGGTATATGAGGCGGCGGTGAGGATTCTGGAACGGCTACAGACAACCCCTGATGGGCGGGAGTTGCTGGGCAAGATGCGCCGGGCCTGGAACAGCCACGCATCGAAAGAGCGTGGCCAGAGGAGGACGTTCAGCTTTGTGCTCCCCACGAGGAGCGAAGCCCGCTTGCGGGACCTGTCCAGGAAGCGCGCCAAGAGTGCGACCTTGGAGGAATTGATCGACCTGGCGTATGACTACGAAAGGCGGATGGGGGACGTGCGGCGGGCGGAAATCGAGGCTGCAAAAAAGGCAGTTAGGGAAGCAGCCCCAAAGCGCTTTAGCCCCACGGCCGAGGAGTTGGCACTCAAAGCCAAGTTGGCCGATCTTGAGGCCACCCACAGGGAGCTGGAAAGCGCTTCGGTGCACCTACTGCAGGAGAACTGCCAGCTACGAGTGCTGCTTCAGGAAGCCGACGTGAACCCTGACAAGCGCCTGAACGCAGAGCAGCAGACCAAGGCTGAACAGGAGTATCAAAACAGGGCGAGTTACCTGAAGCGAGACATTGCCGCCAGGGCGAAGCGCCCACGGAACACCCCGCCCTCTACTTGAAGGGGCACACCCTGAGTGTCGCCGCCAAGCTCACGCGCTATGGCACGGCTCGAGGTAGACATTTCACGCGCGCACGTGCGCCAGAACGTCGTTCACACACGCGGTGAATTATCCAGAACAGCACGCTGAATTCGACGCCGGACATCGCCGCTGCGATCGAATCATTGGGCCCGTCAGGGTTCTTGAATTCCGCCCAACGGAGACCGAACGGAGACGGAAAGTACGAATTTCGACCAGCACGAATCGCCTCCGTCACCGGAGATTACGTAACCTGTTGATTATAATGGTGCCCGGAGCCGGACTCGAACCGGCATACCCGTAAGGGTGAGGGATTTTAAGTCCCTTGCGTCTACCCGTTTCGCCACCCGGGCGCAGAAGTTGCGCAACTTGTCGTATGGCACTTCCGAGATGACTCTGCTGATACAGAGCGTAGTTGGTGGAGGCTGAGGTCGGAATTGAACCGGCGTACGCGGAGTTGCAGTCCGCTGCATGACCACTCTGCCACCCAGCCTTGAAAAGACAGTACGACACGCGGGCAGATGCGCATCGTCCAGAAAAAAACCCCGGTACCTGAATGCCGGGGTTTTTGTATTTGGAGCGGGAAAAGGGACTCGAACCCTCGACCCCGACCTTGGCAAGGTCGTGCTCTACCAACTGAGCTATTCCCGCGAACGGCCTATTCTAGCGGCCGACCCCAAGGTGTCAAGCAAAGGGATTTTCCGCCTGCGCTGCCGGTTACACGCCGCGCTCAACCTGACTCGTCGTTCCGCAGGTGCGGCCATGCCCCGCGCAGGTAAAGCATCATCGACCAGAGCGTCAAGGCCGTCGCAACGTAAAGCAATACGTAATTGAAAACAAAGAACGGGGTAAAAATGATGCGCCGCTCGGGATCGAATTGCGGCTCGAAAGCCAGCAGCAAGGTGATGGCAGTGATCTGCACCACCGTCTTGACCTTGCCGATATAAGACACCGCCACAGCAGTCCGCTTGCCGATTTCCGCCATCCATTCGCGCAGTGCCGACACGGCAATTTCACGGGAAATGATGACGATGGCCGGCACATCCAGCCATGCCGTACCGTGATATTCGACCAGCAGCACCAGCGCCGCTGCCACCATCAACTTGTCGGCTACCGGATCAAGGAAGGCGCCGAAGCGAGTGCTCTGGTTAAGCCGGCGGGCGAGATAGCCATCGAGGTAGTCGGTTAACCCGGCGAGCAGGAAAAGCGTGGCAGCAAGCACATTGCCCCACCAAGAATGCAAATAAAAAATGCCGACGAAAAACGGAATCAGTGCGATTCGCGCCAGGGTCAGCAAGGTAGGAATGTTCAGCGGGGACTGGCGCGCTTGGGTCATGCGGGAGGTTCTGCGTTGAAGCGCCCAGTATACCGATCAGGACGGGTGTAATGCGCGGTAGATATCGGCGGCGAGGCGATCATCGATCCCCGGGATCCGGGCGAGGTCAGCGGTACTGGCCCGCTCCAGTTGCTGCCAGCCGCCGAAATGCGTCAGCAGCAAACGCCGCCGTTTTGGGCCGATGCCGCGAATGCCTTCCAGCGGCGACTCATTGCGGGCTTTCGCCCGCCGCGCCCGGTGGCCGGCAATGGCAAACCGGTGGGCTTCATCGCGAATCTGCTGGATCAGCAGCAGTGCCGGGTGATCCGCCGGCAACACCAGCGCCTGTGCCGCGCCCGGCAGGTGCAGCGCCTCAAGCCCTGGCTTCCGGGATGGCCCCTTGGCAACCCCAACCAGTTGCACGGCCTCCAGTTGCAGCTCGGCGGCAACGGCTTCAGCACGCGCCAGTTGCCCGGCGCCGCCGTCGATCAGGACCAGATCGGGCAGCGGCGCCCCTGCTTCCTTGAGGCGCGTGTAACGGCGCCGGAAGGCCTGCTCCATGGCGGCAAAATCGTCGCCAGGGGTGATGTTCTCAATGTTGAAACGACGGTATTCGCGCTTCACGGCACCCTGGGCATCAAACACCACGCAGGACGCCACCGTGCCCTCGCCCATTGTGTGGCTGATATCGAAGCACTCGATGCGCGCCGGCTGATCGGGCAACCCAAGTGCAACGGCCAGTGCCTCAAAGCGTTGCCGCAGGTGCTGCCGGCTGGCGAGGTGCGTCGCCAGCCCCTGCCCGGCATTGACCTGCGCCATTCGCAACCAGGCAGCACGATCACCGCGCACCCTGGCGGTGAAACGCACCTTGTGGCCGGCGCGCGTACCCAGCACCTCGGCCAGCGCCTCAACTCCGTCGGCTGCGTGCGACAGGATCACCTCGCGCGGCACTTCGCGGCCGCCACCGTCGGCTTGCGCTGCCTCATCGCCGGCAAGATAGAACTGCGGCAGGAATTCGGTGAGCAACGCCGCGCCGTCGGTGTCGCCCGCTGCATCCGGAAAATAACCTTTGCTGCCCAACACCCGGCCACCGCGCACGAACAACACCTGGACGCAGGCGCCACCGGGCTTGGCAGCCACCGCAAAAATATCCGCCTCGCCGCCTTCCTTCGACACGGCTTGGGTTTCCTGCACATGCCGCAGCGCGGCGATGCGATCGCGCAGTATCGCCGCCTGCTCGAATTCAAGTTGTGCGCTCGCCGCTTCCATCGCCGCGATCAGCTCGGCGCCGATGTCGTCGCTGCGACCCTCGAGAAACATCAGCAGGTGACGCACATCCTGGGCGTAATCCTCCCGCGTGCGCAAGCCCACGCAAGGCCCGCTGCAACGGTGAATCTGGTACTGCAAACAGGGGCGCGAGCGGTTACGGAAAAAACTGTCATCGCAGGTGCGGATGCGGAAGATTTTCTCCAGCAGATTCAGCGTATCGCGCACCGCGACCGAGTGTGGAAACGGCCCGAAGTAGCGCCCGGGCGCCTTGCGCGCACCGCGATAAAACCCCACGCGCGGGTAATCGTCAGCAGTGGTGACGTGAATGTACGGATAGGATTTATCGTCGCGCAGCAGAATGTTGTAGGGCGGCTTGAGCGACTTGATCAGTTGTTGCTCAAGCAGCAACGCTTCCGTTTCGGTCGCTGTTACAGTGGTTTCTATCGCCACAACACGCTTGACCAGCGCCGCCGTTTTCAGCGAACCCGGATCCTTCTGGAAATAACTGCCAAGGCGATTGCGCAAATTGCGCGCCTTGCCGACGTAAAGAACGCGGCCGGCCAGGTCGAGCATGCGGTAGACGCCCGGCAGGCGGCTGGCAGTACGCAGAAAATCGGCGGCATCGAAAACCGCCGGGGCCACCCCCTCATCCGGGGGCGGCGTCGTCTTGGCGCCGTCAGTCATGCGCCACGGGAAGCATCAGGACACGCCACTTGCCACGCGCGCATTGACAAGGCCATAACGCACCGCCAGCAAGGTCAATTCGACATCGGAGTTGATCGCGAGCTTTTCAAAAATCCGATAGCGGTAGCTGTTCACTGTCTTCGGACTAAGGCAAAGCTTGTCGGAAATTTCCTGCACCTTCTGGCAACTGACCACCATGATGCTGATCTGCAGTTCGCGCTCGGAAAGCTGATCGAACGGCGAGGCATGGTCGTCATTGAACGGCTTGAGTGCCATCTGCTGGGCGATGTCCGAACTGATGTACTTTTGCCCGGCGTTGACCACCCGGATCGCCTTGACCATCTCCTGCAGGCTGGCTCCCTTGGTGAGGTAACCGGCGGCACCGGCCTTGAGCAGACGCGAAGGAAAAGGTTCCTCGTCACAGACGGTGACGGCAATCACCTTGATGGCGTCATCGATGCGCTGGATCTTGCGGGTCGCCTCCATGCCCCCGATGCCAGGCATCTGCACATCCATCAGCACCACATCCGGTGCATGCTCGCGCACCATTTTCACCGCTTCTTCACCGCTCGCCGCCTGGCCGACGACACGAATGCCCTCGACATCCTCGAGCATACGGCTGATGCCGATACGCACCAGATCGTGGTCATCGACCACCAGTACCTTGATTGCCATTTGCCTGCTCCCAGCGTCCTGTCCGGATTATTGATGTGCTCGCCACTTTGATTACGCAGCGGCACGCAAAGATAGTCACGACAGCAATGCCCGCAAAGCCGCTTCAGGCGGAACGCTTTGTAAGCATTGTCTCACGCAGCATGATCGTCGCCGCAATCGCGGCCAGCCCCGCCGACAGAACACAGGCCGGCGCCGCACCGTGTTTTTCCCAGATCCAGCCGATCATGACCGCCCCCGGCAGTGCCATGAGACCGCTGCTCATGTAATAGATGCCATAGGCTGTGGCGCGCGCATTCGGGGCAGCAGCCTCGGCAATCAGCGCACGTTCGGCGCCTTCGGTAAAGGCCAGAGAGCCGGCATAACCGAGGAAAATCGCCCATACCAGCCACTGCCCGTTGTCGGCCCAGGCCAGCGCCAGCAGCATGAGGATGCGCAGGGTCCAGCCGGTGAGCAGCACCGGCAGCCTGCCCACACGGTCGGACCAGCGGCCGGCCGGCACCGCCACCAGCATTTTTACCAGGCTGGCAGCTGCCCAGATCAACGGCACGTACATGATCGCTAGGCCATGATCCCGCGCCCAGAGCACCAGGAACACTTCCGGGATCGCGCTGACCGCCAGCAACGACGCGGCGATGATGATTCCTTTCAAACGCGAATCGAGCAGGCGCCAATGCAAGGGCGGCAGCGACGCCACTTTTGCCACTCTCCCCGCCTCGCGATCGACGCCAAAGGCCAGCAACATCAGCACCAGCACGCCGAATACCGCAGAAAACAGGAATACCTGCGCCAGCGGCACGTGCATGGCCAACAGGGCAAATGCCATCAGCGGGCCGATCACCGCGCCACCGTTGTCGAGCGCACGGTGGAAACCGAATGCCGCACCCTGCTGATGTGCTGGCGTTACCGCTGCGATCATCGCGTCGCGCGGCGCCGAGCGCAGGCCCTTGCCGATCCGGTCCATAAACCGCAGCAGCAGCACGAACGGCCAACCGATGGCCAGACCAATCAGCGGCCGGGCAACATTCGACAGCGTATATCCGCCGACAACCAGCGTATGCGGACGCACGCCGCGATCAGTGAGCCGGCCGGAGATCAGCTTGAGCAAACTGGCCGTGGCCTCGGCGACGCCCTCGATCAGGCCGATGATGGCCGGGCCGGCGCCAAGTGCCGTCAGCAGAAACAACGGCAACAAGGGCGCGATCATGTCGCTGGCCGCATCGTTGAGCAGCGAGACAAACGACAATGCGACAACCGTACGGGGCAGGCCGAACATGCGTTGTTCCTGGCGATACGGCGCCGCAGCACAAGGCGGACGCGAAAATGGCGGAGAGGGTGAGATTCGAACTCACGGGCCTCTTGCGAGGCCGTCGGTTTTCAAGACCGATGCAATCGACCACTCTGCCACCTCTCCGCAGTCGAGCCGGAAGGATATAGGAGGGCCGGAGCGAGTCAAGGAAGCGCTTCTGTTGCCTGGCCGATCCGGACACCGATCCGGACACCGCCCTTGCGTTGCCCCGGCGCGCGCCTATCATGCCCGGAATCCCCCGTGTCACGGTCGCATATGCGCTACGCCCTGCTCGTTCTTGAAGCGCCCCATGCCCGTGGCGCCGGCCATGGCGCACTGCGTTTCGCGCGGGCGGCCGTTGCCCGCGGCCATACCATCAGCCGCGTGTTTTTTTACGGCGACGGCGTGCACAACGGCTCGGCACTCGCAACACCGCCGCAGGATGAGCAGGATCTCGTCGCCGCCTGGCATGAGTTCGCCCTCACCCATGGCATCGAGCTCGCCGTGTGCGTGGCGGCCGCGCTGCGGCGCGGCGTGCTTGATGAGGGCGAACGCGACCGCTACGCGCGCGCCGCAGCCAATCTCGACCCGGCCTTCGTGCTCACCGGCCTGGGCCAGCTTGCTGCCGCGGTGCTCGAAACCGACCGCATCATTACCTTCGGCGGCTGACGATGACAATGACGAAGAAGATTCTGCTCATCATTCGCGCTGCGCCTTATGCCGGTATCCGTGCCCGCGAAGCACTCGACGTAGCGCTGCTGTTTTCCGCCTTCGCGCCCCAAATCGCCGTACTGTTCAGCGGTGAAGGCGTGTGGCAACTGGTCGACGACCAGCGGCCCGCAACGCTCGGCGCAAAATCCGTCGAGGCGACGCTCGGTGCGTTCGCAGCCTATGACATCACCCACGTCTACGCCGATGCGCAAGCGCTTGCGCTGCGTGGCCTGGCGGCCGAACCGTTGCTGGCCGGCGCGCAGGCACTCGATGCCGATGCACTGCGCAAGCTGCTTGCTGCGCATGACCGTGTTGTAACGCTGTGAGTTGCCGCATATGAACAGCCTGCATCTCGTAAGCGCCTCGCCCACCGCCGGCACTGCCCTGGCCGACTGCCTGCGGCTTGCCGCACCCGGCGATGCGCTGCTGTTGCTGCAAGATGGCGTTTACGCCGCAGTTGCGCACGCCGCCGCCTCGGTGGCACTGCTGTGCGACGCTGCAGCAAATGACATTGCACTGCATGCGCTGCTGCCGGATGTCGATGCACGCGGGCTGGCGGGCCGCCTGTATCCGGGCCTGCGGCTGGTCGATGACAACGGTTTTGTCGAACTCACCGAGCGCTACCCGCGCATCGTGAGCTGGTTCTGACGTCATGGCCGGCGCCAAATGACCGCCCCGAATGCAACCGCACTGCATGTTGACGGCCGCGTGATCGCCCGCGACAAAGAGGGCTACCTCAAACAACTCGCCGATTGGGATCGCGAAGTGGCTGCGGCACTCGCGCAGGAAGCCGGCATCGTACTCACCGACGCACACTGGGTGGTGCTCGACGTACTGCGTAATTTTTATGCCGAGTACCGCATTTCACCGGCCACGCGGGTGTTGGTGAAAGCCGTTGGCAAGGCGCTTGGCGCCGAGAAGGGTACCAGTGCGTATCTGATGCAGTTGTTTCCCGCCAAACAAAGCCCGGCGCTGGTGATGGCGAAAATCGCCGGCCTGCCGCGGCCCACCAACTGCCTGTGATTGCCGGGGGAATTTTATGACGGGCAACCTCTACAAGGATTTCGAACACCCCTTCGCGCAATACGTGCGCATTCTCGGCAAGGGCCGCAAGGGCTCGCGGGCGCTGAGCGAACCGGAAGCGTTCGCGGCGATGGCGATGATCCTGCGCGGTGAAGTGCTGGATATCCAGCTCGGCGCCTTCCTGATGCTGCTGCGCGTGAAGGAAGAAACCGGCGCAGAGATCGCCGGTTTTGTGCGCGCTGCGCGGGCTGTGATGAGCGAGGAGCGCAAGACACTGCGCACCGATATCGACTGGGCATCCTATGCCGGCAAAAAAACCCACCTGCCCTGGTATCTGCTCGCTTGCCTGCTTCTGGCCAGCAACAGCGTGCGCGTGCTGATGCACGGTGCCGGCGGCCACACGCTTAACCGGCTGTATACCGAAGATGCCCTCGCAGCACTCGGAATCGCTGTCGCCCATTCATTTGCCGAGGCGCGTGAACAACTCGATCGCACCGGGTTCGCTTACCTGCCATTGACGGTGATGTCACCACGACTGGCGGCAATCATCGAAATGCGCAACATACTCGGCCTGCGCTCGCCGGTGCACACGCTGGCGCGGCTGCTGAACCCGGCGGATGCGCCACTGGTTTTTCATGGCATCTTCCACCCGAGTTACCGGCCGATTCACCAGGAGTCTGCTGTACTGCTGGGCTACCACAACTTGGCAGTGATCAAGGGCGAAGCCGGCGAAACCGAGCGCCGCCCCGATGCCATCACGGCCGTGTTGCGCGTCAAGGATGGCGTGCAGTTCGGCGAAGAATGGCCGGCGCTGTTCGACGGCCGCCAGGAAAAGGAAGAAGCGCTGGATATCGAAGTGCTGCGCGCCGTCTGGCGCGGCGAGCGGGAACACGCCTATGGCGTGGCAGCGATTACCGGCACTGTGGCAATGGCGCTGCAGTTGATGGGCAAATCGCCCGCGCCTGCCGATGCGCAGCAGCTTGCACAAAACTGGTGGGCAGCGCGCGATCGCGCGGCAGTTTGAACAACACCGCGCTATATCAGCCGATCTTTTCCAAGCCCGCCATGTACGGGCGCAACGCGGGCGGCACCGTGACGGTACCGTCCGCGTTCTGGTAGTTCTCGAGAATGGCCACCAACGTCCGGCCCACCGCGAGACCGGAACCGTTCAGCGTGTGCAGCAGTTCCGGCTTCTTCATCTGCGCATCCTTGTAGCGCGCCTGCATGCGCCGCGCCTGGAAATCGCGGAAGTTCGAGCAGGAAGAAATTTCCCGATAGGTTTCCTGCGATGGCACCCAGACCTCGATATCGTAGGTTTTGCAGGACGAGAAGCCCATGTCGCCGGCGCACAGCACAATAACGCGATACGGCAAGCCGAGTTTCTGCAGGATTTTTTCGGCGTGGCCGGTGAGCTCTTCGAGCGCGGCCATCGACTCTTCTGGCTTGACGATCTGCACCATTTCCACTTTCTCGAACTGGTGCTGGCGAATCAGGCCGCGGATATCCTTGCCGTGCGAGCCGGCTTCCGAACGAAAACAGGGCGTGTGGCAGGCCCAGCGCAGCGGCAAGTGCGCGGCATCAACGATTTCATCGGCGACGAGATTGGTCACCGGCACTTCTGCCGTCGGTATCAGATACAGCTCACGCTCGCCCTGCAATTTGAACAGGTCGGCCTCGAATTTCGGCAGCTGCCCGGTGCCCCGCAGCGCCTGCGGGCCAACCAGATACGGCACATACACTTCCTGGTAACCGTGCTCGGCGGTGTGGGTGTCGAGCATCAACTGGATCAGCGCGCGATGCATGCGCGCCAACTGCCCGCGCAGCACCGAGAAACGCGCGCCAGACAATTTCGCCGCGCGCTCGAAATCGAGTGCCGCTTTCGCCGGATCGAAACCCTCGCCCAACGCCACATGATCACGCAGCGGAAAATCGAAGGTGCGCGGTGTACCCCAGCGCCGCACTTCGACGTTGTCTTCCTCGGACTTCCCGTCCGGCACGCTGTCGTCCGGCAGGTTGGGAATCTGCAGGTACGCAGTTTCAATCCGGCTTTGCAACGCGTTGAGTTCCGCTTCGGCTGCCGTCAGTTGCGTACCGAAGGCTTCAACCTGCGCCATCAGCGGCGCCACATCCTCGCCTTTCGCTTTTGCCTGGCCGATGGCCTTCGAGCGTGTGTTGCGCTCGGCCTGCAGGTTCTGGGCGTGCGTCTGGATTTCCTTGCGCTGTTCTTCGAGCGCAGCAAGACCGGCGATATCGAGCGCGTAACCACGGCGGGCCAGCTTGCGCGCCACGAGTTCAAGATCCGAGCGCAGCAGTTTTGGGTCGAGCATGGAGGACGGTATCCGTAATCAGATTTTGACGAGCGCAAGGCCAAGCCAGAGCGCGAGCAGGCAACTGACCACGCTGGCCACCACATACACCATGGCGAGCACAGCCTGACCTTCCTGGATCAGCCGCACGCTCTCGAACGAGAAACTCGAAAAGGTGGTGAATCCGCCGAGAAAACCTGCCAGCAAAGCGACACGCAGTGTACCACTGGCCGGCAGGTACGCAGTCAGTACCGCGAACAGCAGGCCATACAAAAACGAGCCGGCAACGTTGACCGTGAGCGTGCCCCATGGCAGCGCGTGCGGGCCAGCCGCCGGCAGCCAAACAGTATTGATCAGGTAGCGGCCAACCGAACCAATTGCACCGCCAATGGCCACCGCCAGTATCACCGCTGCATTCACGACGATATCCTCCCGGGTTTGTACGCACTGCCATAGCGCTGCCAGTTGCTGGCGGCGTCGAGCGCGCGCCAGTGCGCGATCTTTTCGCCGATGCGTTGTTCGAGGCCACGATCCGTCGGCCGGTAGAAATGCGCATCCCGGCTCGTTTCGGGCAGATAATTTTCACCGGGCACGTAGGCACCGGGGTAATCGTGTGCGTAATGATAATCGGCGCCGTGCCCGAGCTCGCCCAACAATTTTGTCGGCGCATTGCGAATATGCAGCGGCACTTCTTCGCTGCCGCGATCGCGCACGTAACTCATCGCCGCGTTGTATGCCTTGTAGAGCGCATTGCTCTTCGGCGCGACGGCCATATAAACCACCGCCTGCGCGATCGCCAGTTCGCCTTCCGGGCTGCCGAGCCGCTCCTGTACATCCCAGGCCGCCATGGCGATATCAAGAGCGCGCGGATCGGCATTGCCGATATCTTCGGTGGCCATGCGTACCACGCGGCGCGCCACATAAAGCGGATCACAACCGCCATCGAGCATGCGCGCCAGCCAGTACAGTGCTGCATCGGCGCTGGAGCCGCGCACGGCTTTGTGCAGCGCGGAAATCTGGTCGTAGAAAACATCGCCACCCTTGTCGAAGCGACGCGTGCCGGTACGCAGCACGGCATCGAGCGTCGTGGCATCGATGCATTTTTCACCATTGACCTGATCGACCAGATCGGTGGCGATTTCGAGCAGATTCAGCAACCGCCTGGCATCGCCATCGGCAGCGAGCAGCAAGCGTTCGCGCGCTTCCGGGCTGATGTGCAGATGCTCTGCTGCCAGCCCATGCACTGCATCGGTGAGCGCGCGTGCAAGCAAGGTATCAAGATCTTCGGTGGCAATGGGCTTCAACACGTAAACCCGCGCCCGCGACAGTAACGCACTGTTAAGCTCGAATGAGGGGTTTTCCGTGGTGGCGCCAATGAAAGTCAGCAGCCCTTCCTCAACATGCGGCAGAAAGGCGTCCTGTTGCGCCTTGTTAAAGCGGTGCACTTCATCGACAAACAGCACGGTGCGCCGGCCTTGGGTGAGCGCCTGCCGCGCCCGCTCGACAATCTCACGGATTTCCTTCACCCCCGCGAGCACGGCAGAAATGGTTTCGAAGCGTGCGTCGATCTGCGCGGCAACAATTCTTGCCAACGTCGTTTTACCAACACCGGGCGGCCCCCAAAGAATCATCGAATGCAGATGACCCGTTTCCACCGCCTTGCGCAGCGGTTTGCCCGGGCCCACCAAATGCTGCTGGCCGACATATTCGTCGAGCGTGCGTGGCCGCAGCCGCGCTGCCAGCGGCATGCCGGCAAGATCCGCCTCGCCGGCGAGCAGATCCGCCTGATGGTCAGTCGTTTTCACGGATGACATCGGTGCCCGGCGGCGGCGTAAAAACGAAGCGAGCGGCCGGGATGCTGGCATTGAGCGACACGTTGCTGAACCGGATCGAAGTTTCCTGACCGAGAGCATCGACCAGTGCCATCTCATCCAGGCGACCGTCGCGGAACGCGATGCGCAACGATTCGAACAAAGCATCCTCGCTGCGCGGCAGCAGTTCAAAACGCAGACTGCTGCCCTTTTCCTCAGCCACACTCACGGAAAAACGCTCGCCGATCTTTTGTGCATCGCCGCTGAACAGCAACGCCGGCGTGTCGGCGAGCTGCCGACTGAACGGGCGCACCACCGCCTGCGCAAGGTCGGCGTCATAGACCCAGACATTTTTGCCGTCGGCGATGATCAATTGCTCGAACGGCGCACGCACCTCCCAGCGGAACAGTTGCGGGCGCGACACGGTCATCGTCCCACTCGACTGTTGCGCGACTGCACCGTTGGTACCGGACACGCTCTGCTCGAACGATGCTTCCATGCTGCGTGCCGCCGCCAGCACATCGGCCAGCCGGGAAGCCGCATCGGCGGCCGATGCGGTAAACGGAAAAAAGATCAACAATGCAAGAATCAAACGTTGCACGAATTCACCCTGTGTTTAACCGGCGCTGCGCTCAGCCGCCTGGCCTTAAGACCTCGCGCTGCCCGTTCGGTTGCATGGTACTGACGAGGCCGGCAGCCTCCATCGCCTCAACCATGCGGGCAGCCCGGTTGTAGCCAATCTTGAGCCGGCGCTGAACGGAAGAGATGGACACCCGGCCAGACTCGATCACGAACGCAACGGCCTGATCGTAAAGCGGATCCGCCTCCGGATCGCCGCCTTCCTCGGCCTCGCCGCCGAAACCGGCGACGTTGCCGTCTTCGCCGATGCGGGTAATTTCCTCGATGTAATTCGGCGCGCCCCGGCGCCGCCAATCATCGCAGACCCGATGCACTTCCTCATCGGAAACGAAAGCACCGTGAATGCGCTCAGGTACGCTGGTGCCGACCGGCAGGTAAAGCATATCGCCGTGGCCCAGCAACTGTTCGGCGCCGCCCTGATCGATGACGGTGCGCGAATCGATGCGCGAACTAACCTGAAAAGAAATCCGCGTCGGCACGTTCGCCTTGATCAGCCCGGTAATGACATCCACCGAAGGCCGCTGTGTGGCGAGAATCAAATGGATGCCGGCTGCCCGCGCCTTCTGGGCAATGCGGGCAATTAATTCTTCAACCTTTTTGCCGACCACCATCATCATGTCGGCGAATTCATCGACGACGATCACGACAAAAGGCAACGCGGTCAGCTCCGGGGCTTGGGTTTGGGTCACGGAATCCTGCGGCTTCCACAGCGGATCGCGAATCGGCTCGCCGGCTTTTTTTGCATCCTGCACTTTCTTGTTGAAGCCACCGAGGTTGCGCACGCCCAGCTGCGCCATCAGTTTGTAGCGGCGCTCCATTTCGACAACACCCCAGCGCAGCGCACTGGCGGCTTCCTTCATGTCCGTCACCACCGGGGTGAGCAGGTGCGGAATATTGTCGTAAACCGCGAGCTCAAGCATTTTCGGGTCGATCAAAATCAATCGCACATGCTCGGGCGTCGATTTGTAAAGCAGGGACAGCAGCATGGCATTGAGGCCCACTGACTTGCCCGAACCGGTGGTGCCGGCCACCAGCAGGTGCGGCATTTTGGCGAGATCGGCAACTACCGGGGCACCGGAAATATCCTTGCCCAGAGCCAGCGTCAGTGGCGACTGGGCTTCGTCGAACACGCCGGAAGCGATGACATCCGAGAGGCGGATCATCTCGCGCTTTTCATTCGGGATTTCGATACCAACCACTGTTTTGCCGGGAATCACTTCGACGACCCGCACGCTGATCACGGCCAGCGAACGCGCAAGATCGCGGGCGAGATTGCTGATGCGTGAGGCTTTTACGCCCGCCGCCGGCTGAATCTCGAAACGGGTGATGACAGGGCCGGGCAATACACCGGTAACCGCCGCTTCGATACCGAAATCGGCCAGTTTGATTTCCAGCAAACGCGACATTGACTCCAGTGCTTCGCGGGTAAAGCCTTTTTTCTGGGTCTTGTCCACCGCATCAAGCAGGCCAAGCGGCGGCAACTCACCACTTACCTCGGTTTCGAACAAATTGCGCTGCTTTTCCTTTTGCACGCGCACGCTTGGTTTCGCTGGCGGCGCGGGCGCGGCAATTTCCGGCGGTTTGCGGTGTTCTGTTTTCGCCTGGTGTTCGCGGAACGCTTCTTCGCGCTGCCCCACCAGCACATCCACCTCGCGCGCCACCTCAACGCGGCGCTGGCGTTCGGCGAAGGATTGCTTGAGCCAATCGACGAGCGTCAGTGCCCACTGCCCGGCCTGTTCGGCAATACGCAGCCACGGCACGTCGACAATCACCCGCACCGCGGCGAGCACCACCGCCAGCAACAGCAACGTACTGCCCAGCAGGTTAAACGCGGCAAGCGCCGCCCGACCCAATACCGCACCGACAATGCCGCCGGCAGTTTCCGGCAGAACTTCCTGCAACGATTCAGCCATGCCGGCCATACCGGATTTCGGCACCGTGAAATGGATCGCCAGCAACGCACAGCCGGCCATCACCAATGCCACCCAGGCACCACGCCGCAACCAGCGCTGCGCGGGCGTCGCATCATCCACTTCAAGCGGATGACGAAAGACGTAATAACCGCGTAATGCCAGCGACACCGGCACGAGGTAGGCGAGGTATCCGAACAGCACGAACAGGACGTCGGCGATCCAGGCGCCGATCATGCCGCCGGCGTTGACGACCGGGCCGGACGGGCCGATATGCGACCAACCCGGGTCGTTGCGGAAATAAGTAAACAGAGCAATGAACAGCAGCACACCGATGGCGAATAGAGCAATACCGAGGGCCTCGCGAACGCGACGGCGAGACTGCTCGGTGAGCGCACTGGCGCGCGACGCACGGCTCATGCGCCAGCGCTCGACAAGGTGCGGGTCCAGATCATGCGGGGCAGTCTCGGCAGTAGGCACATGGGCCGGTATTGTAGAGAATCCGCCAGCGGGCGCGTTGATTTATGATACCTGCCCCGAACTCTCCCGACCCGGATACACAACGCCATGAGCCAGCCCAAGCATTGCCAGCTCCTTATCCTCGGCTCCGGCCCGGCCGGCTATACCGCCGCCGTCTACGCCGCGCGCGCCAACCTCAAGCCGGTGCTGATCACCGGCATGCAGCAGGGCGGCCAACTCACCACCACTACCGAGGTGGACAACTGGCCGGGCGACGTCCACGGCCTCATGGGCCCGGATCTGATGGTGCGCATGCAGCAACACGCCGAGCGCTTCCATACCCAAATCGTGTTCGACCACATCAATCAGGTCGATCTGACGCGCAAACCGTTCTGGCTGAAGGGCGACGCCGGCGAATACACCTGCGACGCACTGATCATCGCCACCGGCGCCTCGGCGCAATACCTCGGCCTGCCCTCGGAAGAAAAATTCATGGGCAAGGGTGTTTCCGCTTGCGCCACCTGCGACGGTTTCTTCTACAAAAACCAGCAAGTAGCCGTACTCGGCGGCGGCAACACCGCCGTGGAAGAAGCGCTGTACCTGGCAAACATTGCCAGCCACGTCACGCTGGTGCACCGTCGCGACAAGCTCCGGGCGGAAAAAATCATGCAGGACAAACTGTTCGCGCGCGAGAAGGAGGGCAAGATCCGCATCGTCTGGAATCATGCGCTTGAGGAAGTACTCGGCAACGACAGCGGCGTCACCGGTCTGCGGCTGAAAAATACCCAGGACGGTACGGCGCAACAGATTGATGTCAGCGGCGTATTCATTGCCATCGGCCACAAACCGAATACCGATCTTTTCGTCGGGCAGCTCGACATGGCAGGCGGTTACCTGAAAATCCGCACCGGCCTTGTCGGTAACGCCACGCAAACCAGCGTGCCGGGCGTGTTTGCTGCGGGTGACGTTGCCGATCATGTTTATCGCCAGGCGGTTACCTCGGCCGGCTTCGGCTGCATGGCCGCGCTTGATGCCGAGAAGTATCTCGACGGCAAGCACTGATATTTGTACCGGCCGATCGGTGATCGGCTTCTTGCCAATGAAGCTTACTGTGCTCGGCGACAACCCACTGTTGTTTCCACCCTTGACGCGGGCGCTGCGCGATCCGGACGGCCTGCTCGCGGTCGGCGGCGATCTTGCGGTCGAGCGGCTGGTCGCCGCTTATTCGCGCGGCATCTTCCCGTGGTTTGGCGACCATGATCCGATTCTCTGGTGGTCGCCCGATCCGCGCTTTGTGCTTGATCCGGCAACCATTCACATCGGCCGCTCACTGCGGCGCACACTGACGCGCAGAACATTTGCCATCACCTTCGATCAGGCCTTCGCCACTGTGCTTCGGGCCTGTGCCGCTGCCCCTCGCCCCGGACAGCGCGGCGGCACCTGGATCACCGATGAGATGCAGGGCGCGTACCTGGCCTTGCATGCCGCCGGCCATGCCCATTCGGTGGAGGCCTGGCGCGATGACGAACTGGTCGGCGGGCTTTACGGTGTGGCGCTGGGCCGGATGTTCTTCGGTGAATCGATGTTTGCCCGCGCCGACGACGCCGCCAAGACTGCCTTCGCAGTGCTCTGCCGGCATTTGGCCTGTTGGGGGTTCCCGCTGGTCGACTGCCAGATGGAAACCGCCCATCTGGCCCGTTTTGGCGCTTCCTTCATGCCACGCGATGCCTTTGTCGCCCTGGTGGCCGAGGCGGTGCGCCAACCCGCTCCCGACTGGCGGCTCGATCCGGGGCTTGCTGGCGGTTGAACCCGGTTTTCGGCTGGTGCCTGCCTGCTCTACACTGCGGGTATTCGTCATGGGGCAGGGGTAAAGATGAGCAGTCTTCAGACCCTAAAGTTTTACTGCACCCCCGCGCACCGCTGCAGCTATCTGCCGGATCGCGAGGCAGTCACCCTGTTTCTTGATCCGAAGACCGAGGTTTCCAACGACGTTTATGCATCACTCACCGGTGTGGGCTTCCGCCGCAGCGGCGACTTCATCTACCGGCCGCACTGCGGCACCTGCCACGCCTGCATTCCGGTACGCATCCCGGTCAAGCTGTTCGAGGCGAACCGGACCCAAAAGCGCTGCTGCGAACGCAATGCCGACCTGACGGTGGTCGCCGCACCACCGCGCTACACGCCCGAGTACTACGCGCTGTATGAGAAATACATCAACGCCCGCCATCAGGACGGCGATATGTTCCCGCCGACCCGGAACCAGTTCCGCTCGTTCCTGCTGTGCTCTTGGGGCAACTCCCGCTTTTACGAATTCCGTAACGATGGCCGGCTGGTTGCCCTCGCCGTGGTCGATCACGTCGAAAGCGGGATGTCCGCCGTCTACACTTTCTACGACCCGAACGAGGATGCACGCAGCCTCGGGCGCTTTGCGATCCTCTGGCAGATCACCGAGGCCCGCACGCGCGGCCTGGGCTATCTGTATCTGGGCTACTGGATCCGCCAGTGCCGGAAGATGAGCTACAAGCAGGAATACCAACCGCTGGAATACTTCGATGGCCAGCAGTGGCTGCACCCCGACGCGGACGGCTACTACCCGGCAGCGCCCGCCCTCAAGCCCTGAGGGGCACAACTGTCCCAACCTCTTGGGGTCGTGCCAGTTTGTGTCCGGCTCTTCCGGCTCCCGACGCTTTCCGTTACAGTGGCGCCCTTCCGCAGAGGCGCCTTTTCCATGTGTGCCGCCTGCACCGCTTGTTTGTAGCACCACAGCTGAGGATTCATGGCGAAAGACGATGTCATCGAGATGGAAGGGGTCGTCACTGATACCCTGCCGAACACCATGTTCCGCGTTGCGCTGGAAAACGGCCACGTCGTGATCGCCCACATTTCCGGCAAGATGCGCAAAAATTACATCCGCATTCTTACCGGCGACAAGGTGAAGGTCGAACTGACACCTTACGATTTGAGCAAGGGGCGGATTACCTTCCGCGTGCGCTAAAATCGGCAATGGAAATAAAAAATGGCGCCTTTGCAGGCGCCATTTTTTATTTCCATTGCCGTCAATTCAAGCTGGAACCCGCGCGTCAATCTCCAGGTCAAGCTTGCCTTCATGCACGGTGACGTGCACCTCGCCACCTTTCTCCGCGAGCACACCGAACAGGATCGCTTCGGCGAGTGGTTTCTTGATCTCGTCCTGGATCAGCCGCGCCATTGGCCGTGCACCCATTGCCTTGTCGTAACCCCTGCTAGCCAACCACTGGCGGGCATCGTCGTCGACATGCAGCATCACTTTCTTGTCATCGAGTTGCGCCTGCAGTTCGGTCAGGAACTTGTCGACGACGCCGAGGATCACCTGCTCGTCCAGCGGGCTGAACTGGATGATCGAATCCAGACGATTACGGAACTCCGGCGTGAACATGCGGCGGATGGTTTCCATCGCATCGGTGCTGTTGTCCTGCTGCGTGAAACCCATACCGCGCTTGCTCATTTGCTCGGCGCCGGCGTTGGTCGTCATGACCAGGATCACATTACGGAAATCCGCCTTGCGGCCGTTGTTGTCGGTGAGTTTGCCGTAATCCATCACCTGCAACAGCAGGTTGAAGACTTCCGGGTGCGCCTTTTCGATTTCGTCGAGCAACAACACGCAATGCGGCTGCTTGGTGATGGCCTCGGTGAGCAGGCCTCCCTGATCGAAGCCAACGTAGCCCGGCGGCGCGCCGATCAGGCGCGACACGGTATGCCGCTCCATGTACTCGGACATATCGAAGCGTACCAGCTCCATGCCCATGGTCTTGGCCAATTGCCGGGCGACTTCGGTTTTGCCCACACCGGTGGGGCCAGAGAACAGGAACGAACCAATCGGCTTTTCCGGCGCCTTGAGGCCGGCGCGCGACAATTTGATCGCCGCCGCCAACGCCTCAATGGCTGCGTTCTGCCCGAACACCGTCATTTTCAGGTCGCGCTCAAGATTGCCGAGCTGTTTTTTGTCGGAGGCAGACACGCTCTTGGGCGGAATACGCGCCATCTTGGCGATGATGCTCTCGATATCCGGCACCGAAATGGTCTTCTTGCGCTTGCCTTCCGGCTGCAGGCGTTGATACGCGCCGACTTCATCGACAACATCGATCGCTTTGTCCGGCAGGAAACGGTCGTGCAGATAACGGGCCGATAATTCGGCCGCCGCTTTCAGCGCGTTGTCCGAATAACGCACGTTGTGGTGTTGCTCGAACCGCTCGCGCAAACCCTTGAGTATTTCGTAGGTCTGGTCGACAGTCGGCTCGGACACATCAATTTTCTGGAAGCGGCGCGACAGCGCACGATCCTTCTCAAAAATGCCGCGGTATTCGGCAAAGGTGGTCGAGCCAATGCATTTGATTTCGCCGGAGGCCAGCGTCGGCTTCAGCAGGTTGGATGCGTCCATGACGCCGCCCGACGCTGCACCGGCACCGATAATGGTATGAATCTCATCGATGAACAGGATGGCGCCCGGGCGCTTCTTCAATTCACCGAGCAACGCCTTGAAGCGCTTTTCGAAGTCGCCACGGTATTTTGTGCCGGCAAGCAGCGCACCGAGATCCAGCGAATACACCACGCTGTCTTTCAGCGGCTCCGGCACCTGGCCATCGACGATCATCTTGGCAAGACCTTCGGCGATCGCGGTCTTGCCGACACCCGGTTCGCCCACCAGCAGCGGGTTGTTCTTGCGCCGCCGGCAGAGGATCTGCGCCGCGCGCTCGATTTCGTCCTCACGGCCCACCAGCGGATCAATGCGGCCCTCACGCGCCGACTGATTCAGATTGGTGGCGTAAGCATCAAGCGGATTGCTGCCCGCTGGCGCCTCGCCGGCAGCTTCTTCATCCTGCGACGATTCGCTGCCGGGGACGGGTGCTTGCGAGCTGTTCTCGTCCTGCACCTTGCTGATACCGTGCGCGATGTAATTGACAACATCGATACGCGCGATGTTCTGCTTGCGCAGGAAATAGACGGCTTGGCTTTCCTGCTCACTGAAGATCGCAACCAGCACGTTGGCGCCCGTCACTTCTTTCTTGCCGGACGACTGCACATGGAATACGGCGCGCTGGAGCACCCGCTGAAAACCCAGCGTCGGCTGTGTTTCGCGGTCCTGATCGTGGCCGGGAATAAGCGGCGTTGTCTCATCGACGAACTGGATGAGGTCGCGCCGCAAGCCAGTAACGTCGCCGCCGCAGGCACGCAACACCTTGGCCGCCGACTCGTTGTCGAGCAGTGCGAGCAGCAGGTGCTCGACTGTCATGTACTCATGTCGCTTTGCCCGCGCGTCGCGAAAGGCAAAGTTAAGGGTTACCTCGAGATCCTTGCTGAGCATGGCCGATTCCCCCTGTTACCCGACTTGACTTCAGTACGTTAGCTTCCAGACCCACTTCCCTTCATTCGGACCCATTGTAGAGCAGCGAGTTTCACGCCTGCTCAATCTTTGCCATGAGCGGGTGCTGGTGGCGACGAGCGTAGTCTACGACCTGCGCCGCCTTGGTTTCCGCTACATCCCGTGAGTAGATACCACAGACCGCCTTGCCCTCCGTGTGCACCGTGAGCATGACACGGGTTGCCTGCTCGCGGTTCATCGAGAAGAAACTCTCAAGCACTTCGACCACGAAATCCATGGGCGTGTAATCGTCGTTGAGCACCAGAACCTTGAACATCGCCGGCGGCTTGAGCGCCGGCTTTGCCGTTTCAACAGCCAAGCCGGTCGCGCCGCCAGCTTCGTGGCGGTGGTCGTCGTGCCTGTCATCGTTGTCCTGAGCCATCAGACGGGTATCTACCAACATGAACCCGCTCGCATCACGGGTAAGGATATGGAGATGACAGCGGCGTCCTTCAAGGAACGGGTTCAAAAGAACCAACCGATGCCGGGTACTTGACGCCGCCGGGAACCATGGCTGACAGTTCCCTGACAGCTGATTCTACCGGTATCACCGCAGGCGACATAGCGGCGCAGCGCAACAGATCGGCACAGGGAGTCACGACAACACCAAGATGCGGCCTGACCGCACGGATCGGACGAGGGATCGACGATGGCTACAGGACGCGTCAAGTGGTTCAACAATGCCAAGGGCTATGGCTTTGTCCGTCCGGACAATGGCGGCAACGATCTCTTTGTCCACTACTCTTACATCAACATGGATGGCTACAAGACGCTCAAAGCCG
The DNA here is from genome assembly GCA_965232985.1 of uncultured bacterium. Lineage (GTDB taxonomy): Bacteria > Pseudomonadota > Gammaproteobacteria > Pseudomonadales > JADFDG01 > JADFDG01. Next base: position 23,496 of record CBDDRC010000013.1, read on the forward strand.
GCCAGCCGGTCAATTTCGACGTCAGGGAAGCCGCCAAGGGCGACCACGCGATCAATCTGACCGCCTTGAGCGAGCCTGTTGCGCAAGCCGACAGCAGCGCGCACAACGATCTCAATGACATCAACAACACCGTCCATGAGGCCAGGCAGCCTCAGCAGACCACCTGACGAACCCGGAATCAGCACGGGGCACCGCCGGAAATTCAGCCGCCCATGTGCTGAATCATGGCGTCGCCGAATTCCGAACACTTGAGCAGCCGGGCATCGGGCATCAGGCGCTCGAAGTCGTAGGTTACGGTTTTTGCCGCAATCGCCCCTTCCATGCCGCGGATGATCAGATCTGCCGCCTCGGTCCAGCCCATGTGCCGCAACATCATTTCGGCAGAGAGGATGATCGAGCCCGGGTTGACCTTGTCCTGACCGGCATATTTTGGCGCCGTGCCGTGGGTGGCTTCGAACATCGCCACGGAACCACCAATATTCGCACCCGGCGCGATGCCGATACCGCCCACTTCTGCAGCGAGCGCATCTGAAATGTAGTCGCCGTTGAGGTTCAGCGTGGCAATGACGCTGTAGTCTGCCGGCCGCATCAGTATCTGTTGCAGGAAGGCGTCGGCAATAACGTCCTTCACGATGATGTCACGACCGGTTTTCGGGTTCTTGAACTTGCACCAGGGGCCACCGTCGATCAATTCGGCGCCGTAGCGTTCCCGGGCCAGTTGGTAGCCCCATTCCTTGAACGCTCCTTCGGTGTATTTCATGATGTTGCCCTTGTGCACGAGTGTGACGCTGGGCTTGTCGTTGTCGATGGCGAACTGGATGGCCTTGCGCACCAGGCGCTGAGTACCTTCCCGCGAAACCGGCTTGATGCCGATGCCGCAGCCTTCGTGGAAACGGATTTTCGTGACCCCCATTTCCTCGCGCAGAAACTTGATGATCTTGATCGCTTCGGGGCTGTCGGCCTGCCACTCGATGCCGGCGTAAATGTCTTCAGAATTCTCGCGGAAAATCACCATGTCGGTGAGTTCCGGATGCGTAACCGGGCTCGGTACGCCCGTGAACCAACGCACCGGGCGCTGGCACACATACAGATCGAGTTCCTGGCGCAAGGCGACGTTCAGCGAGCGAATGCCACCACCGACCGGCGTGGTCAGCGGGCCTTTGATGCTCACGACGTATTCACGCAGGGCCTCAATGGTTTCCGGCGGCATCCACACGTCCTTGCCGTAAATACGCGTAGCTTTTTCACCGCAGAAAACTTCCATCCAGATGATGGAGCGCTTGGCGCCGTAGGCTTTCTCGATCGCCGCGTTGGTAACCTTGATCATCACCGGGGTGATGTCGGCGCCGATGCCGTCACCTTCGATGTAGGGAATAATGGGGTGGTGGGGTACGTTGAGGGAGAGGTCTGCGTTGACCGTAATTTTCGCGCCGTCGACAGGGACTTTGATCTTCTGGTATCCCATCTGCTCTACTCCTGACTCCTGCTGGACTGCCTTGTGGGCGTCGTTTATATCCGGCCGGGAGTATATAGCACCGTCCACGCATGGCGCGCCCTGCCAACCGGAAGTTAACGTGCAATTGCCGCAGGATTTGCTGACTCTGCCGGCACCGCTGCGACTGATCGGGCCGCCCCGGTAGCTCAGGGTGATCCGCGCACCGGAGGCCTGGGTAAGATCTCCCGCTATCTGGAAGATCCAGACATCGGTCGGGCTGCACGATCCTGCATTGCGTCGCTACTTCTCGGTTCGCTGGCGTACAGAAAGCACATGATTTTCCCCGGAACGTTGCCAACGCAGTGCCCGCTCGCCATCGGCAGCCTTCTGCTCTACCCAGCAGGAAACCCCCGCAGCATCTGTCTCGCGCTTCCAGAACGGCGCCCGGGTCTTCAGCCAGTCGATCAGGAATTCGCAGGCAGCGAAGGCCGCCGCGCGATGCGCGCTGCCAACCCCGACAAACACGATCTGCGCGCCGGGTGCCAGCTCGCCCACCCGATGCACAATGCGCACCGCCAGCAGCGGCCAGCGCCCGCGCGCCTCGGCAACGATGGTGGCCAGCGCCTTTTCGGTCATGCCCGAATAATGCTCAAGATGCAGGCCGTGCACCTCGGCAAGATCGCCGCTGTCGCGCACACAACCGACCATCATCGTTACCGCACCGGTACTGGTATTGCCGCGCAACGCGGCGTATTCCGCCGCCACATCGAAATCCTCCTGCTGGATGCGGATCATGTCGGCCACAAGGATCAGCCTCCAGTAACCGGCGGGAAGAAGGCAATCTCGTCGCCGTCCTCGATGGCCATCTGCATCGACACCAGCTCCTGATTGATGGCCACCAGCAGGCGGTCGTTGGCGCCGAACACCTCGGCCCAGTCGCCACCTTTGGCAACGAGCAGGTTACGCAGCGTCAGCAGGTTATCGCCCGCCGCGGCCACCTCCACTTCGATCTGCGCTACGCCCAGCCGGTCGCGCACGCTGGCAAAAAACAGTACGCGAATCACGGCTGGTCTGCCCCGGCCAGCCAGTGACCGCTCTTGCCGCCTTCTTTTTCCAGCAACCGTACCGATTCGATCACCATGCCTTTCTCCAAAGCCTTGCACATGTCGTAAACAGTCAGCGCCGCAATCGACACGGCGGTGAGCGCTTCCATCTCAACGCCGGTTTTGCCGGTGACCTTGCAGGTGGCAGTGATGGTGAGGCCGTCACCGGTTGCAAGCGGCACGAGATCAATCTCGACGCTGGACAACGGCAACGGGTGACAAAGCGGGATAAGGTCGGCGGTACGCTTGGCAGCCATGATGCCGGCGATGCGCGCAGTAGCGAGCACGTCGCCCTTGGGCAGCGTGCCGTCGACGATCCGCGCCAGCGTCTCGCGGCGCATGCGGATCAGCGCCTCGGCGACGGCACGGCGGCCGGCATCGGCCTTGGCGCCGATATCGACCATATGCGCCTCGCCGCGGGCATTGAGGTGAGTGAGCTCGGTCATATATCTCCGTGTGCATAGCAGCCCGGCGGTTTATGCGCCGGAACTGATCTATTAGCATAGGCGCCCCGCCCTGCTCTGCCCATTACCCGCAATGCCTACCTTCGACCCACACATTACCGTTGCCACCGTCGTCGAGCGCGACGGCCGCTACCTGCTGGTTGAGGAAAGCCCGCATGGCGAGCCGGTACTGAACCAGCCTGCCGGGCACATCGAGGGCGGCGAAACGCTCATCGACGGCGCGCGCCGTGAGGCGCTGGAAGAAACCGGATACCGTGTGCAGCCGACCCACGTCATCGGGGTGTATGTCTGGACGTCGCCAAAAAATGGCGCCACCTATTTTCGCGTGTGCTTCGCCGGTGAACTGCTGGAGAAGGTCGAAGGCTATGCCATCGATAAAGACATCGATGCCGTGCACTGGTACACGCTCGCCGAATTGCGCAGCCGGCGCGCCATGCTGCGCAGCCCGCTGGTATTGCGCTGCGTTGAGGACCACGCCGCCGGCAAGCGCTTTCCGCTGGAGATGATTTTCGACGCCGATGATCTGGTCCGGCGCGGCATCACGGAGCAGGCGTGAGCGGCATTGCCGCGAACGGGAAAAAGGTGATCGTCGGCATGTCCGGCGGCGTCGATTCGTCCGTGTCTGCCGCGTTGCTGATCGAACAGGGTTATTGCGTCGAGGGCCTGTTCATGAAGAACTGGGACGAGGACGACGGCACTGAATACTGCACGGCAAAAACCGATCTTGCCGATGCCGAGGCGGTCAGTGATCGCCTTGGCATTCCGCTGCACACCGCCAACTTCGCCGCCGAATACTGGGACAACGTCTTCGCGCATTTCCTTGCCGAATACCAGGCTGGGCGCACGCCGAACCCGGACGTACTGTGCAACCGCGAAATCAAGTTCCGCGCATTTCTCGATTACGCGCTGGTGCTCGGCGCCGATTACATCGCCACCGGCCATTACGCCCGCACGCAAACCGTCAACGGCCACACCTGGCTGCTGCGCGGCCGCGATCCGAACAAGGACCAGACCTACTTCCTGCATGCGGTCGGCGAGCGCGAGTTCGCGCAAACGCTCTTCCCGGTCGGCGGTCTGCCGAAGAGCGAAGTGCGCGCTATTGCCGCGAAATACCACTTCGTGAACCACGCCAAGAAGGACTCCACCGGCATCTGCTTTATCGGCGAGCGGAAATTTGCCGACTTCCTGAAAAAGTACCTGCCGGCGCAACCGGGCAACATGGTGCTGCCCAACGGGCAAGTACTTGGCAAGCACCATGGCCTGATGTACTACACCCTCGGCCAGCGCCAAGGGCTCGGTATCGGCGGCACCAAAAACGGCAGCGAAGAGCCCTGGTACGTGGTCGGCAAGGATCTCGCGCGCAACCGGCTGGTAATCGCCCAAGGCGACCATCCGCTGCTTTATTCATCAGCACTTGGCGTGCATGAACCCTGGTGGATTGACCACAGCGGGCCGGCATTGCCCGGCCGCTGCACCGCAAAAACCCGTTACCGGCAACCGGACCAAGGCTGTATCGTCGAGGCAGCGGGCGCAGGTTTGCGCGTCCGCTTCGACGAGGCCCAGCGCGCCGTAACGCCAGGCCAGTCGGTGGTCTTTTATGCTGGCGAGCGCTGCCTCGGTGGTGGCGTCATCGAAACCACGGAACCGGCTTACCCGGACGCCTTTGCCGCCAGTTGCCTCGCAGCGCACCCGGGCGAGTACCCGGTTCACCCAGGATAGTTCGATGGCCGACCCCCAAATGCAGGACCGCGTCACCGCTCTTGCTGCCGTATTTCAGGCTGCCGTACTGGTGGAGGAGATTGCCGCCAACGGCAGTGCGCCCGCGGCCGCCTTCGCAACCTCGATCAACAGCCTGTTCGCACTCGACGCCGACAGCGTTGCGGCCATCTTCCCGGGCGAAGCCTCGCTGGCTGCCGGCCGCAAATTTCTCGGCGCCGTATTGCGCCGCGACAGCGGGCTGAACAGCGCTAACCGCATTGCCTACGTGATGGCGATGCTGCAGCTCAACAACATCATGCGCGACGATGCGGACATGCAGCGCACCATCCACACCCGGCTGGCACAGATCGCCGAGGGCACCCACACGCTTGCGGATCGCAGCACCGACGATGTCGTCGCCAAGATCGCCGCCCTCTATGTCGATACATTCGGCACCCTGAGTTTCCGGGTGCAGGTGAAGGGCGAGCCGCGGCAGTTGCAGGTACCGGAAGTAGCGGCGCGAATCCGCGCCAGCCTGTTTGCCGGGATCCGTGCTGCCCACCTCTGGCACCACCTGGGCGGGCGGCGCTGGCACCTGCTGCTCGGGGCCCGGCGCATGCTCGAGGCGTTGTAACAGGCCGATCTTCAGTTCATGCGCATAACGCCGCATGCTTTCCATGCCTTCCCTCACCCGCTACAGGAAGGAACAACAGAGGCGACAACTATCCTGACGCGACGCGTACTCAGTCTATCTTCCCTGTCGCCAGCCACTGCGCGCAGGCAGCGCCCAGCTCTTTGCGTGCCCGCTGCTCATAGGCCAGGGATTCGGCAGCGCTCAGGGTGTCGCGCCAGCGGCCGTTCACACCCTTGTTGATGAACACCTCGGCACCGGCATCCCAGAATGCGCCGCCAAGCGGAACGCTTTTTACAGCGTTTTTCTTCATCCAATCGAACGAGCACTGCGTGAGGATCGTCTCCCAGCGCGCTTCATCGATCGAGATGTCGAGAAACGCCGCGATGCGACGAATCTGGCCCGGCATGTCCTGCTTCAAATCGGAAAAATTCACCAGCATCACGTTGGGCAGCTCACGAATTGCCCACCAACTGCGGATGTTGTCCCAAAATGGCCAGAACGGGTGCCCGTCCTGTGCCATCCATGCATGCCAATACTCGCGGATATCCGCCGGCGGGCGCTCGATCGGTGGCCCGACGCGGCCCGGTGTCTCGTTCAGGGCGTCGTACCAAGCCTGGTTCGCATTGGCGTGGTGGTTGTACATACTCCAGACTACATCACGGCCATCGCGACCGATGTAGATGTATTTCGCTTGCGGCGAAAAACGCAGCGCGTCAACCGGCAGGTGCGTCTTGATGAAACGCCGGTGCGTCTGCGCTTCGACCATCGGCAATTTCACTTCCTTCGGAGGCACACGCAGGTCCAGCCACGGCGACATCTCGGCAACCTGTAAATCCGGATCGCCGGCAAACAGCAACTGGGAAACAATCTGCTGCATCCACGTTGTGCCGGATTTTGCGTAAGTGGCAATAACAATGTCATCATCACGAAACACAAAATCGTTCCAGATCGTCGAATCAAAATGATGGTTGTGAAATTCGCGGTTTTTTTGTGGCCACTTGATGCGAGTGTTCATCGAATTTACCCTCCTTTTCCGCTATTCCAGTGGCTTTTCCCGTGCTTTATTCCAGAAAAAAGCGCGCGATTCAGGCGCCTGTTTTTTCTTTGAAGCGGCCCATCAGCGCATTGAGGCCCGTGGGGCTAAGACGCGCCAGGTAATCGGTCAGAAAGGAATCGGCGCCCACCCGCACCCGGGCACGGTTGTGACGGATGGCGCCCTCGATTTTTTCTGCTACCCGCTCAGGGGCGGCACCGAAGCGTTTCATCATCTCCTCGCCCTGTTGCGCCAAGCCGCCGTCGCCAGTCTGATGCGTGCGGGACGCTTTCATGATATTGGTGCGAATGATACCGGGATGAATTGCGGTGACGCCAATACCGGTGCCGGCCAGTTCCGCCCGCAGCGATTCGGTGAAGCCACGCACGGCAAACTTGCTGGCGCAATAGGAGCTCTGGGCGGGCACGCCGTAGAAGGCGAACATGCTGGAAATATTGACCAGATGGCCCTCACCGGCGCGGCGCAGATGCGGCAGGAAGAACTTGCAGCCGTAGACCACGCCCCAGAAGTTGATGCCGAACAGCCACTCGAAATCCTCCAGCGTTTGGATCTCCAGCGGATCGGCGACCATGACACCGGCATTGTTGACGACAATGTGCACCGCGCCGTGGGCCGCCAGCACCGCGTCGGGAAAGGCAGCCATCTGCGCCTTGTCGGCGACGTTCACGGTATGGGTGCTCACGGCGATCCCGTAACGCTTGAGAGATTCCGCCACCGGCTTGAGCGCTTCGGCATTGATATCGGCCAGCGCCAGCACGCAGCCAGCCTGTGTCAGCCGCGTCGCCGTGGCCCGGCCGATGCCACTGCCCGCTCCGGTGACGACGGCAACTTTACCCTTCATATCTTTCATGGATTTTCTCCTGCGACCCGGTGGCAACGAAGCATCAGCGTATCACTCACTTCACACTACGACTTTCTTCTGATAGGTGTATCTCGCAGGGTCGTTCATCGCAAACGACACCGGCCTGACATCATCGGGTGCTATAAAAGTACGTCTTCCACTGCATGAACGAGACGGCCATGGCCAGCGCCGACGAAGAACTGCACCGCGCCAAGCGCGAACTGGAGATGTTGATCGCACGGATGCAGAGGAGCAACCACGCCCGCACCTTTCTCGGCTATGCCGATGCGTTGGTGTTCAATGCCCTGCGCGATCTGCCTGCTAACGAGTGGGAAAGCCCGCGCGTCAGCACGCCCGGGGAATTCGTCGGGCGTGTGTCGGCGCTGCGCTGAAACCGCCGCGCCGGCTCCCTGAAACGAATAACGCCGGCAAAAGCCGGCGTTTTTCGTTTGTAGCTGGTGCGCCCGGAGAGATTCGAACTCCCGACCCCTTGGTTCGTAGCCAAGTACTCTATCCAACTGAGCTACGGGCGCATGGAACTGCAACAGTAAAGCGGTATTGCGGGAGGCGCGCATTATCAGGAGGCCGCACCCGCTCGTCAAGGTTCAAGCAAACCCCTGCTACAACCGGCCGAATTCCAGTATGATGCGCGCCTTCTGGAGAGGTGGCCGAGTGGCCGAAGGCGCTCCCCTGCTAAGGGAGTATAGGGTCTTAAAAACTCTATCGAGGGTTCGACTCCCTCCCTCTCCGCCACCCATACGAACGACAAAAGCCCGGGCAGTGCCCGGGCTTTTTGCTGATTGCCCGGCAGCAACTGCACTGCCGGGCAATCATCACTGGCCGTCCTCAACGATCTCGCCGGTTTTCTCGTTCTCAATACGCCGGTAAATCTCTTCACGGTGAACTGCCACTTCCTTTGGCGCATTGACTCCCAGTCGGACCTGGTTCCCCTTTACGCCGAGCACTGTCACGGTAACCTGGTCACCGATCATCAGCGTCTCGCCGACCCTACGGGTCAAGATAAGCATTGCTTTATCTCCTGTTGTCATCGTGCCTGGCGGCGAAGTGGCAATTCCGCCGGCACGTACTGCGACGCGCTCCTGTTTTGCTTCCCTGCCCCTATTTCTTGTCCAGCTCGAACGCGGCGTGTAGCGCACGCACCGCCAATTCGAGGTACTTCTCGTCAATCACCACAGAAATCTTGATTTCGCTGGTTGAGATCATCTGGATATTGATGTTCTCGGCGGCGAGCGCCTTGAACATCCGGGCTGCAACGCCTGCGTGCGAGCGCATGCCGACCCCGACCAGCGACACCTTGGCAATATGGTCGTCGGCGATCAACTCGCGCGCGCTCACATCTTTCTTCACTTTCTCCAGCACACTCCGGGCACGCTGGAATTCGTTGCGGTGCACGGTAAAGGTGAAGTCGGCCGTGCCATCGGAGCCGGCATTCTGCACGATCATGTCGACCTCGACATTGGCTTCGCCGACCGGGCCGAGGATGTGCGAGGCAATGCCGGGCTTGTCCGGAACGCCGCGCAGGGTGAACTTGGCTTCGTCGCGGGTGAAGGCGATACCGGAAATCAGCGGTGCTTCCATGTTGTCCTCATCGAGCGTGATCAGGGTGCCGGGGCCGTCCTGGAAACTATGCAGGACACGCAGCGGCACCTTGTACTTGCCGGCGAATTCGACAGAGCGGATCTGCAGGACTTTCGAGCCGAGACTCGCCATCTCCAGCATTTCCTCGAAAGTGATGCGGTCAAGCCTGCGGGCACGCGGCTCGACGCGCGGATCGGTGGTGTACACGCCATCGACATCGGTATAGATCTGGCATTCGTCAGCCTTGAGCGCAGCGGCAAGGGCGACGCCGGTCGTGTCGGAACCACCGCGACCGAGGGTGGTGATGTTGCCCTCCGGATCGACGCCCTGAAAACCGGCCACAACCACGACCTTGCCGGCCTTGAGCGCGGCCCGCATACGCACGTCGTCGATTTCCAGGATGCGCGCCTTGGCGTAGGCGGCATCGGTCTTCACCGCTATCTGGAAGCCGGTGAACGATACCGCCGGGCAGCCCCGCTTTTGCAGCGCCATCGCCAGCAGGGCAATGGTGACCTGCTCGCCGGTAGACACCATTTGATCGAGTTCACGTTTATCCGGATCGGCGGAAATCTGTTTGGCCAATTCGATCAGGCGATTCGTTTCACCGGTCATGGCGGAAACGACAACGACCAGGTCATGGCCCTGGTCGCGGAATGACTTGATCTTTTCGGCAACTTTCTCGATACGCTCGACAGAGCCTACTGAAGTGCCGCCGTATTTCTGGACAATAAGCGCCATAAAGCTTGCGGAGACCGTCGCGGGTGATGGGTGTTAACACGGATATCCGGAAAATCAACGACGCTGGTCCTTCAGGCGCGCGCTATTAGACAACAAAGCCGCCGGGTCTGGAAATAGCGGGCGCACGGCAACCGTGCACATCAACCCAGTTTGCTGCGCACGAACGGCGCCACCGCTGCCAGCGCCGCCGGCAGGCCTGCCGCGTCTTGGCCGCCGGCCTGGGCGAAATCCGGCTTGCCGCCACCGCGGCCACCCACATGGCCGGCAACAGCACCCACCAGTTCCCCGGCCTGCACCCGGCCGGTGAGATCGGCGGTGACACCACAAGCCAGGGTGACCTTGCCTTCGGTGACGCTGCCCAGCACCACCACCGCCGACTTCAACTTGTCGCGCAACTGGTCGATGGATGCGCGCAGGGCCTTGGCGTCAACGTCATCGACCGCAACCGCCAATACCTTCACGCCACCGACATCAATCGCCTGGGCGGACAGATCCGCGCCGCCGCCGGTGGCGAGCTTTTGGCGCAGTTTCTCCAGTTCCTTTTCCAGCTCCCGGGTACGCTCGACGACCTGCTTCACCTTGTCGACCAAACCGTTGCGGTTGCCCTTGAGCAGGTGCGCGATGCTGTCGAGATCGGCATCAGCAGCACGGGTCGCGGCCAGCGCACCCTCGCCCGTCACCGCCTCGATACGACGCACCCCTGCCGCCACGCCGCCCTCGGCGACGATGCGGAACAGGCCGATGTCGCCAGTGCGGGATGCATGGGTGCCTCCACACAGCTCAATGGAGAAGCTGTCGGTGCCCATGCTGAGCACCCGCACGGTGCTGTCGTATTTCTCGCCGAACAGCGCCATCGCGCCTTTGGCCCTGGCCGCGTCAATCGCCATCAACTCGGTGGTGACTGGCGCGTTGGCACGCACCTGCGCGTTAACAATGTCTTCGATCCGCCGCTTTTCATCGGCGCTGAGCGCGGCGCCGTGCGCGAAATCAAACCGCAGGTAGTCAGGGCCTACCAGCGAGCCCTTTTGCACGACGTGGGTGCCCAGCACCTGGCGCAGCGCCGCGTGCATCAGGTGGGTTGCCGAGTGGTTGGCGCGGGTACGGTTGCGGCGGGCAGCATCGATGCGCGCGGTAACGCGATCGCCGGTGCGCAGGATGCCCAGGCGCAGGGTGCCCACGTGCAGATGCACGCCCTGTTTTTTCGTGGTGTCGGCAACGGCGAAAGCGCCACCGGACGAATCGAGCTCGCCGGTATCGCCGACCTGGCCGCCGGCCTCGGCGTAGAACGGCGTGTTGTCGAGGACGACGATACCGGCTTCGCCGGCGTGCAGTTCTGCCACCTTCGCGCCGTCACGGAACAGCGCCACGATCGTCGCGCTGTCCTCAACTGCCTGTTCGTAGCCGCAGAAACCGGTTTCGCCTTCGACAGCGAGCTTGTCGTGGTAATCGGCGGTGAACTTGCCGGCGGCACGTGCCAGCTTGCGCTGTGCTTCCATCGCCGCCTCAAAACCCGCCTCGTCAATCGACAAGCCGCGCTCGCGGGCAATGTCGGCGGTGAGATCCATCGGGAAGCCGTAGGTGTCGTAGAGCTTGAAGACGGTGGCGCCGGCGATGACCTTGTCATTGCCGAGCTGGGCGATGTCCTGCTCAAGAATTTTCATGCCGGTGTCGAGCGTACGGGCGAACTGCTCTTCTTCGGCCAGCAGCGCCTTCTCGACGCGAACCTGTTCGCTTTTCAGTTCCGGGTAGGCCGCGCCCATCTGCGCGACCAGCGTTGCATAGAGCTTGTGGAAAAACGGCTGCGTCGTGCCGAGCTTGTGGCCGTGGCGCAGCGCCCGGCGGATGATGCGGCGCAGCACATAGCCGCGACCTTCGTTCGAGGGCGTGACGCCATCGGCGATGAGGAAACCGGCCGCGCGGATGTGGTCGGCGATTACCCGCAGCGACTTGTCGTTGCTGTCGGTGGCGTGGGTGAGTGTCTGCGCGGCGGCGATCAACGCCTGGAACAGATCGATCTCGTAGTTGGCATGCACCTGCTGCATGACCGCCGAAATGCGCTCAAGGCCCATGCCGGTGTCGACCGCAGGCTTGGGCAGCGGCACCAGAGTGCCGTCCGGCTGGCGGTCGAACTGCATGAACACCACATTCCAGATCTCGATGAAGCGATCACCATCCTCTTCCGGCGAGCCCGGCGGGCCACCCCAGATATGCGCGCCGTGATCGTAGAAAATTTCCGTGCAGGGCCCGCAGGGGCCGGTGTCGCCCATGGTCCAGAAATTATCGGAGGCGTATTTTGCGCCCTTGTTGTCGCCAATACGGATAATCCGCTCTTTCGGCACGCCGACCACGTTGGCCCACAGGCTGTAGGCTTCGTCATCGGTGTGGTAAACGGTGACCGAGAGCTTTTCCTTCGGCAGATGCAGCCATTTTTCACTGGTGAGAAATTCCCAGGCGAACGGAATGGCCTCGGTCTTGAAATAATCCCCGAAAGAAAAATTGCCGAGCATTTCAAAAAACGTGTGATGCCGCGCGGTATAGCCGACGTTCTCGAGATCGTTGTGCTTGCCGCCGGCACGCACGCATTTCTGCGCCGTGGCAGCGCGCACATAGGCGCGCTTCTCGCGGCCGAGAAAACAATCCTTGAACTGGTTCATCCCCGCATTGGTGAACAGTAGCGTCGGGTCGTTGCCGGGGATCAGCGAACTGGAGGCGACGATCTCGTGGCCCTTGCTGCGGAAGTATTCAAGGAATGCCTGGCGAACAGCGGCACTGCTCTGCGGGGAAGCTGTCCGGGTTGCTGGCGGAGTCAATGGCGAAGTCATGGTAACCGTGCGGGCTGGCAGCCCGGCGGGCTGCGGAAGGCGGCTAGTCTAGCAAGGCGCAACGGCTACCCCAACGACGAATAAAAGCACCTGCACAACAGCAGCAGGCGCCCGGCTGCCGCCGGACCTACTTCAACAGTGCCCCGAGGCAGGCCACCACCACCATCACGAACAGGATCCACCGGTGGGCCGCGCGCGCAGGATGAACGCCTGGGTGCCCGCCGGCGGCGGCGCCAGCGCCGGCGAGGATATTGATGAAACCGGCCGTAAAACCGGCGGCAAGCACGAGCCCCAGCGTCAGCGCGGTGAACTCGTACGCCACTGCTCAGCCGCTCGTGTCACCGCCCTGGGCCGCGGTGCGCTCCCGGCGCAGCCGCTCAATGTTACGCCGCCGGCGCGTGTTGAGCATCTCGACGCCGACCGAGAACGCCATCGCAAAGTAGATGTAGGCTTTCGGGATATGCATGTCGAAGCCTTCGCCAATCAGCGCCACGCCGATCAGGATCAAAAACGACAGCGCAAGAATCTTCAGCGTCGGGTTGCGGTTGATGAAGTCACTGATCAGGCCGGAGGCCGCCATCATGAACAGCACGGCGATGACGATGGCGATCACCATGACCGCAAGGTCGTTGGCCATGCCGACGGCGGTAATCACCGAATCCAGCGAAAACACAATGTCGATAATCGCGATCTGGATGAGGGTCATAAGAAAGCCGTAACCGGCCTTGCGGGCGATATTGCCTTCCTCGTCATCGCCCTCGACATTGGACTGAATCTCGGTAGTGGCCTTCACCAGCAGAAACAGGCCACCGCCAATCAGCACCGCATCACGCCCGGAAAATTCCCAGCCAAACAGCGTGATCCAGGGAGTGGTGAGCGATGCCAGCCAGGCCAACGAGAACAACAGCCCGATGCGGGTAAGCATGGCCAGCCCAAGCCCCATCAGGCGGGCCTTCTTCTGCTGCTCCGGCGGCAGGCGGTCGACAAGAATGGCGATGAAGATGATGTTGTCGATGCCGAGGACGATTTCGAGCGCCGTCAGGGTGACCAGCGCGGCCCAAGCCTCGGGGGAGTAAATCCACTCGAACACGATGTCACTCCAGAATATGGCGGGAAAGGTGCGCATTCAAACACGGGGCGGCCCAGACCTCCATACACCGCATAGTGCAAATCGCGTATCTTGAGGACAAGCTCAAGACACCCCGTACAACCACCCACGCCAGGATCTTCCGTTACATGTCAGCCCGTATTGCCCATGCCAGCATCCGCCCCCAAAGCAGCCTGAACCTGCTCTCCCGCCGCGAGATCCGCGGCCTGCTCGATTCCGCCAACAGCGACGTCTACGGCCTGTTCCGCAAATGCGCGCTCGCCGTGCTGAATACCGGTGGCGAGCTTGATGATGCCCAGGAAATCCTCGCCACCTACCACGACTTCGCCCTGCGCGTGGTGCAGCAGCCGCGAGGGCTGAAGATTGAGCTCGACAATGCGCCGGCCTCGGCCTTTGTGGATGGCGTGATGATTCGCGGCATCCAGGAACATCTCTTTGCTGCGCTGCGCGATGTGGTCTACACGCAACAGAAATTCCGCGAAACCGGGCGCTTCGATCTCGAATCCTCCGAAGGTATTACCGATGCCGTGTTCCGCATCCTGCGCAATGCCGACATCGTGCGCCCGGACGTCGCGCCGGATCTCGTTATCTGCTGGGGTGGCCACTCGATCCCGCGCGAAGAATACGAGTTCACCAAGGAGGTCGGCCATCAGCTTGGTCTGCGCGGCTTCAACATCGGCACCGGCTGCGGTATCGGCGCCATGAAGGGGCCGATGAAAGGCGCCGCAATCGCGCACGCCAAACAACAGATTCGCGACGGCCGCTACATTGGCATTTCTGAACCGGGCATCATTGCCAGCGAAGCGCCCAACCCGATCGTCAACGAGCTGGTTATCTTGCCGGACATCGAAAAACGTCTGGAGGCCTTCGTGCGCCTGGCACACGCCATTGTGGTGTTTCCCGGTGGTGCCGGTACTGCGGAAGAAATTCTCTATCTGCTCGGCATCCTGATGCACCCGGACAACGCCGCCATGCCCTTCCCGCTGATTTTTGCAGCCCCGGCTTCGAGCCAGAATTATTTCGCCAACATCGATGCCTTCCTGGTCGATGTGCTGGGTGCACAGGTACGCAAGCGTTACCAGATCGTCACCGGCGATGCGCCGGAAGTGGCGCGCCGCGTGCGCGAAGGCATTGCCGGCGTGCAGCGTTTCCGGCGCCGCGAGCAGGAGTCGTACGGTTTCAACTGGCTGCTGCGCATCGATCCGGATTTCCAGCAGCCGTTTCCGGCAACGCACGCAGCGATGGCGACCCTGAACCTTACCCGCGACCAGCCTCCGCACCGGCTCGCCGCACAATTGCGCCGCGCGTTTTCCGGCATCGTCGCCGGCAACGTCAAGGAAGCCGGTCTGCTCGCAATCGAGCAGCACGGCCCCTACGAGATTCGCGGCGATGCAACGATCATGGCCGGACTCGACAGCCTGCTCGCCGATTTCGTGCGCCAGCGGCGCATGAAACTCGGCCGCGCCGAGTACCAACCCTGCTACCGCCTCGTGCGTTGAGCCCGGGGCAAGGCTTGCCCGTGACGGCCAATCGGGGAGCTCGCCACCGCGCCGGCGCGGTGGCGCTGACCTTCGTCACTCTGCTGGCGCTGACGCTGCTGCCAGGCACCGCAGCGGCGGCACTGAAGTTGCAGATCGCCGGCATCGACGGCGAGTTGCGCCAGAACGTCGAGGTGTACATCGGCCCGCGTGCGGAAACCGACCGCATGTCCTTCCGTGCGCTCGCCCGTCATGCCGACCTGCAGGCGCGCGATGCCCTGCAGGTGCTCGGCTATTACCACCCGCAAATCAACATCACCCGCAATGGCAACACCTGTATCGTGCAGATCAATCCCGGGCCACCGGTGCTGATCCGCAAAGTGGATATCCGCCTGGAGGGCACTCCTGAAAAAAACAGCGCACCGCTGGAACTCACGGCATTCATTGCCAAAAATGCGCCGGTGGAAAACGACATTTTCCACCACGGCAAGTACGAGTCATTCAAAAGCAATTTGTTGCAGCAGGCGCTCATGCGCGGTTACTTCAACGCCGCCTGGGTGGCCCAGGAGGCGCGGGTCGATCTCGATGCCAACCGCGTCGACATCGTGCTCGCGCTGCGCATCGGTGAGCGCTACCGGGTGGGCGAACTTGGCGTCACCGGTACCGGCATCGACACGGAACTGATCGCGCGCTTTCCACGCTTTCATGCCGGCGACTGGTACGACGCCGGCCAGATCGCCGAACTGCATCGCGATCTGGTGCGTGCCGGCTGGTTCGAATCGGTGCGCATTCGCGCCGAACCGGGCGATGCTCAGGATCAGGTTGTACCTGTCAATATCGAGTACACCATGCGCAAGAAAAACCGGGTCGGCATCGGCCTGGGTGCCAGCACCGACATCGGCCCACGGGTGCAACTGCAGTGGGAAAAACCCTGGCTGAACAGCCAGGGGCACTCGCTCAATACCTACGCCGAAGTGTCGCCGGTGCGCAGCCAGATCGAGGCCAGTTATCTGGTGCCACTCACCGATCCGGTCACCTCGCAACTGGCCTACACCTATGGTTTGCAGTACGAGGATCTCAATGATTACCGTTACTGGCTGACGACCGCCGGCATTGCCCATCGCCAGCGCCTGCCGAACAAGTGGCGGATGATTCGGGCGCTTGAACTCGAACAGGAAACAGACGAGTTTCCTACCTTCCAGACTCGCACTACCCTGCTCATGCCCGGCGTAACATTCACGCGTACCGAGTTTACCGGTGCGCCACTGGTTACCCATGGCTGGCGCCTGACCAGCGAAATCAAGGGCGCAGCCGATGCGCTCGGCTCCGATGCCGATCTGCTGCGCGGCACCCTGGATGGCAAGACGATCCATAGCTTCACGGACAAGACCCGGGTCATCGCCCGCGCCAGCATGGGCGCGCTGTCCACCCCGGACATTCTTGGCATCCCGGTATCGCAACGCTTTTTCGCCGGCGGCGACCAGAGCGTGCGCGGCTACAACTACGAATCGCTCGGGCCGGTGAATGCGGCGGGCGAGCGCATCGGCGGCAGTTATCTGGTCACCGGCAGCCTGGAGTTCGATCGGCGCATTGCCGAGCGCTGGCTGGTCGCGGCTTTTGTCGATCAGGGTTCGGCATTCGAGGACAGCGCGGAATTTTTCACCGGCACTGGTGTTGGTGTGCGCTGGATCAGCCTGATCGGCCCGTTGCGTCTTGATTTCGCCTGGGGCATTTCGCTCGACAAGCCCTCGTTCAACCTGCACTTCTACATGGGGCCGGAGCTGTAATGTGGCGCCTCACCCTGCGGGGGTTCCTGCTGCTTGTTATCGTCCTGCTGGGTGCGAGCGCCTGGCTGGTCGGCACCGAGTCCGGCGCACGCATCGCGGTGGCGAATATCAGCGGCCTCGTGCCGAACTTCAAGGCACGGCATGCCAGCGGCACACTGATCGGCCCGCTGCAGTTGCGCACGCTGGTAATAAAAACGAAGAAGGTGCGCATCGAAGCCGACGACCTGGTAATCGACTGGTCGCCGGGCTGCCTGCTGATCGCCGAACTGTGCATCCGTGATGCCCGCATCGGCAAACTCACCGTTGAGCTGCCGCCATCCGTGGCACCGACATCGCCGACGCAGACACTGAAGCTGCCAGACATCGGCGCACCGCTGGACATCGACATCCAGCAGCTCAACATCGGCACGCTCGACATCGCCCGTGGCGAAAAACACACGCTGTACACCGATGTCGGTGCCGTGCTTGCCTGGCAGGACAGCAACCTGCGCATCGACCGCTTCGATATCGGCATGCCCGGCTGGCAGGCACGCGTTGTGGGTGCGATAGCAACGCACGCCGACTGGCCGCTCAGTGCAACGATCACCTTGCAGGTACCACGCACAGGCGCCGCAACGTTCGCGCTCAAGGGCACCGCCACTGGTTCACTCGCCGACGCCCGCCTGGAATTGGACAGTAGCGGCCTGATCGTCGCCCGAATCGCCGGCCGTGTCGCGCCGATGCGCAGCGGGATGCCATTCGAGGCGACACTGAATGCCGCACGTTTCCGGGTGCCACCGCATGGCGATCCGGAAAAATCCGCGCTCGTCGAAAACATCGCCCTGCGCGCGCGCGGCGAACTGCTCGGCGCGCTTGCCATCGACGGCCAGGCGCGTATCGACACCCCGTGGACACCGCCGTTCGCCGCCACGCTCACCAGCACCGGCACCTGGCGTGGCCTCGATCAACTCACCATCGGGATCGATGATCCGCGCCTGGTCGCCCGCATCAACTCGGATTACCGCTGGCTCGGCGGCCAGCATTTCAAGGCCGCCATCGAAGTGCGCAAACTCGATTTATCGCTGGTGAACCCGGTATTGCCCTCACGACTTGCCGGCACGCTGCAGGTGAACGGCAGCATTGAACAGGGCAGCACGGTGATCGCCCTTAATGTCGATACGCTCGCCGGCACATTGCGCCAATGGCCGCTTGATGCGCGCGGCAAATTGCGCTGGCAGGACGCGCAATGGCACTTCGACGATTTCCTGCTGCGCCAGGGCGACAACCGCATGACCCTGAACGGCACGCTGGGCAGTGCATGGAATGCCGACGCGACGCTGACGCTAGGCGACATCCATACACTGCAAAATGCCTTCGCCGGCACAGCGACCGGCCGCGCCCATCTCACCGGCCAGCCCACCGATCCCGCTTTTCTGTTTGTGCTCGACGCGCAGGCCCTGTTGCTGCCGGCGATAGCACTGCCGGCGCCGGTTGCCGGCGTAGCCCCCCGCGTTGTGCGCCTGCCGGCGGCAGACTGGCGACTCGCAGGCACGGCAACGCTGCGCGATGTCACGCTCAGCGATGCGCACACGGTCGCCAGCACTGCGGCGCCAGGCGCGTTTGGCGCGCAAAGCCACGGCACTGTCAGTTGGGGCGACCGGCTGCGCTGGGATCTCGCCGCCAATTTCACCGCGCTGTCACTGCATAGCCTGCTGCCGGAACTCGCCGGCCAGGTCGATGGGCCATTCGCAACGCGCGGTGTCCTTGGCGACACGCTCGAATTGCTCGCCGTCGATACCCGGCTCTCAGGAACGCTCGACGCCATGCCACTGCTGATCGACACCGGCTTCACACGCACACCGGCCAGGCTCGACATCAACCACCTCACCCTCGCGCACGGCGACAATCACCTCGCGCTGCACGGCACGCTTGACGCCGAGCGCAACCGGATCGCGCTCGATATCGACGCGCCCGCGCTCGAAAAAAGTTTCCGCGCATTTTCCGGCGCCGTTCGCATCAACGCCAGCATCGACGGCACCCGCGCCAAACCCGATGCCGATATCACGGCAACCGCCAGTGCCCTGCAATATCAGCAAGGCGCGCTCGCTATCGGCATGCAGTCCATCGACAGCAAGTTGCATCTGGTCGCCGGCGGACAGGGCGCATCATCCTGGGCACTCGCGGGCCGCGGCCTGCATTACGGCACGGATATCGTTCAGACGATCGACCTTGCCATTGACGGCACCCGCGCCAGCCATCGCATCGACGTTACGATCGATGCAGCACCACCGGGGATGCCGCCACTGGGCACGCGCCTGCAACTGGCCGGCGCGCTGTTGAGCACCGGCAACCCGCCGACACCGATCTGGGAAGGCGTGCTGCGCGAGGGCGATGCCACCATCAACCGCTGGCACTGGCGTGCGGTGGGCGCGCCTGCCATCGCCTTTCACGACAATGTTCTTGATGTTGCCCCGCATTGCTGGAGCGATTCGGCGGCGCGTGCCTGCCTTACCGCACCAGCAACCTTCGGCCGCAGCGGCCATGCCCAGGGCGAAGTGTTCCACCTGCCACTGGCAGCACTGCTGGGCGACTTGTTGCCGCTCGACACCCTGATCGACGGCCATATCGGCGGCCTGTTTTCATCGCGCTGGCAGGATGGCGAACTCATCGCGCTCGATGCCAATCTGCGCAACGCCGAACCATTGCGGGTCGCGCTGGCCGGCGACATCGTTGCCGAACAACGCGATATCGGGCGCGTCGAAACACTGTCTTTTGCTGCCCACGCCGATGCCGAAGGCATGACATTGGCCGGCCTTCTCGACGGCGCCGACATCGGCGTCATCGATGCAAAAATCAACATCTCACCGCTACACCAAATCGCTGCTGGCCAGAGCAAGCTCGATGGCAGCCTGAGCATCACCGGCTTGCAGCTCGGCCTCATTGAGGCATTTACCTATCAACTGCACGATATCGCCGGCGCCCTCGACGGCGCCCTCACACTGGCCGGCTCGCTGGCCAAACCACACGTCAGTGGCACGCTCGCAGTACATGCTGGCCGCTTGAGTTTCACACGCTTGCCGCTGTCACTCGTCGATCTGAATATCAACGGCGATTTCAACGGCGATCACATCGCCTTCGATGGCGGCTTTCGCACCCAGGAAGCCGGTAATGCCGCGAAAATCGCCGGCACTGTCGATCTCAATGGCGGCGACTGGCACGGCAGCGGCACGCTTACCGGCAGCGATTTGCTCGTCGCCGCGCTGCCCGAATATCAGTTCACGGCCACGCCCGAACTGACTCTCGAAGCAAACGCCACCCGCATTGCCGTCACCGGCAACGTCAGGGTACCGACCGGCCGTATCGAACTGAAATCGCTGCCCCTGCAATCGGTGCGCCGCTCGCGCGACGTTATCGTCGTGCACCACCAACAGGTGATCCAGGAAGGCGGCCTGGGCTTCAAGGCCTTTGTCGATGTCGATTTCCTGCTCGGCGACGACATCCGCTTCCACGCCTTCGGCGGTGAGGGCCACCTCACCGGCGATCTGCGCGTGCGCAGTTCGCCGGAACTGCCGCTGCGGGTGTTTGGCGAGTTGCATGTGAAGGATGGCAAATACTCGGCGCTGGGCCAGTCGCTCGCGCTCAAAAATGCCGATATCCTTTTCAACGGCCCGGTCGATCAGCCACTGATCGATGCCCTGGCCGTACGGCAGATCGATGACGCTGCAGTGCGCGAAGTTGGCCTGCGTCTCACCGGCTCACTGCGGGCGCCGCAGACAACACTCTATTCGGCGCCGGTATTGCCGGACGAACAGATACTCGCCTGGCTCACCACCGGCAGACCCTTGTCCGAAGGGCCGCTCAACCTGCGCGGCGACGCGGCTCAGGCAGCGATGTCGCTCGGCGTTGCCCAGGGCAGCGCGCTGCTCAGCGCCGCCGGCCAGGAAATCGGCCTGCGCGACGTCCAACTCGCCACCACCGGGCTGGGCGACACCGCCGAAGTCCAGGTAGGCACCAACCTCAACGAGCGCCTGTTTGTCGGTTTCAACCAGCGCGTATTCACCGGCGACGAGAGCGTGCTGGTACGCCTCAAACTCACCCGCCGCGTGATGCTCGAAGCGCTCTCCGGCCTTGAGAGCGCGCTGGATATTTTCTATACGTTCGAATTCTGATTCGGCTGCACATTCCCGCAACAGGCTACAACCATTTCATCCGGCGGAAAATCAGCACCTGCACCAGCGCCCAGAGCGCGAGCATGCCGACTACATACCAAAACCCGAGCGGATATCTGGAAAATGGAATGCCGCCGACGTTCATGCCCATTAACCCGCTGAAGAATGTAAACGGCACAAAGAACGCCGCCACCACCGATATTGCGTGAAAGGTGCGGTTGGTACGCAAGGCAGTTCGCGCATTGATGCTTTCGTTCAGGATACCGACCCGCTCGCGAATTGCGTCCAACTCCTCGATGTAGCGGAAGGTGGTGTTGGTCGCCTCACGCCATTCTTCCTCGCTGGCGATATCGATCCACGGCAGATGCAGGGTATTCACGGTTGTGAACACGTCCTTCTGCGGCCCGAGGAAACGCCGCAACGACGCGCCCAGCCGGCGAATGCGCGTCAGCTCATTGAGATCGACTGCCTTGCCATCGTCCTGACTTTCTTCCAGCACATCCAGCGTGTCGAGCAGCACCTCGATCGCCGGCTCCATGCGCGTCACCATCGCGGTGGCCAGCGCCGCCAGCAACTCGGCCGCATTCGTCGGTGCGTACTCGGTATCCAGCATTGCCAGCACATCGGCAACGGGCATCAGTGGCCGCGAGGAAAAACTCAACACCCGGTGGTTTTCCACCCAGATGCGGATCGACACCATGTCTTCAGGATCGGCGCCGGGCTGGTTGTTCACCCCGCGCAGGATAACAATCAGGCTCGCATGGTGGCGCGGACGGTAGGCGCGCGGCCGCGTTTCTTCCGAAAGCAGCGCTTCGACATCAATCGCGTCGATCCCGCTGTGCTCACGCAGCCAGGTTTGCACCACCTCACTGCGGCGATCCAGGTGCACCCACAACAGACCATCGCCGGCATTGAACGACAACACCTCATCGCGACCGATATGACGGTGCGAACCGCCCGGACGGATATGGACGGCAGCGAAGATGCCCAGCGGCGGCGAAACATCGTTCATGGATGACCCGATTGGCTTGAACCCGCCGGGATTATGCCAGATGCCAGCGCGTGCTCAGTCGTCGTCGCGGGGCGGCTGGCACGCTTCGCGACAGACACTGGCGGCGAAACCGCGACGCTGGAGGAAAGCCATCTGCCGGTTGCGCTCGGCCGGCCCGGCGGGCAGCGCCTCGCCAAAACGACGACAACGCACCTCGCGGGCCTGGGCGAGCCAGTCGATGGTATTGAAATTGTCGTTGGCAGCAGCGAACTGGCTGTTGCTGGCAGGTGTGCTGGCGCCTGCCTCGTCTTTCGCGCTGTGATCCGCACTGCCATCAGCACCACGGATGCCCTTCTCGCGCAATTCGGCAGCAATCCGACGCGGGCCATAGCCACGACGAACGCGGCTGCGGGTGAAGTTATCAATGAAACGGGAAGTACTCAGCAGGCCCTCGTGCTCGAGTTGATCGAGCACTGGGCCTATCGCCGCGGTAGCGTCAGGAAAACGCCGCTGCAATTTCTTTTCGATTTCGCAGCGGGCGTGCTCCCTGCGGGCCAGCCAATCCATGACGGCCCGACGGATGCCGGTAGCAGACGGCACCAGGGAGGTGTTGCCGGCCAACGCATCCCCGTCAAAGGAGGCGTCGGCCGATGTGGACTCAGGCATCGAGTTCTTCGTCGGCCACTTCCGACGATTCCGTGGCAATGGCTGGCAGACCCACATCCATCAGTTTGGTACGGATCTGCTGTTCAATCTCGAACGCGACCTCCGGACGCTCCTTCAGGAAATCGCAGGCGTTGGTTTTGCCCTGACCGATCTTGTCGCCCTTGTAGGCATACCAAGCGCCGGATTTCTCGATCAGACCCAGCTTCGCACCGAGATCGATGATCTCACCGCGCTTGTTGGTGCCCTCGCCGTAGAGAATCTGGAACTCGGCCTGACGGAATGGCGGCGCCACCTTGTTCTTCACCACCTTCACGCGGGTTTCCGAACCGACGACCTCCTCGCCGACCTTCACCGCGCCGATGCGGCGGATATCGAGGCGAACCGAAGCGTAAAACTTCAGCGCATTGCCGCCGGTAGTAGTTTCCGGGTTGCCGAACATCACGCCGATCTTCATGCGCAGCTGGTTGATGAAGACCACGAGACAGTTAGCGTTCTTGACGCTGCCGGTGAGCTTGCGCAACGCCTGTGACATCAACCGGGCTTGCAGGCCAACGTGCGAATCGCCCATCTCGCCTTCAATCTCCGCCTTCGGCACCAGCGCCGCAACCGAATCGACGATGATGACGTCGACCGCATTCGAGCGCACCAGCATGTCGACGATTTCCAGCGCCTGCTCACCGGTGTCCGGCTGCGAGACCAGGAGATCATCGACATTCACGCCGAGCTTGCGTGCGTATTCCGGGTCCAGCGCGTGCTCGGCATCGACAAAGGCGCAGGTGCAGCCTTTCTTCTGGGCCTCGGCG
The DNA here is from genome assembly GCA_965232985.1 of uncultured bacterium. Lineage (GTDB taxonomy): Bacteria > Pseudomonadota > Gammaproteobacteria > Pseudomonadales > JADFDG01 > JADFDG01. Next base: position 46,865 of record CBDDRC010000013.1, read on the forward strand.
ATCACCTGCAGGGTGAGCGTGGTTTTGCCGGAGGACTCCGGCCCGTAAATCTCGACGACCCGGCCGCGCGGCAGACCACCCACGCCCAGGGCGATGTCCAGCCCGAGTGACCCGGTGGGGATCACCGGGATCGTCTGCCGGTCGTGATCGCCCATGCGCATGATGGCGCCCTTGCCAAACTGGCGTTCGATCTGGGAAAGGGCGGCACTCAGGGCTTTCTGCTTGTTGGCATCCATCATGTTGTCCTCTGCTGCGAAGTGGGTTGGCGGCGCGATAACCGTTATCTGGCGAGCTGTTCGGAGGCAGGCACAGGGCTGTTCATCCACTGCCGCTGCCCCGCCTACTGCCCATCTGGACAGTATCCTTACCGGTCCGCCGAATACTGTCAATAGGGACAGTGTTCGCGGAATATTCTCCGGGTCGCTTAGCTCGCCGTGCAGAGGAGAATGCCGCCGGGTTACGACAGGCGCTGTCGCAGGCCGTCGAGGGCGATCAACACGCTGCGAGCGCGGATCGTGGCCCGGCTGCCGGTGAGCCGGTGCGCAACGGCCTCGGCATAACCGAGCTTCTGGCCCCAGGCAAACCACACCAGACCAACCGGCTTTTCCGCCGTGCCGCCATCAGGCCCGGCAACGCCGGTGATTGCTACCGACAAATGCGCGCGGCTGTGCCGAATCGCTCCCTGCGCCATCTCGCGCACCACGGCCTCGCTCACCGCACCCTGCTGCGCAAGCGTCGCGCTTTCCACGCCCAGCATCTCCATCTTCGCTGCGTCGGAATAGGTGACGAAACCCCGGTCCAACCACGCCGAACTGCCCGGCACCGAGGTGATCGCCTGCGCCACCCAACCGCCGGTACAGGACTCAGCCGTGACCAGCTTCACGCCGGTTTTCTTCAGCAAAATGCCCACTTCGGTGGCGAGGCGGTCAATGTCGCCGAGGAGAACGGATGCAGACGAATCGAGGGTCACGGGCAGCTTCCGGGCGCAAACAGGTGATGGTGGTGATTCTTGCCGCGCGCGCGCGCGGGTACAACGTTTATTCATCAACCGCCGGACCGGCCAGCAAACCCCTTGCGGGCTGATTTGAGCCGGAAATCAGCGTCGAACGCGTACTGCAACGCAGCCGCAATGTGATGTACGTCACAAAAAAAGCCTTCCGATTCAGTCTGTTCCCGAAAGCATTCCAGGCCATGGTGCCGGTATTACGTCGCGCCACAGGCCAGTGATGCCATGAACCCCAAAAGCACGCATGAAGGCTTTTGTTGTACCCCCGGCATCCACATGAAAATTCCCGGGCATTGATGCGGAGTTTTTTTGCCGATATGTAAGCGCCCCGAGTAATTTTCCTCATGCAGAGGCAGCCAGATTGCCAGCCGCTCGAAAAATGAAGCCGGTATTCCGTCACCTGTCGGAATGCGTCAATAACTGCAGCAGATAATCGTCGCGGACACCAGAAATTCCGGCACGGACTTTTTTAAAAAAAGAAAACAGAAAATGAAAATTCACGGTGACAAATGGATAGTTTTCCGCCTTGCGCGTTTTCTTGGTGGCTCGCATCCGGTGACGGTATAAATGACTCAGCCGATCAACCCCTACCAGACAGGTGTGCCATGAAACCGAACATCCACTTTTCGAAAATGCACTCTTCCCGCAACGTTGCCGATCGCATCAACGCCTGCGGCAACCTGCTCCGCCAGGTGCCGCTGGCGCTGACCATGACGATCGCCCTGATCGCAATCGGCGCTTCAGCCGAAGCGGCGACAGTCAATCCAGACGAAAACCGCAATGCATCCATCAGCAGCGAATATACCGGCAATGAGTCTGCCCAGAGCACCCAAGGCGACGCCCAGACGCATGCCAGCCTGACAAAGGCATCAAGACACCTGCAGCAGGCCACCAACGATCTTCACAACGCTATGGCGGATTTCCAGCAGTTCCTGACACCGGATCAACACGCCAGCGGCAACCTCGTCGCGATAAGTGAGTAAATTATCAGCAGGCATTCTGAGCAGGCGTTGCCGCTCAGGAGGAGAAGTTGGAAACACGTGCCTGGCCGGCGCTGCTGCGCAGCTTGTCGAGCAGCAACGGAAAATCGACACCCGTTTCCTCCCGCAGTGCAAGCGCGCGTGTCTTCAGGGTCTTTACCGGCGGCAGCACCGAATTGCGGAATGCCAACAGGATGTCGTTATAACCGGCCGCCGAACGAATCTGGATGGTCTGCCCAACCGATGTTTCCAACATGATGCGCGCGTCAGTCGAGCTATCGATCGCACCGAGATTGATGTTTGCCACCAGAATACCGGTGGCAGTCAAGGCCGCACGGCAGCAGGCATGGAACGACATGCTGCTGAGCGACTTCGGAATGCCGTTGTCACCGTAGCCATCAAGCAGAATCACGTCGGCGATTTTCTTCTTGTCGTCCAGCCAAGAGGCAATATCCGCATGAATGACACGGAAGCGGTCATTGTCTGGCGGGACGCAAAAGTCGTTCCGCAAATCAATGACCTCCTGACTGATCTCGACCGTGGTGATGCGGGTCGCCGGCAGGTAGTGATAACAGAACTTCGAGAGTGAACCGCCGCCAAGACCCACGACCAGGATGTTCTTCGGTGTTGCGACGAACAGCATGAAAGCGACCATCGCCTGGGTGTAACTGAACACAAGCTCGTTGGGCGCAGCCTTGCGCATCTTGCTCTGGATGTCCCACTCGGAAAACTGGAGCAGCTTGAACTCGTCGTCTTCGACGATGTAGGGGTGCCAGGAGATATCATTCACGCGTCATTCCTCACCGCCATCAAGCACGATGTCCTTGTGTTTTGGACGGTGAGCATCGCGTCCTTTTCAGTCAATTAGCCCTGCTTCCCGGGCACCTGATCTTCCTGCTTGCCGTCATCTTTTGCGTCCTTGGCACGAACACGGGTAACCTTGGCATCCGCTGCGGACTGCTCGACAAAATGCGTGAAGTCGATGCGCCCGAATTCGACTGCCAATTGGGCACGCCGGGAGGCAATATCTTCCGGGGTCGTCGTCAACAGATTGCCATCCACCTGATTGCCGACCGCCATCAATGCGTGTGATCCGTCGGCCAGCGCGATCGTCTCAACCACGTCCGGCTTGCCGGCAAGAACTTTCGCCTTGAACGCGGCCTGCAGAATTTCGCGCGGCACACCCTGCGAGACACGCCGTGCGCCGGCCACGCGCTGCACCACCAGTGCATTCGCCGCCGCAACAGCATCCAGTGTCTGCCCGGCCACCACTGCATCGCGCAGGGCTTTCACTTTTTGCTGTGCCAAGGCGGCAGCACGCTCCGCCAACAGCTCGGTACGGACCATGGCCGCAACCTCGGCAAACGGCCGGCGCGAGGGCTTGCGATGCTCCTTCAGATGAAGCACGACAGCCTGGTCTGCGGTCACCTGGATGACGCCACTGTTGCGGCCATCTTCCAGAACGTCGGCCGACATCAGTTCCTTGAGGACTTTCGGGTTGGCCGCGATACCTGGGCCACCGGTACGACCGAACAGGCCGGTGCTGCGCACCTGCAGGCCCAATTTCGCCGCCGGATCCTGGAGATTGTCGCTTTCATACATCTGCGTACCGAGATCCTCCAGCAACGCATCATATTTTTCGCGCGCCCTGTCACGCCGCAAGCTTGCCAGGATGCCGTCGCGTGCCAAAGCAAAGGGCGGTGTCTCCACCGCCCGCACTGCGAGCAATTTCAGCAAATGGTAGCCGTCGTCGCTTTTCACTGCGGCCGACACATCGTTGACCTTGAGGTGCGACAGCGCGCTATCGAGCGGCGCGTCCAGCACCCCAGCGCCGATAAAGCCAAGATCGCCGCCATGGTCACGCGTACCCGCATCGTCGGAGTATTGGGCGGCAACCTTCACAAATGATTCGCCCGCCGCCAGCTTCGCGATCACTTCGTCGGCGCGCGCCTTCGCCTGCTGGTCATTGCGATCCTTACCGGTGGCGATGAGGATGTGCGCTACATGCCGCTCGGCATTCTGGTTGGCCTGCGAGACCATCTGGTCGTATTTCGCACGCAAGTCAGCCTCGGAAATCTGCTGGCTGGCTGCATAATCGTCCAGATCAATCTGGACGTAATCGATCGCGAACTGCTCTTCGCTCATGTAGCCGGCCGGATTGGCGTCGTAGCGTGCCTGTACATCGGCGTCGGTTACCGATACGGCAGGCGCGAATGCAGCCGGCGACAACACCAACCAGGCCACATCACGCTGCTGCTCGCCGATACGCGTCAACAATTCGATATCCTGACGGGTAACAAAAGAAGAGTCGCGCAACGCGCCAGTCAATTGTTGCGACAGCAACTCCTCGCTGATGCGCTTGCGGAACTCAGCGGCGTTGGCATAGCCATTGCGCTGAATCAGTTGCTGAAACAGTTCCGGCGAGAATTTGCCCGCAGCATCCTTGAAACCGTCCATGCCCTGGATGGTTTCCTGAACCAGGTGCGGGTGGGCAAGCAACCCGAGGTCGCGGGATACGTCAACCAGGGCCCGCTGGCGAATCAGGCTCTCCAGAACGTCTTCGCGCTTGATCACCTCTTCAAGCGTCTTGCGATCAATTTTGCCCTCATAACGCGACATAATCGTTTCGACGGCCTGATCGAGTTCGGCGGCAAAGATCGGCTCGCCGTTGACCTCGGCAATCTCGCCACGCGTTCCGGGAGGCGTAGCGCTCCAGAACATCGTCACCACGAAAATAACCAGCACCCCGGCCAGCAACGCGCGACCGAGCCAGCCACGCAAAAAATTGCGAAACGCGTCCATTGATCTCTCCACGTATGTCCGGGCAGGCGGGGCCTGAAACCCCGGCAGCCGGCGATTATACCGATCCATTGCCATCAGGACCGGCCTGCAGGGCCCAGCCTCGACGCAAATATGCCAGGCACAAAAAACGCGCCCCCAAGGGGAGCGCGTTTTTTGATTATTGCAGGATGCCCGTTCGGGGGCGGGATCAGTTCAGGGCGTCTTTCAGCGCCTTGCCCGCCTTGAAGGCCGGTGCTTTCGAGGCAGAGATGGCAATTTCCTTGCCGGTCTGCGGGTTGCGGCCAGTACGGGCAGCCCGGTCCTTAACGACGAAAGTGCCGAAGCCGATCAAGGCCACCTGGTCGCCGCCCTTGAGGGCGCCGGTGATTGCTTCAATCGCAGCGTCGAGTGCACGGCCAGCATCAGCCTTCGACAGATCGGCCCTTTCTGCAATGCGATCAACAAGTTCGGATTTGTTCACGAGAAACCTCTTTGAGTGTGCAACAGGATTTTGGTCAACCACGGGAGGGATGCACTGCCGGACACATCAACCCTGCGCGAAGAGCCGGGATTTATACCAATCCGAAAAAAGGTGTGTCAAGGAAAAGGCGTTAACGAAACACCAACACCGCACTTGACGGCACTGGTGTTTGCGCGTTTGCTGATTGCGTCAGTGCCTGCTAATGCGGCCGTCTTCAGCCGGTTTCTCATCAGACTTGACGACATCGCGGATTGCCGGCTCTTCCGCCAACGGTTGCGGCGAATGTATCAGTGCAATCGCCAACACCTCATCAATCCACGATACAGCGCAAATATCCAGATCGCCTTTGATGTTGTCGGGAATATCCTTGAGATCGCGCTCGTTTTCTTTCGGGATGATCACCGTACGAATGCCACCGCGATGCGCTGCCAGCAGCTTTTCCTTGAGCCCACCGATCGGCAACACCTGACCGCGCAGGGTAATTTCGCCGGTCATGGCAACGTCTGCGCGCACTGCAATACCGGTCAGCACCGACACCATCGCCGTGCACATACCAATGCCCGCGCTCGGGCCATCTTTCGGGGTGGCACCTTCGGGTACGTGCAGATGGATATCGTGATTTTCGTAAAAATCCGGCCGGATTCCCAGCGCGCGGGCGCGGCTGCGCACCACCGTCAGCGCCGCCTTGATCGACTCCTGCATCACATCGCCGAGTTTGCCGGTCATCTGGTGCTTGCCCTTGCCGAGCACGGCCACCGCCTCAATGGTCAGCAGATCGCCACCGGCCTGCGTCCAGGCAAGGCCCGTGACCTGCCCAATGCGATCACTCTCCTCGGCCCTGCCGTAACTGCACTTGCGCACGCCAAGGTAGTGCTCAAGCGTGCCTGCCTCCACCAGCACCGGCTCAAGGTTGCCGGCAAGTGCATGCTCTTTGACCACCTTGCGGCAGATCTTGGAGATCTCCCGCTCCAGATTCCGCACGCCGGCCTCACGCGTGTAATAGCGAATGATGTCGCGAATAGCGGCATCGTCGACCACCAACTCACCCTTCTTCAGGCCATTGGCCTCGATCTGTTTCGGCACCAGGTAACGGTTGGCAATGCTGACCTTTTCGTCCTCGGTGTAACCCGGAATACGAATGACTTCCATGCGATCAAGCAGTGGCGCCGGGATATTCATCGAGTTCGATGTGCAGATGAACATCACATCCGACAGGTTGTAATCGACCTCAAGGTAGTGGTCGTTGAAGGCGTGATTCTGCTCCGGATCGAGCACTTCCAGCAGCGCCGAAGCCGGATCGCCGCGCATATCAACGCCCATCTTGTCGACTTCATCGAGCAGGAACAGCGGGTTGCGCACGCCCACCTTGGCCAGCTTCTGGATGATCTTGCCGGGCAACGAACCGATGTAAGTGCGGCGGTGGCCGCGAATTTCCGCCTCGTCACGCACACCGCCCAGCGCCATGCGCACGAACTGGCGATGGGTGGCGCTGGCGATGGACTTACCAAGCGAGGTCTTGCCGACGCCCGGCGGGCCGACCAGACACAGGATCGGGCCACGCGGCGAACTCACCCGCGTCTGCACTGCCAGGTATTCCAGGATGCGTTCCTTGACCTCATCGAGGCCGTAGTGGTCCTTGTCGAGCACCGCACGCGCATGGCTGATATCGAGCCGGATCTTGCTGCGTTTCTTCCAGGGCACCTGCACCAGCCAGTCAACGTAACTGCGCGACACCGTCGCCTCGGCGCTCATCGGCGCCATCATCTTCAGCTTCTTAAGCTCAGCCAGGGCGCGATCACGCGCCGCCTTGGGCATCCCCGCCGCCTCGACGCGCCTGGCGAGCTCATCGACTTCGTTGACGTTGTCCTCACCGAGCTCCTTCTGGATCGCCTTCATCTGCTCGTTGAGGTAGTACTCGCGCTGACTTTTTTCCATCTGCTTTTTGACGCGCGTACGAATACGCTTGTCGACTTCCAGCACATCGAGTTCCGCTTCCAGCATGCCCATCAGGTGCTCGATACGCTGGCGAAGATCCGGCAGCTCAAGCACCTGCTGTTTGGCGTCCAGACGCAACGCCAGATGGGCCGCAATGGTGTCGGCGAGCCGCCCGGCGTCCTCGATTCCGGTAACGGCAGACAGCACTTCGGGCGGCACTTTCTTGCTGAGCTTCACATACTGCTCAAATTGCGACAGCAGCGCGCGGCCGAGCGCCTCAGCCTCGGCTTCGCGCACATCGGGTATCGGCAACAGGGTGACATCGGCGCTGACGTGATCGGCGTGGGTAAGAAAGCGAACCAGCGTCGCACGCTGGACACCCTCCACCAGCACCTTGACAGTGCCATCCGGAAGTTTGAGCAACTGTAGAATCGTCGCCACCGTGCCAACCTCGTACAGCCCTGGCCCGACAGGGTCGTCGTCGGCCGCGCTGCGCTGGGCAACGAGGAAAATCTGCTTGTCGTTGCTCATGGCCTGTTCAAGGGCGCAAATCGACTTCGGCCGGCCGACAAACAGCGGGATCACCATGTGCGGATAGACAACCACATCCCGCAACGGCAGCAGGGGCATGTCGTGGTGGACTGCGGCGGGATCAAGTTCGGCCATGCGGGCTATTTTCCGTGTGTGCGCAAGAACCTTGCGTGTTCCGAAGATGAGGCCGGCGCCCGGAAATGACAAGGGCCCGTCCCCGGGCCCTTGTCATCCCGTATCGGCTTACGCGTCGGGAGCCGCTGCCTTGCGGCCCACCTCGGTACCCTCGTAGATCAGAATCGGCTCGGACTCGCCGGTAATGGTCGATGCATCCACGACCACCTTGGCGATGCCATTGGCCGACGGCACGTTGTACATCGTCTCAAGCAATACGCCTTCGAGAATCGAGCGCAGACCACGGGCGCCGGTCTTGCGCAGCATCGCCTTGCGGGCCACCGCGCGCAGGGCGTCCTCGCGGAAATCAATCTCCACGCCTTCCATCTCGAACAGCCGCCTGTACTGCTTGACCAGCGCGTTGCGCGGCTCGGTGAGGATCTGCACAAAGGCATCCTCGCTGAGCTCCTCAAGCGTCGCCAGAATCGGCAAGCGCCCGACAAACTCGGGAATCAGGCCGTACTTGACCAGATCTTCCGGCTCGACATCCTTGAGCGTCTCGCCGACGTTCTTCTTGTTTTCACGGCTCTTGATGTCTGCCGAGAACCCGATGCCACCCTTTTCGGAACGCGAACGGATGATTTTCTCCAGGCCATCGAAAGCGCCACCGCAGATAAACAGGATGTTGCCGGTGTCGACCTGCAGGAATTCCTGCTGCGGATGCTTGCGACCACCCTGCGGCGGCACCGATGCCACGGTACCCTCGATCAGCTTCAGCAATGCCTGCTGCACGCCTTCGCCGGACACGTCGCGAGTGATCGACGGGTTCTCGCTCTTGCGCGAGATTTTATCGATCTCGTCGATGTACACAATGCCGCGCTGCGCCTTCTCGACGTCGTAATCGCACTTCTGCAGCAGCTTCTGAATGATGTTCTCGACATCCTCGCCAACATAGCCCGCTTCGGTAAGCGTGGTGGCATCGGCGATGGTGAAAGGTACATTGAGCAGTCGCGCCAGCGTCTCGGCCAGCAAGGTCTTGCCCGAACCGGTCGGGCCAATCAGCAGAATGTTGCTCTTACTGAGCTCGACATCCTTGCCCTTGCCCTCGTTCGAGCGCAGCCGCTTGTAGTGGTTATAGACCGCCACCGCAAGAATTTTCTTGGCACGCTCCTGACCGATCACGTACTCGTCGAGGGTGCCCTTGATTTCACGCGGATTAGGCAGCCGGTCGCCACTGCGATGCGTGTCCTCCTGAACTTCTTCGCGAATGATGTCGTTGCACAGGTCAACGCATTCGTCGCAAATGAAAACCGAAGGGCCGGCAATCAGCTTGCGGACTTCCTGCTGGCTCTTGCCGCAGAACGAACAGTAGAGCAGCTTGCCGTCGCCACCCCGGCTGTCAGATTCGTTCGCCATTTACAAAATCCCCGGAGAATACTGTTGGTAGTTAAATCCGCTTCTGCAGCACCTGATCGATCAGACCGTAGGCTTTGGCTTCTTCCGCACCCATGAAGTTGTCGCGATCGGTGTCGCCCGTGATGCGCGCTATTGGCTGGCCGGAATGATGCGCAAGGATCTGGTTCAGTTTGTCCTTGATCTTGAGGATTTCCTGGGCGTGGATGGCGATATCCGATGCCTGGCCCTGAAAACCGCCCAGCGGCTGGTGAATCATGATCCGGGAGTTCGGCAGCACATAACGCTTGCCGTGCGCGCCGGCGGTCAGCAGCAGGGCACCCATGCTGGCTGCCTGGCCAATACACATGGTCGAGATGTCCGGTTTCACGAACTGCATGGTGTCGTAGATCGACATCCCGGAAGTCACCGAACCGCCCGGGCTGTTGATGTAGAGCTGAATGTCCTTGTCAGGATTTTCAGCCTCAAGAAACAGCATCTGGGCGACCACGAGGTTGGCCATATGGTCCTCGACTTGGCCCACCAGAAAAATCACCCGCTCCTTGAGCAGACGGGAATAGATGTCGAAAGCGCGCTCGCCACGCGCCGTTTGCTCGACCACCATGGGGACCAGGCCCAGGGCCTGTGGATCAAGATGCCGGGCGGTATGGCGCACGTACTGGTCGTGCATACCGCTGGTGTAGTGCTTGTTCATGGAGGCCCCCGGAGCAACAAAAAAAGGATAAGAACAGGGGGTACGGTAATGCCTCCCCCCCTAACTGGCAATGACGGCGCGCAGTGCTGGGTGGGACATGGGGGTATGCCCGGCTCGGTTCAAGCCAGCCGGGCGGCGTCAGGAGTCAGGCGCGAACCGGCCGGACAGCCTCCTGGTAGGAGACCTGCGTTGGGGTGACCTTCGCGTCACGCAGGATGCGTTCGACCACCTGCTCCTCAAGCACCGCCAGTTCAATCTGCCGCAGACTCGTGGGGTTGGTGTAGTACCAGTTCACCACATCCTGCGGCGCCTCGTAGGACTCGGCAACTTCCTCCACCTGCTTGCGCACGCGCTCGGCATCGACACGAATGCCTTCGGTCTTGACGATCTCACCGACAATCAGGCCCAACAGCACGGACTTGCGCGCCTGCTCGCTGAAAAGTTCATCCGGCAGCAATGACGGATCGACCTTGGCGCCACCGAACTGCTGCATCATGTTCTGGCGCAAACGCTGAATTTCCTGGGCCACGAGCGCACGCGGCAGATCGATGCTGGCCGACCGGCCAAGCTGCTCCATCACCTGTGTCTTGACACGGTTGCGCAGCGCTGCGCGCAATTCGCGCTCCATGTTGCGCCGCACTTCAACCTTGAATTTATCAAGGCTGGATTCACGAATACCAAAACTGTTGAAGAACTGCTCGTTGAGTTCCGGCAACTTTTGCTCCAGCACTTTCTTGACGGTGATCCTGAACGTCACCGCCTGGCCTTTGAGCTCCTCATTTGAATAATCGGCTGGAAAGGTGAGCTCCAGCGTGCGCTCGTCACCTGCCACCACACCGACCAGGCCTTCCTCGAAACCCGGAATCATGCGGCCGGCACCGAGCTGGATTTTCGCATCCGTGGCCGAACCACCCTTGAATTCAGCGCCGTTGCGGGTGCCGACGAAATCGATCTCGACCATATCGTCCATCGCTGCGGCACGCGTAACTTCCTGCGGCGTGGCGCGCTGACGGCGCAAGGTGACAACCATTTCCTCGACGTCGGCATCGGTGACCGCACCCGTCGGCTGCTCAACCGCAATGGTGGTGAAATCACCCAGGCTGACTTCCGGGTACACCTCGAAAACAGCAACAAACTCCAGATCCTTGCCTGGCTCGTTGGTAACCGGCTCAATGCGCGGATTGCCGGCCGGATTGAGTTTTTGTTCGCGAACGGCTTCCAGAAAGCTGTCGCGCATGACGTCGCCGAGCACTTCCTGACGAATCGGGCCGGCATAACGGCGGCGCACTTCCGACATCGGTACCTTGCCCGGGCGGAAACCGTCGATGCGCATCCGGGTGGCTGCATCCTTCAGGCGCGTTTCGACAGCAACGTCGATGCGGGCGGCCGGCACGTCAACCTTGAGGCGGCGCTCAAGGCCGGAGGTGATTTCGACGGAAACTGCCATGGTGTCCTCTCTGTTGTCGCGCTGGCGCCTGCCGAAAGGCAGTTGCCGGAAAAGGGGCGCGATTATAGTGGAAGCCGGCCCCAAAGAGAAAACCCCCGGCAGTTCCCTGCCAGGGGTTTTATATGGGGTGGCTGACGGGACTCGAACCCGCGACAACCGGAATCACAATCCGGGACTCTACCAGCTGAGCTACAGCCACCACGAAACCATGTCGATCACATCGCCGAACGAAGCGGATCACCTTGCGGATGGCGCGCCCGGCAGGACTCGAACCTGCTACCTACGGCTTAGAAGGCCGTTGCTCTATCCAGATGAGCTACGGGCGCATTCCTGGTCGGTGTTGAGGGATTCGAACCCCCGACCCTCTGCTCCCAAAGCAGATGCTCTACCAGACTGAGCTAAACACCGGAATCTGCCGGCCTGACCTTCCCGCAAGGGAGGCGCGCATGATACTGACACCCCCCTGCCCCGTCAATTTGGTGCGACAATGCGCGCCCGCCGGAGCCACGGAAAATGCACGATGAGCGCGCTCGTTCTCGACGGTAAAGCCGTTGCCCAGCAAAGCGAAGCCGAGATGACTGCGCGGGTCATCGCACTGCAAGCGAAGAGCAACGGCCGCACACCGATTCTTGCAACCATCCTCGTTGGCGAAGACCCGGCTTCCGCCACCTACGTGAAAATGAAGGGCAATGCCTGCCGGCGCGTGGGCATGGAATCGCTGGCCGTCACCCTGCCCGCAGCCACCACCACCGGCGAACTGCTCGCCACCATCGCCACACTGAACGTCAATCCGGACGTGCACGGCATCTTGTTGCAGCACCCGGTACCACAGCAGATCGACGAGCGGGCCTGCTTCGATGCCATTGCGCTGGGCAAGGATGTCGACGGTGTTACCTGTCTGGGTTTTGGGCGCATGAGCATGGGCGAGGCCGCGTATGGCTCGGCAACGCCGCAGGGCATCATGCGCTTGCTTGCCAGCTACAACATCGAACTTGCCGGCCGGCACGCAGTGGTGGTCGGCCGCAGCCCGATCCTCGGCAAGCCGATGGCGATGATGCTGCTGGCAGCGAATGCAACCGTCACGATCTGTCACTCGCGCACCAGGGATCTTGCCGACCACATCAAGCGTGCCGATATCGTGGTCGGCGCAGTCGGCAAGCCGCAGTTCATCAAGGCGGCATGGATCAAGGATGGCGCCGTGGTCATCGATGCCGGGTATCACCCCGGCGGCGTTGGCGATGTTGAACTGGCACCACTGGTTGAACGCGTTGCCGCCTATACGCCGGTGCCCGGTGGCGTCGGGCCGATGACAATCAATACGTTGATAGTGCAGACAGTGGCAGCAGGGGAAAAGGCGCTGGCTGCGTTGTGAGCGCCGGCTGGTTCGGGAGGTGGACGTTCCACCTCCGAGCCAGCCGGAGTGGGAACGTGCCGACGCCTTCGGGTTACTTTGTAAAACCGTCGCGCAGGGTGACGGTGAGGTTGAAGACAGGCGCGCCGGGCTGGGTATCGTGCAGATCGGCGCAGAAATAGCCTTCGCGTTCGAACTGGAAGCGCTCTTCGGGCTGCGCATTGCGCAACGCCGGTTCGACGCGGGCACCGCGAAGCATGGCGAACGACCGCGGATTGATGAACGAGAGAAAATCGCGGCCATCATGGCCGTCGGGCGTCGGGTCGGTGAACAGGCGATCGTAAAGGCGCACTTCGCAGGCGACGGATTCCTGCGCCGGCACCCAGTGGACCACGCCCTTCACCTTGCGGCCTTCCGGGTTCTTGCCGAGCGTGTTGGCATCGTGCGAACACTTCAGTTCGACGACGTTGCCGGCGGCATCCTTCACCACTTCGTCACAGCGAATCACGTAGGAGCCGCGCAGACGCACTTCCTGGCCAGGCTCCAGCCGCTTCCAGCCGGCCGGCGGTGCCGCGCTAAAGTCTTCCTGATCGATGCATATCTCGCGCGTCATCGGGATGGTGCGCGCGCCGAGGGACGCATCTTTCGGGTGACGCGGCAGCGTCAGTTCCTGCACCTCGCCTGCCGGCCAGGTGGTGATGACGACCTTCAGCGGCCGCAATACACACATGGCGCGCGGTGCGGATTTGTCGAGATCGTCGCGAATAGCGAATTCCAGCATCGACATATCGACCACGCCATCGCTGCGCGTCACGCCGATCATCTCGCAGAAATGCCGGATCGACGCCGGCGTATAACCGCGCCGGCGCAGGCCGGAAATGGTCGGCATGCGCGGGTCGTCCCAGGCCAGGACATGGCCTTCGTCGACCAGTTGCTTGAGCTTGCGCTTGGACGTGATGGTGTAATTCAGGTTAAGCCGTGCAAATTCGTACTGCCGTGGCTGGCAGGCAATCGTGATGTGCTGCAACACCCAGTCGTACAACGGGCGATGATCCTCGAACTCCAGCGTACACAACGAATGGGTGATGCCTTCGAGCGCATCGGAAATCGGGTGGGTGTAGTCATACATCGGGTACACACACCAAGTGTCGCCTGTTTGATGATGATGCGCCTTGCGAATGCGATAGATGGCCGGATCGCGCATATTGATATTCGGCGAAGCCATGTCGATCTTCGCACGCAAAATACACTGGCCTTCGTCGAACTCGCCTTTGCGCATGCGCTCGAAAAGATCGAGGTTTTCCGCCACCGAACGCGCACGGAACGGGCTGTTCGCGCCGGCTTCCGTCAGGTTGCCGCGACCTTTGCGCATTTCCTCGGCCGATTGCGAATCAACATAGGCCAGGCCCTTGCCGATCAGCTCAAGGGCAAACGCATACAATTGCGCGAAATAGGACGACGCATAGCGCACCTCGCCGTGCCAGGCGAAGCCAAGCCACTTGACATCGCGCTGGATGGCATCGATGTACTCCTGCGATTCCTTCTCCGGGTTGGTGTCATCGAAGCGCAGATTGCAGGTGCCCTGGTAATCGAGCGCAATGCCGAAGTTCAGGCAGATCGACTTGGCATGACCAATATGCAGGTGGCCGTTTGGTTCCGGCGGGAACCGGGTAACAACCTTTTGGTGCTTGCCGGCGGCAAGGTCGGCTTCAACGATCTGGCGCAGGAAGTTGGTCGGCGACGCGTGCTCGGTGCTGCTCATGGTGTCCGCTGGCTGATACGGGATGGCCCGGAAAGACGGGTCTGCTAGACTCACCCGCGACGCCAGTGCCGGCGCCCGCGCAATGGCCTGGGCAGATGGCCCGGGCAGGCAGACGGCACGCACCCGGGTCCTGAAAGGCCTGACAGTTTACCGGCCGCTCCCGGCCGCTACCAGCAGGCGCTTCCCTTCCCCCCTCGCAAACAGGATTTTTCCATGAAAGTGGCACTTCGTACCTCCGCCGGCGACATCATCATTGAACTCGACAACGCGAAAGCGCCAGTGAGCGTCGAGAATTTTGTGAACTACGTGAAAGCCGGCCATTACGACGGCACGATCTTTCACCGCGTGATCAAGGATTTCATGATCCAGGGCGGCGGCTTCACGGCCGATATGAACCAGAAGAACGCCCGAGCCTCGATCAGGAACGAAGCCAACAACGGCCTGAAGAACCTGCGCGGCACCATCGCCATGGCCCGCACCAACGAGCCACACTCGGCCAGTTCGCAGTTCTTCATCAACACTGTCGACAACGACTTCCTGAATTTCCGCAGCGAAACAGCACAGGGCTGGGGCTATGCAGTGTTCGGCAAGGTGGTTGAAGGCATGGCCACGGTCGATGCCATCCGCAACGTGCGCACCGGCAGTGGCGGCATGCACAAGGATGTCCCGGTCGAACCGGTGACCATCAACAAAGCCGAAGTGATCGCCTGACTACGAACCGGGAACACACACGATGAAAACCCTGCTGATTCTCCTTGTCACCAGCTTCGGCAACATCACTGTCGAGCTGGATGGCGCGAAAGCACCGCAATCCGTCGATAACTTCGTCAAGTATGTGAACGAAGGCCACTATAACGGCACCATATTCCACCGCGTGATCGACGGCTTCATGATTCAGGGCGGCGGCTTCACCCCGACCATGCAGCAGAAGCCGACCCGCGCACCGATCAGGAACGAAGCCGACAACGGTTTGAAGAATGAGCGCGGCACCCTCGCCATGGCCCGCACTAACGATCCGCACTCGGCAACGGCGCAGTTCTTCATCAATACCGTCGACAACCGTTTCCTCGACCATACCGGCAAGACACCGGGCGGCTGGGGCTATACCGTGTTCGGCCACGTGGTCGAAGGCATGGACGTGGTCGACAAAATCGCGAAAGTACCTACAGGCATGCAGGACATGCCAAACGAAATCGTGCTGATCAAGGAAGCGCGGCTGCTCAACATGACCGAGAAAAACAAGAAAATACCTGCGCAGTCAGTGACCCCCGATGTGAAAGAAAAACTCTGATGCAGGACACGCTGTTCATCTCCGACCTGCACCTCGACGAGGAGCAACCCGCCATCGCCGATGGCTTGCTCGCCTTCCTCAGCCGCGAGGCGGCGCACGCCCACACCCTGTATGTGCTGGGCGACCTGTTCGAGACCTGGATCGGAGATGACAACGAAACGCTGTTCAATACCCGCATCGCGGCCGCATTTCGCGCCTTTACGGATGCCGGCCGGGCGCTGTATTTCATGCATGGCAACCGCGATTTCATGCTGGGCGAAGCATTCGCCGCGCGCTGCGGCGGCACGCTGATCGGCGAAAACACCCTCATGGACCTGCACGGCACCCGCACACTGCTGCTGCACGGCGACAGCCTGTGCACCGACGACCACGACTACCAGAAATTCCGCACCATGGTCCGCGCGCCGCAGTGGCAGGAGAATATCCTCCGTCTGCCGCTGCCGGCGCGGCTGGCGCTGGCCGCGAAAATGCGAGGCGAATCGAAAACGCACAATGCCAACAAGGCCGAAAACATTATGGACGTGAATGAGCAGGCGGTCGCTGCCACGCTGCGCGCACATCATGCCGAGGCGATCCTGCACGGCCATACCCACCGGCCGGCAGTACACCGCGTCGAACTCGGCGAGCGCACGGCCACCCGCTACGTACTGGGTGATTGGCACGCTGGAAAAGCCTGGTGCATCCGCGCCAACAGCAGCGGCATTCACCTGGAATCGTTCACGCCCTGAAAACCGTCGCGCTGCTCGCCTGGCGATCAGGGCAGCGCCGCCGGCACACCGCTGTGAAAGCGGAACTCCGTATCCGGGCTTTCAATGAGTTCACGTTCGATTTGCCGAAACAACGCGATACGCGCGTCGATCGGTACTGCGGCATAACGCAGCGCCAAATCGAGATAATCCGTGTAGTGACGCTCTTCGCTGCGCAGCAGGAAGCGGTAGTAGCGCGCGAGATCCGTGTCAAGAAACGGGGCCAGCGCCGCAAACCGCTCGCAGGAGCGCGCTTCGATGAAAGCGCCGACGATAAGCGTATCCACCAGCCTTGCCGGCTCTTCGTTGCTCATATGCCGGCGCAGCCCGCTCGCATAGCGCGCCGCCGACAGCGGCCGATACGCAATGCCACGCTGCTGCATGATTGCCGCCACCTGCTCGAAGTGCAGCAGCTCCTCGCGCGCCAACTGGCCAAGCGGGGCAATCAGTTCCGTTTTGTCGGCATGGCGAAACAGCAGGTTCAGCGCTGTGGAAGCCGCCTTTTTCTCGCAATTGGCGTGGTCGATCAGCAGGATGTCGAGGTTGGCAACGGCTGCGTCGATCCAGCCTTGCGGCGTGGGGCAGCCGACAAACGCGGCGCAAGACAGGTGAGCAGCCATTAGCAAATACAGTACCGGGATTGGAGTGGCATGGCATAAAGGGCGGTGATTATAGACCCGTCGCCGGCATCCCCGGCGCTCGTCTACACTGGCCACGCCCTTAATCTGTTGCCAATCTCACGAATCATCCGGCTACCGTGAACGATAAAACCCCTTCCCGCACCAAACGCCTGCTCGCCGTCGCTTTCGTGCGCCTCTTCGCGTTTATGCCGCTGTGGCTTGCCCATGCCATTGGTGCCGCACTCGGCCTGCTGGCGGGTTACCTGCCGACGCGTGAACGCGCCACGGCCGCCACCAACATCGCCCTGTGCTTTCGCGAACAGGACGCCGCCTGGCAAAAGCGCCTGTTGCATCGCCACTACATTGAAACCGGCAAGGCCTTCGCCGAAACCTGCGGCATCTGGACGCGCCCTGGCGAGGTATATCTGGCGAAGGTGCGCCATGTGGTCGGCCACGAGCTGCTGAAAGCAGCGCGCGCATCCGGCGACGGCGTGCTGCTGCTCGTGCCTCACTTGGGCAACTGGGAAATTGCCGCGAACTGGTGCACCAGCCGTTTTCCGGTCACCGGGCTGTACCGCCCGGGCAAATACCCCGAAATCGATGCGCTGATGCGCAGCGGCCGCGAACAATATCAGGGCACCGCCGTGCCAACCGACGCCGCCGGCGTGCGCGCCATGGTAAAGACGCTGGCCGCCGGCGGCGCGCTGTTCATTCTGCCGGACCACGAGCCCGACCATACGGGCGGTGAATTCGCGCCATTGTTTGGCTTGCCGGCACTCACCGGCACGCTCACCTCGAAACTGGTGAACGGCCGCCGGCCAATCCGCACCCTGCTGCTGTACGCCCGCCGACTGCCCTGGGCCGCTGGCTGGGAGCTGGTGTTCCGCGAAGCTGATCCGCAATTGCGCCATGCGGATCTCGCCATCTCGCTCACCGCACTCAACCGCTCCGTCGAAGCGCTGATCCGCGAGTGCCCTGCGCAATACCAGTGGACCTACAAACGCTTCAAACGTTTTCCGCCGGGCGGCCGGAAGGTCTACACACGCTAGCGGCAACAACAGGGGGATGCGGAACAGCGCGACCACCCAACCTATGGCTGGTATCACCGAGATTTATGGCGCCACTGCCCGATGATTCCTTAACCAAATGCCCCCGTTCCGCTAGAATCCACGCCCTCTATGCCTACCGGGGATACCACCGTGCTCGAAGCCTATCGCCAACACGTTGCTGAACGCGCTGCCCTCGGCATTCCGCCCAAGGCGCTCGATGAGAAACAGGTCGCCGCACTCGTTGAATTGCTGAAAAATCCGCCAAAGGGCGAAGAGCAGTTTCTGGTCGATCTCCTGTCCCACCGCGTGCCGCCCGGCGTCGATGCCGCCGCCTACGTGAAAGCGGCATTCCTCGCCGACATCACCAAAGGCAAGGCGAAAAGCCCGCTGATCGACCGCAAACTGGCCACAAAACTGCTCGGCACGATGATCGGTGGTTATAACGTCCACCCGCTGATTGAGCTGATTGACGATGCCGAAGTGGGCGACATCGCCACCTCAGCACTCACCAAAACCCTGCTGATTTTCGACAACTTCCACGACGTGGAAGAGAAAGCAAAAACCAGCAAGAACGCCGCGCAGATCCTCAAGAGCTGGGCCGATGCCGAATGGTTCACCTCGCGCCCGGAAGTGCCGAAGAAGATCACCATTACCGTCTTCAAGGTAACTGGCGAAACCAACACCGACGACCTCTCCCCGGCGCAGGACGCCTGGAGCCGCCCGGACATGCCGCTACATGCACTCGCCATGTTGAAAAATGCGCGCGATGGCATCACCCCGGACAAGCCGGGCACTGTTGGCCCGATCAAACAGATGGAAGCACTGAAGGCGAAAGGCCATATCGTTGCTTACGTGGGTGACGTAGTCGGCACCGGCTCCAGCCGCAAATCCGCCACCAACTCAGTGTTGTGGTTTACCGGCGACGACATTCCGTTTGTACCGAACAAGCGCGACGGCGGCATCTGCATCGGCTCGAAAATTGCGCCGATTTTCTACAACACAATGGAAGATGCCGGCGCCCTGCCATTCGAGTGCGACGTGGCAAACCTGAATATGGGCGACGTCGTTGACGTGTACCCGTATGAAGGCAAGATCACCAAACACGACACCCAGGATGTTGTCGCGACGTTCGCCCTGAAAACCGACGTACTGCTCGACGAAGTGCGCGCCGGTGGCCGTATCAATTTGATGATCGGCCGTGGCCTCACCACCCGGGCGCGTGAATCACTGAAGATGCCGGCCGCCACCACGTTCCGCAACGTGGTGCAGCCGAAAGACACCGGCAAGGGTTATACGCTGGCGCAAAAAATGGTCGGCAAGGCGTGCAACGTCAAAGGCGTTCGACCAGGCACCTACTGTGAACCGCGTATGACCACCGTGGGCTCGCAGGACACCACCGGGCCGATGACGCGCGATGAACTGAAAGACCTCGCCTGCCTCGGCTTTTCTGCTGATCTGGTGATGCAGTCGTTCTGCCACACCGCCGCGTATCCAAAACCGGTCGATGTGCAAACGCACCACACGCTGCCGGATTTCATCATGAATCGCGGCGGCGTCAGCTTGCGGCCGGGCGACGGCATCATCCACTCCTGGTTGAACCGCATGCTGCTGCCGGACACCGTCGGCACCGGCGGCGACTCGCATACGCGCTTCCCGCTCGGGATTTCCTTCCCGGCCGGCTCCGGCCTGGTGGCATTTGCTGCCGCGACCGGCGTGATGCCGCTGGATATGCCGGAATCCGTGCTCGTGCGTTTCAAGGGCAAGATGCAGCCGGGTATTACCCTGCGCGATCTGGTGCACGCAATTCCGTACGTGGCGATCCAAAAAGGCGATCTCACCCTCGAGAAGAAAGGCAAAAAGAACGTTTTCAATGGCCGCATTCTGGAAATTGAAGGCCTGGAAACACTGACCGTGGAACAGGCATTTGAACTCTCCGACGCCTCTGCCGAGCGTTCCGCCGCCGGCTGCACCATTTCGCTGTCTGAAGCGAGCGTGAAGGAATACCTCACCTCCAACATCACCATGTTGAAGTGGATGATCAGCCAGGGTTATGGCGACGTGCGCACGATTTCGCGCCGCATTGAAGCGATGCAGCAGTGGCTGGCCAAACCGGAACTGATGCGCGCCGACAAGGACGCCGAGTACGCCGCCGTTTACGAGATTGATCTGGCCGACATCAAGGAGCCGATCCTGTGCTGCCCGAATGACCCGGACGATGCAAAACCGCTCTCGCAGGTGGCCGGCGAAAAAATTGACGAGGTGTTTATTGGTTCATGCATGACCAATATCGGCCACTTCCGCGCCGCCGGCAAACTGCTGGAGAAAGTGGAAGGCGGTTCGCTCAGCACCCGCCTCTGGCTCGCGCCGCCGACCAAGATGGACGAACACCAGTTGATGGAAGAGGGTTACTACAACATCTACGGCCGCGCCGGTGCGCGCACCGAGATGCCGGGCTGCTCGCTGTGCATGGGCAACCAGGCGCGCGTGGCGCCGAACAGCACCTGCGTTTCCACATCTACTCGCAACTTCCCGAACCGTCTCGGCCAGGGTGCGAATGTTTATTTGGCTTCTGCGGAACTCGCGTCTGTTGCGGCGGTGATGGGCAAACTGCCCACCGTGGCTGAGTACATGGTGTATGCGAAGCAGATCGACTCGATGTCCACCGACATCTACCGCTACCTGAACTTTGACCGCATAGGCGAATACACCGAGCCTGCGGGCAAGGTGAAGATCGTGGTGGGGCAGGCGCAGTAAGCCAGCTGCTCAACTAGACGCTCTAAAGAAAAGGCCCGCGAAAGCGGGCCTTTTTGTTGGTGCAACCGTACCTGCAACCATCGCCCGCATGGTAATCCCCCCTAGTACTGTATCGCAGAACCACTCCCGGACTTGGTAGCAGGCGCATACGGACCATCCGGCAGGGATTGAACAGTCAACGCGTTGGCTTGCTGCGCCAACGGAATGTAGTTCGGCGCAGCCTTGGTAATTGCCGCATTAATCGCCATACCTATCAGATCCGCGATTGGATTACCGGAAGAGTTATTGTTTTGCGGCTGATAGACTATCACTCGTTTGTCATCCCAGAGGCTCTGGCCAGTTTCCCCATCCTTAATCTGGTAGGAAAAATCGACAGTAACCGTTGTGGTGAGCAACGCATACTTTGCGTCCCAACGATTGATGGTTACGTACAAGATTGCATCCGCGCCAAACAGTTCACCAAGGCGGGTCGGATCGGCAGCATGAACCATATCCGCATCATTCATGCCATCACGTTCCATCACCTCTTTCACGGCATTAACCGGAAATACGTAATAGCCCTTTGATGCAAGCGGCTTGGATATGGTCGCCAAGAAGTAACTCGGCGCATCAACATCCAGAGTCTTGTTGACAACAGGAACTACCAGAATGGACTTCGGGTGCGCCTGGATAAATGCGCTCAAATCCTTCTTCGGCGCTTGAACGCAACCAGCAAGAAGAACCGGCAGAAATAGCGCTACCAACAACCGATTCATTTCGCCTCCGACGGGTTCGCTTGTGCCTGCTGTGCGTCCTTCAGCAGGACCTGCATGAATATCCTGGACTCAGGCCACTTCGCCTGTTCCTTATCGAAGTACCTCACGGCATCCGCATTCTTTCCGGCGCTAAGCAGGAAATATCCGTATTCCGCATACAGGCCCGGCGGCACCTTTCCATTTTTTTCCGCTTTAGTCAGGCCTTCTGCAAGCGACTCTACGAATTTATCCTGCGATGCGGGCGCCTTATAGTAACCATAGAGGCCACCTTCATAACTTCCCCAATCATAAAGCTGGGCTGGAGCACAGCCAGCCAAGGCCAAAAAAACCACTGCCAGCACCAAGTTCCCTTTCATGGGTTATTTTCCTTCTACCTTAAAGACCTTGAACATACCGCCGGAGAGAAATACCTTCTCTTCCATCAGGATCATACCGCCTTTTTCAACCCGAACGACGTGCGTGCCCGGCTGCAGCCGTACCGCCCGCTTGGTGGGCGCATATTCAGACGCTGCGCCAATCACGAGGCCATCAACCAGCAATGAACTGCCCTCCGGGGCGCCCTCAACCGAAACAGTGGGACGATCATCAACAACCTGCGTCTGTGTAGTCGGATAAACACAGGCCCCCAATACGAGAGCAAGAGTCACCACGAAAATTCGCTTCATCATTACTCATTCTCCCCGACAAAAAGTTCCTGCACCTTGCCTTGGGCGTTGCCACTCACAAGATCAGTAATGCTTCCTTCATTCGTATCGTTGTCCCCGAAAAACGAGACAATCTTGAGGACGCCAAGTTTCTCCGGCGGCAACTCGATAACGAAGCCGGTCTGCTGGGACTTCATGGCCTGGCCGTGACGATAGACCGCCAGAGAATCGCCGACCTTCAAACCCTGACGGGATCCTCCGCTGATAAAGACCTTGGCACCCTGGACATCAAGAATATCCGTGCGCCACTTCTGCTCTTTAAGCTTTTTGATCAGCACATTTTGCACGTCACTAATCGCAGCGGCGATGGCGCGGTCGTTAAGCGTCTGGTCATAGTCGGCTGTGCTGCCGTACCCGGCGACACTGCCGGTCTCGGTCGTTGCTTCACCCGCGCCGGTAGCCGAGAAGAAAACATGGCCCGTTTTCGGATCGACAAGCCTCAGTTCTACCTTGGCCCGCGCTACCTGCATCTTGGTCTGGCTCAGGAAACCTTCCTTGCCGACAGCCTGACGCCCGAACTCGGTGATCGAACCGAGCACTAGCGCATCAACGCCAATGAGATTGCCCGGCCCGCTGATCGCCTGCTCCTTTTCGAGCTTCATGATATCTGGACGCTCAAACACCATGAACTGACCGGATTCAACCATCCGCGTAGCCAGCATGTCGGACGCCTGTTTGCCGAGCGGATCTTCATCGCCATCGCGAAGAAAGGATTTCCCGTATCGGGTTTCATTAGAAAAACGACCAATGGCAATTTTTCTTTTGAGTACCTTCTGCTGGGGCTGAGCGATCGCCTCTTGTGCCTTTACCTGCTGCGCCACCGAAACAGGCGCATCGACAACCGCTGGCTTTTGCGTCGTAGTGGCGCACGCAGTCAGCATCACACCCGCAGCCAACGGCAGAACAAAACGGAAATACCTCATAGAAACTCCTAGCTTTGAATTACTCGCAACGACGGACGACCGAAAGCTTCTCCAATAAGTGGGAACGCTCTCAAGTAAACAACATATGTGATTTGAAAGGCCAGTCGAGATGATCGACACGGAAACCAACGACGACCAACACCATACAACTCATCCCTTTGTATAAGTGTCCTACCCTACAGAGACCCGCGACGAAGCGCACGGCCAACAGACAAGTTAGCGACAGAAGGGGCAGTCATCGCGGTCTGGCCAAAGACAAGAGGCCTCAATCACTTGCCAGGCCGACCGGCACCAGAGACGGAAGAGGGTCACTACAACATCTACTGCCGCGCCGAACACCCTACGTTTCCACATCTACTACTCGCGACTTCCCGAACCGTCTTGGCCAAAGTGCGGATGTCTATCTCACGTCCGCCAAATTCGCCTCGGTGGTGGCGGCTACCGACCGTGGCGGAGTACATGGTGTATGCGAAGCAGATTGATTCCATGAGCACCGAGATCTACCGCTACCTGAACTTTGACCGCATGGGCGAATACACCGAGCCGGCAGGCAAGGTGAAGATCGTGGTGGGGCAGGCGCAGTAAGCCGTACCGATCGACCTTACGCTTCAACAAAAAGGCCCGCTTCTGCGGGCCTTTTTGTTGCGCCAAAACAGCAACAAGACATGGGGCGCGCCACCCCGAAATAAACCACCCGCGTCCGGCCTGAAACAGACCACTAAAAACGGCGTGTACTGAAAATCAGACGGGTGCTGTCAGCGTTTACCGGTGTCACTTGCCTGGCCCACCCTTGCGCCCATCGTCTGCACTGAGCTTCTCAATGGTACGGGTCAATTCCTGTATCCGGTTGTTCAATGCCTCAACTTCCCTCTTGTTGGGGATGCCCAACCGCGACAGTGCACCGGTGAGCCTGTCATCGAAGGCTTTTTCCATTTTCTCCAGGGTCTCACCGGTGCGTCCCTTGACCCGGGTCTTCACCTCTTCAACCCGCGTCTCGGTCTTTTCACGTGCACGAGATTCCACATCTCGGCCGGCATCAACGAGGTTCTCGAATAACTTGCTACCCTCTTCTTCGGCTTTCGCAAAGGCTCCGAGGCCAGCCAACCATATCTGATGGGTGTATTTGCGAAGATCTGCGGTACTGCCGACCTCACGCAGGCGGCGGAGTTTTTCTTCGAATTGATCCGGGTCGTTCATGCCACCGTACCGATTGCAGTCGCTGTCAGGAGATTATCGCGCCAAAAGCGCGGGTTCCACAGACGGGAACCCGTTGGGCAAGGCCCGGCGGTTGGGAAAGTGGGCAAGGCCCGGAAAGAAGAGAATAGAAGCCAATGCAGTGCATCATCTGGGGCCTCCAACGGGGCAAGCCCACGGCAGGAAGTGTAGGGAGAGCGGCGAAGAGCACCGCCAGGCGGTGTCGGACAGTTCGACAGTATCATCAAGATACGCACAGAATCCGACGAAAGGGCTTCTGCGTCGCCACCACCAAAAGTTCAGCCCCTACTCTCTTGACCAGGCTTGCCACCCAGACGATCAAAGACTCGGCGTACGCCATCGCCCACGATATCCGCTGTCGACCGGGCCACATCGGTTGCCCGCTCGCCCAGCAGGATACGTAACGGATCAACCAGATCACCGAAGCCTTGCGCGATCCTCTGGCGCAACTGCTGCTCAATACGCCGCACCGCCTCATCGACTTTGCGATCGAAATGGCGCTCGATTTCCGGCATCACCCAGAGCTTTAGCGCAATAGCACCCAACAGCAATGTCAGCAAGCTGCTCAAGAGCGCAGTCAGCACGATCACACTCAACACCATGAGTCACCTCGCCTTATATCGACACCATGACGAGCCACTGGATCAGACCGGCACCGGCACCAAGTACGCCGCCCACCAGAATGAGAATCCACTCGTCCTCCTGGAATGCCGGCCGCAGGAGATCCTGGAATTCGTCGCAGGACAACGCTTCCATACGCTCGCGAAACATGCGCTCGACCACGACGCCGCGATCCTTGTTGAACAGCGGATCCTCGAACGAGTGCAGCGACATATCGATCGCCTTTGCCTCAATTGCTTTCTTCAGGCGCGCATAACCACTCATGCCCACGGTCAGTTGCGCCGCCGTACGAACCACTCCGCCATCAACCAACGGCCGGATATTCTTCTTGATCAACGCGCGCGTACGATGTGAGCGCGGCCCGGTCATCACCGCAGTCATGATGTTCTGGATGGTCATGAACTCCTGGGTCGCCAGGCGTGCGAACGTCGCTGCCACGTCACGCTGCCGCTTCAGAAACAAGCCGTGCAGCACCACCGGCCCGACCTTGACTGGATGCAGCGGGCGAAAAATGACATTCAGCGCCAGCCAGTTGGTCGCAGTGCCGACAAGGAACCCGAAGAACGGCAGCACCCAGTCTGCCGGATACAGGATGTAGGCAGTGAGCTGAACCAGACCAAACAGGAACCCGAAATAAAACCCGGAATTGATGACGAAACGAAATTCCGGCTCACCTACTTCGAGGAAAACACGATTGAGCAACCTTTTGTCATTGCTGAGCAAGGTTGTGATCATGTGTTTGAGATCGACAAGATCTTCAATATTGTTGGTGATATCGGTAACGAGGCCATCCATCAGCTCGGGAATCTGGCGCCGCACACGTTGATAGACGCGTTTCTTGACGATACCCGGCAGATTTTCCCAGAGTACGGAGTTTTTCTCCGTCATCACCTCGTCGATATATTCTTCAACCCGCACCGACGTTACGCGCGTCACATGCGCGGCAATCTTTTCCGGCTCCAACTGGCGAAAGAACTCATCGAGCGAGCTGAGCTTCTGCAGCATCTTGCCGACAACGATGTTCGCCATCTTCTCGACCTTGGCCGGAATAATGCCCTGCCAACCGAAAAATGGCCGTATCCCGACGAACTCGGTCGGGTAGAAGGTCATCTGCACAGCCAACCAATTTGTGGCCCAACCAATAATGCCCGCGATAAAGGGCATCATGACGTAGGCCAAAAAATCGGGTTGCACCACAAACCCGGTCCACCATTGACCCAGACTTTCCAGCATGTAACGACACCCAGGTTATCGCGCCAGCCCGCGCGGCAGGCGCCCCGTCAAAGGGCGCGCAGTATACCGTGGACCTGCCGGGTCCACATGCGTGCCACAGCACATCAATTGCGAGGCCATATCTCAACATGCGTGCCGGGAAGTCCTTTTCAGCCACGAGCGCATGGGCTAAGTTGGCCAACTCAGCCGAGCGGAGTCTTTGATGGACGCCCAGCCCACAATGGGACAATTCCTCGTTCTCGGGACTCTCGAAGTCCTGCTGAACCAGGCGCTGGCCATGCACCCCCAGGGAGAGGCCACCCTGGCGACGCTGGCCGGCAAGGTCATTCGCATCCGCGCCTACAACCCCGACTTCATCTTCTACTGCCTGATCGAACGCGAAGGCATTGAACTGACGGCCGACTTTGCAGGCGATGCCCAGGTGCGGGTACGCGGCAGTGCCGGTAATTTGCTTTATCGTGCGCTGCTACCCCAAGGCAAGGAACAGGCGCTGTCCGCAGCAGAACCATCCGATATCCAGGCAGACGGCGACCCTGAAACCGTTACCGCCCTGCTCACGGCGCTTGATACCTTCAACCTGTGGGAAGCACTGCGCACATGGATCCGTGAGCACATCGCAATGCCGGAGCTTTTCGGCCTGCTGCGCCAACACGACCCTGCCTGGCTCGAACGCCTGCAAAATTTGCCGCAACTGCTCGGCGAAACCCTGACAGAACTCCGTCGTCAAGGTGAAATCCAGCAACAGTTACTCGAAGAAGTACGCGCGCTGAAGGTATCGCTGCGCGCCGAGCGACGCAGCGATATTCTGACCATCATCCTTGGTACCGTCTTTCTTGCCCTCGCCATGATGACGGCGATGGGCTACCTGCCTGTGTTCGCCATCCCCAGCGTGCACGCGCAGAACCAGGCGTGGGTGCTGGCGGCGCTTGGGCTGGCACTGATGCTATCCCGACTGTTTGGCCGGCGTTACGAATAATCATCAAGCGCAGTTGACGCGGCCCTGTCTCAACTCGGCGATAATGACCAGCCGACAATCCAGCCAGCGACGAGTCCGGCCACCGCCAGTGCCAAAGGCAATATTTGCCAGGCCTGGCGCAGGATGCTTTTCCACAGTTGCGCGTACCGTTCTGCAGACGTGTTGGCAGCTGCGCGCATCAGCGCGTGTTCAATATCCTGCCGACAATTCTCGCGCAGCGCCGCACTGATTGGCATGGCCGCCAGAACTTCTGCCGCTTTTTCGAGCGCTGACGATTTCATCTCGTATACCCCCGCCGGCCCAAGCAGCCATTGGAGCGTGATCTTGAACAGCGTTGCATCGAGGATGCCGGAAACCTCCCGACGCATGATCTGGCGCACCCGGGGCGCATATGCCCCGTGCAAAAATTCCCCCGCCAAAACCGGCCATGCGAGGGCCTCGTTGGCGGTGCTGCGTGCCAGCGCCTGCAGGAAATGTTCGCGCCGCTGCTGCAAAACTCCTGCCCACCGCCCACCGCAGCCGGTAGTACCGCCGAGCGAAAACAGCAGGCATGACGAGCCCGCCAGGGCAGCAAAGGCAAGCGTAAAAGCCTCGGCCCAAGGGCTGGTACCCAGACTCAGGCCCAGATAGCCAATCCCGACACCAAGCAGCGCCGTCACGGGCAGCAGGGTTTGCAGTCGCCTCCCGAACGATGCCAGGAACAGGGTCGAAACCAACTCCGGATGTGCTGTGAAATGACGGTGAACCAACCCGGCAGGGCTGATGGCCACGTCGAGATCTCGCTGTATCTGGTCGACAAAAGTGTCGATTGCGTAGGGAATTTGTGTGTGGACATGCACGTAGACTCGATTACGCGCATACCCTGACAAGGCATCCCAGTTGCGCTCGTTACGGCGACTCATCATGTCATCAACATGCTCATCGATGCCGGCTTGCAGGGCGTGGGTAACTTCCCGCCGAAACCGGTCCGGCCCGAGTTGCTCGAAGAAACGACGGGGAGCCGGCAGCTCGGCGAGCAAGTGCTGGCCGGCGAAGGAGGCGAACGTGTCTGCGTGCGCGCTGAGCACTCCTTTGAGGGGCATCAGTCCGGCACGCCCCGGGTAGGCCAGGAGCAATACCGTTAGCCACGCCGACCCGGCGCTGACGGCAGCCGCAAGACCGAGCAACAGCCACGGCGTACCCGATGGCCCCAACCCAACAATGTCCGGCATGAGCAGCGCAAAGCCTCCTACGCGAAGCGGCCGACTCTAGCATGCGTCCAACAGCACCATCACTCAGCCGGGGCCGACCAACCGATTTAGCCCTCCCCTGAAGTTAGCCCGAACTTCTCCAAGACATTACTGGAAGTAACGTTGTGTGCCACTCGCGTAACTCTCATCCGCACATCCCCTTATTCAAGAAAAACAATAAGTTATAGAATATTACGCTCATCGTATCGAGATGACCGTTCATCCCGATCCGCCTACGAAAAACACCTTACTTCCCATACCCTTTGTGAACCGGCTCACATAAGAGGCTTGCCTCTTTGCGCCGGTAGCGCACAACGGCTCGACCAAACGAATCCATCCACCGAGCATCCTGGACTGCGGGCACCCCGCTGGCCGTATCACAGATCCCGTTTTCACCCCTAGAGGACGTACGCCCATGAACCGCAACACCACATCCACGCTCGCCCTGGTTATCGCGCTCGTCGCGGCACCGGCATTTGCCGCACCGAAGATTACCGTGGCGATGAAAGCCGAAAAAGACATCATCGTCGTCGAGAACGGCAAGCAGATGAAGAAACGCGTCGAGGCAAAAGATCAGGCTTCCGGTGAAGTGATCATCTACACCGTCAGCTACAAGAACGAAAGCAACGAAATCGCACAGGACATTCGCGTCGCCAACAAGATTCCGGCCGGCACGACCTACGTTGCCGATTCGGCAACAGGCGACGGCGACATAGTTTTTTCCGCCGACAATGGCAAGACCTACAAAAAACCTGCGCAGGTAACCTACGAAATGGTCAATGCCAACGGCAAAAAAGAAACGGTGAAAGCCACGCCGGAAAAATACACGGATATTCGCTGGGTCATTCCGCAGGTTGCTGCGGGCGGATCAGGCCAGGTTGGCTACGAGGTCCGGGTCAAGTAACCGGAATTCTTGGGCCATGGCGGCGATATCGCGGGAACGGGAAACCGTTTTCCCGCATTTGGCGTTTGTGTTCTGCAGTCACAAACGCTGGCAATACGCGCAACAGAAAACGCGCAACAACAAACACCAACGGGAAATGAAACGCCCACACTGAGGTTACAACCATGAAAATGATCCAGAGCAAGTTTGCTATGCCGCGCTTCGCGGCAATAGCCACTGTGCTGTTCGCCGGTGCTGCGCTGCTGCCGTTGCAGGCAAGTGCAAACACCGCGGCCAATACGACTGTCCGCAACATTGTCACCGTCAGTTTTGCTGACGCCGCCAACACGGCGCAGACGCCTGTCACCAGTCAGGTCGACGTCACGGTTTCGCTGGTCAAGGCAGCGGCAACGCTGGTGCAGGTCACGGCCGACCAGACCATTGCTCCGAACGGGACCGCCAGCTACACCTACTCGCTGACCAGCAATGCCAACGGCCCTGACACCCAGACAGTCAGCACGTCGTTGACCACCGACCAGACGCCGGCTTCATCGCTGAGCGCAACCGGCGCGATCGTCCTCGGTGCCAGCACGGTAGCCACTGCCGGCAGCATCGCGGCCGCAGGCACCACGGGCATCATCGTTCCGTCCGACCTCGTCGGCGGTGGTGATGTAAACGGCATCGCGACTGGCGACACCGTCGTCATCAACGGCCAGGTGTTCGTGGTTGCCAGCGTCACCGACAACGGCGGCGTCGGCACCAGTACGATCACAGTCACCGGCAACGGCACCCTGACTGCCATCGCGGTCAGCGATTTGATCCGTGAGCGTGCGACGTTCTCGATCACTGTTACTCCAGGCCCCTACGTCGGCCCGGGCAACAAGATCGTTGTCAACGACACCCTGACTACCGACGGCACCAACCCGTCGAACACCACGGTCACCACGACCACGATCAGCGGCGTAACGCTTGTCGTCACCAAGTACGTACGTTGCTCGGCCGGCAGCTGCACCAACCCGGGCGTCGCGGACTTCACCCTGGGCGCAACGAACTACTACCTGGCGGGTGTTTCCGGCGCGCCGGGCGCAACGCTTGAGTACCTGATCCGCATCGAGAACGCGGTGGGCAACTCGACGGCCAACGATGTCGTGATCGATGACCCGATCCCGGCGTTCACCACGCTTTCTGCCGGCACGCTGGCAACCGGTGACAACCTCGGCGTATTCACTGCCGCGACCGCAGTCGTCAACGACGGCGACACCGGCGAAGTGATCGGTAACACCGTCTACCTGTATCCGGGCACCGGTGGCAGCGACGTTGCTTCCGGCGGCGGTAACCCGAACGGCGACGGCGGCTCGCTCGCCGGTGGCAATTCGACCTATGGCCGCTTCAGCGTCCTCATTCAGTAAACGGAGTACTGAACGATGAAATTCATGCAACAACTGCGGAGCGTCGCCCTCGCGGGCGTCGCCCTCGCGTTCGGCGCCGGCGCGCTTGCCGCCACCGGCGGCGGCGCGACAATCCACAACGCGGCAACGCTGACCTACAACGGTGGCCAGCAGGCCACCGACTCGGTCGATGTCGATGTGTTGACGATCGCAACGGCACCGACCGTCACCGCCAGCAGCACGGCAGTGACGGCCAACGCCGGTGACATCGTGGTGGTGACCTACACGATCACCAACAACGGCAACGGCAACGATACGTTCAGCCTTGCCGGCGGTTCGGTCGATACCGGCGTTGCCGGTGCTCCAGGCCTCGCGCTTAGTACCGGTTCCGTCGCACTCGGCGCGTCGGTGACCAGTGCCGGCTCGACGCCGGTCAACGCCACTACCGGTACGGTGTATGTGCCGGCGGGCTCGGAAACGGGCTTTGCTGTGGGTGACACGGTGATCGTCGGCGGGTTCGCCTACACGGTCGCCTCGGTGACCCCGGGCACGACTGCGAGTACGGTTGGCAGCACAACGACTGCGGAGGTTCCTGCGCAGATCAACCTGAGCATCGTGGGCGCCTCACCGGTGATCGGCATTGGTACAGTACCGGCGGGTAGCCAGCTCGGCGAGCAGACTACCTTCACGCTGACCATCACGCCGAATATCCCGACTGTGCCGGGCACCAACGGCAGCCACGATGTCTACGTCCAGGGCAACACCTCGGCGCAGGACACCACCGGCAGCGTCGTGCCGTTTACCACTCAGGGCGGCGGCCAGGAAGTGGCGATCACGGTCACTTCAGGCAGCGTGCAGATCCTCAAGGAGGCCCGCAACGTCACCAAGGGCGGCGCGTTCGCTGCCAGCGGCGTGACCGCGCAACCCGGTGACGTGCTGGAGTACCGCGTTACCGCCACGGCCATCGCGCCGTACGGCAACGCCGGCAGCAGCGTGCTGGTCGATGAGCTGCCGCTGTACAGCACCTACAACGCCGGCACGACGACGCTCAACGGCGGCGCTGTTGCCGACGACGTGGCCGCAGGCACCACGGCTTTCCCGCTCGATTCGATGGCCAGCACCGGCAACGCGCTCGACAACGGCATTGCCGCGAACAGCGCGACCGGCGGTGCCGGCGTCATCGTCGAAAGCGAGGCGGCCGTGGTGATCTATAGCGTCACGGTGCAATAAAACCATCGGTCATCCACACGGATAACTGATGTTGGGGCGTTTCAGGATCTGCCCGGGTAACCGGGCAGATCTCTCGCCATATATCCCTGACGGCAGCCGCAAGGCGCGCCGCGAGGGCTTTCTGCTGTCGACGCTGCTGCGCCGGCAACGGAAAGCCTTGCGCTCGGCGCTGCACAAAAGTCTGCAGGTTGTCATGGTTGCCTGGCTGGCGCTGTTTGCCTCGCCGAACACCCACGCTTCATTCTTCATCGACGATGCGGCGATACTCACGGCCAACAGCGGTGCGTGGATGTCGAACGCGGACATCGTCACGCTCATGCTCCAGGTCACCTTTCTGCGCTACGACGCTGCGGCCGTGCCGAACACCGTCGTGTCGCCGGTGACGCTCGATGGCGGCACATCAACATTGCCAGGACCGACAGACGGCGAAGGATCGCCGCTGCTGGGCTCAATCAGCAATCCCGTTACCACCACGCTGCCGCTCGTGCCTGCCGGCGCAGTCCCCGTTTATGCAGACGGCGAAGCCGTCTTCTTCAGTGCGCAATACCCCTGGCTCGCCAACGACCCGCTGGTAGCCGAGCGTGCGCGCCTACGCGTGCGCATCTATTCCGACGCAATACTCATCGACGAAGAAACACTCGAGATATACGAAACCGGCATCGCCACCGGCCTGTTCACCGGCTACTTTCAGAACGCTCCGCTCGCCGGCGGGCCGGGTGACGGGCTGTTGATGCTGCCGCCAGGCGCGCACATCGAACTGGTTGATGCTGTCGATCTCGACGACGGCGTCATCGAAACGCAAGTCGTTGCTGATGTCGGCAACGCCGCTGGCGATCACGCCCTGTTCGTCACCAAACGCGCCCAGCGCGAAACCGCCGCGATCGGCGACTTCCTGCAGTATCAGGTGGATGTCGCAAACACCGTGGCGTACACCGCCACCGGCATCACTGTCAGCGATGTGTTGCCACCGGGTTTCCGTTACATGCCGGGCTCCGCGACGCGCGACGGCGTCGCCGTTGCCGACCCGGCAATCTCGCCCGATGGCGCGACGCTGGCATTTGCCGCCGGTGATCTCGCCACCGCGCAACATGCCAGTCTGCGCTATGTCGTCACCGTGACCGGCGGCGCACGACCCGGCCGCGCCATCAACTCGGCATCTGCGCGCAGCACCAATTTCGCCGACTCAAATATCGCGCGGGCATCCGTGCGCGTCACGGAAGATTTGTTCCGCTCTGCCGCGATCGTTGTCGGGCGCGTGCTCGCGGAGGACTGCCGCGCCCAAACCGATGCGCTACCTGAAGCCACAGTTGATGGCCAGAATCCGATCGCGCCGGGCGTCGCCGGCGTGCGTCTCTACCTCGAAGACGGCACCACCGTGGTTACCGATACGCGCGGCCGCTATCACGTTGCCGGCCTCAAGCCCGGCACGCACGTCGTGCAGATCGACCTGAACAGCCTGCCGACCGGTTACGAACCCGTTTCGTGCTACGACAACACTCGCTTCGCCCACAATACCTTCTCGCAATTTATCGACGTGCAGGGTGGCGGCCTGTGGCGCGCCGATTTCCACCTGCGCAAAAAAACAGTCGCCGAAGATGCGGCCAACGACGCAGCACCGCCGGCCGCAACCCCAGCACCCGCACCAGCAGCAACCGCCGACGGCGCCATCTCGCTGCAACTGACCAGCACAGCCGATTACGGCATCATCCGTTATCGCGCCGAGTTGAAGACTGGCGCTACGCCGTTGCACGACGTGCAACTGATGATTCGTCTGCCCGATGACCTGCAGGTAATGAAAGGCAGCCTCAGGCGCGACGGCAACGACACCGCCATGGTGCGGGACAACGACGTCCGCCGTATCACGATCGGCAACGTCGAGTCATCGCTGGATACCGTGATCGAGTTCGATGCGATTGCCATCAGCGACGACATCAGCGGTGAAATGGCGACCGAGGCCTGGGTCAGCGTCACCGGTGACGCCCTGATAACACCGCCAGCGCGCAACGTCGCCGTTATTGGCCAGCGCGCAGGTGGTGACACGGTCAACATCACGGTATCAACCAACTTTCCGCCGATGGGCGCCACACTCACCGTGCTCGACCAACTGAAGCTCGACGATGTCGTCGACCAATTGCGCGTGCTCACCGACCCGCAACTCACGGTCACCGGCTACACCGACTCGACGACGATGCCGAAGAACAACAAAAAGCTCCCCTACAAGGACAATGCGGAACTGTCGCAGGCCCGCGCCGCCACCGTCGCGGAATACTTGCGTAAGCATCTTGATCTCGCGCCGGAGGCAGTGACTGTGGTCGGTGCCGGCGCCGACAAACCAATCGCGAGCAACAAGACGCAGGCTGGCCGCGCGAAGAACCGTCGCGTGGCAGTATCAGCGCATTCGCGCACCTTCGAACAAAGCGCCGAGATCACCCTGCCGATCGCCGACAGCGGCGCCATACAGATGACAGTTCCCGCCGGCCCCGCCGCAGCCGCCACAGATGCAGATGCATCCGCAACGCCTACCGCAACGCCCGCCGCTGCCGCTGCCGCTGCCGCTGCCAGGACAGCCGAACCTGCGCCCGAAACTGCCGCAACCGACGCGGTGCAGCCAGGCTTCCTCGACTACGTCGACGGCCAGCATATCGCCCAGCGCATCCAGCAGGTTCGCCTTGCGGTGGACTCGCGGCTCACACCGCATCTGCGCGTGGACGGCATCGAGGTGTCGGAAAAACGCATCGGTTATCGCAGCGTCGACCACGCATCAAACATGGCGCTATACAGCTACATCGGCGTTGATATCGGTGAGCGTGGCGAACACACCCTGCAACTGACCGGCACCGACAGTTTCGGCAATGTCCGGCTCGACAAATCGGTGCAGGTAATCCGTACCGGCGAGATTCATGATCTGCGCCTGGTCGCAGCC
The DNA here is from genome assembly GCA_965232985.1 of uncultured bacterium. Taxonomy (GTDB): domain Bacteria; phylum Pseudomonadota; class Gammaproteobacteria; order Pseudomonadales; family JADFDG01; genus JADFDG01. Next base: position 81,900 of record CBDDRC010000013.1, read on the forward strand.
GACGGCAATATCGCCGACGGCAAAACGCCGGTGCTGCTCAAGGTCGAACTGCTCGATGAACAGCGACAGGTAATCAACGCGGGCGCAACGCTCCAGCTGCTCGAGGGTAACCTGCAACCAGAAGATATCAACTCGCCGCTCGATCCGCTGGAGCGTTCCGGCAAGACGGTGCAGGTCAACCCCGACGGCAGCATCCGCTTCAAACCGGTGACGCAGTCCGGGCGCTACCACCTGCGCATTGCCTGGGCCGAAAATCGCTCTGCTGATTTCACCTTGTTCGTGAAACCGGATTTCCGCGACTGGATTCTGGTCGGCCTTGCCGAGGGCTCGACTGCATACCGTACGATCTCCGGCAACATGCAGGCGCTGCCACCGGGCGAGCGCGATGAAGGTTTCGGTAGCGACGGCCGCGTTTCCTTCTTTGCCAAGGGCCGGGTGCGCGGCGACTGGCTGCTGACCTTGGCATACGACACGAAAAAATCGCGCGCTAACGGCCTCACCGACGACATCGACCCCAACGCCTGGTACACCCTGTACGGTGATGCCGCTACCCAAGACCAGGATGCAGCAAGCCAGCGCAAACTCTATCTGAAGATCGAGCGCGAGAATTTCTATGCGCTGTTCGGCGACTTCGACACCGGCCTGAATGTCACCGAATTGTCGCGCTATCAGCGCCGCCTTAACGGCGTGAAGTCAGAGTACTGGGGCAACCGGATTGAAACGCTGGCCTTCGCCAGCCAAACCCGCCAGGCTTTTGTGCGCGACGAACTGCGTGGCGATGGCACCTCCGGTTTGTACCATCTTCGTCACACCGCTATCGTGCCGAACTCCGATACGATCACTATCGAGGTACGCGACCGCTTCCGCAGCGAGCTGGTGTTGAGCACCAAAACACTCACCCGCTTCCTCGATTATTCGCTCGACTACGACACTGGTGAAATCTGGTTCAAGGAACCGATCCTGGGCCAGGACGATGCATTCAACCCGGTGTACATCGTCGCTGGTTACGAAATCGACAACGGCGTTGAGGACACCACCGCCGGCGTGCGCGTTGCCGGCTCCCCGCGCAACGGCATGAAGCTCGGCGTCACCGGCGTACGCGAAGGACTCGGCAACGGCAGCGCCACCCTGGCCGGCGCCGATCTCACCATCGACATCAATGCGCGCAACAAACTCACCGCAGAAATCGCCGGCACCGGCAACAGCCAGGCCGCAACAACGCCAGTGCCAACCACCGGCGCATCGGGTGATGGCGCCGCCTGGGTACTGAAACACGAATACAAGTCGGAAAAAGTTGCGGCCGAATCCTATGTGCGCACGAGCGAAACCGGTTTCGGTCTCGGCCAGCAATCAACCACCGAAGCAGGCACCACAAAAATTGGCACCGATGTGCGTTACAACCTCAGTGACACCGTGAAGATCGATGGGCAACTGTATCGCCAGGAACAGCTCGACAAGGACCGCACCCGCGATCTTGCCGAAGTGCGCGCCACGCTCGACCGCAAAGAACGCAGCTACTTCGGCGGTGTGCGGCTGGTAGAAGATGCCGGCGACACCACACTCGGTGATCGCAGCTCACAACAATTGATCGGTGGCGCGCGTCAGCGCCTGCTCGGCGACAAGCTCGAATTGAAAGTCGAGGCTGAAACAAACGTTGGTGAACAGCAGTCGTCATCGGTCGATTTTCCGCATCGTTTCCGCACCGGCGCCGACTACCGCATCGACAACCGCACGAGCGTGTTCGGCGAGCAGGAATGGGGCTGGGGCGACGGCCAGGACAGCCAGCACACCCGCGCCGGGCTGCGCCACTCGCCCTGGAAAGGCGGCCAGTTGAGTAGCTCGGTTGGCCGCGAACTCAACGAAAACGGCCCGCGCGTCTACGCCAACGCCGGCCTTGTGCAGAACTGGATCATCGACGGTCACTGGACCGCCGACGCCGGTTTTGATCGCGCGCAAACGCTCGCTGATCCGGGCACGCCGGCATTCGACCCGGCGGTAGCGCCCACCAACGGCGACAGCACCGAGGATTACACCGCGCTGTTCGCCGGCGCCGCCTACCAGGATGGCAACTGGCGCTGGCGCAGCCGCGCTGAAACGCGCAACGGCAAGAGCAGTGACAAACTGAACCTCTACAGCAGCGTCTATCGCGAACTGGACGATGCCGACACGATCGGCGGTTCGCTGCGCCTGCTGCAAAGCGAAACCAATGGCGGCAACATTGATACCTCTACAACCCTGCAATTCGATTACGCGCACCGTCCGCTTGCCGGCCGCTGGATCGTGCTCGACCAGTTCCAGTACGTTATTGACCGTCGCGAAGACGCCACCGACACCCTGGCTGGCCGCCGTTTCGTCAACAACCTCAATGCCAACTGGCAGTACGACGAGCGTAATCAGCTCGGCCTGCAATACGGGGCCAAATATGTTTTCGATACCATCGACAACCGGCGCTATACCGGCTACACCGATGTAATGGGCATTGAATATCGCCACGATCTGACCAGCGAGTGGGATATCGGCGCCCGCACCAGCCTGCTGCACAGTTGGTCCGCCGATGCAGTCGATGAGTCGTACGGCGTCTTCGTCGGCTGGAGCCCGGAAAAGAACATCTGGTTGAGCCTGGGCTACAACATCAAGGGGTTCCGCGACAACGACTTCGCCGGCGCCGATTATCGGGACCAGGGCTTCAATCTCGCCCTGCGGATCAAGGTTGACCAGAACAGCATCAAGGAGATGGCCCGCGGCGGCAGTGGCGGTTCGATGCCGGCACCGCGCAGCGACTACTGACGACACGAACCGCCGAACGTCGCTTGCGTGAATGCGCGCGGCAACGACAATGGCATCATTGCCCACCAAAAGAATCAGGGAACTCCAGGAGCACACATGACCGAAGCACGGATGCATGGCGAAACACAGCCCGCAGTACTCGTGGTCGATCCCTCGAAAGTCACGCTGGTGGCCGCCCGCAAGCTGCTGGAGCCGCATTTCGGCGTCTACCTGGCCGAAGATGGCCAGGCCGCCTGGGAACTCGTCGCCGCGGTGCCGGAGATCGCTGCCGTATTCACCGAGCAAAACCTGCCGAAACTCGACGGCACAATGCTGCTGCGTCAAATCCGCGAGTCGCAGGATGAACGCATCGCTTGCCTGCCGGTAATCATCATCAGCAGCGGCGAGCGCAACGAGGCGACCCGGCGCGCGGCATTCGAGGCCGGCGCCACCGATTTCATCCTCAAGCCTTTCGATCCGGTCGATCTGCTGACCCGCGCACGTGCCTGGAGTGGCACGGCGCAACTCACCACGTCACTGCGTGCGGACAACCGGATGCTGCGCCAACTGGTAATGCTCGATGCCGACACCCGCGCCGGCAACCGCGATTACTTCCTGCAGGAAACCATCAAGGACCGCGCATTTTGCATGCGCCATGGCAGCGAGCACTCGTTGCTGTACATCACCATCGACAACCACGAACGCATCATCCGCGAGCAGGGCCGCGTTGCCGCGCGCGAAGCCCTCGCCCTCGCTGCCGAGGCGATCCGCAGCAAATGTCGCCGGGAAGATACCTTTGCCCGGGTTGCTGATGCTTCGTTCGCCCTGTCACTGTTGCAGACCGGCCCGATCGGGGCGCGCGTCCTCGCCGAGCGCATCCGTCAGGCCATCGCGCAAAAAGTTTTCAAACCACGCGGCATGGTCGTGGCGCTGACCATGAGCATCGGTGTCTCGTCACCGCCCACCGACACCGATATTCCGGCCGAGCAACTGCTCGATGCGGCAGAAAAATCCGCCGCACAGGCGCTGCGGGCCGGCGGCAACCAGACGCATGTGGCCGCCGAAATCGTCAACCGGGCAGCAACCTCGCGCAACCGCATGCCAGCGCCAGCTCCTGCGGTACTCGCAGCTATTCCTGGTACGGCACTGACCGCCGAATACGTCGTCGCCAACCCGCAAGGCTTTATCGCCGCCGTGCTGCCGCTGCTGGAAAAACTCGGCGACACCGAGCGCCTGGCGCTCATCGACCGCCTGTTGGTGATGACCGAAACATGAGCCTTCAAACGCCCCAATGCCGCCGCACCCACCGCAATAATTGCCACGCGCCAGCGGCAACGAGAATGCCGACCAGATTCGCCAATGCATCGTGCCAGTCGCCGCTGCGGTAATCAGTGGTTGCCTGGGCAAACTCGATCACAACGCCATAAAGAAAGACCCAGCCACCGGCCACCGTCGTGCGCGGCAACGCTTGCGATGGCAACAACAACAATGTGAGCAACGCATAAGTAACCGCGTGCGCAAGCCTGTCCCAGGCGTTGACGTGCGGCAGCGCCTCAACCGGCACCAGCGACGCCCATGCCGTCCACACAGCGACGACGGCAAACAACACACGCCAGATTTGGCGCTGGCGTTCTGCTGCACGGTCTTTCAACATCACAGCTCACTCCTGCCAAACGCAACGCCGGTACCCGCCGGCCCGAACCAGAGGATACCTGCAAGTGGCCAACGCAGAAAATGTCGTCGTACTCGGTGCCAGTCCCGATGCCGATCGTTACAGCAACAAGGCCATGCATCTGCTGCAAGCGCACGGCCACCACGTCATCGCGGTGAGCCCGCTCTATAGCGACATCGAAGGCATGCCGGTACTGAAAAATCTGGGCGCAGTGACCCTGCCCGTCGACACCCTGACGCTGTATCTGTCGCCGAAACGCTTACTGCCGATCACCACCGACATCGTGCGCCTGCGGCCCGGGCGCGTTATTTTCAATCCCGGCACCGAAACACCCGAATTACAGGCAGCACTCGATGTCGCCGGCATACCCTGGCTCGAAGCCTGCACGCTGGTCATGCTGCGTACGGGGCAGTATTGAGACGCTGAGGATCCTGAACAGGGCCACCCGCACAATCGGGCTTTGATAGGAGAAGTGGCCCCACTCATCTCGGGCTGGTACCGGCGGAGAAGCGGCGGTGAACTGGCAGTGGGTTACCGTACCGGAGGTCACGATGGCTTAAGGAATATGGCTTATCTTCGAGATATATCACTCCCGCTTCCCGTAATTAAACGGGAGTTATACCTCCTATATATATTGACTAATCGGCAGTTATATATCACAGTCAATCTACAGAAACGCGAGCGATACCTCCCAATGAGCACCAACTTCCAACAACTGCGCCTGCGCCAACTCGATGCGGCCCTGACCCTGTGGCGAGAAGCAGCGCTGCCGCCGAACCCGGCCACCGGCTGGGTCCGGGCAATCCGCGATGCGCTGGGCATGAGTTCGGCAGCATTGGCCCGCCGCCTTCAGGTGACAGATTCAGCCGTACGTAAACTGGAACAGGCGGAAGCCACGGATGCCATCACCCTGGGATCGTTGCGCCGGGCTGCAGCCGCCCTCGACTGCGAATTGCAGTACGCCCTGGTGCCCAGACAAAAACTCGAAACCACCCTGCAAGCCCGTGCCCTGAAAGTTGCGCAAGAGCGCGTGGGTACGGTCGCCCACAGCATGGCGCTGGAAGATCAGGCCGTGGACAGCAGCCTCACCCGATCACACATCGAGGAGCTGACCAAGACACTGCTCGCCAAACGGACAAGGGATTTGTGGTGATGGATTTCCACTATGCGCCGGGTGCCACGCCACTGGACCCCGATGATGCCGCGGGCCTGATTCCCCGGCACATCGTTACGCAAGGCGAACTCAACGCGTGGGAACAGACCAACATCCTGGAAGGCGCGCAATGGGCACTCAAACAGAAAAAACGTGAATTGCTGGACGAAACCTTCGTGCGCGAACTGCATCGCCGCATGTTCGGCAAGACCTGGAAATGGGCCGGCAGTTTCCGGCAGAGCGACAAGAACATCGGCATCGACTGGCGACAGATTTCCGTGCAATTGAGAAATCTGCTGGATGACATCAAGGCGCAGATCGCGGGCCAAGCCTACCCGGCCGATGAGTTGGCGCTACGCTTCCATCACCGACTGGTGTGGATACACCCCTTTGCCAACGGCAATGGCCGGCACGCACGATTGATGGCCGATCTGTTGATCATGCAATTGGGGCAGCCGGCATTTACATGGGGTGGAGAATCGCTGATCAGCGCGAGCGATACACGCAAGGCGTATCTGGACGCATTGCGGGCGGCGGACGGGCGGGATTACCGACTGCTGCTGACGTTCGCACGCGGCGCATGAGGAGTGAATTTCCCTCTGGTGTTTCTTCTGAAGTAAAAGCAAAACGCCCGGCAGTGCCGGGCGTTGTCGTTTTGTTCCTCTGGATTTACTGCTCTCGCGGAATCTCATCCGGCTGCAGGTCGCGGCGCTTGTGGACCACGGCGAGCACGTCGATGTGTTCGGCCTTGATCTCGTAGAGGATGCGGTAGGAGTAGAGCGGGATCTCGCGCAACGTCTCTTCGTTCAGTTCCGGCACCATGCGACCGATGCGCGGCACCTGATCGAGCCCGAGGGTCTTGCGGACCAACGCGTCGACAACGCGCTTGGCGTAGATCGGTGAGTCCTGGGCGATGTAGTCGTGAATGTGGCGAAGCTGAGCCTTGGCGTGGTCGGTCCACTTCACCATGTCTGGATGTCTCGCAGCAGTTGTTCTGCCGGCGTGGTTTTACCTTGTTCGGCGTCCTGCTGGCCGCGGCGGATGTTCTCCAGCACGTAGAGCCTGTACATGATCTCTTCGGTGTTGACGGAGTCCGGCAGGCGGGCAATGGCTTCGAGTGCTTCCTGTTTGGCGCTGTGCGTTTGCATGGTGACCTCCTCTTTTTTAGTTGCCCAGGCGTGCGGCTTCCCGTTGCCGCGCGTCGGGCGTGAAATCTTTTAACGCTTCAAACCGCAGCAGGAAATTCTCGTCCGGCCCGCGGGCGTTGTCGTCACCGAAAACGAGCGAGCCGAGGCTGACGCGCAGGGCCTTGGCGAGTTTGGTGAGCGTTTCCAGGGTGGGCTGCGCGCTGCCGGCTTCGTAGCGGCGAATCTGGTTGACGTGAATGCTGACGGCGTCGGCCAGTGCTTGCCGGGTGAGGTTCTGCTCGCGCCGCAGCTGGATGAGTCGGGCAAGGAAATCCATAGGGAGTGACCATCGAGTTGAAAACCCCATGACTGTATGTCTCCCCCACAGAATGCTGTTGACGTATAGACAGTATGGTGTCTATAAACAAAACACAATACTGGTTAAGCTCTTCGATAAGAAAGCCCCGCCAACCCCGCCTTGCGCGGGGTTTTTCGTATGCGATCCACGATCGCCGTCTGTAGCGCCTTGCCGATTTGGTAACGCTGCGCTTTTCATTTCGGAGAAGCGTTCATGCCCAAATCAGCAAATTTGGCTTTGAAAGCCGGCGAGTGGTTACGACGGGTTCTTCTGGTCATATCTTGCTCCGGTTATCACGAGGCATCTCTTGCCTCGACAGAGCAGGGAATCCACTTATCCGGCTGTGCAGATTTCCGGGACCACTTCTTCACGACAACCGGTTACGGAAATCGTCATAACCAAAGTGCCGGACAACGCGCAGGTCCTTGCCGTTCCAGATGGCGATATCGGGGTGCCGCACGCCATTGAACATCGTGGTTTTCACCATCGTGTAGTGCGCCATGTCGGCGAACACCAGGCGATCGCCCGGCTTGAGCGGCTGCGGAAATGACCAGTCGCCAATCACATCGCCGGCAAGGCACGTCATGCCGCCCAGGCGATAGGTGTAGTCAAAATCACCGGCAATGCCAGCACCGTGTATTGTCGGCCGATACGGCATTTCCAGCACGTCGGGCATGTGCGCGGTGGCGGAGGTATCGAGAATCGCCAACGGCATGCCATTCTCGATGACGTCCATGACGCTCGCTACCAACACGCCGGTATTCAATCCCACCGCTTCCCCGGGCTCCAGATATACATGTTCCAAATTCGGGTACCGGGCGAGCAGGCCGTTGAGCGTTTCCACCAACAGGTCCATGTTGTAGCCGGGCTTGGTGATGTGATGGCCGCCGCCGCAGTTCAACCAGCGCACCTTGCGCAACACGTCACCGAAATTCTTCTCGAGATGCCCGATGACGCGCGCCAGGGTTTCCGCGCCCTGCTGGCACATCACATGAAAATGCAGGCCGTCGAGCTCATCGATAATGCTGTCGACATCGGCGCTACGCCGGCTGCCCAACCTCGAGAATGGCGCGCAAGGGTTGTACAGATCGGTCTCCACCTCGCTGTAGCCGGGATTCACGCGCAGCGCGATTTCCACTTTCCTGCCGCAGCCACGCACCGCCGCCAGATGCTTGCGCAATTGCCCTGGCGAATTAAAAACAATGTGATCCGACAACGACAGCGTCTCGGCCATTTCTGCAGCCGTGAACGCCGGCGCGTAGGTATGCACTTCCTTGCCGAATTCCTCGCGCGCCAGGCGCGCTTCGAGCGGCCCGGATGCACAGCAGCCGTCCAGATGCGGGCGCAGCACATCGAAGGTGCTCCACATGGCAAAGCCCTTCAATGCGAGCAACACCTTTGCCTTCGGTACACGATCACGTACCGAAGCGATTAATTTCGCGTTGCGCTCAAGCAGGCGCGTATCGACGACGAAACACGGCGTTGCCACGGAATCCCAGTCGAGATCCGTGATCGCGGTTTCGGGAATGATGTCGTAGGCCATGATGGCGGAAAAAAATCAGACCGGCAGCGGGCCATCGGGATAGGTCTCCACCCACGGCAGACCCAACCCGCCGATTTGCGCCATGAACGGCGCCGGGTCGAACTCCTCCACGTTCCACACGCCGGGTTTTTTCCATACGCCTTCGAGCAATAATTTAGCGCCCAGCACCGCCGGCACGGCCGTGGTGTAACTGATCGCCTGCGAGCGCACTTCTTTCCAGCAGGCCGCATGGTCGCAAACGTTGTAAATATAGTAGCGCTTGAACTTGCCGTCCTTGCGGCCTTCAATCCAGCAACCGATGTTGGTCTTGCCGGTGTAGTTCTCGCCCAGCTCTTCGGGTTTCGGCAGTACCGCCTTCAGGAACTGCAGCGGCACGATTTCGCGGCCTTCATAGATGATCGGCTTGATGGACGTCATGCCGACGTTGCCGAGCACGCGCAGGTGCGTAAGATATTCCTGGCCAAAAGTCATCCAGAAACGCAGGCGCTTCACACCCTTGATGTTTTGCGCGAGGGATTCCAGTTCCTCGTGATACATCAGGTACATATCCTTCACGCCGCATTGAGCGAAATCGAACGGCGTGAACACCGACAGCGGATCGGTTTCCTTCCACTCGCCCTTGTCGAAATAACGGCCGCGCTGAGTGATCTCGCGGATATTGATTTCCGGATTGAAGTTGGTGGCGAACGCCTTGCCATGGCTGCCGGCGTTGCAGTCCATGATGTCGATGGTGTCGATCTCATCGAAGTGCTGCTGCGCCGCCCAAGCGCAGTAGATGTTGGTCTGCCCCGGATCGAATCCGCAACCGAGTATGGCGGTAAGGCCCGCCTTCGCGAAGCGCTCGCGGTACGCCCACTGCCAGTGGTACTCGAATTTGGCAACATCGGGCGGCTCGTAGTTGGCCGTATCGAGGTAGTGCGTGCCGGTTTCCAGGCAGGCATCCATGATCGCCAGATCCTGATACGGCAGCGCAACGTTGATCACCAGTTTTGGCTTGAATTGCTTGATCAACGCGACGGTGTTTTGGGGGTCATCGGCATCAAGCGCGGCAGTTTGAATCGTGCGGCCGTGCATCTCCTTGACCTGGGCGGCAATGGCATCGCATTTCGAACGGGTGCGGCTGGCAAGCATGATTTCCGTAAACGTGTCAGGCAGCATCGCGCACTTGTGCACGACCACGCCGCCAACACCACCGGCACCGATGATAAGAACCTTGGACATTTTTCTCCCCTTGAGCTCAGGTGTTGCAGAAATGAATGCGGGCGCGACGACTGGCGCATCAACAGGACAGGCAGACCAACATCAAAGCGCCGCGCAGCCGCGTGCCAGATCGGCCTTGATGTCTTCCACATCCTCAAGGCCGATGGAAATGCGGATCAGGTTTTCCGTCACGCCCATCCGCGCCCGGTCGTCATCGCTCACCCGGCCGTGGGTGGTCGAGGCCGGATGGGTGATCGTGCTGCGCACGTCGCCAAGGTTGGCAGTAATTGATAACAGTTGTGTGGCATCGATAAATCGCCACGCCGCCGCCCGGCCTTCGCCGTCCCTGCCCTGCACGCGAAACGACAGCACGCCACTGTAAAGGCCACGCTGCTGCTGCTTCGCCAGGGCGTGATGCGGGCTATCAGGCAGGCCCGCATAAAACACCTGGCTGATGCCCGGCTGCACATGCAGCCACTGGGCCACCGCCAACGCGGCGCGCGAATGCGCTTCCATGCGCAAGCGCAGGGTTTCAAGGCCCTTGAGAAACACCCAGGCATTGAACGGACTCATGGTCGGCCCTGCCGAGCGCAGGAAGGCGAACACCTCGGCCATATCCGTCTTGTTGCCGACCACGGCGCCACCCAGACAGCGGCCCTGGCCGTCGAGATACTTGGTGGCCGAATGCACAACGATGTGCGCGCCGAGTGCGAGCGGTTGCTGCAGCGCCGGCGTGCACAGGCAGTTGTCGACCACCAGTTTTGCGCCGTGCTGCTCGGCCAGCGTTGCCAGCCGGCGGATATCGGCAACATCGCCCAGCGGATTCGATGGCGATTCGATAAACAGCAACCGGGTGTTCGGCTTGATGGCCTGCGCCCAGCCAGCGTAATCGGTGAGATCGACAAACGTTGCCTGCACACCGAACTTGCCGAAATATTTGTTCAACAACACCGGAATGGTGCCAAACACGTTGCGCGAGCAGACGATGTGATCGCCCTGCTGCGTCAACGCCGCAAAGGTGGCAAGAATAGCCGCCATGCCCGAAGCAAATGCCACGCACTGCTCGCCGCCTTCCAAGGCGGCAAGGCGCTGTTCAAAACTCGACACCGTGGGATTGGTGAAGCGCGAATAGATCGGCCCCGGCTCGGTGCCGGCAAAGCGCGCCGCCGCTTCGGCCGCACTGCGGTAGGCGAAGCTCGAGGTCAGGAAGATCGGATCCCCGTGCGATTGCAAGTCCGTGCGCAATTCGCCCTCGCGAACGGCGAGGGTGTCGAAACGAGGCGCAGCAGAACGAGGAGCGTCGTTGTCGTGATTCACGGGATCACCGCGTAATGTGAAGGTCCATCTGCATCAGCGCCAGTTCGCGGTCGCGCTCGGCCTTGACGGCGTCGTTGCGCGAGCGCTCCAGCCCCTGGAAATATTCGCGATTCACATCGCCGGTGATGTACTCACCGTCGAACACGCTGCACTCAAAATCGTCGATATCCTGGTTACCATCGCGGCAAGCTGCGATCAGATCGGCCAGATCCTGATAAATCAGGCCGTCCGCGCCGATCAACCGGCAGATTTCCTCAACCGTGCGGTTGTTGTGCGCAATCAGCTCGTTCGCCACCGGCATATCAATGCCATACACGTTCGGAAAACGCACCGGTGGCGCCGCCGACGCGAAATACACTTTCTTCGCACCGGCTTCACGCGCCATCTGCACGATCTGCTTGCAGGTGGTGCCGCGCACAATCGAATCGTCCACGAGCAGCACCGTCTTGCCGGCAAATTCCATCTCGATGGCATTCAACTTCTGGCGCACCGATTTACGGCGCTGATTCTGCCCGGGCATGATGAACGTGCGACCGATGTAGCGGTTCTTGATGAAGCCTTCGCGGTACTTCACATTCAGGCTGTTCGCCAGCTCCAGCGCCGCCGTGCGACTGGTGTCCGGAATTGGAATGACCACGTTGATACCATGATCCGGCCACTCGCGCTTGATCTTCTCGGCCAGGTATTCGCCCATGCGCATCCGTGCCTTGTAGACAGAAATGCCATCGATAATCGAATCCGGTCGCGCCAGATAAACGTGCTCGAAGATGCAGGGCACCAGGTGCGGGTTTTCCGCGCACTGCTTGGTATACACCACGCCACGCTGATCGATGAAAATTGCCTCGCCTGGCGCAACGTCGCGGATGATGGTAAAGCCCAGCGCCGACAGCGCCACACTCTCGGATGCCATCATGTATTCCGGGCCGCTCTCGGTCATGCGCTCGCCATAGCACAACGGCCGAATGCCGTGCGGATCGCGAAAACCGAGGATGCCGTGGCCGGTAATCATCGCCACCACGGCATAGGCACCTTTGCAGCGGCGGTGCACACTGCCAACCGCAGCGAAAATGTCATCCGCGTTCGGGGAAAACTTGCCCAACTGCTGCAACTCGTGGGCAAACACGTTCAACAACACTTCGGAATCCGAGGTGGTGTTGATATGGCGCAGATCGGCCTCGTACACCTGGCGGGCGAGCAGATCGGCATTGGTGAGATTGCCGTTGTGCGCCAGTGTGATGCCATATGGCGAGTTCACGTAGAACGGTTGCGCCTCGGCAGCACTCGATGAACCGGCAGTCGGGTAGCGCACGTGGCCGATGCCGATATTGCCTTCCAAGCGCTGCATGTGGCGCGTGTGGAAGACGTCGCGCACCATGCCGTTTTCCTTGCGCAGGTGCAGTTTGCCGCCATCGCTGGTGACGATGCCGGCAGCGTCCTGGCCGCGATGCTGCAAGAGCGTCAGGGCGTCATAAATAGTCTGGTTGACCGGCGAGCGCCCGACGATACCGACGATGCCACACATGAGCCTTATTCTCCCGGTTCGTATTCAGCCACTGATGAAGTGCGCCACTGTGTTGGCAGCCTGGTGCGTCCAGCCCTCGAACAGGACCAGGTGCGGAATGAGCAACGACTGCTGCCACCACCCTTCATTGGCAAGCCAGCGCGACGTGAAGGCAACCGCCACGATCACCATAAGTATCCCGCGCGAAAATCCGAACGCCATACCCAACAGCCGATCGCCAAACGAGAACGCCGAGCCGCGCACTGCGGCGCCGAGCATATGCGCAACCAGCATGCCGACTATCAGGATCACCAGAAACAGGCTGGCAAATGCCGTCAGTTCGCGCAATTCGGGATTATCGACACTGCCGATGAATATGGCCGCAAGCGACGGCGACAGCACCTGGGCACCGAAGACGGCAACCACCCAGGTGGCAAGGGACAGTGATTCACGCGTGAACCCGCGCAGCACGCTGAACAACGCCGAAACCGCGATAACGCAAACGATGGCCCAGTCGGCGGCATTCATGTCGGCGGCGTTCATGTCGGCGATGCGGCCCGTCTGCTCGGATCCGAAACCAGGGAAGGTGCGTGAGGCGCGCGATCTTACCAGAGCAGCACGGTCGTCAACAGCACGGAAAATCCCGGCTCACGGAACGTAGCGCACCAACACCGTCTGCGGTTTGCCGACACGTATATCAGCCCCGAGCCGGCGTTGCAGGGACTGTGCATCCTCACGCCGCAATTCCGGGCCGACCAGCACCTTGAACAGCCCATCAACCTTCTGAACGCGCGCCTTGTAGCCCGCCTGGACGAGTTTTGCGCGCAACCGTTCGGCGCCTTCGGGCGCGGCAACAGCGGTTACCTGGACATCCCAGGCCTGAGCGAGGCCGGCCAGACGCGGATCAGCTGCCACGGGGGGTGCAACCGCAGGCGCACTGGCATCGGCTGGCACCGCTGGCGGGGTATCGGACGACGCGCTCGTGGTTGCCTCCGGGGCAACCGCTACCGGCGGAATCACCGGCACCTCCGGCAACGCTGCCTGATGCTCGCGGGCGATGTCGCCCTCGGCTTCGGGCAGTTGCGCAGGCGTTTCCGCCAGCAGCGTCGTCGCGTCCGGAACCTGCGGCGCGGGCGGCATGCGCGTATCGGCCAGCAGGGTCTGCTCATTCGCGCCGTCGAAAATCAGCGGCAATACAATCACCGCCAGCGCCATCAGGACCACGACGCCCACAATCCGGTTCTTCAACGCCTGATTCACGCGGCACCCTTAAGAGCTTTGTTGAGCGGAAACATGATGAAGCGATTGCCAGCCCAATGCAGCAAGCGCGCCGCCTGCCATGTAGAACGAGCCGACCACGAGTACCGGCAGGCCATTGGGCTGACCGCGTGCGGCCGCCAACGCCCCGGCGACATCCGCATGCAAACCGATCTGGCTGCTGTCGATACCGGCAGCAGCCAGCGCCTGCGCAAGACGTTCGACACTCGCCGTGCGCGGGCTCGGCAGCGGCGCAATATGCCACGACGCCGCGAGCGGCTCCAGCACACACACCGCCGCTTCGATGTCCTTGTCGCCCAACATACCCAGCACGATATGAAAACGCATACCCAAACCATGCCGGGGCAGCTCACTGGTCAGAAACCGCAACGCATCGGCATTGTGGCCGACATCGATGACAATGGCCCTGCCCGGCACATCAATACGTTGATTGCGGCCCGGTAACTGCACGCTCGCCAGTGCCTGACAGACAGCATCCGGATCAACCACAACCGGCAACAGGACAAAAGCCTGCAGCGCAGTCGCCGCATTGGCCAGCGCAAGTGATGGCACGGGCAGTGCCGCGAACGACAGCGGGCGGCAATGTGCATCGCGGCCCTGCCATGACCAATGCCCGCCCGCACCGCCTGCGTACCGGTAATCGCGCCCGGCGAGCACGCCGTCGGCACCCAGGGCATCAATCATCGCCAGCACGCTCGCCGGCGGCGTCGGATCACCCACCACGGCCGGCCGGCCAACACGAAAGATCCCGGCCTTTTCACGACCGATCGACTCGCGGGTGTCGCCCAGCCATTCCTGGTGATCCAGACCAACAGAGGTGAGCACCGCGACATCGGCATCGATGATGTTCACCGCATCAAGCCGGCCGCCCAGACCAACCTCCAGAACCCAGGCATCTAGCCTGGCCTGCCCAAACAGCACCAGGGCCGCCAGCGTTGTGTACTCGAAATAGGTGAGCGAAATATCGCCGCGCACAGCGTCGACTGCGGCCAGCGCGCGCAGCAGCTCGTCGTCGGCAACTTCGACGCCATGGATACGAATGCGCTCGTTGAAACGCAGGATATGCGGTGAGGTATAGCAACCAACCCGCTTGCCGTGAGCCCGCAACAAGGCATCAAGCAGCGCGGTCGTCGAGCCCTTGCCGTTGGTTCCGCTCACCATCAGCACCGGCACAGTCGGGGTCAGCACACCCAAACGCCGGGCGACAAGACGCACCCGCTCAAGGCCCATGTCGATGGACTTCGCGTGCAGGGTTTCAAGCCAGGCGAGCCAGTCTTCGAGTCGGTGGAAACGCATGGGAGGGGGGCAAAAACGAAGCGGGCGCCAAGGGCGCCCGGATTGCTCAGACCCTGAATTCCTCAGCCTGAATGGTGTGTGAACTTGGCCAGCAAGCGATACAGGGTGTCGCGCATGTCCTTGCGATGCACGATCATGTCGATCGCGCCATGCGCCAACAGGAACTCGCTGCGCTGGAAACCTTCCGGCAATTTCTGCCGCACCGTCTGCTCGATCACGCGCGGGCCGGCAAAACCGATCAACGCATTGGGTTCGGCGACGTTCACATCGCCCAGCATCGCGAGGCTCGCCGACACGCCGCCGTAAACCGGATCGGTCAACACGGAAATAAACGGGATGCCCTGCTCCCTCATCAACTCAAGGGCAGCGGATGTCTTGGCCATCTGCATCAGTGAAAACAGCGCTTCCTGCATGCGCGCACCGCCGGATGCGGCGAAGCATATGTACGGCAGACGCTTCTCCAGACACACCTCAACGCCCTTCACGAAGCGGGCACCCACCACCGAGCCCATCGAGCCGCCCATGAAGTTGAATTCAAAAGCGGCCGCAACCAGCGGCAAGCCCTTGATCTCGCCACGCATCACCACCAGCGCGTCAGTCTCGCCGGTATCCTTCTGGGCCTGGACGAGACGATCCTTATATTTCTTGCTGTCCTTGAACTTCAGGAAATCGATCGGGGCGAGATCGCTGGCGATCTCAATGCGACGCTCCTCGTCAAGCACCATACCCAAGCGACGGCGCGCCGGAACGCGCATGTGATGCTCGCACTTCGGGCAGACATCGAGGTTGCGCTCCAGCTCCGGCATATAAAGCACGGCATCGCACTTCGGGCACTTGCGCCAGAGACCTTCGGGAACACTGGCGCGGCGATCAGCAGCACCGGTCTTCCTGACGCCGGACGGCAGAATCCGCTCCAGCCAGTTGCCACCGGCCGTTGCTTCGTTGGTTTCGTTGGGATCGATCGGTTCGCTCATGTCTTGTCCATTGCCAGCCGCATCTGCCGCAGTATCCCGGAGATTTCCGCGAGGATACGCGCCGGATCGGCGACATGTTGCTCGATCTTCCTGACCAGGGCACTGCCAACGACCACCCCGTCAGAGACGCGGCCGACCGCAGCAGCAGTTTCAGCATCCTTTATGCCAAAGCCCACCCCGATGGGCAAACGGGCAATATTGCGAATTGTTTCGACTTTGCGGGCAACTTCGTCGACATCGATGGTTGCTGCCCCGGTTACACCCTTCAGCGAAACATAGTACAGGTAGCCGGAACCCTGCTTGGCAACCAGTTTCAGGCGCGCTTCGGTCGTGGTCGGGGCCAGCAGGTAAATCACATCCAGGCCGGCACGGCGGGCCAACGTCACCAGCTCATCAGCCTCCTCGGGCGGCAAATCGACGACCAGCACCCCATCCACCCCGGCCGCGCTCGCCGCCTGTACGAAGGTGGCGTAGCCCATGGCCTCGATCGGGTTCAGGTAGCCCATAAGCACCACCGGCGTCCTGGCATCCGTGCGGCGGAACTCGGCAACCATGCCGAGGACGCTATTCAGCGTGGCACCGTGTTGCAGGGCGCGTTCATGGGCCAACTGGATGACCGGGCCATCCGCCATCGGATCCGAGAACGGAAAGCCCAATTCGATGATATCCACCCCGGCCGCGACCATGGCGTGCATCAGCGGCACCGTGGTTGCCGGGTTTGGATCGCCGGCGGTGATATAGGGAATCAGCGCCTTGCGACCGGCAGTGGCGAGACGGGAAAAAGTTGCTGCGATTCGACTCATGTCACTTCCCAAGATGGCACTGCCCAAAAGGTGGGTCTCAAAGCGTTATCCCGTCGATGCGGGCGATGGTGAGGATGTCCTTGTCGCCACGCCCGGAAAGGTTGATGACGATCGACTGGTCCGGCCGCAGGGTCGGCGCCAGTTTTTGCACATAGGCAACCGCATGACTCGACTCCAGCGCCGGCATGATGCCCTCGGTCTGCGTCAGGGTGCGAAAAGCAGCCAGCGCCTCGGTATCGGTCACCGACACGTAATTCACCCGACCAAGATCTTTCAACCAGGCATGCTCGGGGCCAACACCGGGGTAATCAAGGCCGGCGGATACCGAATGGGTCTCGATGATCTGGCCATCGGCATCTTCCATCAGATACGTACGATTGCCGTGCAGCACACCCGGGCGGCCGGCCGACAGTGGCGCGGCGTGGCGGCCCGTCTCGATGCCGTCACCACCGGCCTCGACGCCGTACATTTTCACCGACTCATCGGTGAGAAACGGATGAAACAGCCCGATGGCGTTCGAGCCACCACCGACGCAGGCCACCAGCGCATCGGGCAGGCGACCGGTTTGCGCGAGACACTGCGCGCGCGCTTCGCGGCCGATCACGCTCTGGAAATCGCGCACCAGCATCGGGTACGGGTGCGGGCCGGCAACGGTGCCGATGATGTAGAACGTGTCGTCGACGTTGGTGACCCAATCACGCATCGCCTCGTTCATCGCGTCCTTGAGTGTCTTCGAGCCGCTGGTAACCGGAATCACTTCCGCACCCAGCAATTTCATGCGGTAGACGTTCAGTGACTGACGCTGCACATCCTCGCTGCCCATATAGACCTGGCACTTCAAACCCAGGCGCGCAGCCACCGTTGCCGTGGCAACGCCGTGCTGGCCGGCACCGGTCTCGGCGATTACCCGCGGCTTGCCGAGGAATTTCGCCAGCAACGCCTGGCCAATGGTGTTGTTCACCTTGTGCGCGCCGGTGTGATTGAGATCTTCACGCTTGAGATAAACCTGCGCGCCACCAAGGATGCGGCTCCAGCGTTCAGCGTGATAAAGCGGCGACGGCCGACCGACGTAAAACGCCAGATCGCGATCGAACTCGGCGCGAAAATCCGGATCGTCCTTCAGCCGCGCATAAGCGCTCTCAAGCTCCTCAAGCGCTGCCATCAGCGTTTCGGAAACAAAACGACCACCGTAAATGCCGAAGTGACCACGGGCATCGGGAAACTGCGCGTAGTCAATCTTCTTTTGTGTAGGGTTAATCTTCTGCGCTGACACGTCTTGCTCCTTCGATAAATGCTGCCATGCGGGCGCGATCCTTGATGCCTTTGGCCACCTCGACCCCACCGCTTACATCAACGGCAAACGGGCGGACCATGCGGATTGCATCACCAACGTTTTCCGGCGTGAGTCCGCCAGCCAGCACGAGCGGCTGTGCCAGATCGCGCGGAATCAGCGTCCAGTCGAACCGGCTGCCAGTACCACCGGGGACGCCATCAACAAAAGCATCCAGCAACAAAGCGCGCGCACCGGCATAACGTTGTGCAGCCGCGCGCAGATCGGTTGCGGCGTTAACACGCAGCGCCTTGATCCACGGCCGGTGATACCGGGCGCCTTGTTCGGCACAGTGTTCCGGCGACTCGTCACCATGGAACTGCAACAGGTCACAGCCGGCATCGAGAGCCGCCGCAATCTCAGCGTCGGCAGGATCGACAAACAGACCAACGGCAGTCACGAACGGCGGCAGCCGACGAATGATGGCCGTCGCCCGTGCCGGCGCGATAAAACGCGGGCTCTGCGGCCAAAATACGAACCCGAGCGCATCCACACCCAAGTCAACCGCAGCCTGGGCGTCTTCGAGTCGGGTAATGCCGCAAATCTTGATTCGGACACGCACTGCAGGATTTTTCTGCCCTTCGCGCGAAATGGCGCTACGGGGAGTCTGGTTGGCCGGCAAGGAAGAAGGGTCCGGGAGGCTCCCGGGGTATGGCAAAACGCCCGGGATATTCTACCTGAACAAGGTACAGGCCATAAGGCGGCGCCGTGGCCGCCGCCAGGCACCTGTTGCGCGCCTGCAGCAGTTGCGTAACCCAGTCGACGGGCTGCTTGCCGGTGCCGACATCCATCAACACGCCAGCAATGTTGCGGACCATGTGATGGAGGAATGCATTGGCACGCACCTCGATCACCACCAGATTGCCGAGACGGCGTACCTGCAGTTCAGACAGATAACGCATCGGCGTTTTCGATTGGCAACCTGCCGCCCGGAATGACGAAAAGTCATGTTCGCCGATCAGGTGATTTGCCGCTGCCTGCATGCGGACGACATCCAGTGGCCGGAAGTTCCAGCTGACGAGCGACCCGAAAAGCGCCGGGCGGATCGGTTCGTTGAGGATTACATAGCGGTAGCGACGGGCACAGGCGCTATGACGTGCGTGAAAATCGTCGGCTACCCGGACTGCCCAGCGCACCACAACATCAGTGGGCAAGCCCGAGTTGACGCCCAGTACCCAGGCCCGCATATCCCGCTCGGCTGTGGTATCGAAATGCACAACCTGGCCGGTGGCGTGAACACCGGCATCGGTGCGGCCCGCGCAAACGACCGTGACCGGATGGGCCGCGACACCGGACACCGCCCTGTCGACGCGATACTGGACGGAATCGACCCCCGGCCCCTGCGCCTGCCAGCCGTGATAGCGGGTGCCGTCATATTCAATGCCCAGAGCGATACGCAAACGCCACCGCGCTCCACCGCAAAGCGATCAGCCGACCGAGGCCAGCAATTTCTGTGCTTCGGCTTTTTGCGCCGGCTTACCTTCAGCGACTACCTCATTGAGGATGTCGCGCGCACCCTCGGCATCGCCCATGTCGATGTAGGCCCGTGCCAGATCGAGTTTCGTTGCGTTCTCATCGCTGTCGGCGAGAAAATCAAAATCGTCGCCGCCAGTAACCGCTGCCTCACCACCTGCGCCTTCGTCTGCCAGATCAGCCTGCAGGTCGGCAAGCTCGGACTCGAGATCAAGCTCGCCAGCGGCGGCCACCTCCTCTTCCAGCGTGAGCCCGTCAGACTCCTCGACAACGGCCGGCTCGGCAGCAAAACTAATCTCCTCGTCCGCGACATTGGCACCCGCAGCTTCCAGCGAGAGATCATCTTCGAGCAAGAACTCTTCCGTGGCAGCAGCTACCGGCTTCTCTTCCTCCAGCGTGAACTCGCCAAAATCGACATCATCAAGAGACATCTCTTCGGCATCGGCATCGACAGCCGCTTTTGGACGTACGCCCGTTTTCGAACCGGCATCACTACTGAAGTCGCCGAGTGAGAAATCGAGCGCGTTATCAACCGCAGCCGGAGCTGCAACGTCTTCCGGCATATCGAACGAGAGTTCTTCGCTGGCTACCGGCTCCTGTTTGCCGCCGGAAAATTCCAGCGCCAGATCATCGAGACTGGGCAGTTTTTCTTCGGCTACTGCCGCTGCACCAGCTGTCGCCGAAGTTGCGCCGCCACCAACGCGCGCCAGCACCGCAGCAGCCTGGCGCCGGATATCAGGATTTTTGCTGTTGGCAACAGCGGCCGCCTGCTCACGCGCAGAGTCGGTATCGCCCATCTCGGCGTAGACATCCGCAAGCTTGACGCGGATTTCGTCGCGCTCCGGCTCGCGCTGCAGCGCGGCGTACAGAATATCGGCCGCATGCTGAAACCGGCCATAGGCCATATACATGTCTGCTTCGCCCAGCGGATCGGCACTTTCACCGCCTTCTGTTGCACGCGTACTGGCGTGATCCGCATCACCAAGATCGCTTGCGTCATTGTCGCCGAGGTTAAGGTCCTGCAGCTGAGCCAGATCTTCAGCTATCTGGGCCTCATGCGTTTCTTCGATTGCATAGTCTGTAGAAACACTGGCAGCGGTACCCTTTTTCCTGCGCCAGAACCAGAAACCAATCCCGCCAACCAGCAACGTCGCAAGACCCGCAAGTGGCAACAGCATCGACGAGCCACTGGCGCTGTCGCTCACCTGCTCCGGCTTTTTCTTGATTTCCTTCTTCGCTGGCTTTGACTGCTCGGGCTCGACCACCTTATCGGCAGCAGGCTCAGGCACAACGGCACTTTCAGCCGCCGCAGCGGCAGTCCCGGCAACAGCCGTTTCCGTCACCGACTGCGGCGCCTCAACCGGCGGCATGCCCTTTTCCTTGCGCAGGCGATTCAATTCTTTCTGCAGGTCGGCAATCTGGGTGTTCTTCATCGCGAGCAATTTGTCACTCGCCTTCACCTGCTGACCGAGGTCAGTAAGACGCGAAGCGAGCTCCTTGTTCTCACGCGCAGCCTTGTCAAGACCTTCTTCAGCAATGGCCAACTGGTTTTGCAGCGCGTCGAGTTCCTTGCCGCCTGCGGCCTTGCCAGACTTGGCGGACGCCGTTGGTGCCACCAGCGTCACTTCACCGGCACCGGTGCCCTTTTTCGCAGACCTCTTGCCCGTCGCGGTCTTGCCGGCTTCAAGCTGCGCACCCTCGGACGGCAGCGCAGCCGCGCGACTATCGAGCAGCTCGCGCCAAGCGCGGTTCTGGGCGGTGAAAGCACTTCTTGCCTCAGCCGTACTGATCTGCTGGATTTCCGTTTCGGCGGGTATCCTCAGCACATAACCCTTTTTTACCAGATTGATATTTCCCTTGATGAATGCGCCCTCGTTGGCGCGCTGAATCGCCATCATGGTCTGCTGAACGTTGGCGCCACCGCGATGACGCGCCGCGATTTCCCACATGGTGTCATGGGCCTGGACACGGTACTCACCCTCAACGGCCGCCGGCTGGAGAGCCTGTGTAGGCGTTGGCGCAGCCACCGGTTGCAGTTCAACGGCACCAGCGACCACGCCCGACGGCGGCGGCGGCAGCGAGTTGTCAGCCGGCGGCAGTGCCAGCACCGGCGTAGCGACAGCGGACGACGCGACATCCGACGCAGGCACAGCGGGTTCGGTGACAGGCTCAACGATCGGCTCGGCAGCAACCACAGGCGGTGGTGCCAGCACGACGATCGGCTCGGACATCGCCGTCGGCGCAACGCCGGTTTTGTAGAGCGGCGGATCGAGCAGAATGGTGTATTCGCGCAGCATGCGGCCCTGCGGCCACTGCACTTGCATCAGGAAATTGAGAAACGGCTCGGTGACCGGCTTGGTGCTGCGTGCCACGACGACGAGGTGCCCGTCGCCACGCTGCTCAATCTCGAAACGGATATCACTGAGGAAAAAAACGCGCTCGACACCCACGCGCGCAAACTCTTCCGGCGACGCAATCGTCGCGATGACCTCCTCGGGCGCCAGATCCTTGGTTTGAATCAGTTCGACTTCGAGATCAAGCGGCTGATTGAGGTAAGACTTGAGGGTGTACTCACCCACGCCGAGCGCAAAAGCGAACCCTGGCAGCAAGAGACCGGCGCTCAGGATTGCCGCGGCGAGTTTGTTTCGAACCATTGCCCCATCCTTCTCGTCGTTGTTGTTGTCCCCGGCGCCGAGGATTGTGTGATGGCAACCTGCAACAGGAGGGCCGCCGGAGCGTGACAAAGGTCACAATAGGGCCTGCCCAACCTAGAAACACTCTAACGTAGTGCGGCTAACTATCCATCAAATATAGTCTTTTATCAACACCTCGGCGATCTGGACACTGTTGAGAGCCGCCCCCTTCCTGACGTTGTCAGCCACCACCCACAGATTGATACCGCGCGGGTGGGAGATATCTTCCCGGATCCGGCCGACCCAGACCGGGTCCTCGCCGGCCGCTTCGGTTACCGGTGTCGGGTAGCCGCCCGGCTTGCGCTCATCGAGCACCTTCACGCCCGGCGCTCGGGCCAACAGCGCCCGTACCTCTGCGACCGAGATCTTCTTGCGGGTCTCGATATGCAGAGCCTCGGAGTGGCCATAGAACACCGGCACCCGGACGGCGGTCGGATTTACCTGGATGGAATCGTCACCCATGATCTTGCGGGTCTCCCAGACCATCTTCATTTCTTCCTTGGTGTAGCCGTTGTCCATGAAGACATCAATCTGCGGCAGCACGTTGAAAGCAATCTGCTTGGGATAGACCTCGGTGGCAATTGGTTTGGCATTGAGGATATTGGCCGTCTGCATTGCCAGCTCCTCGATGGCCTCCTTGCCGGTGCCGGACACCGCCTGGTAGGTGGCAACGTTGACGCGCTCGACGCCGACGGCATCGTGTATCGGCTTCAGCACTACCAGCATCTGGATGGTGGAGCAGTTCGGGTTGGCGATGATGTTGGTCGCCTTGTACTGCGCGATGGCCTGCGGGTTTACTTCCGGCACCACCAGCGGGATGTCGTCGCGATAGCGAAACTCGGAAGTGTTGTCGATGACGATGCAGCCGGCGGCGGCGGCCTTCGGTGCCCATTCTTTCGAGACACTGCCGCCGGCCGAGAACAGGCCGATCCGGGCTTTGCTGAAATCAAATTCGGCGACATCCAGCACCCTGATATTCTTGCCGCGAAACTGGATGGTCTTGCCGGCCGAGCGGCTGGACGCCAGCGGGTAAAGGTTGCGTACCGGGAAGTTGCGCTGCTCGAGAATCTCAAACAGCGCTTCGCCGACCGCGCCGGTGGCGCCGAGAACACAGACGTCGTATTGCTTGCTCATCCCCGTAACCCCTCACATTTTTGCTGTAGATCCGGCTGCAGCCGAACATAGGTTTGTTGTCCGGCTGAAGCCGGACCGACAAAAAACCGCATCAAAGCGCAGCTACCACTGCGTCACCCATCTCCTTCGTGCCGACCTTCTGCGTGCCTGCACTGAAGATGTCCGGCGTGCGCAGGTTTCGATCCAGCACCTTGCCAACGGCAGACTCGATCTGCGTGGCCACTTGCGACAGGTTGAAGCTGTAACGGAACAGCATCGCCAGCGACAAAATGGTGGCAAGCGGATTGGCAAGGCCTTGGCCGGCGATATCCGGTGCCGAGCCATGGCAGGGCTCGTACATGCCCTTGCCGGATTCATCGAGTGACGCCGACGGCAACATGCCGATCGAGCCGGTCAGCATCGCCGCCTCGTCCGAAAGGATGTCGCCGAAAAGATTGCCGGTGACGATCACGTCGAACTGCTTTGGGGCCTTGACCAGTTGCATCGCCGCGTTGTCAACATACATGTGCGACAACATCGCCTGCGGATAATCCTTCGCCACCTCGGTCACGACCTGCTTCCACAGTTCAGTCACTTCCATGACATTCGCCTTGTCCACCGAGCAAACCCTGTTGCCGCGCTTGGCGGCAAGATTGAAAGCAACCTTCGCAATGCGGCGAATCTCGCTCTCCCGGTAGATATCGGTGTTGAAGCCTTCGCGCTCGCCGTTTTCCAGCGTGCGGATGCCGCGCGGCTGGCCGAAATAGATGCCGCCGGTGAGTTCACGCACAATCAGAATATCGAGGCCGGCGACGATTTCCGGTTTCAGCGAAGACGCGCCCGCCAGTTGCGGATACAAAATTGCCGGCCGCAGATTGGCAAACAACCCCAACTCGCTGCGCAATTTCAGTAACCCGCGCTCCGGGCGGATCGAACGCTCAATGTTGTCCCACTTCGGGCCGCCAATGGCGCCGAACAGAATGGCATCGGCAGCGCGCGCTTTGGCGAGGGTGCGATCCGGCAACGGCACGCCGTCCGCATCGATGGCGGCGCCGCCAACAAGGTCTTCCTCCACCTGGAGGCCCAGCTTGTGCTGCACATTCAGTTTATCCAGCACCTTGCGGGCCTCGGCCATGATTTCCGGGCCAATACCGTCGCCGGCGAGAACGAGAATCTTCTTGCTCATCTGCTGTTACCCGTCCAGTTCTGCCGCGCGTTCAGCGCTTGGCAATTGCATTGAAAACCCACGGTGCTTCCTGCGACCGGCGCGCCTCGTAGGCGCGGATCGCATCGGCATCCTGCAGGGTAAGGCCGATGTCATCGAGACCGTTCACCAGGCAATGTTTGCGGAAGGCATCGATCCCGAACGCAAATGACTGGCCCGACGGCGTCACGACAACCTGCTTCTCAAGATCGACGATGAGCCGGTAACCCGCCTTTGCTGCTGTCTCGCGAAACAACTGCTCGACCTGCTCTTCACCGAGCACGATCGGCAGGAAGCCGTTCTTGAAGCAGTTGTTGTAGAAAATGTCGGCAAAACTCGGCGCAATCACCGCACGGAAGCCAAAATCCTGCAACGCCCAAGGCGCATGTTCTCGGCTGGAACCGCAACCAAAATTGCGCCGCGCCAGCAGCACCTGCGCGCCCTTGTAGCGCGGCTGATTGAGCACGAAATCCTTGTTCAGCGGCCGCTTGCTGTTGTCCATGCCCGGCGCGCCCTCGTCGAGGTAACGCAACTCATCGAACAGGTTCGGGCCGTAACCGCTCTTGAAGATGCTCTTCAGGAACTGCTTGGGGATGATCAGGTCGGTGTCAACATTGGCGCGGTCAAGTGGTGCAACAAGGCCATCAAGGCGGATAAATTTATCCATGATCCCTACTCCTCAACCTGCCGTACGGACATCAACAAAATGGCCGGCAATCGCCGCCGCTGCCGCCATCGCCGGGCTGCACAGATGGGTGCGGCCACCGTTGCCCTGCCGGCCTTCAAAATTGCGGTTCGAGGTCGACGCGCAGTGCTCGCCCGGCAACAATTTGTCGGGATTCATCGCCAGGCACATCGAGCAGCCCGGCTCGCGCCATTCGAACCCGGCAGCGACGAATACCTTGTCGAGGCCTTCGGCCTCCGCCTGTTTCTTCACCAGACCGGAACCCGGCACGACCATCGCCTGTTTGACGCTGCGTGAGACCTTTTTCCCTTGCGCAACGGCCGCCGCCGCGCGCAAATCCTCAATACGCGAATTGGTGCAGGAACCAATGAACACCCGATCAACCGCGATATCGGTGATCTTCATGCCCGGCTTCAGGCCCATGTACTGGTAGGCGCGTTCCATACCGCCGCGCTTCACCTCGTCGCTTTCCGCTTTCGGATCCGGCAACACGGCGTCCACCGGCAACACCATCTCCGGCGACGTGCCCCAACTCACCTGCGGCTTGATGTCGGCAGCGTTGATATCGACGACGGTATCGAACTGCGCACCCGCATCCGATTGCAGTGTGTTCCACCAGGCGACGGCCTTGTCCCAGTCGGCACCGGTCGGCGCGAACGGGCGCCCCTTGACGTAATCAATCGTCTTCCGGTCGACCGCCACCATGCCGGCGCGCGCGCCGGCCTCGATCGCCATGTTGCACACCGTCATACGGCCTTCCAGCGACAGTGCGCGGATCGCGCTGCCGGCAAACTCGATCGCGTGGCCATTGCCGCCGGCCGTGCCGATCACGCCGATGATATGCAGCACAATGTCCTTTGCCGTGATACCGGTGCCGACCTCGCCTTCAACGCGGACCAGCATGTTTTTCATCTTCTTGGCGACCAGGCACTGGGTGGCGAGCACGTGCTCGACTTCCGAGGTGCCAATGCCATGCGCAAGACAACCCAGCGCGCCGTTGGTGGAGGTGTGCGAATCGCCGCAGACTACCGTCATGCCCGGCAACACCGCGCCCTGCTCCGGCGCCATCACATGCACGATCCCCTGGCGCACATCGCCGATGCCGAATTCGAGGATGCCGAAAGACTTCGTATTAGCCTCCAGCGTCTGCACCTGGATGCGCGAGGTTTCATCCTTGATGTCCGCCGCCGACTTGAACGGCGTGGTCGGCACGTTGTGGTCGATGGTGGCGACATTGGTGTCGAGCCGCCACGGCCGGCGACCGGCCAGGCGCAACCCCTCAAACGCCTGCGGGCTGGTCACTTCATGAATGATGTGGCGGTCGACATAGATGAGCGCTGAACCATCATCCCGTTGCTTCACGAGATGGGCATCCCAGAGCTTGTCGTAAAGGGTCTTGCCAGCCATGAGGGGTTCCTCGGCAGGGGGAGATTCGGGGAGATGCGCACTTTGGGCTTTCCCTTCCAATAATTCCAATTCATCATTTTCATGGATTGGATAACCCATAGGAATCCGACATGAACCTCGAAGGGCTGACCGCCTTCCTTGCCGTCGCCGAGACCGGCTCCTTCACCGGCGCGGCCGAACGGCTGTTCCTCACCCAGCCGGCGGTGAGCAAGCGCATCGCCCTGCTGGAGGGCGATCTCGACACCCGGCTGTTCGACCGCATCGGCCGCGAGGTGCGGCTGACCGAGGCCGGCGAGGCGCTGCTGCCGCGCGCCCGCGCCATCCTGCTGACGCTGGAGGACACCCGCCGCGCCCTGCACAACCTGCATGCCGGCGAGATCGCGGGCACGCTCACCTTCGGCACCAGCCACCACATCGGCCTGCACCGCCTGCCGCCGCTGCTGCGCGAATACTCCACGCGCTACCCCAAGGTGCAGCTCGACATCCACTTCATCGATTCGGAAGAAGCCTGGGACGACATTGTCGGCGGCCGCATGGAACTGGGCATCGTCACGCTGCCGCCGAAAAACATCGTCGCGAAAGGCGATTCGACAACGCCGCTGCGCACCGAAAAAATCTGGGACGACCCGCTGGCCGTGGTCGCTGCCAGCGATCACCCGCTGGCGAGCCTGCAATCGGTGACATTGCGCGCGCTCAGCCAGCACCCGGCGATCTTGCCCAGCGATGTGACATTCACCCGCCGCATCGTCGACGCGGCCTTTGCCGCCAAAGGACTGAGCACGCCAACGGCGATCAGCACCAACTACCTGGAAACGATCAAGATGATGGTCGCCGTCGGCCTCGGCTGGAGCGTGCTGCCGGCCAGCATGATCGATGCGCAGGTGGTGGCGCTGCCGGTGAATGAATTACGCATCCAGCGCGAACTGGGAGTGGTGTATCACCCGGGACGCACCCTCTCAAAAGCGGCGCGGGCGATGGTGGGGATGTTGCAGGCGGCGAGGGATGTGCGGGATTAGGCGACCCGGCGCCTGAACCCGGGCCCCGAAGCCAACGCATGGAATGTGAGCTGGAACAAGACGTTTTCAGGGGCGAAACGTATATTAGCGGCAATCACGTGAAGCGCAGGGACCATCCCTATGGAGCCAGTCAACGTCGTCTATCGAATCAAACTCAGTGAGGCGATCACGGAGGAGTTTGATTATGAAATGGATCCGGAAACTTTCGACATCGTCCCGGCACCCCGGACCGAAAAGCTCCCAGCCTGGACCGAGCTTGGTTTCAAGCAATGTCCCAATTGCCCGTTGAAACCGGAAGATCATCCACATTGCCCGGTTGCTGTTCAGCTGAACCATATTGTCGACCGGTTCCACAAGACCCGCTCCATCGATGAAGTAACGCTGGATGTCATCACCGAGCAGCGCACGGTGACCAAGACCACGGCATTGCAGGAGGCGCTCGCCTCCCTGCTTGGCCTGGTGTTTCCGGTTTCCGGCTGCCCCCGGACCGAAGGCATGAAGCCGTTGGCACGATTCCACGTGCCCTTGGCTTCAGAAGAAGAAACCGTATTCAACGTCGCCGGCATGTACCTGCTGGCCCAGTATTTTGTGAACCTGAAAAACAAGAACGGGGTGATGTCGTTTGGCGGGCTGATCCGCATGTATGACGAGCTGCATATCGTCAACAAGAGCGTTGCCAGTCGTTTGCAGGCGGTAACGAGCTCCGATTCGCTCAAGAACGCCATCACCTTGCTCGACATGTACTCCAGCCTGATACCAATGCTGTTGCAGGATCAGCTGGTGGAGATCCGTAAATTCTTCAATGCCTACCTGCCGGATGACGAGATCGTTGCACCGACCAGCAATTACCTCGAGCGGGCCAAGGCGTTCCGGATCATGCCCACCCCGGAAGAAGCGGTGCAGGACGCCGAGACCAAGGCCATCAACGTGCTGCGCGCCGAAAAGGAACAGCAGTTGCTTGAAGAGCACAAGGACATGCCCGACTGGTTGAAAAAATCCCTGATCCAGCAGGAAATGGCGCGGTTCAAACCGGATATGGCGAAGGTGAAGGCCATGCTCGCCGCCGCGCCGCCGGCACCCGTGGAAACAGAACCAACAAAGGAAGGCGAGCCGCCACAGCCAAAATTCTCGGAATTCGTCCTGAGCCTGTCGCTGGAGCCCATGGAGGAAACCAAGCCGAAAGCGGCAGATGAGCCGGCGCCGCCTGGCGATAAACCCGGCATTCCGGGCAAACCGCTCAAGCGGTAGGGAAGCCCCGGATCACTTGTACGTGCTGTCGTGGGCCGGCGGAATCTTCCCGCGGGATCCCGGCGCTCACCTTGCCGACCCGCACTTCTTCCAGCAAACGGATGGTGGGGATGTTGCAGGCGGCGCGGGAGACAGGGGATTAGCCGGCGTTCCAGTCCAGCGCGACGAGCCCGGGAACCCGCGCAAATTCCCGCATGTTGTGCGTCACCAGAACCAGCCCCGCCGCCTGGGCATGGCCGGCGATCAGCGCGTCATAGGGGCCGATAGGTTGTCTGGCCGTTTGTGCGCGCACGCGGCCGGCGGCGATCGCCGCGTCCTCTGCGAACGGAATCACCACGAATTGCAGCCGCTGCAGCGCGGCCAGATTCTGCTCGTGGTGCCGGGACTTGAAGGCTCCGTAGTACAACTCATGCAGGGTCACCGTCGACACGACGACGTCGGCGCGGCGCTGCTTTCGCAGCCACGTCAGGACGGCCTCCCTTCGCTTTTGAACGGCGATCACCGCGTCCGTGTCCAGCAGGAATTTCATCAAATACCTCCGCCAATCCCGTGCGCACCTGCTGCGCATTTCTCCCGACCTGCACCGCGCGCTCGTAGTCGCCGGACACCTTGGGAAGATCGTCCAGCCACGCCCACTCATCCAGATCGAGCGGCTCCAGGATCAGCGCCGCCCCCTCTTTCCGGATCCGCAGTTCCGTCCCCTCGACCCGATATTCCGCGGGGATCCGGATGGCCTGTGAGCCGCCGCTCATGAACACCTTTGCCGTGCCGCCCATACCCAGCCCTCCGATGTAATCCTACGGTGTATATACAAGCATACGAGGCCGGGACCGATCCAGTGGACATTGGCTGATTGGTCGGGCAGACGATCGCCTGATCGACACCGACCGCGATCAGCACCAACTACCTGGAGGTGTTCAAGAGGAGGTGCGCCGTCGGCCTCGGCTGGAGCGTGCTGCCAGCGAATGAATTGCGTATCCAGCGCGAACTGGGGGTGGTGTATCACCCGGGGAGAACGCGGAGCATTGATTCAGAATCCCGCCTCGCGGGCGCTGCGGATGG
This sequence comes from uncultured bacterium, assembly GCA_965232985.1. GTDB lineage: Bacteria > Pseudomonadota > Gammaproteobacteria > Pseudomonadales > JADFDG01 > JADFDG01. Next base: position 112,119 of record CBDDRC010000013.1, read on the forward strand.
CCAGAATGCGCACCGTGGCCGGCTCTCCTGCGACATTCAGGATGACGCGAAATACGGCCACGTAGCCCATGCCCGTATCGATCGCCATGCGTCGAACCTGTGGCGACACTTCCGGGTCAACTGCCGGGTATCGCAGCGGGAACTCCAGCAGAGATTCCAGCGCATCGATAACCTCGTCATTGATCCGTGCAGCGGCCGCTGGATTTTTCTCGGCGTTGAACGCATGCAAGCGTTCGAGATCGGTGATCGCGCGCCGGGTAAGGACCAACTTCATTTAGCGGCCATGCGCTCCAGTTTTTTCAGGTGCTTGCGCACCTGTGCAATGGTCATCCCGTCGCCGGTTCGCTCGTACTCTTCATCGGCAGCCAGCGAATCTGCCAACAGGGCGCGGCGCGCCTTCTCACGCACGATGAACTCGTCGACGGCCTTGCGCAGCAGGTAGTGAACCGTGCGGTCGCCGGCCGCGGCCAGCAACTCCAGGTCGCGTTTCTGGGCCTCATCGAGTTTTACGGACGTTGCGGTTCCCATGGCCAGACCTCCCGGGTAATCAAAGGTATTACCTATAGATACCCGGTCATACCCACCTCGTCAATCCGCCCATTGGCCCCGCCAGCGCCGCCCGCGCTGATGACACCCCACAACCCGCCACCGCATCCCGGTTTCCGGCGGCGTCAGCGAATCCAGCCACGCCCACTCATCCACCGATGGCGGCTCAGGAATCAGGGCATCGCCCTCCCTCCTGATCCGCAGCGCCTTCCCCTCGACCTGGGCATTCGCCGGGAAGCAGACGGCCGCCCGATTGCTTTGCCGGCGATGACTCCGGCGGATTAGCCGGTCACCGCTTTTTCATCCAGTCTCACACTTGCGCGAAAGTCGTCTCTCTCTGCGTCCACCGCACAATTCCCGCCGCCGCCACCGCCGCAATAAAGAATCCAGCGGCAATCGGCAGCACCCGCCCCTCCAGCTGACTGCCAATCAACCACCCCAGCCCGCTCGCCATCAGCGTGGTGAAGCAGCCAATAAACGACGACGCCGTGCCGGCGACCTGCCCCATCGGCACCATCGCCAGCGCGTTGAGGTTGGGGGTAACGGCGGCGAACAGGAACAGGATCGCCGACATGAAGATCCAGTACACCGGCAGCGAGGGGTTGCCGGCCAGCGAGAGCAGCAGCAAGGCGCCGGTCACTGCCACCAGCAGCCACAGCGCGGCCATGGCGATGCGCGCGGCGCCGAAGCGCATCACGAAGCGGGCGTTGAGGATATTGGCAACGGCAATCACTGCGGCGATCGCGCCGAACACCAGCGGGAAACGGTCGCCCTGTTGGTAGATGTCCTGGAACACTTGCTGCGCGGTAGCGACGTAGGTCATCAACAACGTGAACAGGAAACCGAGCGCGAGGCTGTAACCCATGGTCACCCGCGTGCGCAGCACGACGCCGGCGCCGTGCGCGATGCGCGCAGCTATTCCATGTTCCGGGCCGCGGCCCGGCCCGGCTTCGCCGCTGTGTGTTTCCGGCAGGCGGAAGCCGCTCCACAGCGCCAGCACCAGCGCAAACGCAGCGGTGAACAGGAAGATCGCCGGCCAGTCGCCCACCAGCAGCACCGCCATGCCGAGCGCCGGCGCGAAGATCGGCACGACGATGAATACCAGCATGGCGAAGGACATCACCCGCGCCATGCGGTCGCCGACAAAACAGTCGCGCACGATCGCCGCCGAGATCACCCGCGGCGCGGCGGCGCCAAAACCCTGCAGCACGCGCGCCGCCAGCATCGCCTCGAAGGAATGCGCCACGGTTGCCCATAGCGAGGCGACGATGAAAATGGCGAGGCCGATCAGCAGCATGCGCTTGCGGCCGTAGAGATCGGACAGTGGTCCGTAGAACAACTGGCCAACGCCGATGCCGATCAGAAAAGCGGTGATCACTTCCTGGCGGCGGTTGGGATCGGTGAGACCGAGTTCGTCGCCCATCACGCCCAGCGCCGGCAGCATCATGTCCAGCGTCAATGCGCCGACCGCCATCATCACGCCGATCAGCGCGAGGAATTCGCCGAACGGGATGCGCAAACGGTCGCTCACGTCGATCTCCCTTCCGCCAGCAGCGGGTCGCGTGCCAGCACGAACACCACCAACACCAGCGCAACCACACCAACCACAGACATCGCCGTAAAGGCCAGTGCCGCACCGTAATGCGGCCACAGGCCGCCAGCTGCCAGCGCGCCGAGTGCCCCACCAACACCGTAACTGATGCTGGCAAACAGGGCCTGGCCACGCCCCTGGCTGGAGCCGGCAAACAGTCGATAAACCAGATGAATACCCGCCGCGTGCAGGAAGCCGAACGTCACTGCATGCAGTATCTGCGCCGACAGCAAGGCCACGAGGCTGTCGGGCATGTACGCCACCAGCAACCAGCGCACGACGACCCCGCCCGCGGCGATGCCCAGAACAAAAACTGCGCCAATCCGGGCAAGAATTCGGTGCATGCACATAAAGACCAGCACCTCGGCGATCACGCCCAGCGCCCACAGCCCGCCGATGCCGAACCGCGTCCAGCCACGCTCTTCGAGGTAGATCGAGAAGTAGGTGTAATACGGGCCGTGCGACAGATTGATCAGCAGACAGGCCAGCAGGAATACCCAAACCACCGGCTGGCGCAGACGCCGACCGAAATCGGCGGCGCCATCATGGGCGCGAGGATCGTGCGGGATCTCGTGGGTGACAAGTGCCGTGATCCACAACACAACCATGATCACGAGCATCACAGCCGGCAACCAGGCCATGGAAACCATGTCGAAAAGCGCGCCAAGACCAACCACCGCAACAATAAAACCAATTGAACCCCAAAGCCGTATCCGGCTGTACTCGGCGATACGGCTGCCAAGGTGATTAAGTGTCACCACCTCGAACTGCGGCAAGACGGCATTCCAGAAAAAGCTGTAGCCGGTCATCACCAGCGCCATGCCCCAGAACGTATCCACAAACCAGACGGCGGCGAACAGCGCAATTGCGGCGAGTGCTCCGAAGCGAACAATCGGCAAACGCGCACGCTGATGATCGGCGATCCAACCCCACAGATTCGGAGCGACGATGCGGGTCGCCATCGGAATGGCAGCAAGCAGAGCGATGTCGGTGAGGGTGAAGCCGCGGTCCTGCAGGAACAGGCTCCAGAACGGCACCATCGCGCCGAGCATGCCGAAGTAGGCGAAGTAAAACGCCGACAGTTTCCAGTACGGGTAGTCCTGAACTGAGTCCTGAACCGGGGGCGTGGTCACGGTGCTGTGCGGGGTGCCGTGCTCAGGGTTTGCAGGACATCAAGGCGCCCGGCCGGGAATGCGCGGTGTACGCACCACCACGTCGCCGCACTGGGCACGGTGACGCAAGGCATGATCGATCAGCACCAACGCCATCATCGCCTCGGCAATCGGTGTTGCGCGTATACCGACGCAGGGATCATGGCGGCCGGTGGTCACCACCTCTGCCGGGTTGCCTGCCGCATCTATCGAGCGACCCGGAATGCGGATGCTGGATGTCGGCTTCAGGGCCATGCTGGCGGTGATGTCCTGGCCACTGCTGATGCCACCGAGAACGCCGCCGGCATGGTTGGATAAAAATCCCTGCGGCGTCATCTCGTCGCGATGCTGCTCACCGCGCTGCGCTACTACAGCAAAACCGTCGCCGATCTCCACCGCCTTCACTGCGTTGATGCTCATCAGGGCTTTGGCAAGATCGGCATCAAGGCGATCGAACACCGGCTCGCCCCAACCGGGTGGCACGTTCGAAGCCACCACATTCACGCGCGCGCCGACCGACGAGCCATCGCGACGCAAATCTTCGATGAGCTGTTCCATGCGCGGCACGCAAGCGGCATCCGGGCAGAAAAACGGATTCTGTTCGACTTGCGCCCAGGAAAAGTTCTTGATGGCGATATCGCCGATCTGCGCAACATAACCACGCACTTCGATACCGAACTTCTCGTGCAGCCATTTTTTCGCAATAGCACCCGCAGCGACACGCATGGCCGTTTCGCGCGCCGAACTGCGGCCGCCACCCCGATGATCGCGAAAACCGTATTTCTGGTTGTAGGTGTAATCGGCGTGGCCGGGGCGAAAGGTATCGACAATGTTCGCGTAGTCTTTCGATTTCTGATCGGTGTTTTCAATCACCAGGCCGATCGGCGTGCCGGTGGTTTTGCCCTCAAACACCCCGGAGAGGATTTTTACCTCGTCCGGCTCGCGACGCTGGGTGGTGAACTTTGAGGTCCCGGGTTTGCGGCGGTCGAGATCGCGTTGCAGATCGGCCGCCGTGAGTGCCAGCCCCGGCGGACAGCCATCGACAATAGCGCCGAGCGCCGGGCCGTGGCTCTCGCCAAACGTGGTGACGGAAAAAAGTTGGCCAAAAGTGTTGCCGGACATGGGCGACTCGCAGCGAATATTAATGAAGCGTAAGAGGGCCGAAAAACTGGAATTATACCTGTGCGCGTCAGGCGCGTACCGCTGCTGCCGCGCGGAAATGTACGACCGCAGCACGCACGTCTTCAGCCCGCAGCACAAAGACACCGCCTTCGCCGTGCCCGCACTCCGGCCAGGTGAACGGCACGATCGGGAACATATCCTGCAGCGCGAGATCGGAGTTGCCAACCTCGACCACCAGCAGGCCATGCTCGCTCAGGTATTTGTCCGCTTCGGCCAGGATGCGCAACACGAGGTCAAGGCCGTCGTCGCCGGCAGCCAGACCAAGTTCCGGTTCGTGGCGATACTCGGGCGGCAACGCGGCCATGTCCGGCGCATCGACGTAGGGCGGGTTGGCGACGATCAAATCGTAACGGCCATGCACGCCGGCATAGAGATCGCCCTGCACCAGGGACAACTGTTCGTCGCAGCCGTGGCGAGCGCGATTTTCGGTGGCGACCTCCAGTGCCTCGACGGAAAGATCGGTGGCGACGACCTCGGCCTCCGGAAAGGCGTGGCAACAAGCAATGGCGATGCAGCCGCTGCCGGTACACAGATCGAGGATGCGCCGCACCCGGTCAGCGACCAGCCATGGCTCAAAACGGCGCTCGATCATCTCGGCAATCGGCGAGCGCGGCACCAGCACCCGCTCATCAACATGAAACAGCAGGCCGGCAAACCAGGCGCGTTGCGTCAGGTAGGCAGCCGGTACGCGGTCTACCACGCGGCGGCGCACCAGTTCTGCAACCGCCTCGCGCTCCGCTATGGTCAAGCGGGCATCCAACACCTGCGGATCGTTGTCCCAATCGAGCGCCAGCGGGTGCAGCACCAGTACCCGCGCCTCAACCCAGGGATCGTCGTTGCCATGGCCCAGATGCACGGCGCCGCGATTCAGGCAGCTGACCGTCCAGCGCATGAAGTCACGCACGGTGCGCAAGTCGCGCACGGCGGCATGGGTATCGACGCTGGGCAAATCACTGGCCACGGCAGACTCCGGTTTATCCCACGATGAACGCCGGGCATCATAGCGCGACCGGACACCGCACTGACCCGATAGCCGCCCGCATGAGCACCCCGAAGAAACCGGACAACGCCGAGGACGGCCCTGACATCAGCGCCGCAGAAACAGAAGCTGAGCTACTCGCCCGGGCGCTGGCAGACGTCACCCCCCTTGCTGTTGAAGAGCGCGTTCCACTGCGCAGCGACCGGCCGGATCGCGAACTGGCGCAGCGGCGGCGGGAGTCAGCCAGTGAGACCACCCAGAACGATCTGGCGCTGGATGGCAGCCTCGCAGCCGTGGCGCCGATTGCCGCCGACGCGCGGATCGAATTTCACCGGCCCGGCCTGCAATTGCGCCAGTGGCAGCATTTGAAACAAGGCGCCATCCCCTGGCAGCTGGGTCTCGACCTGCACGGCGCGACCCGCAGTGACGCGCTACGCGCTGTCGAGCGACTGATCCGGCAGGCGCAGGAAGAACAGGCCAACTGCATCCGCGTCGTGCACGGCAAGGGCTACGGCAGCGGCCCGAGCACCCTGACCCTCAAGGCAGAACTGAACCATTGGCTGCGCCGCAACGAGCAGGTGCTGGCGTTCTGCTCGGCATTGCCCGCAGATGGTGGCGCCGGCGCACTGTATGTACTGCTCCGGCGGCGACGCGATTGAGTGTCCCGGCCGCGATGCGGGGAATACCGGGTTTGCGGGCTGCATCCTGATCGCTTAGGGTTATCGCCCGGCTGCAACCATTGACGACCATGGAACAAGAATTCGCACGCATCATCGAAGCCATCGGTGAAGACCGGACCCGCCCCGGCCTTGCCGACACACCCAAACGCGCCGCCAAGGCCTTCGAGTTTCTGACCCGCGGCTATCAGCAGTCACTGGCTGAAATCGTCAACGACGCCATCTTTCCTTCCGACACCGACGCAATGGTCGTGGTCAACAATATCGAGCTGTATTCGCTCTGCGAACACCACCTGCTGCCTTTCATCGGTCACGCCCATGTCGCCTACTTGCCGAACCAGAAAGTGCTGGGCCTGTCGAAGGTGGCACGCATCGTTGATATGTATGCCCGCCGGCTGCAGATCCAGGAAAATCTCACCCGCCAGATTGCTGACGCAGTACAGGAAGTCACCGGCGCCGTGGGTGTCGGCGTCATCGTCGAGGCACGCCATATGTGCATGATGATGCGCGGCGTCGAGAAACAGAATTCGGTGATGAAAACTTCCGTGATGCTCGGCGCCTTCCGCTCCAGCGCGCAAACCCGAAACGAATTCCTCGCCTTGCTGCATCGAACATGAATAGCGAGCAGCCACCACTGAAAAACGCTCGTGCATGGCAGGAGGCCGGTATCGTCTATATGGAGTTCCCCGGACGCGCACGCATCACCCTGCCGATGATGGAAGACGTCTACCAGCAACGACTGGCGCTGCTCGCAGGCTCCTCCAACCGCAAGCAGAAAGTACTGACTTGGGGCACCCGCGTCATCGACATCGATTATGCAGCCTCGCGCTTTGCTGCCGGTAAATCGATGGCTGCAATCACGCACGCCATGGCCATCATCACGCAGAACTCTCTGGAGGAATCGCTGGCAAGCATGTTCATGAACATGTTCCACCCGCCCTACCCAACCCAGGTATTCAGCAAACCCGATACTGCCATCGCCTGGCTGCACAGTCTCCCCGACCGTTGAGGCCACATGCATTACTGGTTGATGAAAACCGAACCGGAAGCCTTCTCGATCGACGACTTCCTGACCCGGAAAAACCAGACCGAAGGCTGGAATGGCGTGCGCAATTACGAGGCCCGCAACCTGATGCGCGACCGCATGCAGATCGGCGACTTGGCGATTATCTACCACTCAAATGCCACGCCGCCCGGCGCGGCGGGTGTAGCGAAAATTGCGAGCGCCGCCTACCCGGACCCGGATCAGTTCGACCGGCACAGTGATTATTTCGACGCAAAGTCCACCCGCGAAGAGCCACGCTGGATGCAGGTCGACGTGCAGTTCGTGAAAAAGTTCGCCCGCCTCGTGCCGCTCGCCGAGATTCGCGCCGAGCCGCGCTTGGACGAGCTGGTGATGTTGCGCCGCAACCGCCTGTCGATCACGCCACTGAGTGCTGCGGAATTTTGTGTGTTCGAGGAGTTGGGTAACCGCAAGGCTTGATTGCAGGGCAGCATCCCGGTATTGAAGGCAACTTTTCCTGCCGAAGAATACGTAGATAACATCAGCTGCGACGCGGCTGCAGCGCCCAGGCCATCGCCAGCAACAGCAGGGTGACATCGGCCGCCAGTACCAGTTTCACCGGCCATGACAACGCACGCACCTCGCCGAGCAGCACATTGTTGGCGATCGCAGCGAGTATAAACAGCAGCACGGCAACACCAGTCCATACGCCGCCGCGTTTCGCCGTGAAGTGCCGCACATCCCCAAGCACGAACGGCGGATATGGTTCGCGTGCAGCGATGTCCGGCGGGCGCCAGCCGGTGGGCTTTACCCAGACACGCAGACGATCCAGAAAATTTCCCGTCCGCCTTGCGTCGCGAAAAAGGTCGGCGAACCAGTCGAAATGTGCCCACACCGCATTCCAGCGATGATATGGCCGGCGCACACCAAACACGCAGGGCTCGGTTTCCTCAATCCAGGTGCCGAACAATTTATCCCAGATCATCAGCGTGCCCCCGTGATTACGATCAACGTAGCCGTCATTCACCGCGTGGTGAATGCGATGCGCGCTCGGCGTGTTGAGAATGCCCTCGATCAGCGGCACTTTGCCAATCATCCGGGTGTGGATCCAGAACTGGTAGAACTTGCTGAATGTCAGCAGGATGATAAATACCTCGGCCGGGCAACCGAGCAGCGCCAGCGGCAGGTAGATCGGCCAGTGGACCGTATCCTGAAACGCACCCTGGCGCAGTGCGGTGGTGAGGTTGTATTCCTCGCTCTGGTGATGCGGCACATGCACGCCCCAGAGGATGTTGATCTCATGCGACCAGCGGTGCGCCCAGTAATAAAGAAAATCGAGCAGGAAAAAAAACAGCACCCACGTCAGCACGGCATCGACACGAAAATCAATCAGCCCGTAATGCTGCTGCACCCAGGCAAAGAGCAGCAACAACGCACCCTTGGTGAACACCTCCACCGTCACCGTCCAGACACCGCAACCCAGGCTGGTGAGGCTGTCGGCCAACTGGAATACCGCAGCCCGGCGCCGATGGGCCACCCAGGTTTCAAGAGCGATCAGCAGAAAGAACACCGGGGTAGCCCAGGTGATGAGCGTGTTCTGATCGGGCATGGGTAGCTCCGGAATGGATGCCGATAATCTAGCCTGGGTTGACCCGCATCAAACCGGGCCGGGGACGTAGATGCGTATGCGGCCGGCCCGAACCCCATCCCTCGATTGCGGCGTTCGCCAGCTGATCTGCGGTTGTGCAGGCAGCGTATTCAGGCGACGTGGCGTGCCAACGCCGCCCTGAGTGGTTCGGGAATTGCTACCGGCCGCATTGACGCACGCTCGACAAAAACATGTACAAAAAACCCGGCCGCACGCGCTTGCTGTTCGCCTTGCCGGAAAATTGCAATGCCGTAGCGGACACTGCGATTACCCAGATGCTCAATCCGCACACCGGCTTCCAGCAACTCCGGGTAAGTGACGCCGGCAAAATAGCGGCACTGCGATTCCGCCACCACGCCGATCACGCTCGCCGTCTGGATGTCGAGCCCACCCTGATGGATCAGCAGGTGGTTTGCCGCCGTATCGAAATAAGAATAGTAGACAACATTATTGACGTGGCCGTAGATGTCGTTGTCCTGCCACCGCGTGGTGATGCCGACAAAATAGCGGTAGTCATCGCGCAGCGGGATATCGTTGTGCATCAGGCAGTAACAAGACGGTTTTCACGCAGATAGATCAGCGTATTTTCGTGGTCGCGCTTCATGCCGCGTTCGGCCCGCTCACCCACCATGGCGGCAAGTTTGCCGCCAATCAGCGGCACCGAACAGTGTATGTCCATCGCCAGATGATGGACACATCCGGACGAATGCGGCTCGATGGACATACGCCCTGTCACCGTAATGGGCATCCGCTCGATTTCCATACGGTATGCGCCGTGCCAGACATCGCCACGTGGCGATACATCCCATTCCATGACCGAGTGCAGCACATTGACGTCGCGGACAAAGCGCTGCGCGATGGCCGGGATATTGGCGTTGGAACGCATACGCACATGCCGAAGCACATCAATTACGAAATGGTTTCCACGCGGCCCAAAATGGACAAATTCGACGCTTTCATCTTCTCCGCTCTTGGCAAAACGCCCTTCATAAAAAGCGCGGTCAGTAAATACCCGGAAAAGGTCTGCGGCAGGTATGCCGTACATGCCCTCGTGGTGCAACTTCATGCGCGCGAACCCCCAAATGCCAGAAACCGCAAAACTAACCTTGCTCAGCCAGTTTTTGCAAGAACTGAATCAATTGCTGGCGCTGGCGTTCATTCATCAGCCTGAGCAGGGGCAGCAGGCGCTTCAGTGTCTGCGGCAACTGCTCGACAACCGATTGGGTATTGCCTTTCTCGATCTGCACCAGCAGATCGTCGATACGTACCTGGCCGACCTGCAATTCGGTTTTTTGCGGCGGCACCGGCCGGGATGGCAGCAGCACATCCGCCCGGATCTTGCGGATGTCGACATCGCCCAGCACGCAATTACCGCCCGCCTTGATCGCCGCCTCCAGCACCTGCTGGCACTCTTCCATCGCCGATACCGCCGTGAGGCCCGGGTGCGACTCGGGTGTCAGCACGCCGCCGCTGGCAGCCAGCCGCACCGGCTTGCCGCCCAGATTGAGCGGGTTGCTCGTGATTTCAGCGCGGATACGATCGGCCAGGCCCTTGCTGCCATCGGGCTTGCCGGTCGGTAGCGCAATGGCGAAATGGGCCAGGCCAATGCGGGCCGCAGTGTCTTCCTTGCGAATACGCGCACGGATAATCCGCGCAACATGCATGACAACGGTATCGGCCACATCCTTGCCGTGCGAAAGAAACAGTTTCTTGAAATCATCAATCTCCATGCGAACCAGCGACAACGGTTGCTGGTGGCGCTTGGCGAAAGCGATATCCTGCTTGAGGCGCTCCATAAAGCCGGCCTTGTTGGCGAGGCCGGTGAGCGTGTCAACCGTGCTTTGTTCCTGCAGTTGGCGGGTGATGCGCTGGTATTTCGCGTGTGCCCTGGCCCGTGCCAGCAAGTCGGTGGAATTGAATGGCTTGGTGATGAAGTCGGTGGCACCCATATCGAGCGCCTTCTCGCGGGCCGCATCGTCATTCTCGGCACCGGTAACAATGATGACCGGCATCGCGTTGACACCGGTATCCTCCGCCATACGGATCTTGCGCAGTAACCCATAACCATCGAGCTTCGGCATCGACAAGTCGGTGAACACCACCTGGATACTGGTGTCGCTTTCAAGTTGCCGCCAGCCGTCGACGCCATCCTCCGCAGTCACCACATCGAACTCATCGCTCAGCATCTTCAGCGCTGCCTTGCGCATGACTTTCGAATCATCGACGAGCAGGACGCGCGTCTTTTTCATTGTGCCGATCGCCGTCATGGTCCGTTGGCTCCGTCCTGGTCAGACAAGGGGACACCGGCCGTAGCCGCTGGTTAAACCCAAGTGTCATTGTCATTACGCTGACAGCCGGTACTATAGCAATGCTTCCCCCTTTCGTGACCGCTTTCACATCCCGATCCGCCCTGAATTCAGTGACATGGCTCGCATAGTAGCCGGAGACCTTCATGCGCGAGCGCCCATATGACATCGTACTTTTCGGCGCCACAGGCTTCACCGGTACGCTGGTGGCAGCGTACCTCGCGCGCGCCGCCGGCCGTGAACGCTTCCGCTGGGCCCTGGCCGGTCGCAGCCAGGAGAAACTTGCAGCCGTGCTGCGTGTTGTCCATGCGATTGACCCGCAAGCCGCACCGGCGCTGCTCATTGCCGATATCAGTGATGCCGCCTCGCTGACCGCGATGGCTGAGAACACGCGCGTACTCATCACCACGGTTGGCCCCTACCTGCGCTACGGCGAAGGCGTATTGCGTGCCTGCGTCGAGGCCGGCACTCACTATGTCGATCTCACCGGCGAACCGGAATTCGTCGACCGCTCCCGCGCCGCCTGGCACGAAACCGCACGCGCGCGCGGCCTGCGCATCATTCACTGCTGCGGCTTCGACAGTATCCCGCACGACCTCGGCGCACTCTTCACCCTGGATACGCTGCGTACGCACATGGGCGAAGACGCATTTCGCCATGCCGATATCACCATGCGTGGTTTTCTTGAGTTCGATGCCGCTTTTTCTGGCGGCACCTGGAACTCGGCGATCGAGCAACTTTCCCGGGCGCGCCAGTACCTTGATGCACGCCGCACCGCAGCAAATGGCCGCGCACCCTTCGAGAGGGTGCACGCACTGCCGGTGCGGCTGCACTACAACCGCCTCCTGCAGCGCTGGGCGTGCCCGCTGCCGAGCGTCGACCCACAGGTTGTGCGCCAATCAGCCCGTTTGCGTGGCGATTACGGGCAGACCTTCGCCTATGGCCACTTTCTGCTGGCCGAACATTTGCTGCCGGTACTCGCCGGCATAGCCGGCATCGGCGCGGTGGCGATGATGGCCCAGTTCAAGCCGACCGCAAACCTGTTGCGCAAGGCACGCCAGAGCGGCGAAGGGCCGTCGCCGGAAAAACGGGCAGCAAGCTGGTTCCGGGTGCTGTTTGTCGCCCAGGCTGGCAACCATGAAGTGAGCTGCGAAGTGTCGGGTGGGGATCCTGGCTACGACGAAACAGCAAAGATGCTCGCCGAATCAGCACTGTGCCTCGCCCTCGACACCGATCTGCCGCCGCACGCCGGCGTAGTGACGCCAGCCGCTGGCATGGGGCATGCGCTGATCCGGCGGCTTGAGAATGCCGGCATGCGCTTCACTGTCGTACGCTGAAAAAAATGCAGCGCACGTTCATGCCGCCTTACACACCGTGAGATGCCATGAACTCGTTCAGCAACCTGGCCACCGCTGGCGCAGTTTCCGGTTCCAGGTGCAGATGGTGGCCGCCGGGCAGACAGGCATATTCCAGCGGGCGCACCTCTGCCAACCGTGCCGCATGCGCATCGCGGGTGGCATATAGACCCTGATCGGCGCCAATCAACAGCGTCGGCGCGCTGATCGCGCCGAGCAACGCCGACACTTGCGCTTCAACCAACCGCATCGCCGACACTTGCCGCAGCCGCGGGTCGGTGTGCCAACGCAACACGCCGTTCGCATCGGCCGTCAATGCGCGCTCCAGAATTCGTCGGGATGCAAGTTCGGACAACGGCCAATACCCTTTCCGCCGGGCAAGAATCGCAGCATCGAAATCCGCATAACCTGCCGACTTGCCGGCACCCCGCTGGCTCGCCTCGATCGCTGCCCGCAGGCTTTCGAGAATTTTTTCCGGCCACGCAGGTTGTGGTGCAATGCCCTCGACAAGCAACAAACTGCGTACACGCTCCGGTACCGTGCCGGCAACGCACGCCATCACACCGGCTCCCAACGAATGGCCGAACAAGACGGCCTGATCCCAACCCAGCGCATCAAGTGCGCCGACGACATCGGCAATGTATTCGACAAAGTGCTGCATCGTTCCGGCACCGCGATGCGCCGAGCGGCCATGACCGGGCAGATCAATGGCAACAACATCGCAATCCGCCAGTTGCGGCGCAATTTCCGTGAAGCTGGCAGCATTGTCCAGCCAGCCATGGACACACAGCACGCGGCGCGGTGCGCCCGTATGCCAGCGCAGACCGGCAAGTGCCAGCCCACGCGCCTCAAGCCGGATTTCCTCAGCCGCCATGGCCGTGCCCCTGACCGGATCGTGGCGCCTCGCCTGATCGCGCCGCTTGTTGCACCCAGGCATGGATCTGTTCGCGCACCCGCCGCGCCGCTTCGTCTGGCTGCTCCAGCGGGAACATATGTCCGCCCGGCGCCGTGCCATGCGTCATGCCGTGCCGGCGACACAGCCGGCTGACATGTTGCTGCAACGATACCTCGCTGGTCGCACCGGTGATCACGGCACCAGGCACCTGCAACCTGCGCAGGTAGCGATAGGGATTGCTCGGGGTAGTGCGGAATATGGCCAGTTCATTCTCAACCAGGAAACGCAGGTGAAAACCGTCACTGCGCTCTTCCGTGACCGAAAACACGTAATCACGCAGGCAATCAGGATCGAAATTTGCGAACAGTTTTTTCTGGCCAAGATCGGCGATTGCTTCCTCGCGCGAGGGCCACACCCGGCGCCGGTTGCGGCTCTTGGCGGCCGGGGTGACAGCGTCGGCCTTGCCCATCCACTTCGCCAGTTGGAAGACATGCGCCGGCCAGCCGTTGATGATCGGCGGATCAAGCATGATGACGCCACGAAATTTTTCCGCCGCCCGGTGCGCCGCCATGAATGTCACCAGCGCACCCATCGAATGGCCAAGACCAAATACCGGGCGATCACAGTGCACATCAATGAACGTCAACAACTCGCGCACCAGATTGCCCCAGTTGTCGTTGACCGGAAAGCGCGGGTCGTGCGCAAGCATATCAAGGGCCCGAATCTCAACATGCGGCTCAAGCGAGGAGAAGAATTTGCGGTAGCTGCCGGATGGAAAACCATTGGCATGGGAAAAAACGACGAGCGGACGAGTCACCGGCAGCACTCCAGAATGCACACAGGCCGGCAGGATTGCCGGCCTCTTGCCGGGAAGTCAACCAAAGCGGCTAGAATCTTCGCTTCAACTACTGCGGATCCCGCCATGCGCCTCGTCTGTTTCAACTGCAATGGCATCCGCTCCCGGATGCACCAACTCGCTGCGCTGGTTGATCGCCACGCACCCGAGGTGATCGGGCTCCAGGAGACCAAAGTCTGCGACGAGGATTTTCCCGTCGCCGATATCAAGGCGCTTGGCTATGAGGTGGTCTTCCACGGGCAGAAAGGCCACTACGGCGTCGCCCTGCTTTCAAAGAGGGCGCCAATCCGCGTGATTCGTGGCCTGCCCGGCGACGGCGAGGAGGCACAGCGCCGGCTGATCGGCATCGAACTGCCGTTTGGCAACACCACGCTGACCGTACTCAACGGGTACTTCCCGCAGGGCGAGAACCGTGCACACGCGACCAAGTTTCCCGGCAAGCAACGCTTCTATGCCGACCTCACCGCATTCCTGCACCACAGCTTCACCCCGGACAAGCCGCTGATCCTGATGGGCGATTTCAACATCGCACCAACCGATATCGATATCGGCATCGGCGAAGACAACCGCAGGCGCTGGCTCAAGGAAGGCCACACCAGCTTCCTGCCGGAAGAACGCGCCTGGTATGCCGCGCTCCTGGCCTGGGGCTTCGTCGATCCCTGGCGGACACGCAATCCCGACATTGCCGATCGTTTCAGCTGGTTCGATTACCGTAGCCACGGCTTCGAGAAAGAACCGAAGCGCGGCTTGCGCATTGACATGATCCTTGTCTCGCGGTCCCTCGCCGGCCGCATTCATGGCGCCGACATGGACTACGGGGCGCGCGCCATGGAGCGCCCATCAGATCATTGTCCGATCTGGATCCAACTTGACTGACGGAACAAATATTAATTTAACCAGTGTAAATCAACGAGTTAATAGCCAACAACGGCGGCGGATTCATGTCCTGTGTGCCTGTGCTTAGCGCAAGACTGTAATGACTTTCCCGTATAAAACTGCCCGATTGCTTCAACGTACACTGCACTTATAATAGCCGCCCGCCGGATACCCCCCCCATCCAAGCCCACTGGCACAAGGCCCATGAACGACGGCATCGAAAAGAAGGAATCTGTCGACCTGCCGGCACCCAACGTCCTGCTCGTCGATGACACGCCGGAAAACCTGGTTGCCCTTGAAGTCGTCCTCGAGGATTTGGACTGCAACCTGATCAAGGCCACGTCGGGGCAACAGGCACTCGGCACGCTGCTGAAAAAAGATGTTTCGCTGGTGCTGCTCGACGTACAGATGCCCGAGATGGACGGCTTTGAAGTGGCGGCACTGATGCGTGACAACCCGCGCACAAAGAACATCCCGATCATCTTCGTTACCGCAATCAGCAAGGAACAGAAATACGTCCACCAAGGCTACAAGGCTGGAGCCGTCGATTACCTGTTCAAGCCGATTGAGCCGATTATCCTCAAGGGCAAAGTCAGCTTTTTCCTTGAGCTTGATCGGCAGAAGCGACGCCTCGAAGCCAAGCTTGCTGCTGCGCGCCAGTCCGAGAAGGCTTGGCTTGACACCATGAGCAAGGGCTGATCAGCAGCCAACCCGCTCCCGCTCCCTCCCGCCCCGTATAATCCCCCGCAGATGAGCAAGCTGCGCAGGGGATGCCGCACATGAGCGAGCAAGGCAAGGAACTTCCGGAAATTCCCGGATATCGTTTGCGCAAACTATTGGGGCGCGGCGGCATGGCCACGGTATTCCTCGCCGAGCCGCTTGCCGGTGGGCAGCCGGTGGCCGTGAAAGTGATGCGGGCGCCCCCCGGCGCCGATCACGAATGGTCGGCAAGATTCCTGCGTGAGGCCGCCATCCTCCAGAAATTCAAACATCCGAATATCGTGCGTGTGTTCGGCGTGGGTGAAAGCCAGGGCAACCATTACATCGTCATGGAACACCTCGATCACGGTGATCTGTCGACCTGGATCCGCCAAGGCCTGCAACCGCCCGACGCCCTGCGCCTGCTGCGCGCCATCGCGCTGGCCCTCGACTACGCGCACCAGCAGGGCTACATCCACCGCGACGTGAAACCCGACAACGTGCTGTTCCGCGCCGACGGCACCGCAGTACTTACCGATTTCGGTGTCGCGCGGCAGCGCAACACCGACGTCAAGCTGACACAAATGGGCATGGTAGTCGGCACGCCGCGCTACATGAGTCCCGAACAGCACAAAGGTCTCGAAGTCGATACCCGCACCGATATTTATGCACTCGGCGTAATACTTTACGAAATGCTGACGCGGCAGGTGCCGTTCGACGCCGAAGACAGTATGTCGATTGGCATCAAACATCTCACCGAACCCGTACCGCGATTGCCGCCAAAGTTCGCCCGCTATCAGCGCCTCGTCGACACCTTGCTGGCCAAGAACCCCGCTGACCGGATCGCTCGCGGCGAGACTGTCGCCAAGGCTATCGACGTATTGCTGTCGCAGCCAGAACCGGTTGCCAAGACCGCCATCGCCGCCACCGCCGCTCTTGAGCGAGGCGTCGATATCAAGGAAACCGAAACGAAAACCGGTCTGTTCAGCAAAGCCTGCGACATTGCGATCAACATCGGCGCGGAAGATTACGAAGCACTGCAGAAAAACTGGGCGAAGGCAACAGCAGCGCTGTTCGAGTGGCAACAGGATGTCGGCAAGAAGGCACGCAACATCAGCGTCGATTTCTTCGTGCATCCATGGATCCTGTCGCGCGCTCGGGATTATGCGAAAACCCTTGCTGCCAGTGCAGACTATGCGTTCCTGCTCGAGCGCAAGGCACGCATCCGCATATATGACCTGGATGGTGGCCTGGAACTTGAGATTTTACTCGGCAGCGATGTGTCGGAAAACTGAGCGCACCGGCGCCAAAAACCGAGGGGCGCCGCTCTGGCGCCCCTCACATCATCAGCGGCTCGTCACACAAATCAGACGGCGCTGATCTGCAGCAGCTTCGGATCAATGCCGCACTCGCCTGCCTTGAGGCAGCGCGAGATTGACAGCGGCCGCCCCTCGCTATCAATGGTAGCGGTCACGAGATCGACGATTTCGGGCCGCGACAGCAGGTTTTGCTCATGATCGGTAACCAACATAACCTGCGGGCGCAGGCGACGAGACGTATTCTGCGAAATCACAACCCCAACCTCACGGGTGCTCAGCTGCACCAGCGTACCGGTCGGGTAGACACCAACAGCCTGAATGAACTGCTCAATGAGCTGGCCCTGGAACAGCCTGTCGCGCGCCTCGTACAGCATCGAGACAGCTTCCGTCGAAGAGCGCTGCTCAGCATAGGGGCGCGGACTGGTGATCGCATCGTAGGTATCGACAATACCGGCAATGCGCGGCAGCAATGGAATATCCACGCCACTGAGACCATAGGGGTAACCCGACCCGTCGTAACGTTCATGGTGGAACTGCACGACCGAAATCACCGTCTCGCTGACGCCATGGCACTGGCGCAGAATATCGACACCGTGTTCGACATGCTTGCGTACGAGTGCGAACTCTTCCTCAGTCAACTTGCCTGCTTTCATGAGCAGATTGCGTGGAATTCGGGTCTTGCCCACCTCGGAAAGCAGCACGCCGAGCGCGAGTTCTTCGAGCAAATCCTGCGGAATGCCCAAGTGCCGGCCGAACACCAAAGCCCAAACAGAAGACCGCAGGGAATGCGCATAGGAGTAAGAATCGGCGTCACGTACTCGCGACAACCAGACAAAGGCATCCGGATTGCGCGTCACGCTGTTGACCATCAAACCGGCAACTTTTTTCACAACGAGGAAATTCAGCTCTTTGCCGCTGCGAATCTCATTGAGCACCTGCACCAGCGCACGGGCGATCTCGTGATGCAGCGTCGTGGCGACGGCAACCTCCTTCTGTAATGGCTGAGTGGTCTTGTACGGAACCGGCTCAAACTTGCGAATGCGGGCAGCCGGGTTGACAACCCCAGCAGCATTGCGTTTCACACCCTGCGAAACAACCGGAGCCGGATCGAAAGAAATCGCTACCCGGCTGAGCTTGCGGTCGACATACACATGCCTGCAGAAACGTCGCAGCTGTTCGATGTCCTGCTGGCTACCCACGTGGAACCCTTGGATGGGGAATGGCGTCTCAACCCATGGACGATCAAGCGCAGACACATACATGCCTGTCTCAAGGTTCATCGTGTCAACTTTTTCTGCCTTTGTGCTCATGACGGCCTACCACCCTGGATCAGTTTGAAGGTAGAGGTGACGAAACTTGTCAGTTTCTACACCTTCCTTACCCCAGCAGTCCTGTTTATACACCAATTGACCTAGCCGCTCGACGGAATTAGGTCACGCTTTATTCCTAAAAGGCATGGCTCGCGACGAACGGCAGGCTCACTTGCTTAATTGGCGACAAGCCGCCCGGACGTACACCCCGCCAAGACCCGTAGCAATCTCCCCAAAAGCCAAGGCAGGGGCAATCAAAACCCGACCAGAAGCGGCTACCGGCGCAATTCCGGACGGATGGGGCAGCGTTGGCGCATAAGACCGGGGGCAATCAGCTCGCCTTCAAATACCCCACCGCCGGCGGTGGGGATTCCCGGCGCATCCTGCACATCACCATGCAGCAACAAGCCCATCAACGCACCAATCAGTGGCATGTGCGTCACCGCGACCACCGTCATTCCAGGACGACAGCTTGCCCCCAGCACGGCCAGAGCACGGCGCGGGTCGTCGTCCGGCGTAATGCCCGTAACTATTACCACCTGCCCCACGCCAAGAACAGCCGCGACAATTCCCGCCGTCTCCTGCGCCCGCACATAGGGGCTCGCTACGACCACCGGGGCAGGCAGCGCCAACGCCGCGATGGCTTGGGCTGCTGCCTGCGCCTCTGCGCGCCCGCGTTGCGTCAGGCCGCGCATCTCGTCGCATGCAGCAAATCGCTCAGCCTCGCCATGCCGCAACAAGACGAGGCGCATGCCATCAGTCGGCATGCCGGCCGGTCGTGAATTCGAAATCACTGTTCTGGTCCCCGCTCATCAATCGCTTGATGATTGTCGGCAGTGGCTGGCTTTTGAACAGAATGTCGTACAGGCCGGTCACCAGTGGCATGTAGACGCCCAGCTCGTCCGCCTTGTGTTTGACCAGCTCTAATGTGTTGATGCCTTCGGCGGTCTGCCCCAACGATTTTTCTGCGTCCCGAGCCGACACGCCCTGACCGAGCTTGAAGCCGACCTGATAATTGCGGCTCAACGGCGACGAACAGGTCACGACAAGGTCGCCAACGCCAGCCAGGCCAAGGAAAGTCAGCGGATTACCGCCCATACGCTCCGCGAAGCGACTCATCTCGGCAAGGCTGCGCGTGATCAGCATCGCCTTGGTGTTCTGACCCAGGCCCAATGCATCGGCCATGCCGGTAGCAATCGCATAGATATTCTTGAGGGCACCGGCCAGTTCGACACCGAACATGTCCTGATTGGCATAGACACGAAAATACGAGCACGACAGTGTCTGCTGCACGCACTCGCGCACATCGGCATTGTCGCTGGCAATCAGCGAGCCACTGAGCATGCGCCCGGCGATTTCCTTGGCGAGGTTGGGTCCGCTGAGCACACCAATGCGATTACTACCGGTTTCCTGGCGCATCAACTGGCTCATCAACAAAAAGCCATCCGCCCAGATGCCCTTGGTGCAGCTCACCAGAATGGCACCGTCACGCAGGTGCGGCTTCATGTCACGCAGGACATCACGAAAAGCACGGCTGGGAATGGCGAGGAAAACGAGATCGGAATCGCCTACGCTGCCAGCCAGATCCGTGGTCGGAATCAATGCCGGGTTGAGCCGAAATCCCGGCAGATACCGGCTGTTGATTCCTGTTTCCCTGATTTCCGCCACGGCTTTCGGGTCACGCAAGCACAAGCGAACCAGGTGGCCGTTGTCGGCAAGGATGTTGGCGATGGCAGTACCGAAGCTGCCACCACCGATCACGACTGTGCGGTGTCCCACGAAAACCCCCGGAAAATGCGAATGGGGCGACATGCTGCCCGCCCCCATGATGGGTCGATGATAACCGGCTGTCGAGATCGGCGGCCACGTTCGTCGGACCACCGCCGCCGCACAGCCCCGTTTACAGAAAAGCTGTGGAAATCGCGGGGGGCGGCAGTGCTAACCTGTCAGCGTCATCCGTTTGGCTGCCGTGGGTTCGGCTTCGTCGAACCGAGGGAGGATCGGGATTATGCGCATTTCATACAGCGTGCTGACCATGAGCCTCGTCTTGGTGGCGGCGGCCGCACGCGCCGAAGTGGAGGAGCTCGATGGTGAAGAAATGGTCGACGCCTATGTGCAGGGCATTTCCATTGCCCAGCAAGTCGTAGACAAAAAGTTCGACAGCGACGACCAGTCGATGCGCAAGTCGAACGAAGATCAAAGGAACTCCATGGGCGCCGTGACACCGTCACTGACCATAGCCAACGCGGAAGCACTGCATCGCGAACCGACGCTTGCCCAGGCCAGCAGCAACATCGAAGACAGCAAAACGCGCGACCTCGTTGAGGACGCCATAACCCAAACAAGCCTCAGCACCCGTTTCGACGTCAACCTCGACCGCATCGCGGCGGATACGGGTATTGCAATACCGACTGCAGGCTCCCAGGATTTCAGCGTCCTGCGCGGTACTGTCCTCGAGTTGTTACCCAGCGCAACAGGCTACCAATTCGAGTTCATGAAAGACCACTTCTGAGTCTCGCCCGATTGGCGACGACGGTTAACAAAAACCTCAGTGCCCGCATCAGTGATTGGCAAAATCAATGGATTGCATCTGCTCGGCTCCGACCGTGTAATCCACTTGGCCACCGCCGACCAGCATCTCGATGACCATTTTATTGTCTTTGTTTACCCCGCGCAGCACGCCTGTTTTCTCTTTTCCATCCTTGGTGACTAAGCGCACCGACTTGTTCATGAATCGTGTGAGCTCAATGCCGCCGAAGATAACCGGTGCGGCGACACCATCTCCCGTCACCGCAACGGCCACCTCTGTCGGCGCAGCCGTCGATATCGATGATACAGCGCCGGCAACGTGCACAATCTCGCCACTCTTCATGCGCAGCAACAACAACTCGCCTTCGGCGATTCTGAACTGAACAACACCACCACCTTTCATTGTCTCGAAGAGCAAGCGATCCTTCTGCATGCCGCGCAGCACTCCCTGCTCTTGACGTCCACTCGTATACTCAATGACTGCGCCCTGACCAGTCAGGCTGTCCAGTTGCCCGAAAGACAATGTGCGCTCCAGCACCTTCTTCGGCACAGCAACCGCCTTCGCCGGCTGCTCGGTAGTGGTCGGTTGCTGCCGGCCTTTCGGCGGCAACACGTTGTAAATCGGCTTGTAGCCCGCCGCCTCGGTCGCCGCCACCGACTCTCCGGCCTGAACATTCCAGCCAAACTCGCTGCGCGCCGCTTTGACCACATGACGAGCGATACGCCCGTCTTTCAGCGTGACCGTCGCCAATGTTGTGGCGCGGCCTTCGAGACTGTCGAGAACAGTATCCGAGAATGTGATCGTCGCAACATCCGCCTCAAGATACTGCGTATGCAGGTATTCCTCGGCAATAAAGCGCAGCGTGTCTTCATGATCAAAACTGCGATCGATGTCGTCGGCCTTATAACGCAAATGGCTGGTGACAACATCGACATCGCCAGCCGCATAACTTTCCCAACGATCAGGCAGGGCTATCTGGACATAACCACTGAGTTTGTTGCGAACGCTCGGGACAAGCTCGATTTCCAGCCGGTAACCATGACGGATAATTTTCGTGGCTGGCTGCCCGTCATCGCCGATCCAGGATAGATGCACCTCCGGTGCATCTGCTGCGTCCGGATCAATCACCCGGCGGATGCGTCCTTCAGGGAGCACATCCTGTTCGCCTAGCATGATCGCGATCTCGCGCTCGGGGAAGAAACCCTCGCCCTCGCTCAGGCGCAAAACACCATTGACCAGCTCGACTCGATCCGGCCGGAACGGCGCGTCATGCACACGCCCCTCGACCGGGTGCCCCGGACCGTTCTGGGCCAACAATTTCAGTGCCCGCTCGGAATCGACAAACCCGCTGTTCTGGTCATCAATGAGTGTCGAGAAGACCTCACCGTACTGGGCGGGCACAACGCTGTCCGGATGTACCGACTGGAAAAAAAACATGAACGTGCCGGCAACCGTCATCGCCAGGCCCGTGGTCTGTATCAACGCCGCAACCCGCAAAGCCTCCCAATGGTGCCGATAATAAAGAGGAACGATAAGAGGAAGAAAAATTGACCCCCATACCCAGCGCGGATCGTGCCGGGCCGCATGCGCAAAATAGATCGCGGCACCGCTGATGAAAAGTGTAAGGCCCACCAGCAACAGAAACACGCTCATGCTTTGCTTCCTTCCGCGGATGCAACCGTATCGGGATCCACGAGCAGAAAATGGGCCCGCGCATGCGCGATCGGTTCCTTACGATCTTCCTGCCAGCAACTGATCATGACATTTGCAACCCGCCGTCCTTGCCGGGTAACGGTACACGAGGCCCAGCAGTCCCGGTAGTGACCTGCCCGCAAGTAATCGATGGAGAGATCGATGGTCTTGGGCATGCGTGGCGGCCCCATGGTTGCCAGCAGGTGAACGATGGCTGCGTGCTCCATAAAGCCACCGATCGCCCCGCCATGCAGCGCCGGCAAGGTCGGGTTGCCAATATTTTCCTGCTTTGCCGGCAGCAGAAACATCAGCTCGCCGCCCTGCTCTACTTGGCAGCGCATGCCGAGCAGATGCGCATAGGGAATGGCTTCGACCAACAGATCGAAATTATTTTCTTCACGGCAACGGCCGATGACATCGATAAGTCGCGCGGCAGTGGTCATTTTGGCTTCATCATCATTTTGTTGAGCCCGAGGCGCATATAAGTCGCCACGAAGCTGGACACCGGATCATTGCGGTCGTCCTGAAAGGCGCAGCCGCGCACAAACGCGACAGTGGACGTCAACCGATAGCACTCGGCCCAGGCCAGAATATCAACGCCGGGCAACGGACGCTTGAGATGATCGATGCGCAGATCGAGGGTTGGCGTGATGTCGTAGTTTGGAAACAACCGGGCAGCGACAGCAAGCCCGCCGGTTTGGTCCAGCAAAGCGAGGAGTGGCCCGCCATGCACAACACCCGTCCAGGGGTTGCCGACGATTCCCGGACTGTGGGCCAACCGCAGGACAACGCCCCCGGGTGCGGCGTCTTCGCAGCGGATGCCAAGCTCAACGCTATGGCGAACGGTGCCTATAAAACGATCACAGAGCGTGCGCAACCGCGCGGAAGTCTCTGCTGGCGTCTCTTCAGGTGCGGCATCACTCATGATGGGGATAGACCTGCTGGATTAGCGACGGCAATACCGGCGCGAAAGGGATGCAATACGAGGGATAACCTGTCGTTTCTATTTCAATCGATGCACCTCACGCAAGGTAAGCCTGCACATGACTGCCACCGCGACCGGCCCGCGCCACAATCTGCGCCGTGGCGTCACCTTCGCGGTCTTGACAACGCTGGTGGGCTCCACGGCAGCGGCAGCAGCAAAATTCCTCGGCGGCCGCGTTTCACCCTACGTTGTGGTGTTTGCCCAGTATCTGGTCGGAATGCTGATCCTGCTGCCCTGGTTGTTGCGCAAGGGCCCAAGGGCACTGGCAACAACCAGGGCCTCATTGCACTTCTGGCGCAGCATCGCCGGCTGGATTGGCTTCATGGCCTACTACGGAGCGATCAATCACATTCCGCTGGCAGATGCCGCGTTGCTGCGCAGTGCCGCACCGATCTGGGTGCCGGCAATCCTGTTTCTGTGGCTTGGCGTGCGCCTGCCGCTCGCCCGCTGGGGTGCGATCGCCACCGGCCTGGTCGGCGTGTTGCTGATCCTGCATCCGGACTCGCAAGGCATCAGTGCCTGGCATCTCATCGGCATGTTTGCCGGTGTCGGCCTCGCCGTATCCATGGCGACGACTCGACGCCTGGTTGCCACCGAATCGCCGCAAGTCATCATCTTCTACTACTTTGGCATTGCCGGAGTCGCCACGCTGCCATTCGCAATCGCAACCTGGAAAACACCTTCGCTTGCCGATGCGCTGGCGCTGGTAGGCATCGGCGTGTCGATCTACGTCACCATGGGTCTGTACACCGCCGCCTACACCTATGCGAAATCCAGCGTGATTTCGCCGTTGAGCTTCCTGGGTGTGGTTTTTGCCGGCCTGTTCGGCCTGCTTTTTTGGGGTGAAATACCCGGTTGGCTCACGCTCGCCGGCATTGCCCTGGTGATTGCGGGCGGCATTATCGCGGTGTGGCTGGAATCACGCGGCACGACGGACGAAGAATAAACAAGCCCGCCAATCGCTGTTGTCCCTGTTAGGGAACCTCTGAATAACCCAGCCGAAAAATATTCTTCCCGTTTTCGTGCGTCACCGTGCCCTCCCGACCCACGCCCTCGCTCCGCATTAACTCTTCAAGCATCGCGCGATCATCCGGTGTATTGGCAAGGAAACGTACAGCGTCGGCAAGACGACCGATGACAATGCCCTGCGCCGACCCTGCGGCAGTATGCGTGACGGTGTAAGTCTCAATTCTTGCACTGCCGTTTGCCACCTCGGTAAATGCCGGCTTCGGCACGGCATCCAGCTCGCGCTGGTATGTCGACGGCGCCACCCGCTGCCACTGCTCGTGTAACGACGCGGTCGAATAGATACCCACCGCGTGCTTGGTCACATGCCAGCCGTTAGCGTTCAACAGGCCATGCGTGCCAGGCTGCTCACGCAAACGATGCATCATTTCCGCAATCGCATGCATGACGTAATTGTTGCCCGGGCCACCGAAATACGGCAGCCCCCCTGTGAGGGTCAACCCGCGGGCATCGTCAAGCGCAATGCCGAGCTCATGGCAGGCGATCTGTACTGCTGACGGAAAGCAGGAATAGATATCGAAACATGTCATGTCAGCGATCGCGAGGCCAGCCATGCGCAGCGCCTCTTCACCGCAGCGTTTCAGCGCCGGCGACGAGACGAAATCGCGCCGCTCGGTGATGTGCCAGTGATCGCTGGCCTGCGCGCAGCCATTGAGGAACACCCACCGCGAACGGTCGACACCCAACGTGCGCGCAGTGCCTGCCGACATCATCAATACCGCAGCCGACATATCAACCTGAATCACGGCATTCATGTATTTTGTGTAGGGGAAACCGACCATGCGGTTCTGCGGCGATACCGTCGCAATTTCCTCAGCGGTTCGCGCAACCGGAAACCATGCATAGGGATTCCTCGCTGCAACCTGGCTCAACGGCGCGAACAATTTACCGAGGCAATGCCGGTGTGCGTCAATCGACCGGCCGGCTTGCGCCCGCAATGCGTTCTCGAACAACGGATAGGTATTGATTGGCAGGAAAAAACCGTACTGGCTTTCGTGCTCGTTGCACCCGGGTTTCATGGTGCCAATGGCACTCGGATCACTATTGGCAGCGTCGGTCCAGTCAAGCTTCACACCGGTTTTCACGGCGCTGAGCAGCGTTGCCATATTCTCTGCGCCAGCAAGCAGGACGACATCGCTTTCGCCCTGCGCGATGCGCTCGGCCATCTCGTTGACCAGCATTTGCGGTGAATCGCCACCCATGCCGCAGTAATAGCCGGCGCGTAGCGTCGCGCCAAGCGCGGCGGCAACACTGGCCGGCAAGTTGCGGTAGTGGCCCATACCGAAACTGCCGACCTCGGGCGAATCGATCACCAGCCGGGTATTGGCAATGGTATCAACCCGGGCCAGCAACGCTGCCGCATCGACACCGGTGTCGTGCGCCGCGCGCCGCGCCGCTTCAATGATCATCATCAGCGGCGTCGGGGCTTCGGCAGGTGCCAACCTGCTGGTCAACTGGCCCGCGCCGACCAGCACGGGCATATTGTCTGCGATTTCCATGGCAACCTTCATGGCAACTCCCGAGGGGACGTCAACGACTCAGCGCCGGATCGCCATACCCAACACGGTATCGACGAGTCCCGCAATGGACATCGGACCTTTCGGATCAAACCAGGTGCCACTCCAACTGATAGCGCCAGCGAGCAAGCGCCGCAACACAAACGGTTCGACATCGACCAGCCCCTCTTTGCGCGCCTGGGCCAACACCTCCAGCCACAGGGCCTCGTAATCCGCACGCAAGGCGAGCACTTCCTTTTGGCTGGCTGGCAAAAGTCCCTCCCACGAATACACCAGCACGGCCATCGCCTCACGGGTATCGCCGACGATCGACTGCAACTCACACTCGATCAACGCGCGCAGCTTCGACTTCGGGTCGGCGGCACCTTCGACTGCCTTGCGCAGGCGCTCGGTATTGAAACGGATGACCTCGATCATCACCGTTTTGAGAATTTCTTCCTTGCTCGAAAAATGGTGAAACAGGCTACCTGACTGAATGCCGACCAGCGCGGCTATATCACGCACCGTGGTTCGTTCGTAGCCCTGCTCACGAAACAGGTGCGCGGCTGCCGAAAGCAGCTTGCCGCGCGGCGAATCGTCCATGCCATTGACCAAGGGCATCCTGCGCTTCGGGCGGGGGGCAGCGGTCATAAGCGGTTGCGTCCTGAGGGGGGTGGCCCGGCGATTGCCAGACCAAGCGCTTGCTTGGTAGTGTATCGGCGCCCACCGGGGGCTGACCAGCCCCGCCCCACTCTCTTGAGGACTTCCCGCAATGAGTACCGGCACGAATACCGCAAAGCGTAGCGTTCGCATCGGCTGCGCCGCCGCCTTCTGGGGCGACACCAACGCCGCCGCTTTCCAGTTGGTACGCAAAACGGAGCTGGACTATCTCGTTTTCGATTACCTCGCCGAGATCACCATGTCGATCATGGCCGGTGCGCGTATGAAGGATCCCAACGCCGGCTTCGCCACCGACTTTGTCACCGAGGTCATGGGGCCGCTGGCTAAAGAGATCGCCGCGAAAAAGATCAAGGTCATTGCCAACGCCGGCGGCGTCAATCCGCAGGCTTGTCGCGAAGCGCTGAAGAAAGTGTTTGCTGCCGCTGGCGTCGATCTGAAAATCGCCCTGGTACTGGGCGACGATTTGCAGTCGCGGCGCGGCGAGTTGCCCGCCGGCATCACGGAAATGGGCACGCAAACTCCCCTGCCGGGTTTCACTGTCAGCATGAATGCCTACCTGGGCGCAAAACCGATCGCCGATGCCTTGGCTCGCGGCGCGGACGTGGTGATCACCGGCCGTGTCGTCGACAGCGCGATCGTGCTGGGCCCGTTGCTGCATGAATTCGGCTGGTCGCTCAGCGATTACGACAAACTCGCCCAGGGCTCACTCGCCGGGCATGTGATCGAGTGCGGCGCGCAATGCACCGGCGGCAACTTTACCGACTGGGAACTGGTGCCCGGCTACGAGGACATGGGCTTCCCGGTAATCGAATGCAGTGCCGACGGCAGCTTCGTCGTTACCAAGCCGGCCGGTACCGGTGGCCTCGTCACGCCATTCACCGTTGGCGAGCAGCTCCTCTATGAAATCGGCGATCCGCGCGCCTACATCCTCCCGGATGTGGTTTGCGACTTCACCCGGGTCACACTCGAACCGGTGGGCGAAAACCGCGTGCGCGTGTCCGGCGCGAAGGGCCTGCCGCCGACCGATTCATACAAGTGCTCGGCCACCTACCCCGATGGCAACCGCATCACTGCCAGCTTCATGATCGGTGGCATCGACGCGGCCAAAAAAGGCAAGCGTGTCGCCGAAGCCATCATTGCCCGGGTGCGGCGCCTGCTCGCCGAGCGCGGTATCGCCGATTTCCGCGAAGTGAATATCGAAGTGCTCGGCACCGAGTCAACCTATGGTGCTCATGCCCGCATCCAGAATCCACGCGAAGTGGTGGTGAAGATCGCCTGTGTACACAATGAAAAAAGCGCTCTGCGGCTGTTCGGCCGGGAAATCGCCCAAGCAGGGACGGGTATGGTACCGGGGCTGTCCGGCATCGTCGGCGGTCGTCCGAAAGACAACCCGCGTATCCGCCTGTTTTCCTGCCTGGTGCCCAAATCACTGCTCAAACCGACCGTCGACATCGACGGCGAGCTGACCACCAGCGAGGTACCGGTCACAGGTGGTTTTATGCCATCCATGGTCGCCGCCCAACCTGCGGGTGAAACAAAAGGCGGCGATGGCGCAACGCCAAAAACCGTGCCGCTGGTGAAACTGGCCGTCGCCCGCAGCGGCGACAAGGGCAACCACTCAAACATCGGTGTCATGGCGCGCCAGGCGGAATATCTGCCTTATATCCGCGCCGCACTGACCGCACCGGCTGTCGCCGAATACATGCAACATGTACTCGATCCTCAGCTTGGTCACGTGACCCGCTGGGAACTGCCGGGCCTGAGCGGCTTCAATTTCCTGCTGGAAAATGCGCTCGGCGGTGGCGGCATCGCCAGCGTTCGCATTGACCCGCAAGGCAAGGCCTTTGCACAACAACTTCTCGACTTCCCGGTGCCCGTGCCCCAGGCACTGGCCATCCGGCTCGGAGCCTGACATGGGATACACATCGATACTCAAGCCCGGTGCATTCACCGGCAAAACCGTGATCGTCACCGGCGGCGGCAGCGGCATCGGCCGCTGCAACGCACACGAACTGGCATCGCTGGGTGCCAACGTTATCCTGGTGGGCCGCAAAGAAGAAAAACTGCAAAAAGTGCAGGCGGAAATCCGCGAAGACGGCGGCAAAGCCGATTATCGCAGCTGCGATATCCGCGAAGAACAGGCAGTCAAGGAAATGATCGGCAGCATCGTGGCCGCACACGGGAATATTCATGGCCTGGTCAACAACGCCGGTGGTCAGTTCCCCTCGCCACTGGCGGTCATCAGTCAGCGCGGCTGGGAAGCGGTGGTTCGCACCAACCTCACCGGCGGATTTCTTGTTGCGCGCGAAGTATTCACGCAGAGCATGAACAGAACCGGCGGCTCCATCGTTAACATCACCGCTGATTTCTGGGGCGGCATGCCCGGCATGGGCCACTCCGGTGCCGCCCGTGCCGGCATGGACAATTTCACAAAAACAGCCGCCTACGAATGGGGTTACTGTGGGGTGCGCGTCAACGCCGTGGCGCCCGGCTGGATCATGTCCAGCGGCATGGAAACCTACCCGGAAGGTTTCAAGCAGGTGATCAAACGCCTGAAGGATGCCGTGCCGATCAAACGCATGGGCCACGAGGCCGAGGTCTCCAGCGTCATCTGCTTTTTGCTGTCCGATGCGGCATCCTTCGTCTCCGGCACCAATGTACGCATTGACGGTGCTGCCAGTCAGGGCAATGCCGCTGTGTTCGATCTGCCCGCGATGATGCCGGCCGGCCGCGAGAGCGCGAAACCCTGGAGCGGCTTTCACCGCGAAAACCTTCCCGACATGTTCAAGACCGACGGTAAATGACCATGGCCGTGATCGAATCCCGTGTTGATCGCAACAGCGCCGAATTCGCTGCCAATCGCGAGATGATGCAAAAAGCAGTAGACGAGTTCCGCACCATCGAGCGCAAGGTGATTGAAAAGGCAAACGAGCAGGCACCAAAATTCCATAAACGCGGCCAGATCCTGCCCCATGAGCGCGTCAATCTGCTGCTTGATGCCGGTTCGCCATTTTTGGAGCTGGGCTCACTCGCCGGCCACATGATGCACGACGACAAGGATGGTACCGAAGCCGGCGGCGGCACCATTGCCGGTATTGGTTATGTCAGTGGTGTGCGTTGCCTCGTGGCCGCTTCGAACTCAGCGATCAAGGGCGGCACCATCACCCCCGGTGGCCTGTACAAGTCCCTGCGCCTGCAGACAATCGCCCGCGAGAACAAGCTGCCAATGGTGACGCTGGCCGAGTCCGGCGGTGCGAACCTGAACTACGCGGCAGAAATTTTCGTCGAGGGCGCGCGCGGCTTTGCCAACCAAGCCAGGCTTTCAGCCATGGGCCTACCGCAGATCACGGTGGTGCACGGCAATGCCACGGCTGGCGGTGCCTACCAACCCGGCTTGTCCGATTACATGATCATGGTGCGCAAGCGGGCCCATATGTTCCTCGCCGGCCCACCGCTGCTGAAAGCAGCCACCGGCGAAGTGGCCACTGAAGAGGATCTCGGCGGCGCCCAGATGCATGCCTCGATCGCCGGTTCGGCGGAATACATTGCCGAGAATGACAGCGATGGCATCCGTATCGCGCGCGAACTGATGGCAAAAATTCCGTGGAACGATCAAACCCCGCCACGCCAGCGCAAGGCTTTCGCCGAACCGCTGTATCCTGCCGACGACCTCATGGGCATCGTCCCGGCGGATGCCAAACGGCCCTACGATGTACGCGAGATCATCGCCCGCATCGCCGACGGCTCGGAATTTGTCGATTTCAAAACCGAATACGACAACCAGACGATCTGTGGCTGGCTCGAAATCGAAGGCCAGCCGGTGGGTTTTATCGGCAACAACGGCCCGATTACCGCGCAGGGCGCGGCGAAAGCTGCACAATTCATTCAATTGTGCGACCAGTCAAATCGACCAATTCTGTTCTTCCACAACACCACCGGCTTCATGGTAGGCACGGAAAGTGAGCAGAACGGCGTCATCAAGCACGGCTCGAAGATGTTGCAGGCCGTTGCCAATACGCGGGTACCAAAACTCACCGTTGTCGTCGGTGGCTCCTACGGCGCCGGTAACTATGCGATGTGCGGTCGCGGCCTTGACCCACGCTTCATCTTCGCCTGGCCGAACAGCAAAACGGCCGTCATGGGCGGCCAACAGGCCGGCATGGTGTTGCGCATCGTCGCCGAAGCGAAACAGCGCTCCATGGGCATGGTGCCGGATGAGAAAGTTCTCGATTACCTGCAACAAAGTACCGCCCAGAAGCTCGACGGCCAAAGCACAGCGCTCTATGGTACGGCGCGGATGTGGGACGATGGCCTGATTGACCCGCGCGATACCCGAAAAATCCTCGCACTGCTGCTTGATATCTGTCGTGATGCCGATCAGCGCAAGCTGATGTCGAATACCTTTGGCGTTGCCCGCTTCTAAAAAAATATTCAGGAGATATGCCATGCAATTCACTCAGGAACACAACGAAATTGCCCGCACCATGGCGAATTTCATCGAGAAGGAACTGAACCCGCACGTCGCCGAATGGGAAAAGGCCGGCGAATTCCCCATCCACGAAGTGTTCAAGAAAATGGGCAACCTTGGCCTGCTGGGTATCACCAAGCCGGTCGAATACGGTGGCATGGGCCTTGATTACACTTACGGCATGCTGGCCGCAGAACAATTGGGGCTGTGCAATTGCGGCGGCGTGCCGATGTCCATCGGCGTGCAAACCGATATGGCAACACCTGCCATTGCCCGTTTCGGTTCTGACGAACTCAAGCGCAATTACCTTGCCGGCGCCATCAGCGGCGATTTGGTCGCCTCTATTGCCGTCAGCGAACCGCAGGCCGGTTCCGACGTCGCCAATATCAAGACCAACGCGAAGAAAGACGGCGGCGACTACGTGATCAACGGCACCAAGATGTGGATCACCAACTCACCGAAGGCGGATTTTTTCTGCCTGTTGGCGAACACCTCTGAAGGCAAGCCGCACCTGAACAAATCATTGATTGTGGTGCCAAAGGATGCCGGCGGCATTACTGTCAGCAAGCGGCTGGACAAACTGGGCATGCGCTCCTCGGAAACCGCGCAGGTTTTCTTCGATAACGTGCGCGTGCCACAGAAAAACGTGATCGGCATGGAAGGCATGGGGTT
The DNA here is from genome assembly GCA_965232985.1 of uncultured bacterium. GTDB lineage: Bacteria > Pseudomonadota > Gammaproteobacteria > Pseudomonadales > JADFDG01 > JADFDG01. Next base: position 144,062 of record CBDDRC010000013.1, read on the forward strand.
CATGAACCAGATGATCCAGTTCCAGGAAGAACGCCTGTTCGCCGCTGCCAGCAGCCTCAAGGGCCTCGAAAAGGCCATCAACGACACCATTGCCTACACCCGCGAGCGCATGATCTTCGGCATCCCGCTGATCGACAACCAGACCGTACATTTCAAAATGGCGGAGCTGAAAACCGAGGTTGAGTTGCTGCGCTCGCTAACCTATCGCACCTGCGAAACCTATGTCAGGAACGGCAATACCACCGAAACATTACAACTCGCTTCGATGTGCAAACTGAAAGCTGGTCGTCTGTCGCGGGTTGTTGCCGATGAGTGTATTCAGTTCTGGGGTGGTATGGGTTTCATGTGGGACAACCCGATCGGGCAGTTGTATCGCGATGGTCGCCTCGGCTCCATCGGCGGCGGTGCCGACGAGATCATGCTGGGCATCATCTGCAAAACCATGAATATTTTGCCCGGCAAGAAAAAAGTTTGACCTGGAGATCGGCATGGATTTCCCGAACACCACACAAATCGCACTGAAACAGGATGGCCCTTGGCTGTACCTGACGCTGAATCGTCCTGAATCACGCAACGCGATGAGCCAGCAGATGGTCGCCGAGATGCTCGGTGTCGCCGACATACTCACCAGCCGCCACGATATCCGCGGCGTGGTGGTGCGTGGCGCCGGCGGTCATTTCTGTGCCGGTGGCGATATCAAGGACATGGCCGAAGGCCGCATGAAAGCCGCCAGCGAAGGTCTGCCTGCCTGGCAGCGTTTCAACCGCGTATTCGGCACCCTGCTGCAACGATACGACGCCCTGCCGCAAGTCGTCATCGCCGTGCTGGAAGGTGCGGTGATGGGTGGCGGCTTCGGGCTTGCCTGTATTTCCGATGTCGCTATCGCGCATCAGGATGCGCAGTTTGCGATGCCGGAAACTTCGCTCGGCATTCTGCCGGCGCAGATTGCGCCGTTCGTCGTCAACCGGATCGGCTTCACGCAAGCCCGCCGCCTGACGCTGCTCGGCAGCCGCATCAGCGGCAGTGAAGCGCGCGACGTCGGCCTGGTGCACTTCGCCGAAGCATCGACGGACGCCATCGATATCCGCCTTGCCGAGGTGCTGAAACAACTGAAGCGCTGTGCACCCAACGCCAACGCCAATACCAAACGCCTGCTGCATCTGACCCGCACCATACCCCTCACCCAGGTGCTTGATGAAGCTGCAGTGATGTTCAGCCAGGCCGTGGCAGGTGCCGAAGGCGCCGAGGGCACCATGGCATTTGTCCAGAAACGTCCTGCTGCCTGGGCTGCGGACTGAGGATCATACGATGCACAAGTTTTCGACCATTCTCGTCGCCAACCGCGGTGAAATTGCCTGCCGGGTAATGCGCACTGCAAAAAGCATGGGCTACCGTACGGTCGCCGTATACAGCGAGGCTGACCGTGACGCGCCCCACGTTGCGCTTGCCGATCGCGCGGTGTGCATCGGGCCGGCGCCGGTGGGCCAGTCCTACCTGAAGATGGACGCCATTCTCGACGCTGCAAAAAAATCCGGTGCTGATGCGATTCACCCCGGTTACGGCTTCCTGTCCGAAAACAGTGCCTTTGCCCAGGCTTGCGCCGATGCCGGTATCACTTTCATCGGCCCACCCATCAACGCGATCGAACTGATGGGCAGCAAACGGCTGTCTAAAATCGCCATGCTCAAAGCCAAAGTGCCCTGTGTGCCTGGTTATGAAGGTGCTGACCAGGCGGAAGAAACCCTGATCGCCGAAGCGAAGCGGATCGGCTTCCCGGTCATGCTGAAGGCTTCGGCCGGCGGCGGCGGTCGCGGCATGCGGCTCGTGCGGGAAGAGCGCGAGCTGGTGAGCATGATCCGCACCGCCAAGTCGGAGGCAAAAAATGCCTTTGGCAGCGACGAACTGATCATCGAAAAAGCCGTGGTCAATCCGCGCCACGTCGAGATCCAGGTATTCGGCGACACGCACGGCAACGTCATCCACCTTGGCGAGCGCGATTGCTCGATTCAGCGCCGCCATCAAAAAGTGGTCGAGGAAGCACCTTGCCCGGTGATGACGCCAACACTGCGCAAAGCGATGGGTGAAGCTGCAGTCAACGCCGCGAAGGCCTGTGCTTACACTGGCGCCGGAACAGTCGAATTCCTGCTCGACAACGACAAGTTTTATTTTCTTGAGATGAACACCCGCCTGCAAGTCGAGCATCCGGTTACCGAGATGATCACCAGTCAGGATCTGGTCGCCTGGCAGATCCGGATCGCTGCAGGTGAAAAATTGCCGCTTATGCAGGATGAGGTAAAACTTGTCGGCGCGGCGATTGAAGTGCGCCTCTATGCAGAAGACCCTGCGCACCAATTCCTGCCGCAAACCGGCCCGATTCACCTGTGGCAACCAGCAACCGGTGAGGGCGTGCGCATTGATCACGGTATTGCCAGCGGTGGCGAAATCAGCCCGCATTACGACCCAATGGTGGCGAAAGTCATCGCGTGGGGCGACACGCGCGAAGACGCCCGCCGGCGTCTGATTCGTGCCCTGGAAGACACCGCGCTCGTCGGGCTCACAACCAACAAGCGCTTTTTGCTCGCCATTTTGCGCAATGATGTATTTGCCCAAGGCCGCTTCGGCACTGCCTTCATTGCCGAAGTGCTTGAAGGGAACGCCGCCATGAAGCCGGTGCAGGCGAGCAGTATCGAACTCGCTCTCGCTCTCGCGCTGTTGCATGGTCACGCCCAGCAGGCAGCCCGACCGTTGCGCTCCGGCCTGTTCGCCGCCCGCCCCGCCCAGCTCAGCGACGGCACGCACAAAACTGTCGCGACGATAATGGAAATCGATGCCACACAGGGCCGCGCCTTTCATGTTGCGCTCGGCAAGGACATCTCCCATGACGTGACCATTTTTGCCCGTGACGGCGCCAATACCCGTGTCGCCGTTGATGGCGTGCATCGTGACATCGTGGCGCTGATCGAGGGCAACCGGGTACTACTCGACAACGGCGACGGTGGTGTCGCCGTTGAGGACCTCTCGCTCATCCCGCCGGCCGCCGCCGAAGGTGCCGGCAGCGGCCAGATCAAAGCCCCGATGGACGGCGCCATCGTCGCTCTGAATGTTGCGGCCGGGGATAGAGTCGAGAAAGGCCAACTCCTTGTCGTACTTGAAGCGATGAAAATTCAGCACCAGATCACTGCCGATGTCACCGGCATCGTCAAATCAGTCAACGTCTCGTCAGGCGGTCAGGTGAAGTCTCGCCACCTGTTGGCCGTCATCGAACCGGACGCCGCTGCCTGAACAGAATCACGCCAATGACCTCGCTGAAAAACCGCACGATTTTCATCACTGGCGCCAGTCGCGGCATCGGCCGCGCCATCGCGTTGCGCTGTGCCAGCGAAGGCGCCAACATCGTGATCGCCGCCAAAACTGTCGAGCCGCATGCCAAACTCGAAGGCACAATCTTCGAAACTGCAGAGGCCGTGGAAAATGCCGGTGGCAAAGCACTGCCGATCCAGCTCGATGTGCGCGAGGAAGCGCAGGTGCGAGATGCGCTCGAAAAAGCCGCCGCGACCTTTGGCGGCATCGACGCTGTAGTCAACAATGCCGGCGCCATCAGCCTGACCGATGTTGAGCATACGCCACCCAAAAAATTCGACCTTATGATGGATATCAACGCGCGCGCAGTGTACCTGGTCACGCACTGCGCACTGCCATATCTCAAAAAGTCGTCCAATGCGCATGTGCTTAGCCTGTCGCCGCCACTCAACCTGTCGTCAAAGTGGCTGCAGCCTTATGCTCCCTACACGCTCTCGAAATACGGCATGACGCTGTTGAGCCTCGGCATGGCGGAAGAATTCCGTGCAGCTCGCATCGCCGTCAACACACTCTGGCCACGCACCCTCATCGCTACGGCCGCAGTTGAATTCTCCGTCGGCAGCAAGGACATGTTCAGGCTCGCCCGCAAGCCGGAAATCATGGCCGACGCCACCGCTGAGATCCTTCGTACCGAGGGCATGATGCTCACCGGTCGCAACCTGATCGATGACGCGTTTCTTCGTGAGCGCGGCATCAGTGATTTCACCCGCTACGCGTGGGATCCGGCCATGGCTAACCGGCTCAGCATTGACCTCTTTGTCGATGACTGACAGCTGCCTCCCGTTCACCACTGCCAGCGCGCACGTCACCTTGTCACTCCGAGGGGCGACGGTTATGTTTACCCGACTTTTTATGCCTGCCTATCGCTTGCTGCCACAGGAAAGCCCATGAGCCACCAAGACGTCATTACTACTTCGATGTTTCTCGCCCGTTTGCCGCGCCTCGCCATGAGGCTGCCGCGCATGATTCAGGGCATCAAGCTCGGCAACATCACCGATAAAACTGTGCCGGTAGGCCTTGGCCTGTGTATTCAAGACGCGCTCAAGCGCAATCCGGACGGCACCTGCCTGATATACCAGGACACGCATCTTACCTATCGCCAGTTCAATGCCTGGGCGAACCGGATTGCGCATTACCTGACATCACTGGGTATAAAAAAAGGCGATGTCGTTGCCATCCTGGTTGAGAACCGTCCGGAACTGTTGGCCAGCATGGTCGGCTGCGCCAAGATTGGTGCCATCAGCGCCTTGGTCAACACCCAGCAGACAGGCAAGGTACTGATCCACAGTTTCAACCTCGTGAAGCCTTGCCTCGCGATCATCGGCGAGGAACTCGTCAAACCGTTCAACGATGTGCGCGCGCAAATCGATATCAAAGACGACGCGATTTACTATCTGGCGGACACCAACACACTGGAAGATGCCGGCACCGCACCGGATGGCTTCCGTAATCTGGCCAGCGAAATTCGCAGCGCACCGACGCACGATCCCGACAGCGTCAACCGCATCTATATTCATGACCCGCTGTTCTACCTCTATACCTCCGGCACTACCGGCTTGCCCAAAGCCGTGGTGTTCAACCACGGTCGCTGGATGAAGGCGTACGGCGGCATCGGGCATGGTGCGATGCAATTGGGTCCCAAAGACCGTATTTACGTCACTCTGCCCTTTAATCATGCGACCGGTCTGTGTGTCGGCTGGGGCTCGGCGCTGGCCGGTGCCGGCGGCCTGATTCTTGCCCGCAAATTTTCCGCGAGCCGCTTCTTCGACGACATCCGCAAATACGATGCCACCGCCTTTGCCTATGTCGGCGAGCTTTGCCGTTACCTGCTGGAAACGCCGGAAAAACCGAGCGATCGGGATCACAAGATCAGGAAAATTGTCGGTAATGGCATGCGCCCCAATGTCTGGCTGCCGCTCAAAAAGCGCTTCGGCATTGAAGATGTGCTGGAATTCTACGGATCCAGCGAGGGCAACGTTGGCTTCACCAACTTGCTGAACTTCGACAACACCGTCGGTTTTTCCCCCGTGCCATATGCCATTGTCAAATACGACAAGGAAAATGAACGCCCTTTCCGCAACAGTCTCGGTTTCATGGAAAAGGTCAACAAAGGTGAAGCCGGGCTGCTGATCGGTGAAATTTCCACCAAGAGCCCCTTCCGCGGCTACACGGATCCGGAAAAAACCGAGAAGGCCATTCTGCGCGACGTGTTCGTGAAGGGCGATGCCCACTTCAATACCGGCGACCTGATGCGCGATATCGGTTTCAAACACGCGCAATTCGTCGATCGCACCGGCGATACTTTCCGCTGGAAGGGCGAGAACGTATCAACCACCGAGGTTGAGGTGATGACCGATGGCTTTCCCGGCATTGTTGAAACAGTGGTTTACGGGGTCGAAATCCCTAACACCAATGGCCGTTGCGGCATGGCCTCAATCCGGCTGACCGTGCCGGCAGAGAAGTTCGATTTCAAGGCGCTGGTAAAGCATCTGCGGCAAGCGCTACCGGCTTACGCAATACCGGTGTTCCTGCGGCTGGCGGAATCGATGGACACCACCGGCACCTTCAAGCATCAAAAAGCAAAGCTGAAGGAGGACAGTTTCCATCTGCAGAAGGTCGGTGCGCCGGTCTATGTACTGCTGCCGGGTTCCGACGAATACATCCGCCTGACCCCCGAAATCGAGCAGGGCATCGTCGATAACAAGTATCGCTTCTAGATCCAACCCGTTGTTTGGCCAAGAAGTTTGTGCGAAAAGAGCCCGGCTATGCCGGGCTTTTCCCTGACGACTCCTGGCGCGCCAACCTCAGGATTTGACCGAAATTTTCCACAGATTCTGTGGATAACTATGTGGAAAGTGATGCGGCGCAGTGCCTGCGGCAGAAGGGATACTAAGGACGCCTCACCTTGAATATTTTTTGTGCAAAACAAAATATATCTTATATTTCAATTGGTTGCATGCCGTTCTTGAGAAATAAAGGCATCATAATCCTGCAACCTCAAGGATTTATGACAGCGTAACCTTCGCTGTGCAAAACTCCGTATGCGCTTCACGAAGCAGCCTGGATTTCCAGCCTTCCGGCACAATCGCGCGCATGCAGGGCATCTGCTGGCGTCGCGTACAACTCGATCGTGAAGGGTTTGATCAGCAACACGCTGCCACCGGCAAGCAGGATCGCCCCGCCCGCCTGCTCCAGGACATAACCGCTGCCCGCCACCCATTGCGGTGCCAGTGCCGGCGGAATTTCCAGCACCCCACGCATACCGTTGCCCAGTGGATCGTCGAGCGCAGCAAGATCCCGCGCAAAGCGCACCAGCGACCGACTGACCGCCAGGCAGGCGCCACCGCGCAATACGATCACGGAACGCGCATTTTCCGCCGCGTCCTCGTGCCTGATCGCCTGCACCAACGCATCATTCGCCATGACCACACCGGAAAATAAAAGGCCGCGCACCGCGCGGCCTTCACTGTAGCACCCTCAAGTGAACTGATGCGCCGGTCGTCAGTGCCCGCCGCCACTCACCGCCTTCACCATGTCTTCGAGCACTTTTTTCGCGTCGCCAAACACCATCATGGTTTTGTCGAGATAGAAAAGATCGTTGTCGAGACCGGCATAACCGGTTGCCATCGAACGCTTGATGACCATAACCGTGCGGGCGCGGTGTGCTTCCAGAATCGGCATACCGTAGATCGGCGAATTCGGATTGTCCTTGGCCGCCGGATTCACCACGTCGTTGGCACCAATCACCAGCACCACATCGGTGGACGGGAAATCGCTGTTCACCTCATCCATTTCCTTCACGTCCTCGTAGGGCACGTCGGCTTCGGCGAGCAGCACGTTCATGTGACCCGGCATGCGGCCGGCCACCGGGTGAATTGCGTAACGCACCGTCACACCTTTCTCCTTCAGCGCGGTGGCGAGCTCCTTCACCGCATTTTGTGCGCGCGCCTGGGCCAGACCATAACCGGGCACGATCACCACGCTGTCGGCATTGGCCAGCAGAAAGGCGGCGTCATCGGGCGAGCCGGATTTGTAGTTCTTTTCCTTGCCGTCACCGGCATCCGCCAGCACCCCGGCATCGGCGCCAAAACCGCCAAACAACACGTTCAGCAGCGAACGGTTCATCGCCCGACACATGATGTAGGAAAGAATGGCGCCCGAAGAACCGACCAGCGAACCGGCAATGATCAGCATTGAGTTGTTGAGCGTAAAACCGATGCCCGCTGCTGCCCAGCCGGACAATGAGTTGAGCAGGGAAATCACCACCGGCATGTCACCGCCGCCAATCGGCGCAATCCAGAAATAACCGAACACCAGGGCGATGCCAGTCATCATCAGAAAATATATTGCCGGCGTCGTGAGCGCGCCTTCCGGCGTCAGCATGGCGCCTTCGCCGTTGATAAAGTACAGCGCACCGAAACCGATCATGGCGAGAAAAAGAGCCGCCTGTACCGGCTTCACCCAGACGCCCTTGAGCGGCTTGGCGGCGAGTTTTGCCGACAACTTGCCCCAGGCAATGACCGATGCCGTGAAGGTGATGGCACCTACGAAGCAGCCAATGAACAACTCGAAGCGATGCAGCGTATCCTGTTCAACACCGGCATGGAAAACGGCGGCAACAGCGATCAGCACAGCAGCAAGACCCACCAGCGAATGCATCAGCGCAACCGTTTCCGGCATCTGCGTCATCGGTACGGTTTTCGCACGGTAAATGCCGATGCCGGCACCGATGATCATCGCCGCGATGATCATCGCCGTGTTCGGATTATCAACGGCGAAGAATGTGGTCAGCACAGCCAGGCCCATGCCGATCATGCCGTAGCGGTTGCCCATGACGGCGGATGTCGGCGAGGACAGGCCACGCAACGTTACGATAAAAAGAATGGCGCCTACGAGGTAGGCCCAGTCAGCGTATTGCGCGAAACCATTTTCAGCGAGGCTGCTTTCAACAAGGCCATTTACGACAACAATTTCCATGATGACGGCCCCTTACTTCTTTTTCTTCTTGAACATGTCCAGCATCCGCTCGGTGACGGCAAAGCCACCGAAGATGTTGATACTGGCAAGCAGAACGGCGATGGCACCCAGCACGCTGGTCAGCGTGAGTGTGTCACCCTGGATGGTGACGGCCTGCAGCATGGCACCCACCACGATGATGCCGGATAGCGCGTTGGTCACCGCCATCAGCGGCGTATGCAGCGCGGGCGTCACGCTCCACACTACGTAATAGCCCACGAAGATCGCGAGCACGAACACCGTGAAGGTGCTCACGAACGGAATACTGTGCTCCATGACGTCTCTCCGTATTAACCGGGCTTTTTGTAGATGACCTGGCCGGCATCGACGATCAGCGTCGGCTTCACCATATCATCGGTTTTGTTCAGTTTGATGCTGCGAGTTTCCTTGTCGTGCATGGGCGCGAGGAAATTGAGCAGATTGCGCGCATACAGTGCCGATGTTTCCGCAGCCGCCAGCGCCGGGATATTGCTGATGCCGACCAGCTTCACGCCGTTGGCGGTCATGACATTTTCGTCCGGCCGGCTGCCCTCGACGTTACCGCCGGAACCTACAGCCATATCGACGATGATCGAACCGGGCTTCATTTTTGCGACCGTTTCGGCCTTCACCAGCACCGGCGCCTTGCGGCCGGGGATCAGCGCTGTGGTAATGACGATGTCGGCATTGCTCACCGCTTTATCAACGATCACTGCCTGATCGCGGATGTAGTCCGGCGACGGCTGCCAAGCGTAACCGCCAGTGCCAAGCGCTTTCGCTTTTTCTTCGTCGCTCATCGGTACGTCCAGCCATTTGCCGCCGAGCGATTCCACCTGTTCCTTCGCGGCCGGGCGCAGATCCGAGGCTTCGACAATGGCACCCAGACGCTTGGCTGTGGCGATGGCCTGCAGACCGGCAACGCCCACACCCAACACGACCACCCGGGCCGGCTTAATGGTGCCGGCGGCGGTCATCAGCATGGGAAACATGCGCTGGTATTCGTTGGCGGCGATCAGCACCGCCTTGTAGCCGGCGACATTGGCCTGCGAAGAGAGGATGTCGGAACTCTGGGCGCGGGTGATGCGTGGAATCAACTCCATGGCCACGCAGGTGAGGCCGCGGGCGGCATAGGCTTCGAGGTTCGGGTTGGCGTGCGGCGCAAAGGCGGCCAGCACCGTGGCGCCCTGCTTCATCAACGCGGCTTCGGCCGCCGTCGGAGCCACGACCTTGAGGACGACGTCGGCATCACGCAGGGTATCGGCGGCGCTGGCGGCAATGGTGGCGCCCGCCTCCTGGTAGGCCTTGTCGATACAGGAGGACGCGACGCCCGCACCGGACTGCACGACAACCTGATAACCGAGCGCGACGTACTTCTTCACCGTCTCCGGTGTCGCAGCAACGCGCGTCTCGCCGGGGACGATCTCGGCGGGAATACCAATTTGCATGGTCACATCTCACGAGGACAGATCACGGAGGAAAAGCTGGCGGATTGTACTGGAACAGCAGGGGAATCCAAGACCTCCGCGCCCATGACCCTTACCGTGAACCTCCGGTCACCGCACCCGATGGGCGGTACGCCCGCGCGCAACTGCCGGCAGCACCGCCAGGGCCAGAACCG
>CBDDRC010000014.1:0-13861 GCA_965232985.1 uncultured bacterium
CGTGATCTTCTGCACCGCGATCAACAAGGAGAAAAAATACATTTCCCGCGGCTTCGACGTCGGCGCCGTCGATTATCTGTTCAAGCCACTTGATACAGACGTGCTCAAGGCCAAGGTGCGGGCCTTTCTGGAATTGGATGCGCAAAAGCGCAACCTGCAGCAGATGGCCGTTGATCTGCTGCACGCCAGACAGCGGGCCGATATTGCCGCCAGCGAAGCACAAGCCGCGCGCGACCAGTTGCAGTCGCTGCTCGATTGCGCCCCGGTCATGGTGATCGCTACCGACAAGGAAGGGATTGTCCAGTTCAGCAACACGCCGCCGGAGCAATCGGGCTACTGGCCTGCGCTCGGCTGTAACTGGCTGGCACCGGTGCCCACCGGGCAACGCCCGCCGCTGGAAGCAATTTTCCGGGACGTGCTCACCACCGGCATATCGCGCTCGCATGAAACCAGCGTACCCGCCGAAAACCGCGGCTACCGGTTCTTTCTGAACCATGTGGGGCCGATGCGGCACGGCACGGATATTGTCGGCGCGGTAATCGTCTCGCGCGACATAACCGACCAGAAGCGCATCCAGACCGAACTGGAGGCAAGCCAGCGCCTTGCCACGGTAGGATCGCTCGCCGCCGGTGTCGCGCACGAACTCAATACACCTATCCAATTTGTCGGTGACAGCCTGGATTTTCTGCGCGATACAGCCACCGATATATTCAACCTCATCGACCGGCTGCTGGCTGTGCACAACGCGATTACCGAAAACGCCACGCAGACAGACATCGATGCAGCCGCGGCCGCCGCCACCACCGCGATGACAGCGGCCGACCTTCCCTACCTGCGCGAGTCCGTGCCCAAGGCCCTCATGCTCAGCATCGACGGACTCGACCGCGTGGCCACGATCGTCCGCTCAATGCAGGAGTTTTCTCGGCCAGACCAGCAGAATATGGCGCCAACGGATCTCAATCGCGCCATTCAGCATACGCTCGCCGTCGGATGCAATGAATACAAGCACATTGCCGACCTGCAGACAGATTTCGGCGAGCTGCCGCTCGTCATCTGTCATCCCGCCGACATCAGTCGGGCTGTACTGAACATCGTCATCAATGCCGCGCACGCCATTGGCGATGTCGTCAAGGGCACTCAGGACAAGGGGAAAATCGTCGTCACAACACACCTCGATAAAACCGATGCTGTTATTTCGATCAGCGATACCGGCGGCGGCATTCCGGAAAATGTCCGCGAACGTATTTTCGATCCGTTCTTCAGCACCCGGGAAGTCGGCAAGGGTGCCGGTCAGGGCCTGGCGATCGCCTGGGCGATCGTGCGGGAAAAACACGGTGGCGAACTGAGTTTCCAGACCCGCATCGGCGACGGAACCACTTTTCTGATCCGTATTCCGGTCGCCGGACGTTTTGCGAATCGCGAAGCACGTGCGCTCAGCCCTCCTCAATAGTTGTATTCGAAGCGCAGCGACACTGCCTTGCCGATGTAGCCATCCTTCACGGTAAGGTCGCCACCGAGTTTCACTTTCACCCCCGATTGCCCTTGGTATTCGACCGCGAGCATCGCCAACACCCGGTTGGCGGAAGACGCACTGCCTTCGGAAACAAAGACCGGGCTGCCGGTGAGGAAGTACGACAGGATTTGTGTCTGATCCTGAACAAAGTCATGCCACAACATCAGATCCAGGCTGGGCTTCAGGATATTGCCGCCGGCCGTCTCATACTCCTTGTTGATCTGCGCGCCGACGCCGGCCTCGCCTTCTTCATAGGCTTGCTTGCCGACCCCAAGCGCGCTACTGAACAGCGTGCCGTCACCCTGTTCCGTGTAGCCATCAATAGCGAGCCTCAGGTAGGAGGCCGCGATCTGCGGCTGCAGTTCCCAGCCGGTCATGGCGACCTTACGCCGCAGCAGCACGTTCATGCCCTGCTGCTGGCTGTCATACCCTGCCGTGATCTGCTCGGTGCCCGCGAAGCGCAGCTGGTCATTGTTCCAGGTACCCATGCTCAACACCGCCTCCGCGCCGAGCGCCCCGGACTCCCACTTGCCATACAGCGAATAAATGGTCGCGTCGCGCTCAACGGTGTTGCCGGTGCCGGTTTCGTCGGCGCTGGCCCGGGCCATGCTGACCGCCAGACCCAGACGCAGGCCATCCGCGAAGGTGCCATCGGCACCGATGGTCGCCGTGCTGCCATCGGCATCGAAACCTGCCACACCGGCGGCGGCATCCTGGGAGGACTGTGTCGCCCGCGCGTCCACCCACAGTGTCTGCGAACCCGTATCCATGGGATCACCGGAGTTCTCGCCGTCGAAGGTGGCAAGCAACCGGCGGCGCACGCTGCTGGCGACCATGTTCGCGGCCATGCGCGGGGCTTCACGCATCATGTCCGAAACTATCGGCCCCCAGGTATCAGGGTTGCCGTTCAGATCGATGTGGTTGCCCGAATAGTCGTTCGGATCGACAACGGCAACCGGTTCGGTGCCAGGATCGGTGCTGGCAACCGGTTCGACGACCGGATCCGCACTGACCACCGGTTCAACGGCCGGATCCACATTGACTACCGGTTCTGCAGCCGGCTCAACAATGACCACCGGATCGACAGGGGTACCGGCAACCGCTGCCTCACAGGCGCTAAGACCATTCGCGCTCAAGCCCGCATCCGCGCACGCAACCTGCTGAAAGGTCACACCGATCTCGCCCACCGGCAGGCCGGGTGTAAAGACGGCGCTGAGCAGGGGGCCGACCGCAAGACTGATCGCTTCGGTATTGGCCGTCAGCGTGCCGGCCTTCAACATCAGGTATTCATAGCCCGTCGCATCCGCCTGGATCGCGGCACCGAGCGTTGGCGACACGCGGACGCGGATGATCGTGCCATCCTCGATCATCGCCGCGCCGGATACCTTCCAGTAGGCATCACCGACAGACAGCAGCGGCGAGGCCGTATCCAGCAGGGCGCGCAGCTCGCTGCCGACGTGCGTGGTCAGGCTCGCAATATCAAGCCGGCCTGTGATCAAGCCGCTGTTGTTGATCGCAATGTTACCGAAGGCCGCATGGTCGTCACCAACGATGGTGCCGGTGTTGACCACATCGACGAAGGCGTTGCCGATGGCCTCAATGGCGTTGCCCCTGCTGTTGACAAGGCCGGCATTGCTGATCGTCGTGTTGCCGAATGCAAATATCGCTGCATTGATCTCACTGTCTGCGGAGCGGTTGCTGGCGCTGTCGATGATGCCGCTGGTCGCATCAATCGTGATGGCCGCAGTACCCTGCGTGAGAACACCGATACTGTACGAAGATGCCGCGCCATTGCTGACCAGGAAGGAGCCGTTGGTCAGCGCAACGTTCATTACCGCAGCCCCCCCTCCGCTCAAGGCCACACTGCCGAGCGACGCGTTGCCTGCATCAATGCTGCTGCCGTCCAGCGAGAGATCCAGTTGGCCAATACCTTCGGTAACGATTCCCCCGAACGTCCCGCTCGGGCCGGTAGCGGCGATGGTCGAGTTCCCGGTAAGGGAAATAGTCGCGAAATTGCCATTCGCAACCCGGATACCTCTGGCATCGCCAGCCGCATCGACGGCAATCGACGAGCCGTCGGCCAGCGCGATGCCGAGCACGTCGAAACCATCCGCGATAACGCCGGCAGGAATACCTTGGCCACTCACCGTCACTGCGGTATTGCGCAGTGACAGGTCGATGCTCTCAACGGCGTTGAAAACCATGCCGGCACTTTCACCGGCGGCACTGGTGGCCGCCACGTTACTGTCCTGCAACATCACCGTGGCCGCCGTCGCATTGGACACGGCGAGCGCCTGACTCAAAACCAGAGCGTTGCTGGTAAGGTTGCTGCCGTCCAGAGAAATGTTGAGCTGGCCGATATCTTCGGCAGATATCCCGTAGAACGTCCCGATTGGCCCGGTGGCAGTGATCGTCGAATTTCCGCTGAGGAAAACCGTTGCCAGATTGCCGGTTGCGAGCCGGATACCGCTGGCATCGTCGGCCGCATCGACGGCAATCGACGAGCCGTCGGCCAGCGCGATGCCGAGCACGTCGAAACCATCCGCGATGACACCGGCAGAGATGCCTGCACCGGTCGCTGTCACCGCAGTATTGCGCAGTGACAGGTCGATGCTCTCAACGGCGCTGAAGTCCATGCCGGCGCCCGTGCCGGCCGCACTGGTGGCCGCCACGCTACTGTCCTGCAACATCACCGTAGTCGCCGTTGCATTGGACACAGCAAGAGCCTGGCTCAACGCCAGACCGCTGCTGGTGAGGCTGCTGCCGGTCACGCCGATATCGACGAAGCCGACGGCGTCCGTCCGGATGGCGCGCGCCTCGTTACCTGCCGTTGCGGATACAACCGAGTCATTGACGGAAATAACACCTGCAATCGCACTTTGGACATCCACGCCTGTTGAATCCATGTCGGCGCTGCTCGTCAGCGTCGAGCTGTCGAGCGTTACCTGCAGGTAACCCCCGTCGACTGCGAAGATGCCGGCCGCGTAATCACCGGTCGCTGAAAGCTGTGCCGCATTGCGTATGTTGACGGTGCCGGATTCCGAGGCGCCCTGCATGATCACCGCACTGGTCGGCACGTAGCTGCGCGCCGCCGTACTGGTGCCACTCACGTCGATCAAGGCCGCATCAATCGTGATGGTCACCGTATCAATTGCCTGCGCGCCGATACCGACCGTGATGTATTGCCCAGCGGCATGGATCGACGACCCCTCATTCAGCGTGACGCTCGCGGAATCGCCACCGGTGCCCGCAGAATCCAGCAGTGCAATACCGGCAGTGACGCCAGGCCCGGCGCTACGGATGGTTGAACCACCGGTAACCAGCGCACTGGTGTTGCCGAATACCTGCTCAACATGAATGCCCGAAGCTTCGCTACCGGCAAGCGAAGTGGTATCAACCGTAACCCCATCGAGCACCACATCTGCGCTGGCGGCATCCAAGACATTCACACCGAGTGCGCGGCCAAAAGCATCGACCGTAATCGCGCTGGCGGCCAGATTTACGCTCGCATTGCCATCCACGTCACCAAGGTAAACGCCGAACGCATCATCACCGCTGCTGGTCGCGCTGATGGAAGAACCCGCACCGAGCGTCACCGTGGCATCACGCAGGGCAATCGCACCGATGCCAACCGACATGCCGGCTGCCAAGGTGGCAATCGTGCCGTTTTCCAGCGTGGCATTGAAATCCCCCAGATAGTCACCGCCGATCGCACCATGCATGCCCTGGCGTAAAATTCCGAATGCGGTTCCCGCATCGGCGGTCACCGTCAAACTGCCGCCATTGACCAGAACGGACTGAGCGACGGCGCTGTCGCCATTGAGCATGAGGTCAATGCCATGCACTTCGCCGGTATAGGCACCGGCATCAAGCGAAATCGCCGCACCGTTGAGCGTGACTGTTTGCGAACCCGTCGCGTAATCGCCGTAGACGGCCATCGTGACGAGGCTGCGCACATCGGCGCCGGCAAGATCAATTACCGCTGTGTTGTTGATGGTAATGCTGTGCACGCCGACATCTGCAGATGCAGAATCCACGAAGGATCTGTCGGCGATTGCGCGCGCAAGCACGGCGCCGTCAGCAGCGGCGATCGTTCCGTCGATGACAATTCCGAGAGAGGCCCTGATGTCGGTGGCGCTGATCGCTTCGACAGCACCGGAAAGCGTCGCCCCGTTGCTCACCGCTACCGCTGCATTCTGCCAGGGGCCGCCCACTGTCACGACATCGCCCGTCTCGTTTGCAGCAATCACGATATCGGCATTGTCCTGATCTATGCCAGGCGTCACTGCCAGTGCGCCGGATGAGAGCATGGCAATGGCGGCACTCATTGCCAGCGCGAGTGGTGCCCGCCGGAAGACGCGACGCTGCACACAGCCAGGGCTCATACGCGCGCAGATGTGCGCAGCACGAGAACGACGAATTTTGTGAAAGCGGACTTTGAATTTCATGGCACACCATCCGGGTGAGAGCAATTTCGGTGGGCCATTAATAGCGTCACACCTACTCGCACGACAAATTCACATTGTCGGCATGAATGGCGTCACTCAATGAGCGTGATCAATCGTTTTCACTGTGCAGTGAAACCGCGCTCACGATGCATTTTTTGTTGGGGGCGCCGATAGCTTGACGCACGCTTGGCAGGCATTTTGGTGGTGCCGAAATTCTGGCGCACACCCCGGCACGCACTGGCAAAACGAAGGGTTTTGATGAGCGCTTTTCCCGATGCAGTCCCGGATCAGGACATCCGCTCATTCACCCGGGTAGATAATTTTCAGGCAATCCTGGAATTGAGACGATTTTTCTCATGCCCGGCCCTGCGAAGCCGGAGCAATCCGTTACCGACTCGACGGCCTCCCGGCGACACAAGCGCCGCAGATGCCCGACGAATGGTCAAGCCGGGATGCGTAAATGTGATGATGGTCACGTTTCTTCAGGTTTGCCTGGCTAAACGCCCTGCCGGGCGCGCCAATAAAAACGCCGCCTTACAGGCGGCGTTTGGACTCGAAGCAGCGACTCTCAGCGGGCCGCCAGCAACGTGTTGATTTTGGATATCAATTCCTGTTCGTTCGGCGGCTTGGTGATATAACCACTGGCGCCCTGACGCTCCCCCCAGACCCGGTCGGTCTCTTGATCCTTGGTGGTGACCAGAATGACCGGTATATGCTCGGTCTTGGGGTTCTTGGTGATCTTGCGGGTAGCCTGAAAGCCATTGAGCTCGGGCATGACCACATCCATGAGCACCAGATCCGGCAATTCTTTTTCGGCCAGCTCGACACCACGCAGGCCGTTGTCGGCCGTTACTGTTACATGACCATGGGCTTCAAGGAGCTTGACCAGATTCGCGAGCTGCGTCGGCGAATCGTCGACAACAAGAATGCGCGCCATTTTCACTGCCTCCGGGTTGCCTGGCCTGTCCTTGCCTCATTGCGCGTAAGGCCAAGGCCGGCGGCAGCATAGCACGCGTCCACCAACACTCCGACCGCCGCCTGTGTGGCAAAATACGCCGGTTGGCAATATTGAACGCGGGTGCCGGGTGGCGCCGCGCCAAGGAAACTGCAATGGAAAACTACCGCGCATGACCAGTATTGCCGAAAGCCGCGACCTGCCTGTCGAAAAAATCCTGGTCGTCGACGACGATGCTCGGCTGCGCAACCTGCTGCAGCGCTTCCTCGAGGAACAGGGGTACGCCGTCAAGGCGGTCGGCGACGGTGAGCAGATGGAACGGGCGCTAGCCCGCGAGATCTACCACCTGATCGTCCTCGACCTGATGCTGCCCGGCGAAGACGGCCTATCGATCTGCCAGCGCCTGCGCGAAAAAGGCAGCACCGTACCCATCATCATGCTCACCGCCAAGGGCGACGAAGGCGACCGGATCAGTGGGCTGGAATCTGGCGCCGACGATTACCTGCCGAAGCCATTCAATCCGCGCGAACTGTCGGCACGCATCAAGGCCGTGCTGCGCCGGCAGGTAAGGGAAATCCCCGGCGCACCGAGCCAGAAACAGGAAATCGTCACATTCGGTCCATTCCGCCTCGACCTTTCCACACGCAGTCTGTTCCGCGGCGAAATATCCGTGCCGCTGACTACCGGTGAATTCGCGGTACTCAAGGCGCTGGTTACACATCCGCGCGAACCACTCACGCGCGACAAATTGATGAATCTCGCCCGCGGCCGCGAATGGAGCGCGATGGAGCGTTCGATCGATGTACAAGTGTCGCGCCTGCGCCGCATCGTTGAAGACGACCCATCGAGCGCGCGCTACATCCAGACGGTGTGGGGCGTCGGCTACGTGTTCGTGCCAGACGGCGCCTGATGCGGATTCATCTGCTGCCGCGCACATCTTTTTGGCGCACGACGCTGGTGATCCTGCTCGTCATATCGGCCAGCCAGTTCATGTCGTTTCTGTTTTTCCTCGACAATCAGTACCTGCCAAGCGTACGTGTTTATGCGCAGTTTACTGTGCTGCAGGCCAACAACTACTTCCACCCGGCCGCCGACGACAGCGTCGAGCGCATCCGTGAGGATCTCAAAAAAGCAACCGGCATCGAGGCGCGCAGACCAGCAGTCGACGAACCGCCGAAACATGAAAGTTTTCTTTTCCTTGATTACGTCGTTAAAACCTATGCCGCACAAGTGGCAACAGATCTTGGCGAACCGGTAGAAGTGCGGCTGGAGTTCCGCAAGTCGCCCGTGGTGTGGGTACATGCACAAAGTTTTGGTGACATCTGGCTGATCGTCCCGTGGAAATTCCTGCGCCAGTACGATCGCTACGTCATCATTGCCTATGTGATCGTCAACCCCATCCTGTCGCTGCTGGCGGCTTTTCTCATTTCCAGCCAACTCAATCGTCATCTGCGGAAACTCTCTGCCGCCGCGCAGCATGTCGGCCGTGGCGACGGCCTGCCGCGCCTGGAAGAAAAACGCGGGCCACAGGAATTCATTGAGCTGAACCGCGTATTCAACCGCATGGCCGCCGATCTCGAGCGCTCCCGCAAGGATCGCGAACTGCTGCTCGCCGGTGTTTCACACGACCTGCGCACGCCGCTGACCCGCATTCGATTGTCTGCGGAATTTCTCGACGATACCGATCTGCGTGACGGTATCGTGCGCGATACTGAAGACATGGACGCGATCATCGACCAGTTCATCGCATTTATTCGCGACGGACGCGACGAGCCTGCACTACCAGCAGATCTCAATGCGCTGGTACGTGAGACCGCCCAGCAATTCGACCCGGCGCGCATGAGACTGGATCTTGGCGACATTCCCACCGTTTCCTTCCGTCGTCTTGCCATCAAACGCATGCTCGACAATCTGCTCACCAATGCTTTCCGTTATTCGCCGGAAGGCCTCGTCGAAGTGCGGACGCGGCCAATACGTGGCGCGGTAATTCTGTCGGTCTCCGATTGCGGCCCCGGTATTCCGCCTGGAGAGATGGAAGAGCTGCTGCAACCGTTCACCCGCGGAGATCGCGCCCGCACAACCAAGGGTTCCGGCCTGGGCCTTGCCATCGTACAACGCATCGTAGCCATGCACGGCGGGCGCCTGGATTTGCGCAATCGCGAGGAAGGGGGGCTGACGATTCGTGTCTTGCTGCCAACCGGCGAACGAGGCCTACCAGTGCGCAATATTCAGAAAAAGCCTTTTGCTTCTTTCAGCACAGGTTCTACGCACTAAAATTCGGGGCTCGTCATCTTTTGGTTACATAAAAAAATCATCGGCGATTACCCAGAGACCGTTTTCATGCTGCGAAAAATTTCGTTTTTGGCGCTGCTGCTGATATCCCAAGTCGCCGCGCTGGCGCATGCCTCCGTGCTGGTACCTGAGTCGGGCACCGACGAATACCTGCTCGGCTCCTCCATGGACATATTCGAGGATAAAACCGCCACCCGCTCAGTTGCTGAGGTAGCCGATCGCGCCCTCGCGACGAGCTTCGTGCCTGCAGCTTCGCACGGCCCCAGTTATGGTTTTCGCAAGTCCGCGCTCTGGTTCCGCATTCAGATCGACTTCTCGCAAACGCGCGAACAGCCTTGGCATCTGGTCGAAACACACCCGCTCGTCGATACGATCACCTTCTACCTGCCGGATGGCAGGGGCGGCTGGACGGCCACCAGGATGGGCGACACGCTACCCTACAGTTCCCGGCAATATGATCACCGTGAGTTCATCCTCACGTTACCGCGCCAGGTCATTGACGGCCCGCAGCCGGTCACCCTCTATGTGCGCGAAGCCGGCGAAGGGGCGCTGAATATCGACCTTCGTTTGACGGACACGAAAAAACTGATTGAGCGCACCAACACCAAGGCAGCCGTATTCGGCCTGTTTTATGGCGCGCTGCTCGCCATTTTCTTGTACAACTTTTCATTGTGGCTCGCAGCACGCGAAAGCGCGCAATTCTACTATCTCGTGTTCATCGCCGGCGTCACGCTGCTGTTCCTGTGCCTGAGCGGCCTTGGCATGCAGTACGTGTGGTCGCGCCAGCCATCAGTGAATGGCTGGTTCCCGATTTTCGTCTGCATCCTGATGTGGGCCGCCCTGCAGTTCACCAGAGCCTTTCTTGATACCCGCCGCGCGGGCTCACAGATAGACCGCGTGATGCACTGGATGACAATCGCCTCGATTGGCGCGCTGCTCCTCAGCTTTATACTGTCTCTGCAATGGTCTTACATGTTCGGCACCATCCTGCCGACATTTTTTGTGTTTGGCATGCTCGGCGTCGGCATTATTCGCCTGCGTCAGGGTTACCCGCCAGCGCGCCTGTTCGTTGCTGCCTGGACAGCACTCCTGATCGGCTCGGTCATTACAGCCGCCGGCAACTTTACCCTCCTGCAATCCTTTGCCCTGACCACTTATGCGGCACAACTTGGGACGGTCAGCCAGTTGCTGTTGTTGTCGATGGCGCTTGGCGCGCGCCTGCGCTTTCTGAAAACAGAAAATGTGCAGATCCAGCGCCAGTTGGCGGTCCTCAAAACCCACGACCGTCTGACCGGCCTGCCAAACCGCAACCACCTGGAGGAGTATCTGCCGTCGGTGCTTGCCGAATCCCGACACAATCGGCTGACACTTGCAGCTCTCTATATCGACATAGATGACTTCAAGTCCATCAACGGCTCGTTTGGTCACGCTATCGGCGACAGAATTCTTGTCCAGATCGCCCATCGACTACAGGACATCGTTGCCAATAACGGACGTATTTTTCGCATCAGCGGCGATGAATTTGTCGCCATCATGCCGAATCTCGCCCGCAGCGACGATGCCATCCTGATGGCACATAACCTGATCGCTGCCGTTGCCTCGCCGTGCGAGGTAGACGGATCAGCGATTCACCTGACCTGCAGCATCGGCATCCGCATTGCCCAAGGCACCATCGACAACCCGATGCGACTGATAGAGCAGGCTGACATGGCCACACACAAGGCAAAACGCAACGGGCGCAACAACTATGAGATCTACAGCGAAGAGCTGGACAGCCGCGTGGCGCAGCATCTGCGCCTGCGCAACGAACTCCAGGCAGCACTTCTCGATCATCATCTGGCTCTTGCCTATCTGCCTAACATCGAACGGCGCACGGGCCGTACCTGCGGCTTTGAAGCGCTGCTCCGCTGGAACCACCCATCCCGCGGAGTCCTGCCTGCCAGCGAGTTTATGGCTGTTGCGGAAAAAACCGGGCAGATCATCCAGATTGGCCAATGGGCGCTCGAAACTGCCTGCAGCGACTGTGCGCGCCTGCTTGCCGACGGCTTCCGTGACGCACGGGTTTCCGTGAATATTTCTCCCCTCCAATTCCAACGCGAGGACTTCGTGGATTCGATACGCTCCGCACTGAGAATGTCGAACCTGCCCGGAGAGAATCTCGAACTTGATGTCACCGAAACCACACTCCTCGAAGCTATTGATGTCACCAGAAGAAATATCGAAAAACTGAAAACGCTTGGCGTTAACGTGTCGATTGATGATTTCGGTACGGGCTATTCAAGCCTTAGCTACCTTCGTCACTTCGAAGTGAGCAGGATAAAAATTGATGAGATGTTTATCCGCAATGTCATCAGCGATGCCAAGGATTCCGCCATCGTAAAATCCATCATTGGATTGGCCCATCACCTTGATCTTGCCGTCCTTGCAGAGGGCGTGGAAACGGAATCCCAATACGAATTCCTGAAAAAATGCGGCTGCGACCAGTTCCAGGGGTTTCATTTTGCTTCGCCCATGCTCATAGATGATCTTGAGAAATATCTCATCAACGAACGCACAGTAAAACCACGTCAGGAGCCAACAGATCAAGGCGCAGTGGAAACCATCCTGCTGGTCGATGATGAGCCAAACATCCTCCGGGCTCTTTCTCGCGTGCTACGCAAGGACGGCTACCGTATTTTGTTGGCGGAAAGTGCCGATGAAGCATTCAAGTTGCTGGCACTCAACGACGTCCAGCTGATCATTTCAGATCAGCGCATGCCGAAAATCACAGGTACCGAGTTTTTGTCCCGCGTCAAGACAATCTACCCGCATACAATCCGCATCGTACTGTCCGGGTATACCGATCTCAAGTCGGTGACAGACGCCGTCAACCAAGGATCCATATACCGATTTCTGACAAAGCCTTGGGACGACGAGGCCTTGCGGGAGGAGATCCGGCGAGCATTTTCGACCTTCCACAGCACCAGATAAAATTACAGCGCATGGTCGCGCCTTGCGCGCCACGTTCCCGCATCATCCGTCCGCTCATTGAGGAGTTGCGCCCGATGCCAAGCAAAGAGTGGGTGAGCGAAAAGCTCGCCGACAGCATCTGATGCCGGCGGTTCTCGTCACCGGAACGTCCTCCGGCATCGGCCTCGCCACCGTTGCCCGTTTTCATGCCGCCGGCTGGCAGGTCATCGCCACCGTGCGTACGCAAGCAGACGCTGCGCACCTGCTTGCGCAATTTTCCGGCATTCGGGTGCTTGAAGTTGATCTACTCGACAGCGCCACCGTAGCACTCACCGTGGGCTGCGAGCTGGCAGGGCGCGGCGGCGTCGACGTCGTGGTCAACAACGCTGGCGCGTCAATTGTCGGCGCTGCCGAGGAATTATCGCTCGACGACTTTCGCGCCCAACTGGATCTCAACCTGTTCGCCGCCATCCAGGTGACGCAGTTGGCGTTGCCGTTCATGCGCGCCAGAGGCACTGGTCGTATCGTACAAATCAGTTCTGGCTTTGGTCGTATCGCCCTGCCGATCTTCTCCGCCTACTGCGCGGCAAAATATGCTCTGGAAGGCTTCAGCGAAGCGCTCGCCCATGAAATCGCGCCGTTCGGCGTGCAGGTGTCATTGATCGAGCCCGGGGCGGTCGCTACGCAGTTCGACAAAAATCGTCGTGTAGCGCAGGGCTACAACGAAAACGGGCCCTATGCCGTTCTGTACCGGGCAATGCACGCGCGGCTCGCCAATGCGCACAACAGGCGTACGTCTTCGGCGGAGGAAGTAGCCGCCATTGTGTTCAAGGCCGCGACGACAAATCGCCCCGCCCTGCGCTACACGGTTGGCGGCATGGGCGCCGCAGCAACACTGGCAGCACGCTTCGTGCCGGATCGGCTCAAGCAGATTGCTGTTGCTCACATCACAAAATCATAAGGCCCGCTTCAAGCGGGCCTTATGATTCATGGCCTGCTCATTTCAGGCGCGGGCCGCTACGCAGATTTCAGGAGCTCGCCATCATGCGGGCACATTTCTCGCCGATGACCATGCTGGGGGCATTGGTGTTGCCCGAAACCAGAGTCGGCATGATGGAGGCATCGGCAACGCGCAGGCCGGCAATGCCGCGCACGCGCAGTTGTTCATCAACTACCGCCATATCGTCCTGGCCCATCTTGCAGGTGCCCACCGGGTGATAGATTGTCTCCGCTCGCGCCCGGACATCGGCAATGAGTTGCTCGTCGGACTGCGCTTTCTCACCCGGGCAATCCTCCCCGGCGTGAATCCCGACAAAGGCTTTGGTTGCAAACAAACGCCGCGCCCACCGGATTGCTGCAACCAGATCACGCAGATCGTCAGGGTGCGTGAGGTAATTGGCCTGAATGCGTGCCGGTGCGAGCGGGTCCGCACTGTTGAGGCCGACCTCACCCCGACTTTTTGGCCGCAGCTGGCAGGCGTGAATGGTGCAGCCGTGCCCGGCCGTCATCTCGCGACCGTGATCGCGCAAAAATGCCGGGATGAAATGGAACTGAATGCCTGGTCGGCCCGGCGGATCATCAGGCAATGTCAGAAATCCGCCTGTCTCGGCCGCATTGCTGACCAGCGCGCCGCGGCGCTGAAAGATCAGCTTGAAAAGATCGATGATCGCGCGCCCCAAACCAAGCCATGACAGCCCGATGGAT
>CBDDRC010000015.1:0-59626 GCA_965232985.1 uncultured bacterium
GGATGCGATTGACAGCCGGCAAGCGCAAGTACGCAAGCGAGCAGCAGGAGACCTGACTGCATGCGACCAGACTGAAGGCAAGCGCTTTGCGTCATGGCGCCCTGCCGGGAAAGACTGCGGAAGAGATGCATCAGGGGTCGCGGGGGAGTTGTTGTGAATGATCGGGGCATTCTAGAAACCATGGTCAATGAAAGCCATCCTTCCAGCGCCGCAAGGCAGTGAAGGTTGCCGTTGCATCCGCCAGCGATTGCTCCGCGTGGCGTTCAGCCGCCGCGATGACCGCCTGGCAGCCGGTGCGCAGGAAGGGATTGATGCCCAACTCCCGCGCCATGTCGCTCGGTAGCGTCGGCAACCCCGCAGTGCGTCGCTCCCGGGCCCAGGCCGTCACTGCGGCAATGGTGGGGTTGTCGGGTTCGACCGCAGCGGCGAAGCGAAGGTTGCCGAGCGTGTATTCGTGGGCGCAGCAGACCAGCGTGCTGACAGGCAGCCTGGCAAGACGCTGCAAAGAGGCATGCATTTCTTCCGGGGAGCCTTCGAACAGCCGGCCGCAGCCGGCGCTGAACAGCGTGTCGCCGCAAAACAGCAGCGGTTGCCGGTCAATCTGGCCGTGAAAGGCAATATGTCCGGCGGTGTGTCCGGGCACATCAAAGACATCGAGCGCGATGTCGAGTTCGGGCAATAACACCCGATCACCATCACCAACCGGATAGTCGATGTGATTGATTGCCTCATGACGCGGACCAAATACCGGTATACCGGGCGCGCGCAGGGCGGCAACTCCGCCGATGTGATCAAGATGATGGTGGGTGACCAGAATTGCCCGCAGGGTCACACCCTGTTGCTGTAGCCAGCGGCTGACCGCCACGGAGTCGCCCGGATCGACGACCAGACACTGGCTGCCGCTGGCATCGCACAACGCCCAGATATAGTTGTCCGTGAAGGCGGGGATAGCCGCGAGCCGGGGGTGAGACAGCGCGGTGATCGGGGTATCGACGTTCATGCCGTTTGTTCTGTAGCCTCGTCGGAAGATCATCAGGTGTTCGAGCCTTTGCCATGGAGCTTCCGCGCCTCTTCCAAGACCCGTTTCGCCGCCTGCCGCCCAACTATCGGGCGCATCTGGGCCAGTGGTTCGACAGCCCGGCAGGCGAGCGCCTGCTGGCCGCGCAGGCGGGCCTGCTCAATCAGGTCACGCCCTGCATTTTCGGTTATCACGCCATCCAGTTGTGTGCGGTCAAGCCGGTGTCGTTGCTGGTGGAAAGCCGCATTCTGCATCGGGTACTGGTGAGCACCTTCGAGGAAACCGCGCCGCCCGTCAATGTGTTGTGCGACCCGAAGTGTCTGCCGTTCGCCAGCGACAGTACCGACCTGCTTATCCTGCATCATGCGCTCGATTTCGAAGACGATCCGTACACGGTGCTGCGCGAGGCGGCGCGGGTGGTGATTCCTGGCGGGGCGCTGGTGGTGGTCGGCTTCAATCCCTGGTCACTGTTCGGCTTCCTGCGCTGGTTTCGTTTTGGCGCGCTTGAGGCGCCGTGGTTCGCGCGCTGCATCAGTGCCTATCGCGTCAGCGACTGGTTGCGGCTACTCGACTTTCGCGTCGATGGTGTCGAAAGCAGTTACTATCTGCCGCCGCTGCAGGGCGAACAGGCGGCGCAGCGGCTGGCGTGGCTCGATTACCTCGGTGCGCGCTGGTGGCCCCGGATGGGCATGTTTTATGTGTTGGTGGCACGCAAGTCGGTGGCGCCTTTGACGCCTGTGCGGCGCCCCGAGCGCCAGTCACGTTCGGTGTCGGTCGGCGTGCCGGTCGCCAGCCGCGTGACGCGGCACAATCGCAATGACTGAAGCGCCATCATCGCTGCGCCCCTTTGCATCTTCCAGTGAGTACTCCTGCGCGTGACCGAGGAAATTGTCGAGCCTTTCACGGTTGAAGTGTTCACCGATGGCGCCTGCCGCGGCAATCCCGGCCCCGGTGGCTGGGGTGCGGTGCTGCGCTACAAGGGTCACGAGAAGCACTTGTGGGGTGGTGCATCGCTCACCACCAACAACCGCATGGAACTGCAGGCCGCGATTGCCGCGCTGGAATCGCTGACCCGCCCCTGCACGGTTGCACTGACCACTGATTCGGAATACGTGAAGAAAGGCATCACCGAGTGGGTGCATGGCTGGAAAAAGCGCGGCTGGAAAACAGCCGACCGCAAGCCGGTCAAGAATATGGATCTGTGGCAGGCGCTTGATGCGGTTGTCGCGCGCCATCAAGTGAGCTGGCATTGGGTGCGTGGCCATACCGGCCATGTTGAAAATGAATTGGCCGATCAGCTTGCCAATCGTGGCATTGACGAGTTGATTGCGGCGGCTGCGGGCGAAGAGTAAGGCAAGAGGAGTAAAGCGGGATGCGCCAAGTTGTACTCGACACCGAAACCACCGGTCTTGAACCGCATCTCGATCATCGCATCATCGAGATCGGCTGCATCGAGATGGTCGATCGGCGGCCTACCGGGCGAGTCTTTCACCGCTATCTGAATCCGGAGCGGGAGATTGATGCCGGTGCCATCGAAGTGCACGGCATCACCAACGAGTTTCTCGCCGACAAGCCCGGCTTTGCCGACATCGTCGATGAGCTCATGGATTTTATCCGTGGCGCGCAGCTGATCATCCACAATGCGCCGTTTGATGTTGCCTTCCTGAATGCCGAACTCGTCCGGCTCGGTGGCCGCAGCCTCATCGCCGATCACTGCGCAGTGCTTGATACGCTGGCGTTGGCACGTAGCCGTCACCCCGGGCAGCGCAACAGCCTCGATGCGCTCTGCAAGCGCTACCTGGTCGACAACAGCCAGCGGACGCTGCACGGGGCATTGCTCGACGCGGAGATCCTGGCCGACGTTTATCTGGCAATGACCGGCGGCCAGACGGCGTTGCTGCTGGGCAGCGGTGCGGGGGGTGGGCAGGGCGAGGAGGGCGTTCGGGCAGCGTCTGCCATCCGGCGGCTGCCAGCCGGTCGTGCGGCGTTGTCCGTGGTGTCGGCCTCGAGCGACGAGCTTGAGAGACATCGGCGGCGCCTGGCAGCGCTGGAGAAGAGCAGCGAAGGGAGTTGCCTCTGGCTACGGCAGGAGATTGCGAACCGCGTCTCGAACCCCGGTTGAATATCTTTTATATACAGGATGTTATGGCGTAAAGTTGACCTGCTGTCGCAGCTCGTGCCACAGTGCCTTTGCATTCAAAAGCCCCGTTTTCAAACCAAAACAAGGACATACCGAGTCCATGGTAGCCATCCAGCGAACGACTTCGCTTAACCTTGTCAAGGATGAGCTGGATGCCACGCTGAAGCAGGCGGAAACCAGTCTGGCGGCATTTGTCGTCGCGCCCGGAAGTGCCGTGCGTCTGGACGAGTGCATCGACTGCTTTCACCAGGTGTGGGGGGCTCTGCACATACTCGAGATCGCTGGCGCAACGGATCTCGCCCTTGAGCTTGAGTACGTGGCCAAGCAGATCAAGAAAAGCGGCGAAGCCGCGCGCGACGGCCAGATCGCGGCGCTTGGCAACGGCATCATGGTGCTCGGCCGCTATCTTGACTATCTCCAGATCACCTCCCGCAACCTGCCGCAATTACTGGTGCCGGCGCTCAATGTGTTGCGCTTGTCGACGGGCAGGCAGTCGATACCGGAGAGCACTTTTTTCCGCTGCGACATCAGTGCGAAGCGTCCCGGTGAGGGCGGCGAGGCGCTGGAAAGTGATGCTCAAATCGGCCGCTTGGTACGTCGCCTGCGGCAGATGTATCAGGTTGGGCTGTTGGGCGTACTTCAGGGCGATAACGTTGGCACCAACCTGCGGATGATGGATCGCGCGCTGGAGCGCATAGACAAGATTGGCGGCGGCACGCCCATGGGTCGTCTGTGGTGGGCTGCGCGCGGCGCGTTGCGTGCGCTTGGCCTGCCGAATCTCGAGCTTGATCGCAGCCGCAAGATCTATCTTGGCGGCATTGATCGCCAGCTCAAACAATTGGTCCAGGAGGGCGGGGCACTGTTGCGCACGGAGCCGCCGAAAGTGTTGTTGCGCGAGAGCGTGTACCTGAGTGTGTTGTTGCCGCGCACCGATCCACTGAGCGCCAACATCCGCAAGGTATTCCGCGTCAGCGCCGACAGCCCGACAGCAAGCCAGCTCGCCGAGGAGCAGGATCTGATGGCAGGTCCCGGCGGTTCGGTGATCCGCACGGTCGCCGGACAGGTGCATGCCGATCTGGGTACGGTAAAGGATTTGCTCGATACCGCCGCGCGTGGCGCCGGTGCCGGCAGCTATGCGCGTGTTGCCGAGGAGCTTGCGAAGATCGGCCAGACGTTGGTGATGCTCGGTCTGGTGCGTGACAGCCAGCTTGTCATGGAACGGATCAACGTGCTGCGCGATTGGGATGATGGCCGCGTCGTAGATCCGCACAGTGCTGATTTCCAGCGGCTGATCGACGAGCTGCTCAGCATCGAAAACAACGTTGCCGGGGTCGAGAAACGTTTCACGATCGGCGAGTCTCCTGTCGCTGATGGTGAAACGCAGGTTCCTCTTTATCAGCTTGACGATGCCAAGCGAGTCGTCATTGCCGAGTGCCGCGCCGGCATTGCGCTTGCCAAGCGCAGCTTGACCTCCTACATCGAGGCAAATTTCGATCGCATGCACCTCAGCAACATCCCCTCGACCCTCAAGGCCGTTGTCGGCGGCCTGCGTTTTCTCGATCTCGGGCGCGCCGTCGGCGTGCTGGACGCCTGCGTCGCCTACATTGAAGGTCGGCTGTTGAATGCCCACTTGCCGTCGCCGGGAGCCAGCGACATGGAAACGCTCGCAGACGCGATCACCGGCGTTGATTATTTCATTGAGAGCATGGAAGAACACAAACCAATCGGTGAAGGTGTACTGGAAGTTGCCGAGAGCAGCATGGAAGAGCTCGGTTGTCCGGTTACGAGGCGCAACACGCGTTGATGGCATGCAAACCGATCAACGATTCCGGCCCGGTGTCGTACCGCCTGCCGCACTTTCCGGCGAGCACTACTGGGTTGCGGTCGATGCCGGCCGGGTGCTGCTGCTTGAAGATGGCAGCCGCCTGCCGTTACCCGTGTTGCGCAATTTCGGCTTGACCGGTCTTGATGTCGCGCATCGGCATTATCTCGGTACGTTGGATGATCGCCATGTGTTTGCCGTGGCATTGCGCGAGCCTGGTGCCGCCCCGCCGGGTATGTATTTCGAGGATTTGCGTCGCTTGCTGGTGGCCGCAGACCCGTTCCTATACGGGCTTGCCGCGCGCGCCCGACAGGTGCTCGACTGGGCGAGCGATCATCGTTTTTGCAGCCGCTGCGGCCAACCGGCAACAGCCCATGTCGCCGATCGCGCGATGGTCTGTACCGCCTGTGATTACACACAGTATCCTCGGATATCGCCCTGCGTGATCGTGCTGGTCACGCGGGGCGATGAGGTCTTGCTCGCGCGTTCAGCGCGCTTTCCGCGCGGCATGTTCAGCACCTTGGCCGGCTTCATCGAAGCCGGCGAGGATGTCGAGGAAGCGCTGGTACGGGAAGTGCGTGAGGAGGTAGGCGTCGAGGTGGCTGGCCTGCAATATCTGGGCAGTCAGGCTTGGCCGTTTCCTCACTCGCTGATGCTGGGTTTTCATGCCGCCTGGGCTGATGGTGAAATTGTTGTCGACGGCGAGGAGATTATTGAGGCACGGTGGTTTGCGCTCAATGCGTTGCCGGCGATTCCACCGGTAGGGTCTATCGCGCGCCGATTGATTGATGGCTACCTGGCCGGCCGTGGGCGCTGACCGCAGATGAACAGGGCAAGGAGGGGATGACTATGGGCGTTGAATGGGTTGCGGGTTTATTGGTCGTGCTTGCGGTGATCTGTCTTGGCGGCGCCGCCATCCTGTTCTTCCGCGCGCGCTGGTTTTTGCAGTGGTTGCGCGGTACCGCTGGTTTCCTGTTGGCCGGCACCGCCTTGTATCTGGTGTTTATTGCCGCCAGCCTGTTTGGTTATCAGCAGGCCAGGAGCGATGCGCCACTGGTGATCGTCAGTTTCGAGAAGACTGCCGCTCAGTCGTGGAATGTCACGCTTGCCGAAGCCAATGGCGACCGCCGCGTTTTCAAGTTGCAGGGCGATCTGTGGCAGCTTGATGTGCGCCTGCTTCGTTATAAGGGGCCCGCCGGAGTTTTTGGTGCGCAGCCCTCTTTCCGGCTGGAGCGGTTGTCGGGTCGTTACCTGTCGATCGAGGACGCCGCGACGAAAGAGCACACTGAATTCGACCTGATGCCGCAGCCGTTCCTCGGCTTTGATATCTGGGAGCGCGCCGAAGCGCACGGGAGTCTGATTGTGACGGCGTCGCGCAGCAACGTGGCACTCGTGCCGATTGCCGTCGGGGCAATTTATGAGGTGTGGCTTGGTGAGGGCGGGCTGGCGTTGCGTGCCGTGAACAGCGCCGCTGAAGATGCGTTAAAAAGCGTTGGCGAATAAACTTCTCCACAGGGGCTACGTTCTGGCTGCCTGGCGTTGCAACCGGAATGTGGTGGCGGTCACCCTCTGCTAAGATGGCCGCCCCTGTGTGGCTCTCGTTTTGCTGGAGGTAGTGATGGAATTCCTGGCCGATTACGGTCTGTTCCTGCTCAAGGCGTCGACCGTCGTCGTCGCCATCCTGTTCGTGTTTGGCGGCCTGGTTTCGCTTGCACAACGCAACAAGCGTCAGGCTGTGCATGGCGCGATTCAAATCGACA
Organism: uncultured bacterium; assembly: GCA_965232985.1. GTDB lineage: Bacteria > Pseudomonadota > Gammaproteobacteria > Pseudomonadales > JADFDG01 > JADFDG01. Next base: position 6,741 of record CBDDRC010000015.1, read on the forward strand.
ACCTCAACCATCATTTCGATGACATGGCCCAGAGCATCCGCGAGGAGGTGCTTTCTGAAGCTGTCCTGAAGAGCGAGGAAAAGGCGCGCAAGAAGCGCGAGAAAGTGCTTGCAAAGGAAGCAGAGGAAAATCCGCGCAGGCGGGTGTTCGTGCTCGATTTCGAGGGCGATATCCGCGCTTCTGCCGTTGACGAGTTCCGCCACGAAATCACGGCAGTGCTTGCCGTTGCCAACGCCAAGGACGAGGTGGTGGTGCGTCTGGACAGCGGTGGCGGTCTGGTCACCAGTTACGGTTTGGCGTCATCCCAGCTTGAGCGCATCCGGCGTGCCGGGGTTCCGCTGACTGCTTGCGTCGATGAGATCGCCGCCAGTGGCGGCTACATGATGGCCTGCGTCGCTGATCGCATTCTTGCCGCCCCGTTCGCGGTGGTCGGCTCGATTGGCGTGGTTGCCCAGATCCCGAACTTCAATCGTTTGCTGCGCAAGCATGAGATTGATATCGAGCTGCATACTGCCGGCGAGTACAAGCGCACGCTGACGATATTCGGCGAGAACACGGACAAAGCACGCGAGAAATTCCGTGAGGAGCTTGATGATGTACACGGCTTGTTCAAATCCTTTGTGACCCAGTGGCGGCCGCAGCTGGACACGGCTGTTGTCGCTACCGGGGAGCACTGGTTTGCCGTGCGTGCAAAGGAACTAAAGCTCGTCGATGAGTTGATGACCAGTGATGAGTATCTGGTGAGTGCTGCGCAAAATGCCGATGTTTTTCATGTGCATTGGCAGCATCGCAAAACGTTCTCCGAGCGGATGGGTTTTGCCTTTGAGGGCGCGATTGACCGTGTCTTGCTGCGCTGGTGGGGGCGGCTCACCCGTCGCCAGGCCATCTGACTTTCCTCTTCCCGGCGATGGGTCAGTCTTTGCGCAGCCGGTCGGAAATTGCGATCGGCGACGGGTAGCGGAACACCACGATGTACGAGGCCAGCAGCATGGTGGCGATGCTGGTGGCCTGGACCAGCAGCGCGGCGCGCTCACCGAGCAGCCCCGATGCGACGGCGATGTAGGCCAGCAGTAGCGAAAACTCGCTGCAGTGCCCAAGACGGAAGCCGATTTCCCAGCCGACCCGCCAGGACTCGCGCGTGGCGCGCAGCAAGGTTGCGAATACTACCGGCTTCAGCACCAGCATCAGCAGCGTCAACGCCAGCGCGGGCATCCAGATGGCGCCAAGCAGGCCATGATTGAAGCCGGCACCCACCGAAAAGAAGAACATCACCAGGAAGAAATCGCGCAGCGGCTTGAGTTGTTCGGCGATATAAAACGCGATCGGACTGCTGGCAAGTGCGACGCCGGCAATGAACGCACCGATTTCCCGCGACAGACCGAGGATCTCGGCCAGTTCGGCAACGCCCAGGCACCAGCCGAGGGCCAACAGGAAAACGTATTCCTTGAAGCGATCGAAACGCATCAGCAGCGGCACCAGCAGCCAGCGTACGGTCGCGCCGGCCAGTATCGCCAGTGCGGGAAGGGAAACCAGCGTGAGGCCGAGGTGGGCGAGGTTGCGGTCTTCAGATTTGCCAGACAGCAGGATCAGCGCAATGATTGCCAGCACGTCCTGCAGCAGCGTAATGCCGATCACCAGTTCGCCGGTGTGCTTGTGATGCAGGGCAGTTGTCGGCAGCAGTTTCAGCGAGATGATCGTCGAGGAAAACATCATCGCCACGCCGATCACAATCGATTCGGTCGATGTAAACCCGTAGGCATACCCGATCAGAGCGCCGGCCAGTGCGAACAACAGGCTGCTGCCGAAGGCGACGAAGGCCATGCGGCCGAACAGCCGCATCAGGCTCTGTGGCTGCAGATCAAGGCCGAGCAGGAACAGCAGGAACACGATGCCGATGCGGGAAATGGTCTCGAGCATCGTGGTATCGCTGACTGCGGAGAATCCATAAGGGCCCAGCAGTGCGCCGAGCACGATGTAGGCGACAATGATCGGCTGGCGCAACTGCAGCGCCAGCGTCGCCAGCAGCGCAGCGCCCGTGAAGATCAGGAAGAAGGAAGATTCGAGGCCAGCCATGGCGGGAATTGTACGTCAGTTGCGGCGGTAAATCGGTCGTGGATCGTAGGCGTCGCCCTGGTAGCCGGTAGAGAAGTCATCAAGACCGATAAGCGCCCCGACGATTGATGTGCCTTCCTTCACGTCGAACGCATTGATGCCGCAGCGGTACATGTCGTGCAGCTGGTCGCGATTCACGTCGCCGATGGCGCGAATCTCCCCAACATAGCGGTGCCGCTCGCGCAATTCGCGGGCGTATGACAGGCCGCGGCCATCATGGAAGGCCGGAAAATGCACCGCGACCAACGCGATATGTGCCAGGTGTGGCACCAGGTCGGCGATGCCTTCGCCGGGCTCGATGCGCACACCGATGCCATCGCCGCGCGCAAGCAGTGCTGCCGTATCGGCGAGGAAGGTGGCAAGCGGCACAACAACATCAGTGCCCACAGGTACCGGTTCGTCCGCGTTCAGGTAGACCCAGTGGTCGTCGATCAGCTCCCGGTTACGAATGATCTTTCGCATACACACGCTCCCGGAATAATTCGATGCCGATGCGGCGGAAGGCCGTGATGAAGCGCTCGTCTTCGTCCAGGCGCCGCTCCAGGTAGACGTCGATTATCTTTTCGACGACATCGGCTACTTCGTGGGCATAAAACGAGGGGCCGAGTACTTCGCCGAGCGTGCCATCGTGGCCCATGTTGCCGCCGATCTGGATTTGGTAGAACTCTTCGCCTTTCTTGTCCACACCCAGTACGCCGATGTGGCCGATGTGGTGGTGGCCGCAGGCATTCATGCAACCGGAGATGTTGAGGTCGATGTCGCCGATCTCATAAAGATAGTCGAGGTCGTCGAAGCGGCGCTGAATCTGCTCGGCAATCGGGATCGACTTGGCGTTCGCCAGCGAGCAGAAATCGCCGCCCGGGCAGGCAATGATGTCGGTGAGCTTGCCGATGTTCGGGGTGGCGAAACCGAGAATTTTCAACGCATCCCACAGCGCCGGCAGATCGGTGGTTTTCACGTCGGCGAGCACCAGATTCTGGTCATGTGTCGTGCGAATTTCCCCGCAGCTGTAGAGATCGGCGAGATCGGCGATGGCATCGAGCTCTTCGGCGGTTACATCTCCCGGCGCAACGCCGGTGGCTTTCAGTGACAGCATCACCATCGCATAGCCGGGGACACGGTGTGCAAACACATTGTTACGGTGCCAGAAGCGGAACGATTGATTCTCGGCGATGAGTTTGTCGATAGTGGCGTCCTGCGCCGGCAGCGCTTCATAAGCCGGCGCGGTGAAGCACGACGCCAGCCGGGCGATTTCTGCCGCCGGCACTTGCATCGGGCCGTTCTTGATCCACTGCCATTCGTCCTCGACCATTTGCGCGAAGACGTCCGGGCCGAACGCCTTGACGATGATCTTGATGCGCGCCTTGTACTTGTTGTCGCGTCGACCATGTTGGTTGTAAACGCGCAGCACCGCTTCGAGGTAGGAAATCAGGTCTGCGCCGGGCAGATTCTGTTTGATGACGGTGCCGACCATCGGCGTGCGGCCGAGGCCGCCGCCCACGGCGACGCTGAAGTAGGTCTCGTCAGCGTTGATGCGATCGAGACGCACGCCAATATCGTTGAATAGCCAGGCGGAGCGATCGTGCGCGGTGGCCGTCACCGCAATCTTGAATTTACGCGGCAGCCAGTTGAATTCCGGATGGAACGTCGCCCACTGGCGGATCAGTTCGCACCAGGGGCGCGGGTCGGCAACTTCATCGGCAGCAACGCCGGCGAAATGGTCGGTGGTGATGTTGCGGATGCAATTGCCGCTGGTCTGAATGGCGTGCATCTCGACCGTGGCGAGTTCAGCGAGAATTTCCGGTACCTCGGCGAGCTCCGGCCAGTTGTACTGGATGTTCTGGCGGGTGCTGACGTGCGCGTAGCCCTTGTCGTAGGCGCGGGCGATATGTGCGAGTTTGCGCACCTGGCGGCTGCTGAGCATGCCGTAGGGCACGGAAACCCGCAGCATCGGCGCAAACCGCTGCACATACAGGCCGTTGCGCAGGCGCAGGTGACGGAATGCGTCGTCGCTCAGATCGCCAGCAAGGTAGCGGCGGGTCTGGTCGCGAAACTGGGCGACGCGTTCGTCGAGCAGACGGTGATCGATGGCCGTATAAACGTACATGAGAGTGTCCTGACGGTGCCCGCGCACCGGTGATGCGCAGGGCAGCGAGCGTAAAAGGCTAGCAGGAGTGCCTTATACGTTAAAGCCAGTAATGGCTATAAGGATATGAGGTATTCGCCAATAAGCATGCTGTTCCCAATAAGCATGCTGTTCATCGTGCCGCAGCTCAGGCCGGGTCGTAGCCCAGTACTGGCGACAGCCAGCGCTCGGCCTGCGCGAGTGTCATGCCCTTGCGGGTGGCGTAGTCGATGACCTGGTCGCGGCCGATCTTGCCGACATTGAAATAGCTGCTCAGCGGGTGCGCGAAGTAGAAGCCGCTCACGCTCGAGGGCGGCCACATGGCGAAATTCTCGGTGAGCATGATGTCGGCGGCTTTTGTCGCATCGAGCACCTGGAAGAGCGTGCCCTTCTCGGTGTGATCCGGGCAGGCGGGATAACCCGGTGCCGGGCGGATACCGGCGTATTGCTCGTCGATCAGTTGCTGGTTGTCGAGCGATTCATCGGCGGCATATCCCCACAGCTCGCGTCGCACCCGAGCATGCAGTTGTTCGGCGAAGGCTTCGGCAAAACGATCGGCCAGCGCCTTCACCATGATCGCATTGTAGTCATCGCCTTTCGCTTGGTATTCCTTCGCGATTTCCTCGACGCCAAGGCCGGCAGTGACCGCGAAAGCCCCGAAGTAATCCGCGATCCCCGTTTCCTGTGGCGCAACGAAATCCGCCAGCGACCGCAGCGGCTTGCCTTCGACGGCCACCTGCTGGCGCAGGAAATGGAAGCGGGTAAGTTCCTGCGTGCGCGAGTCGTCCGTATACAGCGCGACATCGTCAGCACCGACGCGGTTGGCCGGCCAGAAGCCAATCACTGCATTGGCTTGGATGCGCTTGTCTGCCAGCAATCTCTTCAGCATCGCCTGCGCGTCCGCCCACAGATTGCGCGCTGCCTCACCGACTACCGCATCCTGAAGAATTTTCGGGTACTTTCCCATCAGATCCCAACTGGCAAAAAATGGCGTCCAGTCGATATAGGGGACGAGTGTATTGATGTCGTAGTTCGTGAAGATGCGCGTGCCGAGGAATGACGGCTTCTGCGGCGTAAATGCCTGCCAGTCAATCGCCGTACCGCGCGCCGGCGCGTCGGCGTAGGGGACTACCGTACCCTTCGGGGAACGATTCTTCGCGCGCTCGCGAATTTCAAGGTATTCCTGCTGGCGATCCGCGATAAATGTCTCTTTCAGATCGCGCGACAGCAGCGACGTGGCAACGCCGACTGCGCGCGATGCATCCGGCACGTACACCGTTACACCGCGCTTGTAGCCTGGCTCGATCTTGATTGCCGTGTGTGCTTTCGAGGTGGTGGCGCCACCGATCAGCAGCGGGATGTCGAAACCCTCGCGTTCCATTTCGCGCGCCACATGTACCATTTCGTCCAGCGATGGCGTAATCAGGCCCGACAGGCCGATGATGTCGACCTTGTGTTCGCGCGCAGCTGCGAGAATTTTTTCGCAGGAGACCATCACACCAAGATCGACCACGTCGTAGCCGTTGCAGGCCATCACCACGCCGACAATGTTCTTGCCGATGTCGTGCACATCGCCTTTTACCGTTGCCATTAACACCTTGCCCTTGCTTTGCGCGCCAGGGCCTTTTTCCGCTTCGATATAGGGAATCAGGTGGGCGACAGCCTGTTTCATCACGCGGGCAGATTTCACCACCTGCGGCAGAAACATCTTGCCGGCGCTGAACAGGTCGCCGACCACGTTCATGCCGGCCATCAACGGGCCCTCGATGACTTCGATCGGGCGCTGTACGGTCAGCCGCGCAGCTTCGGTGTCCTCGACGATCCAGGTGGTAATGCCTTTCACCAACGCATGCTCAAGACGCCTGGCCACCGGCAACTCGCGCCAGGCAAGATCTTCGACCTGTTTCTGTGCGGCATCACCCTTGAATTGCTCGGAAATTTCCAGCAGCCGCTCGGTACCGTCAGGGCGGCGGTTGAGGATCACGTCCTCGATACGCTCGCGCAGTTCCGGCGGCACTTCGTCGTACAGCGCCATCTGGCCGGCATTGACGATGCCCATGCGTAATCCGGCGCGGATCGCGTGGTAAAGAAATACCGCGTGTATCGCCTCGCGCATCAGGTTGTTGCCGCGAAACGAGAACGACACGTTCGATACACCGCCGGAGGTGAGCGCGTGCGGCAGGTGCTCGCGTATCCATGCACAGGCTTCGATGAAGTCGAGCCCGTAGCGGTTGTGTTCCTCGATGCCGGTGGCCACCGCAAAAATATTCGGATCAAAAATGATATCGGACGGATCAAAGCCGATGCCAACCAGCAGATCGTAGGAGCGCTTGCAAATTGTGGTTTTCCGCTCGTAGGTGTCCGCCTGGCCGGCCGTATCGAAGGCCATGACGACCACGGCCGCGCCGTAGCGCAGACACTTCTTCGCCTTCTCGATGAAATCCGCTTCACCTTCCTTCATCGAGATCGAGTTGACGATGCACTTGCCCTGCACGCATTTAAGGCCCGCCTCAATCACCTCCCACTTGGAGGAATCGATCATCACCGGCACGCGGGCGATGTCCGGCTCGCTCATCGCGAGGTTGAGGAAACGCACCATGGCGGCCTGCGAATCGAGCATGCCTTCGTCCATGTTGACGTCTATCACCTGCGCGCCGCTTTCCACCTGCTGGCGAGCGATGGTCAGGGCTTCGTCGTAATTGTCCTCGCGGATCAGCCGCGCAAACTTCGCCGAGCCGGTGACGTTGGTGCGCTCGCCGACGTTGACGAACAGCGAGTGCTTGTCGATCACGAACGGCTCGAGGCCGGCGAGGCGGCAGGCCGGTTCGAGCACCGGAATTTTCCGTGGCGGATATTTCGCCACGCGCCGCGCGAGTTCGGCGATGTGCTCCGGCGTTGTGCCGCAGCAGCCGCCGACGATATTGAGAAAGCCGCTTGCCGCAAACTCTTCGACGATGCCGCCCATTTCTTCGGCGTCCAGATCGTAGTCGCCGAAGGCGTTCGGCAGCCCCGCATTCGGGTGCGCCGACACCAGCGTATTTGCTACCTTCGACAATTCTTCGACGTATGGCCGCAACTCTTTCGGGCCAAGCGCGCAGTTGAAACCGATCGAGACGGGTTTCGCGTGCGCCACCGAGTACCAGAACGCCGCGGCAGTCTGGCCGGAGAGCGTGCGACCGGAGGCGTCGGTGATCGTCCCGGAAATCATGACCGGCAGCTCGATGCCCGCGCGCTCGAAATATTCCTGCACCGCGTAGATTGCCGCCTTGGCGTTCAGCGTGTCGAACACTGTTTCGATCAGAATGATGTCGGCGCCGCCTTCGACCAGGCCTTCCGTCGCCTCGATGTAGTTGGCGACCAGTTCATCGAACAACACGTTGCGGTAGCCGGGGTTGTTCACATCCGGTGACATCGACGCGGTGCGGCTCGTCGGGCCCAGCACGCCGGCAACAAACCGCGGTTTGTCGGGATTCTTGCGGGTGAATTCGTCGGCAACACGGCGGGCAAGGGCGGCGGCCGCGCGGTTCAACTCGGGCACGATGTCCTCAAGGTGATAGTCCGCCTGCGAAACGCGCGTCGAATTGAAGCTGTTGGTCTCCAGGATGTCGGCACCGGCTTCAAGGTAGGCGCGGTGAATGCCACCGATGACATCCGGGCGCGTCAACACCAGCAGGTCGTTATTGCCCTTGAGATCATGCGGGTGATCGGCGAAGCGAGTCCCGCGGTAATCCGTTTCTTCCAGTTTGTGCTGCTGGATCATCGTACCCATCGCGCCGTCGAGAATCAGGATGCGGCGGGCGAGGGCGGCGTGGAGGGCCTGCTGGCGGGCGTCGAGGTGCTGGGTCATGTCGTGGTTGATGCTTCTTCGTTGTCGGGGCAGGGCGATGGCGGAAAAGGCGGGCAGTTTACCGGATCGACGCGGCGCGCCCACGGCTGTGGTTTTCCGGGGTTGGTCGCAATTGTCGGACGGTGGAATATGTCTATAATGCCGCCCATCGAGCAAACCCGAGCATTTTACTAGGGTATTACCCCATGAGCGACGTCTCTACCCCGGAAAAGCCTGCCGCGGACGTGCTGGTCGATATCAAACCTTCCGCCCAGGAGTACCTGATCGGCCTGCTGGCCAAGCAGGAATCGCCGGGTATCGCGGTCAGGATTTTCGTCGAGCGTCCAGGTACCCCGCACGCAGAGTGCTGCATGGCCTATTGCCTGCCGGGCGAGGAGACCGAGGGCGATGTGCGCTACGCATACGACGGCTTTGATGCCCTGATCGAGGGCAAGAGTGTGCCGTACCTGGTCGATGCGGTGATCGACTACAAAAAGGACGCCATGGGCGGCCAGCTCACCTTCCGCGCCCCGCGCTCCAAAGTGCCGGACCTCGGCGCGGACGCAACCCTGGAAGAGAAGATCAACTATTACCTCTATTCAGAAATCAATCCCGGCCTTTCCGCGCACGGTGGGAATGTCTCACTGATCGAGCTCTCCGAAGACAAGATCGCCACGCTCGAATTCGGCGGTGGCTGCCAGGGTTGCTCGGCGGTGGATCTCACCCTCAAGGACGGTGTCGAGAAGACGCTGATGGAGCGGATTCCCCAACTGCGCGGTGTGCGCGACAAAACCGATCATACGGTGCGGGAGAATGCGTATTTCAAGTGAGAAGTGGCCCCGGAAATCTGCACACCCTCCAGGGCCGGGGCCGTCTTGAAGCGTGGTTTCCATAGCCCTTCCGGCCGGCTTCTGGTAAACATTGGTAGTCAAGTAGTGCGCCAATTACAATAACCAGTCACGGCCGCAGCAGTCATGCAGATTTCCCTCGAGCAGTACGAAAATATCAATCCCGCCGCGCATATCAAGGTCGGCGACAAGACCTTGATCTACAACACGCCGAACCGGCATACCGCCTGGCGTGTGCAGACGCTGTTCAAGAAGGAGCCCGACACCATTGAGTGGCTCAATGGTTTCACCCAGGGTTGCACCTTGCTTGATGTTGGCGCCAACGTCGGCATGTACACGATCTATGCGGCGGCTGTGCGCGGTGCCCGCGTGCTCGCTTTTGAGCCGGAGTCGCAGAATTACGGGTTGCTGAACAAAAATATCTTTACCAATCGTCTGGATGCCCTGGTGCATGCTTACCCGGTAGCGCTTTCCGACACATTCGGGCTCGACAAGCTCTACCTAAGCGAATTCGTCACCGGCGGTTCCTGCCACAATTTCGGTGAGAGCGTCGATTTCGACGGCAGGCCATTCCGTTCGGGTTTTGCCCAGGGCTGCATCGCCGTTTCGCTCGATCAGTTGGTTGCCGACTACGGTTTCGCGATTCCAGATCACATTAAAGTTGATGTTGACGGCATCGAACACAAGGTGATCGCGGGAGCGCGCAAGACGCTGGAGAGCGGCCGGGTACAGTCGGTGCTGATCGAGATCAACACCAACCGCACCGACCACATGGATACTGTGCAAGCCATGGAATCCTTGGGTTATCGCTGGTCTGCCGAACAGGTGGCGTTGGCGCAACGTACTGAAGGCGCGTTCAAGGGTGTTGGCAATTATATTTTTGTTCGTATGTGAGGCGTCATGGACATCCGTGAGGTCGAGGAATTCGTGAAGTACCGCATCGCCAATACGGTGGTGCGCATGTATCCCTTCCCGCATTTCTTCGTGGAAAATGTGTTTCCCGATGAATATTACCGCGAGATTCTCGCCAATTGGCCAGGCAGTGACCGTTTCCAGTCGCTGGCGGCTACTGGACGCACGTCTGGCGATGCCTACAAGGAGCGCTTCGTCGTTTCGTTGATGAAGGTCGGGCAGGAGGAGGGTGACTGGCGTGGCAAGGTATTCTGGGAGAGTTTCTCGCGCTGGTTCGTCGGCAATTCCTTTTTGCAGTTTCTCATGCTGCGCTTTCAGCCGCTGATACTCAAGGGTCGCACGCTGCCTGCGCAGATTTCGGTTGTTCCGGACGGGCTGCTTGTACAGGATCACACCAGCTATGCGATCGGGCCGCATACCGATGCTCCGCACCGGTTGGTGAGCACGCTGTTCTATTGCCCGCCGGACGACTCGCAGCGTCACCTTGGCACTTCAATCTACACTCCCAAGGGCAATGACATTCCCCGTGAAATTTGCGGGGTGCATTATCCACGCGATCGGTTCTACAAGATAGACACCATGCCATTCATTCCGAACAGCATGTTTGGGTTCGTAGTTTCGCCGAATTCTTTTCACGGCGTTGACAGGATCACCGACGAAAATGTTCGCCGGAATGTGATCCTGCATTTCGCAAAACTACAGAATTCGTCCTGACCAAAATCAGTGGGGCGTGCAGTCAGGCGGGAATATTGCTGACAGTACGCTGGGTGGCGCGCGTCTGGCCATTTTCCGTTATGCGTTCATCAATGACCAGAACCCACGGCAGGTTGCCGTGTTTTTGTGCAGCCCTTTGGAATGCCGATTGCCAATACTCCAGGGACTTGATGGTTGTGTGGGCGTTTTCGCCGTTTGGCAACCGCTTGCTTGCCGGATAACAGGCGACATTCGCGTAAACGAAATTTTTTGCGTAGTTGAAAATCTCGTCGACAATCCATTCGACATCGTCTTCCGGGCAATGTTCAAGAACATCTGTGGAGATTACCGCGTCGAACTTGCCGGTCGGCAGCGTGGAAAACGGCGTATAGGCAGGATCGTATAGTGCGACAGTAACGCCCCAGAATTCCGGGATGCTGTTGAAAGTTCGGCCGTCATTAACTTGTACTTTTGTCGGTTGGTACTGCATGCCTTTTCCGCAACCATAGTCGAGCATGTTTTTTGCGCCGAAACGATCGATGTAGGCCTTTATCCGCCCGGCATGGGGTGGAAGGCTCTGTCCGGGAAAAGTTTTTTCCGGCGGAATACCGAGGAATTTCTCGCCTTCAAAATGCATTTCCCGGTACATGGCAACCAGGGATGTGTAACGCGGGCTGGGGTTTTGTCTCGAGTAGGTCATTTTTTTGCCTCAGTTCTGCAACTTGCGCTCTTCCATGTGCAACAGGTGATCGCGCTCCGCCAGCCAGATATCTGCGTAGCCACAATGCGTGTAGGCACTGTAGTACGGGCCACCCAACGTGTAGTGCAGATTGGAGATTTCACTCACCGGCACTTGCGGATCGTAGTCGACCAGATGGTTCCAGCGGTGCGGTATCTCGCCGATCTCATGGTCGCCTGCCAGCCACTTGAATTGGTGCAGTTCGAGGCCACTGGCTTTGCTGACGTACGCCGGGGTAAGTGCCGTACATTTCGCGCAATTGAACAGCATGACGCTCGACCAGTTTTTCTTCGCGTAGGAAGTTTGCACTTCACCAAGAAATTTCACGCCTTCTTTCGGTTGGTGATGATGCTTGACTACCTGCACCGCGTAGCGATCGTCGCGCAGGGCAAAAAGTTTGGCGATATCGTCGAGCATGATCATGTCGTTGTCGAAAAATAGTGCCCAGCCTTCGAAATTGCACAGAAACGGCGTGAGGAACCGCGAGAACGAGAATTCCGTGGACTGCAGCGAATTGATTTCGCGTTGCAGATACTGCGAAACGTATTCGATGTTGAGCGGCGTGAACGCAACCGGCATGGAACTGCGCCGCATGATGCTGTGCGCGAAAGTGTCGTACACCATACCGGCGCGGCGGTCGTAGCCGATAAAAACGCGAATCATGCTCAATGCCCTGGTCTTGTTGTTTTGGTGGTGCTTGCCGGTAACCGGGTGCGGGCCGTGAAGATTGAGGATACTTCAAGCGCCCGGCGCTTTACAGGCTCACGTTTGCCTCACCCGGGCCAGCTCTTTCCTGCAGGCAACGGGCCACGGTGGCGATGACTGGGTTCCATTCACTGCGGCGTGCGCACCGGAACAATTCCACGGACGGGTACCAAGGGGTTTGCGTGCCGTCATAACCCCAGTACCAGGGCAGGCCACGGTCGCGGTGCAGCATCACCCATACGTTCTGGCCCAGGGCGCCAGCGAGGTGGACGGTACTGTTGCTGGTCGAAATCACCCGATCAAGCGCGGTGATTTGCGCGGCGAGCCCGTCCAGATCCCGCAGGGCATCGATGTCCGGGTCAACATGCACATGGATGCCGGTGCGCGCATGGAAATCCGCAATCTCCGCTCGGGTGTCGCCGTACTGAAGGCTGAAGAACTGCACCCCGGGCGTCGACAGCAGTGGCAGCAACTGCATCAGCGCCAGCGATTTTGCCGCACCGTTTCCCGGATGGCTGCTGCGCCAGGAAATGCCGACGCGCAGCGCGTCGCCGAACTGCTGCGCATAGGTGCAGCGCAGCGCAGTGGCCCGCGTCTGGTCGGCAACCAGCCAATGGCGGCGGGCGGGAAAATCACCCGGCCGCCGGCGGAACAGCCGTGGCAGATCGCCGGCAAGACACTGACGGGCAGCATCGCGTTTGCGCGGATCGTCTTCTGGTGTGTCGCGCGGCATAAAGGCCAACTGCGGAAATGATCGCTGCAGCAGCGGCAACAGTCGCGCATCGCAGTCGATCACGGTGTCCGGGTGCAGCGCCTGCAGGTCGGCGAAGACGCTCGAATACAGCAATTCGTCGCCGATGCCCTGTTCGGCGCGCACCAGCAGCCGGCCCGCAAAGGGTTTGCCATCCCAGAGACGGTCGGTGGGCAGCCGGACGACGCCATCCACAAAGCGGGTACCCCAGCGCACCTGGAACATGTCGAAGCCGTTGGCGAAATCGCCCGACTTCAGTCGATGTTCCATCAACATGTAACGCAGCTCGGGATTATCCGGGAATGCGGCGATGCCCTTGGCCAGCGCCGCGTCCGCACCTTCCCGATCGCAGCCATTGATCAGCAGCGTGATCAACGCTTCCCAGGTTTTGGGCAGCTCGGGCCGGATACGGGTTGCCTTGCGCAGGGTGCGGATCGCGTCTTCGTCCTGCCCGAGCTGTGTGTAGCAGAACGCGAGATTGATCATGCTGAGCGCATCGTTCGGCGCCTGCAGCTGGTATTGCTCGAGGATCGGCAGTGCATCGCTGTAGCGTGCCTGTTGCAGCAGGGCAAGCCCGATGTGATCGCCGAACAATCGATCCGGCGCTGTCTGCGCGGCGGTACGCCAGATATTTTCGGCGGCCCGCCAGTCGCCAAGCTCCTCGGCGAGGCGTGCGTAGTCGATGAGCAGCTCGGGAGATTTCGCCAGCACCTGCAGCGCTTTGCGGTACAGCGGCTCTGCATCGCGCAACATGCCTGCCTGATGCAGTGATTTCGCGCGCTGCCACGCGGCGAGTGCGGCCTGTAATGCTGCCGGATTCATGGCGCAGTTGCCGGCATGCGGGCAAGGTCGGTGGCGACATCAGCGGCCAGCGCACGCCAGGTGCGTTGCGGCGGGCCGCGGAACAGGCGAACTGATGGATACCAGGGCGTGCGGTCGCCCTCATGGCCCCAGTACCACAGCACATAGCGGCTGCCGGGAATCATCAGCCAAGTTGGTTTGCCCAGGGCGCCGGCAATGTGCGCTGTCGTGTTGCTGGAGGTGACGACGCCATCGAGCGCAGCGACAAGCGCGAACAAGCCGTCGATGTCGCGCGTGTTATCGATACCGGTGGCGGTGTACAACGCAAGGCCGGTGGCGTCCCGCAATTGGGCGAAATCGGCGCTGCAGTTGCCGTATTGCAGGTTGATGAAAGCGCAGTTAGGTTCACGCAGCAACGGTTCGAGATCAATCAGCGGGATGCTCTTGCTGTCACCGAGCAGGTGGCGATTGCTGCGCCAGGACAGGCCGACGAGTTTTTTACCGGGCAAGGTATTCTGCAGCATCACCCGCAGTGCGCAGGTGCGCGCCGGGTCGGCCAATAGCCAGGAGGCGCGGGCGGGCAGCGCGGTACTGTCACGGCGAAAAAAGCGGCCGAGCTCAAGCGCGGCAACTTTATGCACGCCGGGGGTGCTCGCCGCTTCGGTCAGCGCCGTGCCATGGCGATCGACGAAGCGCAGTGTCGGGAAGGAGCGACTGAACACCGGCAACAGACGCGATTCGCAATCGATCAGGGCCGGCTGGCCCATGCGCACGAGATCTTCGAACATGGATGACGAGAGAATCTCATCGCCGAGGCCTTGCTCGGCAGTCACCAGCAGTAGCGAGTCACGACGGATACCATCCCACTCCGGGCAGGGCAGGGCAGGATGCTTTGGCAGCTCCGCCGTTACCGACCAACGATGGGTCATGCTGTCGAAGCCGGTGGCGTAATTGCCGCGCAGGAATGCGTGTTCCGAACGTGCAGCCTGCAGTTGTGGATTCGCCGGGAACGCGGCAACGAGTTCCGGCAACCAGGTGTCGAGTTCACCTCGTCGGCCTAGGCGCAGCAATGCCGAGGCCAGCAGCACGGCGTAGTGGTCGGTCGGAATCGCGTCGTAAATCGAGCGCATGATACGCACGGCACGATCTTCGTCACCGGTGTGTTCGACGCAACTGGCGAGGGCCAGTGCGCATGAGATGTCGAGTTGGCCGCTCTCGGCCAACGCTTCGAGCAACGGTAATGCGTCGGCATAACGCTGCTGGTTGAAGATAGCGAGTGCAAGCCGGGCGCGATGCCGGCCGGCGTAGAGTGTGTCGGCACGACGCAGGATGCGCTCGGCAGCCGTCCAGTCGCGGGCCTCCCAGGCAATATCCACGAGCGCTGTCAGTGTGTGTTCATTTTCATTGTCGGGCATGAGTGCTGTGTCGCCGATGCGGGTGGCAAGTGCTGTCCAGTCATTGTCCGACCCATTGCGCCAGAAGCGCAGCGACGGGTACCAGGGCGTGCGCTGTGCATCGTAACCCCAATACCAGAATACCGGATGGGCTTGAGGCAACAGCACATGACAAGGCACCCCACTCGCGCCGGCAAGATGGACGGTGGTATTGCTCACTGAAATCACGCTGTCGAGTGCACCCAATTGCGCGAGCAAACCATCGAGATCCTGGTGCGCGTCGATGCTGTCATCGGTGACGGGTATTGGTAGGCCGGCACGGGCAAGTGCTGCGAGATCCTCAGATCTATCGCCATACTGCACGTTGATGAATACCGTATTTTGTCGTGCCAGCAGTGGTGCCAGTGCCAATACCGGCATCGATTTTCCCATCCCGCTGCTGAAGGTGCGACTGCTGTGCCAGCTCAGGCCGACCAGTTGGCGGTCGGGCCAGCGCGACCGGTAATCCTGGCGTATGCGAGCGACGCGTTCCGCGTCCGGCAACAACCAGGGTGCCTGGTGTGGCAGCGGCTCATCGCGCCGCAGGAAACAGGCAAGATCCAGTGACTTCATTCGCCGGAAGACAATACCGCTGGCGGCAAGGCGGTCGAAATGGCCTTCCCAGCGTGGCAGAAAGTCAATTTCCGGAAATGAGCGGCGAAATATTGGCATCAGACGCGGTTCGCATTCGACCAGGGTGTGCTGGCCCATGGCGATGAGATCGCGGAACATGCACGAGGCGAGAATTTCCTCGCCGAGTCCCTGTTCTCCAGAAACCAGCAGCGTGCCGTTGAATCGCTTGCCATCCCACCAGTGTGCTGGCGGCGTGCGGAAGTCAGGATGGTCATTGTCGTATCGATAGCGTATTGCCCGCTGCAATGCGAAACCGCGATCGAATGCACCGCGCTTGAGCAGGTGCACACCGCACAGCGACAGCACGTCACCGCTGTCTGGATGGCGGGTCATGGCGGCATCGACGAGGGCATCGAGTTCGGCACCGCAGCCGAGATTGAACAGGCTGTTGAGGACGATCTCCATGGACTTCTCGCCGGGTGCGAGTGATTCAAGACGGCGACCGCAGACCAATGCGTCCTGCCAGTTTTTTAATTGGCACAGCACGAGGCCAAGTGCGAGCAGTACACCGGTATCGTCCGGGTGACGGGCAAGATGGACGCGAAAAAAAGGAACCGATTCCTCAAAGCGCGCCTGTTTGAACAGCGCATAACCCAGACGTGATTCGATGCCTGCTTCAGGACGCAAGCGGGTGATATGACGATAGAGTTTCTCGGCGGCCGGCCAGTCGTTTACCTGCTCGGCGAGTTGCGCGTATGCAGCGAGAATCGTGACGTGATCCGGCAGCAGCAGCAGTGCTTGCCGGTAGGATTCTGCCGCCAGCGCCAGTTCGCCGCTGGCGTGCTGTTGCTGCGCCTGCTGGAATCGCTGCAGTCCTTTCGCCACGGTTTGAGGGTTGTTCATGGGCGCGCAGCGGTGAAGCTGGCAATCTGTGCGGCAGCAGTGTTCATCATGGCCTGGCAATCGTTGTCGCAGGTGTTGCGCAGCAATTCCAGCGACGGATACCAAGGCGTACTGATTCCCTGATATCCCCAGTACCAGAGCACGGGCCGTATTTTTGGCAGTAGCACCAAACAGGGTATGCCCAGTGCGCCAGCGATATGAACTGTCGTGTTGCTGGTAGAAACGATGAGATCGAGCGCCGCAATCTGGGCGCACAGGCCGTCGATGTCATTAGTGGCATCGATCCGTGCATCGACGAAGATATCGCCAACGTTTGCCGCCCGTACGCGGTTTATATCGTCTGCAACATCGCCGTACTGCAGGTTGATGAAAGCAGTGTTTGCAGTTGCCAGAACAGGTGCGAAATTCTCAAGCCGTACGCTTTTTATCGCGCCACCTTCCATGACGCGTGTGCTTTTCCAGCTTATGCCAACCAGTTTCTTTTCCGGCCAGCGCTGCCGATAATCCGCTCGCAGTGCGGTAGTGCGTTCGGGATCCGGCAGTAGCCAGGCGCGCCGAGCTGGAAATTTTTCCTTGCCGTTGCGAAATAAACCGGCAAGATCAAGGCCGTTTATTCTGCGGAAGGATCCGCCACGGTTGAACGCATCGAGCAGTTTTTTCTGGTTACGCGGCACAAAACTCAGGGTAGGAAACGAGCGTGCATAAATCGGGATCAGCCGCGCGTCGCATTCGATGACCGCAGGCTGGCCGAGGGCTGCGAGATCGGCAAATACCGAGGAGACCATGATCTCGTCACCCAGGCCCTGCTCGGCGGTAACCAGCAGTGTGCCGGCGAACGGTTTGCCATTCCATGGCTCACCGGGCGTGCCGGCATCCGGCGGCGTCTTGAGATTATTGCGCCAGCGAAAATCGGTGAAATACGCGAAACCGTTTTCGTAGTCGCCAGCCTTGAGCTTGTGTAGCGCGTACATCGAGCGAATTTCCGGGCTGTCGGGGAAACGCCGCAGCGCATCGTTGATCAGCGCCTCAAGTTCGTCGGCGCGCGCCAGGTGGAACAGCGCATTGAGCATGGCATCAAGCACCTTTGCTTCGGGCTTTAACGCGTAGGCGCGTCGAGCGCAGGCCAAGCCATCCTCCCAGCGGCCGGTGGAGCAATAGCAGTTGCTGAGCGCATGCATAACGTCGGCATCGGCGGGATTACGCGAGATGTGTTTTTCCAGCCAGGCAATCGCTTCGCTGAAACGTTCCAGCCGGAACAGTGCATGGCCAACATGGCCCTCGAAATTGGAATTCGGGCGCAGCGCGCCGATCCGGCGGAAAATTTTTTCCGCAGCCTGCCAGTCGGCAACGTCTTCCGCAAGCCTGCCGTACTCGGCGAGCACGGCAGGATGATCCGGCATCAGCCTGAGAGCCTGCTGGTAGAGCGCCGCCGCTTTCGCGTGATCGCTGGCAGCGTGCTGTTGCCGGGCGGCTTCGAAAAGTTGCAGGCCTTTTATGATTGCCTGCGAATTATTGTTGTTCTGCATTGTTCCGTGCTGTTAAACGCGTCGTGTTCAGACGGGTTTCCCACGGCGCGGCAACACGCTGCGCAGCTTGGCCGCCATTTTGCGTACCGCATCTTCTGTCATCGCCCAGTCGATACAGCCGTCGGTAACGCTCTTGCCGTACTCAAGTTGGGCGAGATCTTTGGGAATTTTCTGGCTGCCGAATTGCAGGTGGCTCTCAACCATCATGCCGATGATCGAGCGGTTGCCCTCGACGATCTGGTTGGCAACGTTGTCCATCACCAGCGGCTGCAAAGCCGGATCCTTGTTGGAGTTGGCATGACTGGCATCGACCATGATATTGCCGCTGACTTTCGCTTTTGCCAGCGCCTGCTCGGCGAGCGCCACACTGACTGAATCGTAGTTTGGTTTGCCATTGCCGCCGCGCAGCACAACATGCGCGTATTTGTTGCCGGTCGTATGCACGATGCTCACCTGGCCATCGCCGTTGATGCCGAGGAAGCTGTGCGGGTGCGCCACCGACTGCAGCGCATTGGTGGCGACTTCAAGGCCGCCGTCGGTACCGTTCTTGAAACCGACCGGCGTCGACAGCCCCGAACTCATCTCGCGGTGAGTCTGCGATTCGGTGGTGCGCGCGCCGATCGCGCTCCAGCTGATCAGATCCTGCAGGTACTGCGGGCTGATCGGGTCGAGCGCTTCCGTGGCGGTGGGCAGGCCGAGCTCGGCGATATCCAGCAGCAGGCGGCGGGAAATGTGCAGGCCGTCCTGGATGCGGAACGTGTCGTTCATGTACGGGTCGTTGATCAGCCCTTTCCAGCCGACCGTGGTGCGTGGCTTCTCGAAATAAACACGCAGCACCAGGTACAGCGTGTCCTGCACTTCTGCGGCCAGCGCCTTGAGCTTGCCGGCGTATTCGAGCGCGGCTTTGGTATCGTGAATCGAGCATGGGCCGATGACGATGAACAGGCGCGGGTCACGGCGGTCGAGAATCGCCTTGATGGTTTCGCGGCCGTTGTCGACGGTCTCGCGGGCTGGCGCCGAGAGTGGCAGCTCGTTGTGCAGTTGGCGCGGCGTGACCAGGGGTTCGATGGCGCGAACGTTGGCATTTTCGATCGGATGCGTGGACATCGTATTCAGGCTTTTGGCGGCAGGGAGGGGCCTGAGAGTGTACCGCATGGCGCTGTGGCCGGAGAATCGGGCTGCACTTGCCGGGTCGATTTTTTCTGTGTGGAGTCACTGCTCATGTTGCTTCGTGGCAGGTGCCATCCGGTGCCCGTCAATGGTGATGTCGGTCAGCAGCAGGCTGCCGCGTGCTGCCGGATTTTCCACATGCTCGAAGCGCACCATAAACCAGTCCAGAGCCGGCGCCACCCAGACTCGGGTGCGCTTGAAGCGCTGTGGATAGCGCCGTTCGACGATCCAGGTATCGAAAGTGCCGAGCGGGGTTTCAATTGTTTCCTGGCCGGTGATTTCGAAGTGCAGGTTCTTGCGTTCACCACGATACAGAATGGGGAAGTCGAGGCTGCGGGCGCCGTCACGCAGCCGGCAGCGCGCCAGCATCGCCATGTTGAGGCCATCAAAAATTTCGCCGCTCAGCGGCAGCTCGCGTTTCTGATTGCCGCGCGACTCAATTGCCACGTGCCGCTGCCAGTCGAAAGTAATCGCACTTTGCCGGTCGATGCCGAGGCCGTGGAATTCGTGCTGGTACTCATGCGCAACGACTTTGCAGTTCTGCCAGTTAAAGCGCGATATTTCGTGGTTCTTCAGAAAGCGGTTTTCAACCCGGAAATCGATTTCATGCTGCTCGCTGCCGAGCGAGCGGACATTGACAGTGGCAGCCGTGCCGGCCGGAATTCCGTTGACGGTAATACGGTAACGCGCGCTCAACGGCGAGAGCTCTGGCAGCGCGGCTCCTGCCGGTGCTGCCAGGAGCAGTATCAGCAGGATGCAGTATGGCTTCACATATGCTCCTTGCGCTCACGGTAGTATGTGAACATTTCCTCAAGGCTATAACGTGGTGCGAAGCCGAAAGTTTTCCGGAACAGCGCGCCATCAATGACTACCGCGAATTTGAAGTAGTTCACCAGATACAGCGGGAACGATTTCCAGCCAAGCAGGCGGCTGATGGTTTTCGGGACATCGGTCGGGATCGAAGGAATCGGTATCTTGCGACAACCGCAGCGCGTCAGCGCCTGGCCGTAGGCTACCCAGTCGTCCGGAGAAACGTTGTAGATGCCAGGGCGATTCTTGCGGAATGCCACATCGACGGCATCAGCCATGTCCTCCACATGCATGAACTGCATGATCGGCGAAAAGCCGATCAACCAGGGCGCGTAATGATTGCCGAGGATGCGACTCATTGTGTTGTTGATGCCAGGGCCGATCACGTTGCAGGGACGCAGAATCGTCAAGTGCAGTTCGGGATGTTTCCACAGAAAAATGGTGGCGAGGTTTTCGAGTTCGACGGAATCGACAAGATCGCTGGCAATTTCCGTGGCTTTGAGCGGCGCATTTTCTTCGATCAGTGCCGGGTTGTAAGGGTGTGCGCCGTAAACGTGATAGGTCGACATCACAATTACCTGATTGACCCCGTATTTCACACTCAGATCAAGCAGCTTCTGTGTACCGAGCACGTTTGCTGCATAACGGCTGGCGCGGTTGGCCTGCGAGGTGAGGATGCGGCCCAGGTGAATCACGCCCACCGGGCGGTGGCGGCGAAAGATGTCTTCGAACTCACGCTTGTTGAAATCCACCTTATAGCCATGCACATCGCCGCCGAGTTCCGGTTTGTGCCGAAAATCAACCGCGATCACGTTGTAGTCGCGGCGCAAACGGCGCACCACATGCTGGCCGAGCGCACCGCCCGCACCGGTCACCATGACCGTCGGCCGTACTGTTTGATGCACTGCTGCCGGCAGGGCACGGCGTGCCGGCATGCTTTTCGGCGATTTCTCGGCGGATTTTTTTTTGTTGTTCATCAGAAAACCGATTTCCGTTCGTCAAGGCCCTTGGCAATGAGTGCTTCGAGCGCTCTTTTCACTGCTTCAACATTGGCGGTAATTTCTGCCTCGGAATCGGCATGGCCAAAATGCATGGGTGCGCCGAAATTCAGGATGACCCGCGCCGGTAGCGGGAAGGGAAAGGCGACCGGGAGATAGGGCAGGCCGAGCATGCGTGCCAGCGGCGTGATACTGCCGAGCGCCGGAATGGTTTCCTCACAGCCGACGATGCCCACAGGGATGATCGGGGTGCGGTGGTCGATCGCCAGATGCATGAAGCCGTTGCCGAAACGCTGTAATTGATAGCGTTTGCGATACGGTTTACCGGAACCGCGCACGCCTTCGGGAAACACGATGATGGCTTCGTCGCTTTCCAGCATCTTGCGGCAGTTGGCCGGCTCGCCAACCACGGCGCCAACCTGGTTGAGTGCATTACCCAGAAAAGGTACGGACGGGAAAAAGCGTTCGATCATGGTGCGGGGAATACGCGGCCCGGCCGGATTGGTGGCCAGCGCGTAACCGACCAGGATGCCGTCGATGGGGAGTTGCCCGCTGTGATTGCCGATGATCAGGCAGCGCCCTGATGCGGGGATATGCTCAAGCCCATGCGTCTTGACCCGGAAATATTTTTCGTAGATCAGCCGGAAGGCGCCGAATGCTGTTTTCGTCGCCTCGTAATTGAAACCCCAGGGGTCGTAATCGAGCGTCCCGGATGGCTTGGGCGCCGCATCGATGAGATCTCCAAACTCCCGGCTGACGAACAGCTTGCTCCAGAGTCCGCGTTTGGCCATGGGTTTCCGTTGCCTTCCTTAGATATCAACCGGTCTGGCGCATGATAGCCGAGGCATCCCTGATATGCGCTTGGCACGCACAAACGAAACGGCCCGCGTGCAGCGGGCCGTTCGATGGAAGTGGGGGGACGCCTCAGGTTGTCTTGCGGCGGGCGGCCGGCTTGGCCTTGGCTTTTGGCTTGGCAGCGGCTTTCGCGACCGGCTTGGCTGCTTTGCGTGGTGCGGCTTTTTTCGCGGTCTTGCGAACGCTGCGCGCGGCCTTGCCGAGGTTGCGTTCAACCTGCGTCAGTTGCTTCTGCACCTGCTTTTCGTAGGTGGAAAGCACACGGGCAACTTCCTGAGCCTGTTTGGTGGCGAATTGCAGGGCATTCAGCTCGGCCTTCAGCAGCGAGTGTGCAGCCCGCGAATCACGAAGCTGGTCGCCGGCATCGCCAACCACCTTTTTAACGGTATCAGCGCCGCTGCGCAGAGCGTCCTCGGCTTTTTCCCGGTAGGTTTCCTGCAGATCCTTCAGCTTGTCGACGTTAAGATTATCGAGGCGTGTACCCAGCATCTTGCGGGCTTTGTCGAGCTGGTCTTCCAGGCGGCCCAGTTGCTTCGTGCGTTCCTGACGTACACGGTCAGTGAGTTGCTCGACGCGCTCGATCAGTTCGTTGAACGGGCTTTTGGCTTTCGCAGCTTTGATGGTGGCCATGTCATCTTCCATAAAGGGACGGGCTTGGGCGCCTGACTGTCGGACAGCGCTCGCCAGGAGGGGCGCATTTTCTGCGACGGTAGCATCAAGCGGGAGGCAGGCTGTCCGACAATTTATGCTTGCAGGGGTCAATCGGACGAAAGGCAGGCATTGCCAGGAACGAGCGAGCAGACAAAAAATATTCCTGCTAGTTTGCCCTCTTGCCAGCTTTTATAACCAACCGTACCGTGGGGCGCTGCTCACGGAGGTGACGTGAAACTCCAGCAACTGCGCTACATCTGGGAGGTGGCTCGCCACGACCTCAACGTGTCGGCCACGGCCCAGAGCCTGTACACATCCCAGCCGGGCATCAGCAAGCAGATTCGTCTGCTGGAAGACGAGCTCGGTGTCGAGATATTCAGCCGCAGCGGCAAGCACCTGACCCGGGTGACGCCGGCCGGCGAGGCGATCCTCAGGATTGCCGGCGACATTCTGCGCAAGGTTGATGCGATCAAGCAGGTCTCGCAGGAGTTCAGCGATGACCGTCGCGGCAGCCTCTCGATCGCCACGACGCACACCCAGGCACGCTACGCACTGCCATCGGTTGTCGATGGCTTCATGCGCCGCTACCC
Organism: uncultured bacterium; assembly: GCA_965232985.1. Lineage (GTDB taxonomy): Bacteria > Pseudomonadota > Gammaproteobacteria > Pseudomonadales > JADFDG01 > JADFDG01. Next base: position 29,762 of record CBDDRC010000015.1, read on the forward strand.
GGATGTGTCGCTGCACATGCAGCAGGGCACACCGATGCAGATTGCGGAAATGGCGGCGGACGGCACCGTCGATTTTGCCATCGCCACCGAAGCACTCGAATTGTTCGGCAATCTGGTGATGCTGCCCTGTTATCGCTGGAACCGTTGCGTGGTTGTTCCGCGTGAACATCCGTTGGCGCAGGTAGCGAAGCTCACGCTGGAAGATATTGCCAAGTACCCGATTGTCACCTACGTATTCGGTTTTACCGGCCGCTCAAAACTTGATGAGGCCTTCAGCCGCAAAGGGCTGACGCCACGCGTCGTCTTCACGGCAGCGGATGCCGACGTGATCAAGACCTACGTGCGCCTCGGCCTTGGCGTTGGCATCGTCGCCCACATGGCGGTGAGCGTCGATGACAAAGACTTGGTTGCGCTTGATGCCAGCCACCTGTTCGAGCCGAGCACAACCCGTATCGGCTTTCGCAAGGGCACGTTTCTACGCGGCTTCATGTATGAATTCATCCGCGAGTTCGCGCCACACCTTACCCGCGAGAGCATTGACGCCGCAACGCATGCCAATGCCCGCAGTGAGATCGATGCGCTGTTTCGCGACGTCAATTTGCCGGTGCGTTGAATTGTCGGGCGCAACCGCAAACAGCGGTTTTTACGACTCGATATTGGTGATGTGCAGCCCGCACTCTTTCTTGGTGGCCTCTTCCCACCACCAGCGGCCTTCGCGCTCGTGTTGGCCGGGCAACACGGGGCGGGTGCACGGGTCGCAGCCGATACTGGTGAAGCCGCGCTCATGCAGCGCGTTGTACGGCACGTTGTGCTCGCGGATGTAACGCCATACCTGCGCGCTGGACCAGTTTGCCAGCGGATTGTATTTCGTCAGGCGATTGGTTGGCGTCGAGAAGCCGCCGTCGTGCTGGACCACCGGAATGATGGCGCGCGTGCCGGGACTCTGATCCTTGCGCTGGCCGGTGACCCAGGCTTCAAGACCCGATAGTTTGCGGCGCAGCGGCCCGACTTTGCGGATCTGGCAGCATTCTTTGTGGTCATCCTGATAGAAACTGAACAGCCCTTTTTCGCGCACCAGCGCTTCCACCTGCGCCGCCTCCGGGTACATCGCCTCAATCGCAATGCCGTAATGGGTGCGGACCTTCTCCAGGTATTCGTACGTTTCGCGGTGCAGGCGACCGGTATCCAGCGTGAAGACTTTTATGTCCTTGCGGATTTTTACCGCCATGTCGACCAGCACCACGTCTTCGGCGCCGCTGAACGAGATGGCCAGGTTGTCGAAGTGGGCGAGGGCGTGTGCGAGGATTTCCTGGGGGCTCCGCAGATCCAGCTCGAGTGCCCAAGTCTTGATCTGGTCTTCAGTGTAGGTGGCCATCTGTACTGCTCCGGGATAGGCGGAAAACGCGGCAGTGTACCGGCTCGACTTTTTACCACCAAGAATATGTCGTTCTATTTTTATGCCCCAAAGGGAGGGATTGGCGTCAGCCGGCCAACTTCCGCTAGAGTGCGCGGCCTGTCAGCCCCATATATCCAGGTGCCCTGTGGAAATTCTTGCCCTTGACCTCGAAGGTGTTCTCGTCCCCGAGATCTGGATCAATTTCGCGGAGCTGACGGGCATCCCCGAGCTGCGGGCCACCACCCGGGATATCCCCGACTACGACGTGCTGATGAAGCAGCGCCTGCGCATCCTTGCCGAGAGGAAGCTGGGCCTGCCGGATATCCAGCGGGTCATCGACCGCATGGGGCCGCTGCCCGGCGCAGTCGAATTCATGGACTGGGCGCGGGATAACTTTCAGGTGGTCATCCTCTCGGACACCTTTTATGAATTCGCCAAGCCGCTGATGCGCCAGCTCGGCCAACCGACCTTGCTGTGCCACAAGCTGGTTGTGGACGATCAGGGCTTCATCACCGATTACACCCTGCGCCAGAAGGACCCCAAGCGGCACTCGGTGCAGGCATTCAAATCGCTCAATTACCGCGTTATTGCTGCCGGTGACTCGTACAATGACACCACCATGCTCGCCGAGGCCGATACCGGCATCCTGTTTCATGCGCCAGAGAACGTCATACGTGAGTTTCCGCAGTTTCCAGCTGTGCATACGTACGATGCGTTACGCACGCTCATTGCTGCGTCAAGTAATCGTAATATATTCATTTAAAACATTAGGTTAATACACAAAGCTAATGTGAATTAACATATTGTTTTAAGAATTTGATCATCTGAATAAATAACCTTTCACTTTAAAGTACATATCACTTAAGGAAGTAGTCTTCAAGTGCGTGCATAAGGGGAGCCATTTTATCGAGGCATTCCTGATGTTCGGTCGCCGGGTCGGAGTCTGCAACGATGCCGGCGCCGGCCCAGCCGTGTAGCACGCCGTTGCAGGCAACAAAGGTTCGGATGGCAATGTTGGAGCCGAAGTGGCCATCGGCAGTAGCCCAGAAAATCGTCCCGCAGTAGACCTCGCGTGAGTGCGGCTCCAGTTCGTTGATGATTTCCATGGCGCGGCGCTTCGGTGCGCCGGTGATCGAGCCGCCGGGAAAGCAGGCTGCCAGCAGATGCTGAATACCAACACCGGCCGGCAGGGTGCCGGTAACCGTGCTGACCAGGTGGTGAACATTGCGGAACGACTCGACCTGAAAAAGCGTCGGCGTGCGGATAGAACCCGGCGCACAGACTTTGCCAAGGTCATTGCGCAGCAGGTCGACAATCATCAGGTTTTCGGCGCGATCTTTCGGGTGTGTTGCCAAATCGGCTGCCAGTGCCGCGTCCGCCGCGGGGTCGGCTCCGCGCGCGCGCGTGCCCTTGATCGGGCGGGTGGTGACGCAACTGCCATCGACCTCCAGGAACGACTCCGGCGACAGGCATAGCACCTGTCGGTCGCCGAAATCCAGCCATGCCGAGTACGGCGGTGAAAACTGCGCCCGCAGGAGATCGAATGCCACGCGCGGATCGCCTTCATAGCCGGCAGTGAAACGCTGGGCGAGGTTGACCTGATAGGCGTCCCCCGCAGCAAGATAGTCCTGCACCTGCCGAACGGCAGCCATGTAACCGTCGCGGGTCCAGTCGGGAGCAAAGCGTGTGGTAAGACGAAAGGGATCTGGCTGGCCGGTGCTGTTAGCACGGTCGCCAGTCGAGTCACCTGGCGCATCTGTGCAGAAATGATCAAAAAGCGCCATCGTGGCCGGAAGCGCAGCCTGTATCGCCCCCGCGTTGCCCGGATAGGGCAGCAGGCCTACCAGCAGGCCGGCGGGTCCGGACGCCGCCAGTGCCGCTACGGCCTCGGTTATTTGTTCGATCAAGGCGGCAGCGTCCCGGCCCTGCCATTGCCGGGCCTGGCCCGAAGCCGCCAGAGACGCCGCCTGCCCGGTGCCGGGCAGGCGGGTATCGATTCGGCAGTTGATGCGGCGGGGCGCTATGGTGGGTGGAGGCATGAGTGACCGCTCGGCAGCCTGACGTGTAGCAGGCGCTCGGGTGTGGTGAATGGAGGTAAGCCGTTATAGTATCAAGGCTTGTGGCCATTGGTTTTCGGGTGAGTACGGTCTTTGCCGTCTTCCCGCAAGGACGCAGCCGGGTTCCTGTCGGGAGCCTGCAGAAATGAGAACAACAATCGAATGTGCATGACTGTCGGATCTTCCTGCCTTCGTCGTTCGCGCCAACTGCTCGGTGCAGCGGCGCTGCTTGCGCTTGCGTGTGGCTCACTGCATGCAACAACGATTTTTGTGACCTCGACTACCGATAATTTCTCCCCCGCGGATGGCTGCAGCATCCGCGAAGCACTGATCAACGCCAATACCGACAGCAAGTCCGGCTCGGTCGAATGCGCGCGCGGTTCCGGCGCCGACGTGATCGTGCTGCCGCCGCAGACCATCAACGTGCAGGGATCGGCTGTTGAAGAAGACGATCCGCTGGTAGGCGACCTTGATGTCACCAGCGATATCACGTTTGTCGGTGGTGGTGCGCAGTTCAGTCTGCTTGAGGCAAATTACGGTGGCCGCATTTTCGATGTCCATGCTGGCGCCGTGTTGACGGTACGCGGCATGACGCTGCAGCGTGGCATGGCTGCGCAGGCAGGCGGCGCGATCCGCGCCAATGCCGGCTCCACACTTAACATCCACGATGTCGTCATCGGTTCGTCCAAAGTTTTGGAGACCGCCGTCGATGGCAAGGGTGGTGCGGTTTACATCGCGCCCGGCGCGACTGCCAACGTGTCTCGCGTGCAGATCACTAATAACATCGCACTTGGGTTGAATGGTGGAGGTGGTGGCATTTATTGTGATGCTTGCCAACTCACAGTTACGGCGGCCACATTCAACAATAATCGGGCCACAGCGAATGGCGGCGCGCTTTACGCGACAGTAAACAGCACGGTGACGTTGTCGTACGTTACTTTTGGCTACAATGATGCTGGGCTTGGCGCGGCCATGCATCTGTCCGGCACCACCACCCTCAAGGGCGTGATCTCCGCCGACAACGCTGGCGGTGTAGCAGGCGATGACGCGCTCTGCGCTGCCGGCACACTCACGGCTACCTATTCATTCCTCGAGTTCCCCGGCACCAACTGTGCGCTCGGTGCGTCCAATCAAACGCGTAACGATGTCGCGCCCACGGTTGAGCCAACCCTACTTCAGGATGTGGTCTTCCAGCGCTTCGACGGCCAACCAAGCGGCATACTGCAGTGGCGCCACGGTTTTTTTGCCGTACCGGCAGCGCAATGTGTTGGTTACTTCGACCAGCATGGGCGCCGTGGCGCCAATAGCGATGATTGCGATATCGGTGCCTATTCGCGCCCCGTACTCGGGGTCAACCCGATGGTCGCGCAGTTGAGTACCAACGGTGATTCCGGCGTGTTTGGTTTCGGGCTTTTCCGCACGCCGACGGCCGATACCGTCGTTCATGTAAACGTACTCGGTGGTATTGGGGAGAGTTGCACTGTGTCGGTGCCGGACATCACGATCCCGGCCAACTCCACCAGCGCACAACTGATAATCGATCCCGACACACTGTTTAGTGCGCCGGCAATCAATCGGCCATTTCGCGTTTGCGAATTCGAGCTTGTGGTGATCAGCGGCCCCTCGGTGCTCGTTGGCGCGCGTAGTGGTGTGTTGCGCATCAAGTTGCACGACACCTCGCTGGCAGCGGCGGCAGGCGTGTCTGCACCGCAGCCCGGCAGCTATCTTGATTTTGGTATCGTCCCAGTCAATAGTGGCGGTACCGCCAATATCGTGTTCCTGCCGGAAGTTGCCGGTTGGAACATTACCGGTGTCAGTTTCGGCGGCTCCGATCCGTCGCGCTTCGCAACAACCGCAAGCGGCTTTCCGATTCCGGTGCTGACCCGCGATCAGGGCGGCACCACGCTACCGTTCCAGTGTGCTGGTGGCGTTCTGGGTGATTACGATGCCCTGATTCAGGTGGATACCAATAATCCGGCGTTTCCGGTACTGGTCTACGGCGTCCGTTGTCGGATATCCCATTTGCTGTCGCTGCTGACAAGTAATAATCTCGTATCGGAAGCCGGCGGTGGCGGCACCGTCGATTTCACCGTTGCGCTCGACTCGCCGAGTATTCTGCCGGGTCCGTTTACCGTCGATCTTGATGAGGTAGCAGGCAGCGCAACCTCGCTCAGTGGCGATTACTCCGCATTTGGCCAGACGATCACCTTCAACCCGGGCGAGCAGCAGCATACGGTGACGGTCGCGGTTTTCGACGACACCGAGATTGAGGATACGGAGACGTTCGGCGCGCAACTGGTGCTTGCTCCGCAGGCCAATGTCCAGCTCGTCGGCGCGTCCAGTGCCACCGTGGTCATCGCCAACGATGATTATCCGGTGCAGGCCATGAGTCTGGCGCTCAACGGCATTCCCGAGCGCACATCAGCCGGCGTGCGCATCGCGGCGACTGCGGTTGTAACCAACACCGGCACTGATCCGCTCCACGACCTGAGCGTCAGCATTGCTGTCGATGCGCCGATACGGGTCATCAGTTTTGCTGTTGCCGGTGCTGCCTGCAGCGTGAACGAGAATCAGCGTTTTGCCAAATGCGCACTTGAGGGCGGCGTGCCTCCGGGAGAGTCCCGGACATTTGCAGGGACGATTGAGATGGCTGAAATGAAGGACGCGCCCATGCTGGATCTGGACGGCGTCGTTACAGTATCGGCTACGGCTACTGCGGCAACGACCCCCTTGGCGATGTCTGCCGAAGCGGGCTATACGCTCATCGGTCAAGGTGTCAATCTCGGTTCTGTGACCGGGTTCTCGTTACTGGTTTTGCTGCTCCTCGCTTGGCGAGGAGGGCTGAACGTTCCGTCGGTCGGAAGACCCGGTGGATTGGGATGATGTGTCTTCCATGGTAGAGGTGTAGTGGTATTGTTACCGTGCTTCGCTTGATAGGTTGATTCAATAAAAACCGCAACCTGAATAAAAAATAGCAGCTCCAGGAGAATAAAAAATGACCTTCAAAAAAATTGCGCTAGTTACCGCGATCGCCGCAGCGCCGTTCAGTGCCTTTGCTGCCGAGTCGCTGGATGATGCCATGCTGAGTGGCGTCACTGGCCAGGACGGTATTGCCATCAACCTCGGCCTTAACGTCACCACCAACGCAATCATTCACGATACCGACGGTATCGACAATGTCTCGACGACGCACTCGTTCGACGGCGCGATCATCGTCACCGGCCTCAACATCAACACGCAGGGCAATGACATCCGCGTCGAGATTGACGCGGGTGACAGTTCTACCGCCTCGGGTACTGCGCCGGTTCTGAACATCAACGTCGCCATCCCGACTGGCACCGCGATCCAGACGGGCACGCTCCGAGTGGGCAACTCCAACCGTGATGATGCCAGCGGCTGGGGTTATGAGGCGGGTTCCGTGTCAGGCGTGATCATGTCGAACGCCACGATCACCCTCGGTGCAACAACCGCCAACATTCAGTTGGGCAACGAAGCCCAAGGCAACATGATCCAGGTGGATACCGTCATCACAGGTGGCGTTTCAATTGCCAGCAGCACCCTGAATGACGCAGGCGGTGCGTTGACCGGCGGTGTGATCGGTTCGTCCAACATTCAGATCCTTGATAACGGTGGCGCGGATCTGACAGTGGATGCTGGGATGGACATAACCGCGACCGATGGTCTGCTGATCACCCTGACTCAAGTAGGTAACGCTGCTACCGGCTTTGATATGCGTGTTGAACGGTTGTACTTGGGCACCACGACCTTGGGCTACCTCGGCGATGTCGAGTTGACGGGTGTCAACCTGAACGGTTCGACAGTCAGCATCTCGGGTAAGTAAGTAGGGGAAAAAGGAGCGGATGGGTTCATTCCATCCGCTCTCGTTGCCGTCTGTCGGCAGCGTGTAATGTTATGTAGATGGGCTACGGGCCTCGTGTTAACTTTCGGACGTGGTATGCCCTTTGGGCAGCATCCAAGAAAAAACAACAAACTCCCCAGATAGGGGATATGGAGAAGAACATGACCTTCAAGAAACTCGCCCTTGCCTCTGCTATTGCCTTGGTGCCGGTTACTGGCTTCTCGCTGGAGGCGCTCGATGACTCCACGCTGAGTGGCGTCACCGGCCAGGATGGTATCGAGATTGTTATCGATACGCCCGTTGCCGGAATTGGCGCAGATATGTACATTCACGATAAAGACGGCTTGGGTAGTGCCACCACCTCAAGTTTCGACGGCGCCATCGTCATTGATAACTTCTCCCTGGCCGGTGACGTCACCATCGCTATTGATGCGGGCGACACGTCACAGGCTGGCCTGGCCCCGGTGCTGCAGATCGCTATCAACTTCGGAGCCACGACGATCATCACCGGCGACCTCCGCGTAGCAAATTCACAGCGGGATGACGTAGTGTCTGGCTGGGGCATCAATGCGCCGTCCGGCGTGTTGCTGAACACCATGACCATCGCTATGTCCGGCCTGACTCTGAATGTGCAGCTTGGCAATGAGCCACAGGGCAACATGATCCTGGTGAACTCGACGATCACGGGTGGCCTGTCGATTAACAGTTTTGCTCTCAACGACGCGGGCGGTACAGTGACCGGTGGCGCGATCGGCTCGACCAATATGCTGATTCTGGATAACGGTGGCACCGACTTGACCCTCGACGTGGGTGTTGATGCCACTACAGCCGGGCTTGTCATCGATGTGAACGCCATTGGTTCGGCGACAGGTATGGATATCCGCATCACTGACCAGTACCTCGGCACCACGTCGGCGGGTATTGTTGGTGATGTAACCATTGTCGGCCTCAACCTTGCCGGCTCCACGATCACTATTTCCGGTAAGTAATCCTGTAGTAGGTTTCATCTGCGACGAAGAAGCCCGGCTCCGGCCGGGCTTCTTCGTTCCTGCGGGATCGTTCCCCCTCATTACAAAATGTCTACACGGGCCGGGTTGCGGCGCCGGGTACCGCATCGCTAACCTAGCGCCTCATAACAAGAATTCGGCTGTTTTGCCCGCCCGGGCAGGCGGCCCCCACGGTCGGGGTACTCGATGTTGGCCGTTCTGGCAGGCGCCATCCTGATGCTCGTCGCGTTGAATAATGTCGCGGTGGTCGAAGACCAACCGGCGGGTATTATTCAGTACGAGCATCCGCAGCGCCTCGGTGCAATTCCAGAGCGCGGGGTTATCGTCAAACCCGACAGTGTCGTGAAGTATCACGGTATCGTGCGGCAGGCCTATGACTACAGTTGCGGCTCCGCAGCGCTCACTACATTACTCAACGGTTACTTGGGCCGTCAGTTTCACGAACGACAGATCATGGAAGGTTTGCTGCGTTTCGGCGAAACGGACAAAATTGTCGAGCGGCGCGGTTTTTCGTTGCTCGACATGAAGCGTCTGGTTACCGCGCTGGGCCATCCCAGCGGTGGTTTTCGCGCCACAACCAAAGACTTGGTCGTGCTCGACCACCCGGCGATCGCGCCCATCGGTTACGCAGGCTTCAAGCATTTTGTCGTGATCAAGGGCTTTCGTGACGGCCGTGTATTCGTGGCTGATCCGGCGCTAGGCAACATCTCGTTCTCGATCGCCCGTTTCGAGGAAGTGTGGCTCGATAACGTGTTGTTCATTGTGTTCCCGAACGGCTTTGAACCGCAGAAGACGCTCGATATTGCGGATTCCGATCTGCGCTATATCGATGAGCAAACGATTCGGCACCTGGCGTTTGCACAGCAGGAGGTGTTCCTGCCGGCTCGCGAGATCGAGGCAGATCGTGCTGCTTCGCTCGTTCCGGTATACATCGAGAATTCGGAAGGAAAACTTGAAATCATCAACGTGCCGCTACGGACGTATTTCGCGCGCTGAATAACAAGAAGGACGAGTAGCGATGCTGACATTTGCCCGTACCTCCTGGATTGCTGCCGTAGCGCTGCTCGCCATGGCGCCCCTCGCCCATGCCGAGGATTTACCGGTATCGCCTGAGCCTGCCACTGCTGCAGCCGAAGCCACTGCCGCTCCGGCGGCGGCAACTACCGAACCTGTGGCGACAGTTGCGCCGGCCGCTGCGCCGCCGCCGGCCAATGCCGACAAAGCCCGTGAAGCCTTGACCGCGAAGGAGGGCGACGCCACCGCAGAGAAGAACCTCGAAGAAGTTTTCCAGGCGGCAGAGAAGCAGTACTCGTTGCTCAAGTCCGGCGAGATGGGTATGAGTTACTCATTCGATTACAGCTACTTCCGCAATGATCGAATTGATATTGCCTTTAATGATGGCGGCAGCATCAGTCGGTTTTTGATCGAACAGGACGCCCAGCATTCCTTTTCCAACTCGTTTTCGTTCGATTACGGTGTCTGGAACAACCTGACGATCAACGCGCATCTGCCACTGCTGTTCAAGTATGACTCGGCCAAGGATATTTCCGGCGCAGCACTGGGCGACGTGTCGTTGGGTCTGCGTTGGCAGCCGTTTGCGCTCAAGCGTGGTGCGCCGGTCACCACCTTGTTCGGTACCTTCTCGACGGCAACCGGCGATAGCCCTTACAAGATCGATCCGAATACCGATCTGTCTTCCGGCAAGGGTTACTACGCCACATCATTCGGCGCCTCGGCCAGTAAAGTCATTGATCCGGCGGTGGTCTTCGGCAGTTTGAGTTACACCATGGGTTTCGATGTGACTGATCTGGATCAGGCGCGCGGTAATCGTGTTCTGACCGAGTTTCACCCGGGCGATTCGGTCAGCTTCTCGATGGGCATGGCCTACGCGTTGTCCTATGACTTATCGATCAGTGTGTCCTATCAGCAGAGTTATGCATTCCAGAGCGAATATCTGTTCAGCAACGGTGATTTCGTTGGCTCCGAGGATTCCACCTCGGCTTCGCTCGGTTCGTCGGTGGGCGTGCGCATGTCGCCGAAGCGGATCGTCAATATAGGGTTTGGTTTTGGTCTGACCGAGGAAGCATCCGATGTCACGATCGGCATTTCTCTGCCGATCGATATCGCTGGCCTCAAGAAGTGATCGTGCGTGCACGAATCAGCGGGGATGCATAGGACAGGGCCGAGCATGACCAAGCTGCACGTGTTTTTCCGGTGGGCTACAGTGCTGGCGCTGTTTGCGTCACCGGCAGCCCTCGCCCAAGTGGCGACCAACATCGCCGTCGATGTTCGGGCGATGGCGTTGGGCAACGCTGTAACCGCCGACCCGCCGGGAATCAGTTCGATACATTTCAATCCCGCTGGTCTTGCCCGCCTGGAAGGGCGGCGCATCGATCTGCAGTTTATTGCGGCCGATTTTGCGCTCAATTCGAAATTCACCGCGCCACCGGGTTACGAAGTGTTTGGTTTTTCGGACGATCCGGTTGTCTGTGCCGATCCAATCAACGACGGCGCCGACCAATGCCGCGAGTTCAAGACAGGTAACAGCAGCGTCGCCGGCGTTTCACTCTATCTGCCGGTGATCGATCAGGTTGTGGACCTGCCGCCGGGGCCCATCATGTTCGGCCCTTTGCCGGCTTTCTCCATCCGGCCTGCAGGTTCCAAGGTCACTTTCGCCAATGGTATCTATGCGCCCCTGGTGGCCGGCTTTCACCGCAACGAGGACGATCCGGGTAACTTCCTGGGCAAGCGCGTGGCGCTTGAGCGCATTACTTATTTATCGCCCTCGCTGGGTTGGCAGGTTAATGATCACTGGGCGGTTGGTGCTTCCATCGGGCTGTCCTACCAGGCAGTTTCACTGGAAACCGATTTTCGCTCGCCGAACGAGCTGCTCGGTTTTGCCCGGGTGCTTGACGAAGATATTTGTGCGCCGTTTCGCGGTGAGTCGAACATCGTGCTCGACATTTTTCTGTTCGGTGCCTGCGGCGCCGAGGAGGGCCTTGATCCGTTTGAAAGCCTCGCCACCATGGATCTCAGCCTGGAGCAGCGCATGTCGCCGAGCTACAACCTCGGTGTGCTTTGGGAGCCGAACGAAAAATTCTCCTGGGGCCTGGTCTGGCAGTCTGAAGCAAGCATGGATCTCAAGGGCAAGTACACGATCACCTACGAAAAACCGACGCGTGACGTGTTGAATTCAGTCGGCAGTTCGCCAACCGGCGCCATTGCGCTTGCCGTGCTCGGGTTGCCCAGTTACGTCCCCCAGGATGAAACGGGGCTGCTGTCCATGGGGCTCATCTATCCTGCGCACCTGCAAACCGGCATCAAATACAGTTTCCTGCCGCGCTGGCGGCTGAACATGGATGTTGGCTGGGCGGATTACGGCAAGTGGGCTGCGTTCAACGTCAAATTTGACCGCAATATTGCCGCGCTGAGCCTGGCCCGCCTGCTCGCGCCCGGTGTCACCCAGAGTTCGTTGTCGTTACCGCTCGGTTTTCAGAGCACATGGAGTATGGGGATGGGTGTCGAGTGGGATTTCACCGATCGCCTCACGCTGCGGATGGGTTATGAACCGCGTTCTTCCGCAATCCCGGAAAATAAGCGCAGCCCGCTCGTGCCAATCAACAAGGCGGTGCTGTACGGTTTGGGGCTGGGCTATAAATGGGACAAGGATTCGCAGGTAGACATTACCTTCGCCTACATGCAGAGCAAGGACAGCATACCGGCGGACTCCAGTTGCGCAGCAAACTGCACGGGCCTGGACAACATCATCTATAACCCGTACGCGGGCCTGGATATCCAGACGTCGGCCGAGATTCTTTACTTCGGCTTTGCCTACCGCACCACTTGGTAACGTGATTCTGCGTACGCTCCTCATTGGTCTGCTCGCTGCGTTGGCTGCCTGTCAGGGTGCTGCTCCCCGCAGTACGGCCGGCCAGCCGGGCGAAGTTGTGTTTGTGGACGCCGTCGGCAATCGCATGCGGGTCGATGTCGCGCATGTACCTGCCAAAGTGCCGTCTGCCAGCGAATTCGGCGGCGAGCAATTCGTTGATGTCGACACCCTCGATCAGCAGGCAGAGCAGCGCAGCCGCGATCGTTTCTATCCGATTCCACAGCCCAATGGCGAGCGCGGTATTGTCAGCGCCCGCGCGCTGGGCGCCGAGCCTGCCGGCAGCGTGACCCAGGCAGAACCTGCACCGCAGACACTTGCCGAACTCAAGGCGTGCTCGCACGGGCCGGTTGTTGAACACCTCTTGGTACGAGAGGTTCCGGCGCTGCATGTGGATCTGGCGTTCCCGGCCTATGGTGATTCGCTGGCGCCGCAACGACGTTATGCCGGCCATGCATTGCCGCTACCGGCTGGCGCCGTGACGGTACGGTTGTGGGCAATTGTGCAGGGCGCAACGGCGCCGGATGTGGTCGCGCTGCTGGTCGATCGCGACGGCCGCGTGAGTGCGGTCGTTAACAACATTGCGACTGAATCGATACCGGAAAATCTGTTCCGCTACGGTAGAGTCGGCAGTGTGATTCCGTTACCGCGAGAGGCCGCCTCCGGGGCACGCCTGGTGGTCATGGAAGGGCATTGGGCCCGCAAGATGCTGCCGATTGAGTGCCAACCGGCCATATCGCCCGGCTCTGCAGTGGCTGGCCGCGTCACACTTGAATTCCTGATGGGCGAATGAGGCAAGCGATGAAGTTTCGCGCATGGTGCACGGTGCTCATAACCACGGCACTGCTTGGTCTTGCCGGTTGTGATATTGCCCCTGATGCCAGACTGGGCGATCCGATCAACAGCGGTGCTGGTGGCACTGATGGCAGCAACCTTGATCCGGATGCGGGCGAAAACATAGCTGTTTTCTTCTATCTTGATCGGCCTGTGGTCGGCTTGCGTTTCAGTTGCACAAGTGCGGGCACCCTGCCAATTATCGGGCATACGGACAGCAACGGGCGCCTTGTCTGCCCGCGTACGGCCAAGCTCAGTTTTTTTATTGGCGATCCCGATGAGCTCAAATTGGGTGAAGTCGATCTTGAGATATTCGGCCGCGCAGGTGATACCGATGCGCGCAACTACGTAACGGTTACGCCGGCCACGCTCGCCGGAACCGTGGCTGATGCGAACAACTTTACAGTCACCAACACCTTCAACCTGTTGACAACGCTTGATGCCGACACATCGGGTGGCAGGCAGGCGGTTATCCACATCACGGATGCGGTACATGAAGCGTTTTCTCCCTATGTCGGGAGCATCGCGCTCGATTCTTCGCCGGTCAATTTTGGCTTTGCGCTGCAGACGATGGCCCTCGCCATCAAGGCAGCGCCGGGCGTTTCCCTGCGCAGCGATGGCATTGCCCTAACAGATGCACAGGCCAGCGCCCTGACGGATGCGTCCATCCTGCGGGCGCGCTCGGGCATGTACCGTTCGCTGAGCGCCATGAGTGACGCCGATGATGTCATTACCAGCCTTGGCTTCAGTGGCAAGGTGGTTTTCTCGCTTGCGCGCAGTGGACGGATGGCGGGTATTGCCCAGTTCACGCGGATTGACAATAGCGTGAATCCTCCGGGTTTCGAGCTTGATATGGGTTCGCTGGTCGATGACTCGCGCCTGCTGCCCGACGGGCGCCTGGTGCACGGCGCCGCCGCCGATCCCGGTTTGCGCTGGGTTGCTGCGGCGAACGACGATCTGCTGCTCACGGGCCGTCTGGTGAACGACTGGTTGTTTGGCAATATCGAGACTCTTGATCCGGCACAGAATCACCGCGTGCCGCCAGACTATGTGTTTTCGTCGAATGATCTGGGCTACTTCCGGGTGAACAACAATCAGTTTGAAGGCCAGACATCCGTCTATGCGAGCGCGTCCAACACGCCTGATATTGAACTTGATGATGTGCCGGCCGGATTTCTGCCGCGAACCATCGGCCTGAAGTACAGGGGTTATCCGGATGGCGAGAAGGTGACCGATGCGCAGCGGGCAAGTGCCACCTATCTGGATGCTGAAGTGGAGCACGAGTTGTTTTTCCACATCCTTCCCGATGGCGACATCGTCAGCGATGTCGACCGTGATTGCGAAACCCTGGCCGGGACTGGCAATCAATTGCAGGATGCGGGCGGCACGCCGGAGTTTTACATTGGTCACGTCGGCGCTATTTTCAAGGACGACACGGGGAACCCGTACATCACGATGATTCTGGCCATTTATGAACCGGATCATCCGCAATACGGCTTCACCCTGGGCGCTCCGGCCATGGGCCGCGACAAGCTCGGCTCGGTGGTGTATGACGTGAATCGCGGGGAATTGCGCAGCAAGAGCTGCAACCCGAAAGATGATCCGTGCACTACGCCGGTTGAGTGGTTCAATGACTCTTTTTACATCACGCAAGTGCTCCAACCGATCCTCGCGGAGGGCATTACGGACGTGAACGATGCGGATGTATATTTCCGCAACCCGGGGTATTACGGTCAGATCACACTCAGTGCCGGTGTGTGTATCGCCCCCCCTTGAGGGGCAGATTTTCTGCACCAGATTGTCGACAATCAGGCTTGACTGCTGCCATTAGCGCCGCTATGTTTAGCCCCCTTGCCATTTATTGTCGACAATCTGACCGTGTTTCCCCACCCGGATACAGACGAGAGCACCGCACGCACCGCTGCTGACCGGGTCTTTGAGGCCCTGCAGGCAGCGATCATCCGTGGCGACATCCCGCCGGGCACCCGGATCGGCGAGACTGAACTCGCCGAGCGCTTTGGCACCAGTCGCGGCCCGCTGCGCGAGGCACTGCGGCGGCTCGAATCGCGCCGGCTGGTCGAACGCACTCCGCATGTCGGTATCCGCATTGCCTCGCTCACGCATGCGGCACTGATCGAGATCTATTATGTTCGTGAGGCCCTTGAGGGCATGGCCGCACGGCTCGCCGCCATGCACATGACGGCGGGTGAAGTTCTCGGGTTGCACCAGTTATTGGCTGAGCACCAGCGTGACGAGGCGCTGCAAGCCGACACCGCCTATTTCCAGCAGGAAGGCGATCTCGATTTTCACTACCGCATCATCAATGGCTCGCATAATCGCGCGCTGACCGAACTGTTGATCGGCGAGCTGTACCATCGGGTGCGCATGTATCGCCAGCAGTTCAGTGCCTACGCCAATCGACCGCAGAAGGCATTCAGCGAGCATCTGCGCATCGTCGAAGCAATCGAAGCCCGTGACGGGGACCTCGCCGAAATGCTGATGCGCCGTCACATCAGTGCCGCCCGCCAGAATATCGAACGCCACTTGAAGGAGAGCGCATGACCAGAAAACTCACTGCCGGCGGCCGGTTTCGCCTCGCCTTGCGCGAGGAAAAACCGCTGCAGGTAATCGGCACCGTCAATGCCTACGCGGCGATGATGGCCAAACGCACCGGCTACCGCGCCATTTATCTTTCCGGGGCTGGTGTTGCCAACTACTCTTACGGCCTGCCGGATCTTGGCATTACCTCGCTCGAGGATGTGTTGATCGACGTGCGCCGCATAACCGGCATGGTGGATACGCCGCTGCTGGTGGATATCGATACCGGTTGGGGCGGGGCGTTCAACATCGCCCGTACTGTCAGGCAGATGATTGCCGCCGGTGCTGCCGGCGCGCACATTGAGGATCAGGTTGCACAGAAGCGCTGTGGCCATCGTCCGGGCAAAGAAGTGGTCTCGCCGGAAGAGATGGTCGACCGCGTCAAGGCCGCCGTTGATGCCAAGACCGATCCTGATTTCGTGCTGATGGCACGCACCGACGCGCTGCAGAGCGAAGGCCTGCAGGGCGTGATTGATCGTGCCTGTGCGTTCGTTGAGGCCGGTGCCGACGCCATTTTCGCTGAAGCGATGACCGACATCACCATGTACAAAAAAGTGTGTGATGCCGTGAAGGTACCGGTGCTCGCCAATATCACCGAATTTGGCGCCACGCCGTACTACACGCGCGAGGAACTGGGAGCGCAGGGGATCGCCATGGTGCTTTATCCATTGTCCCCGACCCGGGCGATGCAGCGCGCTGCGCTGGCAGTGATGCAGGCCATCCGTGATGAAGGCACGCAGAAGAATGTTATCGACCTCATGCAGCCGCGCAGCGAGCTCTATGACTTCCTCGGGTACCACGCCTACGAAGATAAACTTGATCAGCTCTTCAAGAAGGGCAAGTGACCGCCGCCGGAACCGCCGCGCATCTCGCCCCGTAACGAATACACCAGGAGACCGACCATGACCGATACCCCATCCGTGCTGCAAAAACCCAAGAAATCGGTTGCCCTGTCCGGCACCGTCGCCGGCAATACCGCCCTGTGTACCGTGGGTCGCACCGGCAATGATCTGCACTACCGTGGCTACGATATCCTCGATGTCGCCACCACCTGTGAATTCGAGGAAATTGCCCACCTGCTGGTGCACGGCAAATTTCCCACCGTGGCTGAGCTCGCCAGTTACAAGACCACATTGAAGACCTTGCGTGGGTTGCCTGCCGGCCTGAAAGTGGCGCTGGAACAACTGCCGCCTTCTGCGCATCCGATGGACGTGATGCGTACCGGTGTTTCCGTGCTGGGCTGCCTGCACCCTGAGAAGGACGACCATAATCACCCGGGCGCGCGTGATATCGCTGACAAGCTGATGGCATCGCTGGGCTCGATGCTGCTGTACTGGTATCACTACAGCCACAACGGCAAGCGCATTGAGGTGGAAACCGATGACGATTCCATCGGCGGCCATTTCCTGCACCTGCTGCACGGCAAGAAGCCATCCGACAGCTGGGTGCGGGCGATGCACACCTCGCTGAACCTCTATGCCGAGCACGAGTTCAACGCTTCCACGTTTACCTCACGCGTCATTGCTGGCACCGGCTCAGACATGTACTCCTGCATAGCCGGCGGCATCGGCGCCCTGCGTGGCCCGAAGCATGGCGGTGCCAACGAAGTCGCTTTCGAAATCCAGAAGCGCTACGACAATCCGGCTGCGGCCGAAGCCGATATTCGCGAGCGCGTCGGTCGCCGGGAAGTGGTGATCGGCTTCGGTCATCCGGTTTATACCGTGGCTGATCCGCGCAACAAGGTCATCAAGGAAGTGGCCCGCCAGCTCAGTGCCGAGCAGTCCAGCATGAAGATGTTCGATATCGCCGAGCGCCTGGAATCGGTGATGTGGGAAATCAAAAAGATGTTCCCAAACCTCGATTGGTTCAGCGCTGTCAGCTACAACATGATGGGCGTGCCCACCGCCATGTTCACTCCGCTGTTCGTGATTGCCCGTACCAGCGGCTGGTCGGCGCATGTGATTGAGCAGCGCACCGACGGCAAGATCATCCGCCCGAGCGCCAACTATGTGGGGCCGGAAGACCAGAAGTTTGTGGCGCTGAAAGATCGTAAATAACGGCACCGGAAACAAGGGAAGCGCACGCAAGATGAACACTCAATATCGCAAACCTCTGCCGGGCACAAAACTTGATTACTTCGACGCGCGTGCAGCCGTCGATGCGATCCAGCCCGGCGCATATGGCAAGTTGCCGTACACCTCGCGTGTACACGCAGAGAATCTGGTGCGTCGCTGCGATCCGGCTTCGCTGACGGCTTTTTTGAAGCAGATCATCGAGCGCAAGCGCGATCTGGATTTTCCCTGGTTTCCGGCGCGCGTGGTGTGCCACGACATTCTCGGCCAGACCGCGCTGGTGGATCTTGCCGGCCTGCGCGATGCCATCGCTGCGCAGGGCGGCGACCCGGCGCAGGTCAACCCGGTGGTGCCGACGCAACTGATTGTGGATCACTCGCTCGCCGTTGAATGCGGCGGTTTTGATCCGGATGCCTTCGCGAAAAACCGTGCCATTGAGGATCGTCGCAACGAAGACCGTTTCCACTTCATCAACTGGACGAAGAAAGCGTTCAAGAATGTCGATGTGATTCCGCCGGGCAACGGCATCATGCACCAGATCAATCTGGAGAAGATGTCGCCGGTGGTCCACGCGCAGAACGGCGTGGCGTTCCCCGATACGTTGGTCGGCACCGACAGCCACACGCCGCACGTTGATGCGCTGGGTGTGATTGCCATCGGCGTCGGTGGTCTGGAAGCGGAAAGCGTGATGCTGGGCCGCGCCTCATGGATGCGTCTGCCGGACATCATCGGCGTGGAACTGACGGGCAAACCGCAACCGGGCATCACCGCGACCGATGTCGTGCTGGCGCTCACTGAATTCCTGCGCAAATCGAAAGTCGTGTCGGCCTACCTCGAATTTTATGGCGAAGGCGCTGCTGCGCTGACGCTGGGCGATCGTGCCACCATTTCCAACATGGCACCGGAGTACGGCGCGTCGGCGGCGATGTTCTACATCGACGAGCAGACCATCAAATACCTGACGCTCACGGGCCGTGAAGCCGAGCAGGTCAAACTGGTCGAACGCTACGCAAAGGAAACCGGCCTCTGGGCAGACAGCCTGAAGACCGCGGAGTACGAGCGCGTGCTGAAGTTCGATCTGTCTTCCGTGGTACGCACCATGGCCGGCCCGTCCAACCCGCACGCGCGCGTGGCAACTGCCGATCTCGCCGCGAAGGGCATTGCCGGCAAGGTGGAAAGCGAGCCGGGAAAGATGCCGGACGGCGCGGTGATCATCGCCGCCATCACCAGTTGCACCAACACCAGCAACCCGCGCAACGTGATTGCCGCCGGCCTGCTCGCGCGCAATGCCAACCGGTTCGGTCTTGTGCGCAAACCCTGGGTGAAAAGCTCGCTGGCGCCGGGTTCGAAAACCGTTGCGTTGTACCTGGAAGAAGCAGGCCTGAAATCAGAACTGGAAAAACTCGGCTTCGGCATCGTCGCGTTTGCCTGTACCACATGCAACGGCATGTCCGGCGCGCTGGATCCGAAGATCCAGCAGGAAATCATCGACCGCGATCTCTACGCTACTGCCGTGCTCTCCGGCAACCGCAACTTCGATGGCCGCATTCATCCGTATGCCAAACAGGCTTTTCTGGCGTCGCCGCCGCTCGTTGTGGCTTACGCCATCGCCGGCACCATCCGTTTCGATATCGAGAAGGATTCTTTCGGCACTGACAACAATGGCAAGCCCATCATGCTCAAGGATCTCTGGCCGTCCGATGCAGAAATCGATGCCATCGTTGCTTCCAGCGTGAAACCGGAACAGTTCCGCAAGGTGTACATCCCGATGTTCGCCGCTCAGGCAGACAGCCGCGAGCAGGTCAGCCCGCTGTACGACTGGCGCCCCCAGACAACCTACATTCGCCGTCCGCCCTATTGGGAAGGCGCGCTGGCCGGCGTACGCACCATGAAGGGCATGCGCCCGCTTGCGGTGCTGGGCGACAACATCACCACCGACCACCTGTCGCCGTCGAATGCCATCATGCTGGACAGTGCAGCCGGTGAGTACCTGGCGAAAATGGGCTTGCCGGAAGAAGATTTCAATTCCTACGCAACACACCGTGGCGATCACCTCACCGCGCAGCGCGCCACGTTCGCCAATCCAACACTGAAAAACGAAATGGTCGTGGTTGATGGCAAGGTGAAAGCCGGTTCGCTGGCGCGCATCGAGCCGGAAGGCAAGGTGACGCGCATGTGGGAAGCCATCGAAACCTACATGCAGCGCAAACAACCGCTGATCATCATTGCCGGCGCCGATTATGGGCAGGGTTCTTCGCGCGACTGGGCTGCAAAAGGTGTGCGTTTGGCCGGCGTGGAAGCCATCGTCGCTGAAGGGTTCGAGCGCATCCACCGCACCAATCTGGTCGGCATGGGCGTGCTGCCGCTGGAATTCAAGTCGGGCGTGAATCGAAAAACGCTGAACATTGATGGCAGCGAAACCTTTGATGTGATCGGTGAGCGCAAGCCACGCACGACGTTGACGCTGGTGATCCAGCGCAAAAACGGTGAGCGTGTGGATGTGCCGGTGACCTGCCGTCTGGACACCGCTGAAGAAGTGTCGATCTACGAAGCCGGCGGCGTGCTGCAGCGTTTTGCCAAAGACTTCCTCGCCTCGACAACGGCTGCATGAGCATGACCTGCGCACCCCAGATCAAGATTCCCGCGACCTACATGCGCGGCGGCACCAGCAAAGGCGTGTTTTTCCGTTTGCAGGATTTGCCGGCTGCGGCGCAGGCACCTGGAGAGGCACGCGACAAACTGCTGCTGCGCGTGATTGGCAGCCCCGACCCGTATGGCAAGCATACCGACGGCATGGGCGGGGCCACATCAAGCACCAGCAAGACGGTCATCCTCTCGAAAAGCAGCAAGCCGGATCATGACGTTGATTATTTGTTTGGTCAGGTGGCGATCGACAAACCCTTTATCGACTGGAGCGGCAACTGCGGCAATCTCTCTGCCGCCGTGGGCTCATTCGCGATCAGCAACGGGTTGGTTGATGCCAGCCGGATACCGAAAAACGGTGTGGCGATCGTGCGCGTGTGGCAAGCCAACATCGGCAAGACCATCATCGCGCATGTGCCCATCACCAATGGTGCCGTGCAGGAAACCGGTGATTTCGAACTCGACGGCGTGACGTTTCCAGCAGCCGAAGTGCAACTCGAATTTATCGACCCGGCCGCCGACGAAGAAGGCGCGGGCGGTTCGATGTTTCCCACCGGCAATCTTGTCGATGACCTTGAGGTGCCCGGCATCGGTATGCTCAAGGTAACGATGATCAACGCCGGCATCCCGACCATTTTTGTCAACGCGGCCGCCATCGGTTATACCGGCACCGAGTTGCAGGGGGCCATCAATGAAAACGCGAAGGCGCTCGCCATGTTCGAGACGATCCGTGCATACGGCGCGGTGCGTATGGGCCTGATCAAACACATCGATGAAGCGGCCAATCGCCAGCACACACCGAAAGTTGCGTTTGTTGCCAGGCCGAAAGATTACGTTGCTTCCAGCGGCAAAAAAATTGCCGCTGGTGACGTGGATCTGTTGGTGCGCGCGCTGTCGATGGGCAAACTGCATCACGCGATGATGGGCACCGCTGCGGTGGCCATCGGCACTGCTGCGGCGATTCCAGGCACGTTGGTGAATCTCGCCGCCGGCGGTGGTGCGCGCAGCGCGGTGCGTTTCGGCCACCCTTCCGGCACGCTGCGTGTTGGTGCCGAAGCCAGCCAGGTCAACGGCGAATGGATTGTGATCAAGGCGATCATGAGCCGCAGTGCACGCGTGCTGATGGCAGGCTGGGTTCACGTGCCCGGCGATGCATTCTGAGCGGCATGACGCAACGTCGAGTAGCGCTACCGGGCACAGCAGATTTGGCCCGGCCGCACTGTGCCTGGCGCTGAAGCGTCAGCCAAACCCGTTCATCCCTGTCCAGGTGGTGGCGAGTGCGCCCAACGCGGGCTGATCGCGGGCAATTTTCTTCACCGCCCGATTGAAACGATCCGTCCAGCTCTTGCCCTGCATCATCAGCGCAGCGCGGGCTTCGGCGAGCGAATCCGGCGACTCCTCCATCAATACTTCCAGCACCTGTGTTGCCTGCTGCCGATCCTTTTCGGCCTTGGTGGCAAAGGCCTCGCCGCGCGACTCGGACACGATCAGCTTGTGTAGCGCGAATCGTGCCGGGCGCGGCACGTTGACGAGTACCAGGCCGGTGTTCGAAAACACCGGCGCGGGAATCGGTGCGCTGAGCAGGTAATCCAGAAAGCGCAGCGCCTGTGCCGGCGCATTCAACGCCGGTACAAACACGGGCTTGCCGGTATCCTTGCCGACCAGAGGGGTGAGCAGATCCACCCGCAATTCCTGTCCGCGCACGCGAAAAGAAGTCGACGGCGCACGCGCATCCAGCGACGGCACAGGGATGAATCCCATGCCAAGCGTGTCGAGCACATCAGGCGCAGCGGTGCCAGGACCTGGTACGGCGATGTCGATGTCGCACCCGGCGGCGTCCTGGGTCATCATTTGACCGGCCCAACGCACGCCCAACAGGTTGCCGATTGCGAGAAACGCATGCGTGCCGACCAGCAAGGCATGCCCGGCGCCCGGCCGCATGACGCCGGCGTCGGCGAACGCGCGCAACACGCGGAACGGCCCGTGCAACATGGCGGTACCACCAGTTGCCAGAAACGCCGCCCGCAATTCATCGAGGCGTTGCAGGTCTGCTGCGCGCGTTTCGCGATGCGCGTCGAGGCGGGCGATCAGCGCGCCGGTAGCTGCATCGTCCGGGCCGAGATAGGTCTGCCGGGTCACCCCGGACAGGTCACGGTACTGATGGTACAGGTAGGCTTTGTCGCGCAGAATTTTGCGGACAACCGATCCGGGCAACGCGCCGATATTCTCGGTCGCGCCAATGGCCAGCGCCAGTTCGCGCAACTCGGCGTAGAGGGTGCGGGCGGTGAGGGACAGGGGGGCTGCCTGCATGGGCGCTGCCAGGGCTCGGTTCGGGAGGGCGTTGCGTTATACGTAATGTATTATTACTTTGCGTATACTGCAATTTTTTCCGCGCAAGCACCGCGATCACCGCGTTGGTGTTCAGCAAGAATCTCACTTGAATACTCTCGGCAGGCCAGCGCAGTTCTGCGCCGCCGTATCCGTTACCGGCCGCCGGCGGCAGTACGAGTCACAAAAGGCGGAAGTCTCTACGAACTGATGTCCAGTTGACGGGGGAGCTTACAGGTCATCGTAACCCCTGGTTCGAAGTCATGCGCAGCGGTGATCGCAACCCGGTTTCGTCAGGGAACCCCAGAACACCGCCGCGTCCGACCCTGACGGGTCAACCATCCGGCAACTTGCCCAAACAACCACTCGTCACCCCGCCCTGCCGGTTACAACAAACCGGTTACAGCAAACCCGTTGACACACGCTGGATCATACGACTAAATCAGTAAGGTTACGGTTGGTGAGCCGACCAAAATAAATACGCTGCCGATGGGGTTTTATGTCTCATCTGCACATGGTTCCAGACCCAACAACAAGAATAAAGACAGGGCGGACATTATGCGTTGGAGACGCCATTTCCATCATCTGATGGCAACGTGGGCAGGCAGCGCTCTGATGCTCGTTGCCTTGACGGCACACAGCATGGTGCCGATTGGGGATGACGCCCTTTCAAACGTCGCCGGCGAAGGTATCGCGCTGGCCCTTCACGACTTCCGCTTCATGATGAAACCGACCAGCTATTTTGAGCAGGTCGGTTCTGTGCCGGCCGCTTTGCCCGGCTTTAAACGCGGGGATCTGCGTTGGTACGGCATCAACCTGTCCGGTGCGGACCCCGGTGGTATCGACTGGAACGATACCGCCGGGGCGTTTGGTGCAACTTGCGATGCCTCCATGACAACGGCCGGCATGGGCTGCCCGCGCGGCGGCACCATTACCTTCTTCAGCCCGTTCGACAACCCGTATTTATTGCGTGCGTTTGATCCGATCGGTATCAGTTACACCGGCGTCACCCTCAACGGTACGGCCGGCGCAGCAGGCAACAAAATCATTTACGAATTTCTGGCACCGACGGCACAGAGCAATTACACCCTGTCCTGGTGGGGCGAAACCGAGGTAGCTCGCACCGGCAACAACAGCGATCTGACTGCGGGAACAGGCGGCGTCGGCTACGGCAGGCTCAAAACCCAGGTCATTGTCAGGGGCAATGCGGCAGGATCTGCCTTTCGTCTCTTTCGACACACCGAGCCAGGCAACCTGACCTTCAGCATCCTTTACCACAGCTACCTGCGCGGCAACTTCCGCGTTTCTGCGGCCCAGCGTCCGGGTGCCATCAACGACACCATCGGTCAGCCGGCACGTTTCGACCCGGATGAAGGCATGTTCTTCGCGAACGTGAATGCCTTTTTCCCTCTTGGCCAGCTCTACTACCAGGCGCTGACCGTGGAGGCGGTCGGTACGGCCGGTAATTTCGCGTTCAATATGGCCAGGCTGCCCGCCGCAACAGCGGCGGTATACGACAGTTTTTATGCCTTGCGCACGGATGAGCCTGCGGCCGCCACGCCAAACTACAGAGGTTACGAAACTGCCCGCCGCGCCCTGGCAGCGCCGCCCTATGCGGGGCCAGCCGCAGCAGCCTGTACCGGCACGGTTTGTTTCAACGGCAACAACAGTGGTCTCACCGACTACACCCGCACCCACGGTTACAGCACCTGGGGCGACTGGTTTCCGGCCTGCCGCAACCCGACCGGCAGCATAACCACGGGCTGTGTCACCGGCTATGGCTACGGCACCACCAACACCCAGGGCACGCTCGTCAACACCACGCCGGGTACGCGCAACGGTTACTACGACACCAATGACGGTGTCTTTTTCAAAAAATGTACCACCGGTATTTGCAGCAATTTCGACGCCTATGCCTATCGCCTGACGCGCATCGATATCGATACCGATGCCAATACGGCTGGTAATCAGACCACCTTCGCCTATGACTATTACGGCAACGCCGCCGGCTCAACCACGGGTGTGACCAATCCGAATACGATCAATGCGCGGGTCATCGTTGGCGACAACGCCGGCGAACCTGGCATCAACATCGGAGACGGGCGCGTTGCCGGCATCCAGTTCAATTACTTTCGGCTCGAAAGCTGCCTGGGGTTGGTGACATGTTGATAAAACGATTGTTGGCAACCTGCCTGCTCGGTGTTGTCGTTGCAGGTGCCGCCGCAGCGGCCGTCGCGCCGGCTGCCGACTACGCGCTGCCGCCTGGCATGACGGCGCTGTCGGACCATGACATGTCGATGGCGGCCGGCCAGGGTCTGTTCCTCAGCGACAAAATTGTTGGTAGTGATCTGTTGGGTGGCAGCAATCTTCACTCGGCATATCACACGCCGTTTACGTTTTATCGCATGGGGCTTGATGCGAAGCTGTCGATGAACATCAACATCAGCAAGCTGCAGTTGGGCTGTGGCGGCGTCAACGACGCGCTGAACCGGGCCGCCTGCGACCTTGATATGGACTATGTGCGCTTCATGGGCGTCGATGCCCTGGGCACCTCACCGGCAGGCTACGGTACCTATACCGGAAACGCCGGCGCTGATTCCGCCTTCGAGATGGTGCGGCCCTATCTTGAACTGGCCGTGAAGAACGATGGTGACCCGGCGAAGCGCGAGGTCGTTGGTATCAAATTCGGCGCCGAGAGTGTCAGCGGTGCCTTGAGTGTCGGGCGCAACTACCCCTCCGGTGCGGTCAATCTGGAGAACGGTTATGCCGGATCAACAACAGGGAGTGCGGCGCCCGGGCCCGGCCCGGCGACCAACACCTGCAACAACGCGACCCAGTTCGGCAATGCGGCGCTGGCCTGTGACAGCGGCATCAATGCTGCTTCCGGCTTTTTGGGCGTGGAGATATCCGCCAGGTTGGGATTGGTCGGAGACATTTGCATAACGGCCCTTTGCCTGCTTCCCATTGCCCTTGATGCGACCGGCTGTGCCGGGCGGCTCACCATCGACTCTACCGCTTGCGGGGATGCTGGCGATGGTGGTGGGAAAGCTGGCCGGCCGGTGTATCTGGATGCCAGCGGCAGCCGGTTCTCTTCACTTACGCTGGGCAGCATACCGCTGCGCGCTGCCGGCGAAGGTGTCGTTCAACTGCTCAATACCATCGGGATAGACAGCATTTACGCCACCCTGTACATGGATTTGCGTTTGCTGCATCACGTGACTTTCGACAAGTCCCCGGATTTTTTCATCTCGTTCCAGCGTGAGCGGGTGGCTTACCCGAGTTATGCCAAGCAGCCACTCACTGCTTCGGTGCCTACCGGCAACCCGGGATTTGATGCCTGCGGGCCGGCAACCTCCCCCGGCAACGGCACCGGCTACACGGTACCGGCACGCTGCGGCAGTTCCTATGGGCTGCCGGCCAATACCGGCTGGTGGCTGAATGCTCCGGTCGTGAAGTTCACCAATGTCCAGGCCAGTCTCAGTCTCGGCGAGGTCCCCTTTTCAAACCTCCTGAACGCGTTTGGCCCGCCCGGGATACGGGTCGACAACCCAAAATTCGGCCTGATTGCGGCGCGCAACTGCTACGGCAATGCGCATTTCTGCTGACGGAGGATACACATGCCCGGCAGACGCATGAACAGAACAGCGATGAGCACGAAGACCCGCCCGGTCGCCTGGTGGCCCTGCATTTTCCTGTTGTGTTGGTCGGGTACCGGCAGCGTGGCCATGGCTGCTGATGTGGTCGGTGAACCTGCCGCCGCTGTTGCGAAGATTGCGGAGGCTGCGGCCACATCGCCCATCACCGGCATGTTGCCGATGAACGATGCCGAGTTGGCTGATGCTGCCGGCAGGCAGGGCATCCTGCTGGATATCGCCGTGCGCAACAACGTCGATGCGGCGAACAATCCGATTGGATGTACGCCGTCTGTGGGTACGCCCAACCCCTGTCGCCTGGGTTTGCAGTTTGTCGGGCGCGAAACCGTTTGGCTGATGTTCAAGGAGTTCTACGGCACGCTCAATTTGAAGGATATCCAAATGGATGTCGCATTCCTGCCAACGACCAACTCGGGTTTCCGCAATACTGCGCGCTTCCAGGACAGTGCCGGTGTATGCCTGATCCCGCTTGTTGGCGGTATATGCACGCCGGAAGGTTACTTCGCACTCGGCTTCCGCTACCCGCAGGCTGCTGCGCGCACGCCCGGCACCTATGCCGATCTCACCTCGTTTCTCAACGTCGGTCGTATTGCCCTTGAGTTCAATGTGGTCGGCCCGCCGGTTGTTGAAGGCTATATGCGTGATACCAGCCTCAACTCGGTGGTCAGTCTGCGCATGTCGGATTCCGGATCAGTGAATGGGGCGGCGCAAATGCGCGTCGACGGCAATGCCTATCTCTATGGTTTCTGATCGCCACATGCTTGTTCAGCCGGCGGGCCGGCCAGGCCGCCATGCCGGTCGCCTGGCTGTTGCAGCGATACTGATCACGCTGGTGGCCGCCGGGTTGCCGCTGTCGGCACCGGCCATGGCAACCGGCATGGAAGCGTTGGACGACGAATCGTTGTCCGGCATCAGTGCTGCTGACGGCATTGAAATCAGTGCCGGCTCCACCGGCAGCGTGACGGTCGACCAGATGCAGTGGGTGACCGACGGCAACAATGCGGCCGGCACGCAATTCGACTGCACCGGCGGCGTGACTAACCAGCATGCCTGTACGTTGATCAACAATGTCGCCATCACCGGCACCGGCGTATCGACACCGCTCAAGGTGACCAGCCAGTTTGATGTCGGTGCGGCAAGTTTGACCGGCGCACCCGCTGCCAGCCTCAATATCGCCTGGGATCCGTTGCGGCTGGTTATCGGCGGGCCGACCCTCTCCACGCCGACCAATCCCGGCTACGCGAGCCACTCATTCGGCAGTACGGCGATCATCACAACGGGCAGCCTGCAGATTGCCGGTTTCGGCGGCAATGGCCTGTTGAGTTCAAGCGGCGACACCAGTTACTTCAACCTGAGTTCGGTGGGTGACGTGATCTACCGGCAGGGCGGCCCTGGTTCGGCAGAATTGAGCTTTGGCAACTTCAGTATCGGGGGGCGTTTTACCAACGGTGCGGCGGCCGGTCAGGGCGCGGGCTACGGCAACTTTGGTATCAGCAACGAAGGTCTGGTGATTACCGCGCCTTTTGGTGTGCTCGATCTGTTCTTCGACCTGATGTTCAAATCCGCCCCCACGGACTTCGACACCACCGGCCGGGGGGCGATGATTCTGTTCGGCTGGCAGGGCGGCCTCAAAAACATTGATATCCGCGTAAAACCTGGCGGTATCGGCTACGGCACCTACGCATCCACCACCAATCATCCCTCGGGCACCAGTTACACCTATCTCGACGCCAACGGTGCCGGTGGCACACCTTCCTCGGAAGGCCTGCGGGTCAATGCACAATGGGATTTCGACACCGACACCAAGTGGATCATCGGCCAGGCCGGCGGCAACCGCACGCAGATCCATTTGTACGACTACGTGAGCATGGGCAATTCACCCAGCCCGCAGTTCCGCTTCCCGCTGGCGTTTGATGTTTTGCAGAACGGCATCGGCCCCGGCGGCGCAGCGGGCACCAGCGGCCTCTGCTGGGGCGGCGGTTTCACGGCGGGCACACCGAACGCCGCCGGCTGCGGCGCGCAGGGCGGCACGTTTATCCCCACCGGCCCGACGACCGGTGAATCTGCCGTGGCGGTGACGATGCGTGATGCGTGGGTCCATGCCTACAGCACCAAAATCGATGTGCGCGATCCGGTTCTTTCATACAACAGTACGTTCAACTGGAGCATTCTCTACACCTTTGGCAAGCTGGACCTCGATGTTTTCCTGTCGCCGGAAGGCCCGGCGGGGGCCACCATCGGCACGAAGGCCGATGTCGCCCTGACGATCCAGTCACCCGGCTTCTGGGCGGCGGCCAACAGCCCACTCAAGGCGACCCGTGACGCGGCCGGCGCCAACTGGGCGACCAACACCCACTTCATGCTCGCCGATACCGGCGTGACGACGGGGCCGGGCTGCTCGGTGGCGACTCCCTGTCGTTACGGCGTCGGCATCATCAACGCCGACCTGCTTTGGGATGTGCGCGACATGTATATCCGTGTCATGCCCAACGGAGCAGGCACGGCAACGCCGAATATCCCCGGTGGTCTCTGGCTCCAGGCATCAAGCGGTGCACGATACAATTTCCGCGGCATTTTGGGCGGCGGCAACCTCGCCAACCTCGCACGCTCCCAACTGAGCCAGGCATTTCTGATTGACCTCAATCTCGACACCAGCAATTTCCTGTTTGCGCTGTCACCAGGCACCGTGGTCGGCGGCGATGCCCCGATCCGCTTTGACGGCCTGCTCGATTTCAACAGCAACGCCTACCTGAAGATAGCCGAAGTCTCGAGCCCGACCGCCAGTTTCAGGATCAACAACATCAGCGGCCGGATCGGTTGGCAGAATGGCCAGATCCTGGTGCAGTCGGGCGCAACCACTCCGGACAACTTGCCGCGCCTGGTCATCTCCAACGATCTGCTGTTCGGTACCTCGGCCTCTTTCGGCGGTCCCGCTGCCCTGCCGCTGGTGGTGAACGATGTCGGCTTCGGCAACGAGACCTTCGGCAAAATCGCCCTGCCGGCCGGTCAGTGGCACAGTTCGATAACGTTGAAAATTCCGCTGTAATGACCCGGCACTTTCTGCACAGGTCAGGCCGCTAATTCAGATGCCTTAGCGGGTGTCTCCATGCCGAGCGCCTGGTGAGGGCGCCGGGCCGTCCAGCGCTTGATGTCTTCGTCCATCGTGATGCTCATCGGGTGGTTCCTCGCAAGGTTACACCTGAGCAGGAAATCACTGGGTCATTACACAGCAGCTCGGTCAGTTGCTTGATGAGGACGTTCTCGCCGATCAGGTCTTCAGGCTTCTTGCGGTTGGCCAGCAGGCTGGCCAACAATTCTTGGGGTACATCGTGCTTGAGTTTGGATATGGTGTCTCTGGGTTGGGGGGCAGTTTCCTGCCTTTGGCCCGTTGACACAAAATCTAAGACACGCCCCAAATTGCCCAGGCCCAGCCTGCGCAGCCGCGCGCTACCGCGCGATTCAACCGCTGATTTTTCGCTTGATCCCCGTGGCCGCCAGGATGCGGCTGGAAATTTCCTCGATCGAAAGTTCC
>CBDDRC010000016.1:0-88351 GCA_965232985.1 uncultured bacterium
CGAGCCACAGGGGCTTCGGGAGACAGTGCACGTGGATGTAACGATGGCGTTTGGTCGTGCAGTAAAGGCCCGGCGGGCCGAATGTGGCCTGACCCAGGAGGCGCTGGCCGAGAAGGGCGAGCTGGGGCGCGCTTTCCTCTCGGCCATGGAGCGTGGTGAAAAGGCTCCGACCATCAAGACCGTCTGGAAGCTGGCTCAGGCACTGGAATGCAAGCCGTCGGATCTCTGGATGACGGCGGAGCGGTTGCTGGAGACGCCGCCCAAGAAACGCCGCTGATTCAGCGCCGGCGTGTGTCGGGTTTGACCTGCTCGCCCTGGCTGAAGAAATCCGCCAGCAGCACGCGGATCATCGTTCGTGCTTTCTCCACTTCCGGCAGTTCGCCGTCGTTGAGAATCACGTGGTCGCCCAGCAGTGTCCCGAGTTCCGAGATCACTTCGTACTCGAACACGCCGGGAAAGCCGGATGCTGAATCCCGCCAGCGCGTCTCGACCTGTCGCCAGACTTCGGGCAGGAAAGTGCAGCACTGCCACAGCAGTTCCAGACACCCCTGATCCCAAGCGTCCAGAACCCGCCTGGCGCGATCCGGCTGTCCGCTGGACACCAAGACCCCCTCGAACAGGAACGCGCCCCAGACGGCTGCCAGATCGGCAGGGATGGACGTGCCGGCACAGCCCGGCTGAGTACACCGGTTCATGCCGCCACCTCCAGTGCCTTGCGCACCGACTGACGTCCTTCCGAGAACACCGTGGCGTTCGGGTGGACGTAAGCCAGCAACTGGAACCACCAGGGCTCCTCCGTGAGTTGGCGGTGCTGATCGGCATGCCCGTTGTTGCTGCTGACGTGGACCTCCAGGCAGCGCTCGCACGCGAGCATCTCGCACACCAGGTTCCGCTCCCACGTGTTGGTCGTGATGGCGAGGATGTGCAGGTGCGAGAGATCCAGCGCATAGCGCACGCCGGATTCCAGCAAGGCCCGGTATTCGCGCCAGGACGACAGCGCCCAGTAGTCCCCGTGGGTCGGGTAGTGACCCTCAACTCCCACGGGGACACCGAACAGATCTTCCAGTTCGTGGGTGTACCGGAAGACCTCCTGCAGCGATGCCGTCTGCCGTCGCCCGGCGTGAGCCGTGTAGGCGGGCGCCTCCAGTGCCTGCGACACGCGCGCCAGCTCGCGGAAGTAATCCCGCTCCTGCGGCCAGTCGCAGATGTCGGCCCAGCGATGCACGCCGCGCACGCGGACGTTGGCGTGCAGGCGCCAGAGGATCGACGGAAATGCCTGCCGGACTTGCTGCGCCGTTTCCACGGTGAACAGCCCGTGGTTCTGCGGGCAGATCTGCACGTGGTCCGTCGAGAGTCGGCCCCAGAGAGGTTCTTCCGGCGGCGACACGAACAGCTCAGCGATGGCGACCAGGTGCGGCGTGCGCCCATAGGCGCCGTGCGATACGTGAATCGGCAAACGGCTACATGGCGTGCTCATGGACTTCGCTCTCCGTGTAGTAAGCCGTGTGCTCCAAATGAATCGCATCGTCATTCACGTTGATGGTGACCGTGCCGCACGCGCCGTCATCGTTCTCCCAACCGCCGTGGAGGCTGTCGACCCAGCGCATGGTGAAGTCGCGCACGGCTTCATCGAGTGCCACTTCGGTCTCACGCATCGAGCAAGCGCGTTGGCCGTAGCCGAGGTACTGCACATCGACGACGTGTTGTTTCACCTTCAGTTCGGACAGCGTGGCCAGCAGCTCCGGCGGCTGCACTGCGAGGTCATAGGTGTCACCGGAATCGCCCGCGCCGGAGTAGTCGACAGTGGCAACGGTGACGCCTTGTTCCAGAAGCGCCTTGATGAGGATTTCGCGGTTCTTCTCTTGCGCCTGCGTGGCAAGTGCCAGGTAATCGGACATGGGATTGCTCCTGCGCCGTAAGGCGCTTGTTCGTCAGGGAAAGCACAAACAAAAAGCCCGGCGCGAGGCCGGGCTGTTGTGCCGTCATTTGGTTGGATCAGGCGACCATTGTCAGTGCGTGATCGAGCGCCTTCTGTTTCAAGTCGGCACCGTGTCCGAACCAGGCCGAGTCGAGGCGGTTGTCGGTGTTGCGCGCCCGGCGCTCGTGATCGACGTATTGCGTGACTGCGTTGAGCAGTCCGAACGCCGTTCCCTTGGACGAGGACAGATCAGCGCCCATGCCCTTGCCATCGAACAATTCGAGGGTGCGGGTCATCAGGCGCTCGCTGGTCTGGATCGTTCCCGGCTTCGACTCATCCGAGAACACACGCAGGAAATAGTTCTGCGCTTCGAGCGGCTTGACCTTGCGCTCGCTCAGGGCCTTCAGCCGGTACATGAACTCGTCCCACGCCGACACACAGATTCCGAGCTGCTTCTTCACGGCTTGCGGATCAAACGTGGTGGAGTGGGGCACCTTCACCGCGCCGGTCTTGCCGTCCAGCGCGATCGACAACGTGTTGTTGCAGACCACACGCACGCTGGTGAACTGCGCCGTGGTTGCTAGCGTGCCGTCGCAGGCGGTGGCCAACAGGACATAACCGTTGGTGACGTCATCGCCCTTGAGCGCACCGGATTGCCCGGTGCGTGCCAGTGCCCAGACCTTGCGACCGCCCTTGAGCACACCAGCCGTTTCCAGCTCGAAGCCGGAGATTTCGGTGAGGTCGCGATAGAACTCGAGGATTTCGCGTGGCTGCACGACCTTGTAGCGCGCACTGACGACTGACAGGGGTGCTTTGCTGTCAGATCGGAAAAGCACCTTGTGGTCATCGAACGATTTGATGCCGCCGAGATGCCCGGCTTTGCCGGTCATAAAGCAGACCGGCGATTCGACGATCTGCCAGTCCATGCCAGCCTGCTTGGCCCAGACCGAGAGCGGTTGTTTCGGGGTGAGTTGATTGCCGAGACCGTGCCAGGGTGTTTCCCCGACATAGGCCATCGTCTGAACGAGATGTGCCATAAAATTTCTCCAGATGAAGGGCATAGAAGCCCGCACCGGAGGGGTGGGGCCAATGTGGCTGTGTGGTGCGAACCGTGATGTCGTCGTTGCGACGATGGGTCAGAGCAGGCCACGTTCGGCGAAGCTGACGTACTTGGTGCGGGATACAACGAAGTGGTCCAGCACGCGGACATCGATCAGGGCGAGGGCATCGACCAGACGACGCGTGATCTGACGATCCGCGGTCGATGGCTCGCACTCACCGGAAGGATGGTTGTGGGCAAAGATCACGGCACCGGCGTTGAACTCCAGCGCCTTCTGTACGACAACGCGGGGATACACGGAAGCACCATCCACCGTGCCGGTGAATAGCGTCTCGAAGCGAATCAATTGATGTTGCGTGTTGAGGAAGAGGGCGCAGAAGTGCTCGTTCTTTTCTTGCGCCAGTGCGAGTTGAACAAAGCGTGCAGCATTCGCAGGATTGCCCATGACTTCCTTGCCGGCCATGCCGTCGAGCAGGATGTCAGCGGCGACCCTGACGATGTCCTCTGGCCGGAAGTAGCCGCGCACCCGGTAGAGGCCTTGCTCGTTCTTGATGAAGAGTGGTTTGGTCATATGAGACTCCAGAAACGCGAAAGCCCGCGCAAGGCGGGCTTCTTCGTGAAGGGACGAACTCGTCGAGCGACGGGATTCCGCCAAGGTGGCCGGCTTCAATCGTCGCAACGAGACTAGCTGGGGCGGCGTCTTCCAAAGACGCGAGCGAGCCACGCACCTAGCCCGCGGTGTTGGTCGGGCGCGGTTACCGGGTCAGGCATGAATGGCGGGGCCAGTTCCTCATCTTCGTCCGGCATTGCCGGCGGAACCGCAGGTGCGGCCATGTCGTGGCGCTTACCGAACACGAACTCGCAGTGCGTGCAACGGAAGTTGTCGAGGACGTTCTCGTCGATGACGTGGCCCAGCGTTATGCCCGCGGTGCCTCCTGCGAAGCCACCTACCAGGCTACCGACTACGGCACCTGCGAGGCCGCCGACCACCACGCCAACGGGACCAAACGCCGCGCCTGCGACGGCACCGGTTTCCGCGCCGGCTGACGCGGCTGCAAAGCCACCAACGGCTCCGGCAACAGTTCCGACTGTTCCGCCGGCCTTACGGGCGAAATTGAGGGGAACCACAGCGATGCTGTGGCAGCGAGGACAGATATGGGACATGGGAACTCCTGAATGGCTGCGCTTACGCAGCAGTTGTGCCGGAAGGCACCGTCCATTGCTTCGTTTTTTACGAAGCTAGGTTCGGCATCAGGAGGGTGGTGTATATCTCAGAAAATTTGGAATCAACTTGGCTGGACAGATTCGGCACCAAGGATTCGCTAATGTTCATCCTTCGCTCGCGAGGTGAACGACATTAAAGGTAGGTTCAAGAGAACTTTCTATTTCAAGAATCAGCGGCTCGATATCAATCCTATCGGAGGATTCTGACCGCCTTGCTACCAGCTTTCTCTGAACGATAACTTCGTCGGCCGGCAATTCAAACTTTCCATTTTCGGATTTTCTGGGGGCTCCAGAGACGGAGAAGATAACCCCAAATACGTGTGTGCCAATGCTGGCGCCGCAGGCAAATACAATGGCGGTTTTCTTGTCTTCGTCCAGTTGTCCTCCGTCGATGGAAAAAGACGCCAGGAATGTCCCGGGAGGCGACCTTAAAAGATGGTCAAGTTGCAAGATGGATTCTTTGGCCCTAATTAGCTCATCGATCGTTGATTCGACCTTCTCGGAGACGTCAAAGTCTCGTGCAATTCGGACTGCTGCTTCTGTAACTTGGAGCTCGCTTGCAAGGGGAAGTGTCTGCTGGAGTGTTCCGACTTTGAATGCAAGCTTTGGGATTCCGTCGAACTCCAATTCGGCAGTTAATGGTATTCCGGAAGAAAGAAGCGCCAATAATCTAGTCGCATCTCTAAGTTGAACAATGTCAAGGCTCAGTGAGCTTCCGCGAGAGAGATCGTACTTTGCAGATCCTGTCCATGGGTTAAACACAAGATCAAAAAAATCGCCTTCAAGCCTGACCTTTCTCATTTCTTCTGGGACGAATTTGTTCATCTGGGAAACGTACATGTTTGCCCTGAAGGAAATTCCTGGGGAGTGGTCGTATTCTTTGAATCTTAGTGTTCCTGATGAGAGTGGCTTAATGTCTGGCATTGAAAGAGCGCCAGTTTCAGACTCAAACAGTGGGTCCTTTTCTTTGATTCCAAATCTAAATCTGTGGCCGACGAGATTCTTCACGTCGGCTGCCTTTGAGAGTCCGATGCTTACGTCAACAAGGCGCTCTAAGCTTTCTTTCCCTTCGGTTGTGAATGTGAATATTCCGTAACCATTCTCGTGCCCAACGGATTCTAAATGTTTCTTTTTGTTTGATACATATTGGTCATAATCTTCACCAATTTCATTCCTGATTTTTTTGGTAAGTTCGAATCCATCAAGGCTGTTGATGCGGTCGTTTATCGAGTGACGAATTCGGAGCGTTTTCTTGTGCAGGTTTGGGATAGTGCTGCCTTGATGTTCGCGATGAACGCGCTTAAGGATTTTGGATATGTGTGTGTTCCCGATGTGTACGAGGTGGGCTGACTGCGCAACCCCCTCACCATCAAAGCTGATAAATAATACAAACGTCGGAATTGGTGAAGTTGCCAATCTCCACAGATTGGATAGGCTAATCGAATCTCCGCCTCGGCTTTTGTCGGTGGATTTTACTTGAACTTTGCATTCAATTGCAGGCTTGTGCAGTTTTTCGGAAGACGATATATCTTGAATCGGGAATTCTAGAAGAAAGTCCCATCCGGTTTTGTCAACTTGCGCCTTATTTGCTGCAACGCCGACCTGTGAGCACCACAATCTAAGTGTGCTTTCGCCCATTTCTCCGAGATCTCTTTCGAGACTTCTCGATTTGGAGCTTGGCATGGTTGTGGTCCTGTGGTTTTAGTCGGTGGCTGTTATGTATTGCCTGTGGATGTCATGGCCTGACTATTTGGCGCAATTAGTTCTTAAGGTCTCAAGGTAATCGGCCCAAGCCTGCATCATCTTCCGTCTCTCCGCCAAATGCTTGGTCCGGTTATAGGCTCTGCCGTTTGGGTCTCGCACCGCATGAGCGAGCTGATGCTCGATAAGATCTACCCGGACCCCAAGTTCTTCGTCCAGCAGGGTGCGGGCCATCGCCCTGAACCCGTGGCCAGACATTTCCGTCTTCTCGAACCCCATGTTCCTGAGTGCCGCCAATATGGTGTTTTCGCTCATTGGCCGGTCGCCGCCCAGATTCGATGGGAAGACGTACTTCCCTCGGCCAGTGATGACATAAAGGTCTTCGAGGATTTCGACTGCCTGACGAGACAGGGGCACAAGGTGGGGCTCCCTCATCTTCATCTTCGATGCAGGGATGTTCCACTCGGCGGCTTTGAGGTCGATCTCGGACCATTCCGCGTGCCTGAGCTCACCAGGGCGGACGAACACCAAGGGGGCCAGTCGCAGGGCGCTCCGCCCCACAAACGTCCCGTGGTAGGCATCTATCGCTCGCAGCAGGTCTCCGACTCGCTTGGGGTCGGTTATGGCCGCGTGATGCGTCTGCCTCGCGACCCGGAGGGCTCCGCGTAGGTTTGTGGCCGGGTTGTGGGTGGCTCTGCCCGTGATGATGGCGTAGTTAAAAATCTGTGCGCAGGACTGCTGGGCGCGGCGGGCAGTATCGATGGCGCCTCGCTCCTGGATCCGCTCAAGGACGCGCAGCAGTTCCTGGGTCGTGATGTCGGCTACGGGGCGCTCGCCGAGCCAGGGGTAGATATCCTTCTCCAACCTTCGTCGCAGCTTCTCCGCGTGGGCCTCGGTCCAGGTGCCAAGGTTCTTGTTGAACCACTCACGGGCGATCACCTCGAAGGCGTCCTTGATGTCCTCGCCCGACTCGGCCGCCTTGATGGCCTTGCGGTTGGCGCCAGGGTCGATCTCGTTTCGCAGTTGTTGCCGTGCCTCGTCCCGCTTTTCACGGGCCTCCCGCAGGGATACCTCGGGGTAGGTTCCCAGTGACAACAACTTCTCCTTGCCCCCAAACCGGTACTTCAGGCGCCACCACTTACCCCCATTCGGGTTCACGAGGAGGTAAAGACCGCCTCCGTCAGCGATCTTTCTGGGCTTTTCTGCCGGTTTTTCCGCACGAATTCGTAGATCGGTGAGTGCCATAGGGGTTGGGGGTAACAGGCTTTGTGCCCGAGGACGTTACCCCCGAAACTACCCCCCGTTACCCCCGGAACGCAATGGACCGGAATGGAAGCGGGGGTAGATTCGAGAAACAAAAAACGCGGCCAAGGCCGCGTATTTGCTGGAGATTCCGGACCATTGTGGAAGCGTCTGGAGGGTGTACTGGTGGCTAGGCCCGGAATCGAACCGGGGACCCCGGCATTATGAGTGCCGTGCTCTAACCGGCTGAGCTACCTAGCCGCAAAACCGGGGGCGCATTGTCGGGTTGATCTCCGGGGGGTGTCAAGGCAATCGGGTCGGGGTTGCCATGGCCTGTCCGGCAGATCAGGCAGTGAAGCGCGCCAATGTTGAATCCGATCAGACGTTGAACCGGAAGTGCATCACGTCGCCGTCCTTCACCACGTACTCCTTGCCTTCCACCCGCTGCTTGCCGGCTTCTTTGGCGCCGGCCTCGCCCTTGTACTGCACGAAGTCGTTATAGGCGATGACTTCGGCGCGAATAAAGCCCTTCTCGAAGTCGGTGTGAATGACGGCGGCGGCTTTCGGTGCGGTGGCGCCGATCGGAATTGTCCAGGCACGCACTTCCTTCACGCCGGCGGTGAAGTAGGTTTGCAGGCCGAGCAGTTCGTAACCGGCGCGGATCACGCGGTTGAGGCCCGGTTCGCTCATACCGATATCCTTGAGGAAATCAGTTTTGTCGGCGTCGTCGAGATCGGCTATCTCCGCCTCAATCTTCGCGCAGATGACCACGACCTGCGTGCTTTCGGCGGCAGCGTGCGCCTTCACCTTGTCGAGCAGCGGATTGTTCTCGAAGCCGTCTTCCATCACGTTGGCGACGTACATCGTCGGCTTGGCGGTAAGCAGCGGCAACTGTTTGAGTTGCACGATGTCGTCAGCGGTAAGTTTCAGTGTGCGTACCGGGTTGCCTTCAGCAAGATGCGGCTGCAATTTTTCCAGCACCGCGCTGAACGCGAGCGCGTCCTTCGCGCCGCCGCGCGCCAGTTTTCCGGCGCGCAGTAATCCTTTTTCGACCGAATCGAGGTCGGCGAGCGCCAGCTCAGTGTTGATGGTGTCGATGTCGTCCAGTGGATCGATCTTGCCGGCAACATGGATCACGTTTTCGTCGATGAAGCAGCGCACTACATGAGCGATGGCGTCGGTCTCGCGAATGTTGGCGAGGAACTTGTTGCCGAGGCCTTCACCTTTTGAGGCGCCGGCGACGAGGCCGGCGATGTCGACGAACTCCATTGATGTCGGCAGCACGCGCTCCGGCTTGACGATGGCGGCAAGTACGTCGAGGCGCGGGTCCGGCATCGGCACGATGCCGGTGTGTGGCTCGATGGTGCAGAACGGGAAGTTTTCTGCGGCGATGCCGGCCTTGGTCAGCGCATTGAAGAGAGTCGACTTGCCGACGTTCGGCAGGCCGACGATGCCGCATTTGAAACCCATGTCAGTGTCCTTCAGTGTCCTGTTGTGATGATCTGCGTTCTTTGTGGGCGACAGCGTGATTCGCTCAGGCCGAGAAGCCGTTCAACCGGTTCATCGCGCGCGCGGCATCGCTGCCGACGATCAGCGGAGTTTCGGCAATCGCCGCCGCAATCGCCGCGTCCATTTTTTCCTGATCGGCGGCCTGCGCGCGGCCGAGCACCCAGGGAGTCACCTGATCTTTGTGCGGCGGCCGGCCGATGCCGATGCGCAGGCGCAGAAATTCGGTGCTGTTGCCGTGGCAGGCGACGATATCGCGCAGGCCGTTGTGGCCGCCATGCCCGCCACCTTGCTTGAGACGCACCGTGCCCGGCGGCATGTCGAGTTCGTCGTGCGCGACCAGCATCTGTTCGGGTGCAATCCTGAAAAAGGCAGCGAGCGCGCCGGTAGCCTGCCCGCTGCGATTCATGAATACCGTCGGGACCAGCAAGCGCACGTCGTGGCCGGCGATTGCGACCCGTGCCGTGCGGCCAAAAAATTTACCTTCCGTGACCAGCGTCGCGCCAAGTTCCCGTGCGAGCCGCTCGACGTACCACTGGCCCGCGTTGTGGCGAGTGTGTTCGTATTCCGGCCCGGGATTGCCGAGCCCGACGATGAGAGCGATGCCGTTGGCCATGGTTGTTTTGGCGTCAGGTTGTGTGCGGGAGCCGGGGTATGGCGGTGCGGCTGCCAAGAAAAAGGGCCGGAACACTTCGCCCGCAGTGCGGGGGTTGCATTCCGGCCCCGGAGCCAATCCGCAGGAGAGTCCGGCTTATTTCTTCTCCGGCTTCTCTGCGGACTTCTCGCCATCGGCAGGTGCGGCGGCTGCTTCTGCTGCAACGACCGGCGCTTCTTCGATGACAACCTTGACCACGTGCACGTTGGCGACCGCGAGGTCGTGACCGTGCGTCAACTGAAGTAGTGCGACGCCTTCCGGCAACACGATGTTGGACAGGTGCACATGGTCGCCCAGGGCGACGGCAGCCATATCGACCGTGAGATATTCCGGCAGGTGCTTCGGCAAGCAACTGACTTCAACGTCGGACAGGTCGTGGTGAATCTCGCCGCCCTGTTCCTTCACGCCGGTGCAGATATCTTCGTTGATGAAGTGCAGCGGGACACGCATTGTGAGCTTCTGGTTTGCATCGACGCGCTGTAAGTCGATGTGCGTCGGCATCTTCCTGACCGGGTGGCGCTGCATGTCGCGCAGTACCGCCTGCTCGGTTTTGCCATCGAGCACGATGGTGAGAATGTGCGAATAAAACGCTTCATTCTCCAGTGCTTTTGACAGTTCCTTCAGGCCGACGCTGATCGGCGTTGGGGTTTTGTTGGCACCGTACATGATGCCCGGTACTTTTGCCGCGAGGCGACGCAGGCGGCGGCTCGCAGCCTTGCCCTGGTCGACGCGGGTTTCCGCTACGAGTTCGAACTGGTTAGACATGATGTCTCTCCGTTTTTTCATCCACGCCCTGCGACCGGGTTGGTGGATGGTTGCTGGATGCCCGCCGTTGCCGGCGGGCGGTTAAAAACTGCGTGCTGTAAGAATGTTTTATCAAAGAGTGAAAAGTCAGTGCCCCGAGAGCGGCCCCACGCGATCGAACATCGCCGAGAGCGACTCCTCGTTGCTGGTGCGCCGCACCGCTTCGGCGAGCATCAACGCCATGCTGACCTGGCGAATCTTGCCGCAGGCGCGGGCGCGGTCGGACAGCGGAATGGTGTCGGTGACCACCAGGGTGTCGAGTTGGGAATTCGTGAGGTTTTCAATGGCCGGCCCGGACAGTACCGGGTGCGTGCAGTAGGCAACCACCTGTTTGGCGCCATTTGCCTTCAATGCTGCCGCTGCCTTGCATAGCGTGCCGGCGGTATCGACCATGTCGTCGATCACCAGGCAGGTGCGGCCTTCAACGTCGCCGATGATGTGCATGATCTGCGCTTCGTTCGCTTTTGGGCGGCGTTTGTCGATGATGGCGAGATCAACGTCGTTCAACTGCTTGGCCATGGCGCGGGCGCGCAGTACGCCGCCGACGTCCGGGGATACGACGATCAGATCCTCGTACTTCTGGCGCTCGATGTCGGCCTGCAACACCGGCGTTGAGTAAACGTTGTCTACCGGGATATCGAAGAACCCCTGGATCTGGTCGGCATGCAGATCGACAGTGAGCACGCGATCGACGCCGACGGTGGTGATCATGTCGGCGACGACTTTCGCGGTGATCGGCACGCGCGCCGAGCGTACGCGGCGATCCTGGCGCGCATAGCCGAAGTAGGGGATCACGGCGGTGATGCGCGCGGCCGAGGAGCGCCGCAGGGCGTCGGCCATCACCACCAGTTCCATCAGGTTGTCGTTGCTCGGTGCGCAGGTGGACTGGACGATGAACACATCCTTGCCACGCACGTTCTCGTGAATTTCCACCGTCGTCTCGCCGTCGCTGAAGCGGCCAACTTCAGCTTCGCCCAGCGGAATATGCAGGGCGGCGCAGATCTTGCGGGCGAGTTCCGGATTGGCGTTGCCGGTGAAGACGACGAGCTTGGACACGTCAGCAACCTCAACAGCATCTGATTAGGGAAGGAAAAAATGGCAGGGGTAGATGGATTCGAACCACCGAATGGCAGGATCAAAACCTGCTGCCTTACCGCTTGGCGATACCCCTGCAAAACCGTGTGACTGCGGGTTGTTGCTCAATCCCCGAGGGTCGCCGGCGAGCGGTTGACGCCTCGTGCAACAAACCCGGAATAGCGGGGGGGGAGCAACTGCAGGATGCGCCGTGCTTCTTGCTCGACATCGCAGGCCATGAACACGCAGGCCCCGGTGCCGGTGAGTCTCGCGAGACCGAATTGCCCGAGCCAGTCGAGCGCTTCGGCGACCTCGGGATGCAGGCGCCTCACCACTGCTTCGCAGTCGTTCCGGAATCGGGATTCAAACCCCGGTTCGCGGAGGGTCGCCATTGTCATCAGGGGGGTATCGCGTGTCAACGACGAATCCCGGAAAACATCGGCAGTTTTGACGTGGCAGCCGGGGTGAATGACGAGGTACCAGCGCCGGGGCAGGTCGATGGGCGTCAGTCGCTCGCCGATTCCTTCGCCGAAGGCGGTGTGGCCGCGCACGAACACCGGCACGTCAGCGCCGAGGGTGAGGCCGATACCCGCCAGCGTGTCGGTATCGAGGCCGAGGCCCCACAGGCGGTTGAGGCCGAGCAGTGTCGAGGCGGCATCGGAGGAGCCGCCACCGAGCCCGCCGCCGGCCGGCAGGCGTTTGGTGAGTTGGATGCGGGCGCCCCGGGTGGTGCCGCTGTACGCCTGCAGGGCTTGCGCGGCGCGCCAGACGAGGTTTTGTGCGCGGGGCACACCGGGCAGGTCGTTGAGCTCGAGTTGGCCGGCGGCTGTAAAGGTGATGATGTCGCCGTAATCGAGCAGTTGGAACAGGGTTTGCAGCAGGTGATAACCGTCGGCGCGGCGGCCCGTCACATGCAGGAACAGATTGAGTTTGGCCGGTGCCGGCAGCGTCAGCTGCGTCGGTAGCGGGCGCGCGCCGGTCATGGGTGCTGTTGCCCGCCGAGCTCCCAACGCTCGATCAGCAGCGTCACCCGGCTGTCGCCGCCGATGGCTATGACGCGGTGCGGAAGTGTCCGGCGGGAGGCGCCGCTGCCGTCGGGGCGATAGCGATCGAGGCTGATTTCCCAGTTTTGCTGGCGGATCTTCAGCGGCCGGCCGGCAGCATCGTTTTCGATAGCGGCCTCGCTGCCCGGTGCCGGCAGGCCGCGCACCCAGAATGCGAGGCTGTTGATCGACACCGGCCAGCCGATGGCCTCGGCCAGCAGCGCTTCCGGGTCGTCGCTCTCGTGAGCGCCCTGATTGTCTTCGATGCGGATCAGGGCGCTGTTGCCGCTGATCCGGGTGGCGCCCTGGCCGAGTGGCCCGTGCGCGGTCATGCGGTAGCGATCGCCATCCTGTTGCCAGGTGAGGGCGGCGCTGCCACCGGTTTCGCCGTGGCGGAAGCCGACTTTGCCCTGCACGCTGAAACGCGTCAGTGCTGCCATGTCGGCCGCTGACCAGGACAGATCAAGTGCTGGCCGGTTGTGCGCGCAGCCGGCCAGCCCGGTTGCCGCGAGTGCTGTCGCGAGCAGGAGCACCAGAATTCCGGGTTGCCGGCGCCTCATTGGTCGAGGCGCCGGATGGTCTGGCGCAGCGTGTTGTTCTCCGGATCAAGCGCGCGGGCGCGCTGCCAGATTTGTCTGGCGGCGCGGTGCTGGCCGTTGGCCCAGAGAGCCTCACCGAGGTGGGCGGCGATTTCGGCATCGGGTACCAGCGACAAGGCGCGCTGCAGCCAGCCGATGGCTTCTGCCGTCTTGCCCTGGCGGAATAGCACCCAGCCCATGCTGTCGACGATTGCCGGGTCGTCCGGAGAAAGTGCCAGCGCGCGCTCGATCAGGGTGCGGGCCTCATCGGTACGATCGGTGCGATCGGCCAGCGTATAGCCGAGCGCGTTCAACACCATCGCATTGTTCGGCTGTACGGCCAGGATCGTCCGCAGATCAGCCTCGGTGACTTCAATACGGCCGAGGCGCTCGGCGGTCATGGCGCGCGCATAGCGCAGATCGTTGTCGGTTGGATTAACAGCCAGAGCGCGGTCGATCACTGCGAACGCTTCGGCGCCGGCGTCGGCGCGCCACAGCAGTTCACTCTCGGCAACGTAGAGTTGCGGCGCCGATTCCGGGGCTTGCTGGCGCAATGCCGCGATGAGCGCCCGGGCATCGGCGAGGCGCCCGGTTTTTTGCCAGGCGTAGGCCACCTGCACCTGTGCCTGCAGGAACTGCGGGCCGCGCACGTTCTGGAAATAACCGGCCGCATCGCCGTGACGCTGTTGCGCAACGGCGATGCGGCCAGCGTAGAACCAGGCTTCGTCTTCACGGTAACCGCTTTCAGCGAGCGCGACGAAACGTTGGCGAGCCGAATCCGGATGGCCGGTTTCCCATTCGAGCAGCGCTAGCGACATCACCAGGTCGCCGTCTTCCGGCCAGATCAGCAACATGTT
This sequence comes from uncultured bacterium, assembly GCA_965232985.1. Classification (GTDB taxonomy): domain Bacteria; phylum Pseudomonadota; class Gammaproteobacteria; order Pseudomonadales; family JADFDG01; genus JADFDG01. The sequence goes on from CBDDRC010000016.1 coordinate 13,663, forward strand.
TTCCAGTTCGTGTTTGGCATCGCGGCCACGGTTTGCCTCCAGCAGAGTGCGCAGGTAGGCAAGCCGCAGGTCGCGCTCGCGGGGGAATTTTCTGGTGGCGTTGCGCAGCAGCTTCCGCGCCGCTGTGCTGGCGCCGGTGGCAGCCAGCAGCCGACCTTCAAGCTCAAGGGTGGCAGGGTGGTCCGGATTAAGTGCGCGCGCGCGCTGCGCCAAGGCGAGAGCGCCGATGGGATCGCCGTTGATGTCAGCCAGGGCGGCACGCGCGAACCACAGGCGCGTGTTTTCCGGGTGCGTTACCGACAGGTTGGCAAGCAGTGCACCGATGCGCGCGCGTATGACGGGGTCGGATTCCTGAGCGTATTGGACGACGAAGTTGAAACGCACCGGCTGCCCGGCGCTGCTTAGCAGGCGGTCGAGCAACGGGGCAGCCGCCTCAATCTCGCCGCCTTGAATCAGCCCCAATACGGCATTGGTGTTCGCTTCGGGATCCTCTGGCGCAAGCTCCGCCCACAGGCTGGCTGCGGCGCGGATTTTGTCCGGTTGGCGGACGTACCAGGCAATCCGGGTGGCGCGGGCAGCGAGAGCCGGATCGCGCAGTGCACGCGCCTGGCGCAGATAGGCGGCAAGTGCTGCGTCCGGTTGGGCGCGTTGACCGGCGATTTCCCCGACGAGCAGGTCGTACAGCGAGTCGGCCGACCAGGTGCTGACCACCACCGGTGACGGCTGATCGGCGGCGGGAGGCGCTGCGGGCGCTGCGGGCGCACGGGTAAGTGTGCTGCATCCGGCGAGGCCAACACCAATGAGTAGCGTGCCAAGCAGGATGCCGACGAGTTGCCTGGAGAGGAATTGCATGCGTGCTAACGGCGTCTGTCTGGCGGGGGAGTCACGCGATTCAATCACGCGGTTTGTCGGCGGAGCAAGTTGGCAATTTGTTTTCCGTGCGCCGATCCCGCAAAATCCGCCGCGCCGCACGGGTGGCGTATGCTCGGATTTCCCGGGCGAATTTTCTGGTATGGATGGTCCATGGCCCTGCTCGCGGTTGGCGTGAGTCATCGCACGGCGCCGGTTGAGTTGCGTGAGCAGCTCGCGGTTCCCGGCGAACGCCTGCCTGCGTTGCTGCAGGCGATGCAGCAGGAGCTTGCGCTTGGCGAAGTGGCGATGCTCTCAACCTGCAACCGCACCGAAATCTACTGCACCGTAGCCGATGATGGCGCTGTCGACGGCACCCGGTTGCTGGGCTGGCTGGCAGCGAGGCAGCAAATCGGTGCTGAGCGCCTGCTTGCTGCGCACTACGCGCATGCGGGCCCGGACGCCGTCCGGCACATGATGCGGGTTGCCAGCGGCCTCGATTCGCTGGTGTTGGGTGAGCCGCAGGTGTTCGGGCAAATGAAGAATGCCTACGCCGTTGCGCATCAGGTCGGCACCGTCGGCAAGGCACTGGAGCACTGTTTTCAGCAGGTGTTTGCTGTCGCCAAGAAAGTGCGCAGTGAAACGGCGATTGGCGCCAACCCGGTGTCGGTCGCCTATGCGGCCGTGGTGCTGGCAAAGCATTTGTTCAGTGACATCAGCCAGACGAGCGCGTTGCTCATTGGTGCTGGCGAGATGATGGATCTGGTTGCGCGCCATCTGAGCGAAAACGGCGTGCGGGCAATCACCGTTGCCAATCGCACCCTGGCGCGCGCTCACGCACTGGCCGATCCCTACGGTGGCCGCGCGGTGACCATGGAAGAAATCCCCTACGTGCTGGAGGCAGTCGATATCGTGATTTCCTGCACTGCTGCGCAGGTGCCGATTCTCGGCAAAGGCACGGTCGAGCGGGCGTTGAAGCGTCGCCGGCACCGGCCGTTGTTCCTGGTCGATCTTGCAGTGCCGCGCGACATTGAGCCGGAAATCGCCCAACTGGACGATGTGTATCTCTACGGCATCGACGATCTGCATGGCGTTATCGACGGCAATGTCAAAGCGCGCGAGGCAGCCGCGCGCGCTGCCGAGGTGATCGTCGCCGAGCGCAGTGCGCATTATCTGGTGCAGCAGCGCGAGCAGGGCGCGACGGATACGCTGCAGCGGGTTCGCGCGCGGATCGAGGCATTGCGCGATGCGGAAATGGCGAAGGCACAGGCCGAAATCGCCCGTGGCGGCGACCCGGTGCAGATCATGCAGCGGATGGGCCGGGCGCTGGTCAACAAGATTCTGCACGATCCGAGTATCGCCATGCGCCAGGCGGCGGCGGCAGGCCGTGATGAGCTGCTGGCGTTTTCGCGGGTGCTGTTTGCCGTTGACGGCGATGGCGCGACGGGCGCAAAACCGGGCGCTGCTGTTGGCGAGCGCGCTGCTGGTGACGGTGGCGAGCGCGCCGCTGACAAAGGCGACAACGCGTGACACCGACCATCGCGCGTCGGCTTGAGCGTCTCGTCGAACGGCACGAGGAAATTGCCGGTCTGCTTGCCGAGCCGGCCATGGCGGCGGATGGTGAGCGGTTTCGTCGTTTTTCGGTTGAGTATGCGCAGTTGGAACCGGTGGTCGAGGCGTTTCGCGCCTGGCGCCGTGTGCAGGAGCAGTTGACGGCGGCCGAGCAGTTGGCCGGTGAAGCCGATGCCGACATGCGTGCGCTGGCGGCCGAAGAAGCGGCGAGCTTGCGCACGCAGATACCGCTGCTGGAAGAAAAACTGCTGCATCTGCTGGTGCCGCAGGATCCGCTCGACGGCGCCAACGTTTTTCTCGAGATTCGCGCCGCCGCCGGTGGCGACGAGGCGGCCATTTTCGCCGGCGATCTGTTCCGCATGTATTCGCGTTATGCCGCGCTGCGCGGCTGGCAGGTGGAAGTAGTCAACAGCAGTGCCGGCGAGCACGGCGGCTACCGGGAAATCATCGCTCGCATCGCCGGCGCCGACGTGTACTCGCGGCTGAAGTTCGAATCCGGAACGCACCGCGTGCAGCGGGTGCCGGCGACCGAGGCGCAGGGCCGTGTACACACATCCACCTGCACGGTGGCGGTGCTGGCCGAGCCGCCGGAGGTCGAGGCCATCGACATCCGCAAGGACGATCTGAAAGTGGATACCTTTCGTTCTTCCGGTGCCGGCGGCCAACACGTCAACGTCACCGAGAGTGCGATCCGCATCACGCATATACCCAGTGGCATCATTGTTGAGTGTCAGGACGAGCGCAGTCAGCACAAGAACCGCGCGCGGGCGATGGCGTTGCTCGCGGCGAAGTTGCTGTCGAGTGCGCAGGAGGCACAAACGAAGGACACCGCGCAAAAGCGTCGCCTGCAGGTGGGCACCGGTGATCGTTCCGAGCGCATCCGCACGTATAATTTTCCGCAGGGGCGCGTCACCGACCACCGCATCGAATTGACGCTGTATCGGCTCACCGAGACGATGGCCGGCGATCTGGATGCGTTGATCGGCCCGCTGGTGCAGGAGCATCATGCCGGGCAACTTGCTGCGCTTGCGGACGGTGAATTGTGAGCGGTGCTCTGGTGAACGGTGCAGCATGACGACACTGGCCGAATTGCTGCTCTCGGCGACCCGCCGGCTTGTGCATTCGCCGTCGTCCAGAATCGATGCCGAGGTGCTGATGATGCGCCTGCTGCGCGTGGATCGGGCGTTTCTCTACGCGCGGCCGGAAACGGCAATTCCCGCCGCGACGGCTGCTGTCTATGACACGCTGGTCGATGCGCGTGAGCGCGGCATGCCGATCGCTTATCTGACGGGCGAGCGCGAATTTTTCGCGCATGTGTTCCGTGTCACCCCGGATACGCTGATTCCGCGGCCCGACACCGAGCTGCTCGTTGAGGCGGCACTGCAATTGAAATTACCCGAGCAGGCACGGGTACTCGATCTGGGTACCGGCAGCGGCGCCATCGCCATCACGCTGGCACTGGAATGCCCGGCCTGGGATGTCACAGCCACCGATGTGGTCGATGCAGCGCTTGCTGTTGCCCGCGACAACGCGGCGCGCCTGGGCGCCTGCGTGCGGTTTGCCGGCGGCGACTGGTTTACGGCGGTGGTGCCGGATGATCGTTTCGATTTGATCATCAGCAACCCGCCTTACATCGCGCCCGATGATGTCCATCTTGGCGAGGGGGATCTGCGCTTCGAGCCGCGCAGTGCACTGATTGCTGCGGACGACGGTCTGGCCGCCATTGCCCACATTGTCGATGCGGCGCGCCATCGCCTGCATGCGCAGGGCTGGTTACTCATCGAACACGGCTGGCAGCAAGGTGAAGCGGTGTGCGCGCGCGCCGCCGCTGCCGGTTACAGACCGGTCAAAACGCTGGTCGATCTTGCCGGCAAACCGCGCGCGCTGCTCGCCGGTTGGCAGCAACCGGATGATCCGGAGCATGCCCACCATGGGTGATCTTCCTGACGTCCCGGCGCTCGACGATGACGAGTTGCTGCGCTACAGCCGCCAGTTGCTGCTTGCTGGCTTCGATGTGGCCGGGCAGGAAAAGCTGCGTGCCGCGCGGGTGGTGGTCATCGGTGCTGGCGGCCTCGGCAGCCCGGTGTGTTTGTACCTTGCTGCCGCCGGCATCGGCGAGTTGGTGATCGTCGATCACGACAGCGTTGATCTTTCCAATTTGCAGCGGCAAATCGCGCACCGTACTGCCGATCTTGGCCGGCCGAAGGCCGCCAGTGCTGCCGACGCCTGTCGCGCGCTCAATCCGCGCATCGTCGTCATGCCGATCATCGCGCAGGCCGATGCAAAGCTGCTCGCGACGTTGGTGAGTGCTGCCGATTGCGTGGTTGATTGCTGCGACAATTTTGCCACGCGAGCAGCCGTTAATCGTGCGTGCCATGCCGCGCGCGTGCCGTTGGTGTCAGGTGCGGCGGTGCGCATGGAAGGGCAACTGGCTGTGTTCGATTTTCGCACCGCGCCCACGCCTTGCTATGCATGTCTTTACGGCGACATGGCAGGTGAAGATACGGGTTGCGCGCGCAACGGGGTGATGGCGCCATTGGTGGGTGTGATCGGCTCGCTGCAGGCGCTGGCGGTCATTCGCTTGCTGGCCGGTTATGGTGAGTCGGCGCATGGCACCTTGACGGTGTTTGATGGTATGCGCAACGCCTGGCGCACGCTGCGCATCGGCGCCGACCCGGCTTGCCCGGTGTGTACTCAGGGCTGAGCTGCTTTGGTTGTATTGGTTGCGCGCAGCACTCAGAACTTGGAGAGCTCCACTACCTGCCGGTTCAGTCGCGTGATCTGCTTGGCCATGTCGACCAGCAACGACTGAATCATCGTCGGGTTCGAGCGGATCAGTACCGCAAATTGGTCGCGCGGCACTTTCACCACGGCGCAACGCGTTTTTGCCCGCACGGTGGCGGAGCGCGGTTGCTCGGTGAGCACCGCCAGCGCACCGATGACTTCGCCTTCGCCGATCTGGCCGACGACAACATTGTCGACCAGCACTTCGGCGTCGCCTTCGAACAGACTGTAGACGTAATCGGCACGCTCGCCCTGATGAATAATCGCTTCACCCGGATTGAAATACTGAAAGCCCGGAGTGGCCTGGGTGCCGCGCTCGGTGAGTGAGGCGATGCAGCGAACCATCAGCGCCTGTTCGGTCAGCAGCAGTTTGGTCCAGATGCGGCCGACCTCGCGGTCGCCCAGTACTGCCTGCATGAACTGCAGCGTATCGAATTCGGTAAGCTGGGCGGTGCCCACCGTTTCGTAATTGACTACGGCATTGACTGACGAAGCCTGCAGGCCAGCGTCCGGCAGCAGCAGTTCGCCTTCCTCCAGCGTGTACAGCGGCTTGCGATCATAGGTGATCGTGAGTGTGCCGCTGTCGATGCGGTAGACACGGTTGGGATTCAGCCCGCTGGCAAGGGCATCGCGGGTGTTGGCAAGGCTGAGCGGCTGGCCAACGGATTTCGAGCGCTCGATGAGCTCCTGCGCCAGCTTGCGATACTGTTTCGAGAGTGCCGAAAAGCTCGCGTCCACTTCTGCCTGCGGAATCATCGTTCACCCCCCCAGTTTACGCAGCAGAATTTCGTTTACCTGTTGCGGATTGGCCTTGCCTTGCGAGGCTTTCATGATCTGGCCGACGAAGAATCCCAATTTTTTCCTGCGCTTGGCCTCGTCGGATGCACGGTAATCCTCAACCTGCGCGGCATGGGCGGCAAGTACCGTGGCGACGATCGCTTCCAGCGCGCCGCTGTCGCTGACCTGTTTTAAGCCCTTTTCTGCGATGATTGCGTCGGCGCTGGCGCCTTCGCCGAGCCACAGGGCATCAAACACCGTCTTGGCCAATTTTGACGACAGCGTACCGTCGGCGATGCGGGCGACCAGTTCGCCAATCTGCACGGCGCTGACCGGGCTGTCCGTGATCCCTTTCTCATCGGCGTTCAGCCGGCCACCGAGTTCGGTGATCGTCCAGTTGGCGACGAGCTTGGCGTTCGCCTTGCCGTTGCCGGTCGCCTGCACGGCGGCCTCGAACCAGCAGGCGAGATCCTGGTCGGCCACCAGTTGGGCGGCGTCGTAGGCACTCAGGCCAAAATCAGCGATAAAGCGCGCGCGCTTCGCAGCGGGCAGTTCCGGCAGCGCGCTGCGTATGCAGGCGATGTCGGCGTCGGTGACGATCACCGGCAGCAGGTCGGGATCCGGAAAGTAGCGGTAGTCGTTGGCGTCTTCCTTGCTGCGCATGGCATGCGTGCGATTGCTTGCCGGGTCGTACAGCACGGTGGACTGAATGATTTTCCGGCCGGACTCGATCTCCCCGATCTGCCAGTCGACTTCGCTGTTGATCGCCTTCTCAATGAACCGGAAGGAGTTGACGTTCTTGATCTCGCGGCGAGTGCCGAACTGCGCGGTGCCTGGCCGGCGCACCGACACGTTGCAGTCGCAGCGCATCGAGCCTTCATTCATGTTGCCGTCGGAAATACCAAGATAGCGGATCAGCGCGTGGATCGCCCGTGCATAGGCCACGGCTTCTTTCGCCGAGCGCATGTCCGGTTCGGAAACGATTTCCAGCAACGGCGTACCGGCGCGGTTGAGGTCGATCCCGGTCATGCCGTGAAAATCTTCGTGCAGCGATTTGCCGGCGTCTTCCTCAAGATGGGCGCGGGTGACGCCGATGCGTTTGACGCTGCCGTCTTCGAGCGTGATGTCAATGTGGCCCTTGCCGACGATCGGCAGATCCATCTGCGATATCTGGTAACCTTTCGGTAAATCCGGGTAGAAATAATTCTTGCGCGCAAACACGCTGCGCTGAGAGATCTGCGCGTCGATGCCCAAGCCGAACAGTACGGCCATCCGCACGGCCTCGGCGTTCAGTACCGGCAGCACGCCCGGCATTCCCAGATCGATCAGCGATGCCTGGGTGTTCGGCGCGGCACCGAACGCAGTCGACGAGCCGGAAAATATTTTCGATTGCGTGGCGAGCTGGACGTGCACTTCCAGCCCGATGACGACTTCCCAGGCGGCAGCATGGCTCATGCGAAAGCCTCCGGAATACGCGTGTGCCAGTCGGTTTCCTGCTGGTAGCGGTGCGCCGCGTTCAGCAGTCTGGCTTCAGTGAAATAGTTGCCGATCAACTGCATGCCGACCGGCAGGCCACCGGTTCCGGAAGAATTGTCGAAGCCGCAGGGAATCGACAGGCCCGGCACGCCGGCGAGGTTGACGGCGATGGTGTAGATGTCGGCCAGGTACATCGCCACCGGATCGTCCTTTTTTTCGCCCAGCCGGAATGCCGTGGCAGGTGATGTTGGCCCGAGGATCAGGTCGACTTCGGTGAAGGCACGCACGAAATCTTCCTTGATCAGCCGCCGCACCTGCTGCGCTTTCAGGTAGTAGGCGTCGTAATAACCGGCGGACAGCGCATAGGTGCCGACGAGGATGCGGCGCTTCACTTCTGCACCGAAACCTTCCGAGCGCGAGCGCTCGTAAAGGTCAGCGAGATCTCGCGGATCGGCACAGCGGTGACCAAAACGAACGCCATCGAAGCGCGAGAGGTTTGACGAGCACTCGGCCGGCGCAATGACGTAGTACGCCGGCACCGACAGGCCGGCGTTCGGCAGGTCGATTTCGCGCACGTGTGCGCCGAGTTTTTCGAACACGCGGATCGCTTCGCGCACGGCGCGTTCGGTGCCGGCGTCAAGGCCCGCGCCAAAAAACTGTTTCGGCAGGCCGATGCGCAGGCCGCGCAGATCATCGTTGAGGGTGGCGGTGTAGTCGGGCACCGGCTCGTTGAGCGAGGTGGAATCCTTGGCGTCGTGGCCACTCATGATGTTGAGCAGCAGCGCGGCGTCTTCGGCAGTCTGTGCCATCGGGCCGGCCTGATCGAGCGACGAGGCGAACGCAATCATGCCCCAGCGCGAAACCCGCCCGTAGGTGGGTTTCAGGCCGGTGAGGTTGCACAGCGCTGCCGGCTGGCGGATCGAGCCGCCGGTGTCGGTGCCGGTGGCGCAGGGCGCGAGCCGGGCGGCAACTGCCGCTGCCGAGCCGCCGGAGGAGCCGCCGGGCACGCGGGCGGTGTCCCAGGGATTTTTCACCGGGCCGTAAAAACTGGTCTCGTTGGAGGAGCCCATCGCGAACTCGTCCATGTTGGTCTTGCCGAGCATGATCATGCCGGCCTGGCCGAGCCGGGTGGTGACCTCAGATTCATAGGGGCTGACAAAGTTGGCGAGCATCTTCGAGCCACAACTGGTGCGCACACCCTGCGTGCAGAAGATGTCCTTGTGGGCAATCGGCAGACCGAGCAGGGCGCCGGCCTCGCCGGCGGCACGGCGCTGGTCGGCTGTTGCTGCCGCCGCCACGGCCGGCTCGGCGGTCACAGTGATGAAGCTGTTGAGCGACGGATCGTGGGCGGCGATCCGGCCGAGGAAGTGGCGGGTCAGTTCGACGCTGGAAAACCGGCCGGCGGCCAGTCCGCGGGACAGTGCGGCAAGGGTCAGGCGATGCATGTCGGGGCCTTCTTTCGGGTATTTGTTCCGGTCTTCATTCAATGACGCGCGGGACGAGGAAAAGGCCATTTTCCACGGCAGGTGCGTTGCGTTGATACGCGTCGCGCTGGTTGGTCTCGGTGACGCGGTCCGCCCGCAGCGGCTGGATTGCATCCAGCGGGTGGGCCATGGGTACGACACCGTCGGTGGCGACCGCCTGCAGGCGGTCGACCATCCCCAGGATGCTGCCAAGCCGCGCGGCAACCTCGGCGCGTTCACCGGCAGTGACGCGCAGCCGTGCCAGGCGGGCGATTTTCTCCACGTCGCTTTCGGTGAGTGCCATGTGTGGCTCCTGCAGGTGAATTCGTTGTTGGGCGGCCGCGATTATGAAAAAAGGGAGCAAACGGGGGAAGAATGGTGAAAATGTGCAACATGTCCGGGAAATCGCGGCGTTTTCGTCGGCACCGTCCTTGCCCGGATACGGCCGGCATTGTTAAAGTTGCCGCCTTCAATCCGTGGGTGGGTTCGCTGCTCCCGCCCCCGATTTCCCAGCCCAGTCCAGGCCAGCGCAGGGTTGCCCCGCCGACATGACTTTTCTGAAAAACCTGAGTTTGAGGAATCTCCGCCGGGCGTTCTCCACCGATCTATCGATCGATCTGGGAACGGCCAACACACTCATCTATGTCCGCGATCGCGGAATTGTATTGGATGAGCCTTCTGTTGTCGCCATACGCCACAACGCGAACCAGAAGAACGTGATCGAAGTCGGCGTGGCAGCCAAGCGCATGTTGGGCCGCACGCCCGGCAACATCACTGCGGTGCGCCCACTGAAGGACGGCGTCATCGCCGATTTCGAAGTGACCGAACAGATGCTTCAGCACTTTATCCGCAAAGTGCACGACGGTGGATTTTTCCCGCCGAGTCCGCGCGTTATTGTTTCGGTTCCGTACAAATCCACGCTGGTCGAGCAGCGGGCGATTCGCGACGCTGCCGAAGGCGCAGGTGCAAGTCAGGTCGAGCTGATTTACGAGCCGATGGCAGCGGCGATCGGTGCCGGTCTGCCGGTTGAGGAAGCCAGTGGCTCCATGGTCGTCGATATCGGTGGCGGCACCACCGAAATTGCGATTATCGCCCTCAACGGCATCGTGCACGGCGATTCGGTGAAAATCGGCGGCGATCGTTTCGACGAAGCGATCGTTGCGTTCGTGCGTCGCCAGTACGGCTCGCTGATCGGCGAAGCAACGGCCGAGCGCATCAAGCACGAAGTCGGCAGTGCGTTTCCGTCCGATGAGTTGCGCGAAATCGATGTGCGCGGTCGCAATCTTGCCGAAGGCGTACCGCGGAGTTTTACGCTCAACAGCGAAGAAATTCTCGAGGCGCTGCAGGAGCCGCTCGCGGGTATCGTCAACGCCGTCAAGAATGTGCTTGAGGCCTGCCCGCCGGAACTTGCCTCGGATATCGCCCTGCGCGGCATCGTGCTCACCGGCGGCGGCGCGCTGTTGCGCGATCTCGACAAGCTGCTTTCCGAAGAAACCGGGCTGCCGGTCGTGGTCGCCGAGGATCCGCTGACCTGCGTGGCCCGTGGTGGCGGCAAGGCTCTCGAACTGCTCGATACACCGGGCTTCGAGCTGCTGGTTCTTTGATCGCAGGAAGAAAGTGACCGACAGGATGGTCAGATAGCGGATTCCGGGCGGCGCAATTGCCGCCTGTTTTATCATTCATGTGCAGGCTGGAGCACGCGTCACCATGGGCAAGACGCTGTTCGCGGAAGAGCCCGATTCCGGTTACCGGTTGTTGTTCGCGGTGCTCTGCGCTGCGCTTCTCCTGTTCATCGACGTTCGCTTCGGCTGGCTCAAGCCGGTACGCAACGCGTTGTCCATCGTCACTGAAACCGTGGTGACGGTCACCGATCTGCCGCGCCGTGCCTTTGTCGGCCTGGATGAGGCGATTACCACGCGTAATACGCTCACCGCAGAAAATGCACGACTGATGCAGGAAAATCTTGTCCTGCAACGGCACGTGCAACGCCTTGCAGCAATGACAGCCGAGAACTCCCGTTTACGCGAACTGCTTAACTCCTCCGCATTGCTCGACAGCAACGTGCTGGTTGCCGAGATCATCGGTGTTGATCCGGATCCGTCGCGTGTCGAGGTTGTCATCAACAAGGGCGCAGCCGATCAGTTGTACGTTGGCCAGCCGGTGCTGGATGCCAGCGGCATCATCGGTCAGCTCATTGCGGTTGGCCCGTCGCAGAGCCGCGTCCTCCTCATCACGGATCATCGCCACGGTCTGCCGGTTGAGATCAACCGCAACGGCGTACGCAGCATTGCCACCGGTACCGGCAAGTCGGGGCTGCTGCAACTGCAGTACCTGGCGGCCACCGCCGACATCCGTGTCGGGGATCTGCTGGTGAGCTCCGGTCTTGGCGGGGTGTTCCCGCGCGGTTATCCGGTTGGCCGGGTTTCGCGGGTCGAGCGTGATCTGCGCGAGACCTTCATGCAGGTGGACGCACTGCCGACGGCTGCCATCGAGCGCAGCCGGTATGTGTTGCTGGTGTTTGCCCAGCAGTTGCAGGCGACCCTGATGCAGCAGGTCGAAGCCATGCCGGTGTCGCCACAACCCGCCAAATCTGCACTGGCGCCGCCCGGGTCGGGGGCGCAGCCATGAAGCATGGTCGGCGTGGCGCCTGGGTGGTGGTTGTCTGCTTTTTTCTGTCGCTGTTGTTGACGGTCGTGCCGCTGCCGGATTGGCTGGACTGGTTCCGGCCGTCGTTCGCATTGCTGGGCATTGTTTTCTGGTCGACTGCGTTGCCGGAGCGTTATGGCACCTGGAGCGCCTGGTGGCTGGGTCTGCTGTTCGATGCGCTGCTCGACGCGCCGCTGGGCGCGCATGCGCTGGCTTTCAGTGTGGTGGGTTTTGCTGCCAGCAGGCTCAGCGCACGGATGAAGGTGTACCCCATGCTGCATCAGGTGGTCGCTGTCGGCGTGCTGTGCGGTGCCAGCCTGATGGTGTTGCGGCTGATCGGCAACCTCACCGGCACGACCACTTCGGCGCTGCTGCCGTACCTGTTGCCGGTGGTGACTACCGCGCTGCTGTGGCCCTGGGCGCAGGCGCTGCAGGATCGCCTGCGGCGCGCTTTCGGCGTCAATTGACAGCCGTGCAGCAGCCGGATCTCGTACTTGCCTCGGCGTCGCCACGTCGGCGCGAATTACTCGCGCAAATCGGCGTGCGCTACGGGGTGTGCGTCGCGGCTGTTGACGAGGCGGTTTTACCGGGCGAAGCGCCCGCCGCCTATGTCGAGCGACTTGCCCGCGCCAAGGCTGTTGCTGTCGTGCCGCAGGCTGGCCGGTTGCCGGTGCTCGGTGCTGATACGACGGTCGTCATTGATGAATGCATTCTCGGCAAGCCGGCAGATGCGCGTGATGCGGCGAACATGCTGCGGCGGCTTGCCGGTCGTGCGCATCGGGTGCTGACTGCGGTTGCTGTTTGCCATGGTGATCGTCTGCTGTCGCGGGTGAGCGTGACGCAGGTGTGGTTTGCGCCGCTGGACGATGCGCGTATTGACCGTTACATCGGCACCGGCGAGTCGTTCGACAAGGCCGGCGGCTACGCCATTCAGGGTTTCGGCGCCGCGCTGGTCACGCGTATCGATGGCAGTTATTCCGGCGTTGTCGGGCTGCCGCTCGTTGAGACCTGCGCGCTGCTTGATGCCTTCGGCGTGCCGTGCTGGGGTGCCGGCAAGAACGCCAACGGGTGCGTCGCATGACCGGGTTTGTGGTGCGATTTTTCAACCGCGCGCGTGTTGCTCGGTGGCTCAACATGGCGTGGATTGTCGGCGCTGTCGGCGCTGTGCTGGTTGCGCTTTATGTGGTTGTCGCCGGGCAATTGCTGTTGCTGTTGCCCTCCCATCGCGATGATATTGTTGCCTGGTTGAGTGGGCAGATCGGCATGCATGTCGAGATCGATGGCATCGCCGCCCGGATGCGCCTGTTGCGGCCGGTTGTGCATTTGCGCGGCGTCCGTCTGTATATGGCGGCCGGCGGTGCTGATGCGGGTGAGCGTGTGCCGGTATTGGCTGTGCCTGTCGTTGATCTTGAGCTGGCGCCGCTGGCGACGGCATTGGCACGTCGTCCGATTCTCGATTTGCTGCGCGTCGAAGGCATCGATCTGGCACTGGAAGAAGGCGAGGATGGCCGTTTCCGCCTCAAAGGCATGCCGCTCAACGTCAACGACTCGCTGGCGGCCGAGCGGTTGCAGCAAATATTGCGCGGTATATACCAGCAGCAGGACATCGTGGTTGAACGCGCGCGGCTGTCGATAGATAGCGCGCAGGTGCCGGTGACGGCATTCGAAAGCATCCGCCTGCACATGCACAACGACGGCGATCGGCACGAAGTCACCGGCGCCGCAACAGCCGTGGGGCCGGGCCGTTTGCCGGTGTCATTTGTCATGCATTTTGGCGGTACGCCGGTAACGCGGGCCGACTTCGCCGCTGATCTCTGGCTGCATCTGCAACCGTCGTCGGCCGAAGGCTGGTTGCCGCGTCGCGATGTCGGCAATCTCTGGGTCGATTCGCTGTCCGGTGGTGGTGAGGCCTGGCTGCGGTTTGAGCATGCACAGGTGGTTGGTATCACGGGTCGGGTACAGGTTAACGGCCTCGCCTTCAGTCTGGCCGATGGCAGCAAAATCGAGGGGGTGCTCGACCTCAACAGCCGCTTTCGCTGGCTGCCGCACAAGGACGGTTGGACGCTGGCGCTCGGCGGACTCCAGTTTCGCCGCCAGGGCCTGAACTGGCCGGAAACCGATGGCGCGATTGATGTCGCGCATGATGCGGCCGGCAATCTGCGGATTCGTGCTGCGCTGTCGCGTGGCAGCCTGCAGATGCTGACCAGATTCGCCGACGCACTCCCGCCGGCGCGAGCTGAACTGCGCGCCGTGCTGGAGCGCACGGCCCTGCAGGGGCAGATCGCCAATCTGCGCTTAGGCTGGGATGCTGCGGCCGAACCGGCCCAACGCTGGCGTCTGGCGACGGATTTCACGCAATTGGCGCTGCGCGCTGACGGCGCGCTGCCGGGGATCAGTGGCCTGTCCGGCCATCTTGAATTGCTACCCCAGGTCGGCATGGTGGCAATGCGCGCGCAGGCGGCAACAGTTACGTTGCCGACAATGTTTGCCGCACCGCTGACGCTGGATGAGGCCGCGTTGCGGGCGGTTTGGCGTCACGATGCGGGTGGTTGGCAGGTGCGCACTGACCGCTTCACGCTACGCAACGCTGATGCGCGCGCCAGCGGGTTGGCGACGCTGGAAGTGCCCGCAGGCAGCGCCTCGCCGCGTTTGCAACTGCTGGGGTTGGTCGAAGACGGCAACGCGCAGGCGACGCTGCGCTATCTGCCGCTGGCGACGAGCGAAGGTTTGCGCAACTGGTTGTCACAGGCAGGGATCGATGGCCATCTGCGTCGCGGCTCGTTCCTGTTCGACGGGCCCTTGCGCAAAGAGCCGGCGCTGTTGGCGCAGCGCACGTTTCAGATGCGCTTCGAGGCTGATGCCATCAAGTTGAATTTTTTGCCGGGGTGGCCGGCGTACAGCGGCGAGGATGCCGATGTCCTGGTGTCTGCCGGCCGGGTGGACGGGCGCGGCCGGCAGGGGCGATTGCTTGACAGCGTGCTGAACGATATCCACCTCACCATTACGCCGCCGGCGGAAAGTGTTGTGTCTGGGGAAGGTTCGGCAACTCAGGTCGCGGCGCCATCGCAACTGCTTGCGCAGGCGCATGTTGATGGCGGTCTTGCCGATGTGTTCACAATTTTCGGTGCTACGCCGTTGCGCACGGTTGTGCCTGCGGAGTTGTTGCGCTGGCGCGGCGACGGGCGGCTGAGCGCCGATGTGGAGGTGGCGGTGGCGCTCGGTGCTGCCACGTCGCCGCGCGTGACGGTCGGTGGTGCGATCAGCGGCGCTACCCTGACGGCCGCTGCGCATGCGCTTGAGGTCAGTGACGTTTCCGGAAAAGTTCAGTTCGACACAATCGATGGATTTTCCGGGCAGGATTTGCGTGGCCGCGTGCTTGGCAGTGCGCTGGTCGGCAGTGCGAGAACCGTGCTGCAGGATGGTCGCCAGCAAACGCTCGTCGATTTGCGCGGGCGCCTGAACATGCAGCCAGTCAACGCCTGGTTGCAGGTGCCGGTGCTCAATGTGTTGAAGGGTGAGTCCGACGCCGCACTCGTCCTGCGCTTCGACACCGCGCGCGGCGGCAACGCGCAACTGGAAGTGCGCAGCGACCTGCGTGGCATTTCCTCCGCGGCACCGGCGCCGCTGGGGAAGCCGGCGAAGTCGGCAGTCGATACGCGGTTGTCTTACGGGCTGGGCACCGAAACACCACGCTTGACGTTGCTGTCCGGGAAGATGTTGGCGGCAGATGTCACGTTGAAAAACGGCACGCCTCTGTTCGGTGCGATTGCGCTTGGCAGCACGCGGCTGCCGCCAAGTGCGGGTAACGGGCTGGTCATTGAGGGCAGCGCTCCGACAATTTCCATCGTCGACTGGCTGGCGTTTACCGGGCAGATGACCGGCGACACGAGTAAGCCGTCAGTGCAGGATTTTTCACTCGCGGGGGCACTCGCGGGCATTGCCGGATTGGGTGAGCGTTTGCAGCGTATCAATGTGACGGCCGATCGCATGGATATCGGGGTGCTGCCACTGGAGGCGGCCACGCTGCGGATGGGGCGCGACGCAGCCGGCTGGTCAGTGAGCATTGACAGTCGCTCGCTGCGTGGGCAGTTGCTGCTGCCTGACGGTTATCGTGCGCGTGGTGAACAGCCGGATGATCGGCCGCTGGTGGTGCAGATCAATACGCTGACGCTGCCGACCGCGACGGCAGCACGACTGGGCAGCGCCAACGAGCTGCAGCCGGCGACGATCCCGCACATGGCGCTCGCGCTCAACAATATTCGCATCGGCAACGACGATTACGGCAGTTGGTCGCTGGAGACGATCCCGGATCAACAGGGCGTGCGCCTCAGGGATGTGCATGGCGCATACCGTGCGCTCGACATTCAGGGCCAGGGCACCTGGACGGCGGTGCCAGGTGGCGCGACGCGCACGCAATTTGTCGGCACGGCCAGCGCTGACGATCTGGCCCGCGTCAGCGAGGCCTTTGGTTTCGCGCCCAATATCAGTTCGGTGCAGGCAAAGATGTCCTTTGATTTTGCCTGGGCGGGCCGGCCGGTCGATTTCGACCTGCTCAAGGTAACCGGCACGGCCGCGCTTGATTTTCGCGACGGACGTTTCATCACCGATTCGGCAAAGTCGCAGGCGCTGCGCGCCTTGGGCGTGTTCAACGTCAGCACCTGGCAGCGGCGCCTGAAATTCGATTTCTCGGATCTGTACAAAAAAGGCGTGGCATTTGACAGCCTGACAGCCGATCTCGCTATCGATGCCGGCCGCCTGACAACGGAGAATCTGCGGGTGAAAGGCCCTTCGGCCATGTTTGAACTTTCCGGCAGCACGGATCTTGCATCGCATCTGCTTGACACCCGGTTGCAGGTGACGCTGCCGGTGAACAGCAACCTGTATGTGGGTTGCCTGGCGGGGCTGGTGGCCTGTGCCGGCATTGTCGCGGTGGAGCGGCTGTGGGGTGATCGCCTGGAAAAAATGACGATGCTGACCTATGAGGTCAGTGGCGTCTGGGAAGACCCGCAGGTGAAACAGGTGGAAGGCGACGGCACGGCGGCCGACGTCAAGGAGAAACAATAACGTGCAGAGTGTGCAGGCAGCTGTCGTGCAGATGGTCAGTGGCCGTGAGCCGGCGCAAAACCTTGCGGCCGCAGCGCGGCTGGTTGGCGAAGCGGCGGCGGCGGGCGCGCAACTCGTAGTGTTGCCCGAAAATTTTGCGGCTTACAATCCGGTGGATTTGCCGGCGCTGGCCGAGGAAGCCGGCGACAACAGTGCGCCATTGCAGTCATTTCTGGCGCAGCTTGCGCGGCGGCACCGTATCTGGCTGGTTGGCGGCAGTATTCCGCTGCGGCCCGTGCCTGCCGGCTGCGATCTGCGGGTATTTGCGAGCTGTCTGGTTTATTCGCCGGCCGGCGAACTTGCCGCGCGCTACGACAAGCTGCATCTGTTCGATGTCGATATTGCCGATGCTCAGGGCCGTTATCGCGAGTCCGAGCGCTTTCGTTGCGGCGACGCTGTGGTGGTGGTCGAGACGCCGTTTGGTCGCATCGGTATCGCCATTTGTTACGATTTGCGTTTCCCCGAGCTGTTCCGCGCCCAGGTCGAGCGTGGTGCGGAAATCATTGTGCTGCCGAGCGCATTTACGCGCCTCACCGGGCAGGCGCACTGGGAAATCCTGGTGCGTGCCCGCGCCATCGAAAACACCTGTTTTGTGCTGGCCGCAGGCCAGGGCGGACGCCATGATGAGCGGCGCGAAACCTTCGGACACAGCATGATCGTCGATCCCTGGGGTGTGGTGCTTGCCGGCCTTGATGAGGGCGAGGGTGTGGCCGTCGCCCGGCTCGATGCGCGTACGCTCAGCGATGTGCGTGCACGTCTGCCGTCGATTGAACATCGCCGGCTGCGTGGTGCGCAGCCGGTGCAGCGGCCGGGAAAATCCAGTGCCCTGTTTGACCACAACACCCGCCCCGAAAACGAGTGACTGCCGCGATGAATGACGCTCTTGCTACCGCCGAACGCGAAATTCTCGCCCCTGCTCATCTTGATCGGGCGGCGCTTGTGCGTGTGCTCGACAGCATGCTCAGCCGCGACATCGCCATGGCCGATTTGTATTTCCAGTGGAGTCGCCACGAGTCGTGGCTGCTTGAAGACGGCATCGTCAAGGAAGGTGCGCATGGCATCGAGCAGGGTGTTGGTGTGCGGGCGATCAGCGGCGAGAAAACCGGGTTTGCCTATTCCGACAGCATCGCGCTGCCGGAATTGATGCAGGCGGCGGGCGCCGCCCAGGGCATCGCCCGTGCGGGCCAGCAAAAACGCGTGCCGGTATTTGCCGCGCGGGCAACAGCACCGCTGTACATCGCCGCCAATCCGCTCGATGTGTTGCCCGGCGCGGAAAAAATCGCGCTGCTCAAGCGCCTCGATGCGTTGGCCCGCGCCCTTGATTCGCGCATTACCCAGGTGCAGGTATCGCTCGCCGGTGAACACGAGTACATGCTGGTTGCCGCCAGCGACGGCACGCTCGCCGCCGATGTACGGCCGCTGGTGCGCCTCAATGTCTCGGTGCTGGCCGAGGACAATGGCCGCCGCGAGCGCGGCTCGTCCGGTGGCGGCGGTCGCGTCGACTATCGCTGGTTTCTGGAACCTGATCGTGCCGGTGAGCGTGCGGAAAGTTATGTGCGCGAAGCGGTGCGCGTTGCACTGTTGAATCTGGCGGCGGTGCCGGCGCCGGCCGGCCGCATGCCGGTGGTGCTCGGGCCGGGCTGGCCGGGTGTGTTGCTGCATGAGGCCGTTGGCCACGGTCTGGAGGGTGATTTCAATCGCAAGGGCAGTTCGATGTATGCCGGCCGCATGGGCCAGCAGGTGGCATCGCGTCTTTGCACGATAGTCGACGACGGCACAATGGTGAATCGTCGCGGTTCACTCACTGTCGACGATGAAGGCACACCAACGCAACGCACCACGCTGATCGAGAACGGCATCCTCACCGGCTACATGCAGGACAAGATGAACGCACAGTTGATGGGCGTTGCGCAGACCGGCAACGGCCGGCGTGAATCCTATGCGCACCTGCCGATGCCGCGCATGACCAATACCTACATGCTGGCCGGTGCAGCCGATCCGGCGGACATGATCCGGTCGGTGAAGCGCGGAATATATGCCGCGAATTTCGGCGGCGGGCAGGTCGACATCACCAGCGGCAAGTTCGTGTTCTCCACCACCGAGGCCTATTTGATCGAAGACGGAAAAATCACCCGGCCGGTGAAGGGCGCCACACTGATCGGCAGTGGCCCGGAGGTGATGAATCGCGTGTCGATGGTTGGCAACGATCTCGCGCTCGATGGCGGCGTTGGCACCTGCGGGAAAGACGGGCAGAGCGTGCCGGTGGGTGTTGGTCAACCGACTTTATTGATTGATGAGATCGTGGTGGGCGGGACGGCTTGAGGATCACGCCTCGGTGAGCGTTTTCAACAACTGGAACAACTTCTGGTAATTCTGGCTCTTCGGGATGTTGCCCGGCGGTACGCCGGCTTCGATCGCCTTCGCCATTTCCTCGCGCTCCTTGCGCGCGTTGCGGATCAATTGCCGCAGATGGGTAACGTCGATGTCGGGGTGTCGGGCGATGAATGTCTGCACGGCTTCGTCGTCGGCAACCAGCGTATCGCGCAGGCGCTCCATGCGTGCCAGCCGGCTCGGGTCGGTCAGCGCTTCGTAGGCATCGCGCACTTCCTCGCCGTTGCCCTCACGCAGCAGGCGGCCGATGTATTGCAGGTGCCGGCGCTTGGCTTCCCAGGATTTCATCTTCTTCCAGTCGGCGACGGCCTGCGCGGTGCGCTCGTCGAGCGGCAGCCTGGCGGCAGTCGCCGGCGGCAGTTCGAGCAGCATTTCGCCGAAATCCTGCAGCTCGTGCATCTGCTTCTTGCGCTTGGTCTTGCTGAGCGCGCCGGGCAGCGGCGGAATGTCGTCGGTCATGAGGCGGAATCGATGCGGATTTCGACGGGGAAAAGGGCGGGTGTTACCATCGCTGCGGATTGTAGCAGAAGCCATGCCTGAGTCCGTCGCTGCGCGGATCGTCCTTGCCGGCCCACTGACTTTGCCAATACTGCCTTACCAATGGAGTGCTACGTTGAACCTGCCTGCCGGAACTGACGACACGACCATTCTCGACGAGCGGCCGCGCCTGGAATCCTTGGTGCAGCAAATTCTTGATGAGGCGCGCCAGCAGGGGGCGAGTGCTACCGAGGTTGGCGTGAGTGCCGAGCGCGGGCTGTCGCTGACGGTACGCATGGGTGAGGTGGAGACGGTCGAATTCACCCGCAGTGGCGGGTTTGGCATCACGGTGTATGTCGGCCAGCGCAAGGGCCATGCCAGCACGTCCGACACCCGCGCCGCTGCCATCCGCGACGCCGTTGCGGCCGCGCTTGAGATCGCGCGCCACACCTCCGAAGACCCTTATGCCGGCCTCGCCCAACCGGCACAGTTGGCGCGTGATTTGCCCGATCTCGACCTGTATCACCGCTGGCGGCTCGATACCGATGCCGCGATCGCGCTGGCGTGCGAATGCGAGGCTGCCGGCCGCGCGGTCGATGCGCGTATCGTCAATTCCGAGGGTGCGACGGTAAATACCCATGAGCTCTACCGCATCTACGCCAACTCGAACGGTTTTTTCGGCGGCTACCCCGGCACGCGGCATGGCTTGTCCTGCGCGCTGATCGCGCGCGCAGGCGAAGACATGCAGCGCGATTATTGGTATGACACAGCGCGCGACGCCACGCGGCTGGCGAATCCCGGCGCCATCGGCCGCAAGGCCGGCGCGCGCGCAATAGCGCGGCTCGGTGCGCAGCCGATCGCCACCGGGCAGATGCCGGTGTTGTTTGCGCCGGAACTGGCGCCGTCGTTGTTTGGTCATTTGCTCTCGGCGATTGCCGGCGGCGCGCTCTATCGTCGCTCCTCGTTCCTGCTCGACCGCCTTGGCGAAACGATTTTCCCGACGTGGCTGCAACTGGAAGAAAAGCCGCGTCTGCCGCGTCAACTTGGCAGTTCGGCATTCGATGCCGACGGATTGCCTACCAGCGACAAGCACTTTATCAGGGACGGCGTGTTGGCCAGTTATGCGTTAGGTCTTTACTCTGCGCGCAAGCTCGGTATGGCCCCGACGGGCAACGGCGGCGGCGCACATAATGTGTTCATCTCCAGCACCGGCGAGTCGTTCGCTGAACTGCTTGCCAAAATGGGCGACGGCATTGTCGTGACCGAGTTGATGGGTCATGGCGTCAATCTCGTCACCGGCGATTACTCGCGCGGCGCCGCCGGTTTCGCGGTGCGCAACGGCCGTATCGCGTTCCCGGTCTCCGGCATCACCATTGCCGGGAACCTCAACGACATCTATCGCAACATTGTCGCCGTCGGCAACGACGCCGACCCGCGCGGCAATGTCCATTGCGGCTCGGTGTTGCTGCCGGCCATGATGGTTGCGGCGGCCGGTTGAGCCGGCGTGGAGTGTTGGCGGCAGCGGGCGGGCAAGTTTGACCGACTTCACGGAACCGCCTGCCGCCGGGAACCAAATTTCGTCAGCAGGCCTCTGATACGTTAGTCTTGGCAGCCATCATGCCGCCCACGGCAGGCGACCGATTCCCCTCAGATCGCTTTCCATAGTTCAGGAGTCCACATGCGCACACCCCATATGCTCGTCCTCGGTATTGCTGCAGCCACCTTGCTGGCCGGTTGCATGACGTACGACCCGTACACCGGTGAAAAGGAAGTCAGCAAGACCACCAAGGGGGCAGCGATCGGCGCCGGCATTGCGGCTCTCGGCGCCTACATCGACAACCGTGACTCTGATCGGCGCCAGCGCACCGAGCGCATTCTCAAGTCGGCCGGTGTCGGCGCGGTTGCCGGTGGTGCGGTTGGCAACTATATGGATCGTCAGGAAGCGAAACTGCGCCACCAACTGGAAGGCAGCGGCGTGCGTGTGGTGCGCGAAGGCGACAACATTACCCTGGTGATGCCGGGTAACATTACCTTCGATACGGCGCGTATCGACATCAAGGCGAATTTCACCAACGTACTCGATTCGGTGGTACTGGTTGTCAACGAGTTCGACAAGACTGTGCTTGAGGTTGCCGGTCATACCGACAGTGTTGGCAGCGACAGCGCCAACCTCTCGCTTTCCGAAGGCCGCGCCAACAGCGTCGCCAATTATCTGCGCGGCAAGGGTGTGAAGCCGGAGCGCCTCACCACCATCGGTTATGGTGAAACTCGCCCGGTTGCCGACAACAGCACCGATGCCGGTCGAGTGCAGAATCGCCGCGTTGAGCTGACGTTGCTGCCGATCAAATAAATATTGCGATTCACGTTTAACGAAAAGGCCGCGCATTGCGCGGCCTTTTCGTCTGGTGCCTGCTCTTGCAACACAAGCCTTACAGCCAGTCTTTACGCTTGAAATACCAGTACGGCGCAATGCCGGAAATCACCATCAGCAACAGCGCAAGTGGATAGCCAAACTCCCAGTGCAGTTCCGGCATGATATCGAAATTCATGCCATAGACGCTGGCTACCAGCGTCGGCGGCAGAAACACCACGGCAGCAATCGAGAAAATCTTGATGATTTGATTCTGCTCAATGTTGATAAAACCCTGGGCAGCATCCATCAGGAAGTTTATTTTCTCGAACAGAAACGTGGTGTGCGACATCAGGGCGTCAAGGTCGCGCATTACTTCGCGCAAAGCGATCAGATCTTCCGGCGACTGGCGGATGTGGCGTTGCAGAAACGACAGTGAGCGCTGCGTGTCCATCAAGCACAAGCGCACGCGGCCATTGCTGTCTTCGAGTTTCGCCAGCCGGTCAATGGCATTTTCCAGCTGATTTCCGCCGGTGTTGGACAACACCATCGCGCTGACCTGTTCGAGGCTGCCGTGAATGTCCTCGATGTTGTCCGCAAGGTTTTCCACTTTTTGTTCGAACAGGGATACCAGTATCTGCAATGGCGTGGTCGCCTCGATCTGGCCGCGCCGGATACGCAGCCGCATCAGCCGGAAATCGGCAATATCGCTGTCGCGCATCGTCAATAACCGCTCGGGTTTGAGAATGAAGGCGACCGTCTCGGTGTCGTGCATGCCTTCCGATTGCAGCAGGTAGAGCGAGTGGACGTGGATGTCCGAGCCCTCAATAAAGAATCGCGCCGAGTCTTCGATTTCCTCGACTTCCTCGGCTTCGGGTAAATCCTTTTTGTAGAGCGTCTCGGCTTTTTCCCGTTCTGCGTCGGTAGGTTCCTGCAAATCGACCCACAGAGCACTGGCCAACGCCTGTTCGATGAGTGTGTCGTCGCCGGCGATTTCACGCAGCTTGTGGTCTTCGGCGCGATAGGCTCTGAGCATCTTGGTTATTCACCTTCGTCGAAATAGTTGGCGATAAGTGCGCACACCGCGTCGGCAAGTTCCTGCTCGTCGCGACCTTCGCATTCGAGTGTGAGGGTGGCGCCCTTGCCAGCAGCCAGCATCAGTATTGCCATGATGCTTTTGCCATCCACGGCCTTCTGCCCGGGCTGGGCCAGCGATATCCGGGCGCTGTGGCGGCTGGTGAGGGCGATGAGTTTGGCTGCCGCCCGGGCGTGCAGGCCGAGCTTGTTGATGATCAGTACTTCGCGGCGAATCACAGTGTGGCTCCGGCTTGCTGGGACAGTTCGCGATGTCGTACCTGGACGTGGGCGGCGACATCAGCAAGGCCTTTGGCCAGTCGTTCGGCAACGTATACCGAGCGGTGGTAGCCGCCAGTGCAGCCGATAGCTACCGTCATGTACTGGCGATCGTTCTGCTCGAACCGCGGCAGCCATTTGTCGAGCAGCGCGAACAGGTCGGCGATCATTTCCTGCACCTCGGCATGGTTGTCGAGAAACTCGATCACTGGCGTCTCGAGCCCGGTGTGCTGGCGCAGGTGGGCGACCCAGTATGGATTGGGCAGGCAACGCACGTCGAACACCACGTCCGCATCCGGCGGCACGCCGTGCTTGAAGCCGAAGGACTCGAACAGCAATGCCATACCCTTGTGTGACTTGCCGACCACCCGCGAGCGGATGAGGTCGCGCAGGCCGTGGACGGTAAGTTGGCTGGTGTCGATGACCAGGTCGGCCAGCATGGCGATTGGCTCAAGCAGGGACCGCTCCCGGATGAGTGCCTCGGCAAGCGGAATGGTTTCGCTGGAAAGCGGGTGCTTGCGGCGGGTGGAGGCGAAGCGTGTCAGCAGGGTGTCGTCGCCGGCGTCGAGGTAGATCACCTCGCATTCGCCGCCACCGGCCAGCGTGGTCTCGGTGGCGATTTCACGCAGCAGGTGCGGAAACCGCGCCAGTTGGCCAGGTACGTTGCGGGCATCGATGCCGACCGCCACTTTCGCCGGCCGGGCGCTACCGTCGTGCTGTGACTCGCGTTGTACCTCACGCTGTACTTCGGCGGCGAGCGTCGGCAGCAGGGCGACAGGGAGGTTGTCCACACAGTAAAACCCGGAGTCCTCAAGAACCTGGAGGGCAGTGGTCTTGCCGGAACCGGAGCGGCCGCTGACGACGATCAGGCGCATGGGCTGGAATCCGCCGGGTAACGCGGCTTTTATTTGTGCTTGGCCTTGATCTTTTCCTTGTGCTTGAGGATCTGGCGATCAAGCTTGTCAATCAGCAGGTCGATGGCGGCGTACATGTCCAGTTCGGTCGAGTCGGCGAATATTTCGCCACCGGAGAAGCGGATGGTGGCCTCGGCCTTCTGGCGGTTTTTTTCGATGGAGAGCACAACCTGGGTGCTGGTAATGGAATCGAAATGGCGGGACAGCCGGATGAACTTATCGTTGACATAGGTCTTCAGGGGATCGGTCAGTTCAAGATGGTGGCCATGGAGATTGATTTGCATCGTCAGGCTCCTTGCGGGAGGGGCTTCTTGCGAAAGAGGCTCCCGTGGGTTTCCCCGCCGTCACGCCAACTGTTTGCGGTCGCTTGACGACGGAATGTTGAGTGATTCGCGGTACTTGGCAACGGTGCGTCGGGCGACGTTGATGCCCTGGGTGATCAGCATGTCCGCAAGCTGGTTATCACTCAATGGCTTACGCGTATTCTCCGCAGCGACAAGCTTTTTGATAATGGCACGGATGGCGGTTGAAGAACACTCCCCGCCGGCCGCCGTGCCGACGTGACTTGAGAAGAAATATTTCAATTCAAAAATGCCGCGCGGGGTGTGCATGTATTTCTCGGTGGTGACCCGGGAAATGGTCGACTCGTGCATGCCGACGGCGGTGGCGATGTCTGCGAGTACCAGCGGTTTCATCGCCTCGGGGCCTTGTTCGAGAAAGCCCTGCTGGATTTCGACAATACGCCCGGCCACCTTGAGCAGCGTCTCGTTGCGCGAGCGCAAACTTTTGAGCAGCCAGCGCGCCTCCTGCAGGTGGTTGCGCAGGTATTCGGCATCCCGGCGCTGGCTTGCGTCGCGGGCGAGGGCGGCATAGCCGGCGTTGATGCGCAACTTTGGGGCTGCGTCCGGATTGAGTTCAACTTTCCAGCGTCGGCCGTCGCGGCGCACGATCACATCCGGCACCACATAGGTGGTGGCGGTTTGCTCCACGGCCCCGCCCGGGCGCGGATTCAGGCTGCGTACCAAGCGGATCACCTCGCCGAGTTGCTCCTCGCGCAGCCCAAGGCGGCGGCCAAGGGTGGCGAAGTCGCGCTGGGCGAGCAGGTCCAGGTGGTCGCCGACAAGACGCAATGCTTCGGCACGCCAGCGCACGTCGTCGGGAAGCTGGCGCAGTTGGATCAGCAGGCACTCGCGCAGGTCGCGGGCAGCAATGCCTGGCGGATCGAAGCTCTGTACCAGATGCAGTACGGCCTCGACTTCGTCGAGATCCAGCGGTTCTTCGCCGTCTTCGAGTGTGCGTGCTGCGACGATCGCCCGGCAGTCGTCGTCGGCAAGCACCGCTTCGCGGATGTCTTCGAGCGGGGTGGTGAGGTAACCGTTGGTGTCGAGGCACTCGACGATTGCCCAGGCGATGGCGCGGTCAAGATCGCTGAAGTGGGTGAGGTTCAGTTGCCACAGCAGCCGGTCGGCCAGGGAGTCCTGGGTGCTGCCGCCGGTGTCCTCGAACTCGCCGTCTTCGCCGCCACCTGAGCCGGCCGCGTAGCTGCTCTCGAAAATGTCGTCCCAGACGCTGTCCACGGGCAGGTCGTCGGGCATGGAATCTGCCGTATCCAGGTCCATGGCCTGGGTGTCGGTGGTCGGCTCTTCGCTGCCGCTGGATTGCAACTGCTCGAGCAGTTGGATCGGATCGTCAAGGTCATCGACTGCGGCCGGCGCCTCGGGCGGTTCCCCATCGCCGTCCTCATCCAGTTCCAGCATCGGGTTGGACTCCAGCGCAATCTGGATTTCCTGCTGCAGATCAAGTGTGGACATCTGCAGCAGGCGGATTGCCTGCTGCAGTTGCGGGGTCATGGTCAGGTGCTGGGAGACCTGAAGGTGCAGTGACTGCTTCATCTGCCCGAGGATAACATCGTGCAAGAGTCATGCCCAAGACCGTTGGTAGTCCGATGAATGGCGCTGTCCGGCACGGCCGCAGGCGGGTCAGAGGTGGAATTCCTCGCCGAGGTAGACCTCGCGGACTTTCGGGCTGGCAAGTACTTCGGCCGGCGTGCCTGTGGCGATGATGTGGCCGCTGCCGACAATGTAGGCGCGCTCGCAGATGTCGAGGGTGTCGCGCACGTTGTGGTCGGTGATCAATACGCCGATCCCGCGGTCCCGCAGATGGCGGATGATCTGCTTGATGTCGCCCACCGAAATCGGATCGACGCCCGCGAACGGTTCGTCGAGCAGCATGAACGCCGGCCGGGATGCCAGCGCGCGGGCAATTTCCGCCCGGCGGCGCTCGCCGCCGGACAGCGCCTGGCCGAGGCTGTCGCGCAAATGATCGATATGAAATTCCTCAAGCAGTCCGTCGAGTTCCTTGCGGCGTTGCGTTTTGTCGAGGTCGCGGCGCAGTTCGAGGATGGCGAGGATGTTCTCGGCGACGGTGAGGCGCCGGAAGATCGATGCCTCCTGCGGCAGGTAGCCGATGCCGCGGCGGGCACGCCCGTGCATCGGCAAGGCGGCGATGTCGTTGCCATCGATGGTGATGCGGCCGGCATCCTGCGGTACCAACCCGACGATCATGTAAAAACAGGTGGTTTTGCCGGCGCCGTTGGGGCCCAGCAAGCCGACAATTTCGCCGGTGTTCACCTCGAGCGAAACGTCTTCGACGACTCGCCGGGCCTTGTATGCTTTGGCCAGTTTTTCTGCGCGCAGAATGCTCATCGGGGCCTCAAGGTTGGGTGCTCGCCGCCGGCGTCAGGCTGGAGTGCGCGCGGGGTGTGGCCGATTCCGGTGCTTTGTCGCGGGTGGCAGCCGGTGTCGGCGGCAGCACGAGCAACACACGCGAGGAGCCGCCGCCGCTGGCCTGCACCTTGCGAGCTGCGACGTCGTAATCGATGTGCGCGCCCTGGAACAGGCGGTCGCCCTGGCGCAGGGTTGCCTGATTGTCGAGCAGCATGCGGTCGTTTTCGATGAGGAAGGTGATCTTGCGCGCCTCGGCGTGGATCGCTTCGTCAGTCGCGCTGGGCGCCTGGTCGAGCAGCACCGGCGTGCCGGCGGCCACGGCCTTGCTGGCCTTGCCGTCCTTGATCTGGACGGTCAGCTCGGTGGCCTGTAACCGCAGCAGGCCCTGCTGCAGCACAACGCGGCCACGGTAAACCGCGCTGCCGGCCGGCTCATCGATGACGGCAGAATCCGCCTCGATTTCGATCGGCGCGTTGCGGTCGAGAGTCAGTGCTGCCTGGGCGGCGGTGTTGCCCAGGGCCAGCAGCACAGTGGTTGCCAGCATAACGGTTGCCAGCACGACAGCCGACAACGTTGCGCGCCAACTGCCCGGGCATGGGTGTCTTTCACGGCGGGTCATAGCGTCCCCGTACTTGCGACAGCAGGTGCATCCGGCCGCGCTTCATGTCGATTTTCATGCCCACCCCGGTGAGCTCCGCCTGCGCAGAGCGCAGTGTGAACGGGCCGTCGGTGGTGGCGAATTCCTGGTCGCCGAGCACGGTCAGCGCCGATGATTCCATGGTCATTCGATCAACACCATCCGCAACCAGCCGGGTGACCTTCACCTCGCCAGCAAGATCGAGCCGCTGGCCGCTGCCGGTGATCAGGCCGGTGTTGGCGGTCAGTTGCCAGGGGTCGGTGGCGAGCGGGGACCCCGGCACCCCGTTGCGATAAAACACCATGTCCGGTGCTGTCAGCTCGGCGTGCTCCGGTACGGCGAAATGCACCAGCTGTTCGGCAACCAGTTCGTAGCGCAGACGGCCATTTTCGTCGAGGTCGAGCGCATGGAAATCGGTGATTGTGTAGTCCGGTGTGTCGCTGTGTGCTGCCGGCGCGGCGGGCAACAACGGCAACTGCTCGGGCCAGTAACGCAGGCTGTAGAACACGGCCACGGCAAGCAGCAGCATCCCGGTGGTGTTCAACATGCCGCGCCGGATGCTCACGGGATCTCCGGAGTCTGGTCGGCGGTGCCGGGGGCAAGGTAACGCGCGATGGCGGCATCAAGCGTGCCTTGCGCCTGCATCAGCAGGTCAGTGATTTCCCGCACGGCGCCTTCGCCGCCGCGCGCCGTTGTCACCCAGTCGGCGCGCTCACGCACCCGGTTGTGGGCATTGGCCGGCGCGATGCCAAGCCCGGCAAGCTGGATGGCGGCAAGATCCGGCAGGTCGTCCCCGCAATAGGCGACGGCATCGACGCTGAGCCCCAGTTTTGGCAGCAATTCGTGCAAGGCAGCCAGTTTGTCCTCGCGGCCCTGCAGCAGCAGATCGGTGATGCCCAGCTCGTGCGCGCGACGCTTGACGATCTCGCTCCTGCGGCCGGTGATGATCGCCACTTCCACGCCGGTAGCGCGCAGCATTTTGATGCCATGCCCGTCGAGGATATGGAACGATTTCAGCTCTTCGCCGCCGTTGCCGTAGTGGAGGCGACCGTCGGTGAGCACACCGTCACAATCGAGCGCGAGCAGGCGGACGGTGCGGGCTTGCTGCAGAATGGATTGCATGCGTGTCTGCTCCGAGAAACCGTCAGAACACGCCGGCACGCAACAGCGTGAGCATGTTGAGCACGCCGATCGGGCGGTCGGCATCATCAACCACCACCAGCCCGTTGATCTTGCGCTCTTCCATGATGCGCAGACATTCGGCGGCGAGAATGCCGGGCTTCACGGTTGTGCACCGGGTATTCATCACGGTGCGGATCGGCGTGCGGCGCAGATCGACATCGTGGTCGAGCGTGCGGCGCAGGTCGCCGTCGGTGAAAATGCCGAGCAGCACGCCGTTGGCATCCACGACCGTGGTCATGCCTTTGCCCGCACGGGTAATTTCGAACAGCGCGTCGAACAGGACCGCGTCCGGCGCAACGCGCGGCACGTCATCGCCCTTGACCATCACGTCCTCAACCATCAGCAGCAGGCGGCGACCGAGGCTGCCGCCCGGATGCGACAGCGCGAATTGTTCCGGGGTGAAGCCACGCGCCTCCAGCAAGGCGACGGCGAGCGCATCACCCATGGCCAGCGCGGCGGTGGTGCTGGATGTGGGGGCGAGATTCAGCGGGCAGGCTTCCTGGGCAACGCCGACATCCAGACTGACATCGGCCATGCGCGCCAGCGTCGAATCGGCTTTGCCGGTCATGCTGACCAGCGGCGTTTTCATGCGCTTGATCAGCGGCAGGATGGTGAGCACCTCGCCGGTCTCGCCGGAATTGGACAGCGCGATCACCGCATCGCCGGGCGTGATCATGCCCAGATCGCCATGACTTGCTTCGCCCGGGTGGACGAAGAACGACGGGGTGCCGGTAGAGGCGAGCGTCGCCGCGATTTTGCTGCCGATGTGGCCGCTCTTGCCCATGCCGGTGACGATCACGCGGCCCCGGCAGGCCAGCAGCAGCGCGCAGGCGCGATTGAAGCTGTCGTCAATACGGTGCTCGAGTGCTGCGACGGCATTGGCCTCCATGCGCAGGACGCGCTGGCCGGAGGCCTTGAAATCGTGCTGTCGATGCATGCGGCTTTCCATCAGAACAAGGGGCCAGAAGACATCTGACCGGGGAAACAAGAGGCCGGCAGGGCGAGCTGCCGGGAATTGCGAGAAATACCGCCACCCGCAGCAGCGCCGACTGGCCGACTGACGGCGGCCTAGGATAACAGAGCCGCGCAGTTGCCGAGAGGCTCCGGCAGCAGAGTCCTGGCGGCTGCGCATTCATTCG
This sequence comes from uncultured bacterium, assembly GCA_965232985.1. Lineage (GTDB taxonomy): Bacteria > Pseudomonadota > Gammaproteobacteria > Pseudomonadales > JADFDG01 > JADFDG01. The sequence goes on from CBDDRC010000016.1 coordinate 43,502, forward strand.
CGAGGAGCCGGTGATATAGTCCGGCCTCGTTTTTCAGGATCAGCTTTCAATACGGTATGGATGATCCAGGCAACCACGTCGAGATCCGCAGCCTCAGCTTCAGCCGTGGCGCACGCGTGATCTTCAACGGCGTCGATATCAATATCGTGCGTGGGCGCATCACGGCCATCCTCGGCCCCTCCGGTACCGGCAAGACCACGCTGTTGCGTCTGATCGGCGGCCAGTTGCAGCCGGACGCCGGGTCGGTTCTGGTCGAGGGCCGCGACCTTGCCGGCCTGTCCCGCAGCGAGTTGTACGCAGTGCGCAGCCGGATGGGCATGCTGTTCCAGAGTGGCGCGCTGTTCACCGACCTGTCGGTGTATGAGAACGTGGCTTTCCCGCTGCGTGCCCACACCCGCCTGCCGGAAGCGATGCTGCGCGATCTGGTGCTGATCAAACTCAATGCTGTCGGCCTGCGCGGTGCCCGCGATTTGATGCCCAGTGAACTGTCCGGCGGCATGGCGCGACGGGTGGCGCTGGCGCGGGCCATTGCCCTTGATCCAGACCTCGTGATGTTCGACGAGCCGTTCGCCGGCCAGGATCCGATTGCGATGGGGGTGGTGGTGAAACTGATCAAATCGCTGAACCAGTCGGTGGGTGTCACCAGCGTGATCGTGTCGCACGATGTGCCGGAAACCCTGAGCATTGCCGATTACATCTACGTGATTTCCAACGGCCGCGTGATTGGCCAGGGCGCGCCGGCTGAGGTGATGAAGTCGGCAAGTCCGGAAGTGCGCCAGTTCATGCGTGGCGAGCCGGACGGCCCGGTGCCCTTTCATTACCCGTCGCGCGGCTATCGCGAAGATCTGCTGCGTGCAGGCCTGCCGGCGGAGGATATGCCCCGTGGCTGAACGTCCGCCGGCAGGCCTTGTGGCGCGGGTTGCCGCTCTCGGAGCGGCGGCGCTTGCACTCGTCGAGACGACCGGCCGCGCCGGCACCATGCTGTTTCACAGCATCTTTGCGATTCCCAACCCGCGTACGGCGTTGCCGCTGCTGTTGAAGCAGATTTATGCCATCGGGGTGTTGTCGCTGGTGATCATTGTGGTCGCCGGGCTGTTCATCGGCATGGTGCTCGGCTTGCAACTGTACCGGGTACTGGTCGATTTCGGCGCCGAAGCGTCGTTGGGCCAAATCGTTGCGCTCACCTTGAATCGCGAGCTTGGGCCGGTAGTGACCGCGTTGCTGTTCGCCGGCCGCGCCGGCTCGGCGGTAACGGCGGAAATCGGCCTGATGAAATCCACCGAGCAGTTGTCGTCGATGGAAATGATCGGGGTCGATCCGTTGCGCCGCATCATTGCGCCGCGCTTCTGGGCCGGGGTCATCTCCATGCCGTTGCTGGCGATGATTTTCTCGTCGGTGGCGATTCTCGGCGGCTGGCTGGTCGGCGTCGAATGGTTGGGCGTCTACGATGGTTCGTACTGGTCGGCGATGCAGAACTCGGTGGAGTTCGGCGAGGATATCGGCAACGGCATTATCAAGAGCGTGGTGTTTGCCACCGTGTGCATCTGGATTGCGGTGTTCCAGGGTTATGACGCCGAGCCGACCTCGGAAGGTATTTCGCGCGCCACCACGCGCACGGTCGTTTATTCCTCACTGGCAGTGCTGGGGCTCGATTTCCTGCTCACCGCCGTCATGTTCAAGGGGTTCTGATGATGAAAACACGAACGATCGATCTTGCGGTCGGCGGCTTTCTGATTGCCGGTTTCTTTGCTTTCGCGTTTCTCGCGATCCAGGTGAGCGGGTTGACGTTCGCCGCACCGGCCGACAGCTACCGGCTGTATGCGAAATTCGAAAACGTCGCCGGGCTGACCGTACGCGCCCGGGTAACGCTGGGCGGTGTGCTGATCGGCCGGGTGACCGGCGTGAAGCTTGACCAGGACTCGTACTCTGCCGTCGTGGAAATGGCCATCGACGGTAACGTGAAATCCCTGTCCACCGACACCTCGGCGGCGATCCTCACCTCCGGGCTGCTCGGCGAAAAGTACATCGGGCTGACCCCCGGGGCCGACGAGACGGCGCTCAAGGCTGACGACACGATCCGCGATACCCAGTCGGCACTGGTTCTGGAGAACCTTATCGGCAAGTTCCTGTCCAACAAGCTGAACGAAGGGCCCGCGCAGGGGGAAAACCAGTGATCAGACCAGTAAGCACACCTGTCACTCCATTCGTTGCCTGGTTGCTCGCGCCGGTATTCCTCTTGCTGGCTGCCGGTGCGCCGGCAGCCGCCCAGCCGGCCGCTGCGGCGCTGCCGCCTGCGCACCAACTGGTCGAGCAGGCCACCCGTGAGGTGCTGGATCGCATCGTCAGGGAGCGCCCGACCTTCAAGAAAAATCCGGATCACCTGTATGTGATCGTCGAGGAAAACCTTGTTCCTTACGTCGATTTCGACCGCATCGCGCGGCGGGTGATGGCCAAGCACTTTCAGCGGGCCACGCCCGAGCAGCGCCTGCGCTTTGTCCAGGTATTCAAGACCAGTCTGATCAATGCCTACAGTTCGGCGCTTGCCGAGTACGACGACCAGAAGTTCAGTGTGCTGCCGCCGGGCAAGGGCGATGTCGAAGCGGCGCGGGCGACGGTGAAAATGGAGGTGACAATGCGCGACGGCACGGTGTATCCGTTGTCCTATGCGATGTACCTGAATGACGCCGGCGCCTGGAAGCTTGAAAACCTCATACTGAACGGCATCAACCTGGGTCTGACTTACCGCAACAACTTTGCGGAAATGGCCCAGCAGTACGGTGGCGATATCGACAAGGTGATCGGCAACTGGAGCGCGAAGATCGCGAAGGACGAAGCCGCGAAGAAGAAGGCCGGCTGATGGCTGCGGTCACGCTCACGCCCGAAGGTCGGATCGCCGTAACCGGCGATCTGTTGTTCGACGATGCGGTTGCTGCCTGCGCCACCGGCCGTGCCCTGGTGGCAACCATCGGCGCACAGGTGCCGCCGGTGCGCCAGGTTGAGGTGACGCTGGCCGGGCTGGCGCGCGTCAACAGCGTCAGTGCTGTGGTGCTGGTCGAATGGCAGCGTGCCGCCGTTGCTGCGGGCAAGTCGCTGCTGATCGTTGATGTGCCGCCGCGGTTGGCCGGCATCCTGCGTTTATCCGGGCTGGACGAAGTCCTGCCGCTCGGCTGAAGGCTCCGCCTGCATTATCATTGCCGTCCCGGCCGCGTTGCGCGGCCAGTCATTTTCCGGCGGCACTGAACTCCCATGTCTGCGGCAGCGATATCACCACAAGAGATCAAGACCCTCATTGAGCAGGGCATCAAGGGCGCCAGGGCGCTCGTTGAAGGCGAAGGCAGCAAGTTCCAGGCGACTGTTGTCAGCGAGCAATTCGCCGGTCTGTCGCTGGTCAAAAAACAGCAGCTTGTTTACGCGACAATCAATTTGCAGATCGCCAGCGGCGCCATCCATGCGATCAGCATGCAGACGTTCACGCCGGCAGAATGGGACAAGAAGCAGAAGTTTGGCTTCTGACTGACATCACGTTATCGCCATATAGGTTCCCGATGGACAAGTTGCTGATCACCGGAGGCCGCCCGCTGGATGGTGAAATCCGCATCTCCGGCGCCAAGAATTCCTCGCTCCCGATTCTCGCCGCGACGCTGTTGGCCGAAACGCCAATGGTGATCGGCAATGTGCCGCACCTGCACGATGTCACCTCGCTGATCGAGTTGCTCGGCCGTATGGGTGTTGAAGTCGTGATCGGCGACCGCATGCGTGTCGAGATCAATAGCAGCACGATCAAGGACTTCACCGCGCCGTACGAGCTGGTGAAGAAAATGCGCGCGTCGATCCTGGTGCTCGGGCCGCTGGTGGCGCGTTTCGGCCAGGCGGTGGTGTCGCTGCCCGGCGGTTGCGCGATCGGCAGCCGGCCGGTGGATCTGCATCTGCGCGGCCTCGCTGCGATGGGTGCCGACATCGAGGTGAAGAATGGCTACATTCATGCCAGTACGCACGGCAAGCGGCTCAAGGGCACGCGCTTTGTGTTCGATGTGGTGACGGTGACCGGAACCGAAAACCTGCTGATGGCGGCGACGCTGGCTGCGGGCACCACCGTGCTGGAGAATGCTGCGCGTGAGCCGGAAATTGTCGATCTTGCCGCCTGTCTGGTGAAAATGGGCGCCGACATCGAAGGCGCCGGCACCGACAAGATCACGATTCGCGGGGTGCAGGCGCTGCGCGGTACGGTGCATGAAGTCATTGCTGACCGCATCGAAACCGGCACCTACCTCGTCGCGGCGGCAGCGACCGGCGGGCGGATCCGGTTGCGCGAAACGCGGGCTGAAACCCTCGATGCCGTCCTCGACAAACTGGCGGAGGCTGGCGCATCGATCACCACAACGGCAGACACCATCGAGCTCGACATGAAAGGCAAACGGCCGAAGGCGGTGAGTCTGCGCACGGCGCCGTACCCGGCGTTTCCCACCGATATGCAGGCGCAGTTTTGCGCCTTGAACGCGGTTGCCGAAGGTACCAGCACCATCATTGAGACGGTGTTCGAGAATCGCTTCATGCATGTGCTGGAAATGCAGCGCATGGGTGCAGATTTCACCGTCGAGGGCCACACTGTTGTCTGTCGCGGCATACCGCGTCTGTCGGCAGCGCCGGTGATGGCGACCGACCTGCGCGCCTCGGCGAGCCTGGTCATCGCCGCACTGTGCGCCGATGGCGACACGCTGATCGACCGCATCTACCACATCGATCGCGGCTACGAGTGCATCGAGGAGAAGTTCCTCGCGCTCGGTGCTCAGATCCGGCGCGTGGGTTAAGTTGATGAGCAAGCCGACAGCATCAAAGACAGCCGCGCCGATCATTCTTGCCCTGTCCAAGGGCCGCATCCTCGACGAGACGCTGCCGCTGCTTGAGCAGATGGGTATTCGGCTGACGGAAAGTCCGGCGAAAAGCCGCCGGCTGATTTTCGACACCACCGATCCGGGGCTGCGGGTGATCATCATTCGGGCCACCGATGTGCCGGTATTTGTCGGCAACGGCGCTGCCGATCTCGGTGTTGCCGGCAAGGACGTGCTGATGGAACATGGCGCGGTCGGCGTCTATGAGCCGCTCGATCTTGGCATTGCGCGTTGTCGGTTGATGGTCGCCGCAAAAAAAGATGCGCCGCCGGTTGCTGGCCGGCTGCGCGTGGCGACCAAGTTTGTGAATCTCGCGCGCCAGTATTACGCCGAGAAAGGCGAGCAGGTCGATGTGGTCAAGCTCTACGGTTCGATGGAGCTCGCGCCGTTGATGGGTCTTGCTGATCGGATTGTCGATATCGTCGATACCGGCAAGACACTGCGTGAGAATGGTCTTGAGCCGACCGAATTGATCGCAATGATCAGCGCGCGGCTGATCGTTAACAAAGGCAGTTTCAAGATGCAACATGCGCGGATTACGGCTCTGGTAGAGCAACTGCGCGGAGTCTGTGCGGCGCGGGTGCCGACAGCGGGCGGAGCAAAAACGTGAACCCGCTTGCGATTCGCCGTCTCGATACTGCCGCGCCTGCATTCGCACAGCAACTCGCGCAGGCGGTCGCCTGGCATGCGGAGCGTGATGTGGCCGTCGAACAGGCGGTGAGTGCGATCATTGCCGACGTGCGTGTGCGTGGCGATGCGGCTGTGCTCGAGTACACCAACCGGTTTGATCGGCGCACGCTGTCGTCGGCCGCGGCGCTGGAAATCGGCCATGACGCGCTGGCGGCGGCAGTTGCCCGGGTGCCGGCGCCGGCACTGGCGGCGCTGCGTGCCGCTGCGCAGCGGATCGGCGATTTTCACGCGCGGCAGTTGCAGTCGAACTGGCAGTTCACCGATGCACTCGGCAATCGCTTGGGTCAGCGCGTTACTGCGCTTGATCGCGTTGGCCTGTATGTGCCGGGCGGCAAGGCCTCGTATCCGTCATCGGTGCTGATGAACGCGATTCCGGCGAAAGTTGCCGGGGTGGCGGAAGTTGTCATGGTCGTGCCCGCGCCGGGTGGCGAGATAAACGATCTGGTACTTGCCGCAGCACACGAAGTGGGCGTCGACCGCGTGTTCACCGTTGGCGGTGCGCAGGCAGTGGCAGCGCTGGCTTACGGCACGCAAACCATTGCGCGCGTGGACAAGATCGTCGGGCCGGGCAACATTTACGTTGCCACGGCCAAGCAGCAGTTGTTCGGGGTGGTTGGCATCGACATGATTGCCGGCCCCTCGGAAATCCTGGTGGTCTGTGACGGCAAGACCGATCCCGACTGGATCGCCATGGATCTGTTTTCGCAGGCCGAGCATGACGAACACGCGCAGTCGATCCTGATCGCCCCGGATGCGGCATTTCTTGACGCCGTGCAGGCGGCGATGAACCGGCTGCTGCCGCAGATGTCGCGTGCCGGAGTCATCCGCACTTCCCTGGAAAGCCGCGGCATTTTCGTGCGGGCGCGTGATCTGGCCGATGCGTGCGATGTCGTCAACCGTGTTGCGCCTGAACACCTGGAGCTGTCGGTTGCCGAACCGGAGGCACTGTTGCCGCTGATTCGGCATGCCGGGGCAATTTTCATGGGCCGGTACACGCCGGAGGCAATCGGTGATTACTGCGCCGGCCCCAACCATGTGCTGCCGACCAGCGGCACCGCGCGCTTCTCTTCGCCGTTGGGCGTCCATGATTTCCAGAAACGCAGTTCGCTGATTTTCTGTTCGCCGGCAGGTGCGCAGGTGCTCGGTGGCATCGCAGAAACGCTGGCACAGTGCGAAGGCCTCGATGCACATGCGCGTTCGGCCGCGATGCGGGTGCGGGGCTGACACCATGGCGAAAACTCCAGGCGCGCAATCAGGTTCCAGATACTGGAGCGATTTCGTCCACCGGCTCGTGCCCTATGTGCCGGGTGAACAACCGAAGATCGCCAACCTGGTCAAGCTCAACACCAACGAGAACCCTTACGGGCCATCGCGCAAGGCGATTGCCGCCATGCGGGCCGAGCTCGGCGACAACCTGCGCCGCTACCCGGATCCAACCTCCGGGGCGCTGCTTGAGGCGATAGCAGGGAATTTTAGCGTGCCGCGCGAATGCGTGTTTGTCGGTAATGGTTCTGATGAAGTGCTGGCACATATTTTTCTTGGCCTGTTCCGGCATGCGCACCCGGTACTTTTTCCGGACATCACCTACAGTTTTTATCCGGTGTATTGCGGGCTTTACGGCGTGCAATACCGGGCAGTCCCGCTTGACGAAGCGTTCCGTATCCGTGTTGATGATTATCTTGCCGGTGGCCGTGCTGGCGCCCCACCCAATGGCGGCATCATTTTCCCGAATCCGAATGCGCCGACGGGCGTTGCGGTGGCGCTTGCCGACATCGAACGGTTGGTGGCGCGCAATACCGGATCGGTAGTGGTGATCGACGAAGCCTATGTCGATTTCGGCGCCGACAGTGCCGTCGCGCTGACGCAGAAGTATCCGAACCTGCTCGTTACCCAGACCCTGTCGAAATCGCGCTCGCTGGCCGGATTGCGCGTGGGCTACGCCATTGGGCATCCCGATTTGATCGAGGCGCTGCGGCGGATCAAGGACAGTTTCAATTCCTACCCGCTCGATCGGCTGGCGATAGTCGGCGGTGCGGCGGCGATGGCCGACAGCGAGCACTTTGAGCGTACGCGCCTCGCAGTCATCGGCAGTCGCGAGGTGTTGGTGAAGGAGCTTGCGGCGCTGGGCTTCGAGGTACTGCCGTCGGCAGCCAACTTCGTTTTTGCGCGCCATAGGGCCCGTGAGGGCGGTGAACTCGCGCAGGCCCTGCGCGAGAAAGCGGTACTGGTCCGCCACTTCCACGCCCCGGCGCGTATTGCGCCGTTTCTGCGCATTACCGTCGGCCTGCCGGCGGAAAATGCGGCGCTGGTTGTGGCGCTACGCGACATTTTGCGCTGAGGTTATGCGCAGCCGGGCGAGTCAATCCCGCGTTGTTGCACCCTGTGCCGGTCGTTCGGCGACTACGGCTTCAACGGTGAATTCCTTGTCACGCCGGAAGGCGCGCAGCGTGATTTTAGTGCCGGGTTTGAGTGCCGCTACACTGTCGATCAGCTCGCGTGGCGCGGTGATTGTTTTGTTGCCGATAGCGACGATCACGTCACCGGGCAGGATGCCGGCGGCGTGCGATGGCCCGTTGCGCACCAGGCCGCTGACCACCACACCGTCCCGTGCGCCGTTCTGACGCGCAGGTATACCGAGTGCCGCTGCCAGTTCCGGGGTGAGCGCCTGTGGCTCGATGCCCAGCCAGCCGCGAATGACGTGTCCGTTGGCGAGGATATCGCGCAGCACCTGTTGCGCGATGCGCGTCGGGATCGCGAAGCCGATGCCCTGGTAGCCGCCGCTCTGCGAGAATATTGCGCTGTTGACGCCAACCAGATGCCCCGTGGCGTCCACCAGTGCGCCACCGGAATTGCCCGGGTTGATGGCGGCATCGGTCTGGATGAAATCCTCGAAGGTGTTGATGCCCAACTCGCTGCGCCCGACGGCACTGACGATGCCGATCGTCACCGTTTGGCCAACGCCGAACGGGTTGCCGATGGCGAGCACGACATCGCCGATGCGCAGCGAACTAGAGTCGCGCAGTGTAATGACCGGCAATTTGTCGAGCTTTACTTGCAGCACTGCGATGTCGGTGTCCGGATCGCTGCCGACGACGCTGGCACGCGCTTCACGGCCGTCGCGCAGGGCGACGATGATTTCGTCGGCATCGGCAACGACGTGATGATTGGTGAGCACGTAGCCACGCGCATCGACGATCACCCCGGACCCGAGACTCGATTGCATGCGCTTGCGGGTGGGCACGCGGTCAGTACCGAAGTAGCGGCGGATGCGCGGATCGGCGAACAGCGGGTTGATCGGCGTCTCAATGGTCTTGCTGGTGTAGATGTTCACGACCGCAGGCGCGGCGCGCTCAACCGCATTGGCATAGGACACCGGCCCTGCGGTTACAGGTACGGTGATATCTGCTGGCGCCGGTTGCATCAGCACTGCCGGTGCGGCCGGCGGTGGCGGTGCGGGTGCGGTGACTGCCGGTGCGGTGACTGCGGGCATGAACCGGATGATCAATACCGCAGCGACGATGCCGCCGAGCGCAGGCCAGAGCAGAAAGCGCAGCAGGCGTTGCATGGGGGTGTCCTGATGAATGCCGTGCCGGTGCGACCGGCATGGTGTGAATACGGCGCAAAGGGTAACGTATTTCCCCCGTCAGCCGCTCCACCCGTCAGAGTCGAGGCCCGCATGGTTCGTCGTCAGCAACTGGTCGCCGCGCTCGATGCCCTGCTGTCGCCGCAGTTGTTCACCGATTACTGCCCTAATGGCCTGCAGGTCGAAGGGCGCGAGGAGATTCGCCGACTGGTTACCGGCGTCACCGCCTGCCAGGCGCTGCTCGATGCGGCGGTCGAAGCGAATGCTGATGCCGTGCTCGTGCATCACGGCTATTTCTGGAAAAACGAGGATGCCTGCGTTACCGGCATCAAGCGGCGGCGCCTGGCCACGCTGCTGGCCCACGACATCAGCCTGATTGCCTATCACCTGCCGCTCGATGCGCATGCCGAATTCGGCAACAATGTTCAGCTCGCGCAGCGGCTCGGGCTGGTGGTCACCGGCCCGCTCGATCCGCTGGATCTGCGTGTGGTCGGCAACACCGGCGAGCTGGCGGCGCCGGAAACGGCAGGGCGTTTCGTGGCGCGGGTGCGTCAGGTATTGGGCCGCGAGGTGCTGCACATTGGCGAGCCGGATGCGCTGATTCGTACCGTTGGCTGGTGCACCGGCGGCGCCCAGGGTTACATCGGGCAGGCAGTCGCCGCCGGCGTTGATCTGTATCTGACCGGCGAGGTGTCCGAGCAGACTGTACATATCGCCCGCGAGAGCGGCATCCAGTTCCTTGCCTGCGGCCATCACGCCACCGAGCGCTACGGCGTGCAGGCAGTGGGCGACTGGCTGGCTGCGCGGTTCGGCATCGAGCACCGGCATATCGACATTCCCAACCCGGTCTAGCCACCCCGGCCGGCGCAATCCGGTGTGGCCCGCGCCGTGCCGCTGGCTATAATGCGCGGCTTTTGCTGCGCGCCCGCGCCCCACCCTTTTTTTACCGGTATTCCCCCATGTCCAAGTCCGTCTCGAAACTCGTCAAACCCCACGGTTCCGCTGTCCTGAAGCCGCTGTTGCTCGAAGGCGCTGCCCTTGCGGCGCAAAAGCAGCGTGCTGCCTCGTTGCAGAAGGTGGTGATGGGTTCCCGCGAGGTGGGCGACCTGATCATGCTCGGCATCGGCGGCTTCACCCCGCTTGCCGGTTTCATGGGCAAGGCCGACTGGCACGGCGTTGTTACGCAGATGCAGATGGCGGATGGCCTGTTCTGGCCAATCCCGATCACCCTGTCGACGGATGCAGCTACCGCAGCAGGCTTGAACGTCGGCGAAGACGTCGCGCTGGTTGATGGCGAGACTGACGAGCTGATGGGTGTGCTGACGCTCACCGAAAAATACGGCATCGACAAGGAGCTGGAATGCCGCGAAGTGTTCCGCACCAACGACCCGGCGCATCCGGGCGTGAAGATGGTGATGGAGCAGGGCGCGGTGAATCTCGCCGGCCCGGTGAAGGTGTTTTCGCAGGGCGAATTCCCCACCACCTACGCCGACACCTACATGACGCCGGCACAGACCCGCGCCCTGTTCGCCGAAAAAGGCTGGAACACCATCGCTGCCTTCCAGACCCGCAATCCGATGCACCGTTCGCACGAATACCTGGCGAAAATCGCCATCGAAATCTGCGATGGCGTGATGGTCCACTCGCTGTTGGGCAAGCTGAAACCCGGAGACATTCCGGCCGACGTGCGCCAACAGGCGATCGGCGTGTTGCTCGATAATTATTTCGTGAAGGACACCGTGGTGCAGTCCGGCTATCCGCTCGATATGCGCTACGCTGGCCCGCGCGAGGCATTGCTGCATGCGCTGTTCCGCCAGAACTATGGCTGCACGCACCTGATTGTTGGCCGCGATCATGCCGGCGTGGGCGATTACTACGGCCCGTTCGACGCCCAGCACATCTTTGACGAAATCCCGAAAGACGCACTCGAAACGAAGCCGCTGAAGATCGACTGGACCTACTGGTGCAATGCCTGCGGGACGATGGCCTCGGCGCGCACCTGCCCGCATGATGAATCGCAGCACGTGAAGGTGTCCGGCACCAAGCTGCGCAAGCTGCTGAGTGAAAACCAGGAGGTGCCGGCCAATTTCTCGCGGCCGGAAGTGTTGAAGGTCTTGCAGAAGTACTATGCGGCGCTGGAAGAACACGAAAAAGTGAAAGTTGAGCTCAAAGGTCACTCGGCGCGCTGAGGCGCGGGCGGTTTGTCGGGAGAAATCGGTCTCCCAGGAGATAGTCATGTCGCGCAAGGGAATTATTCTTGCCGGAGGCTCCGGCACCCGGCTGTATCCGGTAACCATGGCGGTTAGCAAGCAGCTGATGCCGGTCTATGACAAGCCGATGATTTATTACCCGCTGTCGGTGCTCCTGCTGGCGGGAATTCGCGACATCCTGCTGATCAGCACGCCGCGCGATTTGCCGGCGTTCCGCCAGTTGCTCGGTGATGGCAGCCGCTGGGGCGTGTCCTTGTCCTATGCCGAGCAGCCGAGCCCGGACGGCCTGGCGCAGGCATTCATCATCGGCGCCGATTTCGTCGGCAACGACCCGAGCTGCCTGATTCTCGGCGACAACATCTATTACGGCCACGGCCTGCCGGAACTGCTGGCCAATGCCGATGCGCGCGCTACCGGCGCCACGGTGTTTGGCTATTACGTCAACGATCCCGAGCGCTATGGCGTGGTCGAGTTCGATGCTGCCGGCCGCGCCGTGACGATCGAGGAAAAGCCGCAGAAGCCGAAGTCGAACTACGCGGTGACCGGCCTGTATTTCTATGACAACGATGTGGTCGACATTGCCCGCGCCGTCAAGCCGTCGGCGCGCGGCGAGCTGGAAATCACCGACGTCAACCGCGCCTACCTCGAGCGTGGCGACCTCAACGTCGAGATGATGGGTCGCGGCTATGCCTGGCTGGACACCGGCACTCATGAATCGCTGCTCGAGGCGGCAAATTTCGTGCATATCCTCCAGCAGCGCCAGGGCCTGCAGATCAGCTGCCCGGAAGAGATTGCCTGGCGCAAGGGCTGGATCAGCGATGAGTCGCTTGAACAGCAGGCGGCGCCGATGGGCAAGAACGCCTACGGCCAGTATCTGCTGAACATGCTGAAACAGAAGCGCGCATGAAAGTCACCGCAACCGCACTGCCTGGTGTGTTCGTCATTGAGCCGAAGGTATTCGGCGATCCGCGCGGCTTTTTCGTCGAGACGTTCCGTGACGCGGCGTTGCGTGAAGCCGGGCTTGATGTCGTTTTCGTCCAGGACAACCAGTCGCGCTCGCGGCGCGGCGTGCTGCGCGGCCTGCACTATCAGCTGGTGCAACCGCAGGGCAAGCTGGTGCGGGTGTCTGCTGGCGCGGTGTTCGATGTTGCTGTCGACGTGCGCGTCGGTTCGCCGCATTTCGGCCAGTGGTTCGGCGCCGTGCTCGACGATGTCACGCACCGGCAACTGTATGTACCGCCCGGGTTTGCACACGGGTTTTTGGTGCTGAGCGAGACTGCAGATTTCGTCTACAAATGTACCGATTATTACCATCCGGCCTCGGAGCAGGGGATCATCTGGGACGATCCGGACGTCGGCATCAGCTGGCCTGCGCTCGAAAGCCCGGCTGTGCTGTCGGCGAAGGATCTCGCCAATCCGCGGCTGCGTGATCAGGCGCGCGATCGTTTGCCGGCGTACCGCTGAGATCGCCTGCGTGTCGTCTGGCGACCGGATCATCCTTGTTACTGGCGCTGCCGGCCAATTGGGCCGTGAGTTGCTGCTGTCGCCCGCGCGATCTGCCGGCGTGCGCATCATCGGCGTCGAACGCGCCACCTGCGATGTCGCCGATCGTGAAGCACTCAGGCGCTGCATCGCGCTGCATCGTCCCGTGGTCGTCATCAATGCGGCAGCATATACCGCTGTCGATCGCGCGGAAGCGGAACGCGCCCGCGCCTTTGCGGTGAATGCCGATGGCCCGGCCTATCTTGCGGCGGCCTGCGCCGAGGTCGGCATTCCGTTGTTCCACGTCTCCACCGATTACGTATTCGACGGCAGCAAGGCAACTCCCTGGCGGATCGACGATGAAACGGTGCCGCTCGGGGTTTATGGCGCCAGTAAACTCGCCGGTGAAATCGCCGTGCGGTTCGCCTGTGAACGTCATCTCGTGTTGCGCACCAGTTGGGTATTCGGCCAGCACGGCAACAATTTTGTCCGCACCATGGTGCGGCTCGCGGCGACGCGCGAGGTCCTGCGCGTGGTTGGCGATCAGCGCGGCGGCCCCACCTGGACCGGCGACATCGCTGCGGAACTGCTGGCGCTTGCAGTACGTCATCTTGATGGCGAGTCGCTGGCATGGGGCACTTGGCATTACGCCGGTGCCCCAGCCACCAGCTGGTACGAATTCGCCTGCACCATCGTCGATGAAGCGGTCGCGATCGGCCTGCTGGCACGCCGCACGCCGGTGCAGGCGATCGCCACGCATGAATTCCCGACGCCGACCCGCCGGCCGGCGAATTCGGTGCTCGACATGAGCGAAACCACGCAGGCACTGGGCATCGTCGCCAGCGACTGGCGCGTCGGCCTGCGCCGCGTGCTCGCCGGCTGGCGTCACGACGGCGTACGCTTTGACCGCTGAACCGGGCTGCCACGCAGCCGCACGGCATTTGAGGAGAACAAGATGGCGCAGTATTCGCCCCGCAATATTCTGGTGACCGGCGGTGCCGGCTTCATCGGTGCCAATTTTGTGCGCCAGGTACTCGCGCGCGATCCGGGCGTGCGTATCGTCAATCTCGACCTGCTGACCTACGCCGGCTCGCTCGACAAGCTCGACGGCCTCGCCGATCCGTCGCGCCATGTGTTCGTGCAGGGCGACATTTGTGATCGCGCGCTCGTCGACCGGTTGCTGCGCGAGCACGCCATCGACACCGTCGTGCATTTCGCCGCCGAGTCGCATGTCGACCGTTCGATTTCCGGCCCTGGCGAATTCGTGCGTACCAATGTCATCGGCACCTTCACGCTGCTTGAAGCGGTGCGTGGCTACTGGATCGACGCGCAGGGCCTGAAAGGCGAGGCGCTGGCCGCCGCGCGCCGCTTTCACCACATCTCGACCGACGAAGTGTTCGGCACGCTGGGTGCAAACGATCCGGCGTTCCGAGAGACCACGCCCTATGCGCCGAATTCGCCGTATTCGGCGAGCAAGGCCGCATCGGATCATTTTGTGCGTGCTTATCATCACACCTACGGGCTGCCGGTGACGGCGACCAACTGCTCCAACAATTACGGTCCGCGCCAGCATCCGGAGAAACTCATCCCGACAATTATCCGCAGTTGCGTCGAAGGCAAGCCGATCCCGGTCTATGGCGACGGCAGCAATATCCGCGACTGGCTGTTTGTCGACGATCACTGCGATGCGATCTGGCGGGTACTTACCGCCGGCAGGATCGGAGAAACCTATAACGTTGGCGGCGACAACGAGTGTCGCAACCTCGACATCGTCGAGACGCTGTGTCGACTGATGGACGCACGCCGTCCGCAGGGTGCGCCGCACAAGAAGCTGGTGACTTTTGTCACCGACCGGCCAGGGCACGACTGGCGCTACGCGGTCGATATCGCCTTCATCGGCCGCGAACTCGCGTGGCGGCCGGCGAGTCGTTTCGAGGATGCGCTCGCCGTTACAGTCGACTGGTATCTGGCCGATCTGCGTCGGCTCGGTCTTGGCTGACGGCGGCCGGCCCCTGGCTGAACCGATAAAAAGGCCGCGTCATGCGCGGCCTTTTTGCCCTGCTTCCCAAGCGTCTCAGGCCGGGTCTTCGCCGCGCGGCTTCAGGCCGAAACTCTCGGAAAGCGTGCCTGCATCTTCCGGCGTGTCGCGCTCGTAGTAGTCGCGTGGCATCGGGATTTTCGCCGCATCCGGCTCGGTGCCTGTGGTGGCTGCCGGTGCTGTCTTCAGCCCGAAGCCCTCAGCCAGCGAGCCGCGCTCCTTCTTGCCCGCCAGATAGTAGTCGCGCGGCAATACATGCTCGCTTTGTGTCGCGATTGTCTCCTCGGAATCCACCGTCGTGCGCCGGGCCCGCGCGCTCTTCAGCAGCCGGCGCAGGCGCAGGCGGCGATCAATACCCGGCCGCAGCGCCAGGCCACAGGCGAGGCCGGCAACGAAGGCGAGCAACACAGTAACGATGAGCATGGGTGCGATCCGCAGGGAATGGCTGGAGGCTGGTCGTCGCGACGCGTAAAATCCGCGCCTTATATTCCCGCGACGGCGCGCCATTGTATGCACGTACTCTCCGCAACCGCAGGCACAGCTCGGATGGACGGCCCTGTCGGGCCGCTGGAAGTGCGTATCGACGTGCCGCGCGGGTTGGACTTGGGTATCGACCTCGTTATTTGCCACCCTCATCCGCTGCACGGTGGCACGCTCGAGAACAAGGTTGTCCATACGCTCGCCCGCGCGGCGCGCGATATCGGGCTGCGCGCGGTGCGCTTCAATTTTCGCGGTGTCGGCGGCAGCGCCGGCACCCATGACGACGGGCGCGGGGAAGTAGACGACTTGCTGGCCATCGTTGCAGGTTGTACGCACGCGGTACCGGGACGCGCGCTGGTGCTTGCCGGGTTTTCTTTCGGGGCCTGGGTCGCAGCCGCAGGCGCGGTGCGCTTGCAGGCGGCCGGCCGCGCGCCACGGGCGCTGTTGCTGGTTGCGCCGCCGGTGCAGTACCCCGGGTTCGCCAGCCTGCCGCCGTTTGCGTTGCCCTTGCTGGTGATTCAGGGGGATGACGATGAGGTTGTTGATCCGCGTGCAGTCGCTGATTGGTGTGGCGCCGGTCAGCCACAGGCACAGCTGCTCAGCTTGCCGACCGGGCATTTCTTTCACGGCAGCCTGCCGGCGGTGAAAGATGAAACCACCCGCTGGCTACGGGATATCCTCGCGCCCCTTTCCCCCACAGCGAGTGCCGGGTAAATTGCCGGGCCAATGACACCCCCATCAAGAAGCGCGCGGCCGACGCCGCGTACACGCTACCAGCAGGATCTGCAGCGCGCCGGGTTCCAGGCGGATCCGGCGCAGCGGCATGCCGTCGATTGCCTGCAGACGCTGCACCGGGAGCTGGTTGAGCGCTGGCATGCCGAGCGCGGCTCGGTACTCAACCGCATATCGCGCCGCATGGGTGGTCGCGCGCCGGTGCGTGGCCTGTACCTGTGGGGCGGGGTTGGTCGCGGCAAAACCTATCTGATGGATGTCTTCTACGAGAGTCTGCCGTTTCGGCGGAAGATGCGCAGTCACTTCCATCGCTTCATGCAGCGGGTACACGCCGAACTGCGCACGCTTGT
Source organism: uncultured bacterium (assembly GCA_965232985.1). Classification (GTDB taxonomy): domain Bacteria; phylum Pseudomonadota; class Gammaproteobacteria; order Pseudomonadales; family JADFDG01; genus JADFDG01. The sequence goes on from CBDDRC010000016.1 coordinate 59,956, forward strand.
GGGCGAAAAGAACCCGCTCGATATTGTCGCGAGCCGTTTTGCGAAAGAAGCGCTGGTGATCTGTTTCGACGAATTTTTCGTCTCGGACATCACCGACGCGATGATTCTTGGCAGTTTGTTTGAAAAGTTGTTCGCACAGGGCGTGACGCTGGTCGCCACCTCGAACATTGTGCCGGATGATCTCTACAAGGATGGCCTGCAGCGCGAGCGATTTCTGCCGGCAATTGAAGTGCTCAAGCGCCATGTGCAGGTTATTAACGTAGACAGTGGTATCGATTATCGGCTGCGCGTACTCGAGAAAGCGGAGATCTACCATCAGCCGCTTGACGCGACTGCTGATCAGAGCCTCGACCGCAGTTTCCGCGAGTTGGCGCCGGCGATGGGTCTTTGTGAGAACAATTGCCAGATCAGCATCAACGAGCGCAACATTCCTGCCCGCAAGCTCGCCGACGATGTTGCCTGGTTCGATTTCATCCCGATGTGTGTGAGCCCACGCAGTGCCGCTGATTACATCGAGATCGCCCGGCAGTTCCACGCTGTATTGCTCAGCAATGTGCCGCGCATGGATGTCTCGCAGGACGACGCGGTGCGCCGCTTTATCAACATGGTCGATGAGTTCTACGATCGTAACGTGAAGCTGATTCTCTCCGCCGAAGTGCCGATTGAGTATCTTTATGCGGGCGGGCGTCTGGCCTTTGAATTCCGGCGGACGCAAAGCCGTTTGCTGGAGATGCAGTCGCACGAATATCTGGCGCGGCCGCATCGCCCCTGATTTCCCGCAGGCGTCCATAGTGGCCTGCAAACGTGTCAGCAACAGCCACCAGCTAAGGAGTAAAGACGATGATTCCACGCACCCTGTTCAATTCCGATCACGAAATGTTTCGTGATTCCCTGCGCAAGTTTCTCGACAAGGAAGTGGTGCCGTTCCATGCGCAGTGGGAAGAAGATGGGCAGGTGTCACGCGACGTGTGGGTCAAGGCCGGTGAGCAGGGCTTTCTGTGCCCGTGCGTGGCGCCGAATTACGGCGGCGCCGGTGCTGATTACCTCTACAGCGTTATCGTGATGGAGGAGGTATCGCGCCTGGGTCTGACGGGTCTGGGTTGGGGGCTGCATACCGATATCGTTGCGCCGTATATCGAACACCATGGCAGCGAAGCGCAGAAACAGAAATTCCTGCCGAAGATGATCAGCGGTGAGTGCATCGGTGCCATTGCCATGAGCGAGCCGGGTGCCGGTTCCGATCTGCAGGGCGTCAAGACCACGGCCGTGGACAAGGGCGATCATTACCTGTTGAACGGTTCCAAGACTTTCATCACCAACGGCCAGAACGCCGACGTCATCATTGTCGTCGCCAAGACCGACCCGGCCGCTGGTGCCAAAGGCATCTCGTTGCTGCTGGTCGAGCGCGGGATGGCCGGCTTCGCGCGTGGTCGCAATCTGGACAAAGTGGGCATGAAGGCGCAGGACACTTCCGAGCTGTTCTTCAATGACGTGAAGGTGCCGAAGGCGAATTTGCTCGGCAAGGAAGGCATGGGCTTTGTCTACCTGATGACCGAGTTGCCGCAGGAGCGCCTCGGTATTGCTGTCAACGGGATTGCCATGGCTGAAGGTGCGTTCCGGTTGACGCTCGACTACGTAAAGGAGCGCAAGGCGTTCGGCAAGCGTATCGCCGATTTCCAGAATACCCAGTTCAAGCTGGCCGAATTGCACACGAAAGTGGAAATGGGTCGCGCCTACGTCGATCGTTGCCTGGAGTTGCATCTGCACAAAAAACTCGATGCGCCGACGGCTTCTGCTGCGAAATACATCATCACCGACCTGCAGTGCGAAGTTCTCGATGAGTGCGTGCAGTTGTTCGGTGGCTACGGGTACATGTGGGAATACCCGGTGGCGCGGATGTGGGCCGATGCTCGCGTGCAGCGCATTTATGGCGGCACGAATGAGATCATGAAGCTGGTGGTATCAAGAGCATTGCTTGCCTGATGCATTGCGCGTGACCCTGCCCGCGCCGGGGCAGGGTCACGGCAGCGGCAATGAGGCTGGTTGTTACGGGGCGGGATTGGGTTGACCCGTATGGATTTCTTCGATGCCTTTGAGTATTTCGTCGTTCAGCGGCACATTCACGCTGTCCAGATTTGTTTTTAGCTGCGCAATGGACGTCGCGCCAATGATGTTGCTGGTGAGAAACGGGCGCGTGGTCACGAACTGCAATGCCATCTGCACCGGGTCGATACCGTGTTTTGTTGCCAATGCGATGTATTTTGCGGTGGCGGCTTCGGCTTGGGGATTGGTGTAGCGGGAGAAGCGCTTGAAGAGCGTGATTCGCGCGCCTTGCGGTCTGGCACCGTTGAGGTATTTCCCCGACAGTGCGCCGAACGCCAGCGGAGAGTACGCGAGCAGGCCAACGCGCTCGCGATGGGAAATTTCCGCAAGACCAATTTCAAAACTACGGTTCAGCAAATTGTACGGATTCTGGATGCTCACAATGCGAGGCAGCCCTTGCGCTTGTGCGGCGGCGAGATAACGCATCGTGCCCCAGGGCGTTTCGTTGGAAATGCCGACCTGACGAATCTTGCCGGCCTTCACCAGATCAGCCAGCACAGCGAGTGTTTCTTCGATGGGCGTTGCTGTTTCGTTTTGCTCGTGTTGATAGCCGAGCTTGCCGAAATAGTTGGTGTTCCGGTCAGGCCAGTGCAGTTGGTACAGATCGAGGTAGTCGGTCTGCAGTCGGGCAAGGCTGCCGTTGATGGCTTCCTCAATGTGTTTGCGGTTCAGGAGCGGCTTGCCGTCGCGGACATGCGGCAACCAGTTGGCCTGGCCGCATACCTTGCTGGCGAGGACGATTTTCTGCCGCATTCCCGGGCGGGCGCGAAACCAGTTGCCGATGATTGTTTCCGTACTGCCGTAGGTTTTTGCGGTGGCGGGTACGGCGTACATTTCGGCTGTGTCAAAGAAGGTGATTCCCCGGTCGCAGGCCAGGTCCATCTGGGCAAAGCCCTCGTCCTGATTGTTCTGTTCGCCCCAGGTCATGGTGCCCAGGCAGAGGGCACTGACTTTGATGCCGGTGCCGCCAAGTTCGCGGATATCCATGGTCTGGCCTCTAACTGAATGAATTTAAAGGGTTATTCGCGGATGCGTCGAGCGCAGATGGTAACAGGGCGGGGCGGTTCGGGGCATCAGGGCTGGCGTGGACACAACATTGTCAAAGGGAGGGTGCTTGAGTAGAATGCGCCCTCCTTTGCGGGCGGGGTTGTGTTTTTCGGCGCAACTCCTCGCCCTGCCGCAGTTTTTTGAGGCAAGAAGATCATGAAAACGTTCAGCGCGAAGCCGCATGAAGTGAAGCGCGACTGGTTTGTCATCGACGCCGATGGCAAAACGCTTGGCCGCATGGCGACCGAGATTGCCCGTCGCCTGCGCGGCAAGCACAAGGTCGAGTACACCCCGCACGTTGATACCGGCGACTATATTGTCGTCGTCAATGCCGGCAAGGTGCGCGTTACCGGCAATAAGACCACCGACAAGATTTATTACCGGCACACCGGATATCCGGGCGGCATTCGCCAGGAAACCTTCGAAAAGTTGCTTGCCCGCAAGCCGGAGCAGGTAATCGAGACGGCCGTCAAGGGCATGCTCCCGCACAATCCCCTGGGTCGCGCCATGCTGCGCAAGCTGAAGGTATATCCGGGTGCAGAGCATCCGCATACGGCCCAGCAGCCCCAGGAACTGAACGTAGGCTGAGGTATTTGTGGACAAGAAATCCGTGGAAAAAAATATTGGTACTGGTCGCCGCAAGACCGCGACTGCCCGCGTCACGATTCGTCCGGGCAAGGGCGTCATCGTCATCAATGGCAAGTCCCTTGAGCAATACTTTGGTCGCCAGACCAGCCGCATGGTGGTTCGCCAGCCGCTGGAGCTGATCGAAGCCAGCGACAAGTTTGACATCGTTGTGCGCGTGATTGGCGGCGGCGCGAGCGGCCAGGCCGGCGCTATCCGTCATGGCATCACCCGCGCCCTGCTGCGTTACGATGAGACGCTGCGGCCCTCGCTGCGCAAGGCTGGCTTTGTCACGCGCGATGCCCGCGAGGTCGAACGCAAGAAGATCGGTCTGCGCAAAGCGCGCCGGCGTCCGCAATACTCGAAGCGTTGATCGCTTCGCGCCAGCACAGCAGAACGCCCAAGCCGAGAGGTTTGGGCGTTTTTTCATGTGCTGATGCATATCACCCTTAGCGTCGTTTCCCTCGTGTTTTGTGTTGTTAATACAGGGCCTTTTCTTTAACATTTGAGCCCCTTTTTCGGGGTCCGTCGCAGTTGTGACGGGGATGCTGGAGACTCTTGATGAGCACTGACGGTGTAGACAACAGCAGGCGTACTTTCCTGGTCGGCCTGACGGCTGGCGTGGGTGCGCTGGGTGCGGCCGCTGCGGCGGTTCCTTTCGTGATGTCCTGGACGCCCAGCGCGAAAGCCAGGGCGGCAGGTTCCCCCATCACCATCGACATCAGCAAAGTTGAAGCGGGTGGCTTCGTCGTCAACGAATGGCGCGGCAAACCGGTGTGGATCCTGCGTCGTACCAAGGAAATGCTCGATGCCCTTGCGCAACAGGACGGCGATCTGCGTGATCCGCAATCCGAGGAGGAGGGGCAGCAGCCTGCCTATGCAAGGAATGCAGTGCGGTCAATCAAGCCGGAAATTCTTGTGCTGCTTGGCGTCTGCACCCACCTTGGCTGTTCGCCGAAATACAACAAGGAACCCTCGGTTGAGCTGAAATTCGGCGGCTTCTACTGCCCGTGCCACGGCTCCAAATTCGATTTGGCCGGCCGCGTCTACAAGGGCGTCCCGGCGCCGACGAACCTCGCGGTGCCGCCGCACTTCTACCTGTCCGAGAACGTGGTCGTTGTCGGTGAAGACAAGGGGGCTGCGTAATGATCAAGTACATGACGGGTGTAGCCACGGACCTGATGGCGTGGGTCGATGCCCGCTTGCCGGTCACTGAGGCTTATCGCAAGCACATGTCGGAGTACTACGCTCCGAAGAACTTCAATTTCTGGTACTACTTCGGTGTCCTGTCGATGGTGGTGCTGGTCAACCAGATGTTGACCGGTATCTGGCTGACGATGTTTTACACGCCCAGCGAACCTTTCTCTTCCATCGAGTACATCATGCGTGATGTCGAGTATGGCTGGCTGATCCGCTACATGCATGCGGTCGGTGCTTCGGCATTCTTCCTGGTCATCTACCTGCACATGTTCCGCGCCCTGCTGTACGGTTCCTACAAGGCGCCGCGCGAGCTGGTCTGGATTTTCGGCGTGCTGATTTACGTTGCGCTCATGGCCGAGGGTTTCATGGGCTACGTACTGCCCTGGGGCAATATGTCCTATTGGGGCGCGCAGGTGATCATCTCGCTGTTTGGCGCGATCCCGTACATTGGCGAAGATCTCACGGTATGGATACGCGGTGACTACCTGTTGTCCGGCGCTTCGCTCAATCGTTTCTTTGCACTGCATGTGGTTGCGATCCCGATCGTGCTGCTGGCGCTGGTTGTGCTGCACATTCTCGCGCTGCACGAAGTCGGATCAAACAACCCGGACGGTGTTGAGATCAAGAAAAAGAAGAATGCGCAGGGCATCCCGCTCGACGGCATTGCGTTTCACCCGTATTACTCAGTGAAAGATACCGTCGGCACGATTGTGTTCCTGATCGGCTTCGCCATCGTGATCTTCTACTTCCCGACCGGTGGCGGTTATCTCATTGAGCAGCCGAATTTCGAGCCGGCTGACCCGCTGAAGACGCCGCTGCATATCGCCCCAGTCTGGTACTACGGCGCCTACTACGCGATGTTGCGCGCGATTCCGCACAAGCTCAGTGGTGTCATTGTCATGTTTGCCGCCATCGGCATCCTGTTCGTGCTGCCGTGGCTGGATCGCAATCCGATCAAGTCCATTCGCTACAAGGGTATGTTGACCAAGGTTGCGATGATGCTGTTTGCGGCGGTGTTTCTGATGCTGACTTGGCTGGGTACGCAGCCGACATCGGATCTGTACACCATGCTCGCCCGCTTCGGTACGGCCTATTACTTCATTTTCTTTATCTCGCTCCTGTTCATTCACAAGTTCGAGTCGGCGAAACCCGTGCCTGATCGTGTGACGGGCTGAGCAGGAGAACGACCATGAAAAACCTTGCCTTCGTTCTCCTTGCGTTACTCCTGCCGCTGTCGGTTCAGGCGAGCGGCGGTGCTGAGTCGGCCTATATTGTCGAGGCGCCCATCTCGCTGACCGACAAGGCGCAGATGCAGCGCGGCGCGCAGTTGTTCATGAACTATTGCTACGGCTGTCACTCGCTGAAGTATGTGCGCTATGAGCGCATGGCCAACGACTTGGATATCCCCGTCGATCTGCTGGCCGGCAACCTGATGTTCAATACCGACAAGATCGGCAGCCCGATGGTCAATGCCCTCGACCCGGCTCAAGCCAAGAAGTGGTTTGGCGTATCGCCGCCGGATCTCTCGCTGGAGGCGAAACTGCGTGGCGCTGACTGGGTCTATTCGTATCTGACAAACTTTTACGCAGACCCGAGCCGGCCCTGGGGCGTCAACAACCACGTGTTCCCTAATGTGGGCATGCCGAACGTAATGGGCGACATGCAGCGATCTTTGCCGGAGGATGAGTTCAAGGCTCGCATGGCTGACATCACCGCATTCCTCGAGTACACCGCCGAGCCGGTGCAAGTCACCCGGATGGTCATGGGCGGGTTTGTGATTGGCTTTCTGCTCGTGCTGCTGATTTTTGCCTGGCTGATGAAGCGGGAGTTCTGGAAGGACGTGCACTGAGCGTCGCCGATGAAGGCCGAATGCAACGAAAAGGGTGCCTGAGTGATCAGCTACCCTTTTCGCGTCAAAGGATGAGGGGCCGATGAACATAAGTATCGCCACCAAGAGATCGACGATGGTGTTCTTCTCGGACGGGCTTGATCACTACAGCCACCGGGTACGCATCGTGCTCGCCGAAAAGGGCGTGGCGGTGGACGTTGTCGATGTTGATTCGGCGAATATTCCTGAAGAAGTGACGGATCTCAATCCGTACAACGAAGTGCCTACACTGGTCGATCGCGACCTGGTTCTTTATGAACCGAATGTGATGATGGAGTATCTCGACGAGCGCTTCCCGCACCCGCCCTTGTTGCCGGTTTATCCGGTGGCTCGGGCCCAGAGCCGCCTGTGGCTCTACCGCATCGAGCGCGACTGGTGCGGCCAGATCGACACGATCCTGGCGCGTACCGAGAAGGAAGCGACCACCGCCCGTCTGCGCAAGGAGCTGCGGGACAGCCTGATGGCGCTGTCACCGATATTCGAGCAAAAGCCGTTCTTCATGAACGACGAGTTCACCATTGTCGATTGCGCGATGGCCCCGATTCTCTGGCGGCTGCCGCTGCTGGGTATCGAGTTGCCGCCCAAGCAGGCCCGGGGGTTACTCAAATACTGCGAGCGCTTGTTCCGTCGCGACGGGTTTCAGGCCAGTTTGTCCGACCGGGAGCGGGAAATCCGCCAGCCATATTGAGTACACTTTCCCCCTGGCATCGACGTTCCCGTCGTGTCCCTGAGAGTCCACCCTCATGACCCCTACACGTCCCTACCTTGTCCGTGCGTTCTACGACTGGATCCTCGACAACGGACTGACGCCCTATCTGCTGGTTGATGCGGAAGTCGATGGCGTCTCCGTGCCGACCGCCCATGTGCGTGACGGCCGTATCGTACTCAACATTGCCCCGGCCGCCGTTACCGATCTGGAACTGGGCGTCGCCAGTGTGCGTTTCAGCGCCCGCTTTGCCGGCACCCCCCGGGCGATCTATTTGCCACTGGCCTCAATCATGGCGATTTACGCCCGTGAGAACGGGCAGGGCATGTTTTTCAGCGACGAAGAGGGTGGTGAAGAGCCGCAGCCGGGCCCCTCCGATGCGGCATCCGAGACGCCGCGTGGCGGGCGCCCTGCGTTGCGTTTGGTGAAGTGAGCGTTGTCGCAACCGTGATCAGCGGCCGGCCTGCTCGGCGTCGATGTACTCAAATATTTTCACGATCTTCTGCACGCCGTACACAGCGCGCGCTGCGTTGACTACTAATTCGGCTTCTTCCCGGGTCAGCAGACCCAGCAGATAGACGACGCCGTTTTCTGTCACAACTTTCACGCGTCGCCCGGGAACGTCGGGCCCGAACAGCAGTCGCGTTTTGACGCGCGTGGTGATCCAGCCGTCGCTCATCCGGGCGATGAAGGCAATGGGTGTGCCCACTTCCAGTTCGTTATGCACATGCAGTACATGCCGCACCTGGCCGGCAATGGCTGCAGCGCGTTGTTTGATGGCATCGGTCGGTACCTGGCCGGCCAACAGCACTTGCCCGTTCCAGCTTGTCACGACCAGACGCGCTTTCTGCATGGCGGGTTCACCGCGAACAATATTCAGCCAAACCTTGCGTTCGATAGCGGCATCTTCGATCTTGCTGCCCAGTGTGCGGGTGCCGTGATGGCGATCAACTTGCTTGTCGGAAAGCGGGGCAATCCAGGAAACGCACCCGGCGAGGGTGAGTGCGGCAAGCGTGGCGAGGAAAATTCTTGCGATGGCAGTCACAGGCTGTCTCCGAACAATTCGCGCTCCAGCAGATCGCAGAGCACATTGATAAGCAACAGGTGAATTTCTTCGGCACGAATCGGCGACGACACCGGGACGTGGATCCCGATATCGTCCGGGCCGAGGACGAGGGTAACGTCGCCGCCATCATGTCCGGTTAGCACCACGACATCCATCCCGCGATCATGGGCACTGACGATGGCCTGCACGGTATTGGTGGACATGCCGGTCGCCGACAGTGCCAACAGGACATCGCCCGGTTGGCCCAGGGCGCGTAACTGGCGCGCAAAAACGTCGGCAGCACCGTAATTCTCTGTGAGGGATGTCACCAGCGGCACGCTGTCGGCAAGGCAGAACACCGGCAAGCCGGGCCGTTCGCGCTCAAACCGCCCGAGCATCTTGACGGCGAAATGCTGGGCATTGGCCGCAGAGCCGCCGCTGCCGCACACGAACAGGCGGCCCTCATCAAGCAGGCAACGAACGAAGCGCTGTGCGCCGGCGACCAACGATGGAACTTGCGCTTCAAGCAAGGCTTTGGCCGCTTCGATATGCGCGCCGATGCTCTCGCGTACGGTGTCTTCCGGGTCCATATTCATTCCAGTTGAATGTTGGTGCGCAGGTTCAGTGCGGCGCGACATCGAAGGCGTTGTGCAACCAGCGTATTTCGTCGTCGATGACGGCGATCACGTCGAAGCGCGCCGGCAGTGTCGCCTCTACAGGATGACAGGCAAGCCAGGCGCGCGCGGCGCGCACAAATCGTTGTTGTTTGCGGTGATCAACACTTTCGATTGCACCGACCAGACTGCCGGTCTGCCGGGCGCGTACTTCCACGAAGATGAGCGCATCGTTGTCACGCATCACCAGATCCAGTTCGCCGAGGCGACAGCGCCAGCCGGCGTCGAGACAGCGCAGACCGTGCTGTTCAAGGTGCAGTCGGGCCCGCCGCTCGCCATCCTGGCCGCGCTGGCGCCGGTCATTGTTCTTCTGTGAGACGTTGGGCATGGCCATCACGATAGATCATCCAGACGAGTTGGCGGTGGATGAGTCGGTTGTTGTCCATGGCTAACAGGCCGGTCATGCCGTCAATGCGGGTGCTTGCCGATTGCATCAGCAGTGGTAATTGTTGGCTGAGCCGCCAAGCATCGATGCCCAGTGCGTACAGGCGAAGCGCGCGCTCATCACTGTCTTTCCACGTTGCAGCGACGCGTTGCCGCAGCGGTTGTTCGGGGTCGGCAATCCAGGGCATTTCCACGAAGCGGATGCCGCTCAGGTCAATGGCGGACGTTGCGGTGGGTTGTCCGTTGACATGCGAGGTGGCGAAGGTCGGCAAGCCGGTGGCGTAGTAGTACTGCACTGCAGGTGCGATCTGGGTGGCTTGCAGGGTGTTGCCGATAATGAACAGGGAGTCGATATCCTGTCGGCGGCGCGGCTGGAAGCCGAGCTGTATGCGCAGCAATTGCTCAAGCCGGCCGTGACGTGCTTCGCTGCTGCCGATATCGAGCAGGTTGCGCACCACATCGTTGTAGTCGCCATTGCCTTGATAGGCGGCTTGCGTACGTACTGTCGCGCCCTGTTGCTGCAGGGTTTGCGTTAGTTGCTGTGCGATGCGCTGCCCCCACTCGCCGGCCGGATAGAGCAATGCGGCCCGGCGCAGGTTCTGTGCCACCGCCGTATCGGCAATCTGGCTTGCTTCGTCTTCGCCCGCCAGCCCGAAGAAATAAAGTGTGGCCGGGCCGCCGGGTGCGTCCGGGGCAGGCGCGTCTGGATAGTTCAGGGCGATGGTGGTGACGGGCAGGCTGTCGCGCAACTGCAGCAGCCGCAGATTTTCTTTTTCGAGTGGCCCGATGACCAGTTGCGCGCCGGCGTGAACGGCAGTGTCGTAAGTGGCGAGAAAGTCGCTGCGCGACGAGTCGAAGAAGCGGATCACTGGCACCTTGATGCCGCTGTCGCGTGCCTCGAACCACGCGGCAAGAATCCCCCGCTGCAGCGCGACACCGGCCGACGCGAGTTTGCCGTGCAGTGGCAGCAGCACGGCGATGTGTGTGGGGCCATCTAACCGTGGTGCGGTGCGCGCCTTCGCTATCGCGGCCGGTGGCCGCTCGGCGGCAGGATGGTCGCGATGCGTCGTTGTCCAGGCCTCAATTTGGCCGGCAAGTTGCGCAGGATTGGCATTGCCGTCGCGATACAGCAGCGCCAGCGATGCCCAGCCGGCAGTATCGCTATTGTCACTTTCAGCGAGTTGGCGCAGCGGGTCGCGTCCGATCCGCATCAGCAGCGGCCACAGTGCGTCCTCATTGGCCTGGCGGTATTGTGGCGGCAGTTGCCGGTTTACAACGGCACGTTCGCGAGCTGCTTCCGGCAGCAGGTTGCGCTTCTCGAGCACCATGGCGCGGCGTTCGGCAACGCGGGCGAAGTCGACTGGACCGAGGGCGTCAATCATTCTGTAGCGTGCGCTCGCGTCGTGCGCAACGATTGCCTGGGCACCGGGCAGGTCGCCCAGGCCCAGCGCGGCATCAACCGCCGTCACCAGAAAGTCGCCGTACCGGTTCCGTGGCAGCAGTGCCTGATCAATCCGGTTGAGGGTGTCCTGCGCCTTCGCGTAGGCTTGCCCCGACGCGTACATCATTGCCGCCGTCAGCAGGCGTTGCTGTTGCGTCGTGCCCGTGCCGGAAAGATCGCCAAGCAGGGCGTCGGCGCGCTGGATGCGTTCCGTGGCCGGCGTGTCGTCCAGGGACGAGGCGGCCATGCTGCCGGACTGGCAGCCGGTGCTGTGCACGACGAGCAGTACGGCAAAACACACACGTCCGAGCAAGGCGAGCATTCGCATATGTCTGATAATCCCGCAGTAGACAAGCCCGCAGTAATAAGAGGCGGCGTGTTGCATGTGGTGGCGACACCGATTGGAAATCTGGACGACATCTCGGTGCGTGCAGTATCAACCCTGCGCGCGGCGGACATTATAGCCGCTGAGGATACGCGGCACAGTTCCCGTTTGCTGGCTCATCTGGGTATCGACAGCGCCAAACTGGTATCGCTGCACGATCACAACGAAACCGAGCGAGTGCCGTCGCTGTTGTCCGCCCTGGCGGGCGGTCGATCCGTTGCGTTGGTATCCGATGCCGGCACACCGTTGGTCAGTGATCCGGGTTTTCGTCTTGTGCGGGCAGCGCATGAGGCAGGCATTCGGGTAAGTCCCGTGCCGGGCGCCTGTGCAGCGATTGCCGCGTTGTCAGCGGCAGGTCTGCCCTGCGACCGATTTTTTTTCGAAGGTTTCCTGCCGGCGACGAACGTGGCGCGGCGGGCGCGTCTTGATGTGCTGGGTAGTCAGCGTGGCACCTTGATCTTTTATGAGGCGCCGCACCGGGTGCTCGATACGCTGACCTCATTGGTCGAAGTATTTGGTGGCCAGCGCGCCGGTGCGCTGGCGCGTGAGTTGACGAAGACCTTCGAGACGGTGCGTCGGGGTTCGCTCGCGCAGCTGCTGGCGTTTGTTGCAGCGGATCCGGACCAGCAACGTGGTGAGATCGTGCTGCTGGTTGAAGGTGTGCAGGAGGGTGCACGATGTGTGGCGGCGCTCGACGAACAGGCCCTGCTGCGTGCGCTCGCGGCCGAATTGCCGGCGACACGCGCGGCGAAAGTGGCGGCGCAGCTGCTGGGCAGATCGCGGCGCGCGTTGTACCAACAATTGCTCGAGCTCGGTGCTGCGGACGGTTGAGTGCTTGCCGGTTGGGCTAGAATGCGCTCGTGTGGGTCGGTCAGACAGTCGCCGCCACTGCGCTCGTTCGCGGTGGGGGAGGAAAGTCCGGGCTCCAAAGGGCAGGGTGCCAGGTAACGCCTGGGCGCTGCGTCGGTTTCCGGCGCAGCGACGGAAAGTGCCACAGAGAACGAACCGCCGATGGCCCGTAAGGGATCAGGCAAGGGTGAAAAGGTGCGGTAAGAGCGCACCGCGCTGCCGGCAACGGGAGCGGCACGGAAAACCCCACCTGGAGCAAGGCCAAATAGGGGTCCTATGGCGCGGCCCGCGCCGGACCCGGGTAGGCTGCTTGAGGTCGTCGGTGACGGCGACCCTAGAGGAATGACTGTCCACGACAGAACCCGGCTTATCGATCGACCCACACACTTCCCCTCTAAAAACCTGCTCTTCATATAACTAAAGATTCTAGAAGTTAAAGTACTTTGTGAGAATGCCTGCGCAGGCATCTGAACAGAGTCTCTTTCGTGCGCCCGGTGTTCTTTGATCAGTTATACAACTCATTGATTATAAAAGAATCTTTCCCTGTTCGCAGGGGGGGCATTGGCTTGACGCTGCTGACCAGCGGTACCTATAGTTCCGCGGGTGGGGAAAAGTGGTAAAAAGTGGAATTCAACGGGCCTAAGGAGGCTCTCCACCAGCGGGTAGCAGCGTGTTCCAGGGAATCACCTCCGTCACTGTCGACGCCAAAGGCCGGCTCGCCATTCCGACCCGCTTTCGGGATGGTATTGCCGATCGTGGCGGCCCAACAGTGATAGTAACTGCTCACCAATACGATGGTTGTCTGGTCCTCTATCCGCTGATCGACTGGGAAGAAATCGCCCGCAAGGTTTCGGGGCTGCCGGATGGCAGTGCCGACGTGCGCAACATCAAGCGCCGCTTCATTGGCCAGGCCACCGATCTCGAGATCGACGGCGCCGGCCGCGTCCTGCTGCCGCAACTGCTGCGCAACTTCGCCCGCATTGAAAAGGGTGCGGTGATGCTCGGCCAGGGCCACAAGCTTGAACTCTGGTCCGAGGGGCAGTGGGCGGCCAACGAAAAAATCAACGCCACCCTCGACGACGCCACGGGCTTGCCCGAGGCCGTCCAGCAACTGTCGTTCTGAAGGTGGCCGGGTGGGCTTCGAACACCAGACCGTCCTCCTCACGGAGGCGGTCAACGCCTTGCAGGTCGTGCCGACAGGCATCTACGTCGACGCGACGTTCGGCCGCGGCGGGCACAGTCGGGAAATTCTCCGGCGATTGGGCCCGGAGGGTCGGTTGCTGGCGATCGACCGTGACCCCGATGCCATTGCCGCCGGCGCGGCAATGGTCGCTGCCGACACACGGTTTGCGCTTGTACAGGGAAATTTTTCGGCGCTGGCGTCGGTGATCGATGCGCGCAACTGGTGTGGTCGGGTGAATGGCTTGTTGCTTGATCTTGGCGTGTCTTCGCCACAGTTGGATGATCCGGCGCGCGGCTTCAGTTTTATGCGTGACGGGCCGCTCGACATGCGCATGAATCCGCATGAAGGGATGGATGCCGCGACATATCTCGCGAAGGCAGGAGCGGAGGAGCTGCAGACGGTGTTCAGTGAGCTGGGGGAAGAACGATTTTCGCGGCGTATCGCGCAAGCGATCGTGCGCACGCGCGATGCACACCCGCTGACGACGACGCGCGAGCTTGCTGAGCTTGTTGCCGCCTCGGTGCCGACGCGCGAGCCGGGCAAGCATCCGGCAACGCGCGTGTTTCAGGCGCTGCGCATTTACATCAATGGCGAACTTGAGCAACTCGTTAATGCGCTGACCCAGGCGCTCGATCTGTTGGCGCCAAATGGGCGTCTCGTTGTCATCAGCTTCCATTCATTGGAAGACCGCATCGTCAAGCGTTTCATGCAGCATCACGCCAGCGGGCCGCAGCTGCCGCGCGGGATGCCGTTGCCGGCGGATATGCCGGTGCCGAAGCTGACCCTGGTCGGCAAGGCCGTGCGTGCCAGTGATGCGGAAGTCGCGGCCAATCCGCGCGCGCGCAGCGCGATGCTGCGCATTGCCCAGCGGCAGGCGGTGGCCCATGGCTGACTGGCGCATTGCCCGTGATGTGCTGGTGCTGGGCGGCGCAGCGGCGCTGGCCATAATCTCGGCAGTCGGCGTGATCTACAGCGTGCATACGTCCCGCCAGATGGTGAGCGAATTGCAGGCCTTGCAGCGTGATGGCGAGCGTGCGCAGGTGCAGTGGGGCCAACTGCTGCTGGAGAAAAGCACATTTGGATCCTATGCATTTATCGAGCAGACGGCACGCGCAAAACTGCAGATGTATGTGCCGTCCGTGCAGGAAATTGTGGTGACGGGTCAATGAGGAGCAGCCAGTGAGAAAGGCGGCGAGCGTGCTCATGCCCCGGCGATTGCTGGTGGTCACCTTGCTGCTTGCCTGCGCGGCACTCGCGCTGGTGGCGCGCGCCGCGCAGTTGCAGGTGGGCGAGGCCGAATTCCTGCGTGCCCAGGGTGATGCGCGCAATCTGCGGGTCGAGCCGTTGGCGGCAACGCGTGGCTTGATCCTGGATCGCAACGGCCAGCCCTTGGCAGTGAGTACGCCGGTAGTTTCGATCTGGGCCAATCCGCCGCAACTACTCGCGGCGCGCGATCGCTGGAAGGCGCTCGCGAAAAAAGCCGGTCTCGACTATGAGGATTTCAAGGACCGGGTGCTGCGCGCACAGGGCCGTGAGTTTCTTTACTTGCGCCGTCATCTGGCACCGGAAGCGGCTGCCGTGATTCTCGGCCTGAAGATACCGGGTGTTTACGGAATGACGGAATATCGCCGCTATTACCCGGCCGGCGAGGTGGCTGCGCATGTGGTCGGCTTTACCAACATCGATGATGTTGGTCAGGAAGGTATGGAGCTGGCCTATGAGTCGCGCCTCGGTGCGCACCAGGGCAAGCGCAAGGTCGTCAAGGATCTGAACGGTCGCGTCGTTGAGGATGTCGAGATCATTGAAGATGCGCGCCCGGGCCAGGATTTGACTCTGAGCATCGATTTGCGCATCCAGTATCTGGCCTACCGGGAATTGGCGGCAGCAGTGCAGCAGCAGCATGCTGCCGGCGGCAGCGTTGTCGTGCTTGATGTCGACACCGGCGAAGTGCTGGCCATGGTCAACCAGCCGTCGTTCAACCCCAACAATCGTGTTGGCACACGGCCTGCGTGGTTGCGCAACCGTGCTGTCACCGACATGTTCGAGCCAGGCTCGACGATGAAAGCGTTCACTGTTGCGGCGGCACTCGAGAGTGGAAAATTCCGTCCGACTACGTTGATTGACACCTCGCCGGGCAAGTTGCGCATTGGCGACAAGGTAATCAGCGATCACGAGGACTACGGTCTGATTGACGTGACCACGGTGCTGACCAAGTCCAGCAACATCGGGGCAACAAAAATGGCGCTGGCGCTGGAGCCCCAGCAGCTGGTCACTATGTTTCGTCGCGCCGGTTTCGGTCAGGCGACGCAGGTAGGTTTCCCCGGCGAAAGCAACGGCACGTTGCCACAGCGCAGCAAGTGGCGGCCAATCGAGCTGGCGACCATTTCCTATGGGTACGGTGTGTCGGTCACCGTGATGCAGCTGGCGCAGAGTTACGCAATGCTCGCCGCTGATGGCGTGCATCGGCCGGCAACACTGTTGCGCCGCGATGCCCTGGTGCCCGGCGAGCGCGTTGTTGCACAGGATATCGCCCACGCGTTGGTGAAGATGCTCAGCACGGTGACTACCGATGCCGGCACGGCAGCGCGGGCACGCATCAATGGATACAGTGTTGCCGGCAAGACCGGCACTGCGCACAAGCTGACCGGTGCTGGCTACTCGGAAGACGAATATCTGTCGCTGTTCGCTGGTATGGCGCCGGCCAGTCGGCCGCGGGTGGTGACGGTGGTCGTCATCGACAACCCGAAAAACGGCGCTTACTTCGGCGGTCTCGTTGCCGCGCCGGTATTTTCGGCGGTGACGGCCGGTGCGTTGCGCACACTGAATGTAAGCCCCGATGCAGTGGCGCCAACGGTGGCGCTGGGCCATGCAACAACGGCGGATACGCTGTGAGCGCCCTGCGCCCGCGCCCGTTCGGCGAGCTGCTTGCTGTAACCGGGATTGCTGCCGATCCGGGCATACGCGATATCGGTATCACCGGCATCAGTGATGACAGTCGGACTGTGCAGCGTGGTGATCTCTACCTGGCGCTGCGCGGAACACGCGCAGATGGTCGCGACTACATTGCGCAGGCTGTCGATCGCGGCGCTGTCGCGGTGTTGGCGGAAGCTGACGACACAGCCGTGGTAGATAGGGTCATGCCGGCAAGCGCAGCAGCAGCCGTACCGGTCATTGCGGTGCGGCAACTGCGGGCGCTGGCAGGTCCGGTCGCGGCGACATTTTTTGGCGAACCTGCCCGCGCGCTCGCGGTGCTCGCCGTTACCGGCACCAATGGCAAGACCACGACGAGCTGGTTGCTGGCGTCAGCGCTTGATCGGCTGGGTCGGCGCACGGCCGTGCTCGGTACGCTGGGGGTCGGTGCTACACATGCGCGTGCGCCGCTGCGCAACACCACGCCGGGTGCCGTCGAGCTGCAGCAGTTGCTGGCGGGCTTACGCGATGCCGGTTTTTCCGCTGTGGCGATGGAAGCATCTTCGATAGGCATAGCGCAGCATCGTCTTGCCGGTATGCATTTTGAAATCGCGATTTTCACCAATATTTCCCGCGATCATCTCGATTATCACGGCACGATGGCGGCCTATGCCGAAGCGAAAGCAGCGCTGTTTTCGTGGCCAGGGCTTGCCGGTGCGGTACTCAATGCTGACGACGTCTGCGCGGTGCGCTGGCTGGCCGAAGGGCGCATCCATGCCGCGCGTGTACTGACGTATGGCACCGGTCGCAGTCACGACATTGGCTTGCTGGAGATTGTACCGGCAGTGCGCGGCATGACCTTGCGGCTGGTTGTCGAAGGCCATCCGGTATCGATAACGACGCCGCTGATCGGCGACTTCAATGCCGGCAATGTGATGGCGGTTGTCGGTGCACTGCGTCTGCTGGGTTACGAGACGGATGCGATTGTGCGCGTGCTCGGCGAGGTCGATGCGCCGGCAGGACGCATGGAAACCTTTGGCGGCGCTGATGCGCCATTGTGTGTCGTTGATTACGCACACACGCCCGATGCACTGGAAAAAACCCTGTCGGTGCTGCGCGCACGCACCGCTGGCAGTTTGTGGTGCGTGTTCGGTTGCGGCGGCAATCGCGACAGCGGCAAACGTGCGCAGATGGGCGAGGTTGCGGCGCGGCTTGCCGATCAGGTCATCGTAACCAGTGACAATCCGCGTGACGAAGATCCGCGCATGATCATCGACGCTGTTGTGGCGGGGATTGGTGCCGGCGTACAGGTTCTGGTTGAACCGGATCGTGCGCGCGCGATTGCCGCCGCCATCACGGCTGCGTCGATCAGCGATGTGGTGCTCATCGCCGGTAAAGGTCACGAGGACTATCAGGAAATAGCGGGCCAGCGGTTGCCGTTCTCTGATCAACATCAGGTGCAGGCGGCATTGGTTGCGCGTGCTGCCGCCGCATTGGCTGGGGCGTCGGTCGGCGCATCGGGAGGCGCGGCATGTTGACCATGCGCCTCGCCGAAGCGGCCAGCGCCATCGCCGGCGTGCTCCATGGCGATGACGCTGCGCTGCGTGGCGTGAGTACCGACACGCGTCAGGACGTTGCCGGTACCTTGTTTTTTGCACTCAAGGGTGAGCATCACGACGGCCATGATCATGCTGCCGCCGCGCTTGCGGCCGGGGCCGTCGGTGTTGTTGTGTCGCGTAATGACCCGGCCCTGGGCGTGCCACGAATCGTCGTTACCGACACACGGCTTGCGCTCGCGCATCTCGCGGCGGCATGGCGCGCGCGCAACAAGGCAACGGTCATCGCCATTACCGGCAATTCCGGTAAGACCACGACCAGGGAATTCACCGCAGCGGTGTTGCGCACCGCCGGCGCGACGCTGGCGACGACGGGTAACCTCAACAACGAGCTGGGCGTGCCGCTGACGCTGTTGCGGCTCGATGCGGAACACCGTTTTGCGGTGATCGAGATGGGTCAGGGGCATCCCGGCGATATTCGCTACCTGGTCGATATGGCGCGGCCCGATATTGCCGTGGTTACCAACGTGACCGGCGCACACCTCGCCGGTTTCGGCAGCCTTGCAGCGATAGCTGCCGGCAAGGGCGAGGTGTATTCGCAACTTGCAACGCAGGGGTTGGCGATCATCAATGCCGACGATCCATTTGCCGATTACTGGCGCGCGCACCTGCCGGTCTGTCGCATCGCTACCTTTGGTATGGCAGCCGGCGCTGATGTCCGCGCTGAGGCAGTGAGTATCGGTGTCGATGGTTGTGCGCGCTTCACGCTCATTGCCAACCAACAACGTACGGCGGTTGTCCTCGCCGTGCCAGGCGTCCACAACGTCGCCAATGCATTGGCAGCGGCAACGGTCGGTATCGCCTGCGGTGTGGCATGTGCGGACATTGCTGCGGCGCTCGCCGGAGTCATGCCGGTGGCTGGCCGCCTTGTCGTGCGCACGCTGGCGAGCGGTGCGCGGCTGATTGATGACACCTACAACGCCAACCCCGGTTCGGTAAACGCGGCAATTCACACGCTGTGCGCCTACCCGGGCCGCCGGCTGCTGGTGCTTGGGCATATGGCCGAGCTTGGCCCGACGGCGGCAGCGCTGCATCGCGAAGTCGGCGTCCATGCGCGTAGCAGCGGCGTCGATGCATTGTTCGCGACCGGTGATTTTGCTGCCGAAACCGTTGCCGGCTTCGGCAGTGATGGCCGTGCCTTTGCGGATATCGAAACGCTCGTGGCTGCGTTGCAGCCGAAACTGGCCGATGGCGTTACCGTGCTGGTCAAAGGCTCGCGCAGCGCGCGTATGGAACGTGTGGTTGCTGCACTGACGGGAGAGAAAAATGCTGCTCTGGCTCACTGAATACCTGACGCAGTACCAATCCGGGTTTGCAGTATTCCAGTACCTGACACTGCGGGCGATTCTGAGTGCCGGTACCGCACTGGCGATTGCGTTGCTGCTTGGGCCCTGGATGATCGAGCGGCTGCGGGCGATGAAGTTCGGTCAGGCGATCCGTAGCGACGGCCCGCAATCACACTTGTCGAAAGCGGGCACGCCGACCATGGGCGGTGCGCTGATTCTGGTCGCCATCGTCACCAGCACGCTGCTGTGGGGCAATCTGGCAAACCGCTACATCTGGATTGTCTTGGCGGTCACGATCGCTTTCGGCGCAATCGGCTGGGTGGATGATTACCGCAAGATCGTTGAGAAAAATTCCCGCGGTCTGCCGGGACGCTGGAAATACTTCTGGCAATCGATAGTCGGCCTTGGCGCCGCTGCGTTTTTGTATTTTTCGGTGGCGGGTACGGCGGCAGAAACGACACAAACGTCGTTGCTGGTGCCGTTCTTCAAGAACCTGGTGATTGATCTCGGCCCGGTACTTTTCATTGCACTTGCATATTTCGTCATCGTTGGTACCAGCAATGCCGTCAACCTTACCGATGGTCTCGACGGTCTGGCAATCATGCCAGCAGTAATGGTCGGTGCTGCGCTTGGTATTTTTGCCTACCTGTCCGGCAATGTTCGTTTCGCGCAGTACCTGTTGATTCCACAAGTGCCGGGTGCCGGTGAGCTCGTGGTCATTCTCGCCTCGCTGGTTGGCGCCGGGCTGGGATTTCTCTGGTTCAACAGCTACCCGGCGCAGGTTTTCATGGGCGATGTCGGGGCGCTGGCGCTCGGTGCGCTGCTCGGCGTTGTTGCCGTGATCGTTCGCCAGGAAGTTGTGCTGTTCATCATGGGCGGCATTTTCGTCCTGGAAACGGTGTCGGTAATGCTGCAGGTCGCATCGTTCAAGCTGACGGGCAAACGCATATTCCGCATGGCACCTATTCATCATCACTTCGAGTTGAAGGGTTGGCCGGAGCCGAAAGTGATTGTGCGCTTCTGGATCATTACTTTCGTGTTGGTGTTGATTGGTCTGGCTTCGCTGAAAATTCGTTGATTGCAAGGGAAGGGATAAAACGGATGTACGTGGTCGTGGGGTTGGGCAAGACGGGCGTTTCCTGCGTGCGCTGGCTGCGTGCGCAGGGCGAGTCCGTGCGCGTGCTCGACACCCGCGACAATCCGCCCGGCCTTGATGCAGTGCGCACCGAATTTCCTGGTATCGAGATCCATCTTGGCGGTTTTCGCCAGGATTGGCTTGATGCTGCGCAAACGCTCGTGGTGAGCCCGGGTATTGCGCTTGCCGAGCCGGCAATCGCGGCTGCGGTCGCCAGGGGCATCCCGGTACTCGGCGACATCGAACTTTTTGCGCGTTATCTGGCTGCCGAAAAACCGCACGTCCGGGTTGTTGGCATCACCGGCTCGAATGGCAAAAGTACGGTCACGGCGCTGCTTGGCGAGATGGCGAAGGCTGCAGGCAAGCGTGTTGTGATCGGCGGCAACTTCGGGACACCGGTACTTGATCTGCTTGCTGATGATTCGGCTGATGAGATCGAGCTGTATGTGCTGGAGCTGTCGAGTTTCCAGCTTGAAACCACATCGTCGTTGGCATTGGTCAGCGGCACAATCCTGAATCTTTCCGCAGATCACCTGGACCGCTACCCGAGCTATGCCGATTACGGCATGGCCAAGCAGCGAATTTTTGCGCATTGCGCGATGGCCATCGTCAATCGCGATGATCCGTGGTCGGCGCCTCATGGCGCGTTCGCGGGGACGCTCATCCGGTTTGGCGCCTCGGCGGCAGCGGAGGGGTTCGGTATCGCCGTTGTCGATGGCGTGCGTGTCATCACGCTCAACGGCAAGTCGCTCGTCAGCTGTGAGGCGCTGCGGATCAAAGGCACGCACAACCAGTTGAATGCCATGGCCGCGCTCGGTCTTGGTCTGGGCGCCGGGCTGCCTGTTGAGCCGATGTTGCGCGCCCTGCGCGAGTTTCCGGGCCTGGCCCACCGTTGTCGCTTCGTTGCCGAGCAGAACGGCGTCGCCTGGTACAACGATTCCAAGGGCACCAATATCGGCGCCACCGCCGCTGCGCTTGCCGGTTTGGGCGAGAATATTCGCGGCAAGGTTGTGCTTATTGCCGGTGGTCTTGGCAAGGATCAGGATTTTCGTCTGCTCGACCGGCATGTGCGCATGCACGTGCGCAATGTCGTGCTGATTGGTCGGGATGCCGCGCTTGTTCGGGCCGCGCTTGCCGAACAGGAAAAGCTGGTGGATGCCGCTTCCATGGCAGAAGCAGTGAGTCTGTGCGTGCGGCTGGCGCGACCGGGCGATGCCGTGTTGCTGTCGCCGGCTTGTGCCAGCTTCGATATGTATTCCGGCTACGAGGCACGCGGCCAGCACTTCGAGCAACTGGTGCGGGCACAAACAGGGAGGGCCGCCTGATGCTTCCCTTCCTGAGTGCAAGGCAACAATTGCTGCTCAGCACAATATTGTTGCTGATGGGTGGTTTCCTGTTGGTGACATCGGCATCCATCCACTATGCCGACACCCGCTTGCACAACCCGTTCTACTTCGGTGCGCGGCATGGGATTTTTGTGTTGGTGGCCATTACCGGTGCGCTGATTGCAGCGCGCCTGCCAATCGAACTCTGGCAGCGTTTCAGCCCGTTGTTGCTCGCAGCCGGCGTGCTTGGCCTTGTTGTGGTGTTGATTCCCGGTTTGGGCCACGAGGTGAACGGCAGTCGGCGTTGGATTCCGCTGATTGGTTTCAACATTCAGCCGTCCGAATTCGCCAAGCTCGGCATGCTCGCCTTCCTCGCTGACTACCTCGCGCGTCGGCGCGAGGTGCTGGCTGAGCCGCTGACCATTGCCAAGCCACTGGGTGTACTCGGTCTGGTGTTGTTGTTGCTGCTGCTGGAACCCGACATGGGTACGTCGATGGTAATTGTCGCCATGACATTCGCGCTGCTGTTTCTTGCCGGCATACCGTGGAAATGGGTCGGTGGATTGGCCGTGATCGGTGCCGCTGGCGTTGCTGCACTGGTGTTCACCCAGCCTTATCGCATGGCGCGGCTGACCAGTTTTATGGATCCCTGGCAGCACCAGTTCGATTCCGGTTATCAGCTGGTGCAGAGCCTGATTGCTTTTGGTCGTGGCGAGGTGAGCGGTGTCGGCCTTGGCAACAGCGTGCAGAAACTGTTCTACCTGCCGGAAGCCCACACCGATTTCGTGTTCGCGGTTGCCGCAGAGGAACTCGGTCTGATTGGTGTCATTGTGTTGGTGGCTTTGTTCGTCCTGCTGGTGGGCGCGATTCTGCGCATTGCACGCGAGCGTGCCGTCGCCGGCGATGCCTTCGGGGCTTACTTCGCGTGGGGCGCGGCCGTGCTGTTCGGCGTGCAGGCGTTCATCAACATGGGCGTGAACATGGGCCTGATGCCGACCAAGGGCCTGACGCTGCCGCTGGTCAGCTATGGCGGTTCGAGCCTCGTGGCGAACTGCGCGCTGCTCGGTGCGCTCTGGCAACTGGGTGCGGCAGCCACCGGCGCTACACGCGTTGCGCGAGCCACGCGCAAGGCGGTGTTGGCATGAACGGCGCCGCCATGGGCAGCAACGGCAGGAAGGCGCTGGTGATGGCCGGCGGCACCGGTGGGCATGTGTTTCCGGCGTTGGCCGTGGCGCAGCGTCTGGTGGCCGAGGGTTGGCAGATCCACTGGTTGGGTTCGCAAGGCGGGATGGAAGTGGAGCTCGTGAGCCGGCACGGGTTTGCGATCAGCACCCTGCCGGTTTCCGGTCTGCGTGGTGGCGGTATTGCCCGCCTGGCCGCGGCACCGCTTGCGTTAGTGCGCTCGTTGCTCGGGGCGCTGCGCATCGTGAGTCGTGAGCATCCGGATGTCGTCATCGGTTTTGGCGGTTTTGCGTCCGGTCCGGGTGGTGTCGCCGCGTGGCTTACCGGCGTGCCGCTTGTGATCCACGAGCAGAACGCGATCGCCGGCCTCACCAATCGTCTCTTGGCGCGCATTGCCACGCGGGTACTGGTTGCGTTTCCGGAAGCGATTCGACAGTTACCGCGCGGCACGGTAGTCGGCAACCCGGTGCGTGATGTGATTCGCACGCTGCCGGCGCCTGCGGAACGATACCGCGGCCGCGACGGTGCATTGCGCGTGCTGGTTGTGGGCGGCAGCCTGGGGGCACAGGCGCTCAATACGCAGGCGCCGCCAGCGCTGGCGCTGCTGGCGCGCGATATGGCTGTTGGTGTGTGTCACCAGAGTGGTCGCAACGCGGTTGACGCGACGCGTGGCGCTTATGCGCGGATGAATTTACCCGCAGAAGTCTTGCCGTTCATTGATGACATGGCGGCCGCATATGCATGGGCAGATCTGGTCGTCTGCCGTTCCGGCGCGCTGACGGTCAGTGAGCTTGCTGCTGCAGGTGTCCCGGCGATCTTCGTGCCGTTCCCATACGCTGTCGATGACCATCAGACGGACAACGCTGCATATCTGGTGAAGGCCGGCGCTGCCCGGTTATTGCCGCAAGCACAACTCAATGCGCAAAGCCTGGCGGCTGAAATTCGTGAAATGTCCTCACGCGAGGTGCTGCTGAGGATGGCCAATGCGGCCCGCAGGGCATCGTTCAGCGATGTTTCCACATTAATTGCGCGCGTTTGTACTGACGTCAGTACCAAGCAGGTGAATCCTCAATGAAACTTGATGCGCGCAGCCACAACACCACGTTGCGCTTTTCAGTGCCGGAGATGCGCCGCATTCGCCGTATCCATTTCGTGGGTATCGGTGGTTCCGGCATGAGTGGCATTGCCGAAGTGTTGCTCAATCAGGGCTATCAAATCAGTGGTTCGGACTTGAAGGAAGGGGCGACTACGCGCCGCCTCGTTAGCATGGGTGCAACGGTGTTTATCGGCCACCAGCGCCGCAATATTGAAGATGCCGATGTCATTGTGGTCAGCTCGGCTGTCAATGAGCAGAACCCGGAAGTGGTGGCGGCGCGTGAGGCCCGTATTCCCGTGGTGCCGCGTGCGGAAATGCTGGCGGAGCTGATGCGCTATCGCCATGGCATTGCTATCGCCGGCACGCACGGCAAGACCACAACGACAAGTCTTATCGCCTCTATTCTTGGCGAAGCCGGCTTTGACCCGACATTCGTGATCGGTGGCCGGCTGAACAGCGCCGGTTCGAATGCCCAATTGGGGGGTAGCCGTTATTTTGTGGCTGAGGCCGATGAGAGCGATGCGTCGTTTCTGCACCTGCAGCCGATGGTGTCTGTTGTCACCAACATCGATGCCGATCATATGTCGACCTACGGCGGTGATTTCGCGCAACTCGAACTTACTTTCGTCAAATTCCTGCACAATTTGCCATTCTACGGTGTTGCTGTTTTGTGCATCGATGACCCGGTGGTTCGCCGCCTGCTGCCGCGCGTTACCCGCACACTGCTGACGTACGGCATCGAGCAGGAAGACGCCGATTTCCGCGCTACCGACATCCGCTACGAAGGCATGCGCGTGCATTTCACTGTACGTCGGCCGGCACCCCACGCGCCGCTTGCAGTGACACTGTCAATTCCCGGGCATCACAACGTACTCAACGCGCTGGCAGCGATCGCTGTTGCTACCGACGAGCGCGTTCCCGACCAGGCAATCCTCAATGCGCTGGCGAAATTCCAGGGTGTCGGTCGGCGCTTTCAGGTTTACGGCACGTTCGCCACACCGAATGGTGAAATCACGCTGGTAGACGATTATGGCCATCACCCGCGTGAAGTGCAGGCAACTGTGGCAGCGCTGCGCAAGGTTTGGCCGCATCGTCGTGCGGTGATGTTATTTCAGCCGCATCGCTACACGCGCACCCAGGATTTGTATGAGGACTTCGTGCAGGCGCTGTCGGAAGTCGATGTGTTGCTGCTGATGGAAATTTATGCCGCCGGCGAGCATCCGATTGCCGGTGCCGATGGCCGCAGTCTGTGCCGTAGCATCCGCGCACGTGGCCACATCGACCCGATATTTGTCGAGACATCGGGTGACGTGACAAAGGTTTTGCGTGACGTATTGCGCGACGGCGATGTGCTGCTTACCCAGGGCGCCGGCGATATCGGTGCGATTGCCGCGAAGCTCGCCGACAACAATATGACGCTCGAAAACTGACAGCAGAAAGTGAAGAGGATCCGGAGCCAACGATGAAGATCGCTGTACTTTTTGGCGGCACTGCCGCCGAACGCGAAGTTTCGCTCAAGAGCGGCAATGCCGTTCTTGCGGCGTTGCGCTCGCGCGGCATTGACGCCGAAGGGATCGACACCCGTGTGCTGGACATTCCGGCGTTGAAGTGTTTCGACGCTGCATTCATCGCCGTACACGGTCGTGGAGGTGAAGACGGTTCGTTGCAGGGCCTGCTCGAAAGCATCGGCATACCTTATACCGGCAGTGGTGTGATGGCCTCGGCGATCGGCATGGACAAGATTCGCACCAAATTGCTGTGGCAAGCCTGCGGGCTGCCGACACCGGGTTTTCGCGCCTACAGCGGTGCGCGAGTATGGGTCGACCAGTTGGAACCGGGGCGTTTTCCGGTAATGGTAAAGCCGGCGCGGGAAGGTTCGAGTATCGGCATGGGCAAGGCACGCGACGCAGCAGAATGCGCCGCCGCGCTCGCGACGGCGCAGCGGTACGACAGCGATGTCGTTGTCGAGGAGTGGGTCGACGGCCCTGAATACACGGTAGCGATCCTTGGTGATCGGGCGCTGCCACCGATCCGCCTGAAGACCACCGCCGAGTTCTACGATTACGAGGCGAAGTACATCCGCAATGACACCGAGTATCTGTGCCCCTGTGGTCTTGATGCGGCGCGTGAGGCGGAACTGCAGCGTCTTGCTCTTGATGCTTTTCATGTCGTTGATGGTCGTGGCTGGGGTCGGGTCGATGTGATGATGGATGCCGCCGGCCAGTTTCGCCTGCTGGAAGTGAATACGGTGCCTGGCATGACCGACCACAGTCTGGTGCCGATGGCGGCGCGCGCGGCGGGCCTCACTTTCGCCGGTCTCGTCCTCGCCATTCTCAAGGAATCGGGCCTGCCGCTTTCGGAGAAATTGCCATGACCGCCGCCTTGCGCAGCAACCTGTTGCCGCAGGAAGGCATGGCGCGTCGTCTGCGTGTCGCCGTGCTGCTGCATCGGGTGATGGTGCCGGTCGCGATCGCGTGTCTCGTGGCGCTGCTCATTGCCGTGATTGTCGCAGCGGGGCATTGGGTCGCGCAGGCAACACGCATTGAGATGGTACGGGTCGAGGGTTCATTTGGAGCCATTACGCAGCGCGAAATCGAAAATTCACTTGCCAATCTTGTCGTCGGCCGCTCGTTGCTCGATGTGCCGATGACCGACATTGCCGCAGAGTTGAGCGGGTTGTCGTGGGTGTCTGCTGTCGATGTTTATCGTGTCTGGCCGCACGGCCTGATTGTTCGTGTTACCGAAAAAATTCCGGTGGCGCACTGGAATGGTGATGGCTTCATCAGTCATGCCGGTGAAGTCTTCCAGCCGGAAAATGCCGGCAGTGTCGGTGAGCTGCCCCGGTTGGCTGGGCCCGAAGATAAAGCGGTACAGGTGATGGCGTTTTACAGCGCCGTGAACAGCATGTTATTGCCACTTGGAATGTCGGTACGTGAGCTGAAGCTCAACGATCAGTTGTCGTGGGAATTCGCTATTGGCAACGGCATGCGTCTGCGCGTCGATCAGGCAGAAGGCTTAAGTCGGGTGCGCCGTTTTCTGCGCGTTTATGAAAAGCGTCTCTATGAAGTGGGTGATCGCATCGACAACGTCGATCTGCGCTACATCGGTGGATTCGCGGTGCGCTGGGCACAGCCGCTGATGTCAGCGTCGCAAGGGTCGCCGTCCAGGGCAGCAACGGGAGCAGCGACTCCGGGTGGGGAATATGGCTCGAACGGGCAGCAGTGACATGATTGTCGGACTCGATATCGGCACGTCGAAAGTCGTTGCCATTGTCGGCCAGGTGCTGCCGGACGGCGGGATCAAGGTCGTTGGTTTTGGCATCAACCACCCAATGCGCGGCATGAAGAAGGGAGTGGTCGTCGATATCGATTCAACAGTGCAGTCGATCCAGCGTGCAGTCGAGGAGGCCGAGCTGATGGCCGGCTGCCAGATTCATTCGGTCTACGCGAGCATTTCCGGCAGCCATTTGCGCAGCATGAACTCGCACGGCATCGTTGCGATCCGTGACAGCGAGGTGACGCAGGCCGATGTTGACCGCGTGATTGATGCTGCCGCTGCGGTTGCGATACCTGCGGATCAGCGCATCCTGCATGTCATCCCGCAGGAGTACATCATTGATGACCAGGACGGTGTGCGTGAACCGCTCGGTATGTCCGGCGTGCGTCTGGAGGCCAAGGTTCATCTCATTACCTGTGCAGTAAATGCAGTGCAGAACGTCGAAAAATGCATACGCAAGTGCGGTCTTGAGGTCGATGAGCTGGTGCTTGAACAACTCGCCAGTGCACATGCCGTGCTTACCGAAGACGAGATGGAGTTGGGTGTGTGCCTGGTTGATATCGGTGGCGGCACCACCGGCATCGCAATCTTCAATGCGGGCGCCATCCGCCATACAGCGGTAATACCGATTGCCGGCGATCAGGTAACCAACGACATCGCTATGGCGTTGCGTACCCCGACGCCTTCAGCTGAAGAAATCAAGATGAAATACGCCTGCGCGCTCTCCCAATTGGCGAAGCCTGGCGAAACCATCAAAGTGCCGAGTGTCGGTGATCGTGCACCGAAAGATCTCTCCCGCCAGGCGCTTGCCGAAGTGATCGAGCCGCGCTACGACGAGTTGTTTACCTTGGTGCAGGCGGAATTGCGCCGCAGCGGCTTTGAGGATGTGATTCCGTCCGGAATCGTGCTCACGGGCGGCTCCGTAAAGATGGAAGGTGCCATCGAGCTCGCGGAGGAAGTGTTTCACATGCCGGTCCGTCTTGGGTTTCCACAGGGTGTAGTCGGCGTAACGGACGAGATCGCCGGCAATCCGATTTTCGC
>CBDDRC010000017.1:0-13866 GCA_965232985.1 uncultured bacterium
GGTACTAGGCGCGTGCGCGCTCTAGGCCCGCCTCGGCGGCGCGCAACGTGGCCGCCTGCGCTGCCGGATAGCCGTACTCGCTGGCGCGGTCATATGCCGCGCGGGCATTTACCACGCGGCGGATAGCGACCTCGTACTGCGGCCAGCCGATGGCGGCCAGGCAGTCCGTCGCGTAGGTTATTTTGTCGCTCATGTCCGTTCTCCTCTCTGTCCCCAGCGCTCCCGGCTGGGGTCGGGGTGGTGGGTTATTCGTCGCCCGCGATCGCTAGATGAATCTGCGAAAGCAGCGCGATAGCGTCGGCGCTATCGTCGTCGAGCACGCACGTGTAGTCGTCGCGTTCGATCGCGAAAGAGGCGCCGTTCCAGTTCGGATTCCGCATTGTCGTCTCCTCGAGCAGCGCTTCGACGCGCGCGACTGCTGCTACATCAATGTCGTGGGCGATCTGTATAACTGTAGCCATCTGTGTATCCTCTCTGTCCCCATCGCTCCCGGCTGGGGTCGGGGTGGTGGGCAATCCCCATCCACAACCCATTAAACCATGGTTGTTGCCGCCGTGCAACAACTATTTTGAATTATTTTTGTGTGTGTTGCCTAGTTGCAACTGGTGGGCGGATGTGATATCCTGCTGACGTTACCCGTAACCAGGGGATATCCAAATCAACATAAACGAATACCTCATCCTCATAGGTATGTCGCAGGCCAAGGCTGCCGCCGAACTCGGCTGTAACCGCGCGCAGATGTCGCGCTGGTGCGCTGGCATTTCCAGCCCCAGCCGCTACTGGTGGGAACGCATCAAAGCGTGGTCTCACGGTGCGGTGACTACGGATGTGCCGAGAGCGAGGGCGCGGCAGTGAATACGAGTAACAGGGGGTTTGAGATGGACGATTATTTTACCGACGATAAAATTTTTGAGCTTGTGACGCGCCACGGCTGGGAGATGGTACCGGCTGGCGACAGCAGCAAATACAAGCTGCGCCAGAGGGACAGGCACTACATGACGACGGCGGATTTCGAGGCGCCGCCAGGGGCAGTGCGCAAGTTCTGCGTGGTCGTTCGGTGATCCACCTCCGCCCCTACCAGCAGCAGCTGATCGCCGATCTGCGCGGCGCGCTGCGTCGGCACCGCCGCGTGATCTGCCAGCTGCCGACAGGTGGCGGCAAGACAGCGCTGGCTGTGCATATGATGGGCACGGCTGCCGCGCGTGGCCGCGTCTGCTGGTTCGTCGTCCACCGCCAGGAGTTGATCGATCAAACCTCCGCCGCGCTGTGGGCGCAGGGACTCGAACACGGCCTGATCGTCGCCGGTGGTCACAGCCACCTGGCGCGCCTGCCGATCCAGGTGGCGAGCGTGCAGACCCTGGTTCGGCGTCTGGACCGACTCGCGCCGCCTGATCTGATTGTCGTCGACGAAGCGCACAGATCTGTGTCCGCGAGTTACTCGCGCATCATCGCCGCCTACCCTGCCGCGCACGTGGTGGGCCTGACTGCCACGCCACGGCGCACGGATGGCCAGCCACTCGGCGCGCTGTACGGTGAGATCGTCAGTGGCCCGACGATGCGCTGGCTGATCGATGCCGGGTATCTGAGCGACTACACGATCTATTCGGTGGGCACGGCCGACACATCCGTGATTCCGGTACGCGGCGGCGACTTCGCCCGCGACGAGGCCGAGGCGGTGATGGACAAACCAGCGATCACGGGCGACGCAGTGGCGCACTACCAACGGCTGGCCAGTGGCCTGAGGGCCATCGCGTTCTGCACATCGCGCGCGCACGCGGCGCACGTCTGCGCGGCATTCAATGCGGCGGGGGTGCCTGCCGAGTGCATCACCGGCGCGTCATCCGATGCGGACAGGCGCGGCGGGCTGGAACGGTTCCGGGCCGGAACGACGCTGGTGCTGTGCACGGTTGAGCTGGCAATCGAGGGCCTTAACGTTCCCAGTGCCGAATGCGCGATCATGCTGCGGCCGACGCAATCGCTGATCGTGTGGCTGCAGGCGGTGGGCCGGGTGCTGCGGCCATCGCCCGACGGCGGGCGGTCGATCATTCTCGATCACGTCGGCAACGCCATCCACCGGGACGGCAGCATCAACCTGGGGTTCCCGGATGACGAGCGCGAGTGGAGTCTCGACGGCCAGCCCAAGCGCCAGTCTGACGACGAACCGGAATTCCCGGTACGCCAGTGCCCGGCCTGTTTCGCTGTGCACCGGCCGAAACCGGCGTGCCCGGCGTGTGGCCATGTCTACCTGATCGTCGGCCGCGAGGTGGAACAGGTCGCCGGCGATCTGGTGGCGATAGACGTCGAGGCGCTGCGCCAGCAACGGTGCGCTGTCCAGGCCAAGGCGCGGTCGCTCGAGGATCTGGTGCGCGTCGGGATCGAACGCGGCATGAAGAGCCCCGAGGGCTGGGCGGCACACGTCGCTGCGGCTCGGCGCATGGGCAACATCAACGATCTGCGGGCGCGGGCTCGGGATATTAGGAGGGCGATCGGTGGGTGAGGCGCGCTCCACAGGCCCGTGGCAGCGCCGCGTTGTTGTCGGAAATGCTACCCTGCTTCTCGGTGATTGCCGCGATATCCTTCCGCACGTGCAGGCCGACGTGTTGATCACCGATCCAGTGTGGCCGAACTGTCCGGCTGGGCTGCTGCAGGGATCTGACGATCCGCAGTCGCTGATGACCGCCGCCATGGCCGCCATGCGCCCAGTCCTCCGCGCCGTGGTGGTCATGCGCCACGATAGCGATCCACGATTCCTGAGCGCGGTGCCTATGCCATTTTTCAGGGCGCAGATACTACCCTATGCGCTGCCTGGCTATATCGGGCGGAAACTCGGCGGCATCGAGATCGCCTACTGTTTCGGCGAGCCGGTGCCGAGCGCCACTGGCCGGCGCGTGATCCCCGGCTATGCACCCAAGGCGCGGCCGGGCGGGCGTCAGGATGGGCACCCCTGCAGTCGCGCGCTCGATCATTTTCGCTGGCTGGTCGGCTGGTGGAGCGAGCCCGGCGAGACCGTCATCGACCCGTTCATGGGCTCGGGTACAACCTGCGTCGCAGCGGTCGCCCAGGGTCGCCGCACCATCGGGATCGAGGTCGACCCAGGATATTTCGCGATCGCCTGCCGGCGCGTCGAGGATGCGCAGCGGCAGGGGATGCTGTTCGGCGAGGGTGAACCAGGTGCGTGAATCCACGCTCCAGCGACAGATCCTGCTGGCCCTGTCCGAGGCCGGCGGCACAGTGTGGAGACAGAACACGGGCATGGGCTGGGCCGGAACCATTATCGGCCGGACGCCCACTACAATCACGCTCCTGAACCCGCGCCCGCTGCACGCCGGGCTGTGTGTGGGATCGGCCGACATCCTGGGTATCGCGCCTGACGGTCGGTTTCTCAGCGTCGAGGTGAAGGCCGGACGCGGCCGCCCAACATCCGAACAGATCACGTTCCAGGACGCCGTGCTGCGCGCTGGTGGTATCGCAGGGATCGTGTGGTCGGTGGATGAGGCGTTGGCGCTTATCGACCATTGACACCACGCCCCCCAGGGCGCACATTCAGCGTGGCCGCCTGACCATGGCCACCCCAGCGGAGACCCTATCGCCACCATGCGAGCTTCAAAACAAACGCCACCTCAGCAGCGCCGCCGCCTCCGTCGGTTTACCGCTGTGCGCCGGCTGGTCCCCGGCGCCGAGGTGGCGCCTGTATTGGAGTTCCATTGCATTGGCTATCGCCAAGCTATAATATGCGCCATTAGGTGACACGAGAGGCTATAGCTATGCGTGAACATGAAAACTTAACGGCAAGCGAGGCCGCAGACTACCTGCGGGTATCTGAGCGCACTCTTATCCGCTGGCGCGTTCTGCGCGTCGGCCCTGCGTGGACGAAAGCAGGCCGTGGTGTTCGATACCGTCGCACCGATCTGAATGCGTGGCTGGCTCACCGAACGGTGGCGCCGGTGGCGGAGATGGAGTCTTGAGCGGACAAAGAGAAGCCCCGCCGGTGGACGCCGAGCGGGGCGAGGATGGTGAGCCCGTCGCGAAACAAGCTCAAGGCGATTATATCACACCCAAGGCACGGCGGCGCAAGCGGCCGCCCTTCGCCAAACGGTTCAAACCAGACGCCTATGGCGAGGCGCGAATCATTGTTGGCTGGCCCGGCGGCGAGCTGGCGCATTTTTACCTTGTGCTGCCAGCCGACGAAGACCCGGCTGCGTTCGATTGGCGCGCGATTGAAGACTGCCACGTTTTTGTCCAGCCTGTGCCTGGACAAACGGTGGCTGACGACATTCTCCATCGCCTTGGCGTTGAGCTCATCGCGGCGGGTGTTGCCAGTATTTTCCTTTGGAACGGCAAGCACATCGCGGGATCCTGGTGGCGCAATCAGCTGGAGGATCCTGGGTTTTACGATGGGTTTGATGATGTTGACGACGACGGTGACGGCCAATGACCTACATGGAAGGGAAAATAATTACCGACCGGGTAACAACGTCGAGGAACGGCCTGCTGGCCGGCGTTGAGGCGCCCGTCGCGTCGATCGTCAATGGGCATGGGCAGGATGGGAAGCCCACATTCACAGAGATCGACATGTCGGGCCTCATGCAGGCCGAGATCGACCCGCCACGGTTCGCCATCGAACCGTGGCTTCCGCTGCGCCAGGTGGCCCTGTTCGGCGGCCATGGGGGGACAGGGAAATCCAGTATAGCCCTGGTCATCGCCGCCCATGTCGCGTGCGGGAGACCGTTCGCCGGGCTGGTCGTGCGGCAGATGCCGGTGCTGTTTGCGTCGCTGGAGGACGAGCACACGCTGGTGATGTACCGCCTCAAACGCATCGTGAGGGCATACAGCCTGCCAGCAGATGAGGTCATCGCCAACATCCGCCTGCTCGACGGCGCCAACAGCGCCAGCACCCTTTACGCCGAGGAACAATTCGGGCAGACACACCCCACCCTCGCCTATTATGAGCTGGCCAGGCTGTGCGCTGGCGCAGGACTTGTCATCATCGACAATGCATCGGACGCATTCGACGCCAACGAGAATCACAGGCGCTCGGTCCGGGCCTTCATCAGGCACTTGGCGGACATCGGCCGCGCCAACGACGCGGCCATCCTGCTGCTCGCCCACATAGACAAGAACGCGGCCAAATACGGTGCCAATGGCAACACCTACTCGGGGTCAACGGCCTGGCACAACAGCCCCAGATCACGCCTCGCGCTCACCGATGAAGATGGGGTAATGACGCTCACCCACGAGAAAATCAACCTTGGCAAACGCGCCGAACCCGTCAGATTCGTGTTCGATGGCGTCGTGCCGATCATACAGTCAGCCGCGCAGGTGGATGATCCAGCCACTGATATTTTTCTGCAGACGGCGATTGTCGATGCGATCCGGGCGGCTGAGTCCACTGGAGTCTGCGTGCCTTCCCGCACCGTTCCTGGAAACGCCTCAGCCCAGGCCGTGCTTGCCCCGTTCCCGGAATATGCGGGCGTTTTTGGTGGCAAAAACGGCTCCTCAATCGCAGCAAAAACGATTACCGCGATGCTGCGATCAGGGCGATTGAACGTCGTTCAATACCAAAAACCAAACCGGCACAGCGCCGAAAAACTGGTAGTTGCTGGTGGATAACATTGGAATGTTATGCGCTAGTATGTCGAAAAAACCTACTGGCGCACTACTGACGCAAATGACGCAAATGACGGATTATTTGACGTTATTATTACTCCGCATAATAAAAACCAAATTCTATATTCTGGAAAGTTTGCGCTGCGTCACCCCCCATACCCCCCTACCCTACTGGCGCAGGGCTACTGGCGCAGCCGTAGACCTGCGACTCATCCGGGTAGATTGCGCTACTGGCGCAAATGCTACTGGCGCAACGCCCGGGACCAGATTCCAACTCGGACCAGCCGAGACTGCCGAGCGGCGACAGAATGCGGCTATGGCGAAACCCGCCGGCGGGTGCTAACATCGGCGAATGAGAGAACACATACCAAAATTTCCTAGTTATAAAACCTGTTATAAACCCTGTCATAAAACTTGGGCGGGCTGATGTCGCGCAAACCCCACAGCCCGACGGACGAGACCCGCGCGATGGTGCGACTCCACGCCACTGCAGGCACCACGCACGAGATGGTCTCAAAACTGCTGGGCATCGACGGCAAGACGATGCGCAAGTACTACAGGGCCGAGCTGGACTTTTCCTCCGCCGAAGCCAACGCCATCATCGGCGGGGCGCTGTTCGAGAAAGCCAAGGGTGGCGACACCGCCGCCGCGATATTCTGGATGAAGACGCGGGCCGGCTGGCGAGAGAAAGATCACGGCGACAATCAGATGGTCATCATCAACAACAACACGCAGAAACCGTCTCGGGAAGAGCTGATCGCCGAGCTGGAGAGGCGAGGACTACCGACCCAAATTTTTGGAGATACCGACGATTGACCGCCACACGCCAGATCTGCGACGTCGACCTGATCGACCTGCTGGCGGTTGCGGAGGCGCGCGAGTCGTTCTGGGCCTATCGCCGGTTGATGCACCCGAAAATGAAGATCGGCTGGTGGCAGCGCGCAATGGCACGGGAACTGCAGGGGTTCTATGACCGCCTACTCGCCGGCGACAGGCCAAAAATGATCATCACGGCGCCACCGCAGCATGGGAAGAGCTTGATGGTGGTTGACTTCATCACCTGGGCCGCTGGCAAGAACCCTGCGCTGAAAACCATTTTTGCCTCGTTCTCCGAACGCCTGGGCATCCGCGCTAACCTGTGGTGCCAGCGGATTTTCAGCTCGCCGCGCTATCAATCGATTTTCCCTGAAACCAGAATTGGCGATATTCGATCCGGTACCGGCGCAGCGCGCAATCGCGAGATGCTGGAATACGTCGACGCCGAGGGGTATTTCCGTAACACCACAGTACAGGGTGCCATTACAGGCGAGGGCCTGGATCTAGGCGTGATCGACGACGCCATCAAGGGGCGCAGCGAGGCGAACTCGCAGTCGGCGCGGGACAAAACCTGGGATTGGTTCACGGACGATTTCTTTACCCGGTTCTCAGACGATGCCGGGTTCGTGATGGTGCTGACGCGCTGGCACGTCGACGATATCGCCGGGCGGGCAATACAGACATTCGGAAGCGATATCCGGGTGGTGTCCTACCCCGCTATCGCGGTTTGCGACGAACGCCACCGGGCGGCGGGAGAGCCGTTGTTTCCTGAGCATAAATCCTTGGCTTTCCTGCTCGAGCATAAATCAACGATGTCGGCCGTCAACTGGGAGGCCGTCTACCAGCAGAACCCGCAGATCATCGGCGGCGAGATCATCAACGGCAAACATTTCGGCCGATACACCCAGCTGCCAATCATCAAATACCGTTGCATCTACGCGGACACAGCACAGAAAACCGCCGAGCGCAACGATTACTCCGTTTTCCAGTGCTGGGGCAAAGCGGATGACGGCAAAATCTACCTGATAGACCAGATACGCGGAAAATGGGAGGCGCCCGAGCTCGAGCGCCGCGCGATTGCGTTCTGGTCCAAGCACAAGCCATTGGATTTCACGCTGTACGGCCAACTGCGGCAGATGAAAATCGAGGACAAGGCGTCCGGCACCGGGTTGATCCAGGGGTTGAAACTGAGGCCGCCGTTCATCCCCGTCCACGGCATCGAGCGGAACCGCGATAAATATACCCGCCTGACAGACGTGTTGGGGTATATTGAGGCCGGATATGTGATGATCCCGGAAAATGCGGATTTCACTAACGATTTCGTGGCGGAGTGCGAGGCGTTCAGCGCCGACGACAGCCACCAATACGACGACCAGGTTGATCCCATGATCGACGCGATAAACGACATGCTGTACTCGGGTAACGCTGTTGCGCTGTGGGAGCGCGCTGGATGAATGCCCAGGCGTTCGATGGGTTCGCCAATTTCACCGCGCGGCTGGGGCTTGGTGCCGACAATGTCCTGAGCGATGCGGATTATCTGTTCAGCGAGCTGACAAGTAACCGCCAGCGGCTGGAGGCCATGTATGGCTGTAGCTGGGTGGTTGGCGTTTGTGTTGATGCCGTTGCAGAGGACATGACCCGAGCCGGCATCAGCATCAACAGCACGCAGGAGCCCGATCAGATAGGCGTCATGCACCAGCAGCTGTCAAGGCTGGGGATATGGCAGGGACTGCTGGAGATGATCAAATGGGGCCGCCTCTACGGCGGCGCGGTGGCCTGCATCGTTGTCGACGGGCAGGAACCGTCAACGCCGCTCAATGTCGCGGCGGTAAAAAAGGGCCAGTTCAACGGCCTGAAAATATACGATCGATGGATGATCGAGCCCGACCTGCAAACCGTTGTGCAGTCCGGAATGTCCGCCGGAATGCCGGTTTTCTATGACGTTCTCAGTGACCCGGTAAATAGAACACCCACGGGCCTGCGCTGGCATCACAGCAGGGTAATCCGGTTCATTGGCGTCCAATTGCCGCCCTCTCGGTCGATACGGGAGTCGCTCTGGGGCCAGTCCATCGTCGAGCGCATCGAGGACAGGCTGGTCTCTTTCGACACCGCCACCAGCGGCTCGGCAAACCTGATACAGCGCGCGCATCTGCGGACCGTGCAGATAGACGGCCTGCGGCAAATACTGGCAGCCGGCGGCGCGGCAGAAAAAAACCTGCTCGAAATGTTTCAGCACATGCGCAGGCTGCAGACCAGCGAGGGGATTACCCTGCTGGACAAAACAGATTCATTTGCCACAACGCAGTACTCGTTTGCCGGACTGAATGAAATCCTGCTCCATTTCGGCCAGCAGATAGCCGGCGCCGCGGGGATACCGATGACGCGGCTGTTCGGCCAATCGCCCGGCGGGTTGAACGCCACCGGCGAGAGCGATATCCGATTTTATTACGACACTGTACTGTCCCAGCAAGAGAGCCGGTTGCGCGATGGAATGACGCGCATCTTGCACGTTCTGCACGCGTCGCTGTTCAATGCGCCGCCGCCAGAGGGGTTCGATTTTGACTTTGTGCCGCTGTGGCAAACGAGCCAGGCAGAGAAGGCCAGCATCGGCAACTCAGTAGTCACCGCTGTGGCGGCTGCCTATGAAAAGGGCATCATCGATCGGGTCACCGCACTGCAGGAGTTGCGACAGTCGAGTGATTACACGGGCATGTTCACGAACATCACCGACGAACAAATAGAAGAGGCGAAGATCGAGGATCCGCCTGACGCGCCTGACGATGACGTGCCTGACGATGACGTGCCTGGCGATCCTGACGAAGAGGATCCGGAAGCCAAACCCAAAACAGCGCCGGCAGCAGACAGCCAAACCCTGCTAAAAAAACTGAAATCCTGGGCAGGCCGGTAGATGGCAAATTTTGCTCAACCCGCCAAGATCGCCGAGAAAAAGCTCTACGTGCAATTGCGAAAAGTGGCGCGCATCGTCGGCGGCATCATCGAGTCGCACGTAGAGGGTGAAAGAATCCTGAACCCCGGGGCAATGGCCACTGCACTGGAGGCATACAGCGCCTCGCTCGGGCCGTGGGGCGAGACAATCACCGGCAAGATAATGGACGGCCTAAAAGCCGGCAACGCGCGCGCCTGGGCATCGGCATCCGCACGCCTGGGCCGCGAGCTGCGATCAGAGTTGGCCAACTCCGTGGTCGGCGCCGTTGCCAGAAACCTGCAGCGCGACCAGGTGGAGTTGATCAAGAGCTTGCCACTGGAGGCCGGTCTTCGGGCGCAGAACCTGGCGCAGGAGGCGATGGTCACCGGCGAGCGCGCCGACGTGATCGCAAAAAAACTGGCCGAGACAGAAAAGGTCACTGTTGGCCGGGCTCGCAACATCGCGCGCACTGAGATCGCAAAAGCCAATTCAGCCATGACTACTGCCCGCGCTCAATACGTCGGCGCGACGCATTATTACTGGCGCACGGCCGGTGATGAAGCCGTGCGAGAATCCCACGCCGAGCTGGACGGCCAGATATTCCGGTTCGACGACCCGCCCGAGATCGATGATGAAGGTGCGCACGGACCCGGCGAGGTGTATAACTGCCGTTGTTATGCCGAGCCGATCATAGAAGGGGATGGCGATTAAATACTATACCGAATCAAAACTGTCCGACCGTATCGCCGAGACACCAGAGGGTTTCCTGGTCTGCCTGGGCGTGCCGATAGCCAGAACCGGCGATCACCTGTATGCGCCCGGCGAGACATCGATAACACCCGGCGGCAGCCACACGGTAGTGTCCCGCACTGTGGATGACATCCACGACCCGGCCACGATAGCCTCATTCGAGGGGAAACCCGTAACGCTCGGGCATCCGGAGGGGAATCTGTTCGTGACATCGGCCAACTGGCGATCGCACGCGGTAGGGTTTGCGCAGCACGTCCGCCCTGGAGATGGTGACGATGCGGATAAACTGGTCGCCGACCTACTGATAACCGATGCCGAGGCGATCGCCGAGGTCAGGGACAAACGCCTGCGCGAGGTGTCATGCGCCTACGAGGCCGAATACATCGAGGATGCGCCCGGATTGGGTCGCCAGAGAAACATTCGTGGCAATCATGTGGCACTTGTATCCAGCGGCCGATGCGGTCCACAATGTGCTATATTCGACACGGCTCATAATCCAGAGGGTTCTATGATGGGCGTCAAAGAAAAACTGATGAGCATATTTTCCAGGTCTCTAGACGAGGCATTGATCGAGGATGCCCCTGCGCCCGTTACAGACAAGGCGCCGCCTGATCCCGAGCCTGACAAACTAGAACCCGTCGCGCCAGACTTCGCCGCGCAATTCGCCGCAATGCAGAACAGCATTGAAACGCTCCAGCGGACCATCGCACAACTGGCCGAGAGGGTGCCTGAACCTGTTGCCGAGGCAGAGGCCACATCAGCAGACACAACCACAGCGACAGCCGACGAAGCATGCCCTTGCACCGACGGCGATATCATCGCGCGCGCCGAAATACTGGCCCCCGGTATTGCCAAAGTCGGTGACGTCAAATCCAATGCATTGACAGCAGCCTACGGCACCGAGGACGGCCGCGCCGCTATCGATCTATTGCTGGGCGGTCGATCATTCGATGCGGCAGACACGGACACGATGTTTGTAGCCGCGTCAGAGCTGCTGAAATTGTCGCGCACCGGAAGGATCAATAACGTCGCCACAATGGACACCAGTAAAAAACGCGGGCCGCTGACACCGGACGAAATCAACGAGCTGAACGCCAAACACTACGCCAAGGGCGCAAAATAGGAGATTGGAAAATGGTAGCACTACTGTTCACTGCGCCTGCTGGTGTCCCCGGCGACATCACCCGCCAACAGGCCAGCCAGATTGAATCCGGGTTGTTCAACGTGCCGAATGCGCCCACTGCATTTGGTGCACCGGTAAAACTGGTTTCCGGTAAATTCGAGAAAATCGCAGCCAGCGACGCGGCTACCGTTTTTGTCGGCGTGCTCACACGGGTAGCGCCGTCCTATTCGAACCAGGACGGATCGCCGATAGCCAGCGCAGTGCATGGCATCATGCGCAAGGGCTACGTCAATGTCCTATGCACCATAGGCACCCCCGTCAAGGGGGGCATCGTCTATATGCGCGTTACCGCCGCGACCGGTAAGGCAGTCGGGGATTTCGAGGCCACCGCGGACGGGGCGAACAACGTAGCATTAACCCGCGCCACATGGGCAGTTGATGGCAAGGACGCCAACAACGTTGCAGAAATCCGGATAGATTAATTTCGCACTCGCAGAGACAGAAGCCAAGGAGCGCAACCACCAATGAAAACATTCGACTCAACGCTGGCCTATTACATGAACCAGCTGGACAACCTCGATCAGAGGCTGTACATGCCGCTGGTGACAACGAGTTGGGGCCGCGATATCAAATTGCGCTCCGGAATCTCGATGTCCGACGAGGCGACCTCGTTCATCCGGTCGAGTTATGGCGGCGTCGGTACTCAGAGCGCGACAGGCAAGCCCTGGCTGTCGCCGAACAGTACCACCATCCCCGGCGTATCCATCGATGGCGCGCTGGTATCGGTGCCCATGCGACTGTTGGCGCGCGAGGTCTCCTACAGCTCCGTCGAGCTGGAGCGCAGCCAGCGGGCGGGCACCCCCATTGACCGCCAGAAATTCGAGGCGCTGAACATCCTCTACCAGATGTCCACCGACGAAATGGTCTACGTAGGCGATACGGCGGTTGGTGCCAAAGGGCTGATCAATAGTCCGCTCGTGACCGTCTCAACCGTTGCGAATGGCTCGGTCGGCGCATCGCCGCTATGGTCTACCAAAAACCCTGACGAAATCCTCCTCGACGTAAACACCCTGCTCCAGGCCACCTGGACGGCTTCCGGTTACGATCGGGCCCCTGATAAACTGTTGCTCCCGCCTGTTCAGTTCGCCCGCCTGATCAGCACGAAGGTCTCTTCGGCAGGCAATATCAGCACCATCGCGTTTCTCGAAGAGAACAGCATCAGCCTCCGGACCAACGGCCGGAAACTGGATATCCAGCCGCTGAAATGGTTGGCCGGTGCAGGCGCTGGCGGCACGGATCGCATGGTCGCCTATACCAACGAGGAGGATCTTGTGCGGTTCTCCATGGTGCCGATTCGCCGCGAGACGCCCTACACGCTGGGGATTCGATACAACACTCCCTATTTGTGGGCCTACGGCGAGGTCGAGTTCATTTATCCGGAAACTATCAGGTACGCTGACGGAATCTAGGAGGTCGACATGCAAGTTCAATTCAACATCCCAGTCACGCTCGGAAAATCCACCTACGGCGCAGGCACGCACGATGTTCCGGCCGAGGAGATCGAGGCGAGCCAATGGTTTTTCGACGCGCTGGTGAAAGACGGCTCTGTCGTGATCCTCGAAACGAAAGCGGATCATGAACCAAAACACAAGGGCAAGGCCAAAGACACGGACGATAAGTAATGGATGTCGCCCTGTTTCGCGGTAATTTTGTCGAGTTCGCAGACCCGATAAAATACCCCGATACACTGCTTGAATTCTGGGCGGACATCGGTGAGCGCCTGACATCGATTGACAGATACGGCGACATCTACCCGCATGCGGTGGATTTGTTCGTAGCGCACAACATCGCTGTTGCAGCACGCAGCGCTTCAGGATCAATCCCCGGATTGCCGTCCGGTGCCATAACATCAAAATCCGTCGGATCGGTCAGCGTCTCATACGACACATCATCGGCCATGACGCCCGGTGCCGGGCATTGGAACCTGACGACATACGGCGCGCAGTACGCCAGGTTGGCGCGCCTGTTCGGCGCAGGCGTTGTGCAGTTGTGAGCCTGAAAATCACGAAGGACAACACCGCGCAGGTGCTCAGCGCCATCCAGGAAATGGCCGGGCGGCATGTTGTAGTGGGGATCCCGTCGGAAAAAGCACAAAGGATTGATGAAGAGGATACGAATGCTCAAATCGGATACGTTAACGAATTCGGATCGCCTGCAAAAAACATCCCAGCAAGGCCGTTTCTGATACCAGGCATCGATCAGGCGTCCGAAAAATGCGCGAACGTGCTGGGCAAATTCGCTAAACAGGTATTTCATGACGCGGCCGCGATTGACAGAGGGTTGAACGCGGCAGGCATTATCGCCGTGTCATCGGTGAAAAACAGGATCAAGGCCGGCGAGGGATTCGCGCCGCTGAGCGAGAGAACGCTGGCTGAGAGGAAGCAGGCAGGATTCAAGGGAACCAAGCCATTGATTCACACCGGCCAACTGCTCAACAGCATCACATACGTCGTCAGAGAAAATACGAACAGGCCGAAAAAATGGCGCTTATAGACGTTTCCGAGCTTCTGCTGGATCCGGATTTTACAGATCAGGCGACGTTGATAAAACGCTACCTGGATGTCAACGCCAACGGCGAGGCCGT
>CBDDRC010000018.1:0-7236 GCA_965232985.1 uncultured bacterium
TGCCGACCCCACCAACCTGCAGGCGCTCGACGATATCCGCTTCAACACCGGCCTGAACACCGAGGCCATCGTTGTCGAGGCGGACAAGCTTGCCCAGGCGCTCGAAAAATTCCTGTCGCAGAGCGAAAGCAAGGCCTTTGAAGGACTCGACTCCGACCTCGAGAACCTGGAAACCGAAGCCGGCACCGACGATCCGGGCGGTTCCGGCGATACCACCGGCAGCGACGACGCGCCGATCGTACGTTTCGTCAACAAGTTGCTGCTCGATGCCGTGCGTGGCGGCTCATCGGATTTGCACTTCGGACCGTACGAAAAATCCTACCGCGTGCGCTTTCGCACCGATGGCATGCTGCATGAAGTAACCCGGGCGCCGATCACCCAGGCCGGCAAAATTTCCGCCCGTCTGAAGATCATGGGCAACCTCGACATTTCCGAGCGCCGCGTCCCCCAGGACGGCCGCATCAAGATGAAGATCTCCAAGACGAAGTCGATCGACTTCCGGATGAACACCTGCCCAACCCTCTGGGGCGAGAAAATCGTGTTGCGGATTCTGGACGCCGACAGCGCGAAGATCGGTATCGAGTCGCTTGGTTTCGAGCCTCACCAGAAAGACCTGTACATGGCAGCGCTCGACAAACCGCAGGGCATGTTGCTGGTTACCGGCCCCACCGGTTCGGGCAAGACCGTGACGCTCTACACCGGCGTGAATATCCTCAACGAAGTGCATCGCAATATTTCCACCGCCGAAGACCCGGTGGAAATCAACTTCGAAGGCATCAACCAGGTCAACGTCAATCCGAAACAGGGCATGGACTTCGCGGCGGCGCTCAAGGCGTTTCTCCGCCAG
The DNA here is from genome assembly GCA_965232985.1 of uncultured bacterium. Lineage (GTDB taxonomy): Bacteria > Pseudomonadota > Gammaproteobacteria > Pseudomonadales > JADFDG01 > JADFDG01. Next base: position 848 of record CBDDRC010000018.1, read on the forward strand.
GATCCGGACGTGATCCTGGTCGGCGAGATTCGCGACCTCGAAACCGCAAGCATTGCCGTCAAGGCAGCGCAAACCGGCCACATGGTGCTTTCCACGCTGCACACCAACTCGGCACCGGAAACACTGACCCGCCTGCGCAACATGGGCGTGCCTTCGTTCAACATCGCCACCTCGGTCAACCTGATCATTGCCCAGCGCCTCGGACGGCGCCTGTGCGAAAACTGCAAGAAACCGCAGGAAATTCCCGACGACGCGCTGCTGAAAATGGGCTTCAGCGCCCAGGAACTGGGCACGTTCACCGTGTACCAACCGGTTGGCTGCGAACGTTGCAAGTTCGGCTACAAGGGCCGCGTCGGCATCTACGAGGTGGTGAAGATCACCGATGCCATTCAGCGCATCATCATGGAAGAAGGCAACTCCATCGCCATTGCCGACCAGTGTCGCAAGGAAGGCTTCAACGACATCCGGCGCTCGGGGCTGAATAAAGTGAAAATGGGGCTCACCAGCCTCGCAGAAGTCGATCGCGTGACATCGGGGCACTAAACCATGGCAGCTGCAGCAGAACAGAACGTTACCTTCGTCTACGAAGGTGTCGACAAGAAAGGGGCGAAGGTCAAGGGCGAAGTTGTCGGCAAGAATGAGGCGCAGGCCAAGGCCGCCCTGCGCAAGCAGGGTATCAACAACGCCAAAGTGAAGAAGAAGGGTATGTCGTGGCTCGCCATGGGCGGCAAGGTGACGCCCATGGAGGTGGCGATCTTCACCCGCCAAATGTCAACCATGATGCGCGCCGGCGTGCCGCTGATCCAGTCGTTCGATATTGTCGCCGAGGGGGTTACCAATCCCAAGATGAAGGAGGTCATCCTCGGCATCAAAACGCACGTCGAGGGCGGCAACAGTTTTGCCGATGCCCTGAAAAGGTACCCTCTGTACTTCGATGACCTGTTCGTCAGCCTCGTCCATGCGGGCGAACAGTCCGGTTCGCTGGAAACGATGCTGGATCGCGTCGCGATCTACAAGGAAAAGTCCGAAGCCCTGAAGTTGAAGATCAAGAAGGCAATGAAATACCCGGCGACGATTCTGGTGATCGCAACGATCGTGACGGTGATCCTGCTGGTCAAGGTCGTGCCCACCTTTGCCGAACTTTTCAGCAGCTTCGGTGCGGAGTTGCCAAAACCCACCCAAATCGCCATCGACATGTCCGCATGGTTGCAGGCATGGGGCATCGTTCTGCTGTTCGGGCTCGGTGGCCTCGGTTATGCCTTCACGGAAACCAAGAAACGCTCCAAGGCATTCCGGGACTGGCTCGACAAGCTTTATCTGAAGCTGCCAATCGCCGGCGACATCATCCTCAAGGCAACGGTGGCCCGCTATTCGCGCACGCTGGCCACCACCTTCGCCGCCGGTGTGCCGCTGATCGAGGCGCTGCGCTCCTGCGCCGATGCGGCGGGCAACGTGGTGTACTACAACGCCATCATGAAAATTCGCGACGACGTCTCAACCGGCCAGCAGCTCACCTTCGCCATGCGCAGCACCGGCATCTTCCCGCCCATGTCGGTGCAGATGACAGCCATCGGCGAGGAGGCCGGCTCGCTCGACGCCATGCTCGACAAGGTCGCCACCTACTATGAGGCGGAAGTCGATGCCGCCGTCGATGGCCTGACCTCGATGATGGAACCGGCGATCATGGCATTCCTCGGCGTCGTCGTCGGCGGCTTGCTGATCGCGATGTACATGCCGATCTTCCAGATGGGCAAGGCCGTATCCGGCGGCGGCTGACATTGCCGTTGTGAGCACCCTCACCCTTGTGGCCGCCGCGCTCGGCGGCCTCTGCGTTGGCAGTTTCCTCAATGTCGTTATCCACCGCCTGCCACGCATGCTGGAGGCGCGCTGGCAGGATGACTGCTACGCGCTCGCGCATCCGGACACCCCGCCACCGGCACGGCCCACCTACAACCTGGCAACGCCGCGCTCGGCATGTCCGCACTGCGGCCACCAAATCCGTGCCCACGAGAACATTCCTCTGGTGAGCTGGCTGGTGCTGCGCGGCCGCTGCAGCGCCTGCCGGGCGCCGATCAGCATGCGTTATCCGCTGATCGAGGCGGTGACCGGCGCCCTGACCCTGCTGATGGTCACTCGCCTCGGGCTCGGCTGGGAGTTGGCATGGGCGCTGGTGTTCACCTGGGCGCTGATCGCGCTGACGATGATCGACTACGACACCACGCTGCTGCCCGACGACATCACGTTACCGCTGCTTTGGCTCGGCCTGCTCGTGGCCATTCCGGCCGGTGGCGTTGCGCTTGCTGACGCAGTGATCGGCGCTGCTGCCGGCTATCTGTCGCTGTGGATCGTCTACCAGTTGTTTCGCCTAATCACCGGCAAGGAAGGCATGGGATATGGCGATTTCAAATTGCTCGCCGCGCTCGGTGCCTGGCTGGGTTGGCAAAAGCTGCTTCTGGTGATCGTGTTGTCGTCCGCTGTCGGCGCGGTACTCGGGATTGCGCTGATTCTCATCGCCGGACGCGATCGTGCCCAGCCGATTCCGTTCGGCCCGTTCCTCGCCGCTGCCGGTTTTCTTGCCTATGTGTGGGGCGATGCGCTGCTCGCCGGCCCGCTGCACCTATTCAACCTTGCCTGACGCGAGACCCATGTCGAACTTTATCGTTGGCCTCACCGGCGGCATCGGCAGCGGCAAGACGGCAGCGTCCGACTGGTTCAAGGCCCAGGGTATCGTCATCGTCGATGCGGATCTGGTTTCCCGTCAGGTGGTCGAGCCGGGCACGCCGGCGCTGGCGGCCATCCGCGATCACTTCGGCGCCAGCCTGATCCGAAGCGACGGTACGCTTGATCGCGCCGCGTTGCGCCAGGTGGTGTTCGACCAACCCGCAGAGCGGCGCTGGCTCGAACAACTTCTGCATCCCTTGATCGCACAGGAAATCGTGCGTCAACTCGCCACCGCCGCTTCACCCTATGCACTGCTGGTATCGCCCTTGCTGTTCGAGACAGGGCAAAAAGCGTTTGTCCGGCGCACGCTGCTCATCGACGTGCCCGAAGCGCTGCAAATGTCGCGTACTGCTGCCCGCGACAAGGTGGAAGAAACGCAGGTGAAGGCAATCATGGCAGCACAGATGTCGCGTGCCGACCGCCGTGCAAAAGCTGACGACATCGTGCTCAACGATGCCTCACTGAGCGAGCTGCATGCGCGTCTGGCGCCGCTGCATGCGCATTACCTGGAGATTGCCGCCCGTGGCTGACGCGCCCGGCCCGCAACACACACCGCAGGCCGGCCCGCTCGTCAAGTGCCCCGGCTGCGGCGAGAACCTGCGCTACGTTGCGGCGAATCCGTTCCGCCCCTTTTGTTCGGAGCGCTGCCGGATGGCAGATCTCGGCGCCTGGGCGAGCGAGGGCTACCGGATCCCGGACGCGACACCGCCTGACGGCGCTCTGCCGCTGGACGCCATCAACGACGACGACTGAAAGCCCGCGCGCCGCGTGCAGCGAATCGCATCAGTCAAGCATCGCCGAGATGCCGGCGATGCCGATTGCGCCCTGCGCAAGCGCATCGTCGAGTAACGCACCGTGCATTCCGCCCAGCGCATAAACCGGCAGCCCGGCGCCCGCAGCCAGCTGCGCGAAAGACGCCCATCCCAGCGGCAGTGCATCGGCATGCGATGCAGTTGCCAACACCGGCGACAGCGTCGCGAAATCAATACCGAGTGAAAATGCCCGCGCGAGATCGCCGGCGTTATGGCAGGACGCCGCAGACAAGGGCGCAGGCAACCGGATAGGCATCTCGACCGGCGACACAGCCGTTTTTTCAGCCCAGGCGTGCAATGCACGTGCCGTGAGGTGCACACCGTCGGCGCCATGCAGGCCTCCGGCCGCCGACAAACCGGCCAGCGTATCGCTGTTGATCAGCACCCGTGCCGCCGGCAATGCGCGGCGAATTCCCGCGATCAGTGCCGGCGCAAGCGCAGGTGTTTTTTTCAACCGCACCTGTATCAGCCGATCCGGCAACTGACGCGCGGCACGGCGGGCCAGCGCCGCAAGAAAAACATCGACCCCGGTCATGTCGCTCAGGTCGGGGGAGATCACATAGCGTGTCGGCAGCCGCAGGGCGGCGATGATCGCCACATCCGCTGGCGGAAATTCCTCGGCGTGCATGTCGTCCGGGTGTACCCAGCGCAGCGATTGCCCCTCAGCGCCCCGCGTGCCGGGCGGCTCGCCCGTCCAGCGTATGATCCGCCAAACATCGAGCAGCACGGTTTTTCCCGGATAGGCATGTTCGATGCGCAGCAACGGCGCGATCGCCTCAACACGAATGCCAAGTTCCTCGCCGATCTCACGGCGCAGCCCCTCGGCCAGTATTTCGCCGGGTTCAAGCTTGCCGCCGGGAAATTCCCACAGCCCGGCAAGATGCTGGTGCGGCAGGCGCTGGGCGATCAGAACGCGGCCAGCAGCATCCTGGATTACGGCAACGGCGACATGCACAACAGGCGATGCTTTCATCCCGGTGATCCCGGCGACATCTCAGCTGCGATATTCGGCGTTGATCTTGACGTAATCGAACGACAGGTCAGTAGTGTAGACGCGATCATGCGCGCTACCGCGGGCCAGTTCGACGCGAATGACGATGTCGTCGCGCTGCATCACTGCCGCGCCCTGCGCCTCGGCATAGTCCGGATTCACGCCACCACTTCTGACGATGCAAACTTCGCCGAGCCAGATGTCGACTTTCGATACATCAAGTGCTGCCACACCGGCACGCCCGACACAGGCCAGAATGCGTCCCCAGTTCGGATCGGATGCAAACAGCGCCGTTTTTACCAGCGGTGAATGGGCAATCGTGTACGCCACCGCCAAACACTCAGCGGTATCGCGACCGCCCTGAACATCAACAGTGATGAACTTGGTTGCACCCTCGCCATCGCGCACGACCGCCTGTGCCAGTTGCAACATGATCTGCCGAAGCGCGTTGCACCATGCATCAGCGCCGGCACTCTGCCCGGCGATCACCACGCCGGATGCACCGGTTGCGGCCAGCACACAGGCATCGTTGGTAGACGTATCGCCATCGATGGTGATGCGGTTGAAAGACTGCCCGACTGCGGCCGATAGCCATGCCTGCAGATCAGAGTGCGCAATGACCGCATCGGTGCAGACATACGCAAGCAGCGTCGCCATGTTCGGGCAGATCATGCCGGCGCCCTTGGCGATACCGGTGATCGTGACGGGTTTCCCATCCACGAAAATCTGCGTGGACGCCACCTTCGGGCGCGTGTCTGTGGTCATGATGCCATGGGCTGCATCAAGCCAGGCATCGGCACGCAAATCGGCAAGAGCGGCGGGCAATCCGGCCACAAGGCGATCCAACGGCAAACGCTCGCCAATCACACCAGTCGAGAACGGCAGCACGGCGCGCGCATCAACACCGACATTTTTGGCGAGCGCATCACAACTGGCGCGCGCATCGGCAAGGCCCGGCGCGCCCGTGCCGGCATTGGCACAACCGGTATTAATCAACAGATAACGCGCTGATGCGGCCGCAAGGTGTTCCCTCGCTACCGTCACGGGTGCCGCACAGAACTGATTTTTCGTGAACGTTGCCGCCACCGTCGAGCCAATGGCGAGCTCAAACACAACCACATCACGGCGGTTCTGCTTGCGGATTCCCGCCTCAGCAATACCAAGGCGTACGCCCGGAACGGCATGAATGACAGGGGGAACCGTTTCAGGGCCGACAGCCATTTACTTTCTCACTCGATCTTGCCATGGCACTGTTTGTATTTTTTGCCGGAACCGCAGGGGCACGGATCGTTGCGGCCTATTTTCGTGAACTCACGCTGGACCGGCTGCGGTTTTTCTTCCGCCACGACCTTCGGAATGTTGTCCGGATCATCATGGTGGAATTGCATTTGCTGCTTAGCGGCTTCCTCACGGCGCTGCCGTTCAAGCGCCTCGGCCTCATCCTTGCGCTGCAACTCGATGGTTGAGAGGATGCGCACCAACTCGTGCTTGACCTGGTTGAGCATCTGCTCGAACAACTCGAAAGCCTCGCGCTTGTACTCCTGCTTCGGGTTCTTCTGCGCGTAGCCGCGCAGGTGAATGCCCTGACGCAGGTAATCCATGGCGCCCAGGTGCTCTTTCCAGGCTTTGTCCAGCACCTGCAGCATCAATTGCTTTTCGATCTGCCGCATCGCTTCGCTGCCAACCGTAGCCTCCTTGAGGCGGTATGCGGCGACCAGCTGTGCCAGCAACCGCTGGCGCAACACAGCGTCATCGAAATGGCTTTCAGCATCGATCCAGGCTTGCACCGGCACCGCGAGATGCAGCTCGACCTCCAGCGCCTTTTCGAGGCCCGGGACATCCCACATTTCCTCCATGCTCTGCGG
>CBDDRC010000019.1:0-111163 GCA_965232985.1 uncultured bacterium
CGCTCGGCTCTACGGCATCATTGAGACGGCGAAAGCCAACGGGCACGAGCCTTACGCCTATCTACGCAGAATCCTGCGCGATTTGCCGGCGGCCAAAACGGTTGCGGATATCGAAGCGCTGATGCCGTGGAATCTTGAGCCGGGCGCACTGGTCACGGAATCACTGAACTGACCGGCTCCACGCTGTGCGGAAAGCAATACGGGGTTTATGGCTCGGTTACGATACGTTGCAGACAGCGACAGCCATGTTGCTTCTCCCCAAATCGCGCCCGCGACGGGCAGGTCGAGCATACCCACGGCCACACTGCCCGTAAACGAAGCCCGCCCAAAACAGGAACGGCCGCCCGGAGGAAATGCCCACCTCATCAAGCACCGGCTTGATACGCAAAAGGCGCCTGAAGGCGCCTTTTGTTTATGGGTCCGCTTGGGGCTGTAAACGCCCCCCGTCAACCGGACACACGTGGCACTCTTGTCTTCCCCAGCGCCGACTCGTCAATATGCGGTCCCCCGAGAGGAGCAGCCCATGCCGAAAGCCACCCCCCACACCACCCCCGACGTCAACGTCGCCCTCATCGGCGCCGGTTTCTCCGGCATTGGCACCGCGATCGCGCTCGACAAGGCCGGGATCCACGATTACCTGATCCTGGAAGCCGGCGACGGCTACGGCGGCGTGTGGCACTGGAACACCTACCCGGGCGTTGCCGTCGATATCCCGTCGTTCAGTTACCAGTTTTCCTACGAGCAGCGGCCCGACTGGAGCCGCAGTTACGCACCAGGTCGCGAACTGAAGGCCTACGCCGAGCACTGCGCAGACAAATACGGCCTGCATGAGCGCACGCGTTTCAATACGCTGGTTGAGGAAGCGGTCTGGGACAACGCGAACGACTGCTGGCGCCTGCGCACCGCCGCCGGCAGCGAGATCACCGCCCGCTACATCGTCAACGGCAGCGGCCCGCTCAACGTGCCGAAACTGCCCGACATCGCCGGCGTGAATTCCTTCGCCGGCACCACCATGCACACCGCGCGCTGGGACCACACGGCGAAACTCGCCGGCAAACGCATCGCCGTGATCGGCACCGGCGCCTCGGCGGTGCAGGTGATCCCGGAAATCGCGCCCATTGCCTCGCAACTCACCGTGTTCCAGCGGACGCCGATCTGGTGCTTCCCGAAGCTGGATATCCCGCTGTCCGGCCTGCTCAAGGCCGGCATGCGCCTGCCCGGCGTGAAGTCGGCGCTGCGCGTGGCGAGTCAGGCTTTCGTCGAGGTGACCTTCCCGCTGGCGGCGCAGTACGCCGGCACCCTGCCGGCCATCGCCGGGCAGTCGGCACGTCTGGGCAAGGCCTGGCTGCGCAGCCAGGTGCACGATCCGGAAGTGCGCGCAAAACTCACGCCGGACTATGCGATCGGCTGCAAGCGACCGAGCTTCCACAACAGTTACCTGGCGACATTTAACCGCCCGAACGTGCATCTGGAAACGACGCCGATTGCGGAGATCACCGCGAACGGCGTGCGCACCCGCGACGGCACGCTGCACGAGGTCGATGTGCTGGTGTACGCCACCGGCTTCAAGGTTTCCGATAGTGAGGGCAGCTACCGCATCCGCGGCGCCGACGGCTCGCTGATGAGCGAGTTCTTCGCCCACCACCGCGCGCAGTCCTACCAGGGCGTTTCGCTGCCGAATTTCCCGAACTTCTTCACCATCTTCGGGCCCTACGGCTACAACGGGGCGTCGTTCTTCGCGCTGATCGAGGCGCAGACGCACCACATCCTGCGTTGCCTGAAAGAAGCACGTCATCAGGACGCTACCCGCATCGAGGTGATGCCCGAGGCGAACCAGCGTTATTTCGAGGACATGCTATCCCGCCGGCACACGCAGATTTTCTGGCAGGAATCCTGCGCGCATGCAAACAGCTATTACTTCGATGCCAATGGCGACGTGCCATTCCGGCGCGCGTCGACGCCGGAATTGATCTGGGAGAGTCGCCGTTTCCCGCTGAAGGATTACCGCTTCAGCAGCGGGGCCTCCGGGTAATCAAAACCCTGGTCAACTGACTATGTGATAACCGGCATCAGGAACGCGAGCAATCAGGCCGGTGACGGCTCTGCTCGTTGGCGCACCTGGCGGGGCCAAACGAAAAAGCCCGGGGCGAAAGCCCCGGGCTTGGTGAACACGGCACAGCGGTCGCGGCGTTCGCCGCTCCTACAAGGGGGCCATCATCTGACTTTCTGTGAATTTCGATGTGCGCATCTTCATCTCCTGACAAGGGTTAGTTTGCCAGAAGTCTCTACTTATGCGTGTCCAAGATCGGGGGGAGCTTACAGGCTGTCCTCCAGTAATTCGTGGTCCGAAGAAAGCCGGCAGGTCAGCCAACCTGAAACATCAGACGTCAGGAAAAGTAATTCCAATCTGCTTTGCGTCCGGTGGGATGGGCATATCCGCAATGGTCTTGGCGTTGATGCCGAGGCGTGAAGCCATATTGCGAAGGGCATCGTCGTCGCTATAGAAATCGACGACTCCCGCGACTCGTCCAATTGCCAGGATCTGCCGGTCGACCTTTACCTTGGCCCAGACGTCCGTACTGCCGCCGCGCTTGTCGCCCGCGGCGCGTGCTTCTCGCTCCATGGCGGCACATTCGACGGCCGCCGCCTGGTCGAAAGATGCCAGCTTGAAAGCACTGGACTTGTTCAGGCGCGCAAGCAGCTCTTCGGCTTGGTCGTCTGCCTTGACGAGCAGTTCGGCAACCGACGGCATGGCGACCACGATCCGTGTGCGCTGGTGGTTCTTGATGAAGAACTCGATGCGCTCCTTGCAAAAATTGACGGGTTTCGCCGTGGCAGGATCAATCGGGGCCTTGGTTTCCGGTAGCAGGAGGTGGCCGAGGATGGTGGTGTCCAGCAGCACCATGTCTTACTCATCCCCGCGCAACTTACGGAGTTCGTCAGTCAGGTCGTCGGGGTTTCCCCAGTCAACCGGAGCTTCACGCAAGTTTTTTAATGCGGCGGGCAGGTCTTCGTCCTGCAGGACGTCAAAGCTGGTTGCCTCGAAGTCTTCAATGGTCCAGCGGCCGTCTTCATCACGTTTCCAGGTGCCTTGCCCGTTGAGCCGAACCGGTTGGCTGAACATGTAGGGCGCCAGTTCTTTGGCAACACTGATTTTCATCTGGCACTTCTGGTAGCGGCCTTCACCGCAATCCAGTTCGGCATGAATGCTGGCGTCCTTGCCGCCCAACTTGATCAGGAAGCCTTCGATGGTGCCTTGCTGCTTGAGCTTGAACTCGCGGGCCTTGATACGGTTGCGGCCGGGGAACTCCAATATTTTCGCTGGTTCACCCAAGGGATTTTTCCGGTAGAGCTCGCCGATGGCGTTGTCAGCCGCGAGCATCTTGTCCAACTTTTGATGGATGGCGTAAACATCGCCGGCCCGGTCGTTCGCGTTGGCGACGCGCTCTTCAATCTTCGGTACCGCTTGCTGGTCGGCCCAAGCATGAAGTTTCAGGCTGCCGGCAGAAATGCTGCCGGGATGGACGTGCTCCGCTTGTCCGAGAAGCTTGCCCAGCAGATCCAGATAGGCAGCCGTGCGCACCAGGGACGCGCTCTCCGGAGTGAGGACATCAATGCGCAGGATGTATTCGGTGCGATCGTCAGACATGGCGGCTCGAGCCTGATAACGGGCCAATCCTAGTTAGCCCGACGTGGCGGGGCAATGGGCGGACTCTCACGAGGGGTGTGCGGGGTTTTCACTTGCGTGGCAGTGCCCGTCATTCCGGCATGTTCAGACAGCCAGTAGAAGGCGCCCGGCACTGCATCGGCAACGCGCAACAACTTGTTCATCGCATCAGACGGCACGAGATCGTCATTTTCATACTTGGAGAACGCCACCGGTCCGCCGCCAAAAATCTTCGCGGCCTGTTGCTGGGTAATGCCCCGGCGTTGGCGCATGGCGCGGATTTCGGCACCCGTGAGGAATCCATCCACGCGCTTGCGGAAGGCCAGCATCGTCCGCTTGTTGCGGCGCGATTCTTCGTCGCCTGCCTGGTCCGAGCCGCAGGCGTCGCATACCGAGAAATACATCGGGATGCTTTCCGTCACGCCCTCGTAGGTGATCGCGTTGTGTTCTTCTTTCTCGTGCAGCCGGCCTTCACCGCAGAGCGGGCAGGTGGCGGGTTGGGTTGTTTTCATGGTCGGGGCCTGGCCCGTGATGTGTGGCAGGAGGTGGGCGTCAGTATTTACCATTGTGGTAAATCCGGCAAATGCAGACCGTCCATATAACGGTGTTCTTGGGGTAGTAACACTGTGGTGGACCCTTGGGCGGCGGCGGTGGGCGCGAGCGAGACGCAGGTGGTGTTCGGCGCGACGCGCGCCTGGTTGCCCATGCACAGCGAGCAGCCCGGCAGCTCGGTGCGCGCACCGGCGCGGTCGTAGATGTCGGGTTTGCCTCCATGCCCGAAAGACCCCTGTGGGGTTATTTTTCAGCATTGAAATGAACTGATTGCCTTGCTATGGTCGCCCAAGGTTCGTTTTGATGCTTAAAAGTTACCTATAAGGTTATTTATGGTCATGAAAATAAACCGGGTCCTCCCCGAGTGGCCCCACGGCACAGTGGCCACCAGCGCCTTTCTGGATGCGCGCGGGGTTTCGCCCAAACTGGCCCGGCAGTACTGCGCTTCGGGATGGCTGGAGGACGCGGGGCATGGCGCCTACCTCCGGCACGGCGACAGCGTGGCCTGGCCGGGCGCGGTCTACGCGTTGCAGGTGCATCTCGGCCGCGATGTCCACCCCGGTGGGCGCACGGCGCTGCAACTGCTTGGGCTGGCGCATGACCTCGCGCTGGGTTCGCGGCCCGTCGTGGACCTGTACGGTCCGCCGGGCCTGCGCCTGCCGGTGTGGCTGCGGGAGCACGATTGGCAGGTAACGCTGCAATACGTAGGCACCGGACTGTTCACGCAACCGCCGGCGACGGCGCCACACGCGTTCGGAAATTTTTCGCTCGCGGTTTCCACGCCCGAGCAGGCCATCCTCGAAGTGCTGGATGGCGTTCCGGAACGTGATGCGTTCGCGGCCGCGCAGGCGTTGATGGAGGGGCTGCCGACGCTGCGGCCAAAACTCCTGCAGTCGCTGCTCGAAAGTTGTACCTCGGTGAAGGTGAAGCGTCTGTGCCTGTATCTCGGCGATCACCTGGCGTTGCCGTGGCGCAAGCGCCTCGACGAACGCCGTATCGATCTCGGCACGGGCAAGCGGCAGATCGTGGTCGGAGGGCGGCTAGACACGCGCTACGGCATCACCGTACCGAGGGAATCCGCCTGATGCGTGACACGATCTTTCACCGACAGGCGCTGCTGCTCCTGCGTTGTCTGCCCGCGGTGGCCGGCGAGCCGGATTTCGCGCTGAAGGGCGGCACGGCAATCAATCTGTTCGTGCGTGATTTTCCGCGTTTGTCGGTCGACATTGATCTGGTTTATCTGCCGCGCACCGCGCGTGAGGATTCATTGTGGGAAATCGAGGCGGCACTGCTGCGCATGGACGAGGCGATGGTTCGTCTGGTACCTGGCCTGAGTGTGCTGGGCAAAGGGAATGACGACGCGCCCAAGCGGGTAGTGGGCACGCATGACGCCCGTATCAAGATCGAACCGAACCCGGTATTGCGTGGCACGGTGTACGAACCGGAGTTGCGATCACTGGTGCCCGCGGCCGAGGAGTATTTCGGGATGTCGGTGGAAGTGCCGGTGGTATCTCTCGCGGATCTTTATGCCGGCAAACTCTGTGCGGCACTGGATCGCAGTCATCCGCGCGACTGGTTTGATGTCCACCTGTTGCTGGAGAACGAAGGCATCAACGACGCACTGCGCCGGGCCTTCGTGGTCTATGTGGCCAGCCACGCCCGGCCGATGGCGGAAGTGTTGACCGGTTCGCGTCCGGACATGCGGGCGGTCTACGAGCGCGCGTTCCTGCTGTCCATCAAGCGGGGAGAGCCGGAATGGGGTCGGTTGCCGATTCCGGGACTCGACGAATTGCCGGCGTTGCGCTGGAAACTTGCCAATATCGAGAAGCTGCGCCGTTCACCGGCAAAGCATGCGGCGGCGGTTGATTCGCTGCGGCGCGTTCTGGGTGTCTGAATAATCTCGCAGGCATGACGCAGAAGATGGAACAAAAAACCCCGGATTCCTCCGGGCCTTTTTTGTGTCCGGCTGAATATGCTCGATGCGGATGCCGCGCCTTTCGATGATCTGATCAAGCGCCCGGTAAACGCGTTTGTGATTCCACGGATGACCCTTCACGTTACGCAGGCGCAGAAAGCAAAGGCCAACTTGATAGGCACGCCCATGCGGGCGACGACTTCCGCCGCCGAACTTCGATCGGGACTTCTTCACGTAGAACTTTCTCGGGGTCGTTAAGGAGAAAATTCTACTTCCGGAGACGGTGGTTTTTAGGGGGGATTACCCAGGCCATCGAGCAGGGCGCCACCAAGGATGATCACGTCAAATGAGCTCAAGGCTGGAGTTTCCACGCAAGGTGCAGTGGCTATGTGAACAACAGTGTGAGCGTCAGGATGCAGACGATATCCAGCCATAACCCGGTGCGGATCATTTCGCGCTGGCTGACCAGCCCGCTGCCGAACACGATCGCATTCGGCGGCGTTGCCACCGGCAGCATGAAACCGCAGCTCGCCGTCAGTGCGACGAACGCGGCCAGATCGCCGGCGGACATGCCCAGTGACGGTGCGAGCGGAACCAGCAGCGGTAGCAGGAGCGCCGTGGCGGCGGTGTTGCTCGCCAATTCCGATAACAACACGACGAATGTCGCAATCGCCAGCAACAGGACGATTTTCGGATAGTCAGCGACCAGCGCGATCACGCCCTGCGCCAGCCAGTCGCCGGTGGCCGACGATTTCAATACCGCACCCAGACAAAGCCCGCCGCCGAACAACAGCAGCACACCCCAGTCGACATCCTGCTGCACGTTTTGCCACCGCACCGTGCCCGTTGCGAGCAGTAGCACGGCGGCACCAACGGCGATCAGCGCATCAAAATCCTTGGCGATGCCGAGCACTTTTGCTAGCGGTTCGCTGCTTAGCCACAGCATGACGGTAACGGCAAAAATCGCGAGCGTGGCGATGGCGCCGCGTGACCAGACAAATTCCGTCGAGTGGATTTCGACCCGCAGCGCGCCGATGCGGGGCCGCAGCACCAGATAGAGCGTGAGGGCTGCCAGCGGGCCGAGCAACAGCAGGGCTGGCAGGCCCACCGCAAACCATTGGCTGAAGCTCCAGCCAGCGGCAGCGCTTGCCAGGGCGTTCGGCGGGCTGCCGACCATCGAGCCCATGCCGCCCAGGCTCGCCATCCAGCCAACGCCCAGCAGCACGAACAAAACCGTGCTGCGCTCACGTTCGCGATCAATACCGGCAACGAGGCCGAGCGCGAGCGGCAACATCATCGCTGCCGTCGCAGTATTGCTCACCCACATCGAAATAAAGGCCGTTGCCGCGAACAGCAAGAGCGCTGCCGGCAGCATTCGCCCGCGCGCGAGTGCGATCAGGCGCGCGGCGAGCAGGCGGTCGAGTCCGTGCTGGCGCAGGGCGCTGGCAAGCACGAAACCACCGAAAAACAACGCAATGATCGGATCGGCAAACGCGGCCAGCGCTTGTTTCACCTCGAGCAGGCCGAAAGCTACCGCGAGCACCGGCACCAGCAGCGCGGTGGCAGTCAGGTGCAGCCCTTCCGATAACCACAGGCCGGCGATCAGCAGGAAGACAAACAGGCCTTGTTGTACCGCTGGTGCGGCCGGCGTCAGGAAGGCGCAGCCGGCGACCAGCACGGAAAGAACGATACGCAGCGGCATGCAAGGTGATTCCCGACCAGGTTCGCGCAGAGTCGCAGGGTAAGAGTGTAGGGCCGACGGCTCATGCTGACGAGGCTGCCGGCGGGAGTACGGTTGCCGGCCCTGGCCCGAACCGGCAGGATAGGCAGGCCGTTACGATAACAACAACAGGAGCACCTGATGCGACCCAGGATTTTTCTTGCCGGGCTGCTTGCGGTTTTTTTCGCGGCGCAATCGACAGGTACCGAAACCAATGCGCAGATGATCGAGCGCGAAATAGCGTCGATACGCGGTGCCGTTGCGCTGCCCAAGCCGCCGGCCCATCCGCCGAAAGACATCAAGATGGTGCGCGTCTGTATCTTCGATCCGATTGGTGCGCACGGGCCGTTGGCGAATGCAGCCAAGGATGTGCGGCTTGAAACCCTGAAGTGGGGTTACGATCTCGACTTGCAGATTTACACCAATGAGAAAATTGTCGCCGAGGACTTCAAGGCCGGGCGCTGCGAAGCGGCGCTCATCTCCGGTTTGCGCGCCCGCCTGTTCAACAAGTTTGCCGGTTCCGTGGATGCGATCGGCGGACTTGTCACCGAGCAACATCACCGGCTGATGGCGGAGGTGCTCGCCAGCCCGAAAGTGTCGCCGAAGATGCGCACGGGAGAATTCGAATCGCTGGGCGCGGTTCCAATTGGCCCGGCCTACATATTCACCAACGATCGCACTGTCAACAGCCTCACCAAAGCAGCGGGGAAACGGGTGGCCGTGCTCGACTACGACCCGGTGCAGGCGCGCATGATTGCGCAAATCGGCGCCTCGCCGGTTGGCGTGGAGATCACCAACGTTGCCGGCAAGTTCAACAACGGTTCGGTCGATATCATCGCCGCGCCGCTGGTTGCATACGAGGTGCTGGAATTGTGGAAGGGGCTGGAGCCGAACGGCGGCATCATTGACTACCCGATCGTTTGGCCGACGATCCAGGTGCTGGTGCGCACCAAGGATTTCCCGCCGGAAATCGGCATTGCCACGCGCTGGACGGTACATGCGAACTTCGATCTCATTCTCAGATACATCCGCATGGCCGAAGGCAATGTACCACGCAAGTATTTTGTGCAGCTTCCTGAGGTAGACAAACCGAAGTACGAGGAAATGATGCGTCAGGCACGCATTTCGCTGCGCGACGAAGGCTACTACGACGGCGAGATGCTCAGCATTCAGCGCAAGATTCGCTGCCGGGTCGATCCGGCCCGTGCGGAGTGTACCGACAAGACGGAGTGAGGCGCATCCATGAGTGGCTCGCGCGGCAGCAGTTGGCCGCGCATCAGCCGTCCTTCGGCAGGCGCAGGGAAACTTCCGTCGGCGGCAGGCTCGGCAGTTCCTTGCCGCTGTCGTCTACTTTCAGTTCAAGCAGGCGCTCGCCGCTTGGGCGCACGCGCCGCTCGTAGCTGCCGGCCGCATCGTTGTATGAATCGGCGGCGGAACGCAATGCCCGACCAACTTTTGCAAAATGCTCATAAAAAGTGGCGACGCGCTGATACAACTCTTTTGCCGTTTCGGCGATGAGTCGCGTGTTTTGCGTCTGCGCATACTGCTGCCAGCTCATGCTCACCGAGCGCAACAGGGCGATCAGCGAGGCGGGCGTTGCGATCATGATGCGTTGCTGCGCCGACCACACCAGCAGATCGTGGTCGCCTTCCAGTGCCGCACTGAACAGCGATTCAGCCGGCAGAAACAGCACCACGTAATCCAACGAGTTGTCGAATTTCTGCGGGTAGTTGCGCGCCGCCAGATCCTTGATGGTTTGTTTGAGTTTCTGCGCATGATTTTTCAGCGACTGGGCGCGGGCTTCCGGGTCGCTGGTTTCGAGTGCGGTAATGAAATCCAGATCCGGCACCTTGGCGTCGACGATGATGGCGCGCTCCTCGGGCAACCGCACGATCATGTCCGGCCGTGAATCGCCTTCGCTCACTTGCACGTCGAAATCGCAGTGCGCGCTCATGCCAGCGGCTTCCACTACGCGCCGCAGCGTCTCTTCACCCCAGCGGCCGCGGGCCTGGTTGTTGTTGAGCACCATGCGGAACCGCGAGGTCTCGTTGGCGAGCAACTCATTGGTTTTCTTCATGTCGTTCAGTTGCTGCACCACTTCGCCAATTGATTTCTGGCTCTGTTGCGACAGGGTCTGGTAGCCGGTGAGTTGCTCCTGCAGCGGCTTGAGCAGCGCTTCGATTTCTTTCTTGCGGGTGTCGAGATCGCCTTTTGCCTCGGCCTGGATTTTGCCGAGATTTTCACGCGCCAGCGCCAGGAAGGCCGGTGTGTTTTCCTTCAGCGCGTCGGCGGATAACGCCTTGAAGGTTTCCTTGAGTTCATTGAGCGCCCTGTCGTGCGCGGCTTTGGCATCGACAAGCTGGCGTTGGAACCAGATGTCCTGTTCGGCCAGGCGTTTCGCGTGTGCATCTTCGTTCGCGGTGATTTGCCGGCGCAGTTCGGTTTCAATGCGCGAATCGGCAAGCTTCGCCCGCGACGCACCAAGAAACCAGCCCAGCAGCACGCCGGCCAGCGCGGCGAGGGCGATGATTGCGAGGGTGGTGATATCCATGAAAGGTTGGGCCCCGGAGTCTGATGGGCCGGGAGCCTAGCATGGCCAGCGGGCGGCAGTCCGTATTGCCGGGTGCCGCTGCGATAGTGATGCATTCACCGTTATGCGAAGGCGGACATAATGCAGCGGTTGAGTTTAAGCATCGGAATATCAGTGCAGTGCTCTTGATGCTGGGCTGCCCTACATAGACAAGGAAAAGGAACTTTCTTGCAATTGAGGCCAGAAACGCCCAGCTCGGATTGTTGGGCGAAAAATTCGTTGTAAATTCTGAAGCAGTCAGGCTGATTGCCATGGGAGCGGCTGTTTTGTTTGGCGATTTGCCCAATGTCGAATGGCATGATACAGAGGTGATGTGGCTTGGCCTTCTGGCGTGTAGCCATGGGTGGTGTTCTGCCGGCAGGCACCCGCATATTTCAGGTAAAAGGAGAGAGTGATGAGTACAAAGGCAGGTCTGTGGATTGACCACAAGAAAGCGATTGTCGTGACCATGACGGACAAGGGAGAAGAAATAAAATCAGTCATATCGAAGGTGGAAAAACAACCCCGACGCTCTTCCGACGTGCCATTCCAGGGCGCCCATGAGGCGCTGCAGGTGCCTGCGGACAACAAGCGCCAGCGGGCGCTCACCGGCTACCTCAACCGTTATTATGATGCGGTGATTGCGTGCCTGGGCGACGCAGAGTCCACACTGGTATTCGGTCCCGGTGAGGCCAAGGGCGAGTTTAAAAAGCGGTTTGACAAAAAAGCATTGGGCGGGCGAATTGTCGGCGTTGAAACCGTCGACAAGATGACGGATCGCCAAATTGCGGCAAAAGTTCGTCGATATTTTGAAAAATAGTCTGCGGCGTAACGATCCCGCTAATCCTGGTATTGAAAGTGCCGGCGACCAAAAGCACATGAAGATGCCGGCCGGGCCTGGCTTGTGAGCCGGGCTCGGGCCGTAACCCCCGGCATGCCACCGCCAAATTCCTGTCCTGGGTCAATATCGCTACGGCTCAAAACCGGCATCCTCGCCCGAAGTTAGCCACATTGAGTTCGGGATCAGGGGGGGTCGGCCCTGCGCGTTGGGCGGTCGACCAACCAAGGCCCGAGCCAATGAGGTGGGCCGGCTGAGATCGAGGCCGGCAGCAGCGGTAGCCAGTGGGTCAGGAGGCATGTATGGGCATGGCAGGCAGAAGTATCGGTTACGACGAAGTCGTACCCCGGGATCTGCACTTCAAAATGAACACCAACACGGTCGCGCGCCATTGGTTCAATGGTGATCCCTGGATCACGCAATGGATGAATTCGATTCTCACCGCCGTGCCGGATGGTGAGCGGTGGGTCATGAACTCGGCGCGTGTGCAGTTGGACAAACTGACTAACCCCGCGGTGCGCAAGGCTGCCGTGGATTTCTGCCGCCAGGAGCGCATCCACGCCCGCGAACACGACGAAATGAATGCAATCAGTGTCGTGCAGGGCGTGCCGCTGGACAAGCTGGAGGCCGTCTTCAAGAAGGTTCGGCTCGTCCTGCAGGAGCGGCTCAGCGAACAAATGCAAAGCTCACTGGCGGCAGCGTTCGAACATTTCACGGCAGTCATGTCTTCCGTCATGCTTGAAAATCCGGATCTGCTCGACGAGACGCATCCCGAGCTTGCCGCGATGCTCTATTGGCATTTTGTCGAAGAGACCGAACACAAGGGTGTCAGCTTCGATGTGTTTGTCCACGCCGGTGGCACCTATGCCACACGCGTCGGCGGCATGGCGTTCGCCACGCTCTTCGGAGCGCCGCTCATGATCGGTAATCACGCCTACCTGCTGTACAAGGACAAACAGCTGACCAACTGGCGTTCCGCGTTGCGCATGGCCAACCTGCTCTTCAACAAGCCGGGTATTTTGACGCGCACGCTGGCGCACTACCTGCCCTACTACCGGCCGGATTTTCACCCGTGGGATGACGATAACCGGGCGATTATTCGTGTCTGGAAGCGTGCCTATGAGAAATCCGGAGATGCTCACAAGGCGTACCGGGCACTGCGGGAACACCAGCGCAAGCAGGCTCAGCAACCGGCAACGAGAAGTAAAAACAGTGCGAAGGCGAAGCGGGTCATGCCGGCGGGTGCGTCCGCGCACTAATCGGCAGACAAAGCCCGATCACCTCGGAGAGCGAACATGAATATTGCCCACGTCCAGCCTCACCAAACCGACACGCAGGGTCGGGAATCGATGCATCCCGATCACGAGGTGCTCATCATCGGTGCCGGCATTTCGGGTCTTGGTGCCGCCATCCGCCTGAAGGAAAATGGCATCAACGATTTCATCATTGTTGAGCGGGCAGATCAGGTGGGTGGTACCTGGCGCGACAATCGCTATCCGGGTATCGCGGTCGATATCACCTCGTTCACCTACTCATATTCCTTCGAGCAGAACCCGAACTGGTCCCGGGTGTTCGCGCCCGGCAGCGAATTGCAGAACTATGTTGAGCGCGTTGCCTCGAAGTACGGCATCTACCCGCACATCCGCTTCAAAACGAGCGTCAGCCGCGCCGTATTTGATGAAGACAAGCATTTTTGGCGCATCACGATCGATGGCGGCAAGGAGATCACGGCACGGCAACTGATTTCCGCAACCGGCGGCTTGATCTCGCCGAAAATGCCGGACATTGAGGGCCTTGGCGATTTTCAAGGGAAAATCATCCATACGGGGCACTGGGACAGCAAGATCAACCTCAAAGGAAAGCGGATCGCCATCATTGGCACGGGCGCCACCGCCGTGCAGGTAATTCCCGAAATTGCGCCGCTGGCGAAACGCCTTGATGTTTACCAGCGGACACCGATCTGGGTATTGAAAAAGCCGGACCGGGTGTTGCCGGCCTGGCTGAAGACGGTCTTCCGCCTGCTGCCGGCGGCGCAAAAAACCGTGCGCATGGGAACGGACACGATCAGCGAGGCATTGATGGTAGTCGCTGCCATCTACTACCGGCAGGCGCCCTGGCTGGTGGAGATGTGCGAAAAAGCCGGCCTCAAAAATATGCGTACGCAACTGCCCGATCGCCCTGATCTGTGGGAAAAGCTGGCGCCGAAATACGGGTTTGGCTGCAAGCGGCCAACGTTCTCGAACGTGTATTTTCAAACGTTCGCGCGCAAGAACACCGAGCTTGTCACCACGCCCATCGAGCGGATCACCCCCAAGGGCATACGCACTAAGGACGGCACAGAACGCGAGATCGACGTGCTGATTTTGGCAACCGGCTATCGGGTTTTCGAGAAAGGAAATCTGCCTTCCTACGAGGTGGTTGGGCGCGAAGGCCAGGAACTCGGCACGTTTTGGGAAGAAAACAGATATCAGGCCTACGAAGGCCTCACAGTTCCAGGCTATCCGAATTTCTACATCATGCTTGGCCCCTATTCATTTATCGGCACGTCTTACTTCAAGGTGGTCGAGGGCAATTCAATCCATGCGGTACGCTGCATTGCCGAGGCGCTCAAGCGCAAGGCAACCTGCGTTGAAGTGCGGCAGGATGTGCACGATCGCTATTTTGCGAACATCCAGCACCGCCAGCAGAGCACGGTGTTTCTGAACCACAACTGCGCGTCTTCGAACAGTTATTACTTCGACAGGCATGGTGATGCGCCGATGCTGCGGCCTTCCACTTCCGTCGAAATGCTCTGGCGCGCGAAGCACTTGCCCATGGATCACTATCAATTCAGCAAGGCGCCGGCGCTGGTGCGAACAGGCGCCGGACGGTAAACCGGCGGCACAACCCGCCTGACTTTCAGTGAAACCCCGAGGAGAGGCCAATATGAACTCCGTTGCTGTCGTACCCCGCGAGCGCAAGCTGACCGGCGCTGCCGTTGGTATTCCGCCGCGGCAGATGAACTTCACCATGCCGGAAGGCTCGCCACACTATTTTTTTGGCGACAACGCCACCGCGACGATCTTCTTTGCAATGCTCTCTGGCTTCTTTCCGCCGGGCGAGCACTTCTTCATGGAGTCGGTGCGGAATTTCCGTGAGCGAGTTACGGACGAAAAACTGAAAGCGGAAATCTCCGGTTTCATGGGCCAGGAGGCGATTCACAGCCGTGAGCACGAGCGGTTGAACGATATGTTCGCCGCGCGCGGTATTGATATGTCGATACCGGAGAAAACCGTGCGGATGGGGCTTGCGCTCCTTGAGCGGATGCCGCAGAGCACCCAGCTTGCCGCGACCACCTTCATGGAACACTTCACCGCGCTGCTCGCTGAGCAGCTGCTGAACGACGAGCAATTTCGCGGCCTGGTTGATTCGGAAATGATCAAGATCTGGCAGTGGCACGCGCTGGAAGAACTGGAGCACAAGTCCGTCGCCTACGACGTGTACGAGCTCATCGGCAACAGTCAGCGCGAGCGGTTGCTGGCATTTGCGGTCTCCACGGCAGTGTTGCTGCCAACGCTGGCCGTCAGTTGGGGCTGGATGGTCGCGAAGGAAGGCCAGCTCGGCAACCTGCGGGATAATGTGCAGGGTCTGAAGATGCTGTTCGGGCGCGAGGGTTTTGTTACCCGCATCCTGCCGAGAATGCCGCTGTTCGGGCGCAAGGGCTTTCATCCTAAAAAGCATGACACCCGGGCACTGGAGCGCACTTGGCGCGAAAAACTTTTTGGTGAGGGCGGGCAGCTGGTGGCGGAGTTCAAAAACCGCGACGCCGTGGCCGCAGTGGTGACGTGAGCGGCATGTGCAAGGCGTGAGTATCGAATTTCTTCAATTTTTATGAGCAGGTATACACCATGACATCTGAACACCTTGATGTGCTGATCGTTGGCGCTGGGCTCTCCGGCATTGGTGCTGCCTGGCACCTGCAGAATCAATGCCCCGGCAAAAGCTACGCCATCCTTGAGGGCCGCAATGCCATTGGCGGCACTTGGGATCTGTTCCGCTACCCGGGCATGCGCTCGGATTCAGATATGTACACGCTGGGCTACAACTTCAAGCCCTGGACCAATCCCAAGGCCATTGCCGACGGCCCGTCGATCCGCGAGTACATTCGCGAAACCGCAGTGGAAAATGGCATCGACAAGAAAATCCGTTTTGGCATCAGGGTGCTCAAGTCATCCTGGTCGACGGAAGACGCCATCTGGACTGTGGAAGCAAAACGCGTGGACACGGGTGAAAAAGTAAAATTCACCTGCAATTTTCTGCAGATGTGCACCGGGTATTACAAATACGAGGCGGGCTATACGCCGCACTTTGAGGGCCGGGAGCGCTTCAAGGGGCAGATCATTCATCCGCAATTCTGGCCGGAAAATCTCGATTACAGCGGCAAGCGGGTGGTGGTCATCGGCAGCGGTGCAACCGCCGTCACCGTGGTGCCGGCGATGACGGACAAGGCCGCGCATGTCACCATGCTGCAGCGCTCGCCAACCTACATGGTTTCCCTCCCGGAGCAGGATGTGCTCGCCAACAGCCTGCGCCGCTTCCTGCCGGAGCGAGCTGTTTATCACGCAATACGTGCGAAGAATGTGGCGCTTACGCTCGGCTTCTTCAATCTTGCCCAGTCGCGCCCGAAGCCGATCCGCCGCCTGCTGCTCGCGCACATGCGTCGCCAGCTCGGCGAGGGCTATGACATGAAACATTTCACGCCGAGTTACAACCCGTGGGAAGAACGTTTGTGCGCGGTACCCGATGGCGACATGTTCAAGGTGATCCGTAACGGCAAGGCCTCGGTAGTGACCGACCATATCGAGAGTTTCACGCAGAAGGGCATCAAGCTGAAATCCGGGCAGGAGCTCGAAGCGGACATCATTGTTACCGCCACGGGCCTTGATCTGGTGATGATGGGCAGCATGGAGCTGGTCGTTGACGGCGAACCGATCGATGTCTCAAAAAAGATGTATTACAAGGGCCTCATGTTCCAGGACGTTCCCAACCTCGCCATGGTGTTCGGCTACACCAACGCCAGCTGGACCCTGAAGGCAGATATCTCCTCGGAATATGTTTGCCGACTGCTCAGGCACATGGATGCTGTAGGCATGCGCCAGTGCACGCCGGTTAACCATGATCGATCCGTCAAGGCCGAGCCCTTCGTCAACATGCACTCGGGCTACATTCAACGCGTGCTCGACAAAATGCCGCGGCAGGGCGACAAGGCGCCGTGGCGGCTGTACATGAATTACGCCTTGGATCTCGTTGCCCTGCGTTACCGCAGCGTGGAAGACAACGCCATGCAGTTCTCCAACCCGCGGCGGGCAAAGAAAGCCGCCCCGAAACGCCGGGCGGCTGTTGCTGCGGACGTGTGAGCGAGTGTCATGCTGATACCGGCGCCGGGTTCGCGACAAAAGCGAACCCGGCAGGGGATGCAGGGAAATCAGCGGTAAAGCAAAAAGCCCGGCAATGCCGGGCTTTTTGTCTTCTGAGGTGTGGTGAGAGCCTCAGGGACTTGCGTGCTGGTGCCGAGGAAAGGACTTGAACCTTCACGAGCTTTCGCCCACTAGTACCTGAAACTAGCGTGTCTACCAATTTCACCACCTCGGCGGAGCCGCGCATTCTAGGGGAAAGCCACCCGGAAACGGAAGCCCCGGGCCGTCGCTTTGCCGTACCATAGGCGGCGGTTGTAATACCCCCGGGCGCAGACCGCCCGGCATGACGGAGATTTTCTTGACCTGGACCCCTGAACGCGACCCGGCTTTTGCCGGCGAGTCGCACAAATACGAGCGGCCGATTCCGAGCCGCGCCTACCTGCTTCAATGGCTGCAAGAGCGCGGTGTTCCCACCCCCGCCGACGAATTGCTCGCTGCCCTCGGTCTCGCTGGCCAGCCCGACATGGTCGAGGCCGTCACCCGGCGTCTGCAGGCGATGGAGCGCGACGGCCAGTTGGTTTGCAATCGTCGCGGCGCCTACGGCCTGCCCCAGGCCATGGATCTGATCGCCGGCCGCGTTGTGGGCCATCGCGACGGCTTCGGCTTCGTGGTGCCGGATGCCGGCGGCGGCGATCTGTTTCTCGCCGCACGCCAGATGCGCACCCTGATCGACGGCGACCGGGTATTGGCCCGGGTCATCGGCCTTGATTCGCGCGGCCGGCGTGAAGGCGAAGTGGTCAGCGTGCTGCTGCGCACCCTGCGCACACTGGTCGGTCGCGTCATGCGCGACGGCAATGCCGAATTTTTCCAGCCCGATAACAAGCGGATCGCCAACGAATTTCTGGTTGAGGATCACCCGGGCGTTGAAATTGCTTCGGGCGAGTTCGCGCTCACCGAAATCGTCGAGTGGCCGGGCGGTCGTACGCACGGCCGCGTTCGCCTCGTCGAGGTGTTAGGCGATACGCGCGAAGCGGGTATGGAAACCGAGATCGCCATTCGCAGTTACGGTATCCCGCACCAGTTTCCGGAAGATGTCGAGCGCGAAGCGGCGGCACTGGCGCCGGAACCGGAACAATCCGAATACCACTACCGCCTTGATTTGCGCAACATTCCGCTGGTCACCATCGATGGCGAGGACGCGCGCGATTTCGACGACGCCGTTTACTGCGAGCTGCGCGACAACGGCGGCTGGCATCTTATTGTCGCCATCGCCGATGTATCGCATTACGTGCGGCCCGGCAGTGCGTTGGATCGCGAAGGCCATGAGCGCGGCAATTCCGTTTACTTCCCGGATCGCGTCGTGCCGATGCTGCCGGAAGCGCTGTCGAACGGTTTGTGCTCGCTGAAGGCGAACGTCGACCGTTTCTGCCTGGCCTGCGATATGACGATCTCGCCGGAAGGCCGCATCACGCATTACCGTTTTCATGAGGCGGTGATGCGCTCGCAGGCACGGCTTACCTACAACAAGGTTGCGGCGATTCTGGAAAAGCCCGAGAGCCGCGAGGCCGATGAGGTGCGCAAGGAAATCGGCCATCTTGAGGGGAACCTGCGCAACCTGTACTCGCTTTATTTTGCGTTGAAGGCCGCTCGCGAAGCGCGTGGCGCCATCGATTTCGATACGGTTGAGACAAAGATCCAGTTCACTACCGGCCGCAAGATCGAAAAGATCGTGCCGGTCATTCGCAACGATGCGCACAAGCTGATCGAAGAGTGCATGCTCGCGGCGAACACCTGCACCGCGAAATTGCTGATCCGCACGAAAACGCCAACGTTGTATCGCAACCACGAAGGCCCGACGCCCGAGAAGCTCGAAACGCTGTCTGATTACCTGCGTGGCCTGGGCTTGTCGTTGTTCGGCAACAAGAAGGCGGCGGCCAAGGGTACGCCTGCGGTTGAGCCGGCGGACTACCAGCGCATCATCGCCTCGGTGAAGGATCGCCCCGACGCCAACGTCATTCAAACGGTGCTGTTGCGCTCGATGAAGCAGGCGGTATACCAGGAAGAAAACCGCGGCCACTTCGGCCTGGGTTATGACGCCTATACCCATTTCACCTCGCCCATTCGGCGTTACCCGGATTTGCTGGTGCATCGCGCTTTGCGGGTGTTGATCCGCGAAGGCAAGACCCAGGGTGCGTCGTGCCGCGCCGGTGCGCCGGTGATCGATCGCGCGCAGTGGTTGCCGTTCAAAGCCGAAGACATGCGCGTGGTTGGCGAGCACTGCTCGATGACCGAGCGGCGTGCCGACGAAGCGACCCGCGATGTCGTCCAGCGGCTCAAGTGCGAGTACATGCGCGATCGTGTTGGCGAGGAATTCGATGGTGTGGTCAGCGCGGTGACCGGGTTTGGTTTGTTCGTGAATCTTTCGGAGTTCTACATCGAAGGATTGGTACACATTTCCACGCTCGATAACGATTACTGGCACTTCGATGCCGTGCGGCATCGCCTTGAAGGCGAGCGCACCGGCAAGCATATTGCGCTGGGCGACACCTTGCGCGTGCGCGTTGCGGCGGTGAACGTTGATGATCGCAAGATCGACCTGGTAGTTGCCGAGCTGCGCGGCAGCGCGCAAAAAGCGCGCGCCTCAAAAGATGGTCGGCCGGCAGCGAAGGAAGGTGGCAGGGGGCGCGGTCAGGCGGCGAAGGCGCCGGCAACAAAAACCGCTTCTGCGCGTGATCAACTGGCACAGGAAGCAGCCCGCAAGCCACATCCGGCAGCGGCCAAAAAGGGCGGCGGCAAGGCAGATGGCGACAAGCCGTCACGAGGGAAGCGCCGCTGATGGCAGTGCAATGGTTCTACGGGCTGCATGCGGTGCAGTCCTTGCTGGAAAACGATTTCGAACGCGTGCTGGAAGTGATCGTGCAGCCCGGGCGCGACGATGAGCGCATCACGCGTATCCAGAAACTGTGTGCAGGCCACGGCATCCATGTGCGCAGCGCCGGCAAGGATGAATTGCCGAAAATTACCGGCGACGGCCAGCATCAGGGTGTGGCGGCGCGCGCGCGCGACCGGCGTCTGCCCGGCGAGAATGAGCTGGCCGAGCATCTGGAATCGCTCACGCACCCGCCGTTGCTGCTGGTGCTTGATGGCGTCACCGATCCGCACAATTTCGGCGCCGTGTTGCGCTCGGCAGATGGCTTCGGTGTCGATGCGGTGGTAATCACCCGCGACAAGGCCGCCGGCATCACGCCGGTGGTGGCGAAAACGGCGTGTGGCGCGGCCGAGACTGTGACCATCTTCGAGGTGGTCAATCTGGTGCGCGCGCTGGAGTTATTGAAAGAAAAAGGCGTCTGGGTGGCCGGCGCCGCGCTCGATCCGAAAGCGGAGTCGATTTATGCGGCCGATCTCACCGGCCCGCTGGCGATCGTGTTGGGTGCGGAAGGTGCCGGCATGCGCCGGTTGACGCGCGAGCATTGCGATCGGTTGCTGATGCTGCCGATGGCAGGCTGGGTAGACAGCCTGAACGTGTCGGTTGCGGCGGGCGTATTCCTGTTTGCAGCGGCGCGGCAGCGGCCGCGCAAGGGCCGCGTTTAGTTCTTGAGGGTGGTGATCTCAATATTCAGGGAGTAGACGGCGGTATAGCCAACCTCATCCTTGATATAAAGCGGCGCACGAACAACGCGGCCGTCGGAATCGGTGGCGACGCGGGCGGTAACGTCGTAGCTGATCGGGTATGCCTCATTGGTGCCTTCGGCGGCTTTCTTGTCGCGGACTTCGTCGTCGTTGTTCGGGTCTTCGGCAAGAAAGGCGGTGGCGTGATCCAGGGCAGTCGGATCCTCATAGGCTTCCGGGTTCACGGTGTTCATATCCTGCAGCTTCCCTGCAATGTCGCGCGCCGCCATGTCTTCGCTTTCCATCGGCGGCATCGGGAAACTGGCGGCGGTAGTGCGGCCGAAACGCTCGGGCTCATCGTAGACGGGGTGGGGCAGTTTGCTGGCGCGGTTCAGCGCCTCTTCAAGTGACTCCGGCCTGTCAATCCGGTAGAGCCCGAGGTCAGTTGCCGCCGCGCTCTGGCCGGTTACGTTGGCCAGCGTTGCGTCATCCGCCGGGCCTGCCTGGGGTTCTGCAGGCCGTTTAGCCGCCCGCTCCTGCTTCTGGCGGCGGTACTCCATGATGTCGACGAGGAACGTGTTGTAGTCCGCGTAGTCCTCAATGCGTGGCTTTTCAGAGAAAACCTGCTGGGGACGCGGCGTCAGGCCGTCGGCGGCAAGCGCGGGCAGGCAGGCGGCGCCCAGGAGGGCGCCGACAAGCAGGTATGCGGGGAGGTGTTTGTCGGGCATAGCGCCGGCAACTCTTTGATTTTGTTATTTTTATTCGAAAAACGTGACGCGCTTCCTTGAATACTACGCACCCCGGCCGGCTACCGCAATGGCCAGTAGGACAGGCGGCGCGCCGGGGGCACCGGTCACAGCGGGCCGCAATGGTTGAGTCATGCGCCACCCTTCTATAGAATTCGCCCCCCCGCCCGCCCGCAAGGGCTGGTGGCCGGCCCGCCTCCCTTAATAGAGACTGCGGGCCACCTTGCCTCACCCGATAACCGGGGAGGCCGACCAAGACCGTAAGGAGTAACAACCCGATGCGTCACTACGAAGTGGTGTTCCTGGTGCATCCTGATCAAAGTGAACAGGTGCCCGGGATGATTGAACGCTACACCGCGACCCTCAAGGAGGCGAAGGGCGCTGTCCACCGCCTTGAAGACTGGGGTCGTCGCCAGCTCGCCTACCCGATCAACAAGATCCACAAGGCCCACTATGTGCTGATGAACATTGAGTGCGACCAGAAGTCGCTCGATGAGCTCAACAGCGCGTTCCGTTTCAACGATGCCGTGCTGCGCAGCCTGGTGGTGCGTCGCGACAATGCGATCACGGAACAGTCGCCGATTGCGAAAGCCGCGACCGAGCGCCGGCGTCCGGAAGGTGAGCGTGAACGTCCGCGCGAAATGGAATCTTTCGAGGACAACGAGGGCTGACGGTACGGCGTGGAAATCAATCGCCTGACGATCACCGGGCAGGTTATCGATGTGGGTAGCAGCAGGGTGAGCCCCGCCGGGGTTCCCCAGCGCACCATCACCATCGAACACCGCTCCCGGCAGCTTGAAGCAGGAGCACCGCGCGAAGCGCGCTGCCAGCTCAAGGTAAAGATCGCAGGCGAAGATCTCGTCGCTGTTGCGCGGGCCGTTGCGGTTGGGCAGCAGATTGGGATCGAGGGTTTTCTCACCAGATCGGGTTTCAAAGGCAGTGAAACCGGCATCGTGATGCACGCTACACGCATCCGGGTGCAGGGTTTCGCAAACGAGCAAGAACACGGTTAGTCAGCGGCGGAGCAATGGCTTCGCCCCACAGGAGAATAGAGTCATGGCGCGTTTTTATCGTCGTCGCAAGTTCTGCCGTTTCACGGCCGAAAATGTCGAATACATCGATTTCAAGGATCTCGAGACGCTGAAGCAGTACGTCAGCGAAACGGGCAAGATTGTCCCCAGTCGCATCACCGGCACCCGCGCGCGTTATCAGCGCCAGTTGTCTACGGCGATCAAGCAGGCGCGCTTTCTTGCGCTGCTGCAATACGCTGACAGCCAGCAGCAATAAGCGCACCGACGCGAGGAGTAAATCATATGCAAGTCATTCTGCTTGAGCGCATCGCCAACCTGGGTAACTTGGGTTCGGTCGTCAACGTCAAATCCGGTTTCGGCCGCAACTTCCTGATCCCGCAGGGCAAGGCCAAGCCGGCGACCAAGGAAAACATTGCCGAAGTCGAACAGCGTCGTGCCGATCTGGAAGCGCAGTTCGCGGCCTTGCTGGCCGCAGCGCAGGCGCGTGCTGCGCAGCTCAACGGTTTCGTCGTGACCCTGGCCGCCAAGGCCGGTGACGAAGGCAAGCTGTTCGGTTCGATCGGCACCCGCGATATTGCCGAGGCGGCCACTGCGGCCGGCGCTGAACTGGCCAAGAGCGAAGTGCTGTTGCCGAACGGCCCGTTGCGCAACTGCGGCGAGTACGACATCGTTGTGCGTGTGCACAGCGACGTCGAAGCCACTATCAAGCTGGCCGTCGTTCCGGAATAAGGGCGCCGGACGGCCTCGGCCGGGGCGGCGGGATCAGTCGTTCAAGGACAATCACGTCTCCCCATGGCCGAACACAGTTTCATGTCCGCCGCTGCGGGCAGCGTCGAAAGTCTCAAGGTGGCGCCGCATTCCGTTGAGGCGGAGCAGTCGGTGTTGGGCGGCCTGCTGCTCAACAATCGCGCGATGGACGATGTCGTCGATCGCGTGCTGCCGGAAGATTTCTATCGGCATGATCATCGCCTGGTCTATCGCGTGCTGTGCGATCTGCACGAGGCGAACCAGCCGTTCGATGTTGTTACCGTGTCCGAGGCGCTGGCGCGCAAGCATTTGCTTGAGGAAGCCGGGGGCATGGTTTACCTCGGCGAGCTGGCCCGCAACACCCCTGGCGCCGCGAACATCATTGCCTACGCCGACATCGTCCGTGATCGTTCGGTGCTGCGGCAGTTGATTCGTGTTGCCAACGAAATTGCCGACGGTGCTTTCCATCCGCAAGGTCGTACCGTAACGGCGCTGCTCGACGAAGCTGAAACCAGCGTTTTCCAGATTGCTGAAGGCCGGCAGCGTGGCAGTGGCCCGGTCGCGCTCAAGGATATTGCTGCCAGCGTCATCGACCGGATCCGTGAACTTGCTGCCAATCCCGGTTCGATCACCGGCATCCCCACCGGCTTTGAAAAGCTCGACAAAATGACCTCTGGCCTGCACAAGGGCGATCTGGTCATCGTTGCCGGCCGGCCCTCGATGGGCAAGACCACGTTCGCGATGAACATCGCCGAGAACGCGATGATCAAGACCGGCAAGCCGGTGCTGGTGTTTTCGATGGAAATGCCGCGCGATCAGATCGTCCTGCGCATGCTCAGCTCGCTGGGCCGCATCGACCAGACCCGCCTGCGCACCGGGGCGCTGGAAACAGAGGACTGGGATCGCATTGTGTCCGCGTTTCACATGCTGCGCGAACAGAAACTTTACGTGGATGACACGCCGGCGCTGTCGCCAATTGAATTACGCGCGCGTGCCCGCCGCGTGGCCCGTGAGAATGGCGGCGAGCTCGGCATGATCGTGGTCGATTACATGCAGCTCATGCAGGTGCCCGGCAACAACGAAAACCGGGCGACGGAAATTTCGGCGATCTCGCGTTCGCTGAAAGCTGTGGCCAAGGAGCTCGGTGTGCCGGTGGTGGCGCTGTCGCAGTTGAATCGCTCGCTGGAGCAACGTCCGGACAAGCGCCCGGTGATGAGCGATTTGCGCGAGTCCGGCGCCATCGAGCAGGATGCGGACCTCATCATGTTCGTGTTCCGCGAAGAGGTTTATCTGCAGAAGGATGCCGAAGGCAAGGCGAAGGAGCGGCTCGATCAGGTCAAGGGCACGGCCGAGATCATCATCGGCAAACAGCGCAACGGCCCCATCGGCAAGGTGAAGCTGGCCTTCTTCGGCCAGTACACCCGCTTCGAGAACCTGGCGCACGACGATTACGGAGATTTTGGCGAATGAAGCGCGAAGTCGTGGCGAAGATTCGCCTCGACGCGCTACGGCACAATCTGCGCGTGGTACGGCGGCGCTGTCCGCGCAGCGGCGTGATTGCGATGGTCAAAGCCAACGCCTACGGGCACGGTCTCGTGCCGGTTGCGCAGGCGCTGGCTGACGCCGACGCGTTTGGTGTCGCGGTCATTGATGAGGCGCTCGCCCTGCGCGCCGGCGGCGTGGCCAAACCCATCGTGATTTTTGCCGGCGTTTTTTCGCTGCCGGAATTGCGTGAAGCGGCCGCCCGCGGTTTTGCCGTGGTCGTGCATCACCCTGCACAAATCGCGTTGCTGCGGCAGGCGCAGCTCGCGCAGCCGCTCGATATCTGGCTGAAACTTGAAACCGGCATGCACCGTTTAGGCTTGTCGCCGGCGGTGGCGGATGCTGCGGTGATGGATCTCAAGGGCTGTGCCCGCACGCTGGGTGTGATGACGCATTTCGCCTGCGCCGACGAGCCGGCCAATCCGCTGACCGGGGTCCAGTTGCAGGCGCTGCTGGCGTTTGCGCGCCAGCATGCGCTGCCGGCCAGCGCCGCCAATTCCGGCGCGATTGTGGCGATGCCGGCCGCGCACCTCGATACCGTTCGTCCCGGCATCATGCTTTATGGCGGCGCGCCGGTTGCGGCGCAACAAGCGCACGAGTATGACCTGCAACCGGTCATGACGCTCAGCGCGCGCGTCATCGCGATCAACGATGTGCCGAAGGATGAGGGTGTGGGTTACGGCGCCATCTGGCATGCGCCCGCCGCTGCGCGCGTTGGCGTCGTCGGCATCGGCTATGGCGACGGCTATCCGCGCCACGCGGCCCAGGGCACGCCGGTACGCATTGGCACGCAGTTGGTGCCGCTGATCGGGCGGGTGTCGATGGACATGATTACTGTCGATCTCACGGCGCATCCTGATGTGCGCATCGGTGACGAAGTGGTGCTCTGGGGTGAGGGTCTTGCCGCCGACATAATTGCCCGTCATGCCGACACGATCAGCTACGAGCTTTTTTGTCGGCTGACGTCGCGCGTTCGTTTTGACTATTCACCTTGAGAACCACCTTGAAAATGGCGCGTTAAAAAATGGCCAAGCGCAAAACTGCCTATGTTTGCAGCCAATGCGGTGCCGAGCACAGCAAGTGGCAGGGGCAGTGCATCGCCTGCGGTGCCTGGAACACGCTCAGTGAGTTTGTCGTTGCGAAGGACACCGGCGCCGCGCGCGATGTCAGTTTCAATGATGCGCGCAATGGTTACACCGGCACGAAGACCGGCGTGCAGGCGCTTGGCGACATCGATCTTGCCGCCGTGCCGCGTATCGCCACCGATTTCGTCGAGTTCGACCGCGTGCTCGGCGGTGGTTTTGTGCCCGGCTCGGCGGTATTGCTGGGGGGCAACCCGGGCGCTGGCAAGAGCACGCTGCTGTTGCAGGTAAGTTGCCACCTGGCACAGAAATATGCCGCGATGTATGTGACCGGTGAGGAGTCACTGCAGCAGGTGGCGATGCGCGCGCATCGTTTGCAGTTGCCGGTCGGCCAGCTCGCTGTGCTCGCCGAGACCAGCGTCGAGGCCATCTGCAACGAGGCAGCAAAACTCAAGCCCGCGATTCTGGTCGTCGATTCCATCCAGACTGCGTATCTTTCCGGCCTCGAAAGCACGCCCGGCAGCGTGGCGCAGGTGCGCGAAGCGGCGGCTTACCTTACGCGCTATGCCAAGCAGACCGGCACCGTACTCATTCTGGTGGGCCATGTCACCAAGGATGGATCGCTCGCCGGCCCGAAAGTGCTGGAACACATGATCGACTGCTCGATCATGATCGAAGGTGAATCCGATTCGCGTTTCCGCACCTTGCGCGGCATCAAAAATCGCTTTGGCGCCGTCAACGAGCTCGGCGTGTTCGCGATGACCGGCGAAGGCCTGCGGGAAGTGAAAAACCCGTCTGCGATTTTCCTGTCGCGCGGCGAACCGGCACCCGGTTCAGTGGTGATGGTGTTGTGGGAGGGCACGCGCCCCCTGCTTGTTGAAATCCAGGCGCTGGTTGATGCATCGCCGTTCGGCAATCCGCGTCGCGTCGCCGTTGGCCTTGAGCACAATCGCATGGCAATGTTGCTCGCCGTGCTGCATCGCCATGGCGGCATCATGGTGGGCGATCAGGACGTCTTCGCCAACGTGGTGGGCGGCGTGCGTGTTTCCGAAACCAGCGCCGACCTTGCACTGCTCGCCGCCGTTGTATCTTCGCTGCGCGATCGCGTGCTGCCGCAGGATCTCGTGGTGTTCGGCGAGGTGGGTTTGTCCGGAGAAATACGCCCGGTGCCATCGGGGCAGGAGCGTTTGCGTGAAGCGGCCAAGCACGGTTTCAAGCGGGCGATTGTGCCGCACGCCAACGTGCCCAAGGGCGGCATTGCCGGCATGGAGATCGTCGGCGTGCACAAGCTCGGTGAGGCGCTGGAAGCGTTGTAGGCTTTTCTTCAGGCACGTTCGTGCGGTTCGGTATGCGGCGCTTCTGCCAATTGCCACTGCGAAACCTGCACTTGCGCTTTCACCAGATCCAGGCTGTCGAGAACAATGCCGCGCACGGCTTCGCTCATTGCATCGTGTTCGCGGGTCAGTGTATCGAAAAGACCGGCGGCGACATCATGGGCGGCTGCATTTCCGGGCCGACCGATGTCGTTCAGCATCTCTTCGCTGAGCTGGATCAGCAAGCTGCCCACAATATTCTGCAATTCGTTTTCCACCGATTCACCGAGCAGCGGTATGCGCTTCTTCAGTTTCTGGAAATCCGGATTGGTGGCGATAGCCTGTTTTGTGCTGGCCCGCAAATACACCGGCAGCGTTGCGCGATGCTGACCATGCGCCTGCGTTGCGGCCTGTGAAATCAACCCGGCCAGCCATTCCACGATCACCTCGCGTCGCGGCACGAGAACTTCATCGGTCAGGCGTTGCGTGAGCGGGCCGCCAGCCTTTACTTCATCCTGCACGCCTTCCAGCACATTGATAACGATGCGGTCGGAGAGTTCTTCCAGCAGGATACTGTAGTACTTCTGCGCCACGGCAAATGGGCCGGTTTTCGTCAGATTGATAACGCCAAGTTTTTGCAGGCGATAAACGATCGAGACGACACGCAACAACCGCAAGGCGCGAAACGGCGGCAGGGGAATGCAGCCAAGCACGTCATACCAGTGAATAAAGGGATAAAACCACCAGCGGTAATGCTGGCGTCGATAAATGGAAATACCCCAGCGCATCAGCAATTCGCCGATCAGCACTACGGTAAAAACAGAATCCGCAACCAGCAAGTCAGCGTGCCATGTTTCCCGGTAATACGTCACGAACGCAGGATCGTAACGCGTGAGCAAGATGCCAACGCCGGTGTTGAGGAGTACGGCATCAAACAACAGCCAGAGCAAGTTGATGCTGATCAGCACCAGCATGATCAGATCAAGCGCCAGCAGCGGTGCTTCGGGGTGGCCGCGCAGGGCCTGCCAGTGAATTTTCATTGGTGAGATTTCAAGGAAATGATTGGCTTCAGTTCTGGCGCGCAGGCCAGTATATGCGTCGCGATACGCGCCAGGAACCGGCGATTGCCGCAGATAGCCTGGCGACACCCGCAACCGCGCTGACTACGCGGCGGGCGCGGTTGCAGCTATAGTCAGCCTTGATCATTGCCGCGATTGTCGCGGCAATTAAGTGCCGGCGGGTATGCATCATGGAACAGCCCGGTGAAAGCCGCCTGGAAACTTTCCTGCTCGATTCCGCTGAACGCGGTCGGCGTGGCTGGCACTGGTTGCCGCGTGCGCTGCTTGTGCTGGCGGCCGCATCGCTGGTGCTTGGCTGGTACTGGAGCCGGGAGCCGGCCGCCATCAATCCGCCCTCGTCGGTTGCCGCCGCGCCGCCCTCAGGGCAGGCGCTGGCGGCCGGGGCCGGGGTTGTCTCAACAGCGACGCTGCTTGCCATTGCCCGCACGCTGCTCGACAAACCCGGCGGCTATATCTCCAACGACGCCTTGCCGCCTGGCGTGCTGCTCGACAACATGCCAGCGTTCGAGGCCGGCATCCTGGCGCATGTGCGCGACATGCTGCGGGTGATGCGTCGCGACTTCAGTCTTTCGCCGTCGCAGTCGATTGAGGACCCGGATCTGGTACGTGCCGAGTCGCGCTTCATGTTCGACAGCACAAGCTGGCTGCTCCCGTCGACCGAGGGTGAGTATCGCGACGGCATCGCCGCGCTCGATAGTTATGCTGCCCGCCTGGCGGAGCCTGAGGGAGCCGGCGCGCATTTTTATGCGCGCCGCGACAATCTTGCGCGCTGGCTTGAGGATGTCGATGCGCGCCTGACGGCATACGGCCAGCGCCTTGCCAGCGCCGCAGCGCCTGGTGCAGCGGCGCACATTGCCTGGTCGGACATCGACAATGGTTTTTATGAGGCGCGTGGCTATTGCTGGGCGTTGCGTGCGCAATTGCTGGCCACGCAAGTGGACTTTGCCCCGGTTCTTGTCGCACACCCAGCAGAAAATTCAGTGGCAAACGCGGTGGGAAACAACACCGCGGCACAGAATTTTCTGGCGCAGGCAATTATCGCGCTCGATGGTACACAACAGCCGGTGAACAGCCCGGTGATCCTCAACGGCAGCGAATACGGGCTGCTGGCCAATCATTCGCTGGTCATGGCCAGTTATATTGCGCGTGCGCGCGCTACGCTCATGCAGTTGCGTGGGCAACTTGCAGCGCAGTGAGCCGAGCCACAGACAAAGATTGCGGAGAGCAACAAAAAGCCGGCTTACGCCGGCTTTTCTACGTTCCCGATTGCTGCGTGCTTATTCTTTCACGTAGGCCTTCACGGCTTTCTCGATCTCGATACGCGCCTCGGCGGCACTGCCCCAGCGCTCAACCTTGACCCACTTGCCCGGCTCAAGATCCTTATAGTGCTCGAAGAAATGCTGGATCTGCTGCTTCAGCAGTTGCGGCAGATCTTCCACTTCCTTCACGTTGCGGTACAGCACCGACAGTTTGTCGTGCGGCACGGCCACCAGTTTTGCGTCGTTGCCGGCTTCGTCGCTCATGTGCAGGACGCCGACCGGGCGGCAGCGCACCACGGAACCCGGCACGACCGGATGCGGGGTGACCACCAGCACGTCGAGCGGGTCGCCGTCTTCGCCGAGGGTTTGCGGAATGAAGCCGTAGTTGGCCGGATAAAACATCGCCGTTGCCATAAAGCGATCGACGAAGACGGCGTGGCTGCCCTTGTCGATCTCGTATTTGACCGGGGCTGAGTTGGCTGGAATCTCGATCACCACATAGATGTCATCGGGCGGGTTCTTGCCGGGCGGGACTTTGTCGAAATCCATGGAAGCGCTCTTTAGTCTGTACGGGGGATGGTGGCTATGGATGTGCCTGAATGAAACGGTGCCTGCAACGGTACCGGGAGCCGGGCGGCCTCCGGTGAAGCGCGCGGATTATACAGGCGTGGCGGGCGGGGTGCGTCACTGCGCGACCGGCTCGCCGGCCGCCTGCCAGCCTTGCATGTCGCCGACGAGATGCATCAGGCCGGTAAAGCCCTGCGCTTCCAGGGACTCGATGGCCAGTGCGGAGCGCCGGCCGCTGCGGCAATAGAGGATCAGCGTGCCGTCGCTTTTGTGCGTGGCCAGTTCGGGCGCGCGCGCGGCGATCTGGTCGTGCGGGATGTTGATGGCCCCCGGGATGTGGCCGGCCGCGAATTCTTCGGCCGAGCGCACATCGACCAGCAGGGTGGCCTCACCCTTTGCCTGGCGGGCCTTTAAGGCATCAGGGTTGATGTCGGTTGGGGCGGCAAGCGCCAGGGTCGGCAGCAGCAGGACGACGAACAACAG
This sequence comes from uncultured bacterium, assembly GCA_965232985.1. GTDB lineage: Bacteria > Pseudomonadota > Gammaproteobacteria > Pseudomonadales > JADFDG01 > JADFDG01. The sequence goes on from CBDDRC010000019.1 coordinate 30,116, forward strand.
GCGTAAGACTTGCATGGCGAACCTCTCTTCTTGGATGACGGATCAGAGCATTTCAGCGTCGCCGCCCTGTTCGGCAGCGCCAAGCACTTCGTTCCATTGCAGCAGGATGTCGGTGAGCTGCCAGATCTGGCGATCAAGGCTTTGCAGTTCATCGACAGAATTTTTTTCGCCACGGAAAATTTCCACCTGGCGCAGCTCCTGTGCCAGCGGATGTTTCGGGTACTCCATGCGGTATACCTCGAGTTTCCAGCGCGTGTTGTGCGCGACCATGCGCCACAGCCCGAGTTTGGTGGCAAGTTTGATGCGGGTGAAATTCAGCAGATCGCCAAAGGGCGCAAAGTCGGTACCGAACAGCATCACTTTCGAGACTTTCGGATCGGCGACGATGGTGGCGGTGCGCGGGCTGCCGCACAGCAGTGACAGCGCGCCGAACACCTGGCCGGCGGACAGGTAGTTCACGGGCGGGCGCGCGCTGTCGCCATCCGGGTACACGACCAGCTGGCCCTTGAGCAGGAAATAGAACGTGTCGGCGCGATCGCCCTTGCGCAGCACCACTTCGCCCGGCGCCGGCTCGAACACCCGTGAGAAGCGAATCAGCGCGTCGGTCTGCTCGCTGTTGTCGAGTATCAGATCCTTGTAGAACGGGATACCCGAGAGCAGCGTGTCGAGGGATTCCGGCGGGTAGGTGGTCAGCGCGATGCTTTTCATGGCGAGCCTGCAAGTCGTCCGTGGGTGCGGACAGCAGTGTAACCCGACGATCTGGCACCCGGACGGCATCCCGTCCGGGTGCCCCCGGGATAGCGGCCTGTTATTTCTGCAATGCAAACGCGTCGAGCTTTTTCGGCACCGCCACGTTCTTCAGGGTCACATACTGCGGCAGGCCGTCCTTGTACGGCGGGTAGTCTTCGCCCTTGATCAGCGGGGCCAGATAACGGCGGGCTTTGTCGGTAATGCCGAAGCCATCTTTGGTGATGAAGTCGCGCGGCATCTTTTTCTCGACGTTGGCCACGTTTGCCAGCGGGGCTTCGCCGATCGCCCAGCGGTAGGGTTTGTCGCTCTTGCGAACGATGGTCACCATCACGGAATTGCGGCCTCTGAGGGCGAGTTCCACCGCCGCCTTGCCGACTGCATAGGCCTGTTCGACATCCGTTTTTGAGGCGATGTGTCGTGCGGAACGCTGTAAATAATCCGGTACTGCCCAGTGGTATTTCAGGTTGAGGTTGTTCTTCACCAGTGCAGCCAGTGCCGGCGCGACACCGCCGAGCTGGGTGTGGCCAAAGGCATCCACCGTGCCGGCCTCGGCGAGGAAACGGCCATCGGCATATTTCGCGCCCTCGGAGACGACGATCACGCAGTAGCCCACGCGTTTCACCGTTTCATCGACCCGCTGCAGGAACGCAGCCTGGGCGAACGGAATTTCCGGGAACAGGATGATATGCGGCGGTTCGTCATTGCCGTTGCCGGCAAGCCCCGCTGCGGCGGCGATCCAGCCGGCGTGGCGGCCCATCGCTTCCATGATGAAAACCCGGGTGCTGGTTTTCGCCATGGATTTCACGTCGAGCGCGGCTTCGCGCACGGAAATGGCGCTGAATTTCGCCACCGAACCGAAACCCGGGCAGCAGTCGGTGAGCGGCAGGTCGTTATCGACCGTTTTCGGCACATGGATAGCCTGGATCGGGTAGCCCATGGTTTCGCTCAATTGCGAAACTTTCAGGCAGGTATCGGCGGAATCGCCGCCACCGTTGTAAAAAAAGTAGCCGATGTTGTGGGCCTTGAAAACTGCGATCAGGCGTTCGTACTCGGCACGGTTTTGCGCCAGCGATTTGAGCTTGTAGCGGCAGGAGCCGAATGCGCCGGCCGGCGTGTGGCGCAAGGCGGCGATTGCCTGCGCGCTGTCCTTGCCGGTGTCGATCAGATCCTCGGTGAGTGCGCCGATGATGCCGTTGCGGCCGGCATATACCTTGCCGATCCGGTCTTTGTGCAAGCGGGCAGTCTCGATCACCCCGCAGGCGGTTGCATTGATGACGGCGGTGACGCCGCCGGACTGGGCATAGAACGCGTTCTTCTTCAGCAAAGTTGTTTTCGCCATGATCGGTACCGTGCAGACAGGCCCGGCAGCTGCGGGCAGGAGCGAAGGCCAAGAGCGCGGCGATGATACCGGATGGCTGGGCTGGGGGGGAATTTCAGCCGGTGCGGGCAGGCGTGTAAACTGCTTCGGCCTTATATACTCGCGCGTGCGGCCGGCCGGCGTTGCGGCCCGATCTTTACGGGCCTGCTGCCTGCACGGACCTTTTGTCTTCACGGAAATCGTGGCATGCACACCCATATTCTCGGTATCTGCGGCACTTTCATGGGCGGCCTGGCGATTCTTGCCCGCGAGTCCGGGCAGGTAGTCACCGGCAGCGACCAGAACGTCTACCCGCCGATGAGTACGCAGCTGAGCCAGGCCGGCATCACGCTGACCGAGGGTTACGACGCGGCGCAGTTCGCCCGGTGCCCGGATCTGGTGGTGATTGGCAATGCGCTGTCGCGCGGCAACGCTGCGGTCGAGCATGTACTCAATGAGCAGATTCCCTATGTGTCCGGCCCCGAGTGGCTGGCGCAGCATGTGCTCGCCGGCAAGTGGGTGATCGGGGTCGCCGGCACGCACGGCAAAACGACGACCAGCAGCATGGTGGCGTGGATTCTTGAGCATGCGGGCCTTGCGCCGGGGTTTCTGATCGGCGGCGTGCCGAAAAATTTCGGTGTCTCGGCGCGCTTGGGCGGCGGGCAGTTTTTTGTCGTCGAGGCCGACGAATACGACAGCGCTTTTTTCGACAAGCGTTCCAAATTTGTACACTATCGGCCGAAGACCGCCATTCTCAATAATCTCGAATTCGACCACGGCGATATTTTCGAGAACCTCGACGCCATCAAGAAGCAGTTTCACCACCTGGTGCGGACCATTCCTGGCAATGGCCGCATCATCCATCCGGTGAGTGATGCCAACATTGTCGATACGCTGAAAAAAGGTTGCTGGACGCCGGTGGAAACTACGGGTGTCGGTGCCGAAACCGGCGACTGGGCTGCGCAGTTGCTCGTTGCCGACGGCAGTGCTTTTCGCGTACTGCACGCCGGCAAGCAGGTAGGTGAGGTGCGATGGGCCCAGCTTGGCGAACACAACGTGCGCAACGGGCTTGCTGCGATTGCGGCGGCCGCGCATGTCGGCGTCACGCCGGTGGTAGCGGCGGCGGCGCTGTGCTGTTTCGAGGGCGTGAAGCGCCGCCTTGATTTGCTGGGCGAGGTCGGTGGCGTGTGTGTCTACGACGATTTCGCCCACCACCCTACCGCGATCGCGATGACGCTTGCGGGCATGCGCAAGCGTGTTGGCGCCGGCCGCATCCTGCTGGCCATCGAGCCGCGTTCGAACACCATGCGCATGGGTCTGCATCGCGATCAGTTGGCGCCGGCCACCGCCGCTGCCGACGCCGTGTTCTGGTATCAGCCAGCGGGCCTCAACTGGGCGCTCGACGATGTGATTGCGGCGAGCGCGGCGCCCGCGCAGGTGGTGACCGATATCGACGACCTCGTCGGTACGCTGGCGGCGGCAGCGAGGCCCGGGGATTCGATCGTGATCATGAGCAACGGCGGATTCGGTGGCATCCACCAGAAATTGCTCGCTGCGCTGCGCGTCAAGGAGAGTCTGTGACTGCGGTGACGCTGGCGATTACCGGTGCGTCCGGAGTGCAATACGGCCTGCGGCTGCTGGAATGTCTGCTCAAGGCTGATTGCCGTGTGTACCTGATGATTTCAAAGGCAGCGCGGGTGGTCGTCGGCACCGAAACCGATCTCAAGCTGCCGCCACAAACGCATGCGACGGCGGAATTTTTCACGCAGTTGTATGGCGCGCAGCCGGAGCAGCTTTCGGTATTCGGCGAGGACCAGTGGACGGCGCCGGTGGCGTCCGGTTCGAGTGCGCCGGTGCGCATGGTGGTGTGTCCGTGCAGTACCGGCACGCTGTCGGCGCTGGCCACCGGCGCCTGCAACAACCTCATCGAGCGCGCTGCCGATGTGGCGCTCAAGGAGCGCCGGCAGTTGATTCTCGTGCCGCGCGAGGCGCCATACCACGAAGTGCATCTGGCCAATATGCTGCTGCTGACGCGCATGGGCGCGACCATCATTCCGGCGAGCCCGGGTTTCTACAACCGCCCCCAGACCGTCAACGACCTGATCGACTTTGTCGTCGCGCGTATCCTCGATCACCTCGGTGTCGATCAGGCGCTGCTGCCGCGCTGGGGTGAACACTGATGCCAGAACTGGCGCCGGGTGTGCTGCAATGAATGCAGGGCAAGTACTCGATATCCCGTTGTTTCCGCTCAATACGGTGCTGTTTCCGGGCAGCTTTCTGCCGCTGCGTATTTTCGAGCCGCGCTATCTGGAGATGGTGGCCCTGTGCATGCAGCAGCAGACGCCGTTCGGCGTTGTGCTGATTCGTGACGGCAACGAAGTGGGCGCGCCTGCCGAGACAGTCGATGTCGGGACCCTCGCGGTGATCGTCGACTTCGACAAGTCGAAGGACGGCATGCTGCTGATCGCCTGCCTGGGCGGCGAACGCTTTCGCATCCGCGAGCAGCGCGCCGAGTCGAGCCGTTTGCTGCGCGCCACGGTTGAGATCCTGCCCGACGGCGAGGATCGTGTGCTGCCGCCGCAACACGAATCGCTGGCGGGTTTTCTGCGCGCGGTGGTGAACCAGCCGGGCATGAGCCGGCGCATCGCGCCGCCGGATATCGATTACAGCAGTCCGATTGAATTGGGCTACCGGTTAGCCGAGCTGCTGCCGGTCGGGCTTGAGGAGCAGCAGGGTTTGCTGGCGATGACCGATCCGCTGGCGCGCCTGGAGCGCATTGCGCTGCTGCTCAAGGACATGGATTTCACCTGGCAGGCGTGAGTATTTCCGGCCGCGCTGGCGCGGTTATGGAATGTTCGCCATGCCGGGGTTGCGCTGGCCCACGTTGATGCCCTGGTGCTGCAGGTCGGCATGGTAGGACGAACGCACCATGGGCCCGGCGGCGATCTGGGTGAAACCGATTTTCCCGGCGTATTTCGCGAAAACATCGAACTGCGCCGGATCGACAAAACGCCGTACCGGCGCATGGTGTTTCGACGGCTGCAGATACTGGCCGATGGTAATGCCATCGACATCGTGGGCGCGCAGGTCGCGCATGACTGCCAGGATTTCCTCGTCGGTCTCGCCCAGGCCGACCATGATGCCGCTTTTGGTGGGCACCTGCGGGCAGTTCTCCTTGAAGCGCTTGAGCAGCATGAGTGACCAGGCGTAATCGGAACCCGGGCGAACTTCGCGATACAAACGCGGCACGTTTTCGAGGTTATGGTTGAAAACGTCCGGTGGGCACTCGCGCATGATTGCCAGCGCCACGTCCATGCGGCCGCGGAAATCCGGCACCAGCACCTCGATTTTCGTCTGCGGATTGGCAGCGCGGACGGCGCGGATGCAGTCGACGAAATGCCGGGCGCCGCCGTCTTTCAGATCATCACGGTCGACGCTGGTGACAACGACGTACTTGAGTTTGAGTGCGCTCACTGCGGCGGCCAGATGTTGCGGCTCGTCGGCGTCGAGCGGTTTCGGTCGGCCGTGTGCCACATCGCAAAACGGGCAGCGCCGCGTGCAGATGTCACCCATGATCATGAACGTCGCCGTGCCGGCGCCGAAACACTCCGGCAGGTTCGGGCAGGCTGCTTCCTCGCAGACGGTGTGCAGTTGCTGCTGCCGCAAAAGATTTTTGATGCGTTCGATTTCGCCGCCGGCCGGTAGCCGCACGCGGATCCAGTCCGGTTTGCGCACCAGCGTTTCGGTGGGCTCGATCCGCACCGGAATGCGCGCCATTTTTTCCGCGCCGCGCTGTTTGACGCCGGTTTCGAGGCGGTGGTCGGTGTGGGCCGGGCGCCCGGCAGGGGAGTTGATCGGGTTATCGGTCATAAGGCGGTACTGCGGGCTGCTGATGGGGCCGGCGGAGGTGGCAGCCCAAGGGTGAATCAGGTGCCGAAAGTGTAGCGCAGGTGGTGCTCGAGGCGGGCTGCGACTGCTGGCAGGCTGGCCGGGACGGTGGCTGCATCAGGCGGTGCATCGCGCAGTGCATCGCTCACCTGGGTCACCGCCATGCCGGCGTGGCCGCAGGGGTTGATGCGGGTGAAGGGTTCGAGATCCATGGCCACGTTCAGTGCCAGACCGTGGTAACTGCAGCCCCGGCGGACACGCAGGCCGAGCGCGGCAATCTTGCGCTCGCTGCCGTTGCTGGCGCGCACATAGACCCCGTGGGCGTCGCTGCGCGGGTAGGCGCTGATGCCGAAGTCGCCGAGGGTGGCGACCAGGGCCTGCTCAATCCGCTCGACCAGCACGCGCGGCCCGATGCCGAGCCGGCGCAGATCGAGCAGTACATAGCCCACCAGTTGGCCGGGGCCGTGGTAGGTCACCTGGCCGCCACGATCACTCTGGATGACGGGAATGTCGCCGGGCACGCGCAGATGCTCGGCGCGGCCGGCCTGGCCCTGGGTGAATACCGGCGGGTGTTCGAGCAGCCACAGTTCGTCGGCGGTGGTGGCATCGCGGCGCGCAGTGAAATCCTGCATGGCCTGCCAGGTTGCGGCGTAATCGACTTGCCCGAGATGGCGGACCACCAGATTGCTGCCGGCGGCGTTCATGGTGTCAGCACCGCCGGATATAAAGCCGGAAGGGAAAAATCATGCTGTCACAGTGCCATGCGGACACGCGGGTCCGCCTTGAGATCGCGGTAGATGCCTTCGACCTGCGCGCGATTGTGGACACAGATATCGACCGACAAGGCGGCATAGCGGCCGCCCGAGGAGGGGCGCAACGAGAGGTTTTGCGGTGCAAAATCCTTGAGGTGCCGCGCGAGAATCGCGCAGACCCGATCGGCAAGTGTCAGGTCGTGGGTGGGGTTGTCGGCATCGCCGAATACTTTCAGCGTCATGTGGTGCGGAAAATCCCACAGCGCTTCATTGATGCTGCTGCCGTTGCCGCTTTCGTCGATGGGGTTGTTCATTGGAGCTCACTTGCCTGCGCCCGGTGCGTGGCTGGCGCAGACTCAGCCAAACAAGCCGGAGAACATCAGCTGCAGCCAGTGCCAGCAGCGCCTGAAGATATTGCCTTCCTCGATGTTGCTCATGGCGAGGAGCGGTTTTTCGATGATGATTTCGTCGCCGCTGCGGATCACCAGGCTGCCGAGGCGATCGCCTTTTTTCAGTGGCGCGCGGATGTTCGATTGCACTGTGATTGAGGCCTTGAGGTTGGCGTGTGCACCCCGCGGGATGGTCAGCACAATATCTTCAAGCACACCGAGCTGGACCTTGTCGGCCTGACCCATCCAGACAACCGCTTCGCCCAGCGTAGTGCCGGCCGGGTACGGGCTGTAGGTCTCAAAGGAATTGAAGCCCCAGTTGAGCAGCTTCGCACTTTCGTCGGCACGCGCGTTCTCGCTTTTGGTACCCATCATCACCGACACCAGGCGGGTGTCGCCACGCTTTGCAGAAGCAACGAGACAAAAACCGGCTTCGTCGGTGTGCCCGGTTTTCAGGCCATCGACAGTGGGGTCACGGAACAGCAGCAGATTGCGATTCGGCTGAGTGATGCCGTTGTAGCTGAATTCCTTTTCCGAATAGAAGCGGTAGTTTTCCGGAAACTGGTAAATGATGGCGCGGGCGAGCGTCGCCAGATCGTGAGCGGTAGAGTAGTGGTTCGGATCCGGCAAGCCGGTGGCATTCATGAAGTGACTGTTGGTCATGCCGATTTTCTGCGCGTACTGGTTCATGAGCCCGGTGAACTGTTCTTCGCTGCCGGCAATATGCTCGGCCAGCGCAACTGAGGCGTCGTTGCCGGACTGGATGACGATGCCGCGGAACAGATCCTCCACCGACACCTGCGTGCCGACTTGCACAAACATTCGCGAGCCTTGCTGTTTCCAGGCCTTGGCACTGATCTGCACCATGTCGCCCGGGTGGATGCGGCCTTCGCTCAGGGCGTTGTCGGCAACAAAGGTTGTCATCATCTTGGTCAGGCTGGCCGGCGGCACGCGATTGTCGGCACCTTGCTGGGTGAGGACGGTGCCGGTACGCGCGTCGATCAGATACCAGGCCGTTGCCTCAATAAGCGGCGGTTGCGGCATGGGCATGGCGGCTTGCGCGGCGCCGGCGAACGCGAGGCTGGCGGCAGTGACCAAACACAGGACGACAGAACGAGGGAAAAATCGCTTCATTGCGCTTGAGTTCCGAACAGTACGGGATGGTTTCCGGGGTGGCACGACAGGTTCTGTCGCGCGTCTTGCAAAGTGCGCGGATTCTAGCACGCGACAGTCAGGGTACGACGACCAGCGTCGGCGCGCCGACGCCAGCCGAATACAGCATGTCGCGCGTTCGCTCGGCGTTCGGTCTGTCTTCGTAAGGCCCGACGCGCACCCGATGCAGGTCATCGTCGCCGGCAACAATGGCGACGCGATCGCCCATGACAACACGCGCCGTTTCCGCCAGCCGCCGGGCCGCCTCGGGTTTGGCGAAGGCGCCGATCTGGACGTAAAAACCCGCCGGCACCGGTTGGGTAACGGGAGCGGACGCGGCCGCGGCCGGGGTGATCGCCTCAACCAGGACGCGTGCCGTGCCGACATTCGCGTAGCCGAGCTTTTGCGCCGCCGCCCAAGACAGGTCGATGATGCGGTCGGCGTGGAAGGGCCCGCGATCATTGATCCGCACGACGACGCTGCGTTTGTTCGCGAGGTTGGTGACGCGCACGTACGATGGAATCGGCAATGTTTTGTGCGCGGCTGTCATGGCGTACATATCGTACGGTTCCAGGCTTGAGGTGCGGAAACCCTGGAATTTTTCGCCGTACCAGGAAGCACCGCCGGTCTCGCGGAAGCCACGCGCATCGGCCAGCACTTCGTAGCGTTTGCCGAGCACGGTGTAAGGCGACTTGTTGCCGTATTTGCCGCGCGGTTCGGCGCGCGGCTCGGCGTCGGGGATGCTGTGGTAGTCGATGTCGCGGCGAATCGCCGGCGCGCTGTCTTTGTCCTGCGTATAGACGTTGCGGTACGGCTCGGGCGGGGCCGGTGTGGCAGTCGGCGGCAATGACTGGCAGCCGGCGAGGCCCATGGCAAGCAAAATGGCCAGCCGTGTTGGCGGTATTGTGGCGGCAAGCGGTGTTCCGGTACGCATTGCGGCCTCACCCTCCTTGCCGTGCCGCCGCAAGTTGCTGCGCCTTGCGCAGCTCGCGCGACAGCTGCAGCACAGCGAGCGAATATTTCTCGCTGCGGTTGTAGCGGGTGATCACGTAGAAATTATTGAAGCCGATCCAGAATTCGGTGCCGTGTACACCGTCAAGTTTCCAGGCGGTTGCCTTCGCCTGCGGCGACGGATCGGCGCAGTATTCGATCGGGATGACGACGTTGTTGATGCAACTGATGACGGCGAGCCCCGCCTGGCGGATCTGGGCGACGGTGTTTTTTGCGTCGAGGCCCTGATTGACCACGGCATCGTAGCCGGTGCCGGCAACCACGGCGGCGCGTGCTGCTACCGGCGCGCCGGCTTGCCAGCCATGCGCCTTGAAGTAGTTCGCCACACTACCGATTGCATCGACCGGGTTGTTGATCAGATCAATCACGCCGTCATTGTCGAAATCAATGGCGAAATTCCGGTAACTCGACGGCATGAACTGCGGAAACCCCATCGCCCCTGCATAGGAGCCGGTGGCGTCAGCCAGCTTGATGTGCGCGCTTTTTTCCAGCAGCACGAATTCTTTCAGTTGTTGCCGAAAGAACGGCGCGCGCGGCGGGTTGTCGAAAGCGAGCGTCGCCAGGGCATCGACGATGCGCCAGCTGCCCTTGTTGCGGCCGAAACGGGTCTCGACGCCGATGATGGCCAGAATGATTTCGGGCGGAACGCCGTAAATGTCATTGGCGCGGGCGAGCGTGTCGGCGTGCTCGCGCCAGAACAGGAGCCCCTGGGTAATGCGTTTTTCCTCGATGAAGCGCGGCCGGTATTGGGCCCAGCTGAGCGCTTTTTCTGCCGGTTTGGCGATGGCGTCGAGGATCGCTTGTTTGCGCTGGGCACCGGCCAGCAGTGCCAGCACCTCAGCACGATCCATGCCGTCTTTTGCTACCAACTCATCGACCAGCTTGAGCATGTCCGGATTGTTGCGGTAGTCATCGGCGGCCTGCACGGCAGCGATGCTGGCGAGCAGCCACAGCGTGGCGAGCAACCGGGACATCAGCACAGTTCTCCGTTTCCCGGTCATCAGCGGCCGTGCCCCATCATTTTCCGGTGAGTGTGGATGGACATGATGATGCCGAACCCGGCCATCAGCGTCACGATCGAGGTACCGCCGTAACTGACCAGGGGCAGCGGCACGCCCACCACTGGCAGTACGCCACTCACCATACCGACATTCACAAAAACATAGACGAAGAATGTCACCGACAGCGCAGCCGACAGCAGGCGGCTGAACGTGTCCTGGGCCTGCAGGCTCAGCCACAGACAACGGCCGATGATCGCCATGTAGGCGGCCATCAGCAGGATCATGCCGAGCGTGCCGAACTCTTCACCCAGCACTGCGACAATAAAATCGGTCGAGCTTTCCGGCAGAAATTCCAGATGCGACTGGGTGCCGTTGAGCCAGCCCTTGCCGGTGAAGCCGCCGGAGCCGATCGCAGCGGTGGACTGGATCACGTTCCAGCCGGCGCCGAGTTTGTCGGCTTCCGGGTCGAGAAATGTCAGCACGCGTTGCCGTTGGTAGTCGTGCAGGACGTATTCGAACAGCACCCAGGCGGTTGGTATGGAGGCGGCGATTGCGCCGATGATCAGGCGCCAGCCGATGCCCGCGAAGAACACCACCAGCAGGCCCGCAACAGCGACCAGCAGGGCAGTGCCAAGGTCAGGCTGCTCGGCGATCACCAGCACCGGCACCAGCATGATGACCAGCGCCATGGCCAGCAGCGTAAGTCGTGGCGGCAGCGGCCGCTCGTGGAAGAACCACGCCAGCATCAGCGGCAGCGCCAGCTTCATGATCTCCGATGGCTGGAAGCGGCCGATGCCCGGCACATCGAGCCAACGCTGTGCGCCTTTGGAAATTTCACCGAAGAACATCACCGTGAACAGCAGTGCGATGCCGACAAGGTAAACCCAGGGCGCCCAGAAACGCAGGGTGCGCGGGGAGATGTTGGCGAGCGCGAGCATCACGCCGAACGCGAGCAGCATGCGCAACGCCTGGCGCAGCACGGTGTCGAAGTTCTGGCCACTGGCGCTGTAGAGCACGAACAGGCTGAGCAGGCAGAACAGGCCCAGCATGGTCAACAGCGGCGGATCGATGTGGAAAATCCGCGCCCAGCGGGCCGAGCCACCGGAACCGCCGGGCATCTGCCGCAGGAAGTCGCTCATCGCCGGGGGCTGCTCATGGTGAGGTACTCATCGTGGGTCACTCATCGGCAGCGGCGGCAGGCGGGGCTTTGCTGCCAACCGGGGCCAGGGGCACAAAATCGGGTTGTTTGAGCAGCCAGGCGTCGGCCACTGCGCGGGCGATCGGGGCTGCGGCGGTGGAGCCGTGCGCGCCATTCTCGACGAGTACCGCGATGGCGATGCGCGGGCTGTCGACCGGCGCGAAGGCGATGAACAGTGCATGGTCGCGATGACGTTCGGCAACTTCCGCCTCGTTGTACTTCGCGCCCTGGGCAATGCCGCGCACCTGCGCCGTGCCGGTCTTGCCGGCCATGGTGTATTGCAGGCCGCGGCCCATCATGGATGCCGTGCCGCCGGGCCGGACCACATCGGACATCGCGTTGATCACGAGATCCCACCATTGCGGGTTTTCGATCGCGATCGTGCGCCGGCGCGGTGGTGGCGGCAAACTGGCAGCGTCGATTTTTTTCACGAATGTCGGCGTAACGCTGAAGCCGCGATTGGCAATGGTGGCGGTTGCCACTGCCATCTGCAGCGGCGTCATCAGCATGTAGCCCTGACCGATCACGACGCTGATGGTTTCGCCGCCATACCACGGCTGCTTGAGCGCTTTTCGTTTCCATTCCGGCGAAGGCAGCACGCCGGGCAGCTCGTTGGGCACGTCGATGCCGGTGCGGCTGCCAAGCCCGAAGCCACCCAGAAAGCCCGCCATTTTATCGATGCCCATGCGATACCCGACGGTGTAGAAGAAAGTATCGCAGGATTGCACCACAGCCTTGTACACGTCGACTGTGCCGTGCCCGCCTTTTTTCCAGTCGCGGTACTGGTGCGAATCGCCCGGCAGGCGGAAGAAACCCGGGTCGGAAATCGTGAACGTCGGCGTGACGGTGCCGTAGTGCAGCGCCGCCAGCGCCATCATTGGCTTCACGGTTGAACCCGGCGGGTACTGGCCCTGGATTGCGCGGTTGTAAAGCGGACGATCCGGGTGCTCGGCATAGTAACGATAATCGCTGCCGGAAATGCCGGTGACGAACAGGTTCGGGTCGAAGCCAGGCGTTGAGACGAACGCGAGGATGCCGCCGGTGAGCGGGTCGAGCGCAATCACGGCGCCACGGCGGCCGGCTATGCCGTCGTACGCCGCCTTCTGCGTGTCGAAATCGAGGTAGAGGCCGAGGTTGCTGCCCGGTTGCGGTTCGATGCGGTCGAGGACGCGCATGATGCGGCCATAGGCGTTGGTTTCCACTTGCTGGTAGCCGACGCGGCCATGCAGCACCGATTCGTACTGACGTTCGACGCCGGTGCGGCCGACGTAGTTGGTGCCGTCGTAGTTGACCGGATCGAGGAGGTCGAGATCATCTTCGTTGATGCGGTTCACATAACCCAGGCCATGCGCCAGCGTCTCGGCCCAAGGGTAATAGCGCACCAGTTCGGTTTCGATGCGCACGCCGGGCAAGCGGTGGCGATTGACGGCAACGATGGCGAGTTCTTCGTCGGTGAGGCGGCTGTGCAGTGGCAGGCTTTCAAGCGGGCGCGTGCCGTGCGCAATGCGCTCGCGGAAGCTGTTAACTTCCTCGGGAGACAGTTTGAGCAGCGCCTGCAAGGTGCTGATCAATGCCGGCAGGTCGGTCGTCTGCTCCTTGACGATGTTCAGTGAGAAGCTGGGGCGGTTTTCTGCCAGCACCTTGCCGTTGCGGTCGAGAATCAGGCCGCGGTTGGGGGCGATGGGCGAGGTCTGGATGCGGTTCTCGTCGGAGATTGTTGAGTAATGTTCGTAACGCAGCACCTGCAGATAGAAAGCGCGGGCAACGAGGCCGCACAGCAAGACACCCACGATCACACTCATTACACCAACGCGCGAACCGTGCAGGCGTATTTCGCGCTGATTATCCTTGCTTTGGGGCGTGGGGCGAGCCATGCGTCGGCGCCGTCTTGGTGGGCGAAAATCAGCGGTGGTAGGGGTGGCCGCGCAGCAGCGACCAGCAGCGATAGATTTGCTCGGCGACGACGATACGTACCAGCGGATGTGGCAGGGTCAGCGCCGACAGCGACCAGCGTTCCTGCGCGCGCGCCAGTGCGCAATCGGCGAGGCCGTCGGGGCCGCCGACCAGCAGGGCGATGTCCCGCCCTTCCGGCAGCGTGCGGCGCAATTCCCCGGCCAGGCTTGCGGTGCTGTGGGCCTTGCCGCACACGTCGAGGGCCACGACGCGATCGTCGCTGCGCAATACGGCCAGCATGCGTTCGCCCTCGGCTTCCTTCACCCGCGCCAGATCGCTGGTTTTCATGCGTTTGCCGGCGGGAATTTCCACCAGTTCGAGACGAATATCATCCGCCAGGCGCTTCGCATACTCAGCGAATCCTGCGTTGACCCAACCGGGCATGCGCTCGCCGACGGCGACGAGGCGCAGTTTCATGCGTGCAGAGCCTTCACGATTCGTTACCGTGCCGTTCCCCGCCGAGGCGGTCGGCAGCGGCCCGCGGGCCGACCGACCACAGGCGTTCGAGGTCGTAGTACTGCCGTGTGGCCGGCGTCATCACATGGACGATAACGTCGCCGATATCGACCAGCACCCAGTCGGTCTGGGCATCGCCTTCGATGCCCAGCGGCCGCACGCCGGCTTCTTTGACGCGCTCGATGACGCGGTCGGCGATCGATTTCACGTGGCGGGACGAAGTGCCGCTGGCGATCACGATCCGATCAGCAATGCTGGTCATCCCGCCCACGTCCAGTGTCACGATGTTCTGCGCCTTGATGTCCTCAAGGGCGGTCTTCACCAGGGTGGCAAGTTGATCGGCATTCATTCGTGTTGTGTCGCTCCGTGTGCGGGATTCAGGTGGTTAAGGCTGCGGTCGGTAAAGGGCGTGGTGTTCGATGTAGTCGCGTACCGCAGCGTTGACGCCGGCAGGATGCTGTCCGGCCGCGAAGGCGGCGCGGATGGCCGTTGATGCCATGTTAGCAGCGGTCGTCGCCTCGATCAGTATGCGGCCGCCCGGGCTGTTGCGCAGCGCCTCGGGGTCGCCCGCAAGGTGTGTGGCCAACTCGCCGAGCTCGCGTGCGGTCGGCATGCCCTGGCCGGGGCGGGTGCAGGCGACGAGATGGGCCTGCGCGAGGATGTCCTGCCAGCGCCGCCAGTGGGTGAACTGGCGCAGCGAGTCCATACCCAGCACCAGCACGATGGGCGTACCGGCCGGCAATTCGCTGCGCAGCTCCTCGATTGTATCGATGGTCCAGCTCGGACCGTCGCGCGCTAACTCACGGGTGTCGATGGCGAAACCGCGTTCGTGGGCGATGGCGATCTGCAGCATGGCCAGCCGGTGCAGCCCGGAGGCCTGCGGGTCGTCGCGATGTACCGGGTTGCCGGCGGGCAGGAAGTGAACGGTTGTGCCAAGGAGCGCGCGGACCGCGCGCGCAACGGCGAGATGACCGTCGTGCACGGGATTGAAGCTGCCGCCGAACACGACGTGCGGCCCGCGTGCCGCCAATTCACCCACGGCTGCTTGTTTTTCAGCGGCGATTTGTTTCACGAACGGACGTGCCCGTCGCCGAGCACGATGTACTTCTGGCAGGTGAGCCCTTCGAGGCCGACCGGTCCGCGCGCGTGGAATTTGTCGGTAGAGATGCCGATCTCGGCGCCGAGGCCGTACTCGAAGCCATCGGCAAAACGCGTGGACGCATTCACCATCACTGAGCTTGAGTCCACTTCGGTGAGGAAGCGGCGCGCCAGGGTGTAATCCTCCGTAACAATGCTGTCGGTGTGGTGCGAGCCATAGTGGCCGATGTGCGTGATTGCCGCGTCGATGGAGTCGACGACCTTTACCGCAAGAATCGGCGCGAGGTACTCGGTCGTCCAGTCTGCTTCCGTGGCTGCTTGCACCTGCGCACCGAGAATGGCGCGGGTGCGTTCGCAACCGCGCAGCGCCACTTGCGCCTGGTCGTAGCGCATTTTCAGGCGTGGCAGGATCAGTGCGGCAACGTCGGCGTGCACCAGCAGCGTTTCCATCGCGTTGCAGACGCCGTAACGGTGGCACTTGGCATTGACGGCGATGCGTTCGGCCTTGTCGGGATCGGCGCGCGCATCAATGTAGACGTGGCAATTGCCATCGAGGTGCTTGATGACCGGCACTTTCGCTTCGGCGCTGACGCGTTCGATCAGGCTCTTGCCGCCGCGCGGGATGATCACGTCCACATACTCGGGCATCGCCACCAGCATGCCGACCGCGGCGCGGTCGGTGGTATCGACGACCTGCACTGCCGCTTCGGGCAGCCCGGCCTGCGCGAGGCCCGCGCGAATGCAGGCAGCGAGTGCGCGGTTGCTGTGAATCGATTCGGAGCCGCCGCGCAGGATCGTCGCGTTGCCGGATTTGAGGCACAGGCTGGCCGCCTCGATCGTCACGTTCGGGCGCGATTCGTAAATCATGCCGACGACGCCCAGCGGCACGCGCATACGGCCCACCTGGATGCCGCTGGGCCGATAGCACAGCCCGGTGATCTCCCCGATCGGGTCGGGCAGGCCCGCCACCTGGGCGAGGCCTTCGAGCATGGCGTCGTTGCGGGCGTCGGTCAGCCTGAGGCGATCGACCATGGCGTCGTCGAGCCCGGCGGCGCGACCGGCCGCCACGTCCTTCGCGTTGGCGGCGAGGATCTCGGTGCGGGCCACGCGGATGGCGTCGGCAGTGGCAGCCAGCGCCGCGTTCTTTGCGGCCGTTGGTGCCCGGGCGGTCTCGCGAGCGGCGCTGCGGGCGGCAATGCCAAGGGCGGTCATGTAGGACCGGATGTCCTGGACTGTCATGGGTGCGAAAACCGGGAATTAGGCCGAGGCAGCGATTATAGCCCGCGATACTCCGCCGACCGTGCGGGCAGCCGGTTACATCGCACCAACAAACCTCGAACCAAGTTGCGACGAAGGCGGTTTTGCCAGCGATGTGCCGCCTGAGTTCCGCCGGCAGTGCCCAGTGCGCGCGGCCAGTTGCTTGTATTTTAAAGAGTATTTAATTCGCCTGGTGGCGGCCGGCAATGGCCGCCACCAGGCTGCGGGCCGGCCCGTTGGCCGCTCATGGCGTCCGCCCGGCGTGCGGCAATATTGGGCAGGCAAAACAATCGGCTAGGATGTCTCTCTCGGTGCCAGCCAAAGAATATGCATATGAGCATGATGTACCAGTGCTATGACCGTACGGCACTCAAGGCGGAACCCGGCCGGCATCATGTCGGTAAATGGCGGATTGATTACATCGCGTTCTCGTTGCCGGAAAACGCGCACAAGGTGCCGCTGGTGGTGCTGGGCGGCGCATTCCAGAACTTCAACTCGTACAAGTTCTGTGTTGAGCGTATCCAGGTCGATTTCCCCGTCATCCTGGTAGACCTGCCTTCGCTGGGCAACAACGATCAGCTTGCACCCGAGCTGGGCATGGAAGACCTCGCTGACCTGCTGCACGAGTTTGTCGTGCAGATGGGGTTGCCGAAGGTGTCGTTGATGGGGCTTTCGCTCGGTTCCGTCATCGCCAGTACCTTTGCCTACAAGCATCCGCAACTTGCCGAAAAACTGATTGTTGCCGGCATCATTCCAAAGCCGCGCAAGGCGTGGCGGATGCTGCTGGAAGAGTCGGTGCGCGTACTCGACGCGCAACGCATGCAGGAGTTTGGTCAGGCGGTGGTGTTGTATCTGGTCAACTACGGCAAGCTGGAGGAAACCGGTATCACTTCAACCGCGCGCCGCTTGTTCCAGCGGCAGATGGCCCATTTTTCCGAAAACGAGCAGGCGCGCTATCGCATCAATGCGGCGCGCCTGCTGGAAGTGGAAGGGATACTCGGCTACCCGAAGTGCGAAACGCTGGTGACTACCGGCGAATACGACAGTTTCACGTTGCCACACGAGAACGGTGCCTTTGCTGCCAAGTGCCCGAACGGTACATTTGTTTTGATCGAGGGCGCGGACCACCTGCCGCAACTGGAAAGGCGTGATGAGTCGCTGGAACTTTTTTCGGCGTTTTTACGCAGCGTGCCGCTGGATCAGGTTGCCGGAGTGCGGGTGCTGTCGAAACACGATATCGGCGCGCTTGAGCGCCGGGCGCATCTGCGCCTGGTGCCATGCAATTCAATCGGGCATGTCACCAGCGAGTCGAAAATCGGCGATACCTTCCGTTTCGACCAACCGGTACGTATTGTCGACATCAGCTTTTTTGGCTGCTGTCTGGAATTGCAGGCGCCGGTACATTCGCTTGCCGAACATACCCGGGATCTGACGCTGCATCTGGAGTCGCCGATGTTCACCCGTGATCTGCTGGTGTTCGATTACAACGAGCAGGGGTTGATGCGCTGCATTTTCAAGCACGGCAACATTGCTCGGGCCGAGGAATTTGCCGGGCTGCTGAAGAATCCGGCCTTCTTCATCCGCAAGCCGGTCAGCGAAGCCGATCGGCTTGCGGTGCGGCGCATCTACTGATTGATCGCGATCCTGCTAGACTGCGCGCCCTCACTGTGTCGGGCGATCCGTCAGGAAGCAGGCTGCCATGAAGCACGCCCCCATGAAGCATTGCTACGCCCATTCCGACCAGGCGATTGACCTGTGTCGTGCCTGGCTGGCAGGCGATCCGCCCTGGCAACTCGACCGCTTTCTTGCCCAGGCCATGAAGGAAGACCGGCGCCTGGGCCGCCGTGACCGGCAGGCCCTTTCCGAGGCGGTGTTTGCCGTCACCCGTTTTGCATCCCTCGCCCGCGCCGTGCTGACGCTGGCTGCGCGCGGCGCGCTGCCGGACGATTGCGCCGATTTGCCGGCGTTGCGTGAGTTGCCGCTCGATCGCACACTGGCGATTGTCATTGCGCGCTACGGACGCGAAGCGTGGCCGTTGCGCGGCATCGACAAATACTCGCTGGGCGAAAAACTCGGGCTGGCGTTTTCGGAAATTGCAGCGCGTGCCGAACACGAATTGCCGTATTTCCTCGCCTGGCATGGCATTGATCCGGCCTGGGAGCCGGTGTTGCGTGCCCGCGCCATCGCCAGCGGCTGGGACGAGGCCGCGCTGCGCGAGTTCGTGGCACAGCAGGATTCGCGGCCGCCGATGTGGTTACGCTTGAACCGGCCGGAAAAGCGCGAGCAGGTGCTCAACGAGTTGTCGGTTGATTACGATGTCGATTACGAAGGCGATGCGCTGGCGGTGATCGGGCCGCGCGGCATATACGACCTCAAGTGCTGGCAGGAAGGCGATATCGAAATCCAGGATTTCGCCAGCCAGCAGGTGGGCCAGGCAATGGCGCCGAAACCGGGCGAAACCGTGTGGGATGCCTGTGCCGGCGGTGGCGGCAAGACGCTGCAGCTTGCGGCGCTGATGAAAGGCCGCGGCGCGGTGCACGCATCCGACATTCGCGTGAAAATGCTTGATGAAGTGGCGCGGCGAGCGAAACGTGCCGGCTTCCACAACGTGCGCACGTTTGCCTGGCAGGGCGAGGTGCCCCCGGAGTTGCCGCGCGAAACACAAAAGCGCGGCGGCTACGATGCGGTACTCGTCGATGCGCCCTGTACGGCGAGCGGCACCTGGCGGCGCAACCCGGATGCGCGTTACCGCTACGCGAGTCTGGGCGATCGCTCGCTATTGGCGCTGCAACTGCGCCTGTTATCGGTTGCTGCGCAGGTGGTGCGGCCGGGTGGCCGGCTGGTTTATGGCACGTGCAGCATCCGTGTTGAGGAGAACGAAGATGTTGTGGCGGGCTTTCTGGCTGCGCACCCGGGCTTCACGCTGGTACGGCAGGGCATCCACGGCTGCCCGCAGCGCGATGCCGATGCGATGTTCGTGGCATTGATGACGCGCAGCTGATCAGCTGCGCGCTGCGAGTATCCGCACAAACGAGTCGCCGCGTGTTTCCGGTATTTCCAGCTGGCCATAGTAGTCGCGTGGATTGTGCGCGGTGGCCTGCCGGAAACCGAGTGCATGGAAGTGCGCCTCCATTTCTTCGTCGCTGCTGAAATGAAAACTGACGTTGCTGCGCGAGGCGGCACCCAGCGTATCGCCGAGTACTTTCAGCAGCAGTCGGAAAGGATGGCGATTAAGTAGAGGGTAGTTGTCCATCAGATAAATGCCGGCCGGGAATTTTTCCAGCGCACTGTGCAATCTTCCCCAAAAGTCGCTGATCGTCTCAAGGTTGAAATAATTTACCAGCCCTTCGGTGACCACCAGCAACGGTTTCGTCGTATCAAATTCGCGTGCGATGACATTTTCGAGGCTTTCCGGCCCCTCGACGAGAATGTTGCAGGTCACCACTTTGTGGCGTTCCGAGAGCGCATTCGCTTCACGCAGCAGCTCTTTTTTCCGGCGCGCCATGTCGGGCAGATCGGCTTCGACGTATTTCAACTGCGGGAAGCGTTCCGTGAAGCGCCAGCCGCGCGGCGAAAGCCCGCAGGCGATCTCCAGTATCTGGGTGACGCCATCGCGGGTGATCGCCTCTTCAATGAGATGGTCGATGAGGAAATGGCGCTGCAGCAGGAAGTCCTTGATGTTGCCGCCGACGAGTTGCCGGCCGATGGCTTCGAACGGCCACAGCAGCGCGAAGTACAGCTCGCCCTGGCGGGTACGGAATGGCGGCGCTGACAGGCCGTTGTGGTACCAGATGTAACCGGTGTAATGCGCGGTGAAGCTGATGCTTGACGTATCGGTCTTGTCTTTGCGCAAGAAATTGCGGAACAGGCCCATTGCGTGGCACTCCGTGGTTGCGTTCAAGCGTTGCGGTTAAACAATGACGCGCGGCTATATTGCGGTGCGCTGCGGCCACTGGCAATGTCGCTGGTGCGCCATACCGGTGTGAGGCAACGACAGGACCAGGACATGAGTGAGCGTATCGAGTTTTTCTACGACGTTGGCAGCCCGTACAGCTACCTGGCGGCCATGCAGATGGACGGACTCGCCGTTGATACCGGCCTGCCGGTGGTCTGGCGCCCCATTCTGCTCGGTGGCGTGTTCAAGGGCAGCGGTAATCAGGCGCCAATTTCCGTGCCTTCGCGCGGGCCATACCTTGCCCGGGATCTGCTGCGTTGCAGTCAACAGTTGGGCATTGCGTTTCGCATGCCGTCGCGCTTTCCGCTCAATACGCTGCTGCCCATGCGCTTGCTGTGCGGCATACCTGAAGCCGAGCTGCCGGATGCGTCGTTGCGCTTGTTCCGCGCCTACTGGTTCGATGACATGGATATCTCTTCGCCGGAAGTGCTGGCCGGCCTGTTCGGTGCAGCCGCCGTGGCGCGGGCCAGCGATGAGACGGTGAAGAAAAAACTGAAGGACAGCAGTGAAGAGGTGGTGCGTCGCGGCGCGTTCGGTGCGCCAACGATGTTCGTCGGCGCGGAAATGTTTTTCGGCGCGGATCGTATCGGGCAATTGCGTTGGTGGTTGGCGAACAGAAAGTGAGTCTGGTTACTGGCTGCGTTCAAACGATCTCCCTGCCGGTGCCCGGCAGGGCCTTTCTGCCGGCAATCCGCAGCAGCAGCGTGGTCATTGCGTCCCATGCCGAGCCGGGCGCTTGCCCCTTGTTGGTTTTTTCGGTTTTTGCACAATCGGCGAGCAGGGCGCGCAGCGCAGGAACGCGCAGGCGTTTGAGGGCCGGTGCCAGTGTTTGCTGGCGATTACCCCAGACGCCGGCCGCCTGCAGTGCCGATTGTTCGTTGCGCCCTGCAGCAATCTGTTCGGCGGCGAGCAGCAGCCAGCGCACGTCGCGTTGCACCAGCCAGAGCAGCGGCACGGTTGATTCGCCTTCTTCGCGCAATCCGGCGAGCATGCGCAGCGCGCGCACCGCATCGCCAGCGAGCGCGGCATCGACGACACCCTGCATCTCATAGCGCGCATTGTCGGCGATGACGGCGGCGAGTGCGGCGGCGTCAAGTTTGCCCTTGCCGAACAACAGCGCAATGCGGTCGACTTCCTGCCGGGCGGCCAGCAGGTTGCCTTCGACGCGGTCGGCGAGTAATTCCAGCGCGGCCGGATCGGCCTCCACCCCTTGTGCGGCAAGTCGCTTGCGGAGCCACGGTGACAATTGTGCGCGTTCGACGGGCCATACCTGCACGACGGCACCGGCCTGGTCGATGGCGCCAACCCAGGGTGCCGAGAGTTGTTTCTTGTCCAGGGTGCCGGCCGTGATCAGCAGCGCGGTGTCGTCGCCGGCCCGTGTGCACCAATCGGTGATTGCCTGCTGGCCGTCGGGCGACGGTACGCGATCAAGACGCAGTTCAATTAGACGGCGGTCGCCGAACAGCGACATGCTGCCGGCGGCCTGGCGCAACCGGTTCCAGTCGAAATTGCCCTCGACATGGAACACTTCGCGCTCGCTGCAGCCGGCACGCTGCGCCGCTGCACGGATGCGGTCGGCAGCTTCGAGTGCGAGCAGCGGCTCTTCGCCGCAGACGAGCCATGCCGGCAGCAGTTTGCCGGCGAGTTGGGCGTCAAGTTGTTCAGGGCGCAGGCGCATCGGTGGCGGCCGGCAGCATTGCCGCGCGATGATTGAGGCTGCGCCGGTATTGGCGAATGATTTGCCCGACAGCATCACGGCGCAGATCGCGGTACAGCATCGCTTCTTCCTCGGCTGAACCCATTGCCGCATCTTCGTGATAGCGATAGCTGCGGTCGATTTTGATGGTGGTGGCCGGCACCAGCGCGCTGCCATCGGCCGCGCTGATGCGGAACTCGAGCGCGTAATCGATCTGGTATTCGGCGGCGCTGGCATTGGCGGCGATGCTGGCGATGCTGCGGCGCAGGGTTTCGTTCAGCAGTTCCACGGTGATGGGCGCGCCGTCGGTAACGACGAAGCCGCTGCCGGTAAAGGCCGCGACGGTGGTGCGCTGCAGGCCGTCATGGCCGTCAGCCTCCCAGGCGCTGTCCGAGGCTTTACTGATATCGCGTACATTCACAACGCGCATCTCGTCGGCGATCTCGATTTTCCCGCGCAGATGGAAACCGCAACCGCCGAGCAAGAACGCGGTGATCAGGGCGAGGGTTGATCCGAGGGTGAGAGCGCGGCGCATTGTCAGACCACCACGTTCACGAGTTTTCCCGGTACGACGATCACTTTTTTGATCGGTTGGCCGGCCATGAACTTTTGCACGTTGTCATCGGCAAGGGCGAGTTTTTCCAGCGTGTCTGTTGGTGTGTTTACGGCAACACTGAGTTTGCCGCGCAGCTTGCCGTTTACCTGCAGGACAATTTCCAGCATTGCGCGCCGCAGGGCAGACGCATCGGCCTGCGGCCACCGCGCATCAACAATCGCTTGCTGGTGGCCAAGCGCCTTCCACAAGGCATCCGTGATGTGCGGCACGATTGGCGCCAGCGCCAGCACCATCGCCTCAAGTGCTTCCTGCAGCACGGACCTGTTCTGCGGTGCGGTATCAGTGGCGGACTGTACCTGGAACTTCTGGATTGCGTTCGCCAGCTCCATCACCGCGGCAATGGCAGTATTGAAGGTGTAGCGGCGGGCGATATCGTCGCTGGTTTTGGCGATGGTCTCGTGCGTCTTGCGGCGCAGGTCTTTTGCCGCATCACCCAGCAGGGCGATCGAAAGTGCCGCTGCCGGGCCGGCGGCGACGTGTTCGTGCACCATGCGCCACAGCCGCTTGAGGAAGCGCTGTGCACCTTCGACGCCGGCGTCGGACCATTCCAGTGAGGCCTCCGGCGGTGCGGCGAACATCATGAACAGGCGCACGGTGTCGGCGCCGTATTTCTCGATCATGCCCTGCGGATCGACGCCGTTGTTCTTCGACTTCGACATCTTTTCGATGCCGCCGAAGATCACCGGCGCACCGTCGGCAATGAGCCAGGCGCGGGTCACCTTGCCATGCTCATCGCGCTCGGTATCGACTTCAAGCGGGCTGAACCAGTGCTTGCCGCCTTTGGCGTCTTCGCGGTACCAGGTGCCGGCGACCACCATGCCCTGGGTCAGCAGGCGCTTGAAGGGTTCGTCCGAATTGACCAGGCCTTCGTCGCGCATCAACTTGTGGAAGAAGCGCGCGTAGAGCAGGTGCAGAATTGCGTGTTCGATGCCGCCGATGTACTGGTCGACCGGCGCCCAATAATCCGCGCGCGCGTCGAGCATGCCGGTGGTGAGGTCACGGCAGGCGTAGCGCGCGTAGTACCAGCTTGATTCCATAAAGGTATCGAAGGTATCGGTTTCGCGCTCTGCATCGCCGCCACAAGACGGGCATTTGGTTTTGTACCACTCGGGCATCTTCTTCAGCGGCGAGCCGTCGCCACTGATGGTGACGTTTTCCGGCAGCACCACCGGCAGATCTTTTTCCGGCACCGCAACGGCGCCGCATTGCGCGCAGTTGATCACCGGGATCGGGCAGCCCCAGTAACGCTGGCGCGAAACGCCCCAGTCGCGCAGGCGGTAGTTCACCCGCACTTCGCCGATGCCCTTCGCGCGGAAGTCGTCGGCGATGCGGCGGAAGGCTTCTTCCGAGGTGAGGCCCGTGAACTCACCGGAATCGATGAGCACGCCCTTTTCGGTATAAGCCGTTTTCGCGATAGCAAGAACAGAGCCGTCTTTCGCGGCAATCACCTGTTTGATCGGCAGGCCATATTTCTTCGCGAATTCATGATCCCGTTCGTCATGCGCCGGCACGCTCATCACCGCGCCGGAGCCGTATTCCATCAGCACGAAGTTGGCTATCCACACCGGCACCTCGGCACCGGTCACCGGGTGGATGGCGAACACGCCGGAGAACACGCCTTTTTTCTCCATCGTCGCCATGTCGGCTTCGGCGACCTTGCCCATGCCGCATTCGGCGACGAAGTCGGCGACTTCATGGTTGGCGGCCGCAGCACGTTTCGCCAACGGGTGCTGCGCGGCGACGGCGACATAGGTCACGCCCATCAGCGTGTCGGGGCGCGTGGTGTAGACAGTGAGGCGCTCCGTGGAATTCTTCAGCGCGAACGAGAACTCGAGGCCTTCGGAGCGGCCGATCCAGTTGCGCTGCATGGTGCGCACCTGTTCGGGCCACTGGTCGAGTTTGTCGAGATCGTTGAGCAGTTCTTCGGCGTAATCGGTGATTTTCAAAAACCACTGCGGAATTTCGCGGCGCTCCACCGGCGCACCGGAGCGCCAGCCGCGGCCGTCGATCACCTGCTCGTTGGCGAGCACGGTCTGGTCGACCGGGTCCCAGTTCACTACGGAATTTTTCTTGTAGACGATGCCCTTGCGCATCAGCCGGGTGAAAAACCACTGCTCCCAGCGGTAATAATCCGGGTGGCAGGTGGCGATCTCGCGGCTCCAGTCATACCCGAAGCCCAGGCGCTTCAGCTGGTCGCGCATATAGGCGATATTTTCGTAGGTCCACTTTGCCGGCGGCACATTGTTTTTGATCGCCGCATTTTCGGCAGGCAGGCCGAACGCATCCCAGCCCATCGGCTGCAGCACGTTTTTGCCGTTCATGCGCTGAAAACGCGCGATTACGTCGCTGATGGTGTAGTTGCGCACATGCCCCATGTGCAGCCGCCCGGATGGATACGGGAACATCGCCAGGCAGTAGAATTTTTCCTGCTTTTCACCTGTTGCCGCTGTGTCCTCGCGGACCACGAAGGTCTTGTCCTGCTCCCACCGGCGCTGGGTGGCAGGTTCGATCAACTCGGGACGGTACTGGTCTTCCATTTTGCTGGCTACGTTGTGCTGGACAGGTTTTGCCGGGCAGATTTTGCCGGACAAGAGAATGAGCATCGACCGGCATTTTCCCGGAAAACTCGATGAGTTGGGACAGGGTTCACACAGGCTTCAGGAAGTTGCCAAGGATACCCGAGCGCCGGTATCGGCCGGTAGCGTGGATTGCTTATGATCGGCCGGTAGCCACAGGCTTGAGCGGGGGAATTCATGACGCACGACAGCAATACCGGGGAAGACGGGCGGCTGGTCAACTGGCTGAAGGACGAGCTGTCGCTGGTGTCCGCCTATCTGGGCGATACCGCGAGGGCAGACCTGCAGCGTGTGCGTCAGGCAATGTCTGAAGTGCAGCGTGCTGTTGGCGACTGGCTGCTGCTTGATGGTGAAGCCTTGCGGCGCAAGCTGATCGATGTCGCCGGGCATGACGAAGCGCCGGGGCTGGTGGCGTTCATGGCGCGGATCGACCCGGAGCGGCCGTTCCTGATGGCCGGCGAGCGGGTATTGGCGGCGCGGTTCCGCTGCCTGGTGTGCGGGGCAGAACA
This sequence comes from uncultured bacterium, assembly GCA_965232985.1. Classification (GTDB taxonomy): domain Bacteria; phylum Pseudomonadota; class Gammaproteobacteria; order Pseudomonadales; family JADFDG01; genus JADFDG01. The sequence goes on from CBDDRC010000019.1 coordinate 55,730, forward strand.
CGAGACGCGCGAGAGCAGTGCGTTGCTGCCCTGCACGCAGTGCGGGGGTGAGTTCTACCAGCAGGCCTGAGGTTTTATGGCTGACGGCGCCGCCGCCAGGCCCGCAGTACGACGACCAACCCCGCACCGAGCACCGGCCACTGGCCGACGATCATGAACGGTGTCGCGCCATGCATGGCCGTGATCTCTCCGCGCAGCGCGGTGCGGGTGAACTGCGGCGCCGCGCTCACCACCTTGCCTTGCGGGCCGATGATGCCGGTGATGCCGGTGTTGGTGCCGCGTACCAGATAGCGGCCGGTTTCCAGAGCACGCATCCGCGCAATTTCGAAGTGTTGGTGCGGCATATGACTGGCGCCGAACCAAGCGTCATTACTGACTGTGAGCAGCACGTCGGCGTTGGCAGCATGGCGGCGCACGTAATCGGCATAGACGATCTCGTAGCACAGGAACGTCGCCAGCCGGGCGTTACCGGCGCGCAGCGGCGGTTGCGCGTCGTCGCCCGGCGAAAAACCTTCGAGCGGCACCTGCGGCATGTTGAAGAATGGCGCGATGGCGCGGAAAAACGGCGCCAGCGGCACAAACTCGCCGAACGGCACCAGGTTCACCTTGTGGTAAATGGCTGGCGCTGCGCCGAGCGACAGCACGGAATTGTGGAATACGTACGCGCCGTCGTTCCGCTCAATATGGGGCATGCCGGTGATGAGCGTGCTGTGCGTGGCCTGCGCGCGCAGCTGCAACTGGTCGAGCAGTTCCCACGCTTCGTGCACATACATCGGCACGGCGGCTTCCGGCCAGACAATGAGATCGCGGCCCCATTCCGGTTCGGTCAGATTGTTGTAAATGTCGATGGTCGGCTGTTGCATTTCCAGCAGCCATTTCATGTCCTGCGGAATATTGCCCTGCACGAGGCTGACGGTTAGCGGTTTGCCGAACGGCGTTGTCCAGCGCGCCTGCGCGAGCGCCCAGCCGCCGGCCACGATGGCGAGAATTGCGCAAACGGCGATGATGCGCGCGCGCTGCGTGCCGCGCACGACATCGACGCCGAGCACGGCAATACCGACCGCCAGTGCGCTCACCAGCAGCACGCCGCCCGTCGGCGCCCAGCCGGCGAGTGGCGTGTCGATGAAGGCATAACCCTGATATAGCCACGGAAAGCCGGTGAACAGCCAACTGCGCACCCATTCGGCCAGCACCCACAAGGCGATGAACAGTGCCGGCCTGAGCACGCCGCGTGCGAGGTATGCATACAGTGCCGTCCACCAGGCGAAAAAAATCAGCGCCAGGAAAAGTGCGAACAGCAGGGTAAGAAAAACGGCAACGCCGATGGGTGTGTAGCCATAGACATGGATCGACACGTATACCCAGCTGACACCGGCAAGCCAAAACCCGAAGCCGAACCAGGTGCCGCGCGCAAAAGCGGTTTTTGCATCAAGGTTGCGCAACAGCAGATAGAGCGCAAGCGGCGAGATGATGGCGAGCGGCCAGTAGCCAAACGGCGCGAAAGCCAAGGTGTTGACGGCGCCGGCCAGCGCGGCCAGCAGACTCACCGGGCCGGGAGTGAGGCAAGCAATCAGGATTTTCAGCCGGGCTGCACCGTTCACGCGCTGCGCGTCACTTGCAGCAGCCGCACGCTGCGGTTGTCGGCGTTGAGTACTTTGAAGGTGAGGTCGTCAATGGTCACGGACTCGTCGCGCGCCGGCAGGTGGCCGAACCGGGCAATCACCACGCCGCCGATGGTATCGGAATCCTCGTCCGGAAAAGCCGAACCAAAATAACCGTTGAATTCTTCAATCGGCACCTGGGCCTTCACCACCCATTGGTCCCTGCCAAGCGGATCCTTGCCGAGTTCCTTGATGTTGTATTCGTCTTCGTCGACGTCGTGTTCATCTTCTATCTCGCCGACGATCTGCTCAAGCACGTCCTCGATGGTGACGAGGCCGGCAATGCCACCGTATTCGTTGATCACCACGGCCATATGGCTGCGCTTCTGGCGGAAGTCGCGCAGCAGCGCATCGAGGCGCCGGCTTTCCGGCACAAACATCGGTGGGCGCAGAAAATCCTTGATCTCGAAGTGCTCGAGGCGGTTTTCAAAGCAGGCTGCGAGCAGATCTTTGGCAAGCAGGATGCCGAGCACGGTGTCGTCCTCGTCGTCATCAATCACCGGGAAGCGCGAGTGTGCCGACTCGATGATCAGCGGCAGGAACTCTTTCGGGTTCTGGCCTGCTTTCACGAACATAATCTGCGCGCGGGGGATCATCGCTTCGCGCACCGGCATATCGGCAATGGTGAGCGCACCCTCAATGATGCCGAGCGCTTCGGCGCCGAACAGGCCGCGTTTGTGGCAGGCGCGCACCAGATCGACGAGGTCGTCGCGGTCACGGGGTTCGCCGGTGATGAAGTCGGCGAGGCGGTCGAGCCAGGATCTGGTTTCTTCACTCATGGTCTGTTTCTCGTAGGCCTGCCCAGGGCAGGCTGTCCGGCTGTAGCCGGACCTACGGTTCCTCCGTGCGATAGGGGTTGGGGTAACCGAGCGCTGCCAGTACGGCAATTTCCGCGCCTTCCATGACGGCGGCATGGCGCAAGGTGTGATGGTCCAGGCCGAGCAGGTGCAGGACGCCGTGAACGGTCAGGTGCGCCCAGTGCGCATCGGTCGTTTTGCCTTGAGCCTTCGCCTCGCGCGCCACGGTTTGCGCGCACAGCACGATGTCGCCGAGCACACGCACCGGCAGCACGACATCTTTGGGCATTGAGAACGGGAACGAGAGCACGTTGGTGGCGTAGTCCTTGCCGCGGTATGTGCGGTTGAGCGTGCGCATTTCCGTCGGGCCGACCACGCGCAGCGTCAGTTCGGACGCCCCGCTGACCCGCCCGGCGAGCGCGGCGGCGATCCACGCTGCGAATGTTCGGCGCGACGGCACGTGCGCGGCGCGGCTGCGCAGCTGCAGGTCGAGCGCGGGTGCCGGGTGCTTACCGGCGGTTCGGGTGCGCATCGTCATGGCGTTCGTAGGCTTCGACAATGCGCTGCACGAGAACATGGCGGACCACATCGCGCGATTCGAAATGCGTGAAGGCGATACCTTGCACATCGGCAAGCACCTGCGCGGCGTGGATGAGGCCGGAATCGGTGCCTTTGGGCAGATCGATCTGGGTGACATCGCCGGTGATGACCGCCTTCGAGCCGAAGCCGATGCGGGTCAGCAACATTTTCATCTGCTCGCGGGTGGTGTTTTGCGATTCGTCGAGAATGATGAAACTGTTGTTGAGCGTGCGGCCGCGCATGTAGGCCAGTGGTGCGACTTCGATTACCTGCCGGTCGAGCAGTTTCGCGACCCGCTCGAAGCCGAGCATCTCGTAGAGCGCGTCATACAGCGGCCGCAGGTACGGGTTGATTTTTTCGGACAGATCGCCGGGCAGGAAGCCGAGTTTCTCGCCGGCCTCCACCGCCGGGCGCACCAGTAAAATGCGGCGCACTTCGTCGCGCTCCAGCGAATCGACTGCGGCCGCTACCGCCAGATAGGTTTTGCCGGTGCCGGCCGGGCCGATCCCGAAACTGATGTCGTGATCGAGAATGCGCTCGACATACTTCACCTGATTCTCGCCGCGCGGACGGATCCAGCCGCGCCGGGTACGCAGCACCACGCGGTCCTCGCCCGCGATCGGCCGGCGCACGCTGGATTCCTGCAATTGCAGATGCACGTCGTCGGGGCCGAGCTCGCCGTCGGCGGCTTGGTCGTACAGGCGCTCCAGCAGGTTCGAGGCGGTGCGCACGGCAGCAGCCTCGCCGGACAGCGTGAATTCATTGCCACGGTTGCGGATATCGACGCCGAGGCGCTGTTCGATCTGGCGCAGGTGCTCGTCGAGACGGCCACAAAGAACCGCCAGGCGGCGGGCGTCGTAGGGCTCGAGGGTGAGGCTGGCGGTCTGGGGGCTACTGTCCAAATAGGGTCGGGGTACCGCCGGGGGCGGTCGTGCATCGGACGGTCATGTTAGCGGGCGGGGGGCGGGGGTGCCAGCTTGACGGGGCCGCCGGAATGGTGGCCGGGCCCCGGCCAAAGGCCCCCGGCCCACGCCCGGCCGTCAGACCAGCCGGGGTTCGGCGCCGCGCAGCGAGTTGGGCATCGCCTCGGTAATGACCAACTCGACGAACTGGCCGATCAGCAGATCGTCGGTGCTGGCGAAATTCACCACCCGGTTGTTCTCGGTGCGGCCGCGCAACTGGCCGGGGTCTTTGCGCGAGACACCCTCGACCAGAATGATCTGCCGGGTGCCGACCATGCGCCGGCTGATCTGCTGCGCCTGCTGGATGATGCGTTCCTGGAGGATGGCGAGGCGCTGTTTTTTCGTGTCGGCATCGATCGGGTCGTCGAGATCGGCTGCCGGCGTGCCCGGACGCGGGCTGTAGACGAAGCTGTAACTGATGTCGAAGCCGACTGCGGCGATCAGATTCATTGTGGCGATGAAATCATCGTCGGTCTCGCCGGGAAAACCGACGATGAAATCCGAACTCAGTGCGATGCCCGGCTTGGCGATTTTCAGTTTGCGGATGATGGCCAGGTAATCCGCCACGACATGATTGCGCTTCATGGCGGCGAGAATGCGGTCGGAACCGCTCTGCACCGGCAGGTGCAACTGGGCAACCAGTTTCGGCAAATCGCGGTGCGCTTCAATAAGAGCCTGGGTGAATTCAAGCGGATGGCTGGTGGTGTAGCGGATGCGGCCGATGCCATCGAGCGCATGGACCTGATGCAGCAACTCGGCGAAATCGGCGCTGTGGCCGTGCGCATCCGTCATGCGCCAGGCATTGACGTTCTGACCGAGCAGCGTCACTTCCCGCACGCCCAGCGCAGCAAGATGGCGGATTTCGGCGAGGATGTCGGCGAGTGGGCGGCTCACTTCCGGGCCGCGCGTGTACGGCACCACGCAGAAACTGCAGAATTTGTTGCAGCCTTCCATGATGGAGACGAACGCGGTGGCACCCTGGACGCTCGGTTCCGGCAGGTTGTCGAATTTCTCGATGGCCGGAAACGACACGTCGAGCACCGGAATTTTTTTTACCTTCGAGGTGGCGATCAGGGCCGGCAGGCGGTGCAGTGTCTGCGGGCCGAACACGACATCAACGTAGGGCGCACGTTTGCGGATCGCTTCGCCTTCCTGCGAGGCGACACAGCCGCCGACGCCGATCACCAGATCCGGCTTTTTCTGTTTGAGTTCCTGCCAGCGGCCGAGCGCGCTGAACACTTTTTCCTGCGCCTTCTCGCGCACCGAGCAGGTGTTCATCAGCAACACGTCGGCTTCTGCCGGGTTGTCGGTCATCTCGAGGCCGTCGGCGGGCTGGAGCAGATCCGCCATGCGGGCTGAATCGTATTCGTTCATCTGGCACCCGTGGGTCTCGATGAACAGCTTGCGGGCCATGATGTTTCCAGGGTTTTGCGTGTGGCGGGGAAGGCCAATATGAGGGGCGATTATATGGCCGGGCATGCGGCCAGCCCACCGACAAATTCAGCAGCAACCAACAGAAAAAATTGCGCCGGCTGCCCTGGGCACTGCGTGACCGTCACCCTGGGGGGAGGTTATCGTGGTGTCCTTGCATACCCCGGGCGGATCCAATGTCAGCACGCTCTTCGCAACAACAGCCCCGCCGCCGCCACACCCTGTTCGTCGCGCTGCTGATTCTCATGGCGGCGCTGCTGGTGTCGCTGAGTCTGTGGATGACGGCGCCGCCCGCAGCGGCGCCGGTTGCCTCTGCCGCACCGCCGCCACCGGCCAATTCGCTGCCGGTGGTGGCCGGGCTCGGCGGCGATTTCAGCCTGCCTGCCACCACCGGTGTCGACGTATCGCTCACCGGGCTGCGCGGCAAGGTTGTGCTGCTTAATTTCGGTTTTACCCATTGCCCGGATGTGTGCCCGGCGGTGCTGAGCCGGTTGGGCAACGTGCTGCGCGCGCTGGAAGAACAGGGTGTGGACATGCGCCGCGTGCAGCCCTTGTTCGTGACCTTCGATCCGGCGCGTGACACGCTTGCATACCTGCGCGAGTACCTGGCATTTTTTCATCCATCGTTCATCGGCCTGCGCGGCGACGACGCGCAGACGCGCGAGATTGCGCGGCGCTACCGGGTGATCTACCTCAAGCAGGACAGCGAAGCGGCCAGTGGCTATGTTTTCCAGCACAGCAATTTTGTTTATGTCCTCGATACCTATGGCCGCGTGCGGTTGTTGGTGGGCAGCAAGGATCCGGATGCGGCGTTGAGCGAGGCGGTGAAGCGCCTGCTGGCCGAGGAGCAGGCCGCGCCGGCCCCTGTTGCGGGCGGCTCAATCCGGATTGTCGATGCCTGGGTACGCGCGGTGCCGGCGGCCTCGGAAACCAGTGCCGGTTATCTGGTCATCCACAATGATTCCGCCAGGGACGACGTCCTGATCGGGGCGCGTATCGCTGGTGTGAGCAGCACCGGGATCCATGAAACGGTGGCGGATGGCCAGACCATGACGATGCGTCGCCGCAGCGAGGTCCAGGTGCCGGCGCATGGTCGCGTCACCCTGGCGCCCGGCGGCCTGCATTTGATGCTGAGTGGTTTGTCGCAGCCCTTGCGGGCCGGCGAGCAATTGCAGGGGGTGTTGAAATTTCGCGATGCCGGGGAGATTCCGGTATTGTTGGGTGCGCGCGGCTTCTGACCGGGGGCCGTGCAGGTGGTGAGGACGGTGGAGTGTGTTGAAGCGTAGGAAGTGTGTTTGCACGCAGGGATAGAAAAAAACAACAAATGAGGCATAACCATGAGAAAACAACCATTGCGGTATCTGCTGCTGCTCTCGGCAATCGCCATGCCGGCAGTGACATTTGCGGAAGTATCAGAGGATCAGGTGCAGGCGCTTGAAGCGCGTATTGCGCAACTGGAGGCGGGAAACGAAAGCGGTCCGGTGTCAACGGCCAAGGACACTCAGATCAAGATCAACGGGTTTATGTCGGCCGGGCTCACTTATCTTGATGACGAAACAGTGACCTACGATGCCGGTACGCTCAGTTCGAATGTCAACTGGCGCGACTCGTCCCGAATTGGCCTGCAGTTTGGTATGCCGGTGAACGAGAAGACCAGCGCCCTGGTGCAGTTGCTTGCGCTGGGCGCCGATGATTTCCAACCCTATTTGCCGCTCGCTTACATCAGTTACCGGCCAACGTCGCAGGATGAGTTGCGGGTAGGCCGCGTCCGTACGCCATTTTTCATGCTCTCGGAGTATCTGGACGTTGGGTATGCATACCCTTGGGCCCGGCCGCCGGTGGAGACGTACAGCGCGGTGTTGCCGATCAACATGGAGGGATTTTCCTGGAACCACAAGTTCGTTACCGATAGTTGGGTGCATGATTTCCAGTTCATTTTCGGGGATGCGAACGTGGATATACCGGGTCTCAGCGGGCATCTCGATGATATGAACGGCATCAATGTGATGAGTACCCATGGCGACTGGTTGTTGCGTGCCGGGTATCTGCAAACCACGCGGGCCAGCTCAACGCCAGGAGGGCAGCTGCTGGCGCTCGAGCCGTTCGGCGTGACTCCCATGAATGATCCGGATGCCTCATTTGGCGGCTTGGGGGTGCAGTACGACAACGGCTCCCTGCTGGTAAGCGCCGAGTACACCACCTTGAAGGTGGAAGGCTGGTTCCCGAACAACGACAGCGACTCCCTCACGGTGGGCTACCGCTTCGGCAAGCTGATGCCCTCGCTGACGTTTGCCGAGTCGCGGGTGACGGACAAGTCGGTTCGGACCAATTCAATGTTGCCGTTGCTCTGTGATCAAAGCACCGGCGCGATGTGCCTGGGCCCGAATCCCTATTTGCCGGGCACTTACATCCCGTACCCTGCCGATCTCCTCAACAAGGTTTTGGATTCAGAACAGCAATCGGTCACCCTTGGCCTGCGTTATGACTACCTGCCCAATGCCAGCGTCAAATTTGATGTCTCGGCGGTGATCGATACAGGCGAGACGTGGGGCGCGCTTACGCCCTTGGATACCAACGGTTTCGCGGGCAGCTTCGACGAGCAGTTGTTCGGCAAGCCGGATACGCCAGTCATGGCCTACCGTCTTGTTTTTGACGTAGTCTTTTGAGCGGGGATGCCAGCATGAAGCTTATCAATCTCGCAAAAATCGTCGCGTTGTCCACGCTGTGCTTTTCCCCGCTGGCCGGTGCCGGCGTTGCGGTCATTGTGCATCCTTCGGTGTCGACCAATGCGCTGACGGTCGAGGCGGTGAAGCAGTTGTTCCTCGGTCGTGCATCTGCCTTGCCCGACGGCACGGCAGTAGCGCCGGTCGATCAGGCTGAAGGCTCGGCGGTACGCGCCCAGTTCGCCGAGCGTGTGCTCGGCAAGAACGAGCAGCAACTGCGCAGTTACTGGTCGCGGATGATCTTTACCGGTAAGGGCCAGCCGCCGCGCGGCGTGGCCAGTGCGGCCGAAATGCTGAAAACGGTGGCATCGTCACCGGGTTTCATCGGCTATGTGGATACCAAGGATGTGGTTGCCGGCAAGGTGAAGGTGCTGTACTCGATCGAGTGATAGTGTGGGTACGTCAACAACGCCGGGTTTTGCCCGGCGTTGTTGTTTTTGCAGGGCGCTTTCCGGAAGCGCACTTTTCCGAACAGGGTGGGTCATGGCGGTGCCGGTGCGATGGGCCCTTGCGGTATTTTTATTGCTCACCATCGGCATGCCGGTTGCTGCCCGCGAAGCCTGCCCGTTTGTCCGCGATCCGGCGTTCTGGGCGCGCACTGTGGTGCCGCCAACGCCGGCTGGCGAACTCGCGGTCGGCACGCTCAACGTTTTCCGGCTGTTCGATGCCGAGCAGGATCGCAGCGAGACGCAGGTGCTGACGGCGCAACAATTTGCCGCGCGGATTGAGCGTATTGCCCGTTACATCGCCCGCGACATGGGCGCACCGATGCTGATCGGCTTGCAGGAAATCGAGGATGACACGGCGGCCTTTGCGCTCACGCAGGCCTTGAAACGCGAAACGGGGCGCGACTGGCGTTTCGTGCTCGGCGATGTGTCCGGCGATGGCGAGATCCGCAATGCCCTGCTGGTTGATGCACAACTGCGCGTCATGGCGACCCGCTCGCTGTTCCGGCGCGAGCCGCGCGCGGGCAAGCCGTTGCACGATCGGCTGCCGCTGGTGGTGGACATCGATGCCGGCGCGATCCTGCCGGCAGTGGGTCGGTTCACGGCGGTTGTCGTGCACATGAAATCGCAACTTGGCATTGATCGGCCACAGGATGCCGAGCGGGTGATCGCCAAGCGCAAATTTCAGGCGGAAGAACTCGCGGGCTGGGCGGCGACGCAGGCAGGAGCCGGCGCGCGCCTGCTGGTACTCGGTGATTTCAACGCGCCGGCATTATCGGCTGCGGCCGATATTCGCGCCGAACCGTTGCGCATTCTGCTGGCGCAGGGCGGCCTCGTCGATGTCGCCGGAAATTTCCTCAAGCCGGCGCAGCGCTGGACCTATCGCTACAAGTGCTCATTGCAGGAACTCGACCACCTGCTGGTCAGTCCGGCGTTGGTGAAGGCTGTGCGCGGCTATGCAATTGTGCGCGGCGACACCTGCATCCGCGCCAGGGAAAAGTGCAGCGTGACGGGCTCGGTGTCCGATCATGAGGGTGTCGTGTTGAGGCTGCGCTGATGCAACATCGGCGCTGCCCGGTGCACCGAATTGTCGCCTCGTGGAAGTGCGGCGTACGCAGGTGCGCACCAGAATGGCCCTGTGCGCGTTGCCCGGGCGCTCAGGCGTTGGCATGGCTGCATTACCCGGAAAACTCCCCTCTTTTCGTGGCGGCCTTGATTGCCAAGGGATTTTTCACCCTTGCCCGCTGCTGGCACGCATCCTGCTATCTCCCCTCCAGCGGGTCGTCGCGGCGATCTGCAACCGGTAGCGCCGTGCGCGGTTTGCCTCCAGGGGCGCCGCCGCCGACGTCGTATTTGTGGGCGTTTTCTTTACGGATAGAGGGGCTACACATGAAACATCGTTCTCTGTTTAAGCTGTTTGCAGCCGGTGTCCTGTCTGCCGGCGCGATGATGTCCTCATTCGCGCAGGCCGCTGACACCATCAAGGTCGGCATCCTGCATTCGCTGTCCGGCACGATGGCGATTTCCGAAACTTCGCTGAAGGACATGGCGTTGTTCGCCATTGACGAGATCAACGCCAAGGGCGGCTTGCTCGGCAAGAAACTGGAGCCGGTGGTGGTTGATCCGGCATCCAACTGGCCGTTGTTTGCCGAGAAGGCCCGGCAGTTGTTGACCCAGGATAAAGTGGCGGTGACTTTCGGTTGCTGGACGTCGGTGTCGCGTAAATCGGTGCTGCCGGTTTACGAAGAGATTGACGGTTTGCTGTTCTATCCGGTGCAGTATGAAGGCGAAGAGTTGTCGCCAAACGTTTTCTATACCGGTGCGGCACCGAACCAGCAGGCGATCCCGGCGGTTGAGTACCTGATGAGTGCAGACGGCGGTTCTGCCAAGCGCTTCGTCCTGCTGGGCACGGATTACGTTTATCCGCGCACCACCAACAAGATCCTGCGCGCGTTCCTGCACAGCAAGGGCATCACCGATGCGGACATCATGGAGGAGTACACGCCGTTCGGTCACAGCGATTACCAGACCATTATCGGCAACATCAAGAAGTTCGCATCTGCAGGCAAGAAAACCGCTGTGGTGTCCACCATCAACGGAGATTCCAACGTGCCGTTCTACAAGGAGCTGGGCAACCAGGGCCTGAAGGCAACGGACGTGCCGGTGGTGGCATTCTCGGTGGGTGAGGAGGAGCTGAAGGGTATCGACACCAAGCCCCTGCTCGGTCACCTCGCCGCCTGGAATTACTTTATGTCGGTGAAAAATCCGGTGAACAGCAAGTGGATTGCCGATTACACCGCCTGGGCGAAGAAGAAGGGTATTCCCGGCGCCGACAAACTGGTGCTGACCAACGATCCGATGGAAGCGACTTATGTTGGCATCAATATGTGGGCGCAGGCGGTGAAGAAAGCCGGTTCGACCGATGTCGCCAAAGTGCGCAAGGCGATGTATGGCCAGAGCTTTGCGGCACCGTCGGGCTTTACGCTGAAGATGGACGAGAAGAACCATCACTTGCACAAGCCGGTCATGATCGGCGAGGTGAAGGCGGATGGTCAGTTCGATATCGTCTGGGCAACCAAAGGCCCAATCCGCGCCCAGCCGTGGAGCCCGTACATTGCCGGCAACGACAAGAAAGTCGATGGTCCGGTAAAGGGCAAGTTCTGATCTGCCTGTGAGGGCGCCTGCGAACCGGATGCATGCCGGTTCGCAGGCATTAGGTAGTCGGAAGAATAATTCGCCGACGCGAATTCATTCGGGGTAAATCACCGATGAGATTTTTGCAACGGGGCGGGCAACTCCTCGTGGTGCTTGCCTGCCTGTGTGCAGGCAATGTTGTGTTTGCGGGCGAAGCTGCCCCCGCTGCGCGCAGTCTTGAGCAGCAACTGGTAGACGGCGACGCCAGCGCGCGTGCCGCCTTGATTGTGCAGGCCGCTGCCGCCAGTGAGCCGCGCCTCACCGAGATTATCGTCATGATGGAAGCCGGCCGGCTGTTGATCGCGGCAGACGGCAGGGCGCTGGTGCAACAAGCGGATGGCAGTGTGCGCGATCCGCAAACGCATGCTGTCGAGCCGGTTGATCCGGCGACACTGAATTCCGTTACGGTCAACAACCGGGTGCGTGGTGCGATTGAAATTGCCCGTGCCGCGCAACAGTTGGCCGCTGACGATGCAGGGGTACGCCTGCAGGCCGCGCGTGTGCTGCAGGGCAGCGAAACGCCGGCATTGCTGCCGCTGATCGACCGTCAGTTGGCGCAGGAAAGCGATGGCAGGATTGCAGCTGTGCTGTCGCTGGTGCAGGCCAGTTTGCGGTTGTCCAGCGCAGATGCAGCGCTGCGCAAGCTGGCGATTGATGCCTTTGCGCAAAGTGCTGACCCGAACGCGGTGTCGCGTTTGCGGCCGTTCACTGATGCGGCGGGCGAGAGCGATCCGGTAGTGCGCGCGGCGGCGCAAGAAAGTATCGCGGCCATTGAGCGGCGCATGGCCGGCTATGATCTGTTGGGCAATGTGTTCAGCGGCCTGAGCTTGGGTTCAGTATTGCTGTTGGCAGCGCTCGGTCTGGCCATTACCTACGGGCTGCTTGGCGTGATCAATATGGCGCACGGCGAAATGTTGATGCTGGGTGCCTACACGACTTTTGTCGTGCAAAACCTGTTTCAGTCCTATCTGCCCGACATTTTTGGCTGGTATCTGCTGGCAGCGATTCCGGCGGCGTTTCTGACCACAGCGATGATTGGCATGTTGCTGGAGCGTACGGTGATTCGTTATCTCTATGGCCGGCCGCTGGAAACGCTGCTGGCTACCTGGGGCATCAGTCTGCTGCTGATCCAGGTTGTGCGGATGGTGTTCGGTGCGCAGAACGTCACCGTGGAAAATCCCGGCTGGTTGTCCGGTGGCTGGGAGCTTTCGCCGGTGTTGACCCTGCCGTACAACCGCATCGCGATTATCCTGTTTGTGATTTTTGTGTTGGCGTTTACCTGGGTGTTGCTGCAAAAGACCCGGCTTGGTTTGTTTGTGCGTGCGGTAACACAAAACCGGCGCATGGCCGACAGTGTCGGCGTGCCGACGGGGCGGGTGGATATGATGGCGTTTGGCCTGGGTTCCGGCATCGCTGGTCTGGGTGGCGTGGCCTTGTCGCAGCTCGGCAACGTCGGCCCGGAACTCGGTCAGGCCTATATTGTTGATTCGTTCATGGTGGTGGTGTTGGGTGGCGTCGGGCAGCTTGCCGGCACGGTGATCGGTGCAATGGGGCTCGGTATCGTCAACAAGATTCTGGAGCCGCAGGTGGGTGCCGTGCTCGGCAAGATTGCGATACTTGTGTTCATCATTTTGTTCATCCAGAAGCGTCCGCAGGGCTTGTTTGCCCTGAAAGGCCGGCAGGTGGACTAGGCAGCAGACATGCGCATGACATTCGCACAAAAAATTGCCACGTTGTCACCGATGTTGTTGTTGCCGCAGCGGGGCACAGTCTGGTTGCTGTTGATTCCGCTGTTGGTATTGCTGGCGCTGCCGCTGGGGCATGTGTTGCCCACCGACAGTATTTTTCATGTGTCCGCCTACACGCTGACCCTGACCGGGAAAATTCTCTGCTATGCGGTTGTGGCCATGGCCCTGAATCTGGTTTGGGGGTACGCCGGCCTGCTGTCGCTTGGACACGGGCTGTTTTTTGCGCTCGGCGGCTATGCCATGGGCATGTACCTGATGCGGCAGATTGGTCGCGAAGGCAACTATCAATCGGAGCTGCCGGATTTTATGGTGTTTCTCGATTGGCAAGAGCTGCCCTGGTTCTGGCAGGGAACAGATCATTTTCTTTGGGCCATGTTTCTCGTGGTCGCCGTGCCGGGGCTGCTCGCATTTGTATTCGGCTGGTTTGCGTTTCGTTCGCGCATCAAGGGAGTTTATTTTTCCATCATCACCCAGGCGCTTACTTTCGCAGCCATGCTGTTTTTCTTTCGCAACGAAACCGGCTTTGGTGGCAACAACGGCTTTACCGATTTCAAGCGGATACTGGGTTTCGATATCACCGCGCCGGGGACGCGCGCAACGTTGTTTTTCTGCACGCTGCTGCTGTTGGCTGCTGCCGTGGGCCTTTCCCGGTGGGTCGCGCGCTCGAAATTTGGTCGTGTGCTCGCGGCAGTGCGCGATGCCGAATCACGGCTGATGTTCTGCGGCTACGATCCGGCTGGCTACAAGCTGACAATCTGGGTGATCTCGGCGGTGTTGTGCGGTCTGGCCGGCGCACTGTATGTGCCGCAGGTGGGCATCATTAATCCCGGGGAAATGTCGCCGGCCAACTCCATTGAGGCGGCCATTTGGGTGGCGGTGGGTGGTCGCGGCACCCTGTTCGGGCCGCTGCTGGGTGCCGGCATCATCAATGGCGCCAAGAGCTGGTTTACGGTTGCCTTCCCGGAATACTGGTTGTTTTTTCTGGGCGCGTTGTTTGTCGCCGTGACATTGTTCCTGCCGCAGGGGGTAATGGGGTTGCTGGCGAAAATACGACACAAAAATAGCAGGGATGCGGTATGAGTACGCACATCCTGGCAGAAGGCGGTGTTGATCTTACGCACGGAAAGATTCTTTACCTGGAAGATGTCACGGTCTCTTTTGACGGCTTCCGGGCCCTGAACAAACTGACGCTGTATATTGATGTGGGCGAGTTGCGCTGCATTATCGGCCCGAACGGCGCCGGCAAAACCACGATGATGGACGTGATTACCGGCAAGACCCGGCCGGACAGTGGCACGGTGTATTTCGGCCAGAACATGGATCTGACGAACTTCAACGAACCGCAAATTGCACAGGCCGGCATTGGCCGCAAGTTCCAGAAGCCTTCGGTGTTCGAATCGATGACGGTGTTCGAGAACCTTGAGCTGGCACTCAAACATGACAAGTCGGTATGGGCGAGCATGCGTTACCGTATCAACGGCGAGCAGCGCGATCGTATTGAGGAGCTGTTCACCACCATCCGCCTTGCGGATGAACGCAACCGTCTCGCCGGGTTGCTGTCGCATGGTCAGAAGCAGTGGCTGGAAATCGGCATGTTGTTGGCGCAGGATCCCTTGCTGCTGTTGCTGGATGAGCCGGTGGCCGGCATGAGCGATGCCGAAACGGAGAAAACGGCAGAGCTGTTGCTGTCCTTGGCAGGCAAGCACTCGCTGATGGTGGTCGAGCACGATATGGCCTTCGTCGGCGCCATCGCCAAACATGTGACGGTATTGCATGAAGGGTCGGTGCTGGCCGAAGGCACGTTGCCGGATATGCAGGCCAACGAGAAGGTGATCGAGGTGTATCTTGGGCGCTGATCTTGCAACGGCAAGCCTGGTGGTCAGTAACCTGAACCAGTATTACGGCGGCAGCCACATTTTGCGTGACGTCTCGCTGACGGTGGAAATGGGCAAGGTAACCTGCGTGCTGGGCCGTAATGGCGTCGGCAAGACCACGCTGTTGCGTTGCATCATGGGCGTGGTGCCGCCGAAAACAGGTCGCGTTGTCTGGGCCGGTAATGACATCACGAAATTTGCTCCGCACGAACGGGTCGCGCAGGGTGTGGCCTGCGTGCCGCAGGGACGGGAGATTTTTGGCCGCCTCACGGTGGAAGAAAATCTGCGCATGGGTTTGGCGCGCTTTTCCGGCGCGAAGGGGCGCAGCATCCCGCCGTTTGTCTACGACACCTTTCCGGTGCTCGCGGAGATGAAACATCGGCGCGGCGGTGATCTTTCCGGTGGCCAGCAACAGCAATTGGCCATCGCCCGCGCGCTGGTGAGCGAGCCGAAGCTGCTGATTCTTGATGAACCAACCGAAGGCATTCAGCCGTCGATCATCAAATTGATCGGCGAAGTGATCAGTCGGTTGGCGGCGCGCGGCGACATGGCGATTCTCCTGGTTGAGCAGTATTACGATTTTGCTGCGGCGCTTGCCGACAGTTATGCGGTGATGGCGCGCGGCACAGTGATCAAGAGCGGGCTCGGCAGCCAGATGGCCGCCGACGGCGTACGTGACCTGCTCGCCATCTGAGTTGCGTGTGGGTGCTGCGGCAGATGCCTTTGGCCGCTGGAGTGCCGAACTCGAACTGGCGTATATGTGCCGCGGTGGCGCCACGATACCCGCGCTGCGTCGGCACCAGGGCCCGTTGCGGGTGCAAAAGCATTTCTATCCGGAAGGCTCCCGGGTCTGCCAGCACATCATTGTGCATCCGCCAGGTGGCATTGCCGGCGGCGACAGCCTGCGTATTGCCGTGGATGTCGGCCCGCAGGCGCATGTGCTGTTGACTTCGCCGGGTGCCGCCAAGTGGTATCGCAGTGCCCGGGAAGCGACGCTGGATGTTGAATTGCAGGTGGCGCGCGGCGCGACCCTGGAATGGTTGCCGCTGGAAACCATTCTGTTTGCCGGCTCGCACAGTCGGATCCGCAACCGCATTGATCTGGCTGGCGATGCAAAATTGTTGTGCATCGATGTGTTGTGTTTCGGGCGCCCGGGGTCGGGCGAATATTTTGGCGATGTGGCCGCCGGTCGCTGGCGGCAGCAGAGCGGGTTGTGGCGCGACGGTCGCCAGCTGTGGACGGAAACAGCGCTGCTTGCAGCACAGGATCCGTTACTGAACGCGGCAGCCGGGATGGGTGGCGCAACGGTGCTCGGTACCTTGCTCTGGGCCGGGCCGCCGGTGCCGGCCGATATCCACGCAGCCTGTGTGGCGCTGCCGCTGCATGGGCGCGGTGGGGTGACGCAGTTGCCGGATATCTGGAGCGCGCGCTGCCTGTGCACTTCGGTTGAAGATGCGCACCACTGGCTGCGTGGCTTGTGGGCGCTGTTGCGGCCGGCCATGCTTGGGCGCCCGGCGGTGCCGCCGCGCATCTGGGCGACCTGAACGACGCGAGCAAAAACAAGGAGAAGAAGGTGGATCTGACACCGCGGGAGAAAGACAAATTGCTGATCGTGGTGGCTGCGCAATTGGCCGAAAAACGGCGGGCGCGTGGCTTGAAGCTGAATTATCCAGAAGCAGTTGCCTACATCACGGCGGAAATCATGGAAGGTGCCCGCGATGGCAAATCCGTTGCCGAATTGATGCACTACGGTACGACCCTGCTGACCCGCGCCGACGTGATGGAAGGGGTTCCGGAAATGATCCCGGACATTCAGGTGGAGGCCACGTTTGTGGATGGCAGCAAGCTGGTGACCGTTCATCAACCGATTGTGTGAGCGCAGGTTATTCAGGAGGAAACCGATGATTCCCGGCGAAATGCAGATCCTGGACGGTGATATCGAAATCAACGCCGGCCGCGAGACGCGCACCCTGGCGGTCACCAACAGTGGCGATCGGCCGATCCAGGTCGGCTCGCACTATCATTTTTTCGAAACCAATGCCGCGCTGCAATTCGAGCGGGCACAGGCGCGCGGTTTTCGGCTGAATATTCCCGCCGGCACGGCCGTGCGCTTTGAGCCAGGCCAGACGCGCACCGTGGAGGTGGTGGCGCTCGCCGGCGAGCGTACGGTGTACGGATTTCGCGGCCTGGTGATGGGCAAGCTGTGAGGGACGAGCAATGAAAATTTCCCGGCAGGCTTATGCCGACATGTTCGGCCCCACCACCGGCGACAAGGTGCGCCTGGCCGATACCAGTCTGTGGATTGAAGTGGAACGCGACCACACGATCTACGGCGAAGAAGTGAAATTCGGCGGCGGCAAAGTCATTCGCGACGGCATGGGCCAGTCGCAGCAGGTGGCGGCGTACGTGGTGGACACCGTCATCACCAATGCGTTGATCGTGGATTGGTGGGGTATCGTCAAGGCCGACATCGGCATCAAGGACGGCCGTATCGCCGGCATCGGCAAGGCTGGCAATCCGGATATCCAGCCGGGTGTGAGTATCGTGATCGGCGCGGCGACGGAAGTGATTGCCGGTGAAGGCATGATCATCACGGCCGGCGGCATTGATGCGCACATTCATTTTATTTGTCCGCAGCAAATCGACGAAGCACTGTATTCCGGCATCACCACCATGCTCGGTGGCGGCACCGGGCCGGCTACCGGCACCAACGCCACTACCTGCACGCCGGGGCCTTGGCATATCGCGCAAATGCTGCGTGCTGCCGAGGCATTTGCGATGAATCTCGGTTTCACTGGCAAGGGCAATGCCAGTTTGCCTGCCGCACTGCGCGAGCAGGTGAGTGCCGGCGCCATCGGCCTGAAACTGCATGAGGATTGGGGCACGACGCCAGCGGCGATCGACTGCTGCCTGGGTGTTGCCGACGAGATGGACGTGCAGGTGGCGATCCACACCGACACACTGAACGAATGCGGGTTTGTCGACGATACGATTGCGGCGTTCAAGGGCCGCACCATTCACACCTATCACACCGAAGGCGCCGGTGGCGGCCACGCCCCGGACATCATCAAGATGTGCGGTGAAGCGAATGTGTTGCCAAGTTCCACCAACCCGACGCGGCCATTCACGGTAAACACCATCGACGAACATCTCGACATGCTGATGGTGTGCCACCACCTCGATCCGTCAATTGCTGAGGATGTGGCATTTGCCGAGTCGAGAATTCGTCGCGAAACGATAGCGGCCGAAGATATTCTGCACGATCTGGGCGCTTTCTCGATGATCTCCTCGGACAGCCAGGCCATGGGGCGAGTTGGCGAAGTGATTCTGCGCTGCTGGCAGACGGCAGACAAAATGAAACAACAGCGCGGGCAACTGCCCGAAGATTCCGCCGACAACGACAATTTTCGGGTGAAGCGATACATCGCCAAGTACACCATCAATCCAGCGCTGACTCATGGCATTGCCCACGAAGTCGGTTCGATTGAAGTGGGCAAGCTGGCCGATCTGGTGTTGTGGCGGCCGGCATTTTTTGGCGTGAAACCGAGCCTGATTGTCAAGGGTGGCTTGATCGCCGGCGCGTTGATGGGCGATCCGAATGCCTCGATCCCGACGCCACAGCCGGTGCACTACCGGCCGATGTTCGGTGCTCATGGTGGCGCGCTGGCGGTATCGGCAGTGACTTTTGTTTCGCAGGCCGCGCTTGCCAATGACATTGGCGGGCAACTGGGTTTGCGCAAGCGTCTGGTAGCTGTCAAGGGTTGCCGCAGCATTGGCAAGAAGGATATGAAACTCAACGCTGCCACGCCGCGTATCACTGTCGATCCGCAAGACTACCGGGTACACGCCGATGGCAAGCTGCTGTGGTGTGAACCGGCAAAAGTCTTGCCGATGGCGCAACGCTATTTCCTTTTTTGATAAAGAGCGTCAATTTTCGAGGTTGCCGATGATCGTTCTGCGGGAACGCCTTGTGGATTTCAATGGTGCCGCACAGGACGCGGTGGTGCTGCCGTTCGAATTGCGCCAGCGCGCGCGCTTGCGCACCGTCTCCGCTGCGGGCCGCGATACCGGTATTTTCCTTGAGCGCGGCACAACGCTGCGTGGCGGCGATCTGTTGCGCAGCGAATGCGGCATGGTGGTCGAGGTGGTTGCTGAAAGCGAGATGCTGATGGAAGTGCGTTGTGCGGAGCCTGCGCAGTTGGCACGCCTTGCCTATCATCTGGGCAATCGGCATGTACACGTTCAGGTTGGCGAGAGTTTTCTGCGCACGCCCGAGGATTACGTGCTGCGGGACATGCTGCTGCAACTGGGTGCGCAGGTGGCGTCCGTCACTGCGCCGTTCGATCCGGAATCCGGCGCCTATGGCAGCCATCATCATCATGCGATGGCGGCGCCGATTGAGCCGGAGTTCCGCTACCTGCCGAAACTGCATTTATTCGGCACTGCCCGTGAGCGCAACTGACGCCCTGCGGCTGGCGCAGTTGCTGCGCTTCGGCAGCCCGGCGCTGCCGATCGGGCTGTACAGCTATTCGCAGGGCACCGAAGCGGCCATTGAATGCGGCCTGGTACATGACGCGGTGAGTGCGCAGAACTGGCTACTGGGTATTTTGCATGGCCCCGTTGCCCGCTACGAACTGCCCCTGCTTGCCGATGCTGTCGACCTGTTGGCGGCCGGCGACTTTCCGGCGCTGTCGGCAATCAACGGGCAATTTATTGCCAGCCGCGAAACGCGCGAGGCGCGCCTGGAATGCGAGCAACTGGGTTATTCGCTCGCGCAATTGTTGTTGGTGTTGCCGGAAACCCCGCCGTCGGTGCGTGACTGGCTGGCGCACGAGAAACCGCTGGGATCCCTGGCGGCGCATGCACTGCTGGCGCGGGTGGGTTCGCTGGACACAGTATCGGTATTGATGGCCTACGCCGGCAGCTGGTTGGAAAACCAGGTGTCTGTGTTGGTGAAAACGGTGCCGCTCGGCCAGAGCGCCGGGCAACAGATATTGTCCGCGCTGTTGCCGCCACTGGCGCAGGTGGTGACGGCGGCAGTGGGCATGCCGACGGATGCGCGCAGCAGCTTTGCGCCAGGGTTGGCCTTGCTGTCGATGCAGCATGAGCACCAATACTCCCGCCTGTTTCGTTCCTGACCAATAGCCAATGGAGATTCCGCCATGAGTGCTCGCCCTCTGCGTGTTGGTATCGGCGGCCCGGTGGGTTCCGGAAAAACCGCGCTGACCTTGCTGCTGTGTAAGGCAATGCGTGAAAAATGGAATGTCGCCGCCGTCACCAACGATATCTACACCCAGGAAGACGCCCAGTTTCTGGTGCGCAACGACGCCTTGACGGCTGATCGCATCATCGGCGTTGAGACCGGTGGGTGCCCCCATACGGCGATTCGTGAGGATGCCTCGATCAATCTGGAGGCTGTCGCGCGGTTGAATGAGCGCTTCCCGGGCCTGGATATTATTTTTGTCGAGTCCGGCGGCGACAATCTCGCTGCCACCTTCAGCCCGGAACTGTCAGACCTCACGCTTTATGTGATCGATGTGGCCGCTGGCGACAAGGTGCCACGCAAGGGCGGCCCCGGGATCTGCAAGTCCGATCTGTTGATCATCAACAAGACCGATCTGGCGCCATACGTCGGCGCGTCGCTTGAAGTCATGGATCGCGATGCAAAAAAAATGCGCGGCGCAAGACCATTTCAGTTCGCCTGCCTGAAGGACAGCAAGGGCCTGCCGGAAATCGTGTCGTTCATTGAGCGGCAAGGCATGCTCGGGCACTGAACCGGCTGAAGCGCGCCTCGCGGCCGGCAATATCTTGCGGATAAAAGAAGGCCGGCATCGCTGCCGGCCAAGACCGAGGAGATTTTTTCGGTTGTTGCAATCGCTTTACGCAGCACACACTGGTGCAGATGTTCTGCGGAAAATGATCCGGAATTATCCGCTGTGTAGCGAGATATTCCCGGGGGAAGATCGGTGGCGCCCTGGCGTCACCGATCTGCTTCCAACGGTTACTTCACTTCGAGCGGCAGCGAGTAGGAAACGACAAACAGCGCGTCGTCTTCTTCGCCGTCGTCATCGTCTACTACTTTCGAAACGGTGAACGACAGGTTGGCGCTGGCCTTGTAGGAAACGTCGAGATGGCTGTATTCGCCGACGCCCGAATCAAGATCCCAGGTGCCGTATTTGGCGCTGTACTTGTCATAGGCATATGACAAGGTGAAGTAATTGTTTTTGTTGTCGCCGCCGGAGCCGTATTCACCGGTACCGATGAATGCTTCCAGGGTTACGCCGGCAATCCCGCCGCTCAGGTAGAACTCGCGGGCATCGTAGCAACGGGCGTCAGTGGGACCACAGCCAGCGGTGAGCGCATATTCACTCGAGTCCACACCTTTGGCCTGCGGATAGTTATAGGTGAAGTAGGCGGCGTTGTAGCTGAAACCACCCACCACGCCCCGTGCACCGCCATAGACATCGACTTCCTGGGTTGGGCCGGCGCTTGAGCCCCAGACGGCGGCATAGCCGGTGAGTGCCTCGGAGCCCGCAGCGTATTCCAGGTTGCCGGAAACAGCCGGAACGCCGTTACCGACGTCCATGCCGCGCCACAGGTACATGCTGGCAATACCCGCACTGGCATTTACACCAGCAACGGCGGGGGTGGAAACGACCGCAGCGCCGGCAACGGCAGCAGCGACCAATGAGTAACGAACAGTGCGCAGCGATTTCATTTGGGTGACTCCCGTCGGTTGTCTGAAAAGTAGGGCCACCAGTCGGCGGCTCTGGCGTGGTATCAGCACAAGCCGTGCCAATTTAGGAATACCCATTAAAATCAATAAGGTAAGGACATGCTCGCGTGGGCGGTACGGCGCGCGGGCCCATTTCAGGGCGCTCTGGTGGGGCTGCCGGGCAGTTGTCGCACCAAAGGCGGGCATGGCGCTGCCCGCCCGGCGCGCCGCTTGCGTTGCGTGCGCAGGCAGGGCTAGAGTCGGCTGGTACTGCACTCACGGGTCGGCCGACCCTGGGAGGACGCCATCGTGTAATCCATCACGAGCGAGCGAGCAGCCGGCAGGCTGCATTGCAGGATGCCCGTCGCTCTGTCGGCCACGTTTCACCCTCACGATGCATGGCCGCAGGCTTCAGGTGAACTCTTCGATCGAAGCAGTCCCGAAACCGTGTGGAGTGCGCATGGAAGAATCAGCAGCCAACGTTAAATCGCTAACGCGCAACAGCAAAAACATCAACAGTGCCCCGAAAACTCGCCCCGCCCGCAAGTCCTACGTTCTCGATACCAACGTCCTGATACACGATCCGAACTCCATCCTTAATTTTGAGGAGCATCACGTCATCATTCCGATGACGGTGCTGGAGGAACTCGACAAGCTGAAATCCGGCAAGAGCAGCGTCGCGACCGAATGTCGGCAGGTGATCCGGCTGATTGACCAGATACTCGGCGGCGCGAGTGTTGATGAAATAGAACATGGCGTGCCGATCCGGGCGCCTGGCCGCAAGGACACTCACGGCACGCTCACTGTGTTGCTTGATCGCCTCGAATCCGGCAGCGATGGCGTCCTCGCCAACACGCTCAACGACAACCGCATCATCAATGCCCTGCTCGCACTGCAGCATGCGCAACCTGAACAGCATTTCGTGCTGGTTACCAAGGACATCAACATGCGGCTGAAGGCGCGCAGTTGTGGTCTGGATGCGGAGGATTACCAGAACGATCAGCTTGTTTCTGATATTCGCCAGCTCAACAAAGGCTATGTCGAGATATCGGGTTCGTTCTGGGATCGCATCGAAAAAGTGGAAACGCGCCAGACGGCCGAGGGTGTTTTCCATGGCTTGAGTCGCGGTTTCCTTGTTGATGAAGTGCTTGGTAGCGATATTTTCCCGAACCAGTTCATCCTTGATGAGCAGGGTTTTGTCGGCCGGGTTGCGGAAGTGAACGGCCACTCGGTCGTGCTGAAGGATTTGCCGCGCGAACAGTTGCTGCATGAGAGTGCCTGGGGCCTGAAGCCGATCAACATCCATCAGGCGATTGCGCTCAATCTGCTGCTTGATCCCGATGTGCACATCGTCAACCTGACCGGCGCTGCGGGTTCCGGCAAGACGATTCTCGCGCTTGCCGCGAGCATTGAGATGGTGATCGGCCAGAAGCGTTACAACAAGATCATTGCGACGCGCTCGACGCCGCCGCTGGCGGAGGACCACGGGTTTCTTCCCGGCACCGAGGAAGAGAAGATGGATCCGTGGCTGGGTGCCATCACCGACAACATCGAAGCACTGCACATCAACGATGAAAACCCGATTTCATCGATCCAGTATGTGAAGGAGCGCGCCAACATCCAGTTCAAGGCGCTCAATTACATTCGCGGGCGCAGCTTCCAGAAAGCGATCCTGCTGATCGACGAGTGCCAGAATCTGACGCCACACCAGATGAAGGCGATCATTACGCGTGCCGGGGAGGGTTCGAAAGTAGTGTGTCTGGGGAACCTGGCGCAGATCGATACGCCGTATCTGTCGGCAACCAGTTCCGGCCTTGCCTATATGGCCGAGCGTTTCAAGGGGTTTGCCCATGGCGGCTCGGTACATCTCAACGGCGTACCGCGCAGTGTGCTGGCGGAGTTTGCGGAGTCGAACCTGTAGGTGTTTGGCGATTGCCAAATGGAAAAGGGGCCAGGAAGGCTCCTTTTCCATTCATGCGCAGATTATTTCGCGCACTTGATGCAAAGTGTTGCCTCGGGGATCGCAGCGAGGCGGCCGGTGCCGATATCGGCACCGCAGTGGCTGCAGATGCCGTATTCGCCGGCAGCCATCTGCACCAGGGCGCGATTGATCTGTTGCAGCTCGATGCGCGATGCGCGCAGCGTTTCGTCGACCACGTCGTCGCTCTCACGCTGCGAAGCCTGCTCTTCGAAATCCTTTTCGACCGGCTCGTCGACGTGGCGCTGATCGCGCGTCAGGCGGGTAATGCGTTCCTCCAACTCGGCCTTTTTGGCGGTCAGCCGCGTTTTTTGCTCTGTGTACATCTGGAACATCCGCTCTGTGATTGAAAAGGTATCTGCAGGGAAAAGCGTAGAGCGCGGCTACTTTTGCCGGCGGCAATCATCGACGCCGCATGGGCGCAGTTGATGTGGCGAAAAACTCACCGCCGGCCACCACGGCCGGCGGCCGCGCCGCGCCGTGGGCCGCTCCGGCCGCCGCCGGGTCTGCCGCCGCCGGGGCGACTGCTGCCCGCACGATTCCCGGCGCTGCGTGATGGCGTCATGCTCTGTTCTTCGCTGCGATCGTCATCGCGCCGCACGCGCGGCGGCGTGGCGACCAGCAGCTCGTCCGGCGGGCGCTCGCACACCAATTTGCGGCCAAGCAACTGCTCAATCGGCGGCAGCGCAAAGCCGTCGTCCTCACAGGCAAAGCTGATCGAAATGCCCGACGCGCCAGCCCGGCCGGTACGACCGATTCGATGCACGTAGTCTTCCGGATCTTCCGGCAGCGTGAAGTTGATAACGTGCGTCACTCCGTCGACATGGATGCCGCGGCCGGCAACATCGGTGGCAACCAGGGCGTCGAGCTCGCCGCTCTTGAAGCGCTCGAGTGTGCTGACGCGTTTCTGCTGCGGTACATCGCCGGACAGCAGTGCGGCGCGGATACCCATATCGCGCAACAAGTCAGAGAGGCGACGGGTCTGGTCGCGGCGATTGGCGAAGATGATCACGCGCTTGGCGTCGGTGCTCTTGAGCAGGTTGTAGAGCACGCGGAATTTCTCTTCCGTCGAGCACATGTAGACCTTTTGCTCAACGGTGTCGGTGGCAACGTTTTCCGGTTCGATCTCGACGATTTCCGGCTCGAAGGTCCAGCGCCGCGCGAGGTTCATGATGTCCTCGCTGAACGTTGCACTGAACAGCAGCGTCTGGCGATATTCAGATGACGGCGTCAGGCGCACGATGCGTTTTACATCCGGGATGAAACCCATGTCGAGCATGCGATCGGCTTCGTCGAGCACCAGCAGCTCTACCTGGTCGAGAAACAGATCGCGGCGCGAAACGAAATCGAGCATGCGGCCGGGCGTGGCGACGAGGATGTCGATCGCCTCGCGACGGATGCGCTCGCGCTGCTTCTCGAAATCCATGCCGCCAACCACGGCCATCACGTTCAGGTTGCAGTATTTGGTGAGGCCTTCGGCATCGGCGGCGATCTGCATCACCAGTTCACGGGTGGGCGCGATGATCAGTGCCCGTGGCTCACCGGCGAACTGCGGGCCTTCGGGCGGGTTGGTGAGCAGATCGTTGATGATGGTGACAAGGAACGCGGCGGTCTTGCCGGTGCCGGTTTGAGCGCGGCCGATGGCATCGTGGCCGGCGAGCGTGTGGCCAAGCACTTCAGCCTGGATCGGCGTGCAGTAATGGAATCCGCAGGCCTGAATGCTGCGCATCAGCGGTAGCGGCAGGTTGAAGTCGTGGAAGCGGGTTTTGCCGGCAACGGGCGCGACGACGAAGTCGGCCAGCGTCCAGTCGGGCTTCTCATGTACGGCGCGCTCGGGATGCGGCCGGGGCGGATGCTGCGGCCGCGCTGCGAGCATGGGGCCCTGGCCTGTGGCGCGCGGCCTTTCAGTGCTGCCGCGCGACACGTCTGTCCGCGTTGCGGCCGGTGATGCGCGCTCCTCAGCGGGCGGCTCAGCAGGGTAGGCGGGCGCAGTGCGATCGCGGTTGAAGACGCGGCGTAACAGCCTGATCACGGGATCTCGGTATCTTGCAGGGGGCTTCGAAATTGACGGCCGATGAAAGTGACCGGGGATTGTAGCGGAGGGGTACCCCGGTTGCACGTTTTGTGACCGGGGTGGGGTGGTCGTCGATCCGATTATGAGCAGCCGAATCACGTTGGCGAACGGCCACCGGCCGCCCGCCATCATGCAGATTCGATCAGTCGTTGTTGAGGAGGGCGCGCGCGCGCTGGCGTTTGCCGCCGGCAATGAGGATGCGCTGATAGCTTTCCGGCATGAAGCGCTGTACCAGGTCGATCAACACGGCGTCGTTGCCGATCAGTTGGCGACGACGGTTCTTCAGGATGGCGTTGACGATATCCTGCGCTGCCTCTGCCGGCGTGGTGCGTGCCAGCTTTTCGAAATCCGCAGCCACGCTGGCCTGGTCCTTCATGCCCCACTCAGTGCCCGTCTTGAAGCGTGCGGTTTTGGCTATGTTGGTGCGGATGCCGCCCGGGTGCACGCTGGTAACGCCGACGCCGCAACCCTCGATTTCCATTTCCTCGCGCAGCGCCTCGGTGAAACCGCGCACCGCGAATTTCGCCGCGTTGTAGGCGGATTGCGTCGGGCAGGAGATGATGCCGAACACACTGGAAATATTTACAACATGGCCATCGCCGCTGTTCTTGAGGTGCGGCAGGAAGGCCTTGGTGCCGTACACCACGCCCCAGAAGTTGATGTTCATCAACCACTCGAAATCTTCATAGCTCATCTCATCGACAGTGGCGCCCAGGCCAACACCGGCATTGTTGATGATGATATTGGCCTTGCCGTGCGCCTTTACTGTTTCATCGGCCCAAGCATATACAGCCGCGCGGTCGGCAACGTCGAGCTTTTTGGTCGTCACCGTTACGCCGAGCGATTTGCAGTCGCGCGCCGTTTCGGCGAGGCCGGTTTCGTTCAGGTCTGAAATGGCGACATGGCAGCCCTGGCGTGCCAGCAGGATCGATGTGGCGCGACCGATGCCCGAGCCGGCCCCGGTAATGGCAGCAACCTTGTCCTTGAGCGTCTTCATGCAGTGTCTCCGTTGATGTCGGGGTGTTAGGGAGTGTCCGGGAAGGTAATGTCCGGGCGGCAGCGTCAGGGCGAATAGCGTCCGGGCGGGTAGTGTCGGGGAAAGCAGGCTCCGGGAACAGGGGGGCAGGAGCGGAGGGGGCGTTCAGGCGGGCCGGCTGTTGAAGAACTGACGGGCGGTACGGCCGCTGCGGCCTCCCTTGGTCTGGGCAAAGCGCAACGCCTCGGCATGGAGGCCGGCCTGGTCGCCGGAGGCGGCGAACAGGTGGTCGACGATGGCCAGATACTGGTCCTGGGGGATCGGATAGAAAGGCAGCCACAGGCCGAAGCGGTCGGCGAGCGAGATTTTCTCCTCGATTTCGTCGCCGTAGTGCAACGCAGGGGAGTGCAGCTCGGTGCCCGCTACCTGCGCCTGCTCGTTGTCGCTGCGGTATTCCGGCACCAGATGGCGGCGGTTCGAGGTGGCATATACGCGCACGTTTTCCGCCGGCATTTCGATTGAGCCTTCGAGCACGCTTTTCAGCGCCCGATAGCCGTAGTCGCCCGGGTTGAACGAGAGATCGTCGCAAAACACGATAAACCGGTACGGCAGGCCACGCAGATGATCCTCGACGATGTCCGGCAGCAGACCCAGATCGTCCCGGTCGATCTGGATGACACGAATTCCGTGACTGATGCCGGCATTGATCACGGCCTTGACCAGCGAACTCTTGCCGGTGCCGCGGGCGCCCCAGAGCAGCGCGTTGTTGGCCGGCTGGCCGCGCGCAAAGCGCACGGTATTGAGCAGTAGCGCATCGCGCTGGTTGTCGATTCCGAGCAGATCCGCAAGCTGAACCGGGTCAAGCTCCATGACCGGGCGCAGTTTGTGTTGGTGCGTACGCCAGATGGCGCCGGGAACCAATTTCCAGTCAATGCTCATGATGAGTCGGTGCAGTGGCAATGAAGGTGGCGATGATGACCGAAACGAGGGGTTTGTGGCAGAGCGTGCGCTTGCTTCAGTGAGCGTGGGCAGGCATTCCTGCTGGCGGCCAAATGGACTCGAATGCTTTGGGCTGGTCGATATGATAGCCCTGTGCGTAGTCGACACCGAGAACCTGCAGGATTGTCAGGATTTCCGCGCCTTCGACAAATTCCGCAATGGTGCGCAGGCGATAGGCGCGAGAGACTTCAACCAGCGCGCGGACCAGCACTTGGCTGTCCGGGTCGTTGTGCAGGTTGCGAATGAACGAACCGTCGATTTTCACATAATCGACGGGCAGCTTTTTCAGGTAATACAGCGACGAGAAGCCGACGCCGAAATCGTCGAGCGCAAACTGGCAGCCGAGAGATTTTATCTGCTGCATGAGTTGGCCGGTGGCGTCGATATCGGCGATGGCCGCAGTTTCGGTGATCTCGAAAATCAGAGCGGTTGGGTCGACACCGTTTTCGCTGATGGTGTTCTGGATATGGCGGACCAGGTTCGGGTTGTGGAATGACATCCCCGAGAGATTGATCGAGAGCTTTGCCTTGATCTGGTTGCGCTGCAGCTCGGCAAGACTGGCAATCACGCTGGTGATAACCCGCTCATCGACCTGATGGATCAGGCCGCTGCGCTCGGCGCTCGAAATGAAGCGCATGGGCGAGAGCATTTTGCCGCTGTCGTCTTTCACCCGCAGCAACGCTTCGTAGTGGGTGATTTCGTTGTGGCGCACGTCGAGGATCGGCTGGAAATGGACATTGAGCCGGCCACCGGCCAGCGCATACTTGACCTTTTCGTCCCAGTACACGCGCTCGTGAACACGGGTGCGGGTGTGCTCTTCGGGGCTGAACATATGCCAGACCTTGCGGCCTTTTTCCTTCGCTTGGTACAAGGCGATATCGGCATTGGCAAGCAATTCGTCGGAGTTGGCGCCGTGTGCCGGAAACAGCGCGACCCCGAGTGATGCCGAGATCCGGTGTGAAGCGCCGTTACCGCCTTCAACCTCAAGGCCATCCAGCGCAGCGCAGAAACGCGCGGCGATGCGTTCAGCGCTATCAGCGCTGGTCATTTGCACGATGATCGCGAATTCATCGCCGCCGAGACGCGCGACGATATCCGAGGTGCGTGCCTGGATGCGCAGGGCTTCGGAAACACGTTGCAGCAGACGGTCACCCACATGGTGGCCGCTGGTTTCGTTGATGTCCTTGAACTGGTCGAG
Organism: uncultured bacterium; assembly: GCA_965232985.1. Taxonomy (GTDB): domain Bacteria; phylum Pseudomonadota; class Gammaproteobacteria; order Pseudomonadales; family JADFDG01; genus JADFDG01. The sequence continues at coordinate 84,585 of CBDDRC010000019.1, forward strand.
GTCGATCATCATCACCGCACAGCTCTGGGTGTAGCGCTCGCAGGTGGCAATGGTCTGGTCGAGTTCCTCGAGGAAGCGGCGGCGGTTGTACAGGCCGGTGAGCGGGTCGTGTGAGCTGAGCCAGCCGAGGTGATCCTCGGCAATTTTCTGATCGCTGATGTCGAGGCCGACAGTGAGCACGCGGCGTTCGCCGCTTGTGGGGCAATCGTAGACGTTGTGATACCACTGCATGGCGATCTGGCCGCCATCCTTGCGGATCAATTCCGTCTGGTGGCTGTAGTGGCGGCCTGAGCCCGGCAGTTCTTCGAGACGGAAGCGCAGATCCGGCAGCAACGCGGCATCAGGTAGCAGATTGGTGAAGTGCTGGCCGACGACTTCGGTCTGGGCATAACCGGTCAGCCAGCAACCGTGGTGATTCAGGCTGAGGATGCGCCCGTGCGCATCCTGGGTGAGGATGGTCGCGTGTGGAATCGAGAGCAGGGCGAGATTCAGCGACTGCATATCGGCAAGGCGAAGGTCGCGTTCACGCAACTGCGTACCCAGGGTTTCGACGCTGGACGCCAACTGCGTCACGCGCTCGTGCAGCGCCGTAGCACCGTTATTACCCCTGCCGACAAGGTTGCCGAATACATCCCGAGCCTTGCGCCACATGAAAATGCTCCCGTGCCCCAGGTTCCCCGGGATACATGGCGCTGATCCGGTTCCTTGCGCCGCTGGTCGTGTCTTCAGGGGAAATTCGCATATCAGAGGGCAAAAGGCTACTGCTAATTAATTAGCAGGCGTGGGGTCGGGTAGGCGCTCTCGTCAGCCTCCCCGGGCGAACCGCCTCAGTCTGCCGGCCGCACGGCCTCTGCCTGGGGCCCCTTGGCACCCTGGCCGACGCGGAAGCTGACGCGCTGCCCGTCCTTGAGGGCGCGGTGCCCGTCACCTTCGATCGAGCGGTAATGGACGAAGAGTTCTTCGCCGTTTTCGCGAACGATGAAGCCGAACCCCTTTTTGGCATCGAACCACTTGACCCGGCCAGTCTCGCCGCCGCGTGGCAGGCGCCGCAGGCGCGGCACCGGCAGCAGCATCAGCGCGAGAATCACCGGTGGCACCAGCACAAACGGCGCGTCGGTGATCCAGCGATGTGACGGTACCTGCGCCGAGGTGACTTCCAGTATCTTTATCGCGGCAATCAGCCCGAAGAACAGTGTCAGTACCGGGTGTACACGCGAGCGGATCTGCGGGTTGGTGAGGCACCAGACAAACGCCAGACCCACGCAGATATAGGTGGCGCCGAACCTGCGCATGAGGTTGTCGAAGGCGCTGCCATTGCCGTAATCCTCCATCTGCATGCGCAGCATGCTGTTCCAGGAGACCGGATCGATCAGCATCCACAGGCCGTTGCCGATGCAGGCAATGCCGAAAAACAAATAGATCGTGCGCGTAATGAGTTCGCGATTCATGAGGATTCCGGTAGTGGGCAGGGCATAGGTGTATTGCGCGCACGCGACAGCCGGATCGCGGTCAGCGGTTCTCGCGATCGAAGCACAGCAGCGACATGGTGATCACATCCTTGATGTCACTCTTGGGGTGGCGGGGGTCCTTTGGGCCGAGTTGATCGGTAACGTCTTCAATGGTGGATTCGGCGGGCTCTGCGGCATCCACCACGAACTCGAATACGCGGCGCTGTTGGGATACCACAGTGCCGTTGAACAGGTTGGCATCGAGCTCGGCAAAGCAGGGGAACAGTGATCGGTCGATATCGATACCGTGGCGACGCAGCACGTCGAGGACTACCGGACTCGGAATGTCGCCCCGGCGCAGGCGATCCGTGCATTCCTGCACGCGATCATACACCTGCTTCTCTGCCAGCTTGGCGAAGTCCATCCGCTGCCCCCCCTTCGTAACTCCATGCCTGCGTAGCGCGACTGCGCCAGAAGTCAGACGATTCTAGGGGGGCTGCGTGAATCAGGCCAGTGCACGTGTGGCCGCTCGGGTGGCTTGGGCGTCCGCTGGAGCAATCCCTTACACTTGTGCGGTTGTTGAATCACTTCGGGGGAGCCATGCGTCTGACCCGTGCCCAGCAAAAGGAGCACACCCGCCTGCGGCTGATCGGCGCGGCGCTGGCCATGATCGGCGCTGGGCAGACACTCGACGGACTCAGCCTGCGCGAAGTGGCGAAACAGGCCGGCATCGCGCCTACCTCGTTTTACAGCCACTTTGCTGACATCAACGCACTTGGCATTGTGCTGATCGACGAAGCCTGCCTCGCATTGCGCCAATTGATGCGCCAGGGTCGTCGGGAAATGATTGCCGAGGATAACAATTTTGCGATCCGCCAGTCGGTGTTGCGCTTCATCAATTACCTCGATATGAACGCCGGGCTGCTGCGTCTGATCGTGCGCGAGCGCTTTGGCGGTAACGAGGATTTCCGGCGCACCATCAAGCGCGAACTGCAGTTCATTGCCGATGAGCTTGCCGAGGACATCGAACGGGTTGTCGTCGAACAAAAGCGGGTGGTGATCGATAGCCGGCTGGTGGCCGAAGCAGCGATTCTGGTGCTGTTCGATTTCGGTGCCGGGGCGCTCGATATGACCCGTACCGACCGTGAAATCGCCGCCGGGCGGCTGGTGCGTAAGCTGACTCTGGTATTCCTTGGCGGGCGTGCATTGGCGGTCAACAAGACGCTCTAGACGGTGCGCTGGACAAGAAAAAAGCGGCCAATGGCCGCTTTTTTCTTGTCCAGCCGACGTTAGTCGACCATTACAACATCTTCTGCCTGCGGGCCTTTCTCGCCCTGGGTCACGGCAAATTCGACTTTCTGGCCATCGGCAAGTGTACGGAAGCCATTACCGCGGATGGCGCGGAAATGCACAAACACGTCGCTGCCATCGCCACGGCTGATGAAGCCATAACCCTTGCTTTCGTTGAACCACTTGACGGTCCCGTTTTCACGATCGGACATAACACCTTATTTCCTAAAAAATTGGCCAGCGCGGGAAGGAGGAACGGTTGGGTTGTCTCGATGCTGCGGCGGGCCGGGGATGGAACTGCCCCGGCATGATTGCCGGAGGCGCGAGAGTATACGGGTTTCAGGGGCATGGCGGCCAGTCCGTTCGGTCGCCCGGCCCTGATGGGCCAGGATTCAGGCGAGGCCGGGCAAGGGCGGGACCGGGCAGTCGAGCGCCTCGCCGACCGCCCGCAGCAATTCGAGTTCGGCCACTTGCAGCTTGCCGTCGTGGCTGATGCAGTCGAGGCAGGCATCCAGCAAGGGCTTCTTGAGCAGCGGCGAGAGATCCGCCAGTTCGGTCAATGCCTTGTGCAACTGCACGGCAGTCAATCCGTTCATCGGTAGCAGCGGGGGGGTGGCAGCCGCAAAGCCCCGCATCACCCGCGCATGCAGGTCGGTGCATTCGGTGTCCTGGCACCCGGAGGCATGGCACAGCATGGAAATGACGACGTTGACCGGCCCGACCACGCTGCCATACGAACGGTGACGCACCGGGCGCGCCGCCCCGGCACCCGGCGACAGGTGTTTGCGCATCAGCGACAGCGTCAGGTACTCGCGCAGCGTGATGCGTTGATCAAGATGGATCAGTTGTTCCAGCACGCTGAGAAATGCCCTCTTCTGGTCGTCGGACATCGGCCGCAGCGCCGGCAATGCCAGATCGTGGCAGGGCAGGTGCAGGCGGGTACCGAGCCGGCGCAGTTCCGGCATCGCGACCTTGAGGCGGTTGGCGAGGCTGTCGCTGTCGCCGGATGCGACCACGCGGATTGCGTCGGCCTCGTGCCGGGCATCGGAACCGGCGAGCGCGATGCCGTAGGTGACGAGTCGCGCGCCGGCGGCGGTGCGCAGCAGGTCGCGAATGGATTCGGGGATGCTGTCGTGCAAGCGGGTGCCGTGGGCCAGTTGTGTTTGCGTCAGTTGGCCGATGCGGGTGGTGAGGGTTTCGGTCACGGGCACCAGCGACAGCATTGTCGAGTCTGGGGAGGCGGCCATCGGCGGCGCCGGCGGCGCGAATTGCGCGGTGCTGGCCATTGCGGCGGCTGCCGTTTGCTGGGTACTGCTCTGCGCCAGGCGGGATCGTGCGCGGTCGCGCGCCAGCATCGACGGATCGATGGCCGCGATGCGCTCGTCAAGCGGCGGGTGCGTCGCCAGCAGTGCCGAAAAGTGCATTTTCACCGGCAGCGAAAAGCACATGTGGCTCATATCCTCGGCGTGCGCGTTTGCCAGCAGCGAGCCGTCGGCCGCATTGCGGATCTTCAGCAGCGCCTCGGCGAGGCCCTGCGGGTTGCGCGTGAACTGGACGCTGGATGCATCGGCAAGCAATTCGCGCTGGCGTGAAATGGCGGCCTTGATCAGGCGCCCGAAGAACAGGCCAAGATAGCCGATCACCATCAGTGCCAGCGCAATCAGCACCAGGGCGATCATCAGCCCGACGCCCTTGTTGTCACGACTGCGGTTGCGGCCCAGGCCGGTGTTGCGCAGCAGGAATTCGCCGAACCGGCCGAGCAGCAAAATGCCGGCGAGGATCGCATAGAGCTGCACGTTCATCCGCATGTCGCCGTTGAGGATGTGACTGTACTCGTGGCCGATCACACCCTGCATCTGGTCACGATTGAAAGCGTCGAGTGCGCCTTTCGTGACGACCAGCACGGCCTCCGTGGGCTCGAACCCGGCGACAAATGCATTGATGCCCGGCTCATTGTCCATCACGTAGGTGGTGGGTGCCGGCGTGCCCGAAGCCAGTGCCATTTCCTCGACGATGTTGAGCAGCATGCGCTCCTGCGCATCGACGGTATCCGGATCCACGCGGCGTGCCCGCACGGCATCGGCGATGACGTGGCCGCCAGCGCGCAACTGCAGATAACGTGTCAGCGAGCCGACGACGATGATGGCGAGGGTGCCAAGCGAGATCCACAGCCATGCCGGCTTCGCCAGCCAGTTGCCGAGACTGAGCCCGGGCAGCACTGGCCAGTTGAATACCAGGAATACCGCAGCATTCACCGCGCCGACAGTGAGTAGCACCGCGAGGGAAAAATAAAAAAGCAGCAGACCTGTGCGCTGGCGCGCCCGTTCCTGATGAGCAAAGAAATCCATCGCCATGGCAGCGGGATGCGCGCTCAGGCAGTGCTGTTTACTGGAACGAAACCTTCACTGCCTGACGGGCTTCGGGTTGATCCACTTCATACAGTTCAGCGGCCTTGAAATTGAACATGCCGGCAACGAAATTGCTGGGGAACTGTTCGCGATAGGTGTTGTGGTTCATCGCCGCATCGTTGTACGCCTGGCGCGCAAAGCCGACCTTGTTCTCGGTGGAGGTGAGTTCTTCCATCAGTGCTGCCATCGTCTGGTTGGCCTTGAGATCCGGGTAGTTCTCCGACAGCGCGAAAAAGTTGGCAAGTGCACTGTTCAGCGCACCTTCGGCGCGGGCCAGTTGCTGCACGCCTTCGCCGGGGCTTGCGGCGACCGATTTCTGCGCGCTGACGGCCTGGTTGCGGGCCTGGATGACACGTTCGAGGGTGTCCTTCTCGTGCGCCATGTAGGTTTTGGCGGTTTCGACCAGGTTGGGGATCAGGTCGTGCCGGCGCTGCAACTGCACGTCAATCTGTGCCCAGGCGTTCTTGAACCGGTTCTTCAGGACGACCAGCTTGTTGTAGATGCTGATGCCGATGAAGAAGGGCAGGGCGATGATGGCGAAGAAGGCGAATACATACAGCATGTTGGCAGGCCTCCGGGATGGCAGTGGCCAGAATCTAGCTCAAGGCGCCGGCCGGCGATAGCGCGGGCCGCCGGAGCTGCCAGTGCAGGGCCTCTGTGGTACCCTTTGCGGCCTTTTTCGAGGGGATTTCGCGATGGCGGATTCCCCTGTTGCGATTGCCCGGAGTCACTCTGCCATGCGCGAACCCGAATTCCTCTACCGCGTGACCTTTCTCAGCCAGGGTCAGGTTTATGAGGTTTATGTCAAAAACATCTACCAGAGCGACATCTACGGTTTTGTCGAGATCGAGCATTTCGTGTTTGGTGGCAAGTCTGCCGTGGTGGTTGATCCAGGCGAAGAGAAGCTGAAAAACGAGTTTCAGGACGTGGTCTGCAGTTTTGTGCCGATGCACAGCATCATCCGTATCGATCAGGTCGAGAAAGGCGGCGTCGCCAAGATCAGCGAGCCCCGAGGCGGCAATGTGTCGCCGTTCCCGGTGTCGTTTCTGCCGCCGTCGGATCGCAACCGGCCGCCGAAATAGGCAAGCTATGTGGGGCGAACAGAACGGCGTGCTGCTGCATTTCATCCCGAAAGGCAGCCCGCAGAGCAATGCACTGATCGAGCGGTTCAACAGGGGCTTCCGCGAGTACAACGAAGAGCGCCCGCACGACAGCCTGGACGACATGACCCCGCTGGAATACCGGCGGCAGTACGAGTCACGAAAGGCGGAAGTCTCTACGAACTGATGTCCAGTTGACGGGGGAGCTTACACCGGCACCGGGCAGGCTCCGGGCGAGTTCCGGACAACGGGGCCAGGCCGTACGACCGGAGAGAGAAGCAGGTGTCGTCGACAGAGGGGAAAAATCATCGTATCCGGCGGCTCGCGCGTTCACTGCGCACGACCGCGCTGGGCTACGTGCTGGCGGCGCTGGTTTCCGGCTGCGCGACCCACAGTGACGACGTCAGCCGCCCGGCAGGCATTTCCCTGCCGGCGATCTGGTCGGATGGCAGCGGCGCTGTCTCCGCCACTGGCCAGCCCGCCGACATCGCCCGCTGGTGGCAGCACTTCAACGATCCGCTGCTCACCACCCTCGTCACCGACGCCCTCGAAAACAGCCCCGACCTGCACGCCGCACAAGCTAGCCTCGCGCAGGGCCGCGCCGCGCGCCGCGCAGCGCGCTCCGGCCTGTTCCCGTCGCTGGACGCAACGGCATCCGCGCAGCGCAGCCACGGCAGCGCGCAGACCGGCGCCGGCACCACCACCGACCGCTACGCTGCCGGCTTCGATGCGAACTGGGAGCCCGACCTGTTCGGCAGCACGCGCCACGCCGTTGACGCGGCCGATGCCGGCGTCGCCGCCAGCGCCGCCGCGCTGCAGGCAACGCGCGTGGCGCTGGCCGCCGAAGTCGCGATCGCCTACATCGACCTGCGCAGCGCCCAGGCGCGCTTCGACATCGCCACGCAAAATCTCGCCGCCCAGGACGAGACACTCGCGCTCACCGGCTGGCGCGCCGAGGCCGGTCTTGCCTCGTCGCTCGATACCGAGCAGGCCCGCACCGCACGCGAACAGACCCGAGCGCAACTCGCCGCGCTCGACGCTGCGCTCGCCACCACCGAACACCGGCTCGCCGTACTCTGCGGTAAGCCACCGGCCGCGCTGCACGACCTGCTCGCGCCGCGCACGCCGATTCCGGCCACCGCCAGCGACGTGCCCACCACGATTCCGGCCGACACGTTGCGCCGGCGTCCAGACGTGCGCGCTGCTGAATGGCGCCTGCAGGCCGATTCGGCACGCGTCGACGCGGCGCGCGCCGCGCGCTGGCCCAGCCTGCGGATCAGCGGCTCGATCGGCGCCGCTGCGCTTACTGCCGGCGGGCTGACGGCCGGCGACGCCGGCACCAACACATTGCTCGGCAGCATTGCGCTGCCGCTGTTCGATGCCGGGCGTCTTCGTGCCCAGGTTGCCGTGCAACTCGCGGTGCGCGAACAGACGCTGGCCAGTTACCAGTCGACGGTGCTCGCCGCGCTGCAGGACGTCGAGGATGCGCTGGTGAACGTGCGGACCAGCCGCGTGCGCGTCGACGCGCTGCGCAATGCATCCGAAGCCGCCGGCAACGCGATGCGGCTCGCGCGGCAACGCTACGAAGCCGGCAGTATCGATTTCCAGTCGCTGCTCGACACCCAGCGCACCGCGCTGGCAGTGGACGACGGCCTCGCCGTCGCGCATGCCGACGAGGCCGCTGCGCAAGTGCGCCTCTACAAGTCGCTCGGTGGCGGCTGGCAACCCGACGAGGACGAGAAAAAATGAAACCACTTTCTGAATTCCTGCGTCCTGAATTTCTGCGTCGCCATCGCTGGCCGGCACTGGCCGCCGTCGGCGTGCTGGCGCTGGTCGCGCTCTGGTTGTTTGGTGGCAGCAGCAAGACCACCGGCACCTTCCGCACCGAGGACGTGGTGCGCGGCGACCTCGTCATCACCGTGTCCGCCACCGGCAAGGTCCAGCCGACCAACCAGGTCGATGTCGGCAGCGAGTTGTCCGGCACCGTCGCCGCCGTGCTGGTCGACGAAAACGACAAGGTGCGCAAGGGCGAAGTTCTCGCCCGTCTCGATGCGTCCAAGCTCCAGAACGCGGTGACGCGCGCCCAGGCCGCGCTACATTCCGCCGCAGCCGGCGTCGCCCAGGCTGAGGCGACCACCATCGAGTCGCGCGCTGATCTCGCACGGCTGCGCAAGGTGCAGGAACTCAGCGGCGGCAAGGTGCCGTCGGCGAATGACATCGAGGCCGCTGAGGCCGCAGTGGCACGCAGCGTCGCCACGGTTGATGCCGCGCGCGCTGGCGTTGCCGAAGCGCGCGCATCGCTGCAGTCGGTCAGCACCGACCTCGCGCGCTCGTCGATTCGCTCGCCGATCAACGGGATCGTGTTGACGCGCAAGGTCGAGCCGGGACAAACCGTCGCCGCATCGCTGCAGGCGCCTGTGCTGTTCACGCTCGCCGAGGATCTCGCGCGCATGGAACTGCAGGTTAACGTCGACGAAGCCGATGTCGGCAGGGTGCAGGCCGGGCAGCAGGCGACGTTCACCGTCGATGCCTGGCCGAACCGCGATTACCCGGCGAAACTCATGCGCGTCAGTTACGGCGCGCAAACCACCGACGGCGTGGTGTCGTACGAAGCGACACTGGCAGTCGACAACAAGGACCTGAGCCTGCGCCCGGGCATGACGGCGACTGCTGTCATTGGCGCCAGCCGACGCGACCATGTGCTGCTGGTGCCGAATGCGGCGTTGCGGTTCGCGCCGCCGGACGCCACCGCCGCGACAAAAAAAGGCAACAGTTTCGTCTCCAGCCTGATGCCGCGCCTGCCGCAGCAACGCCCGAAAACCGTCGGCAACCATCGCAAGGGCAACCAGCAGCAGGTTTACGTGCTGGTGAACGGCATGCCGCAGGCCGTGCCGGTCACGGTCGGCGATAGCGACGGCAAGATGACGGAAGTCACCGGTGGCGACCTGCGCGAAGGCAGCGCGGTGATCGTCGAGTACAGCGGGACGGCGCCGTGAACACGTCGGCCGGCGCCGGACAGCCGCTGGTCGAACTCGCGGGCATCACCCGCGTGTACGGCACCGGCCAGGCCGAACTGCTGGCGCTGCGCGGCATCGACTTGCGCATCGACGTCGGCGAATTCGTGGCGATCATGGGGCCGAGCGGCTCGGGCAAATCGACCGCGATGAACATCATTGGCTGCCTCGACACGCCCAGCGCCGGTACTTACTGCTTTCGCGGCCAGCACGTCGAACGCATGGACCGCAACGAGCGCGCGCTGCTGCGCCGCGAATCGCTCGGTTTCGTGTTTCAGGGATTCAACCTGCTGGCGCGCACCTCGGCGCTGGAAAACGTCGAGCTGCCGCTGCTGTATCGTGGCGAGCCGGTCGCGGAACGCAAACGTCGCGCACAGGAAGCACTCGCGGCAGTCGGTCTCGCCGGCTGGGAAAACCACACCTCCGCCGAACTTTCCGGCGGTCAGCAACAGCGCGTGGCGATCGCCCGCGCCATCGTCACCCACCCCGCGCTGCTGCTCGCCGACGAGCCTACCGGCAACCTCGACACCGCGCGCAGCCATGAAATCATGGCGCTCATCACCGCGCTCAACCGCGAGCAGGGCATCACCGTGGTGATGGTGACGCACGAAGCCGAGATGGCCGCCTACGCGCGCCGCATCGTCCATTTCCGCGACGGCATCATTGAGCACGATGAAATCCGGTCGGCCACGGCAGGGAGTGCATCCTGATGCTGTGGAACGCCTTCCAGCTGTCGCTGCGCGAAATCCGCCGCAACCTGATGCGTTCGTTCCTGACGATCCTCGGCATCGTGATCGGCGTCAGCGCGGTGATCACCATGGTGACGCTTGGCAACGGCACCACGCTGATGGTCAAGCAGCAAATATCCAGCCTCGGCAGCAATCTGGTGATGATCCGCCCCGGCGCCCGCATGGGCGCGGGCCGCGACGGCGCGCATGCGCCCAACTTCCAGGTCGCCGATGCCGACGCGATCCGTGACCAGGTTTCGGCGGCCGCGTTTGTCGCGCCGACAGTCAACTACGGCACCGTCGTCGTGTACCAGTCGCGCAACTGGTCGACCGCTATCACCGGCACCAACGCCGACTATTTCACCGCCGCCAACTGGAAATTCGCCGACGGCCGCGCCTTCACCGACACCGAATTGCGCGCAGGTCGCGCGGTCTGCGTGATCGGCAACACGATTCGCCGCGAACTGTTCGGCAGCGAGAACCCGGTCGGCTCGGCGATCCGCATCAAGTCGTTCTCCTGCGAGGTGATCGGCGTGCTGCGCAGCAAGGGCCAGTCGGCAATGGGCATGGACCAGGACGACACCATCCTCATGCCGCTGCGCACGGTGCAGCGACGGCTCACCGGCAAGACCGACATCCGTACCATTCTCGTGTCGATGCGTGACGGCGCCGACACTGCGGCCGGCATGGCGCAGATCACCGACCTGTTGCGCGAGCGCCGCAAGCTCACCGACAGCGAGGAAAACAACTTCAACGTCATGGACACGCGGCAGATCGGCGAAACGATGTCGAGCACGGTGCGGATGATGACGATGCTCCTCGGCGCGGTCGCCGCAGTGAGCCTGCTGGTCGGCGGCATCGGCATCATGAACATCATGCTGGTGTCGGTCACCGAGCGAACCCGCGAGATCGGCATCCGGCTGGCGATCGGCGCACTGGAGCGTGAAGTGCTGCTGCAGTTCCTGATCGAAGCAGTGACGCTGTCGGCGCTCGGCGGCCTGGTGGGCATCGTGCTCGCGGCAGTGGCGTCGTTCGGGTTGGCGCGCGTGATGGATATCCCGTTCCTGTTCGGCCCGGCCATCAACCTGATGTCGTTCCTGTTCTCGGCCTGCATCGGCGTGATCTTCGGCTTCCTGCCGGCAAAACGTGCGGCGCGGCTGAACCCGATTGACGCGCTGCGCCACGAATAGGGCACCGTAACCTTCCCGCCATTTGACGGACATTTCGGGGGTTGGGCTTATTCTTTTCGATAACCCGGCGGCCATCAAATGGCGGGAAGATCACTCAGATATCCCACCGGTTCGTTACCCCCACAATTCAGCGCTGCGAACCTTGATCGCTAGTGTCGGACGTTTCCTGTTTCGGTACTTCCGGTGTCTCGAACTCCGGTAGCGGCAGGCGGAGTACGAGCCCCGGGACCAGGGTATTGGTCAGCGTGAAGATCATCAGGGCACCGAACAACTCAGGGGCCAGCGCGAACTCGGTCCTGAGAATTTCGGCGATGACGATGGTAAATACCAGGGTCGGTACCACGGCAGTTCCGATGCGTGCACCGACGGCCAGCGGTTCCTTCAGGACCAGGCGGCGGTGCAACGCCACGCGGAATATCTGGATCGGGACGACTATCAGAAACAGGGCAGCCGCAATAGCAAATGCGGTGGGCGAAAAGTTGTCGGCTTCGAGGTGTAACCCGGCCTGCAGGAAGTAGAAAGGGATGAAGAAGGTGGCAAACAGTTCCACACCGATGATCAGTCGCTCTGAACTAAGTTCCGGCAGTTCTTTGCGCAAGCGCACGGCCGTGAGGCCGACGACGAAGGCGCCGACGAGGTAATAGACCCCGAGCTCCCGCGTAATGAACGCACAGAGCAGTGCGACGATGATCAGGAAAGTGAATTCGGTCTTTGGTGCAAACGGGGCAATAAAGCGGGAAAACAGATGGAACAGCGGAGGCAGTAACGTCACCATGGCGATCAGCGCGACAGCCGATACGCCCATCGCTTGCGGGTCTGTGCTCTGTACGGTGAGGAACAGGATTGCCAGTGCCACGAGCTCGGTGGCGATCGCCTTCGATTTCACCCAGAAGCGTTCCTCGGCGGACAGTCCGAAGCTGGCCAGTGAGTCCAGGATGAACCCGGTTGATGGGGTGAGAAGCGCCAGGGCGAAGAGCAGTGCCGCGCGTTCATCCAATCCGAACACCACATGGATGACTGCGGTACCCAGCAGCAGCAACAGCAATTGGACAGCGATGTGTTGCGCCAATACCGTGCGGCCCCGACGGAGATCCGCAAAGTCCACTTCGAGGCCCGCAAAAAGAAACATCGTCACGATGCCCAGCGTGGCCAGCATGCGAATGGTCGGGTCGTCCTGAAACAGGTGGAACGCGATGCCGAGCGCCGCGCCTATGCCAACGCAGGTCACGGCGCTGGGCAGCCGGAAGCGCTGCAAGGCTCTTGGAAGAATGAACAGGCTGAACACCAGGATCATGTACTGGAGTTCGGGTGAGGCAGTCAGGTTCATTTCAGAATATCCACGGAGTTGGCGGAAGCGTTCCTTAGGGAATATCCCGATGTGAAGCGCCCGGAGATCAGGCTGCTACTGATGTGGGTTGGGGCGATGCCCGTCGCCCTGATGGCGGTCGCGCAATCGTGGATACCTTGCGTTACAGCGCGAGTACATAGGCCGAATAGATGATGAACAGGGCAAGAAGCAGGATCGCAGCGCGATATTCGCAATGACTGGCACATCCAACAACCCGGATGCCATCGCCGGGGTTCTCATTACGCATCCACGGCGGAGGTGAAGCCTTCACCGACCAACTGTTCCATGGTGTAAAACCCCGCTGCACGCCCGCTCAGGGCGCGCAAGGCGAACAGGGCTCCCTGGCCAAAGGCATTCCGGCTGATTGATTCATGCACGAGACGCAGTGTCTGGTACGGAAATCCGAAGACGATCTCATGACGGCCAACAATACCGCCTACCCGGACCGAATTGATGTGCTCCTTCTCATCCAGGCCCAGCGCTTGGGCGATTCGCCGTGCCGTGCCGGATACCTCGTGCTTCGCCCGGAAGTGTTCTTCAATGATCTCCACATCAGCATGGGGCGCCAGGCGTTGCAGGATTTTCGCCGCCAGCATCACGAAGTTGATGCCAACCGTAATGTTGGGTGAGTGCAGGACGCACGTGTTCTCGGATGCCTTGTGCAGGACATCCACTTCGCGTACTTCGTAATTGGATACGGCAGATACGATGCCGACTCCTGCAGCAGCAGCAGCTTCAGCGTAGTAGTGGCAACTCTCCACGCCAGAGAAGTCAACAAGGAAGTCGACAGGCCGCTCCTGCAGCAACCACCTGATATCGGTGTGGCCCATGCCGAGCAGCGGAGTGCGTGCGCCGGGAGAGAATTCGCCAATGACGGATTCCGCAGCATCGGGTCCGGCGCCGGTCTGCCGACGCATCACCCAGATCACGTCGATGTCGTGCGCTTTCAGTAGTTCTGCGCAGACAGCCTGACCGGCCTTGCCGAATCCAATGAGACCAACCCTGATGGGCCGTTTCTGGCTTTTATCGTTCGTCCGCATGGCGGTTCTCCTGGGAGCCGTTGACGGACGACGGATGATGACCACTTGGCCGGGAATGGTAAACCCTTGGGTCGCCGTTTGTCGGTTATACGCAACGGCCGCTGAAGCGAGCCCTTGTTGTCAACAGGAACAGGAATGCGGCCTTGACCCCGCCGATGTGGACGGCGGCAATAAATACGTTGTCGCTGATTGCGGAAAGAGCGCCGCTGGCGATGTACATAAGCGGCAAACGCACCTGATCGTCTTGCTGCAGGACACGGGTAATGACCGGCTGAAACAAATGCTGGTTGTGAATGACGTCAACCATGACGAAAAACTGAACCGGATAACACGGACCAGCACCGCGATGAGCGCCACGGTGATGGCGATTCGAATGAGCTCCCGCTCTCGGCCTCGACCACGATTTCTGCGGCACGTTTATCGAGCGCTCGTTCCGTTGCTGCAAGCTCAAGCGTAAACAACTGCAGTCGGGCCGTTTCCTTGGCTATCAGCAGGTCTGCCGCGCGCGCCGCCGTCGCGGCTTCAATTGCCCCGCCGTTTGAGCCGCATCAGGCGGTGTTGCAGGTATAGTCCATGAGATTGGTTGTTTGCGCCACAGTGTCAGGAAACACCAGGGTTTTTCGTGGCAGGTGCAGTGCGTGGTTGGTTCGAATATGCGATGCCGGAGGCTGAGGCGGGCCTGCGGCCGTGGCTTGTCGAATGCAGGTGACACTTCTCGAATGAACGGTGTTTGGCGGATGCACAGCGGATGACGACTACAATCGATTGGGCGCAATTTGCAGCATGCGCATTCGCCATTGGCTATGCGGGCGCCAGGTTGACACGCCTCGCCGACGCGATCGGCGAGAAGACCGGTTTGTCGCGGTCGTGGATCGGCCTGCTGCTTCTGGCCGCAGTTACCTCCCTGCCTGAACTGGCCACGGGCATCAGTGCGGTTACTGTGGCCAACGCGCCGAATATCGCGCTTGGCGATGCGCTTGGCAGCACGGTGTTCAATCTGGCGCTGTTGGTACTGCTTGACCTGCTGTATCGGCCGGATTCGATATACACGCGGGCCAGCCATGAGCATGTGCTTTCGGCCGCATTTGGCGTGGTGCTGCTGAGTCTGGTAGGCGCCGGCCTGCTACTTGAGCGCGAGGGGGTGTTGCCTGCCGTCGCGCATTTCGGCATATACACGCCGCTACTGATGTTGCTGTACCTCTGGGCAATGCGCAGTGTGTTTCTGCATGGTCGGCGGCAACTCCTACCTGCTCGCGCACCTGCATCGGAGCCCGCGCCGCGCTACGCTGACATCAGCCTGCGGCAAACTATCCTGCAATTCGCGCTGCTTGCCGTCGTAGTCGCGGTCGCCGGTGCGTGGCTGCCCTTCATCGGGGTGCGCATCGCCGACGAGATGGGCTGGACGCGCACGTTTGTCGGCACGCTGTTTGTCGCCGGGGCCACATCGTTGCCTGAAGTGGTGGTGACCGTGGCGGCACTGCGCCTCGGGGCACTCGATATGGCCATCGCCAGCCTGCTGGGCAGCAACCTGTTCGATGTTCTGATCATCGCGCTGGACGACGTGCTGTATGCGAAAGGACCTCTTCTGGCAGATGCTTCACCGGTACATGCAGTGACTGCGTTTACCGCCGTGATGATGAGCGGCGCAGTGATTGTCGGTCTGGCCTATCGCTCGCCGCGGCTATGGCTGCGCGTGCCGGGCCTGGTGAGTCTCGCCCTGCTTGCGATGTACCTGCTCAATGTCTACGTCCTGTTCATTCACGGAGAATGATGAAAACGCCCTCTGTCGTACCGCAGGCCGGCGGGACTTCCTGGCACGCCCTTGATGCGGTAGCTGCGCTGGAATGCCTGGCGAGCGATGCCGAGGCGGGTCTGTCGCTGCAGGAAGTGGCGCGGCGCACGGCGGAGTATGGCCAGAACGTGTTGCCGGCTCCCAAAAGGCGTTCAGCCTTCATGGTGTTTCTGCGCCAGTTCAGGAGCCCGCTGATCTACATCCTGCTCATCGCCGCAATGCTTGCCGCCAGCATGGGGCACTGGAGCGACGCAGCAGTGATCCTCGCTGTGGTGTTCGTGAATGCCCTGACCGGCGCATACCAGGAGGGGCGCGCCGAGCGCTCGATGGCGTCGCTGCGGCGGCTCTCGTTGCTGCAGGTGCAGGTGCTTCGTGACGGTCAGGAACAGATGGTTCCGGCCAGCGAACTGGTACCTGGCGACGTGTTGTTGCTGGCTGCCGGAGATGCTGTCGGCGCTGATGCGCGACTGATCGAGGCGGCGGCGCTCGCAGCTGCGGAAGCGGCACTTACGGGCGAGTCGGTGCCGGCGTCCAAGCATGTGCAGGCGATGCCGGAAGCAACGGGTCTGGCTGAGCGCCGCAACATGGTGTTCTCGGGCACCTACATCACGGCCGGCCGGGCGCGTGCCGTCGTAACGGCCACCGGCAGGCACACCGAGGTCGGCGGAATTGCGCGCATGACCGAAGAGGCAGAGGAATTGAAGACACCGCTGGAGTTGCGTATCGCGCAATTTGGCCGGTATCTGGTGGTGAGCGCGCTGGGGCTGTTTGCGACGATCGTGGTGCTGGGTCAATTGCGCAGCCTGCCATTTGCCGACGTGGTCATGGTCGCGATGAGCCAGATGATCTCGATGGTGCCTGAAGGCCTGCCGGCGGCCATGACCATTGCGCTGGCGGTGGGCATGCAGCGCATGGCAGCGCGCGGCGCAATCATTCGTCGGTTGTCAGCGGTGGAAACCCTGGGCTCCACCACGGTGATCTGCAGCGACAAGACCGGCACGCTGACGCGCAACGAGATGACTGTCCGTATCCTGTGGTTGCCCGGTGCTCGGCAAATCGACATTTCCGGCGTGGGTTACGCGCCGATCGGCGTGCTGACCGAGGCGGGGGCAGACATGGATCCCGCTGACATCGCCGTTACTGCGCTGTTGCATGCCGCTGCGTTGTGCAATGACGCCGAGCTTGTCGCCCCGAGTGATATCAACGCCGGCTGGACTGTGCGCGGCGACCCGACGGAGGCGGCGCTGCTGGTTGCTGCCGGCAAGGCCGGCATTGATGTCAGCCTGTTGCGGCAGCAGGCGCCGCGCGAGGCCGAACTACCTTTCGACGCCGACACCCGGATGATGGCGACGCGCCACCGTCTCGCCGCTGCGCCACGTCGGGTGTATATCAAGGGAGCCCCCGAAGCCGTGTTGCGGCTTTGCCAGGCCGACGGCCCGGTCGTTGTTGCTCAGGCGCGCGCTGCGGCCGAGGAGATGGCAGGGCAGGCGCTGCGTATGCTCGCCGTTGCGAGCGTGGATGACGACATTCTCGCCGCTGCAGACGGCTTCGACGCGTTTGCCGGCCGCGCCACGCTGCTGGGCCTGATCGGGCAGATCGACCCGCCGCGCGAAGAGGTCAAGGTGGCCGTAACGGCGTGCCGAAAGGCCGGAATCCGGCCGATCATGGTGACCGGAGACCACAAGCTCACCGGTCTGGCCATCGCCCGTGCACTGGGCATTGCCCGTGATGGCGACCATGCGATCGATGGCACCGAACTCGAACGCATGGGCGAGGCCGAACTGCTCGAACGTCTGGAGCATACGGCCGTGTTTGCGCGGGTGCATCCGGCACAGAAGCTGCGCATCGTTGAGGCACTGCAATCGCGCGGCGACGTCGTGGCGATGACCGGCGATGGCGTCAACGATGCGCCGGCGCTGGCGCGTGCCGACGTCGGCGTCGCGATGGGCATCACCGGCACGGAAGTGGCCAAGAGCGCGGCCAAAATCATCATCACGGATGACAACTTCGCCACCATTGTCGCCGCCGTCGAGCAAGGTCGCGTGGTCTATGGCAATTTGAAGAAGGTCATCCTGTTTCTGTTCGTCACTTCTATCGACGAGGTGCTGGTGCTGATGCTCGCGCTGTTGCTGGGTTATCCATTGCCATTGGCAGCGGTGCAGATCCTGTGGGTGAACATCATCACCGAAAGCACATTGACGGTGAACCTGGTGATGGATCCGTCCGACGGCGACGAGATGCGGCGTCCGCCCGTGCCACGCAACGACCGGCTTGTCAGCGGAGAAATGCTGCGCCGGGTAGCACTGTTGGCGCCGGTGGCGGTGGCAGTGACCTTTGGCTGGTTTGTCTGGAGACAGGCCGGCGGCATTCCGTTCGATATCGTGCAGACTGAAACCTTTACCGTACTGGTGCTATGTCAGTGGTTCAATGTACTGAATTGTCAGTCGGCTACTCACTCGGTGCTGAAATTCGGAATTTTCCGTAACCGCTGGCTGCTGGGCGGGTTGCTCTTGAGTATCGTGCTGCAGGGATTTGTTTTGTACTGGCGACCGCTGGGCGACTGGTTTCACACCGTTCCCATTCCGCCCGCAGATCTTATACCGCTAGTCGCGGTGGCCAGTCTCGTGTTGTGGGCCGAAGAGTTGCGAAAGCTGCTCGCCAGGAAAGCTCGCCTGTGGCGGATCCGGTCACGCAGCCTGGCCAGTTGAAGCAGGCCGTCTGCCGGCTTGGAATCCGTGCTGTTGTTCTGGGGCCTGCGCTTGGCACACTGTCACAGCAGGCAGATAACCGCCAGCAAGCCAGTCGCCGTCATGGTCAAGGCATAAGGCAGTGCCATCCAGAGCATTTTTCCGTATCCCAGTCGAATCAGTGGGGCGAGGCTGGACGTCAGCAGAAACAGGAACGCGGCCTGGCCGTTCGGCGTCGCGACGCTCGGAATATTCGTGCCGACGTTGACGGCGACAGCCAGCACGTCGAACTGCTCCCGCGTGAGATTTCCGGCGTCGAATGCGGCCTTGACTTCGCCGATATATACGGTCGCAACAAATACATTGTCGCTGATCGCAGAGAGCACGCCGCTGGCAAGGTACATCAACGGCACACGCGTCTGGTCATCCTGCTGCAGTACGTATGCAATCACCGGTTGGAAAAGATGCTGGTTGTGTATGACGCCAACCACCACGAAGAATGTTGCCAGCAGGGCAGTGAACGGCAGTGCTTCTTCAAATGCGTGACCAAGACGCTTCTCTTCTGTGATGCCACACAACGCAGTGGCCAGCACGATGACCCCAAGGCCGATCAGACCGACCTCCGCCAGGTGCAGGGCAAGGCCGATGAACAGGAACACGGCCGTGATTGCCTGCAGCCAGAGATGCAGGATTGCCGTGCGTGTGCGGCAGTTGGCCTCGTCGGAAAAATGACGTTCGATGACATGGCGGACGGCGGGCGGCATGTCGGTGCCGTAACCGAACCAGCGCATCTTGTCGACGGTAACGCAGGTCAGCAGCCCGACCGCGAGTACCGGCATGGACACCGGCATGGAGTGCAGGAAAAACTCGATGAAATTCCAGCCGGCGAGATTGCCGATCAGCAGGTTCTGCGGTTCACCCACCAGCGTGGCGACACCGCCCAGCGCGGTGCCGACGGCAGAGTGCATCAGCAGTCCGCGCAGGAAAGCCCGAAATTTGTCCAGATCATGCCGGTCCAGATCCGGCGTGCCGTCGGCATCGAGATCGACACGTGCGGATGCTGCCTGCTGATATACGGCGTAGATCCCGGCGGCCACCGTGATGACCACCGCCACAACCGTCAACGCATCAAGAAATGCCGACAGCACCGCTGCCGAGGCGCAAAACAGCAGCGACAGCGTAGTGCGCGACCTGACCTTCATCAGAATGTTGCTGAACAGATACAGCAACAGGTCGCGCAGGAAATAGATGCCGGCAACCATGAATACCAGCAGCAGGATCACTGACAGGTTGGCACTGATTTCGCGGTAGACGGTTTCGCTGTCCACCAGCCCGAGCAGCAAGGCCTGCATCGCCAGCAAGCCGCCGGGCTGCAGTGGATAGCATTTCAGCGCAAGTGCCAGGGTGAGGATGAATTCGGACAGCAGCAACCAGCCGGCCACGAAGGGGCCGGCACTGAACAGCACGAGGGGGTTAATCAAGAGGAAACAGAGAACTGTTGCCTTGTACCAGTCGGGCGAATGCCCGAGAAACGAGCGGAAAAATACCGATGACCAGAGACGGACGTTGTTCAAGCGGAGGTTCCTTGCTTTGCGGCAGGGCCGGGAGCCTGCGCCGCTACCTGTTTACCTTACCGGTACGCGATTAACAGGGGCAATACGAATCACTGCTACCGGGGACGCAATGCCTGAAAATGTTGGCGCTCGGCCACGAACGGCGGGCGTGGAGGTTGGCCGCAATAGGGGGCTTTCGGCAGGTTCTCCGTACTGTTGTAGACGAAAAACAGGTTGCTGCGCGGCCACGGGCTGATGTTGTTGCCGGAGCCGTGCAGTGTGTTGCTGTCGAAAACAATCACGGTGCCGGCATGGCCGATTGCGGTGCTGATTCCATCCTGGGCCAGCGACGCGATATGTGTTTCGTCCGGGATTCCGACGCGCTGTTCGCGCAATGAACTGCGAAAGTGGTCCGCCGGCGTGGGCTCGGGGCATGACAGAAACCAGCGATGCGAGCCAGGTACAAGCAGCAACGGGCCGTTGGCCGGCGTGTTGTCGGTCAGCAGTATCGACATGCTGAGGGTGCGCATGGACGGGATGCCATCCTCTGCATGCCAGGTTTCGAAGTCCGAGTGCCAGTTGAAGCCGCCGCCGCGAAACGCCGGCTTGTAGTTGATACGTGACTGATGAACATAGACTGCGCTGTCCAGCAGGAACTCGGCGATGTCCAACAGGCGGTTGTCGCGCAGCAGGCCGTCGATCACCTTGCTGTGTTGTTGCGGTTGGAACAGCGAACGCAGGTCGTCGCTGTTGCTCTCACGTATTGCTGAATCCAGTCCGAGAAGCTTGCGGTCAGCCTGCAGGCGGGTCGCTTCTATTTGCAGAATCTCGACATCGTGGCCCGAGAGCAGGTCGGGTAGCAGAAGGAATCCCTGGTCGCGCCACTGGCGGCACTGCAGGGGCGTCAACGGGGCGTTGGCGTGCCAGTCGTGCCAGAGGACCGGCTCTTCGCGGCGCAGCACTGCAGGCCTGCCGCCATGGCGGGTTGGATAGCGATCGTCAGCGTTCATGTGGAAATCTCGACATCATGCGGAAAAATCCCTCGCGATTATCTCGGCACCACGCAGGATCATCTCGATGGCATAGGTGCCGGTGAACAGCGCAACAATTCGGCCGGTCACTTCGATATAGCCCTGCACCAGTGATTCGTCACGCCTGCGGGCGCCATCCAGCAGGCGCTTGAACAGAACGATGGCGACGTAGGAGGCGATGAGCGCCGTCGCGACGGCGGCGAGCGCGAGTGGCCACGGTTGCTGGGCCCCGGCAAACACACTGGCGCTCACTGTCCCGGGCCCGATCATGAACGGCATCGCAACCGCACCGGCGAGGTGTGCCGGTGCGCCGCGCGTCTCCAGCAGGGCCAGCGTTCCGGAAAAGACCGAGCGCACGCCGATCAGCAGGAAGACGATGCCGCCGAAAATCAGAAACGAGGCGAAGCGAACGTTGAAAACCTGCGTAAACAAACGGTCGCCAAGGACGGCGAAACTGCCAAACACGACGAACGACACCAAGTGTGCGCGCTGCATCACCAGCGAAAATGTTTGACGATCCAGATCCCGGATCAGCGCCATCAGGTAGACGCTCATCAGGAACGGGTTCAGCAGCAGGAACAGCAGCCATGCCGCCTTGACGAATGTCTCCATGCGTCAGGGCGCCGCTGCGCCGGCGGCCGGGTAGGCGCCTTCCTCGTCGTGCACTTCCTGCCCGGTCAGTGCCGGTGCAAAAACGCAGGCCAGTTCCAGCTCGCTGGTCGCGCGCAGCAGGTGGCGGTCGTGGTGGTTGAGCAGATACATCGTGCCGGGCGTGATCGGGAACACCTTGCCGTCCGGCAATGTCTCGACTTCGCCTTCACCGCGAATGCAGTACACCGCCTCGACGTGGTGCTTGTACCAGATCAGCGTTTCAGTGCCGGCATGAATGGTCGTGATATGGAACGAGAAGCCGGCGCGATCGTCTGCAAGTACCAGCCGGACACTTTCCCAGTTTTCGGCAGTGACCCGCCGTTCTGCGCGCTGGGCCTCCGCAAGGGTACGAACGATCATGGACGGAACATCCCTGCCGCGATGCGCACCGCGTGCGGACTGCTGCGTTCTCGCTGCGCCATGACGTTGCGCATGAGGATGGCCATGCCACGCTCAAGGTCGTCGTCGGTGATGGTCAACGGGCAGAGGATCTTCAGCACCTGATCGCGCGCGCCGCTGGTTTCCACGATCAGACCCTGGTCGAAACAGGCGCGGGTGACCGGCATCGTGAACTCCGCGCCGGTGGTATGCAGGCCGCGCATCAGTCCGCGGCCCGTTGCGGTAAAGCCGGCACAGCGGTCGGCAAGCTCCTGCAGACAGTTGCCGACATATTCGCCCTTGCGCCGCACTTCAGCGCTGAGCTGGTCGTTCTTCCAGAAGGTCTCGATGGCGCGGGCAGCCGTGACAAACGCGAGGTTGTGGCCGCGGAAGGTGCCGTTGTGCTCACCGGGTTCCCAGACGTCGAGGCGGGGATCGATCAATACCACGGCCATGGGCAACCCGTACCCGGACAGCGATTTCGACAGGGTGATGATGTCCGGGCGAATGCCGGCTTCCTCGAAGCTGAAGAAATTTCCGGTGCGTCCGCATCCCGCCTGGATGTCGTCGACGATGAGCAGGACGCGGTGCTTGCGGCATACCCGCTGCAGACTGCGCAGCCAGCTTGCCTGCGCTGTATTGATGCCACCTTCGCCCTGCACGGTTTCGACGATCACAGCGGCTGGCAGGTCAACGCCGCTGGACGTATCGCCCAGTACCTTGTCCAGATACACGGTTGAATCAATGCCTTCTCCAAGGTAGCCGTCGTACGGCATGCGCGTTACGCCGGTAGGATCGACGCCGCCGGCACCGCGATGATGCCGGTTGCCGGTGCATGACAGTGCGCCGAGCGTGACCCCGTGAAAGGCGTTGGTGAACGCGACGATGTTGCGTCGGCCGGTGACCTTGCGCGCGACCTTGAGCGCGGCTTCCACGGCGTTGGTGCCGGTGGGGCCGGTGAACTGCATCACGTACTTGTAGCCGCGCGGCATCAGGATGTGTCGCTCGAACACTTCGAGAAAGTGCTGCTTGGCGACGGTGTGCATATCGAGGCTGTGCACGACCTGGTCCTGGCCGATGTACTCAAGCAGCGCTTCCTTCAAGGCCGGGTGGTTGTGGCCGTAGTTGAGCGAGCCCGCTCCGGCGAGGAAGTCGATGTAGCTGCGGCCCTTGCTGTCGTGCAGGTGACTGCCCTGTGCGGTGGTGAATACCACCGGAAAAGACCGGCAATAACTGCGCACCGCCGATTCGAGGCGGTCAAAGGTGGTGGTTTGCATGATGTTTCTCCCTTAATAACAGAGTGGCCTGGCTGGGCCGGTTCAGGCGCCTGGTCTGGCCTCCTGTTCCGGTGCCGGGTTCTGGTTGGCGGTACCGTCCGCGGAAGTGAACGGACCGACGTGCAGCAGCCATTCGGAGTCGTGGCTGCCTTTGAGGTGGCGCTGGCGATCGAACAACAACTGGCGGCTGAGTGCCGCCTGGCGCGATCGGGCCAGCGCCGCGAACAGCGCGGCGGATGCCGTGTTGTCCGGGGTCACGGTGGTTTCGAGGTAGCACACATGCGCGCAGGCGTCGCGCGCGAGCAGGTTGTCGAGCATGCGTTGTGCAAGCCCGCGTCCCCGCTGGCTCGGGTGCACGGCGACCTGCCAGATAAACAGGGTGTTGTTGCGATTCGGCAACAGGTACCCGGATATGAAGCCCACGACCTGGTTGCCGCTCGTGGCGACCACGCAGGTGTCACGGAAGTGGGTGCACTGCAGCAGGTTTGCGTACAGCGAGTTCTGGTCCAGCGGCGGGCAGATGCGGATCAGCGCCTGGACATGTGTTCCGTCATCAATCGTTGGCGCACGCAACTGGACATCATTGTCGGCGGCAGTTGCGGCGTTGATCGGAACCGGTGACCGGCGCGGGAATTGTTCGGGAATATTGCCGAGGGTGAGCATCGGCGCCGCATCGATGTCGCCGGCCCCCATCATCGCCGCTACATGCTGCAGGGAATCCACGATCCGGTCGCGCTGAGCCGGGGTCAGTTGCTCGAACCGGGCCTGGAAGTCTGCCTGCAGGGGCGTCGGCGAACCTTCCAGTAATCGACTTCCTGCCTCCGTGAGCGCCACGTTGACCACGCGTTTGTCCTGGCTGCCACGGCTGCGGACGACGAGCTCACGCTCTTCCAGCCGGTCAAGGATGGTGGTGACGGTGGCCTGCGAAAGACTGACTTGACTGGTCAGGAACCCCAAGGTGGCGCCCGGGTGCGCCGCGATAGCACGCATCAGCACGCTTTGGGGAATGGTCAGCCCGGCGGTGCGGCTGAGGCGCTTCGAGTTCTGGTCGGTGGCCCGGATGATCCGTCGCAGGGCCACCAGCACTTGGTCCTGGTGGGGCATAGTCGATACCTGATGCTTCGTGGACGATATAGTCTCTCAGAACATGCTTAGACGTCAAAGTATATACCCTGCGGAGGGCGGGCGGCATCGTGGGTGACAGTTGTCGGAATCCGCAAAGCTGGGCGTCAAGGACGCCCGGTTCGCTGCCGATCAGTTCGTCCGGCATGGCGCTACGACCGCGCGAGCCGTGTCCTTGACGGGGTGGCGGCAGGCGCTGATCGAAATGAAATGCTCGGTATTTGACTGGTGGTATTGGCGGGGGCTGCGGAACAGGTGCGTACGGAAATCGTCAAATCGAAAGTAACGATCATGACGATCCTGCCAGCGGCGGTTCCGGAGGACGTGGCGCGCGAAATTCTCACGTCGTGTCGTCTTGGACGGCCGGAAGGCAGGTTGCTAAAAGGACCGGGTTTGATCGGTGCGCTGGAGCAGGGCTTGCCAGCGCGCTGAGGTGTGGCGGGCTGAATTGCAGCGGAGAAACCCTGGCGCTTCCCGAGCGTCTCAATTTGAGTCGGGTTCCTGCATCCACGTCGGGATGTCTCGCTGCCCATGAAGAACTCGCCACACGTCAATGTGGTCGGGATTCTCCACGTAGAAGATGAGGTACGGGAAGTTGGTCAGCGGCCAACTCCTCAGGCCCGGCAGATTCAATTCGTGGGCGTAGCGGCTAGACCCGGTGGCCGGGTGCCGCCCGATATGGCCATAGGCCTTCTCGAGTGCCGTGACGAAGCCCAGGCCGGCTTCCGGGGTGGCCTCGTTGAGGTACCAGTCGATGGCCGCATCAACGTCCCGATTGGCCTGTTCACGGGGTATGACAAGTTTGGCTTTCACCCGCGGGTCTTCGTCGCCCGGCGTATCCGGTCGCGGAGCGAATCGAAGTAAGCCGGATCGGCCGGGGCGGCAGGTGCGGTACTCGCGCCTGCCAGCAGCAGGTTACGGAGCTGCAGGCGATCCTGGTCCTTGCGGATCAGCTCGCGCACATACTCGCTGCTGGTGCCGTAGCCACCGGTCTTGACCTGGTCGTCGACGAAGGACTTCAGGGTGTCGGGGAGGGAGATGTTCATGGTGCTCATGGGGCCAGTCTGCCGAGGATGGCAAAAATTGGCAAGACGGGCCTTCTGCCCACCATCCCTCTTGCTACGTTGCTGGTGATTGGGCATTGATGCCGCACTTATTGCCCGTGAAGTCCCGACTGTAAGGATTCCACCAGCAGATGCGTCCAAGCCTGTAGACGCCCGACCGGAGACCAGCCGGGATGCGCCCCCAACAGACCTCCGGCCAGCTACAGTGGTGCGCGGATGGCGGTCGAGGCCAGGGAGGACGATCTACGTGGGTGACATGCAGCAATCGGGCGCGGCAGGCAACGACGTGTTGCGCGACAACGCATTCCTTGAAGCGCTGCGGGCGCAGATGGTGCGTTTCGCCACACTCCAGTTGAACGACCGCGACCTCGCCGAGGACGCCGTGCAGGACGCCCTCGCTTCCGCGCTGCGCAATGCCGGTTCGTTCGCAGGACGCTCCGCGTTGAAAACCTGGATATTCGCCATCCTCAAGAACAAGATCATCGACGTCGTCCGCCAGCGCAGCCGCATCGTCTACACGGGCAGCCTGGTCAGGGAGGACGAGGACGGGGATTCCACGCCGGCTCTTTTTGATCAGCGCGGTCACTGGAAACCCGAGGAGAAGCCGGCGGACTGGGGTGTGCCCGATCTCGCGCTGCACGACGAGCAATTCTGGCGCGTGTTCGAGACCTGCCTCGATGGCCTGCCGGCGCGTCAGGGTCGCGCGTTCATGATGCGCGAGTTCGTCGGGCTGGATTCCGACGAGATCTGTACGACGATCGGCATAACGACAAGCAATCTGCACGTGCTGTTGCATCGCGCGCGTCTGCGTCTGCGCGAGTGCCTGGAAAACAAGTGGTTCGACGGAGGGTGTGAAACATGCTGAGTTGCGAAGAGGCAACCCGCCTCCTGTCGGATGCTATGGAACGCCCATTGGCCATCAAGGATCGCCTGTCGCTCAACGTGCACCTGGTGATGTGCAAGGGCTGCCGGAATTTCAGTCACCAGGTGCAGGGTTTGCGCCAGGTAGCGCGCGAATACGCGCAGGGTCGCGGCGATCCGAAGGACGACGGGTCAGCCTGATCGTCCCGACGCCCGCGCCAGCCACCAGTCCGCGCTCACGTAGCGCCCGCCGCCGAGGAAGAACAGCGCCAGCAGCATCACGAAGTAGGTCGCCGCGAACTCGATGCCGTTGTTCAGAACCACGAAATTCCCGCTGCTGATCAGCCACTCGTAGTTGCCGTGTTCCTGCAGGATCTCTTTCGCGCGATCGAGTTTCTCCACCGATTCGAGCACGCGTTCGTTCGCAAATGGCGCGCCCGGATCGGCGATGGCCTGCCAGCCGTTCTCCAGGTGCACGGACGTCGCGGCCACCACCATCGTCACCATCAGCGGAATCGCGATCCAGCGCGTGGCCAGCCCGAGTGCCAGCAGCACGGCACCGACGAGCTCGGTGGACGTGGCGAGGAACGCCATCAG
>CBDDRC010000020.1:0-5247 GCA_965232985.1 uncultured bacterium
GTGACGGTACCACCGTTGTCGATGGCGAGTTCAAAGACATCTTTTGCCAGATCAATGGCAATCGTTTTACGATCCATGGTGACTCCTCCCCCTTTGCTGTGCTCCCGACCGGTTGCACCTGGCACATTGATGCCGTAGAAGTGGGGAGGAGTCCATTACATCATTGCAGGCCGACGTCCCTGACGGGCCGCGGCCTGAACTCGAACGTTAGGCATTTTGGAAATATTCAACTACAACCGGAGAGAATCAGATGTCGAGTGTCGGCTATCACGAGCCCATTTCAGAGCTTTCAGACGAGACAAGAGATATGCATCGGGCAATTGTTTCCCTCATGGAGGAGTTGGAAGCAGTAGATTGGTACAACCAGCGTGCTGACGCCTGCAAAGACCCAGAGCTAAAAGCTATTCTCATGCACAATCGAGACGAAGAAAAAGAACATGCCGCAATGGTGTTGGAATGGATTCGGCGAAAGGACCCGGCGTTCTCGAAAGAGATGAAGGACTACCTATTTACTGAAAAGCCCATCGCACACAAGTGAAAATGCCTAACAATTCCGTAAGAGACTTCCCGTCAACCCCACCTGATTGAATTTCTGGCCCGGCATCTGCCGGGCCTTTTGTTTCTGCGCTTTGACGCTGTTTTCCCATCCTGCGGTCGCGTGTTGTCCATGGCGGCATGATCTTCCTGCCATTTGACGGACACCGGGTTTTCGAAAGAATAACCCCAACCCCCGAGGTGTCCGATGAGCAAGAAGCCCCAGAAGAAGTCCCCCAAGAGCGCCGGCGGTCGAGGCCGGTATACGCCTGAGTTCCGCCAGGAAGCCCTGCTGCTGTCCGCCCGCGTTGGTGTCGCTGACGCGGCCGAGCAGTTGGGCGTCGCCCCCGGCCTGCTCTACACCTGGCAGGCCAAGGCCAAACAGGCCAGCCAAGGCGTGAAGGTCGAGCAGGCCCAGGCAACCGAGATCGCCCGCCTGAAGCGGCAACTGGCCGAGCAAACCGAGGAGCTCGCGATCCTAAAAAAGGCTGCGGCGTACTTCGCTCGCACGAGCAAGTGAAGTACGCCTTCATCCGCGAACATGAGCAGGAATTCCGGGTCGTGGCTATGTGTCGCGTGCTGGGTGTTTCAAAGAGCGGCTACTACGGCTGGCGCAAGCGTGCGCCAAGCGAGCAGGCCCAACGCCGCGCCGTGCTTGATGAACTGATTCGCGACGCATTCTTCCTTGAGAAGTGCCGCGCCGGCTCGCCACGCGTCTACCGGCGCATGAAGGCGGCGGGCATCCATGTCAGCGAGGATTTTGTGGCAAAACGCATGAAAACCATGGGATTACGGGCCAAGGCCAAGCGCAAGTTCAAGGCCACGACGAACTCAAACCATCAGCTTCCGGTGGCGCCGAATCTTTTGAATCGCGATTTTACGGCGAGCGCGCTGAACCAGAAATGGGTCGGCGACATCACCTATCTAGCAACGCCGGAAGGCTGGCTGTACCTTGCCGTGTTCATCGACCTGTATTCACGCAAAGTTGTCGGCTGGAGCATGGGCGAACGCATGACAGCGAATCTGGTTTGCGACGCGCTGAAAATGGCCTGGTTCCGTTGCAAGAGACCCAGTGGCGTCATCGTGCACACCGATCGCGGCAGCCAGTACTGCTCCAACGATTTCCAGAAGTTGCTCCGGCAGTATGGAATGCGCTCCAGCATGAGCCGCAAGGGCGACTGCTGGGACAATGCCGTTGCCGAAAGCTTCTTCCACTCCTTCAAGGTCGAGGCCGTGCAGGGCGAGGAGTTCGAAAGCCGTATGGCGATGCGTGAAACGGTGTTCGAGTACATCGAGGTCTACTACAATCGTCACCGCTTGCACTCGTCACTTGGCTACTTGAGCCCGGAGCAGTTCGAAGCAAGGAAAGTAGCGTAGTGCCGGTGTCCGTCATTCGACGGGAAGATCAGATGACCCGGTCCTGGGTGGCGCGTTCCGATTTGCCGATGCCGCTCACTGGCTGGCTCTCCTGTTGGTCAGATTGGCGGCTCGGGCCGTCTGAAAGCAGCGCTGGCGCGCCAACAGGTGGCTATACTGGCCGCTTCGTGACCCTATGGGTACGGCATCATGTCCAAGCGCACCGGCAAGGTCAGCAAGAAAGCCATCCGCCGTTCCGTTGCCAGCTCTACGGCCATTGAAACCGGCAAGAGCATCGAAGAACTCGAGCGCATTTTGCGCGAGAAGAAGAGCAAGTTCCGCCATATCCCCCTCGCGGATTGATTGCCATCCGTTGCTACTCATACGCCCTTCGCTTTCTCTGCTTCAAGAAACGCTTTTCCCTTGTCGCTTAGCCGGTACTTCTGGAGGCGGCTGTTGGGCTTGTCGGGAATCGTGTACTCGATGTGCTGCTCCGCCAGCAGCAGGCGGATGACCTTGTTCAGTTGCCCGGATATGTCCTTGTGCCCCAGGTGTGCTGCGATCTCGGCCTTGGAAAGCGGGCCATCCTGGACCACCGTCATTACCCGACTCTCCAGCGACTCTGGCCGTGACTCTGGCCGTGACTCTGGCTGCCCCCCTGCCTTGCGCCAGATCCGGGTCACAAACTCGCCGCTGGAGCTGAATTCCGGCTCGCGCAAGCCGGCATCCCGGCAGCGACGGATCATGTCGCCGGTGCCGGTGCCCATGCGCTCGATGTACTCGGCCAGGTACAGCGGCTCGGCGAGCAAGGGATTGAACGGCACGGACGGATGCGGCTGCCGCAGTTTGGCGAGTGTCAGCGAGGCCGGCAGACCGCCCGGATTCCAGACTTCGAGGCGATCCGAAAACAGCATGACCTGCACGCTGCCGTTGCTGGTGTAGTCGCGGTGCGCAACGGCGTTGACGATGGCCTCGGTCACGACCTCGCGCGGAATCTCGTAGGTCACCGGCGCCCGTGAACTTTCGGCACGGGTGCCAACGTGCAGGTTGATTTTCGACATCACGAAATCAACGGCCTGATCCACCAACTCGAATGTCGTTCCGCCATACACCTGATAGGACGGGATTGGCTTGGCGACTTCCGTGCCATGGAAGTGTGCGCACTTCACGCCGGATGAAATCAGGAAGCGTTGCGGCTCCTTGCCGAACAGCAGCACCGCCGCATTGACGGGCCGACCGCGGTCCAGCAGGTTCAGGTGCGTCAACACGTCTGCCGCCGAGGCCTCTGCACGCAAGGGAAAGCCACGCGCCTGGCGCGCGATGCCGACAAACGTCTGGATGCGCTTGTCATCCAGGTCGGCGATCGTCGCCTTCAGGCAGGGCGCAGCATCGAATGGCCCGGAACGGATGAGGTCACGCTCGACCAGCACCTGTATCAACGCCGCGTAAACATCTGCGAGCAGGTCTTCCGGCGCCACGAAACGACGACGGATCAGCTCGCTGCCGACACGCGACAGCAGTGCCTGGACCTTGGGATGTCGCTGCGCGTCATTCGTGCCTTTGACAAAGAGCAGCCGGGTCTTGTGCAGTTGCGTGGCCAACGCGAATTCACGCTCGGTGGGTGAAACCCCCTCCGCATCCTCGTAACCGTAATCGTCGCCAAGCAGGCCGATATACAGATCGCACTGCTGCACCTCGGCGAGATACACCGCATCGGCACGCCGATCTGCCGCCGGCACATCCTCGAACAGGAACGGCTCGAAGAAGCGACGCATCAGGGCGTCGCCACGCAGGTAATCCCGCAACGCGGCACGCTCGGCGGAAAACTCCTTCTGGACGCTGCTGATGAAGATGCGCAATGGCTTCATGCTCCCCTCGCATTCTCTGCTCCAAGAAACGCTTTTCCCTTGGCAGTGAGCCGGTATTTCTGGAGGCGGCTGTTGGGTTTCTCGGGGATGGTCATTTCGATGAGGCCGAGAGTCACCGCCATTTGCTGATAGCTCTCGCGAAAGTGTTTCTCATCGCGAAGCCCAAGCATCTGCATGATTTCGACCCGGCCCATTTCACCCGTCAACACAACCAACATCCGCATGACTTCGGGGGTGACTTCGGGGGTGACTTCGGGGGTGACTTCGGGGGTGACTTCAGCAGCCAGCGTTTTGCCCCCTCCCATCACGCTCAGGTACGCCGCCGCAAAGGGAAACTCCAGCCACAGCCCGCCGGCTTCGTATTTCAGTTCGGGCAGCGGGTTGCCCTCTTCGCGGCAGACTTCGTAAATCCGTTCGATCCCTCGCCCCCAGGCCTCGATTTCCCCCACGCGGAAAAATGCATTGGCGATTTCGGGATTGAAAGGGCGGGACGAATGCGGTGCGAGCAGCGTCTCCTGCGTCCAGCCCTCCGGCAGCACCGCCGGGTTCCAGAGTGTCAGGCGGTCGTCGTAAACGCGAATCTGAATGGGTGCGGGTACCGAGTAATCGCGATGCACCAGCGCATTCAACACCGCCTCGCGCAGCGCATCACGCGGAACGGGAAAACGCTCGACGCGCACGATGCCCTCGTAGGTCACGGCGGCCTTCAGGTATTTGCTCAGCAACAGGTCCAGCGTTTGCTGCACTTGCGTGAACAGATCGCCGTTCACTTCATCGTGATAGGCCAGATCCGTCGGGGAACGGAAAAAACCGATTTTCACGAACGCACCGCGCACAAAAACCAGCGGGTCAGGATGGAAAAGCAGCACAGCCGCGCGCTTCAGGTAGGCACCTTCCGACAGTTTCAGTTTTTCAAGCAAACCGGAATCTGGCTCGGCCAATGCCGCCGCATCGAGCCGGCCACTGCGTGCCGCCCGTTGACGAAACCGCGCAAACGCGGCACCGGCAAGATCATCCACGCCAACACCTGGCAGCGGAGCGCCATCCCAGGTGCGGCCGTAGCGGCGCAGCAGGAAACGATCGAGCGCCGCGCCTTTGAGTTCCTGCAAGGTGCTGCCACTGCGCTGAAAATAATGGCCGCGATAACTGATGGGTGCCGGATACGCGGGAATCACCAATTCCAGAAACTCTTTGCCATCTTCGGCACACAGGTTCACAGCAACCGTGATGCCCAACAAATCACGAATTTTGTTCGGTAAATCTGCCAGCAGCGCTCGGGCATCGGCCAGACCGACGACCTCGCCTTGGTCGTTGCGCCCGACGACCAGCGTGCCGCCTTCAGCGTTGGCAAAACCGCAGACCCACCGCAGCCAATCGTCGCGCCAGATTTCTTTCCACTCGGTGTGCTGGCTCTCCATCAAATGAGCCTCGTTTTACCGGTGAGGAGTTCTTGCATCATGCCTTGTTTGATGGCGCGGGCTTTGGTGAG
>CBDDRC010000021.1:0-76336 GCA_965232985.1 uncultured bacterium
GCGACGACGAACTCGAACCACCAACTGCCGGTAGCGCCGAACCTGTTGAATCGCAATTTCACTGCGAGCGCGCTGAACCAGAAATGGGTCGGCGACATCACCTATCTGGCAACGCCGGAAGGCTGGCTGTACCTCGCCGTGTTCATCGACCTGTACTCACGCAAAGTAGTCGGCTCGAGCATGGGCGAACGCATGACAGCGAATCTGGTTTGCGACGCGCTGAAAATGGCATGGTTCCGTTGCAAGAGACCCAGTGGCGTCATCGTGCACACCGATCGCGGCAGTCAGTACTGCTCCAACGACTTCCAGAGCCTGCTCAGACAGTACGGGATGCGTTCCAGCATGAGCCGCAAGGGCGACTGCTGGGACAATGCCGTAGCAGAGAGCTTCTTCCATTCGCTGAAAGTTGAGGCCATTCACGGCGAGGTTTTTGCCACGCGGGAAGAGATGCGGAAGGCGGTGTTCGAATACGTCGAGATTTACTACAATCGTGAGCGCCTGCACTCGACGATCGGCCACCAGACTCCGGAGCAATTTGAGCAGTGCAAGGCTGCATAATCGGATGTCCGTTTTATGTGGGGAAGATCAATCGGACTAACCAGATGCGCACGGATTTCCAAAAGTCTGTCGAGAGGTCTGTCAGGCGGTCGCCGGATGCCTTGTGCTTGAGAGATGCCAGGGACTTGCCACCGTCGCTACCTACAAAATCGAGATCATCGTCCTTTTCAATAAAGACGGCCGTATCTTCCGGCAATTGCAGCAGATGAAGCAGGGCGAAGCGCGGCTGGTAGCTGTATCCCAGACCCTGTTCGCCGGCTGAGTACTTGTCGGTAGTTTTCTCGGCCATATCCATGTCCTTAGGAATATCCATCGTGGATGGATGGTATAGCAGTGATGTGTCGCATCCACTAGTGCTGGATCAGGTTTCAGGGGGCGGGGCGGGAGTGCCAAGAGCGCGCCTGAGTTATCTCGGTTGGGAGTGGCATATCTGCCGCAAAAGTCTCCGATCCTTGGGGGGGCTGCTTCCGTTTATGCGGGCCTCTTGAATGGAAGCACCGTCGCCCCTGTTTTGAGTGCGTCCAAATAATCTGCCCACGCCTGCATCATCTTTGTACGTTCCGGCAGGTGCTTCGTCCGGTTGTATGCGCGGCCATGCATATCGGCAACCCGATGAGCCAATTGCTGCTCAATGAGTTCGACTCGGAAGCCAAGTACCTCGTCCAGAATCGTACGTGCAGTTGCTCGGAATCCATGTCCACTCATGTCGTCCTTTCCGTACCCCATTCGGCGCAATGCGCTGAGGATCGCACCTTCGGACAGGTACCCACTTTTTCCGCCACTTCTAAAAACGTAAACACTCTTCCCATGCGCCTTCTGGATTTCACGCAGGATGGTAATGGCCTGCGTTGGGAGCGGGATGATGTGCTCAAGCTGTGTCTGATTGCGTGTCTTCGGCGGGGTATAGCTCCACAGGGCGGCATCTAGATCGATATCGGCCCATTTTGCGGCCCGCAACTCGCCGGGACGAATAAACACCAGCGGTGAAAGTTTCAGCGCACACACGGTGGAAAGGTGGCCGCTGTAGTTGTCGATATCCCTCAGTAATTTTGCCAGGCCACTCGGATCGGTAATGGCAGCCCGATGTTTTACAACAGTGGGCTTAAGGGCGCCTCGCAGATCAGTCGTTGGATCGCGCGTAGCCTTACCCGTAGCAACGGCGTACCGAAAGACTTGCCCACTCTTGGTTTTGATTCGGTGAGCCGTCTCGTGCTTGCCCTCGCTTTCCTGCTTGCGGCAAGCAGCCAGGACCATTGGCGGGGTAATTTCATCAATTGGCAATTGCCCGAACTCGGCTATGGCAAAGTTGAGGAGCCACCGATCCTTGTCGCGGGTCGTATCGGCCTTATCCGTCTGGCGCTCGAGCCATTCCTTGGCCACGGATTCGAAGGAGTTGGTGGCAGAAATTGTGGCTGCGACCTTGTCCTTCCTCCTCTGGGCGCTTGGGTTGATCCCCAGTGCTAACTGCCTGCGAGCAGCGTCCCGTCTATCTCTGGCGTCCAGAAGGCCAATGGCGGGGAACAGCCCGAAGG
The DNA here is from genome assembly GCA_965232985.1 of uncultured bacterium. Taxonomy (GTDB): domain Bacteria; phylum Pseudomonadota; class Gammaproteobacteria; order Pseudomonadales; family JADFDG01; genus JADFDG01. Next base: position 2,091 of record CBDDRC010000021.1, read on the forward strand.
AAAGCATCTGCTCCTTGCCGGCAAACCGGTAACGAAACCGCCAACGCTTGGACCCGGAGGGCATTACTTCCAGATACAGGCCGGAGCCGGCCCTTAGCGTATAGGCGCGGGCCTCAGGTTTGGCCGTTTCGGCCTGCCGGGAGTGGGTGAGTGGCTTGCGGTCGGCCATGTCAGGTAGCCCAAAAAGTTACCCGCAAAGTTACCCGCATTGTGTTGAGATTGGAAGAAACTCAGTGAAGCACCAAAAAGCAAAAAGCCCCGCATTTGCAGGGCTTTTTGTGTCTCTTGGTGCTTGGTGCAACCACCTGAGACAAGTAGGTGGTGCCCGGAGGCGGAATCGAACCACCGACACGAGGATTTTCAATCCTCTGCTCTACCGACTGAGCTATCCGGGCCTGTACTGGGTGCTTGGTGTTGCAGTCGTGCCGGGGTTAGGCGGGCGCGAGGGGCGGTATTAAAGCGGCCGGGCCGGAGCGGGTCAAGGTTTTCCCGGCGGGATCACTCGTTGAGCCAGACCATGAAGCGGCGGCTCACCAGCCAGCCGACGATCATGCCGATCAATGACAGGAAAATGGCCAGACCCATGTCGAACGGCTCGCCGATCGCCCAGCCGATGTAGCCGAACACCGTGGTAAAGATGACATTCATCACCCAGGCCATGCGGTGTCCTCCTCAGCTTTCCTTCGGTGGCACATAGCCTTCGGCGCGATCGACAGCCTCGCCGGCCAGAAACTTGTCCCGCTGCCCGGCGAGGTAGGCGGCCGTTGCCGGGTCGGTCAGGGCCAGGCGTTTCTCGTTGATCAGCAGGGTCTGGTGTTTAAGCCAGTCCTGCCATGCCTGTTTCGAGACGGTCTCGAAAATCCGCTGGCCGGCTGCGCCGGGAAAGGGGGGCCGCTCAAGGCCTTCGAGTTCCTTTTGGTAGCGGCGACAGAAAACGGTGCGGGACATGGCGGTTCCGTCCAAGTGTGTCGGGTGACGCTACAGCGACTGCAGCAGTTTCACCACCGGCGCGGCAAGGCCGAGGGTACCGGGTGTGGCGGGTTTGACCCAGGTGGCCGCGCTCTGTTCCTGACTGGCAGGTTCGCGAATACCGCGGGTCTGTACGTCGATTACCAGTGGCGTGATGTCGAGATGAAAGTGACTGAAAGTATGGCGGAAGGCAGGCAGCGGTGCCCGGGCCTGTTCATGCAGGCCATGGCCTGCGAGGATGTTGCTGACGGCGCTCTCGTCATCGCATTGCGGCAGACTCCACAGGCCGCCCCACAGCCCGCTCGCCGGGCGCTGTTCGAGCAGCACGCGGCCCTGCGCATCGCGCAGCAGCAACATCGTCGTCGTGCGCACCGGAATTTTTTTCGTCGGTTTGCGGCCGGGATATGCCAGCGGATTGCCTTGGGCGCGGGCGACGCAATCCATCGCCAGCGGGCAGGTATCGCAGTGCGGTTGCGTGCGGGTGCAGATTGTTGCACCGAGATCCATCATCGCCTGCGTGTAGGCGGCGTTGCGCGCAGTCGGGGTGTAAATGGCGGCATAGGCCCACAGCGTTTTCAGTACCCCGGCGTCGTTCTTGTTGCCGCCAATGGCGTGAAAGCGCGCGAGCACGCGTTTGACATTGCCGTCGAGAATCGGTGCGCGCATATCGCGTGACAGCGCAAGAATGGCGCCGGCTGTCGAACGCCCGATGCCGGGCAGCGCCGCAAGTGCGTCAACGGTCGGCGGAAATTCGCCGTTGTGTTCGGTCGCAATGAGTTGTGCGGCGCGATGCAGGTTGCGGGCCCGGGCGTAATAACCGAGCCCGGTCCATAAGTGCAGCACGTCATCGATTGGCGCAGCGGCGAGCGCCGGCAGGCTGGGGAAACGCGCCATGAAGCGTTCGAAATAACCAAGCACGGTGCCGACTTGGGTCTGCTGGAGCATGATTTCGGAAACCCACACGCGATACGGCGTCGGGTTGCGCTGCCAGGGAAGATCCTTGCGGCCGTGATGGTCGAACCAGGCAAGAACGCGGGCGGAAAAGTGTGCTGCATTGCCGGCGCCGACACAGTTGCCACCGGGGATATTCCCGGTGGCAACCTCGGTGCTGGCCGCCTTGCGTGTTCGCGGCATCAGAAGAACTTTTTCATCGCCTTGTTCAATTCATTGTTGAGTTGCTGTTTGGCTTTATCCTCGGCTTTCTGCTTCTCTTCGTCGATTTTTTGCTGCGCCTGCTGTTCGGCTTGCGCTTTCAATTGTTTTGTGTCGACGGAATCGACACCGAGTTGCTTTGCCAATTCGCCCTTGAGGCGATCTTTGGCGGCGCTTCCGGCAGCTTTCTTCAGCATCTCGCCGATGGCCTTGCTGTCCGGGCGACACCAGCTGGCCGGCGCCCCGGCGGTGTTGCCCCTGCAGTGCAGCGGAAACTCGGCATTGGCAAAATACTTGCTGTCCTTCAGCTTGTCCGTGCGCATTGCGAGGGTGTAATCGAAATCCATGGTCATGATGTTGAACTGGCCGCTGCCCTTGATGTTGCCGTCCTTGATTGCGGCGTTGAACGCCGGTGTCTGGGCAATACCATCCTTGAGTTTTGCCGACGCCGCGAGCGTGTTGAAGGCGGTGTCCTGCTGCAATTCCTTCGGCAGTTTCTGCTGGTAGTCAGGCACCAGCATGGAGAAGGCACCGAGTTGTTGGGTGAGTGTCTCGGTCAACATGTTGTTGAGATTCATGCCCTTGAGCAGCGAGTCGGCAAAACTGAAATCGAGACCACCGACAGCTTTCTTCAGCAGGGTGTCGATGTCGTTGCCGGTAGTATCGAGATCAAGATTGAGCGAAGCTTTGCCGGCGAAAAGATCGCGGCCGGCGTAGCGCTTGACTACGCCACCGATCTCGACCCGGTCGAGTTTCAGGTGGGTGACGATGCGTGGCTCGGTACCGCGGGCATCAATCTGGACGTTGCCTTTGACGGTGCCGTCGAGCACGGTGGCGGCCAGTGGATCGATATGGATATTGCCATCTTTCGCACGCACGGCGACCGCGAGATTGGTCATCGGCCATTCCATCAAAGTGATCTTGCCGGCGCTGAGTTTGCCGTCAACGTTGAGCGTGCGCAGCATTGCCACCGGCAGCAACGGCTCCGGCTTGCCGCCGCCGGTCGGCGCTGATGTCGGCGCCGGCGCTGATGTCGGTGCGGCGGCACCCTCGGCATTGCCGGCAACGGGCTTTGCCGGTGGCGGCAGGTACCGGTCGGCATTGATGGCGTCGACGGCGAGATCGAATACCAGTGCCTGGGTGGCGAGGTCGGTGATGCCGGCGCTGCCCTTGATGTGGGTGTCGTCGAGCGTGATTTCGAGGTTGTTGAGCATCGCGTGCGTGAGTGCGCCTGCGAGCGCAGTCTTCACGCTGACCTTGGTCATTGCGGCGGGATCGGTCGTGTTCGGTGCCGTGATACTGAACTCGCGCAGCAGACTTTTGGCATTGAACGGTGCGACAGCGAGTGTGCCGGCAAACGACAGCTCCCGGGTCAGATCCTTCACGTCGAGGGCGAGCGTGCCGTTGAGATTTGCTGCCGAGAACTGCAGTGGCCCGATCGTTGCCGTGTCGGCGGCAAGATTCAGTGCCAACGGGCCGTTCACTGTTGCACGCAATGGCTGCGCGGCGAGAGCAAGGCCGCTGGCATCGAGCGAGAAATTGGGGGCGATGATTTTCTGCGTCTTCAGGTCGGCGTCGATATCGGTCGCGAGGATGAGGTGGAATGGTTTGGCGAGAATGCCGGCAATGTCGGCCTTGAGGTCAAGGCCGCGCACGATGTAGACCTGCGCGGCCGGATCAAGGCGCACGAAGGCGCGGGTGTCGACATCGACCCTGAGTCCATTGCCGCCTTCGGCCGTGGCGACGAGGTGAAACGGGAATTCCGTGCCCAGGCCGATATTTTCGGCAATCAGCTCTTTCACCGTCGCCCGGTAGCGCGCCTTGCCTTTGCGGTCGTCGTAGTCGATCACCGTGTTGGTGACGACGACTTTCGGCACGCTGATGATCAGGTCGCTGCTGCCGGTTTCACTTGGCTTGGGTTCGGGCGTCGTTTCGGTGCCGCTGCTGAGGGCTTCCCAGTTGCCCTTGCCGTCTTCATTGACGACAAGGTTGGCGACCAGGCCATCGACATAGAGCGTGCGTACAGTTATCTGCTTGCTGAACAGTGGCAGCAGCTCGACGCTGACCACCGTTTTGGTGACGGTGGCGAGCGGCGCCTGGTCTTCGGCGGTGGCCAGTGACAGGCCCTCGACGGAAAAACCGATGGCCGGATAGAAATTCCAGCCAATGTTGCCCTTGATCTCAAGGATCAGGCCGGTCTTGTCCTTGACCACCCGGGTGATGTCATCCCGGTAGTCGTTCGGGTCGATCCAGAAGAACAGGAACAACACCAGAGCGAGAAACAGCCCGGTAATGCCGATGAGCGTCCACTTGAGGTATTTCCAGGTGCTGGCCATCTTGTTGTTCCCCCCGAGGGTCTTCCGTTATTGCGATCCGGGATGTGGATCGGTATGCAGCATGCAGATGGCGGCGAGTGTGCCACAAGGCGTGGCGTCTCCGAAGAATGCCGCTATTCTTGACGCGCCCGCGCCTCCCGGTGCCGGCAGATCGGGGATCCTGTCCATGCGCGTGCCCATGTTGCATCGCTTCCTGCTGGCGGCATTGTTGCCGGCGCTGGCCTTGTTCATTGCTTGCAGCGGCCAGCCGGTGCAGGCCGATGTGCTCACCTTGGGGCCCGACCAGCGGGATTACCCGCTCGGGATGCACATGGATGTTCTCGAGGACGAAACGGCGTCGCTGGATATCGAGGCGGTATCGGCCGCCATGTATGCCGGTCGTTTCCATGCGGTTGGCAAGGAGCGCCCAAACTATGGCTTCCGCCGCGCCGCACTGTGGTTCCGCATTCAGATTGATTTTTCGGGCAGCCCCGAACACGAGTGGCACCTGATCGAAAGCCATCCGATCATCGACGAAATCACTTTCTACACGCCCGATGGCTTCGGCGGCTGGAACACGGTGCCGATGGGCGACACGCTCGCGTTCGATGCGCGGCCATACAAGCTGCGCGAGTTCGTGCTGCCGATTCCGTACCGGCTCATTGGCGGCAAGACGCAGCCGGTATCGATTTTCGTGCGGGTTGCCGGCCAGGGTGCGCTCAATGTCGATCTGCGGCTCACCAACGCCCAGGGGCTTGCCGAACGCACCAGCATACAGTTGTGGGGCTTCGGGCTTTTTTACGGGGCGTTGCTCGTCATGCTTCTCTACAACGCCTTGCTGTATTGGTCGACGCGCGAGCGCGCACAGCTTCATTACATCATTTTTCTTGCCGGGTTCATTCTGCTCTTCCTGAGCCTTAACGGATTAGCGCTGCAATACCTGTGGCCGGATTTCCCGGCGGCCAACGGCTGGTTTCCGGTGTTTACCTGCATTGCGGTGTGGGGCGCTTTGCAATTCACGCGCAGCTTCCTTGATATCCGCAAGGACAACCCGAAAGTCGATGCCGGCTTTCGCTGGATGACGCACGCCGTGGTGTTGGTCTTTTTGCTGGGCCTGATGCTGCCGCGACACTGGGCCTACATTCTGGGCACGGTGCTGCCGTTGCTTTTTGCAATGGTGATGTTCGGCGCGGGCGTCATGCGGTTGCGTCAGGGCTACCGGCCGGCGCGCCTCTTTGTGGCCGGCTGGTGTGTGCTGCTGAGCGGCGCGATTCTGCTGCCGCTGGCGAATCTGGGCATCTTGCCGGCTAACGCATTCACCACGTATTCACCGCAGTTGGGCGCGGTTTTGCAAGTTGTACTGCTGTCGCTCGCGCTGGGCGACCGGATGAAGTTGCTGAAAGTGGAGAATGAGCGAATCCAGCAGGAGTCGCACGAGCAACTTGAGCGCATGTTCGCGCAAATCAAGGGCCTCGACGCCGACAAGTTGCGCTTTCTTCACTATCTCAGCCACGAGTTGAACACACCGCTGAACTGGATGTCTGCCACGCGTACTGTCGATGCAACGACGGTGCATCCGGAAATACGGGCCATGATTGAAATGGTCGAGGCCGGGCATCAACGGATGATTGACCTGGTCAGCACTGTGTTGCGTTATTTTGACCTCGCCAGCGAGAATGCCGCGCAGATTGCATTGGCGCCGATAGCGCCGATGTGGGTCGTTGACGAACTGTTGCGTGAGCGTGTTGAAGTCATTGCGAAGAAAAAGTTGACGGTGCGCAACAGCGTCCCGGCGGATCTTGTGTTGTTTGCCAACGAGCAGCGACTGCGTCGCGCGCTTGCCTTTCTCATCGAGAATGCAATCAACTACAGCGACGAGGGCCAGGAAATTGTGGTGTCCGGCGGTACCGAAACCTATGGCACGCGCGGGGTACTGGTGGTGCGCGACCAGGGCAAGGGCATCGATGGCGAGCACATCGGCCGCCTGTTCGAACCGTTTTTTATGGTGGGGTCACATCATCGCGAAGGCGGCTTTGGCCTGAGCCTCGCCACGGCCAGATTGCTGGTTGCCAATATGGGCGGTGACATGCGGGTACGCAGTGAAGGCCGTGGCCAGGGCGCTGAATTTTCGATCATCCTGCCTGTAGCGGCTTCCGCAAATCCCCGGCCGACGATGCCGTGAAGCCCAGCGCAGTCAGGGCCGCGACTGCGTCGGGGGTGGCGGTAATGACCAATTCGCGGCCGCCGGTGAGTTTTTCAAGGCGGGAAATCTCGTCGATCAGGCGCAGGCCGACGCCACGGTTGCGCGTGACAGCCCGCACCGCCACCAGCGCGATGCGGCGCGCATCGGTCGGCCCGCTGACCAGTGCGCCGGCCACCTGCCTGCCGTTGAACGCTGCCGCATAAAACACGCCGCCTGCGCGCAGCGCGTCCCGGATTGTGGTGAGGCACTGCTGCGGCGTCCGGCCGGGAAAGTCGGCGTAGACATGCGCGAGGTCCGCTTCGAGGTCGGCGACATCGTAACGGGGCTCAACAATAACGGGCATGGCGAGTCCTGCTGCGCTTTTCTGCGCCGGCGGGTGCCGGGGCGCATGGCGGAGCCTATAATACCCGCCCCGGACACGCAGCATCGCGGAGAGCAGCATGGCGGAGCGTACCGCCAGCGTGGAGCGCAACACGCTGGAAACCCGCATCAAGGTCAGCGTCAACCTCGACGGTACCGGCAAGGGCGAATTCCGCACTGGCTTGCCGTTTCTTGAGCACATGCTTGATCAGGTGGCGCGTCATGGCCTCATCGACATCGCTATCGTTGCCGATGGCGATTTGCACATCGATGCGCACCACACAGTCGAGGATGTCGGCATTACCCTGGGTCAGGCGCTCGCCAAAGCGTGGGCCGACAAGAAAGGCGTGCGTCGTTATGGCCATGCCTATGTTCCGCTCGACGAAGCGTTGTCACGCGTCGTGGTGGATCTGTCCGGGCGCCCCGGTCTTGAAATGCATGTCGATTTCAGTCGCGGCAATGTCGGTGGTTTCGATGTCGATCTGTTTCGCGAGTTCTTTCAGGGGCTCGTCAATCACGCTGCGATAACCCTGCACATTGACAATCTGCGTGGCAACAACGCGCACCACCAGGCGGAGACCGTGTTCAAGGCGTTTGGCCGCGCGCTGCGCATGGCCATGGAGCACGATCCGCGCATGGGCGGCATCACGCCGAGCACCAAGGGCACGCTCAATGGCTGAGACCATCGCCATCATCGATTACGGGATGGGCAACCTGCGCTCGGCCTCGAAAGCCTTCGAGAAAGTGTGTGACGCGAAAATATTGATTACCGCCGACCCGGAGATTATCCGTCACGCCGATCGCGTGGTGCTGCCTGGTGTCGGTGCAATTCGCGATTGCATGCAGGGCATTGTGCGCATTGGCATAGATCAGGTGGTACGCGAAGTCATTACCCGGAAGCCGTTTCTTGGCATCTGCATAGGCATGCAGATGTTGATGCGCCATTCCGAAGAGAATGGTGGTTGTGACGCACTCGGTGTTCTGCCGGGGGAAGTGAAGTATTTCGGCGACAATCTGCTCGGCGAGCGTCTTGAGAAGCTCAAAGTGCCGCATATGGGCTGGAATCAGGTGCATATGGCAGACGGGCATCCGCTGTGGGCGGGGATCCACCAGGATTCGCGCTTTTATTTCGTCCACAGCTACTATGTACGGATGGACGATGAGAAATTCGTCGCCGGTCGTTGCGAGTATGGTCTGGAATTCGCCGCTGCCGTCGCGCATGACAACATCTTCGCCGTGCAGTTTCATCCGGAGAAGAGCCAGCTTGCCGGTCTGACGCTGCTCGCCAATTTCGCGCGCTGGGATGGCACCGTGCCGGCGCGGAAAGTGCATTGAGTCATTCCATGCTCATTATTCCGGCTATCGATCTGAAAGACGGTAAGTGCGTGCGCCTGAAGCAGGGTCGCATGGAGGACGACACCGTCTTTTCCGATGACCCGGTGGCCATGGCGCATCGCTGGGTCGATGCCGGCGCGCGGCGCCTGCATCTTGTTGATCTCAACGGCGCGTTTGCTGGCGCGCCGGTGAACGGCAGCATCGTGCGGGCGATTGCGCAGGCATTGCCGCTGCTGCCGATCCAGATCGGCGGCGGCATCCGCTCGCTGGAAACGGTTCGCACTTATCTTGATGCCGGCGTGCAGTTCGTCATCATTGGCACGAAAGCCCTGAAGGAACCGCAGTTCGTCAAGGAAGCGTGCCGTGAATTTCCCGGGCACATCATGGTCGGGATCGATGCGAAGAACGGCATGGTTGCCACCGATGGCTGGGCCGATGTTTCCAGCGTGCGTGCGATCGACCTCGCCAGCCAGTTCCGCGACAACGGCGTGAGTTCGATTGTTTACACCGACATTGCTCGCGACGGCATGATGCAGGGTGTGAACGTCGAGGAAACGGCGCGGCTCGCCCGTGAATCGGGCTTGCCGGTGATCGCTTCCGGTGGCATCACCAACCTCGATGACATTCACCGGCTCAAGGCTGCGGCGCACGATGGTATCGTCGGCGCCATCACCGGCCGAGCCATTTATGAAGGCACGCTGGACCTGCGCGCGGCGCAGGCGCTTGCCGACCAGCCGCCTGTCAACGCCTGAGCGCGGAGCAACACATCATGGGTCTCGCCAAACGTCTTATTCCCTGCCTCGATGTCGACCAGGGCCGGGTGGTCAAGGGCGTAAAATTCGAGAATATTCGCGACGCGGGCGACCCGGTGGAAATCTCGCGCCGTTACGACGAGGCCGGCGCTGATGAGATCACCTTCCTCGACATCACCGCGAGCCACGAAGGCCGCGACATCATGCTGCACACCGTTGAGCGTATGGCCAGCCAGGTGTTTATCCCGCTCACCGTGGGCGGCGGTATTCGCAGGATCGAGGATATCCGCAATCTGCTCAACGCTGGCGCCGACAAAGTCTCAATCAACTCAGCGGCAATTGCCAACCCCGAATTCGTTGGTGAAGCAGCGGCACGTTTTGGCGCCCAGTGCATCGTCATCGCCATTGACGCCAAGAAGGTGAGTGCGCCGCAAGAAAGTGATCGCTGGGAAATTTTTACCCACGGCGGCCGCAAGGCGACCGGCATCAATGCGGTGGATTGGGCGCGACGCATGGAAAAAATGGGCGCCGGTGAAATCCTGCTGACCAGCATGGATCGCGACGGCACCAAAACGGGCTTCGATAACGCGCTGGTGCGCGCAATAAGCGAGGCGACTAACGTGCCGGTAATCGCCTCCGGTGGTGTTGGCAATCTGCAGCACCTTGCCGATGGCATCCGCATCGGCAAGGCCGATGCGGTACTTGCCGCGAGCATCTTTCATTTCAGCGAGTACACGATCCGCCAGGCCAAGGAATATATGGCCGCGCAAGGAATCGAGATGCGGCTCGACTGATTATTTTGTGGCGCCTGCTTCTGCGTGCGTTGCGCGCGCCAGCACCATGCCGCGCAGGATGTTGAGCGCCTCGTAGAGCTGGTAATCATCTTCGGCCAGAGTCTTCGGTTTTTCTTCGCCGTCCGCCTTCTGGTTCTTGCCCTTGCGCTCGGGCGCGCCGTTGCTGTTCGTGAGATGTCCCGGCAGATCCGCTTCGCGGAATGACGCGTCTTCGTCGCGTTGCGTCAGGCGTGCATCCTCGACACGGATATCCGGGACGATTCCCTGCGCCTGAATCGAACGCCCTGATGGCGTGTAGTAGCGCGCGGTGGTGAGTTTCAGCGCCCGATCCTGCTGCAGCGGGAATACGGTCTGTACCGAGCCCTTGCCAAAGGTTGGCGTGCCGACAATCACCGCGCGTTGCTGATCCTGCAGCGCTCCGGCGACGATTTCCGCTGCCGAGGCGCTGCCGGCGTTTACCAGTACCACCATGGGCAGGCCATTGAGCAAATCGCCGGGTGTGGCATCAAGACGTTGTTGCGCGGAATTGTCGCGCCCTTGCGTGTAGACGATATTGCCGCCATCAAGGAACAGGTCGGCGACCTGCTGCGCGCCGCTCAGCACACCGCCGGGATTGTTGCGCATGTCGAGCACGAGCCCCTGCAGCGGCTCCGACGCTGCCAACAATGCCTTGATTTCTTTTTCTGTATCGGCACCGGTGTGCGTCTGGAACTGGGTGACGCGCAGGTACGCAAAACCCGGCGTCAGCTCGCGGCTGCGCACGCTGGTCATCTTGATTTTTTCGCGCATCAGCAAGACGTCGAACGGTTTTCCCTTGCCCTCACGCATGACGGTCAGTTCCACTTCCGTGCCGACCTTGCCGCGCATGCGGTCGACCGCTTCGAAAAGACTCATGCCCTTGACGCTGTCGCCGTCAATGCGGATGACGAAATCGCCCGGACGCAGGCCGGCGCGGCTGGCTGGCGTGTCGTCAATGGGAGACACGATCTTGATGAAACCCTCGGCTATCCCGATCTCGATGCCGACGCCGCCGAACTCGCCGGAAGTGGTTACCTGCAGATCGGAAAATTCTTTCGATTCGAGATAGGACGAATGCGGATCGAGCTCATAGAGCAGGCCGTGAATTGCCGCAGCAAGCAGTTTCTCGTCGCTGATCGGCTCGACATAGGAATCACGGATCTGCTGTAGCACTTGCGCAAAAATGCGCAAGTCGTCGAGCGGCAGCGCGTTGGTGGTGATTGTTGCCGGCTTGTCTTTCCCCGTTGTATCGGCGGCAGTCTCGCTGGCGGCGCGGGCGGCGGGCAGGGCGAGGAGGGTAATCAGGACGGCGTGGACAAAGAGGGCCGTGAAGCGATATCGGTCGCGCAGAAATGGAAATCGTGGCTGGCGGTGTGCGAGGTCTTTCATGGGGTGTGCGTTCCGGGAAGACAATGGCCGTTTATACCTTGTCGTCAAAGCGTCCGGCCAGTATTTCACCGGCGCAGCCAGAGTGCCGGGTTTTGGGGGTCGCCGCCGTGGCGCAATTCGAAGTACAGGCCCGGCGCTGCATTGCCGCCTGACGCGCCGACGGTGGCGATTGTTTCACCTTCCTTGACCCAGTCGCCGGTGGCGCGATTGAGGGCCTGATTGTGGCCGTAGATGGTGAGGTAGCCGTCGCCATGATCGATGATTGCCAGCAGCCCGTAACCGCGCAGCCAGTCGGCATAGACCACGCGCCCGGGATGCACGGCCCGTACCTCGCTGCCTTCCGGCGCAGCGATGAGGATGCCATTCAGCGACAGCTTGCCTTCGGCGAGCGGCGAACCATAGCGGGCGGCAATGCGGCCGATAACAGGCCAGCGCAACTTGCCCTTGCGGGCCTTGATCGGGGCGTCGGTTGCTTCCGGTGGCAGGTCGCGAAAGGCTTCACGCGCCGCGTTGGAAAGCCGGCGCAATGCCGCTGCGTCTTCCCGCAGGCGTTTGAGTTCGTTGCTGCGCAAGCGCAGTTCGCCAGCGAGTATGTCGACGGCCTGTTTGCGTTTGTCCCGCGCTTGCGCCAGTTCACGTTCGTTAGCCGCCAGCTTGGCGCGGGTCTCGGCAAGTTGCTGTTGCTCGGCAACGACACGCATCCGGGTTGCCGCCAATGAGGCGGTTGCTTCGTTGTATTCGGCGATGCGTCTGGTGCGATCGCGCTGCAGATAGTCGTAATAGCGAACGATACGGGCTAGCTGCTGGGGGTCGTCGGCGTTGAGCCACAAGCGCAATTGTTGCTGACGGGCGAGTAGCCAGGCAGCCCGCACATCGCGCGCTAGTGCCGCTGCCTGAGCCTGCGTTTTCGTCACCAGCGCATTGCGCTGCATTTCAAGTTTCGCGAGTGCAGTAGCGAGCGAGCGTTCCTGGCGGCGCAGTTCGCGCATTGCCGTAGTAACGCGCTCGATGGCCTTTTCTGCGTCGCGCAGTTGCGTTTGGTTTGCGGTCAGCACACCCCGGGTCGATTCGAGACGTTGCTGGGCCAGCGCGATCTTCTCTTGCGTGCGCGCGAGATCTTCACTACCGGCATTGCGGCCAGCGTGCGCGGCCGGGACACACAGCAGTATCGCCAGCGCCACCGCACGGATTGCCAGCCGGCGGGTCATGTGCGTCAGTGGCCGGGCCGCACAAGTACGTGCCCGGTCATTTCCGCCGGCACCGGGATGTCCATCAGGGTGAGCATGGTTGGCGCGATATCCGCCAGAACGCCGCCGACGGGTTGCACGCGCGCCGATTTGTCCCCTACGTAAATCAGCGGCACCGGGCCGCAGGTATGCGCGGTGTGCGCCTGCCTGGTTGCGTTGTCGTGCATCTGCTCGATGTTGCCGTGGTCGGCGGTGATCAGCATCCGGCCGCCACTGCTTTCAACTGCCGCGACCAGACGGCCCAGTGCGACATCAATCGCTTCGGCTGCCTGCACGGCGGCGGCGAATATGCCGGTGTGGCCGACCATGTCGCCGTTGGCGTAGTTGCAGACAATCACGTCGTACTTGCCGCTCATGATCGCCCCGATCAGTTTGTCGGTGACTTCCGGGGCGCTCATTTGCGGCTGCAGGTCGTAGGTGGCGACCTGCGGACTTGGTACAAGAATGCGATCCTCGCCGGCGAATGGCTCTTCACGGCCGCCGTTGAAAAAGAAAGTGACGTGTGCGTATTTTTCTGTCTCGGCGATGCGCAGCTGGGTCTTGCCGAGTTTTGCCAGATATTCGCCGAGCACGTTCGTCAGTGGCGATGGCGGGTAGGCGCAGGCAGCGTGGATATCCGCAGCATATTCGGTAAGCATTACATAGGCGGCAAGTTTCGGCCGCACGCGCCGCGCGAAGTTCCGGAAATCGTCCTGCACGAATGCGCGGCTGATCTGGCGGGCGCGATCAGCGCGAAAATTCATGAATACCACGCTGTCGCCATCGCGAATGAATGCGGGTTGTTCATCCGTGCCGGCAATGACGGTTGGTTGCACGAATTCGTCGTTCTCGCCGCGGCCGTAGGCATCCATAAGTGCCTGTACCGGATCGGCGCTGCGGAAATTGGCACTTGCTTCAGTGAGCAGGCGGTATGCGGCCTCAACGCGTTCCCAGCGGTTGTCGCGATCCATGGCGTAATAGCGGCCGACGATAGTGGCAATACGGCAGGTGCTGCCATTTTTGCCAGGCACACGCGCCAAGTGATCACGCATTTTCGTCAGCGAGGACTCAGCACTGCGTGGTGGGGTGTCGCGGCCATCGAGGAACGCATGCACGAATACCTGCTGCGCACCGCGTTGTACGGCGAGGTTGACCATCGCGATCAGGTGGTCTTCGTGCGAGTGCACACCGCCCGGCGACAGCAGCCCCATGATGTGTACCGCGCCGCCGGCCGCCTGCGCCTTGTCAACGGCACCGGTGAGCGCCGGATTGGTGAAAAAGCCGCCGTCGCGGATGGCTTTGGTGATGCGGGTGAAGTCCTGGTAGACGACGCGGCCGGCGCCGAGGTTCATGTGGCCGACTTCGGAGTTGCCCATTTGGCCGTCAGGCAGGCCGACGTCCTCGCCGGAGCTCAAAACCAGTCCGTGCGGATAGTCGCGCCACAGGTGGTTCCATACCGGCGTATGCGCTGCAAGGATGGCATTGTGCTCGCGCTCTTCGCGGTGGCCCCAGCCGTCAAGCACGACCAGCACGAAGGATTTTTTGGGTGAGGTCATGGTTGGGGCGGATCAGGGTCGGGAAGAGGTTGCGGATTTTACCGGAGCCGGTGCCCCGGAACGAGCCGACCAATGATAAGCCGGTAGTCAGCAGGGGTGGATCCAGCAAAGGCTGATCCAACAAAGACGGTGCGACGGTGGGCTATACTCCCGGCCTCCATTTTCTTCACCCGCTGAAGCTGTTGCCCATGGATCGTATTCCCGAGTTCCTTGCCAATCACTGGATGCTTACTACTGCCTTCGTGGTGCTGGCGATCGTGCTGGTCATTATCGAGTCCCGCCGTGGCGGCAAGTCGCTGGGGCCGGCCCTGGTTGGCGGGCTGGTCAATCGTGAGCACGCCGTGCTGCTTGATGTGCGCGTCGACAGCGATTTTCGCGGCGGCCACATTGCCGGTAGCGTGAATATCCCGCTGGCGCAGCTCGCCTCTCGCCTGGGCGAACTGGAGAAGTACAAAGGCAAGCCGCTGATTATGGTCTGCCATGTTGGGCATAGTGCCGGCGACGCCGCGAAGCAATTGATCAAGGCCGGCCATGCGCCGGTTTACTGTCTGGCGGGCGGCATCAATGCCTGGCGCGGGGAAAACCTGCCGGTGGTCAAGGCGTGATGCGGATGGCCTGCGCCCGATGATCTCCAGATCTCCCAATCAGCAGCGCTCCGGAGCGGGCATGAGCGTCGACGTCGTCCTTTACACCACGCCGAACTGTTCTTATTGCGTTCAGGCCAAGCAGTTGTTGGTGCGTAAAGGTGTTGCGTATCGCGAGATAGACGTATCGCGCGATGGCGCCCTGCGCACCGAGGTGATGGCGCGCAGCGGCCAGCGCACCGTTCCGCAGATCTGGATCGGCGAGTACCATGTTGGCGGCTTCAACGAGCTTTATGCGCTTGAGCGAGCCGGCACGCTGGACGCCTTGCTTGCCGGCGGCGCGCTCAACTGAGCCAGGCAGTCCTACCAACAACCAGTTCCGGGATTTGAAAAAAACATGAGCGAGCAGAATGACGCGCCGCCGGTGCCGGCAGCACCAGCACATAAGGCGCAGTTTACGTTGCAGCGTGTCTATACCAAGGACATTTCCTTCGAGGCGCCGGGGGCGCCGGCGGCCTTTACCCAGGAATGGAATGCCGAAACCAGCGTTCAGTTCAATTCCGGGGCCGCGCGCGTTGGCGACAAGCAATATGAGGTCACCCTGCAGGTCACGGTGACTACCACCAACGCTGGCAAGGTTGCTTACATCGCCGAGGTGCGTCAGGCGGGCGTGTTCTTCGTCGACGGCCTTGACACGGCAGCACTTGAGTTATTGCTCGGTGCGCACTGCCCGAACATTCTGTTTCCGTATGCGCGCGAGATCATTTCCGACCTTGCATCGCGTGGTACGTTTCCGCAATTGTTGTTGCAGCCCATCAATTTTGACGCGGTTTACAACGAGGCGAAGCGTCGCCGCGATCAGAAGGATGCTGAAACAACCGCGAAACACTGAAAAAAACACAGCCGGAACTGCGCAACGGGTCAGTCGTCGTCGGCGGCGTCAAGATTGGCTTTGCGCAGTCGCTCCTCAAGGTTGAGTTCCTTGATCTTGCGGGTCAACGTATTGCGGCCCCAGCCCAGTAGCAGTGAGGCGTCGCGTCGCCGGCCGGCCGTGTGGCGCAGTGCGGTTTCGATCATGATGCGCTCAAAGGCAGGCACGGCGGTGTCGAGAATCGCCCGCCCGCCGCGCCCCAGTTCGTGATCTGCCCATTGCCGCAACGCCTGCTCCCAATCAGTGCCATCACTCGCAGCGCCTTCCAGCTTCCGTAGTTCCGGCGGCAGGTCGTCGATGAGTATCTCGCGGCCGGATGCCATGACGGTGAGCCAGCGGCAGGTGTTCTCCAGGTGACGGACATTGCCGGGCCATGCAAGGCCGGCCAGAAAGTTCGCGGTGTCGGTGCGTAACACCTTCGGATCGACATTCATCTCGCGTGCCGCCGTTTTGAGAAAATGCATGGCAAGCTGTGCGATGTCCTCGCGTCGCTCCGACAGGCGAGGCAAGTGAATGCGGATGACATTGAGCCGGTGGAAAAGATCTTCGCGGAACCTGCCTTCCTTCACCAGACCCTCAAGGTTCTGGTGGGTCGCAGCGATGATGCGCACGTCGGCCTTGATCGGCGTGGTGCCGCCGACACGGTAGAACTCACTGTCGGCGAGTACGCGCAGCAGGCGCGTTTGTGCTTCCAGCGGCATGTCGCCGATCTCGTCAAGGAACAGCGTGCCACCATTGGCCTGCTCGAAGCGGCCGGTGCGCTTGTCGGTGGCGCCGGTAAACGCGCCTTTCTCGTGGCCAAACAATTCTGATTCGATCAAATCGCGCGGAATAGCGGCCATGTTCAGCGCAACAAAGGGTTTGGCAGCGCGCGGCGAGTGCTTGTGCAGGGCGCGGGCGACGAGCTCCTTGCCGGTGCCGCTCTCTCCGTTGATCAGCACAGTGACGTTGGAGTGCGACAGTCGGCCGATAGCACGGAATACTTCCTGCATTGCGGGCGCGTTGCCGATGATCTCGGCGCTGACGGATTGGCGATCCGGCAGCGTTGCTGGTGCCGACTTCTCGCGACGCTGTTCAAGGGCGCGCTTGACCAGTGTTACGGCCTCGTCGACATCGAACGGCTTCGGCAGGTACTCGAAGGCACCACCTTGGTAGCTGGCAACCGCGCTGTCGAGATCCGAATGCGCAGTCATGATGATGATTGGCAGTTCGGGATGCTTGTTGTGGATGATCCCGAGCATCTTCAGGCCATCGGTGCCTGGCATGCGGATGTCGCTCACGATCACGTCCGGCACTTGGTCGTCGAGTGCGTTCAGGGCATCGTCAGCATCGGCGAAGGATTGGGTAGCGAGCTTTTCCTGGGCAAGGGCGCGCTCAAGCACCCAACGGATCGACTTGTCATCGTCGATGATCCAGACGTTTTCATTGCGCGCCATGACGGTGTCCATTGCTGTGTTGCGTGGCCGGCTGCTCGAACGGCAGCAGGAGGGTGAAGACGGTGTGGCCGGGAATGCTGTTGCATTCGATCAGGCCGTGATGCTGGTTGACGATTGATTGCGCGATCGACAGGCCGAGTCCGGTGCCATGCGCCCTGCCGCTGACCATCGGGTAGAAAATCCGGTCGATTATCTCGCGCGGGATACCGGGGCCGTTGTCTTCCACCTCGATCCGGCAGGCGACGCGATGCCGGATCGCGCCTACCGTTACTTGGCGCATGGCGCGGGTACGCAGGACGATGCGGCCGGGTTCGTGCGGATCGTGATTCTCAAGGATGGCCTCGCGTGCGTTCCGCACGATGTTAAGCAGCACCTGGATGATCTGGTCGGCGTCGGCCTGGATGTCCGGGATACTCGGATCGTAATCGCGCACGATCTCTACTGCGCCGGGCGACTCGGCGAGAATCAGGTTGCGCACACGCTCCAGTGCTTCAAGCAGGCTGACAGGCCGTAATTGGGGCAGGTTGCGCGGGCCCAGCATCCGGTCTGCAAGTGTGCGCAGGCGATCAGCCTCATCGATGATCACGCGCGTGTATTCGCGCAGCCCCAGTCCTTCGGGCAAGGCACGCTCAAGCAGTTGGGCGGCACCGCGAATGCCGCCGAGCGGATTCTTGATTTCGTGGGCGACGCCGCGCACCAGCGCGCGGGTCGCATTGTGACTGGCAATCAGTGCCTCTTCGCGGGTGATTCGCTGCAGCCGGTCGATTTGCTGCAACTCCATCAACAGCTGGATCGGGTGCCCGGGTTCGGTCAGTGGCGACACGGTGTAATCGACAGTGATCAGATTGAACGGCGTGACGTGCAGTTCGGCTTCACGCTTGGAAAACGGATGCCCATCCTCAATGGCCGCACGCATCGCCTCACGGGCGACGGCATCCGCCAGAAAGCAGGCCGGCAACGGCTCGCCGATCAGACGCGATGCCGACACCGACAGCAGCATTTCCGTGGCCGGATTCAGATAGAGCACATGCAGATTCCGGTCGAGCAGCAGCACAGCCGTGTTGAGGCTGTCGAGCAGGCGCTTGTGGAGGGATGGGGAGCCGGTCATGTCTTGGGTTAAAGCAAGTTCCGAGCCAGCCGCACGGGGCGACGGCAGAGTCCTCCGCTGACCCCAAGGGTTACAGACGTTAATGTCTGCGAATAACGGAGGTGCGTTGCACGGTGAACGATGTCGGGGCGCTGGTAATCAGCACTTTACCCTCGGCGTCGCGGATCTCGGCGACAAAGACATGGCTGCCACGGTCGATGTATGGAATGTTGATGCTGTGGCTGTTGCTCGTGTTGGTCGGCTCGCCATTGTGGTAGATGATCAACTTGTGGCCGGCCCGTAGCGGGGGTTCCGGCAACGCGGTCATTGTGATGGGAGCGGTCGGGTTTTGCAGGGTCTGGCCGTCCGGGACGCCGCTGATATGCAGTTGGGTGTATCCCTTTGGGGCTGCGTCGGCCTGACGGGCAGCTTCGGTGTTGGCTTTCTT
Source organism: uncultured bacterium (assembly GCA_965232985.1). Classification (GTDB taxonomy): domain Bacteria; phylum Pseudomonadota; class Gammaproteobacteria; order Pseudomonadales; family JADFDG01; genus JADFDG01. Next base: position 20,646 of record CBDDRC010000021.1, read on the forward strand.
GTAGCGCGCGGCGGCATCCCGGGCGGCCGGATCGGCATTGAGTACGTTTGGCTTGGGCAGGGTGACCTGCTCGGCGTTTTCCGGTGGCTGGTCGGTGTAGACCGGGTTGCCGTGCGGGTCGAGGTGCTTGTAGATATCTGCCAGCCCGTTCGGCGCGAGGGTGGCAAGGAGCAGGGTAAGCAACAGGCGCATCGTCATTCTCCGCAGTAAACCTCCCTGCACAGTAACGGATTGGACGGCCCGGCGGCCATCAGGTTCCCGGTGTTTGCCGGCAGCGGGAGCTGCCCACAAAAAAGCCGCCTCAGGGGCGGCTTTTTTGCCTGTGTGTTCCGGCGGATTACACGCTGTAGTACATGTCGAACTCGACCGGATGCGGCGTCATGCGCAGGCGCGTGACGTCTTCCATCTTCAGCTCGATGTAGGCATCGAGCATTTCCTTGGTGAAGACGTTGCCCTTGAGCAGGAACGCGTGGTCCTTTTGCAGCTCCTCAAGTGCCATTTCCAGCGAGTGGCAGACGCGCGGGATTTTCGCGGACTCTTCCGGTGGCAGGTGGTACAGATCCTTGTCGGCCGGATCGCCCGGGTGGATCTTGTTCTGGATGCCGTCCAGGCCGGCCATCATCAGGGCCGCGAACGCCAGATACGGGTTCGCGCCTGGATCCGGGAAGCGCACCTCAATGCGGCGGCCTTTCGGGTTCGCCACGTACGGAATGCGGATTGACGCTGAGCGGTTGCGGGCGGAGTAGGCCAGCATCACTGGCGCTTCAAAGCCCGGCACCAGACGCTTGTAGGAATTGGTCAACGGGTTGGTGATCGCGTTCAGTGCCTTGGCGTGCTTGATGATGCCGCCAATGTAGTACAGGGCGATCTCGGAGAGCCCCGAGTAGCCATTGCCAGAGAACAGGTTTTTGCCATCCTTGAACAGCGACTGGTGGCAATGCATGCCCGAACCGTTGTCGCCGATCAGCGGCTTGGGCATGAAGGTCGCGGATTTGCCGTAGGCGGCGGCGACGTTGTGCACGATGTACTTGAGCTGTTGAATTTCGTCCGCTTTTCTTACCAGCGAGTTGAACTTGACGCCGATCTCACACTGGCCGGCGTTCGCCACTTCATGATGATGCAGCTCAACAACGAGGCCGACGCCCTGCAGGGTGTTGCACATCGCAGCGCGAATATCATGCAGCGAATCGACCGGTGGTACCGGGAAATAACCGCCTTTGACGCGCGGCCGGTGGCCGCCGTGGCCACGACCGGCTTCGCCACCGGATTGGTCGCCGTGCGCTTCCCACGCCGCTTCGTCGGAGTGGATGGCATAAGACTGGCCGCCCATTTCCGATCGCCACTGCACGCCGTCAAAAACAAAGAATTCCGGTTCCGGGCCAACGTAGCAGGTATCGGCGATGCCGGTGGATTTCAGGTAGGCCTCGGCCTTCATGGCCACCGAGCGCGGATCGCGGTCATAGGCCTGCATGCTCGATGGTTCGATGATGCTGCAGGTAATGACGACCGTGGTGTCCTCGTAGAACGGATCCAGATACGAGGTCTCGTCGTTGGGCATCAAAATCATGTCGGATTCGTTGATGCCCTTCCAGCCGGCAATTGACGAGCCGTCGAACATTACGCCGGTCTCGAACGTGCTCTCATCAATAGCATCGACGGGGAAGGTCACATGCTGTTCCTTGCCGCGGGTATCGGTGAAGCGCATATCGACCCACTTTGCTTCGTGGTCCTTGATCAGTTGCAGACTTTTCTTGGCCATGCGTTCCTCCCGGAAACAGCGGATGTTGTGATGGTATTTGAAACGGAAACAGGTCCCGGTGGGGCGTACCGCACAGGCGGTGCCTTTTTGGGCAGCAAATACTGTGCCACCGGACGGATGAAGGGAAGATGTGGCGGATCAATAGTCTTGCGCGGGTGCTGAGGCATACGGGCACCGCAACGGTGCGCTGCGGCTTCTACTGTGCGCCATCATGGTGCTCTGGCCTCCCCGACCGCAATCTCGACGACGATCTCGGTGCCTTCACGCCGGCTGGCGATGACCCGATGGCCATTGATCCGGCACCAGGCCGGGATGTCCTGCAGAACGCCGGGGTCGGTGCAGGTCACTTCCAGTACGTCACCGGGTGCCAGCATCTTCATGGCGTTCTGGGTGCGGATGACCGGCAGCGGGCAAAGCAACCGGCGGGCATCCAGGGTGTGCATGGCCATGGGTGTCGGGCTCAGAGATACCAGGCCTGCGGCACCTGATCGACCGGTAGCGGGGCAACCTCGATAACGCGCATGACCCCATCGGGACTGCCGATTTCGACTTGGACCAGCGGCGCCTCGCGGCCTTGACCGAAACGGGCGCCGAGGCGTGCTGCGAGCACCATGTCGTCGGCGGTAGGCTTGCCATCGACCAGCACGAAGGGGCCGCCGTGGCTGAGCGGCAGCACATACGGCAATTGCTTGCGATAACCCATGAGGAAATTGTTCTCGCCATCCTCGCGCGCGATGATCACCTTGAAATGCGGTGCCGGGCGCAGGTGCCGGCCGACTTTCAACAGCATGATGTCGTCGAGCTCATAGTCGCGCTCGCCGCGTGCTTGCCAGAGGTCAGCAAGCTTGCGCGAGTAGTTCTGGTCAGTCAGAAAGCAGCAGCCGCCGGCTGGCTGGGCATATTCCTCGAAGCCGAATTGCGCGGCCAGAGCGAACTGCGGCTTGCGGCTGCGGCCGTTGAAGTCCAGCAGCTTTTCGCGATCCACCCAGCCTTCGCGCTCGGGCAACGTGGGCGGCAGCAGTTTGGCGCACAGTGGCCGCAGCAGGCGGTCGTCAGCACCGGATTCGCGGGCAATGATCGGCAGCTTGTGTTTGAGCTGGCTGTTCGGGCGCTGACCCACCACCTCGCCGGTGATGATGAAATCGAAACCGTTGTCGGCAGCATGCGCCCGTGCCTTGTTCAGCATCAGTGATGCTTTGCCGACCATGAATATCTTGCAGTCCAGGCAGGGGTTGAGGTTGGCGCCGTAGCCGTGCTTCGGATTGAGCACGACATCCTTGTACTCCGCGCTGATGTCTTCGATGTGCATGCGCACGCCAAGTTGTTCCGCACTCCACAGCGCGTTATTGCGTTTGGGCTTTTTCTGCTCGCGAATCGCGTGCGTATGCCCTTCGACGCAGAAGCCGGTATAGAAGTTGATCGCCTCGACCTCAATGCCCTGCTCCTGGATGAGGCGTACCGCGAGCATGGAGTCGAGGCCACCCGAGAGCAGGGCGAGGGCGCGGCGACGGATAGCGGTCATGGGGTAGTCATCGGGCATAAGGAGGTTGGCATAGCGGGGCGGGAGTATAAACCCGGCGCCGGATTGCCGCCGACTGTTCGGCGCTGTTGCCCCCGGATGTCGGGCGCGAGATCTTCACCATGCCACCCGAACGCAGGCGCGCCCTGATGGCGACCTACCAGCGCATGGGTTATTTTGCCGGTGACCGTGCCGAACAATGCCGCGCGCCGCGCCATAGCCTATTCAGGGGGCGAGTTATCGCCATCACCATTGGCGATGTCAGTCCGCCTTGTCGCGCGGCCCGTGAACCTGCTGGAGCAACAGCCGACACAACGGGAAATTCGTCGCTATGGTGGTCGGACATGATCGCAGGAGCAGCAGGACATGAACGGGAAACATCGCGATAGCGCCGAGGACAAGATCTTCGGCAACCCGGCAACCGGCATCGCTGATTTTCGTTTTGATGCCACCGTGGCGGCGGCATTTGACGATATGGTGTCGCGCTCGGTGCCGTACTACGACGAGATGCAGCGCATGGTCGTCGAACTGGCCACTGATTTCGCCGAGCCGGGCTCGCGTCTGTATGACCTTGGCTGCTCTACCGGCACCACGCTGACGCTGCTCGCCCGCACTGCCCACCCGGATGTCCATTTCGTCGGCATCGACAACTCCGAGGAGATGTTGGGCAGGGCCCGCGCCAAGCTTGAGAAGTTCGCACCGAATCGTCCGGTTGATCTCGTCTGCCAGGATCTGCACCAGGATCTGCATGTCGAGGATGCCTCGGTGGTGCTGATGCTGTTGACGCTGCAGTTCGTCCGGCCCCTGCATCGCGAGAAGATTATCCGCTGCATCGCCGAAGGCATGCGCCACAACGGCGCCCTGATCCTGATCGAGAAGCTGGTGGTGACCGATTCGCGCCTTAACCGCCTGTATATCGACCACTACTATGACTACAAGCGCGGCAGGGGCTATTCGGACGTCGAGATCGCCCGCAAGCGCGAGGCGCTGGAAAACGTACTGGTGCCGTACCGCTACGAGGAAAACCGCGAATTGCTGCTGAAGAACGGGTTCGATACGGTTGAGGAGTTTTTCCGCTGGTACAACTTCTCGGCATTCATCGCCATCCGTAACTGACCGCCTGTGGGCGGGATGACCTGCCGGGGGCGGCCCCCCGGGAGGGGCTTCCGGTGCGCCGGGACACCGGATTGACCCCATCCGTGATGTATACTCGCGCGCCTTTTTGGCCGGTCTCACGGGGTCGGTCTTCCAGCGGCAACCCTCAAGTCTCCCAGTCGGTACTCTCCATGTCGTCCGCAGTCCAGAACATCCGCAACATCGCCATCATCGCCCACGTCGACCACGGCAAGACCACGTTAGTGGACAAGTTGCTGCGCCAATCCGGCACGCTGAGCTCGCGTTCCAATCTTGGCGAGCGGGTCATGGACTCGAACGACCTCGAAAAAGAGCGCGGCATCACCATTCTCGCCAAGAACACAGCGATCAAATGGCACGATAAGCGCACCGGCATCGACTACCACATCAACATCGTCGATACCCCCGGCCACGCCGATTTTGGCGGTGAAGTGGAGCGCGTGCTGTCGATGGTCGACAGCGTGCTGTTGCTGGTTGATGCAATGGATGGCCCGATGCCGCAGACGCGATTCGTCACGCTGAAGGCATTTGCGCAGGGCCTGAACCCGATCGTGGTGGTGAACAAGGTGGATCGCCCCGGCGCGCGCCCGACCTGGGTGGTCGATCAGGTGTTCGACCTGTTCGACCGTCTCGGTGCCAATGAAACGCAGCTCGACTTTCCGATTGTTTATGCCAGCGCGTTGAACGGCGTTGCCGGCCTCGCACCGGACAAGATCGGCACTGACATGACGGAGCTGTTCCAGACCATCGTCGACAACGTCAAGCCGCCGGCGGCCGAGCTCGACGGCGGGCTGCAGATGCAGATTTCGCAACTCGACTACAACAACTACGTCGGCATCATCGGCATCGGCCGTATTCGTCGCGGCAAGGCGAAGTCGGGCTCGCAGGTCGTGGTCGTCGACCGCGAAGGCAATCGCCGCAACGGCAGGATCCTGCAGGTGATGGGCCACATGGGCCTCGAGCGCATCGAAGTGCCGGAAGCAAATGCCGGCGATATCGTCTGCATCACTGGCATCCCGGACCTGAAAATTTCCGACACGATCTGCGATCCGCAGAACGTTGAGGCACTGCCGCCGTTGTCGGTCGACGAGCCAACCGTGAGCATGACCTTTCAGGTCAATGACTCGCCGTTCGCGGGCCAGGACGGCAAGTACGTCACCACCCGCAACATCAAGGAGCGCCTTGAAAAGGAACTGCTGCACAACGTCGCGCTGCGCGTCGAGCAGGGCGAGACCCCGGACAAGTTCAAGGTGAGCGGCCGTGGCGAGCTGCACCTGGCAATTCTGATCGAGAACATGCGCCGCGAAGGGTTCGAGCTCGGCGTGTCGCGTCCGGAAGTCATCATGAAGGAAGTGAACGGCGAGCGGCATGAGCCGTTCGAGAACGTCATTTTCGATGTGGAAGAACAACACCAGGGCATCGTCATGGAGCAGCTCGGCCTGCGCAAGGGCGAGATGACCGACATGGTGCTCGACGGCAAGGGCCGGGTGCGTATCGAGGCAATGATGCCATCGCGCGGTTTGATTGGTTTTCGCAGCGAGTTCCTGACGCTCACCTCTGGCACCGGCATCCTCACTTCGAGTTTTTCGCACTACGGTCCGACGAAATCCGGCGAGCTGGGTCGGCGTCCGAACGGCGTGATGATCTCGATGGTCAACGGCGGCGTGCTTGGCTACGCGCTGTTCAGCCTGCAGGAACGTGGGCGCCTGTTCGTCGAGCCGGGTGTTGAGGTGTACGAGGGTATGGTGGTCGGCATCCACTCGCGCGGTAACGACATGGTGGTGAACCCGACCAAGGGTAAACAGCTCACCAACATGCGCGCCTCGGGCACGGACGAGAACATCATCCTGACGCCGCCGATCAAGTTGTCGCTGGAAAGCGCGCTTGAGTTCATCGACGAAGACGAGCTGGTGGAAGTGACGCCGCACAACATTCGCGTGCGCAAGAAGTATCTCAAGGAAAACGAGCGCAAGCGCGCCGGCAGCGCCCGCTGAAGTGATCGCGTGATTCATCCGGGCTGACCGGGCTGAATCAGCCAAACAGCGCCGACGGCGGCATCGCAAGGAATTCTTCCACCGGGATGCCGCCGTCCCCCACGAGCAGGCACGTGTCGGGATGCCAAGCCCTGTCGAATGCAACCATGCCGGGCAGTGAATCGGGGCGCCGCCCGCTTTTGACTTCGATTGCGACGAGCCGGCCATTGTGCCGCAGCACGAAGTCGACTTCCTTTGATGCCTCGCGCCAGTAAAAGACTTCGATACCCTGTTGCGCTGACGCGTTGACGAGGTGTGCGCCGATGGCGGATTCGACCAACCGCCCCCAGCGTTCAGGGTCCTGCCGGGTTGTGTGGAACTCCGTGTGGGCCAACGCCGTGACCAGCCCGTTGTTGAGTGCCTGCAGTTTCGGGCTTGACGCGCGCTGTCGCACCGTTTCACCCGCAAACTTCGGCAGTCCGCACAACATGCCGGCGCCGGCGAGCAGTTCGAGATAATGGGCGAGCGTCGTGGTATTTCCGGCGTCCTGCAATTGCCCGATCATTTTCTGGTAGGAAAGGATTTGTCCGGAATAGTTGCACCCGAGCTGGAACAGCCGGCGCAACAGCGCTGGCTTGTCGACGCGCGTCATGAGCAGGATGTCGCGCGAGATTGTCGTCTCGATCAGTGAATCCAGCAGGTACCGGCGCCAGCGGTCCTCGTCGTCGATGAGTGTTGCGGCGCCGGGATAGCCGCCGAAGTAGATGTACTGCGCGGCATTCCAGCCGAAGGCCTCGCGCATTTCGGCGTATGACCAATGCGGTACCCGCAGGGTCTCGAAGCGGCCGGCCAGGCTCTCGGTAAGGCCCTGCTGCATGAGCAGCGGGGATGAGCCGAGGATCAGGATCCTCAGGTCAAGGCCGTTGGCCGTGTCCTCGTCCCACAGACGTTTCACCGTTTCGGACCAGCGCGGGATCTTCTGGACTTCATCAAGGACCAGCAGCCAGCGACCGGCCGGGCGGCATTGGAGTCGTGCGGCGCCCCACTGTTGCGCGATCCAGGTCGATTCCCCCGAGGCGGGGCCGTCGGCGGTGCCATAGGTGGCGCCGATTCCTTTCTGCGTCAGGAGTTCGCGCGCCAGGGTGGTTTTGCCCACTTGCCGGGGCCCGGCGAGGACCTGGATGAACCGGCGGGGCTCGGCCAGGCGGCGCAGTAGGGTGGTGAGGATCGGGCGGGTGAAGCTCGTTACCATGATTAGTTGAGATAAATTGCTCTTAGTATTGAGTAAAATACCACAGAAGCGCGGCGTTCGACATGGCGGTGCCACCCTCTGGCCCGTTTGGGAGAGTGTGTAAACCCATCAGGCCGCTTCAGAACGATCTGCTCTGTTGACGGCCACCCAACATTGACCCACTTGGCGGAGTAATTTCCATCCAAAACTGACCCACGTAAACCTACTACACTGCTCGTTTTTTGAGCAGGGCAGATGGGGTGATTACCGTGGGCATGTTGGCCAAGATAAGGCGGATGCACATTGGAGTTACCTCGATTTAGTGGACAGCTTTAACCTCTGAACTTGCAACGGGAGGTGTTGCCATCCGCCGACGATGCCGCTGGAGGCGCTGTATGCCGCCACGGTTGGGCAGGGCCGGGCGGCGCAGACGTTGTTGACCGGGCGGGTCGCCACCACATTCCTCAACGACAGCGTGCAACTGGAACTGGTTTGCGGATTCGGCATGGGGGTGGCGGGCCGCGCCTGTCGGCCGCGGGCAAGTTGGGCGCTGTCCGACCACACGCTGCTGCATCTGGGCGCCGATCTCTATGCGGGCGACGACAGCGGTTACTTCGGCCGCCTGGGCGACAACTCGCTGGTGTTCTTCAGCCTGGAGTTTCTGGGCGGCTGACTGGTCACCGACTGACGGGGAATCCCGGGGCAACACCCGGCGGGGTGCTGGCATTCGTCCCGAGGTATTGAGTACATTCACCCGCCATGAATGTCCTCTACCCGGAAATCGAGCCGTACCACAGTTTCCGTATCACGGTGAACGCGCCGCACGAGCTTCATGTTGAGCAGTGCGGCAATCCGCACGGCATTCCCGTTGTTTTCCTGCATGGTGGCCCTGGTGGCGGCTGTGCGCCGCTGCACCGCCGCTTTTTTGACCCGGCGACATACCGCATTGTGTTGTTCGATCAGCGTGGTTGCGGTCGCTCAACGCCGCACGCAGAGCTTGCCGGCAACGATACCTGGGCGCTGGTGGCCGACATGGAGCGAATTCGCCAGCACCTGGGTATCGATCGCTGGTTGTTGTTTGGCGGCAGTTGGGGCTCGACACTGGCGCTGGCCTGGGCTGAAACCTATCCGGAACGGGCCTTGGGCCTCGTGCTGCGCGGCATTTTCCTGTGCCGCCCGCGCGATCTTGAGTGGTTCTACCAATCCGGCGCTGATCGTGTATTTCCCGAGGCGTGGGCTGATTTTCTTGCGCCCATTCCTGCCGCCGAGCATGACAATCTTGTGCGGGCCTACCATCGGCGACTCACCGGCAGCGATGCGGCCGAGCGCGCACGTTGCGCCATCGCCTGGAGTGTCTGGGAAGCGCGCTGTGCGACGCTGCATGCGGATGCGTCGTTGGTACAGCACTATCTCGATCCGCAGGTGTCGCTGGCATTTGCCGGTATCGAGAATCATTACTTCATGAACGACGCATTTTTTGCGCCGAATCAATTGCTGCGCGACGCACATCGCCTCGCTGCTGTTCCGGGCGTGATCGTGCACGGCCGCTACGACATGGTCTGTCCCGTCGAGCAGGCCATCGAGCTGCAACGTGCCTGGTCGCGCGCAAAGCTGGTGGTTGTGCCGGATGCCGGCCATGCCGTGACCGAGCCGGGTATCAGGGCGGCGCTGCTGCGCGCCACCGATGAGTTTGCCCGGCAACTGGAGCCGTTGTTGCGCGCCGATGGTTCGGGAGCGGCGGCATGAAAGCGTTGATCCAGCGGGTGCGCCACGCGGCGGTGGATGTTGCCGGCGAGCGGGTTGGTGAGATCGGTGTGGGCCTGCTGGTATTCCTCGGCGTCGAGCGCGATGACAGCGAGGTGAAATGCGTGCGTTTGGCCGAGCGTGTGCTGGCATATCGCGTATTTGCCGACGATGCCGGCAAGCTGAATCGTTCGGTATGCGATATCGATGGCGGGGTGCTGGTTGTCTCGCAGTTCACCCTGGCGGCGGATACGGCGGGCGGTAACCGGCCGAGCTTCACGCCAGCGGCGTCAGCAAGTTTGGGCCGCTCACTTTATGAGCGATTTGTGGCCGAAATCGCCGGCCGGCGGGGGCAAGTGGCGACTGGCCGCTTCGGCGCTGACATGCAGGTTTCGCTGACCAATGACGGGCCGGTCACGTTCCTGCTGACTATTACCTGAGTCCCGTTGCAGTGCCCCCGGCTTTAGGGGCTATGATCCGGCTGTCCGTCAAAAGACGGCTGGAACACACCGACCCTTTCTTGGAGACATGGAATGAAGAAGATCATCCTCGCAGCAATACTCGCCGGCGCGTCAACCACTGCCATGGCCGATGCGGCCGGTGGCCCGGGTTGCGGTTGGGGCAACATGCTTCTCGAAGGCAATAGCGGCCTGCCGGCCCACTTGGTGGCTACCATCATCAATGGCACCTCCGGCAATGCTACTTTCGGCATGACCACCGGCACCAACGGCTGCTCGGTGAACGGCAAGCTCACCTACAGCGGCAAGTCGCTCGTCATGGCTCCGGGCATGATGGACGAGATCGCCGCTAACGCGGCGGTGGGCGAAGGCGATGCACTGACTGCGCTGGCAGTCGTGCTGGGTATCCAGCCGGAAGACCGCGCAGCGTTCGCCAGACTGGCGCACGAGAATTTCTCGACGCTGTTCCCGAGCGCCGATGCAACTTCCGGTGACTTCGTCACGGCGCTGTTCGACCTGATGAAGCAGGATGCGCAGCTGGCCAAGTACGCTGCCTGATTCAACACGTAATACAAAAATGCCCCGGGAAACCGGGGCATTTTTGTTGTGCGATTCGTAACTGACGGCGGTGATTTTCGTGCCTGTCCATTGCCTGGGTCGATACCTGTTGCTGGCGCTTGTCGTTGCCAGTGGCGCCGCATTCGCTGCCGGACAGGATGCTGATATCGAGGATCTGCTGGCCAGTGCGCGCGCGCAGCATCTGGCGGCGGATGCGCAATGGCTGGCGCTGTTGCATGTCAATCGCGGTGGCACGCTGCGTGATCGCGGCCGCAGCTACGTCGACGATCGGGCTTTCTTTTTTGCCCCGCAGGGCAATGCTGATCCGGCCGCTGAGCTTGCGGCAACGATTCAGGCGCTGTTCGCCGCTGACGCTGAGGTTGGCGATGGCAGCGCGCGCTGCCGCTTCGTGGCCCGCTACCGCTGGCTGGCAATGCGATTGCAGCAACCGGTAGCCGACCTGCGCGGCGCCTGTCCGGCATATGGTGCCTGGCGGGCACCGATCAATGCCGGTCGCGTCACGCTTGTTTTTCCCGGCTCGTATCTCAACAGCCCGTCGTCGATGTTCGGGCATACGCTGCTGCGTCTTGATCCACCCGCCGAAACCGCGTCCACGGTCTGGCTGTCGCAGGCGGTGAGCTTTGGTGCCGATGTGCGAGCGGCCGACAATTCCATGCTCTACATCTGGAAGGGGTTGGCGGGTGGTTACCCGGGCCATTTCCAGGTCGAGCCTTATTTTGCCAAGATCCAGCAATACGGGCGCATGGAGAATCGCGATCTCTGGGAATACCCGCTCGATCTTGCGCCGGCAGAGGCGGAATTGCTTGTCGATCACCTGTGGGAAGTGCGGGAAACGAATTTCGAGTATTACTTTTTCGACGAGAATTGTTCATACCGCCTGCTTGAGTTGCTGGAAGTCGCGCGGCCATCGCTGACGCTGACCAGTGCCTGGCGTTTTTCGGAAGTGCCGGTGAACACGATTCGTAGTGTGCACGACGCCGGGGTATCGGCGTCGCCGATGCTGCGGCCATCGGCAGAGCGTGAGCTGCGCGCGCGTATCACCCAGCTTGCTGCCCGCGAGCGGGACATCGCCCTCGCACTTGCTGCCGATGCCGCCACCACGACGCGCGAAGATTTTCGTGCGTTGCCGCACGAACGCCAGGCCATGGTTTTGGCAACGGCCTATGCGAGCATGGTGTATCGCTCGCGCAAGGATGTCGGGCGCGACCCGCTACGGGCGCAGCGCAGTCTTGAACTGTTGCGCGCGCTGAATTCGCTCGACAGCAATCCGCAGGCCAACGTGCCGGCAGTGGCGGCGCCCGAAACCGGGCATCGTACCCGGCGGATATCACTGGGCGGCGGTGCAATCGCCAATGGCGGGCTCGACGGCGCCGCACGCGGCAACTACACGACGATTGCCCTGCGGCCCACGTACCACGACTTGCTCGACCCGGTACGCGGCTATCTGCCCGGCGCCGAGCTGGAGATGCTCGACACCGAGTTGCGGGTAAACGAGGCTGGCAACATCAAGCTGGAGCGTCTTGATGTTGCCAACGTGTTCAGTTTGACGCCGCGCGACCGTTTTTTCCGCAACTTCTCCTGGCGGGTACGCGGAGGCATTGAGCGGCAACCGGAAGAAGACCTCATCCTGCACAGCACCCGCTATGCCGAAGGTGGCGGTGGCGTGGCCTGGCGAGTCGGCGATGTATTCGCCCGCGCCTATGCCGAGACACGCGTTGAGCACAGCGGTGCACACGAACACCTGATCGATATTGCTGTCGGGCCTGCCATCGGTTTGTTGGGGCAACATCGCTTCCTGAACTGGAGTCTTGATGCGCGCCCGCTGTATTTTTCCGGCGGTCTGGTTCGCACCGAAGCACGGGTGGCGCTGCAGTGGCAGCCCGGTCGCGACTGGGGCGTGCGGGCGGAAATGCGCTGGCGCCAGGCGGAGGCGGGTGCTGCGGACAAGGAGACCACCGATGCGCAAATCGTCCTGCACCGTTATTTCTGACAGGCGTTTCGCGGCGCCGCTGTTTCCGGGACTCTGGACGGTGCTGCTGGCCTTCCTGCTCGCCGGCTGCACCAACCTGTTTTTCGTGCCGATGCGGCAACAGGTGCTGACACCCGCGCAGCTCGGACTCGTCGCGCACGACGTTTCGCTGACGGCTGAAGACGGCACAAAACTCTTTGCCTGGCATTTGGCAGCAGAAAATATCGCGGGGATTGTCTGTTATTTTCACGGCAATGCCGAGAACATCAGCACGCACATCGTCAATGTCGCATGGTTGCCTGCAGCGGGCTATGAAGTATTGCTGGTCGATTATCGTGGCTATGGAGCGTCCGGGGGCGAAGTCGATTTCCCGGCGGTGTTCGCCGATGTGCGCGCCGGGCTCGACTGGTGCCTCACGCGCGGGCGGGAAAAACAGCAGCCTGTGTACGCGCTGGGGCAAAGTTTGGGCGCGGCATTGTTGCTGGAAGTTGCTGCGCAGAAGCCTTATCGCGGGCAACTTGCCGGTGTGGCTGCCGACAGCAGTTTTGCCGGATACCACAGCATGGTGCGATCTGCACTGGCGCATTCGTGGTTGATGTTCCCGTTTCAGTATCCGTTGTCCTGGCTGGTGACACGCAACCACGATCCCGAGGATGCCGTGCGGCACCTTGCGCCATTGCCGCTGCTCGTGCTGCACAGCCCGGACGACACTGTCGTGCCCTTCGCGCACGGCGAGCGCATTTTTTCTGCAGCCAACGGCCCGAAATGTTTTCGGCGTACATCAGGTGTGCACAACGCCGCGTTTCGCGATGAGGCTAATCGACGCGCGCTGGTGGCTTTTTTCGGTTCCGTTGCGGCCGGGCCTGACGGCCTGGTGTGCCCCGAACAAAACCCGCCGTGATATGGCCGGCCCAGACGCATGGCGAACGGTGGTGCCGATAACCTGAGCGCAAGAATCGGGTCGCTGCGGCGCTGGTGCGCGGCCGATAATGGCGCTTTCCCCTCAAGCAACCGGATTGCGCTGATGATCGACAGCAATGACGAGGCTCAACATGGCCGCGCCTATGCGGTCGTCGCCAGCGCGATTCGCTTTCTGGAACGCAACCAGAAGCAGCAGCCCGGGCTCGCTGACATCGCCAGTCATGTGGGTCTGAGCGAGTTTCACCTGCAACGGCTGTTCTGCACCTGGGCCGGTGTTTCGCCCAGGCAATATCTGCAATACCTGACCAAGGAAAGCGCGAAGCGGCGCTTGCGCCTGGAAACCGTGTTCAACACGGCGCTGTCCGTGGGCCTGAGCGGGCCGGGACGGCTGCACGATCTGATGGTGACCTGCGAGGGCGTGACGCCGGGTGAATACCGTCTCGCCGGTCAGGGTCTTGCAATCGGGTATGGCATCCATGACTCGCCCTTCGGCGCCTGTCTGCTGGCGAGCACCGGGAACGGCATCTGCAAATTGGCGTTTTTCGATACGCAAGCGGAGTGCGTGGTGCTGGAGGGGGAGTTGTTTGCCGAGTGGCCGGCAGCGGCGATCACGCGCCAGGACGCCATCACCGCGTTGCTCTTGCCACGAATGTTCCCGGTTGCCGGAAAACGCGAACAGCCACTGAAATTGCTGCTGCGCGGCAGCCCGTTCCAGTTGAAAGTATGGGAAGCACTGCTGGCCATTCCTGTTGGCGGGATATGCACCTACCAACAGGTTGCCAACCTTGTCGAATCGCCAGCAGCGGTGCGCGCTGTCGCATCGGCGATAGCGCAAAACAGCATCGGTTATCTGATTCCCTGCCATCGGGTGATTCGGGCCGGCGGCGAGTTTGGGCAGTATCGTTGGGGAGGCACTCGGAAAAAAGCCATGCTTGCCTGGGAGGCAAGTGTGGTTGATGGCGCGCCCCGTGTGGATGGTGTGGGGGTCGACATACCGCCGCAATGAGGGTTGAAATGCGGCAACACAATCTGCTGTTGCAGGCAGATGAGGCCACCCCGGTTGCCAGGCGCGCCGGTACATAGCGCTATTGAGCGCGGCACATTTTTTGTAAGGAATTCATTACGTTGCCTTGATGCGGCCCAAAATGACGGCCGCATGGCCCTTGCGGCTATGCTTCTTGGTTGCGCGACCAAATACTGTTGGTCTTTGGTTGTACAACCAACAGCTGAGGTGGCGCAGTCATGGGCAGCAAGATCAATAGCAAGGTGTCTTACCTTCCCGGGAGTCGGTCCCTGAAAGGTGTTGCGCAGGCCCGGCAGGTACCGCTCAAGCACCGTCGTACCACGTTCGACTTCAGCGGTGTGCCGCGCCACTGGCTGGCGGGGGATCCGTTCATGACCCGTCTGATTGATGCGATGTCCATCAATTTTCCGGATGGCGAGCGCTTTTTCATGGCGTCGGTGCGCAATTACGAGCAGCGCGTTACCGATCCCGCATTGCGCGAGGACATTCGCCTCTTTGTCCGCCAGGAAGCACAGCATGGTTTTGTGCACGAGCAGTTCAATAACCTGATGAATTCGCAGGGCGTGAAGGCAGACAGCATTGTGCGCGGGCTGCAATTCGAGATGAAAATAGCGCAGAGGCTGTTGCCGAAAAAATGGCAGCTTGCGGTCACCGCCGCCGCCGAACACCTGACCGCCACGCTGGGGGAAGGTTTTCTTGAGTTGATGCCGGAAATTCTCACCGAGGGCCACCCGGCGATGCGTGCGCTCTATGCCTGGCACGCGGTGGAGGAAGTCGAGCACAAGGCAGTGGCTTTCGATGTATACCAGAAGGCTGCTGATGGCGACTATGCAACGCGGGCGGCAGCGATGGTTGTTTTTACGCTGTTCCTGCACATCAGGGTTGCGCTCATCATGCGGCACATGTTCAAGGCCGATGGCATCCGCGTGTTTCCCGGCGTGTTGGCGCGCGGCATGTGGAAGCTTTACGGGCCAGGCGGGATCATGCCGGTAGTGGCACCGCGCTACCTGTTGTGGTTCAAGCCGGGGTTTCATCCGTGGGATACCCGGTTGCCCAGGCGCGCAGCGGCGTGGATGGCCGAATACGATCGGCATCAGGATCCGTTGCAGGCATTTGACGTTGCTTTTGCTGATCTTCTGCCGCCCCAGGCGCGTGCGGTAGCGGTATGACCGCGCGTACCAATACGACGGCGGCCGTTGCGCCGCCGCGTCGTGAACCGCCGGATCGCGAGCGGGTGCTTACCGCAGCGGCAGAGCTGTTCCGCGAGCGGGGTTTCGAGCGGACAACGCTCAAGGAAATCGCCCATGCGTGCAATATGCTGCCGGGCAGCCTGCACTATCGCTATCCGTCCAAGGAATCGTTGCTGATCGACATGATGCGGCTCGCCATGCATCGGGTGATGGAGGCGACGATAGGCGCTGCTGCTGGTGTTGCCGATCCGATCGAGCAGATGCGCCGCACGCTCACCGCCCACCTGAAAACGGTGGTCAGCGGTTCGGATACGGTCTATGTGCTGTTGTTTGACTGGCGCGCACTGCAGGGCGAGGCGCGCGCGGAACTGATTGAGCTGCGCGACAGCTATGAGGCGCAGTGGATGATGATGTTGAAGCACCTGCGCAAGCAGGGTCTGGTGCGCGAAGACATCGACCTGCGCCTGTTGCGTCTTGTCGCGTTGGGTGCCATCAACTGGGTGTCAACCTGGTACCGCGCAGACGGGCTCTATTCGCTCGATCAAATCGCCAACTTTGTTTGGCAAATCACCCGCGATGCGGTGCTGACACCGCAAGCGCGTGCGCGTTCCCTGCAATCCTGATGCTGTAAGCGTGGCGTGCGCTGCGCTCAATTTAAATGAGGAAAATGACATGACCACAGAACAGGCATTTCTTGCTGAAGTTGGCAGCGCCTATCTTGCGCGCGCGCAACCGCCAAACGAAGATGCCTTGCGGCGTTGGCGCCCGGCCGGTCTCGCCTGGCCGCTGCTGCGGGAAATGCAGGGGCGTGCCGTTGGCTTCAAAAAGCGTTCCGCGCAAGTGGATGGCCAGCGGTTTGTGTGGCTCGAAGGTGGCAATCGGCGCGGCACCCCGGTGGTGTTGTTGCATGGCTTCGGCGCCAGCAAGGAAAACTGGGTAACCCTGTTGCCATTTCTGGCCAAGCGGCATCGCCTGTTTATTCCGGATCTGCCGGGCTGGGGAGAAAGTCATTTCCGTTTCGGCAATGCCTATGGAATCGATCAGCAGGTAGCGCGCATTGCGCACTGGCTGGAACACCATGTGCCGGCCGGTGTGCATCTGGTCGGCAGTTCAATGGGCGGTGCCATCGCCGGCTTTGTTGCTGCGCGCCACCCGCAGCAGGTGGCGACACTTACGCTGATGAATGCCGCTGGTGTGCGTGGCGCCCAGCAAAGCGAGTTCGAGGCCGGATTGCTGCAGGGGCACAACGCGCTGGTTGCGAACAGTGTCGCCGATGTTTTTCGGCTCTTTACCATTGTTGTTGAGCGTAACCGTCACCTGCTCGCTGCGATGCTAGGTCCGATCATGGCGGGAGTGATGCTGCAGCGCCGGGATGTCAATGAGCACATGTTCCATCAGCTGATGACAAACCCGCCGCAGGAAGATTTGCCGGGCATGACGACCATCGAGATGCCGACGCTGGTGCTTTGGGGCGAACAGGATCGCGTGTTGCATGTGTCTTGCGCTGACACTTATCAGCAGCTCATTCCTCATGCGCAGGTGAAGCGTTTGCGCGGCATCGGCCATTTGCCAATGGTCGAGGCGCCGGCACTCACCGCGCGGTGCCTGTACCGCTTTTGGCGTGCGCATGCGGTTTCTTCGTCTGCCGCCCGAACACGCGCTGCCTGATGGGCGCTGCCAGTGCGGAAAAGTTGTTCGAGTCATGTTCCAGTCACTTTAATAGATAGTGAATACGGAGAAGCCAGTCATGAATTCTGTTTCTACCGCAACACGGTCCCGCAAGTCTGCCGGCGCCAGCGTTGGTATACCGCCTCGCCAGATGGATTTCCGGATCCCGGAAGACTCGCCACGCTACTTCTATGACAACAACGCCACGGCGACACTGTTTTTTGCAATGCTCTCGGGATTCTTTCCGCCGGGCGAGCGATTCTTCATGGAGTCGGTACGCCATTTCCGTGACCGTATCACCGACGAGAAACTGAAGGCAGAGGTTTCCGGTTTTATGGGTCAGGAAGCAATTCATGGGCGCGAGCACGACCGCCTGAACGAGTTGCTCACTTCGCGCGGCATTGACATGAGTGTGCCGGACAAAATGGTGAAGTTGGGCATTTGGTTGTTGGAGCAGTTGCCGCCCAGCCAGCAATTGGCCTGCACGACATACATGGAGCACTTCACCGCATTACTCGCGCAGCGATTGCTGACCGATGCTGATTTCCGCAGCAAGGCGGATCCGGAAATGATCAAGCTCTGGCAGTGGCACGCCCTGGAAGAGCTGGAGCACAAGGCGGTCGCCTATGATGTTTATGAAACGATCGGCAACAGCCAGCGCGAACGGTTACTCGCGGCGCCGTGTGTGATGGTTGCACTGACGCCGGTGGTTTTGCTCAGCTGGAGCTGGCTGGTTGTGCGGGAAGGTAAGGCTACCGATATTGGCGATATCCGGCGCGGGCTGAACATGCTGTTCGGTCTGAACGGCTTCGTTACCCGCATCCTGCCGAAAATGCCGTTGTTTCATCGCAAGCGTTTTCACCCCGCAAAACACGACACGCGCGCCCTGGAAAAGGAGTGGCGTGAGAAGCTCTTCGGTGAAAATGGCGCGCTGCGCAACGAGTTCAGGAACCGCGAGGCGGTGATTGCAGAGGCGGAAATGTTTACGTAAAGCGTGTCAGCGCGCCAGGCGTTGCAGCGGGAAGTGGCAGGTAAAGGTCGAGCCTTTGCCGGGTTCAGAATGGATTTCCAGTGCTGCGTCGTGGCGTTTTAGCGCGTGTTTGACGATGGCAAGGCCAAGGCCAGTGCCGCCTTCGGCAACTGAGCGGCCTTTGTCGGTACGGTAGAAACGTTCGGTGAGTCGCGGGACGTGGTGTGGCTCAATACCGGCACCGTTGTCGCAAATCGCCAAGTGTGCGCCCTTACCGTCCACCCACCAGTGGATGTCTATCTTGCCGTTTGGTTCGGTATATTTCGCCGCATTGATAATGATGTTCGAGAACGCGCTCTGCAGTTCGGCGTCGTTGCCGAGCAGGCGTGCATCTTCATCGACCCGCAGGGTAATAACGTGTCCTTTGTCGCGCGTTGCGGCAATCACATCGGTGCGGATATTTTCCAGCATGGTCCGTACCGGAACGATCGCCTGACCGCTGTCGGGCTGGGTGCTTTCCAGGCGTGACAACAGCAACAGATCATTGACCAGGCGATCCATGCGCTCGGCCTGCTGCATCATCTGCATCATGGCGCGGTTGAAACGGGCAGGCGCCTCACCATTGTTGTTTGTCAGCGTTTCAAGATAGCCCTTGATGACGGTGAGCGGTGTTTTCAGCTCGTGCGACACATTGGCGACAAAGTCGCGCCGCATTTGTTCGAGTTGATGAATACGCGTCACGTCGCGCGCGATTACCAGCCGGTCGCCGTTGCCGAACGTGGTTACCTGCACTTGCAGCTGGGTTTTGTCGGAAAGGGGTGACGGCAATTCCAGGACGCGGGAATAATCGCCCGCATCGAAGAATTCGCGCAAGCGTGGATCGCGGATCAGGTTGGTAACGGGCTGGTCCTTGTCCTTGGGCCATTCGAGGCCAAGCAATCTCTCCGCTGCCGGGTTCCACCACTCCAGTGTGCCCTCGCGGCCAACAACGACCACGGCGTCGCGTAACGCGACGACCGAGTCGCGAGCCCGGTCGATGATTGACTGAAGGTCGTTGTGCGCCGCTTGCTCGCGCTTTTGCAGGCGGTAGATGCCGTCGAAGATCTCACCCCACAGGCCGAAACTGTCGGGCGGCTCCTGTGGCAAGCCCTGCCTTGCCGACGCACTGAGCCATCGGTGCAGTTTTACCAGCTCGGCGGTGAACCAGCTCAGATAGACCGCCAGTGCCCCGGCAATAAACCATGCGGTGTGACCGAAAATCAGGCCCAACAGCAGGCCGCCAGCGGCAGCGATGGCGACGCGTTTGAGTTCCTCAATGCGGTGATTTTTTTGCACCCGGGAGCGGATCCTGTCTCTGTTTTGCGGGAAAGATAAGGCGGTGATCAGAACGGCTTGTCGCCTTTGATGGAAAAGCGGTAGCCGGTACCGCGTACCGTCTGGATAAAGCGATCGAGATCATAGGGCTCAAGCGCCTTGCGCAGGCGACGGATGTGCACGTCAACGGTGCGGTCTTCCACGTAAACGTTGCCGCCCCAGACCTGGTCGAGCAACTGGCTGCGCGAATAGGCACGCTCAGGGTGGTTCATGAAGAATTCGAGCAAACGATACTCGGTTGGCCCCATATCGACCGGGGAGTTGCCGGCACTGATCCGATGACTCACCGGGTCGAGTGTGAGCCCGTCGTGACTGATGGGCTTCTCGGCACTTTTGCTGCTGGCCCGCCGCAGTACGGCACGGATGCGCGACAGCAGTTCGCGCGTCGAGAACGGCTTGGTGACATAGTCGTCGGCGCCAACGTCAAGGCCGAGGATCTTGTTGTCTTCCTCGCTCTTTGCCGTGAGCAGGATCACCGGAATTTCCCGGGTGGATTCATCGCGCTTCAACCGGCGTGTCAGTTCGATACCGGAGATGCCCGGCAGCATCCAGTCGAGCAGGATGAGGTCGGGCCGCTCATCGACCACGCGCTGGTGGGCTTGCTGGGCGTTTTCAGCCTCCAGCACCTTGAAATCCGCCAGTTCGAGCATCGTTGCAATCATTTCGCGAATGGCCGGCTCATCGTCAACGATCAGAATGGTTTCTTCGCTCATTCGAGGTGCGCCTGTGGGTACTTTGCCCGCCATTACAGTAGCGCAACATGACAGCCCCGTGACAACAAGGCCCTGCCGCAGGCTCAGGCTGTCATAAAAGCGATATAAATCCCCGCAAACACCGCCATGCCCACCCAGTTGTTGTGGAGGAAGGCGCGCAGGCAGGCGTGCGGCTCGCGACGGCGGGCCAGCCGGTGCTCCCAGACGAACAGTGCTGCGGCAACGGCGAGCGCCAGCCAGAAGGGCAGCCCCAGATGGGCGCTGTACCCGGTGACGGCCAGCAGTGCGAGCGTGGCTGTCTGCAACAGGGCGATGGCCGCGAGGTCGGCGTGGCCGAAAAGGATGGCGGTGGACTTCACCCCGGCCCTGCGATCGTCGTCGCGGTCAGCCATTGCGTAGAAGGTGTCATAGGCGACAGTCCAGCTGAGGTTGGCAAAGAACAGTAGCCAGGCCAGCGGCGGCAGGGCCTCCTGCTCGGCGGCAAAGGCCATCGGGATCGCCCAGCTGAAGGCGGCGCCCAGTGCCACCTGGGGCAGGTGGGTGTAGCGCTTCATGAAGGGGTAGATGGCAGCAAGCAGCAGGCCGCCGACCGACATGACGATGGTGTAGAGATTGAGGAACAAGGTGAGCAGGAAAGCGAGCAGGGCGATGCCGGCGAACAGCGCCAACGCCTCCTTCGGGGCGATGCGGCCGGCGGCAAGCGGGCGGTCCTTGGTGCGCCACACCTGTTTGTCGAAGTCGCGGTCGGCATAATCGTTGATCGCGCAGCCGGCCGAGCGCATCAGCACCACGCCCGCAGTGAAGACCAGCACGTTGGTGAGCGACGGGTGCCCGTTGCCGGCGATCCACAGCGCCCACCAGGTTGGCCACAGCAGCAGGAAGATGCCGATCGGCCGGTCCAGCCGCAGCAGTTGCGCGTAGACGGGGAGGCGGGCGCGCAGCCCGGCGAGGGTCACGTCGGTACCCCGGCCGAACGGGGTGCCAGCAATGCCGGCAGGAAGTATTCGGCGACCAGCAGGGGGCGGCCGCGCAGCACGAAGGTCGAGCAACGACCCCAGGCAGTGTGAGCGCTCGCTGATGATAAAGCCTTTGGCAGACCAAGCTGGACGACCTTCACTTCGGTCCGCCGCAGCGTCGGGTCACGGAACAGGAAGGCGCCGAGCGGGCGATTGCCGAGTGCGCGCAGTTGCCGGTTGCGGCCCGTCAGCGTTACGCGTGGAATCACCGAGCGGGCGATGACCCAAGGCTCACCCTGGCCTTCGAGCACGACTTCACGAATAAGCGCCCACTCACCGCGGGGCAGCGCCAGCGCGCGCCGCTCGGCCAATGTCGGGCGGGCCCAGACGAGCCGGGTGACGCGAACCCGAAACGTGCCAGCTGCGCGCGCGACCAGGCGGGCGGTCAGTGACCCCGGATCGGCGATCCAGTCCATCGTCGCGCGGTCCGGGCGCCGGGCACGAAAGCGCCAGCCGGCTTCGGGCCGGCCTGCACCGACGCGAACAGGGGCATGGCGCATATCGATTGAAAATAACTATTAATCGTATATGAATAATTCATTTTCTCAATCACTCGACGGTCGGCAGACTGGCCTTGTCGCTGACGAAGCGAACCGCACGCGAGACGAGGAGATGAACGATGAAAAACGATGCGATTGTAACACTCGCCAACCTTGAGGCTGCTTTTGCCGGCGAGTCGATGGCGCACATCAAGTACCTGCACTTCGCCCGCATTGCCCGCGCTCATGGCGACGCGGAAACCGCGCAGGTGTTCGAGGAAACCGCCGCCCAGGAAGTCCAGCACGCGCTCGGCCATGCCGAACTGCTGTACCCGCCAGCGACGCTTGATACGCAGAAGGTCCTGCAATTGGCGATTGCAGGCGAGACCTACGAGTACACCGAGATGTACCCGTCGTTCCGTGACACCGCGATCCGTGAGCAGCACGAGGCGGCCCGCAGGGAGTTTGCCGGCCAGATCGGTGAGTCCGAGGAGCATGCCCGACTGTTCCGCGACACCCTCGCCAGGGCCGCGAAGCGCTTTGCGGCCCTGGCCCGGGTCGAGGAACGTCACGCGCACAACTACCGGCGGGTGCTGGCCGGGCACCGGGCAGAGCACGGAACGAGCTGACGTGCTTCTGCGGAGCCTGCCGGGGGTTCCGCGTGAATTGACCCCGACGGGCCGGCTGCGTAGCCTTCACGGCTTTCGAAACGTCTCCATTGGCAGGATGCCGGCCCTCGGGGTTTCGCAGGCGTCCCGAAATAGCTGCAATAACCAACTGAAAACTGAATCGATCCAGACGGATTCATTGATAGGGGTGACAACCATGCGCAAGTGGGAATGTGTCGTCTGCGGTTTTATCTACGACGAAGTGAAGGGCCTGCCGGAAGAGGGCATCGCGCCGGGCACGAAGTGGGAAGACATCCCGGCAGATTGGGTATGTCCCGACTGCGGCGTGGGCAAGGACGATTTTGAAATGGTGCAGGTGTAGTGAATACCCTCGTCATCATCGGCACCGGCCTCGCGGGCTACAACCTCGCGAAGGAATTCCGCAAGCTGGATGCGGAGCGGCCGATGGCGTTGCTCACCAGCGACGACGGCCGCAATTATTCCAAGCCGATGCTCAGCACCGGCTTCACCAAGCAGAAGTCGGCCGACGAACTGGCGATGAACAGCGCAAGCGAAATGGCCGCGCAATTGCGGGCGACAGTGCGCCCGCATGTCCGCGTGGCGAAAATCGATACCGCCGGCAAGCGCGTCGAGCTCGACGACGGCGAAGCGATTGCTTATGGCGATTTGGTCTTCGCGCTCGGTGCCGATACCTTCCGCGTGCCGATTGAAGGCAATGCTGCCGCTGCCGTGCTGTCGATCAACGACCTGATGGATTACGGTGCGTTTCGGGAACAGGCCGTCGGCAAGCAGAAGATCCTGGTGATCGGTGCCGGCCTGATCGGCAGTGAGTTTGCAAACGATCTGTCCAATGGCGGCTTTCAGGTAGAGGTGGTTGATCCGGCCGGCCGGTGCCTGCCGGCGCTGCTGCCGCCGGAAGCAAGCGCTGCAGTTGCGCGCGGTCTGGAGTCCCTCGGCGTCAAGTTTCATTTCGGTCCGGCGGTGCAGGCGGTGAACAGTGTCGATGGCGGCTATCGCTGCACGCTCACCAACGGCGCGACGATTGATGCCGAATTGGTGATTTCCGCCGTCGGCCTGCGGCCACGTATTGCGCTGGCAAAAGAAGCAGGCATCACCGTCAATCGCGGCATCGTGACCGATCGTGAATTACGCACCAGTGCGCCGCATGTGTTTGCTTTCGGCGACTGCGCGGAAGTGAACGGGTATGTGCTGCCCTATGTGCTGCCGCTGATGGCTGCCGCGCGGGCACTGGCGAAGACCCTCGCCGGCACGCCTACCCCGGTGAGCTACGGGGTGATGCCGGTAACGGTGAAAACCCCGGCCTGCCCGGTGGTGGTCTGCCCGGCGCCACTTGGCAGCAAAGGTGCTTGGCAGGTGGAGGTCAACGGCCAGAACGTCAGGGCGCTGTTTGTTGGCGAAGATGGTAAGCCGCTGGGTTTTGCCCTGACCGGCGAGGCGGTAAATGAAAAGAATGCGCTGGCGAAGACGATGCCTGTGCTGTTCTGAGTTGCCGATCCTGCTATCGTTCAGACGCTCCCACGACGGGGGCGTCTTTTGTTTCGGGAGCCTGCACTCATGTTCTATAACTTTCTGTTCAGCATCGTCCTGTGGATTCTTGGTCTGCGTCTGCGTTGGCTGGGCAACCATAACGAGCGCTTCGTCGAGAAGCTCAAGGGCCAGAATTTTTCAATGCAGTTCCGCACCTTCGACGGCAAGGCCGCGCGCGCCTTCCGCTTCGCTGATGGCAAGGTCGAGCCGCTGTCGGGCGTCATCGACAAACCCTCGATCACGCTGTCTTTCCTCGATGGCCACTATGCGCTCAACACCCTGATGGCTGCCGGCAAGGACCAGAGCGTGATGATGAAGGGGATGCAGGAGCAGAAGGTGAAGATCGAGGGCGATTACGGCAAGCTGATGCTGTTCATGCAGATTGCGAAGTATCTCGGACCACAGAAGAAGAAAGCTGTTGCGTGATACACGCCACATTCCCACCACGCTTTCTGATGCTCGCGGGTGAATGTGCGCTAGACTGCGGCTCGTTCGTTGCAATAAACCGAGGAGCACCACATGAAGACGTTCCGTGTCCTTTCCCTGGCCGCACTGCTGGCCGCATCCACCGGCGCCGCTGCCGCCGACTTTTCCTATGACTATCTCGAAGGCAGTTTCGGGGAGTACGACGACGCGGATGTCCTTTATCTGGGTGGTGCCATGGGCCTCAATGAGCAGCTGGGTCTGCTCGGTGCGATCGGTACCATCGATAACAATGGCTTCGATGTCATGGTGTTGCGCGGTGGCGGCCTGTTTCACACCGCGATCAACCCGGATCTCGATTTCTTCGGCACGCTGGAGGTGCTGTACACCTCCTGGGATACGCCGGCATGGTCCAACGCCGACGACAACGACATCGGCTTTGCCGCTTCCGGCGGCATACGCTACGCGGTTCAGGACAATTTTCAACTCGAAGGCAAACTGACGGTCGTCGAAGTCGATCCGTTTGACGATGGTCTGGGGCTGTCTGCCGGCGCCCGTTACTACCTGAACAAGCAGCTTTCCGCCGCTGCCGGCGTCGCCAGTGATGCCGAGTTCGATGGCATCTGGATCAACCTGCGTTACGACCTGAAATAATCCGCTACACCCGCGCCAAGCTCGGATCACACCCGGGAATAGCGCACCGCCTCACCGATCCACCGCCTGATCAGCAGCGGCACCTTTTGCGGGTGTTGCTGCTCCAGCTCCTGCGCCAGTTCCCGGCTTAAATCCATCAGCGCTGTATCACGCAGCAGATCAGCAACGCGCAGCGTCAATTCGCCTGTCTGCCGCGTGCCGAGCACTTCGCCAGGCCCGCGCAGTTCGAGATCTTTTTCGGCGATGCGAAAACCGTCGGTAGTCTCGCGCATCACCGCAAGACGTTCGCGTCCCAGCTGCGACAGTGGCGATTTGTACATCAATACACAGTAACTCTGCTGCGCGCCGCGACCGACACGGCCGCGCAACTGGTGTAGTTGCGAGAGCCCCAGGCGCTCGGCATTTTCGACCACCATCAGTGATGCGTTCGGCACATCAACGCCTACTTCGATCACGGTGGTGGCAACGAGCAAATCGATCTCGCCACGCTTGAATGCCGCCATGGTTGCAGCCTTATGCGTGCTTTTGAGTCGTCCATGGACAAGATCAATGCGCAATTCAGGCAGCGCAGCCTGCAAATCCGCACAGGTGGATTCTGCTGCCTGCGCTTCAATTTCTTCTGAATCCTCGACCAGCGGGCAAACCCAGTACGCCTGTTTCCGCTCGGCACAAGCGCGGCGGATACGTTCAATAATTTCTGGCCGGCGCTCTTCGCCGAGCACGACTGTCTGCACCGGCGTGCGGCCCGGTGGCACCTCGTCGATCACCGAGGTGTCGAGGTCGCCATAGACGCTCATGGCCAGCGTGCGTGGAATGGGTGTCGCGGTCATGATCAACTGATGCGCTACGCCGAGTCCTCCGCCTTTGTCCTGCAACGCCAGTCGTTGCTGCACGCCGAAACGATGCTGTTCGTCGACAATAACCAGGCCGAGTTTCGCGAATCTGACGTCACCCTGAAACAGCGCGTGCGTGCCAATGGCGAGCGCAATGGAGCCGTCGGCAAGCCCGGCAACAGTCGCAGCGCGCGTTTTCTTCTTCAGCCGCGATGTCAGCCAGCCCACCTTGACACCGAGCGGTTCAAACCAGTGGGTAAAATTCCGGTAATGCTGTTCAGCAAGAATTTCCGTGGGCGCCATCAGCGCGACCTGGGCGCCGCCGGCGACCGCCTGCGCGGCGGCAAGCGCGGCAACTGCGGTTTTTCCTGCACCAACATCGCCCTGAACCAGGCGCAACATCGGTACGGGTTGCAGCAAATCCTGCGCGATTTCTGCAAGCACGCGTTGTTGTGCGCGGGTAAGCGTATACGGCAGGGATTCCTGCAGGCGCTGTGCCAGCGGCGGGTTTTGCGGTAATGCCAGCGCCTTGTGCCGACGGATTTCGTTACGTACCGCGAGCAGGCTCAGGTGGTGCGCGGCAAGCTCTTCCAGGGCAAGGCGACGGATTGCCGGGTGGCTGCCATCGGTGATTGTTTCGGTACGCGTTCCGGGTGGTGGGTGATGGACAAAGGCGAGCGCGTCGCGCAACGACGGCAGCTTGAAGCGCGCCAGCAGTTCTGCCGGGATGAGTTCCGCCGGCGCGTGGTTTTTCAGCAGCAGCAACGCGGCTTCGGTCAGGCTTCTCACACGTTGCTGCGTGACACCTTCGGTGATGCCGTAAACCGGCGTAAGGCGTTCGGCGAGCGGCGGCAGCACACCTGGCGCAAGAATGCGGTACTCAGGGTGATAAAATTCCAGCCCGCTGGATCCGGGCCGGGCATCACCGAAGGCGCGCAGCGTTATACCGCGTGCGAACGACGCTTTTTGCGCCGCGTTGAAATGATAAAAACGCAGTGCGACGACACCCGTGCGATCACCGATTTTCACCAGCAGACTGCGCCGACGCCCGAACAAAACATCTGCAGCGAGCACCTCGCCTTCCACTTGCGCGGTGGTGAATGGCCGCACCGCGCCGATGGGTGTAACGCGGGTACGATCCTCATAGCGAATCGGCAGATGGAACAACAAATCTTCGACGGTAGCGAGCCCGAGTATCTTTAATCGTTCGGCAAGCGCCGGCCCAACCCCCTTGATAGCGGTAATCGGTGCCTGCAAAACATCGTTGTTGTCGTTGGCGCGCGTAGTCACGAGGGAATCTCGCGGGTACCGCGACGTTTTGCTGCTTCGCGGGTCGCGGTGACCAGCACGTCGATGGCTTTGGTACGCGGGAAACTTGCCCGCCAGGCCAGCGCGATGCGTCGCGTGGGTTCTGGCTTTTCAAAAGGCCGGGTGACAAGCACGTCTTCGCCATAGAATGGCGATATGCACGCAGTTTGTGGCAGTACCGACAGGCCCATTCCCGCTGCCACCATGTGCCGTATTGTTTCCAGCGAGCTCGATGCGACCTCGGTGCGGTGTTGCCCACCACGAATGTGCGGGCAGAAACTCAATACCTGATCGCGCAGGCAATGGCCTTCGCCCAGCATCAGCACGTCTTCATTGTCGAGTGCGTCCAGCGCAATCCGTTTGTATTTCGTGAGCGGATGGCTGGCCGGCAACAGCACCTCAAACGTCTCGTCATACAATGGCGTGACAACAACACCGGGTTCCGAGAAAGGCAGGGCAATGAGGATGGCGTCTACCTCGCCGTCGCGGAGTCTTTGCGCAAGAGCGTGAGTGAAATTTTCCTCGATCCCGAGTGGCAATTGTGGTGCGATGCGGCGCGCGGCACCGACCAGAGCGGGGAACAGATATGGGCCAATGGTGTGGATTGCACCGATGCGCAGCGGGGTGCCGAACTGCTGTACATCCGGGTCAGCCAGTTGGCGGAGTTTCTGCGTTTCCTCAAGCACGCGCTGGGCCTGGGCGATCACGGCTTCACCTGCTGGCGTTACGCGCACGTTGTGGCGGTGCCGCTCGAACAGCTGGATGCCGAGTTCATCCTCGAGCTTTTTCACCGCCACCGACAGTGTTGGCTGGGTGACGGCGCAGCTCACTGCGGCGCGGCCGAAATGGCGCTCGCGGGCGAGGGCGACGGCGTAGCGCAATTCGGTAAGGTTCATGGCGGTATTCTGACGATGATCCGGCTACGCTGGCAGCCAGTAACTTGCAGGATACTCGTAGCCTATCAAGGCGGCGTCAATGCAGGAGGGGTGGGGATGGCGACGGTACTTTTCGCGGGATTCGGTGATCTCGGCAGCGCGGCCGGCCAGTTACTGGCCGCAGCCGGTCTGCGCGTGTTGGCGTTGAAACGTACGGCGCCGACAGCAAGGCTGCCCGGCATCGACTATCACGCCGTCGACCTGCGCGCGCCGTTCATACTGCCGCCGGCACTGCGCGCGCAGGCCGATGCGGTGGTGATCGTCGTGAGCCCGAAGCGCCATGTCCGCGAAGGCGATGCCCGTGAAGGCGATTCCCGTGAAGACAGTCGCGAGGATTACGCAGCCACCTACATCGGTGCCGTCGAGCACACGTTGCGCGCGGTGCACGAAGCCGGCGGCAGACCAAAACTGGTGTTGTTCATCTCGAGTACCAGTGTGTGGTCCGAAAGCGCCGACCTGTGGCTGACCGAGGACGTGCCGGCGCGACCGGATTCCTGGAACGGCGAGATTCTGCTGCGTGCGGAAGAGAAGTTGTTTTCATCATCGCTGCTGACGACCGGTACGGCGGCAACGGTGCTGCGCCTGGCTGGTATCTACGGCCCGGGGCGCCACATGCTGGTGCGCAAGGCCGAGGCGATCATCGCGGGGAAGGATGCGTGGCCGGCACCGGCCTGGACCAACCGCATCCACCGAGACGACGCGGCACGGCTGATCGCATTCCTCGTTAATCGCGCACTCGCCGGCATCACGCTCGATCGCGTTTATACGGGTGTCGACAACGAGCCGTCGTTGAATATCGACGTGTTGGCATTTATCGCGGCAAGATTGCAGGGACGCGAAAGCGAAATTAACTTTGCTGAAAAAGCGCCATTGGCGAACGTGTCGGTCGGCGGCAAGCGCGTCGGCAATGCGCGCATCCGGGCGCTGGGTTTCCAGTTTGGTTATCCGGATTTTCGCAGCGGATACACCGCCGTACTGGCCCAGCGGTAACTCCCGGTATGGATCAATCCAGCACGATCACCGCATCCATCTCGACCTGGGCGCCTTTTGGCAATGCGGCAACGCCAATTGCCGCGCGTGCCGGGTACGGCTGCCGGAAATAACGCGCCATGATTTCATTCACGCGCGAAAAATTGCCAAGATCGGTAAGGAAAACGTTCAGCTTCACCACCTGCGCGAGTGAACCGCCGCCCGCTTCCGCAACAGCCTTCAGGTTCTCGAACACCCGGGCAATATGCGCATCGATGTCGCCTTCAACGAGTTGCATCGTTTTTGGATCAAGTGGAATCTGCCCTGACAGATACAGGGTGCTGCCGGCCTTGATTGCCTGCGAGTAGGTGCCGATGGCCGCCGGTGCCTTGTCGGTATGGATCGGGGTGCGGGACATGAATGTTCCTTGATGTTGTGCCGGCCTCAGCCGAATTTATGGTG
The DNA here is from genome assembly GCA_965232985.1 of uncultured bacterium. Classification (GTDB taxonomy): domain Bacteria; phylum Pseudomonadota; class Gammaproteobacteria; order Pseudomonadales; family JADFDG01; genus JADFDG01. The sequence goes on from CBDDRC010000021.1 coordinate 50,127, forward strand.
GTGTCGGGCCGAATCAGACCCGACCGCGCGATATTTTACCGACGCCAGGCACGCGGCGCAGCCGCTTGATGATACGGGCCAGGTGCACGCGGTCGTGAACGCTGATCAGAATTGCCACCACGCCGATCTGCGGATCCTTCTCGATCAGGTTGATGCCTTCGATATTTGAATCGTTCTCGGCAACGACGGTGGCGAGCGTAGCCAGGGCGCCACGGCGGTTCGACAATTCCACGCGAAGTTCGACCGGGAAATCGCCCTGCACCTTTTTTTCCCAGCGCAGGGGCAGGCAGCGTTCGGGGTTGTCACGCAATTCTGTTTCGACATTGCGGCAGGTATCACGGTGCACGACCAGGCCGCGCCCGGCAGACAGATGGCCGAGGATTTCGTCCCCCGGCAGCGGATAACAGCACTTGGCATAAGTGACGACCATGCCCTCGGTGCCGCGGATCGCCAGCGGCTTGCCCGATACATTGAAGGCGCCAAGATCATCGACAGCAGCGAGCTGGCGGGCCACCAGCGGTGCTGCACGGTTACCCATGCCGATGTCTTCAAGCAGATTGTCGAGCTGCGCATAACCCGAATGTGCAAGCTCGTTTGTCACGTGCTCGGTTGGCAGCTCGCTCAGGGCTACGCCGTATTCTGCCAATGCCTGTTCGAGCAGGCGCTGGCCGAGTGCGATCGATTCGCCGGTGCGCTGCGTTTTCAGGAAATTACGTATATAAGTGCGGGCCTTGCTGGTAACCACGAAGTTGAGCCAGGCCGGGCTGGGCACAGTGCCCGGCGCGGTGATTACTTCCACCGTTTGACCGCTTTTCAGTTCCGTCGATAGTGGCGCGATGCGATGATCAATGCGTGCGGCGACACAGGAGTTACCCACCGAAGTATGCACCGCGTAGGCGAAATCGATCGGCGTTGCACCCGCCGGCAGCTCCATGATGTCGCCCTTGGGCGTGAAGATATAGACCTCGTCAGGGAACAAATCGATCTTGACGTTTTCAATGAACTCAACCGAATTGCCAACCTGCTTCTGGATGTCGAGCAGGCCTTTCATCCATTGCCTTGCGCGCGCCTGGGGCCCGCTCTCGCGGGTGGTATCTTCGGATTTGTACAGCCAATGCGCGGCGATGCCGTTGTTGGCCATGTTCTCCATTTCTTCGGTGCGGATCTGCACCTCGACGGGAACGCCGGCGTGACTTTTGAGCGTGGTGTGCAACGACTGGTAGCCATTCGCCTTTGGAATGGCGATGTAATCCTTGAAGCGTCCTGGTACAGGCTTGAAGTAGTTGTGCAGAACGCCAAGCACGCGGTAGCAGGTATCCACATTGTCGACAATGACGCGAAAGCCGTAGAAATCCATGATTTCGTCGAACGATTTCTTCTGCTCGCGCATCTTGCAGTAGATGCTGTAGAGGTGTTTTTCGCGGCCCATGATGCGGGCCGGTATACCCTCGTTGCGCAGCAGCGTCTCCATCGACTCCTTGAGTTTGGTAACAACTTCCCGACGGTTGCCGCGCACGGCTTTTACAGCGCGGCCGATTCGCTGCGCGCGCATCGGGTACATTGCCGCGAAGGCTAAGTCTTCATACTCAACGCGGATGTTGTTCATGCCGAGCCGATTGGCAATCGGCCCGAAGATGTCAAGGGTTTCCTGGGCGATGCGGCGGCGTTTTGCTGGCGGTAATGAATGCAGCGTGCGCATGTTGTGCAGACGGTCGGCGAGCTTCACCAGAATCACGCGGATGTCCTTGGTCATCGCCAGGATCATCTTGCGCAGGTTTTCCGCTTGCTGCTCGGCGCGGGTCGGGAATTCGATCAGGGTAATTTTCGAGACACCATCGACCAGATCGGCAACGTCAGGGCCGAATTCCTCGGCGATTCTTTCCTTGGTAATGCCACAGTCTTCGAGCACGTCGTGCAGCAATGCCGCAACAAGGCTCTGGGCGTCCATGTGCATGTCGGTGAGGATGCCGGCGACCGCCAGCGGATGGGTGATGTACGGGTCGCCGTCCTTGCGAAACTGGCCCTCGTGGGCATCAAGGGCAAAACGGTAGGCCTTGCGGACGAGCGCAATCTGCTCCGCCGGGAGATAGCTTTCGAGGCGCTTGGTGAGGCTCTCGATGGTGGCCAAGGGAATGTTCCCCCGCAGCGCCCGGTGGGCGCCGACGGTTCCGTGATCTAAGGTTCAGTCGAATCTAAAGACGAATGTGCCGGAAGTCCACGCTGTTGAGAGGTGGAAATGCATATGGCACAAAGGAGTTAGGCGGGGGAGTTGAAGCGCAGACTAAAAAAGAAACCCCGGCGGTAAGCCGGGGTTGCGGGGTATTTGCCGGCGGGCGTCAGGGCTTAGTCGCGGTCGTCGTTGAAATCGATGGCGGTGATGATGCGCGGCGGCGGATTGGCAAGGAAATCCAGGGATGGCGGCGCTTCTTCCCGATCCGGCTCGTCAAGCACCGTGCGGTCGATATGGCCTTCGGCAATCTCGCGCAGGGCGACCACGGTCACCTTGTCGTTTTCCCACTGGATCTTGGGCTCCTTGCCGCCGGTGGCGAGCTGACGGGCGCGCTTGGAGGCGACCAGCACGAGTTCGAAGCGGTTCTCAAGATTGGTGAGGCAGTCTTCGATGGTGACGCGGGCCATGGGAACCTCGGAAATACGGGCAGCGCAACAAGGTGGGTGGCGCAGGGGGCGGTGAGTCTAGCCGACTGCCGGGCGCCTGGACAAGAACCGGACGGGCGAATTGCTCAATGCCCGTTAAGCAGACGCTCGATCAGGCTGAGCTTTGCGCCGGCCAGCCGGCTGACCCGGCTGCGCTGGGCGCGCACCACGGCCTGGATCTCTGCCAGCGCCTGGTCGAACACGGCATTGATGATCACATAGTCGAATTCGACGAAGTGGGACATGTCCTCGGTGGCCTGTGCCAGCCGGCGTTCGATCACGTCGGCGGCATCGGTGCTGCGTCCGACCAGCCGCTCGCGCAGCGCCTGACGGGAAGGCGGCAGGATGAAAATGCCAACCGAATCGGGCATCAGCCGTCGCACCTGCTGGGCCCCCTGCCAGTCAATCTCAAGGATGACATCGCGCCCGGCCTGCAGCGTGTTTTCGACCCATACCTTCGAGGTGCCGTAGAGGTTGCCGAAGACCTCGGCCTGCTCGAGGAAGTCGCCGCGTTCGATCATCAGCCCGAAGGCCTCGCGCGTCGTGAAATGGTAATTCACGCCGTGCTGTTCGCCCGGCCGCTGCGCGCGCGTGGTGTGCGATACCGAGACGCCGATGTTGTCGATGCTGCCGATCAGGGCTTGAACCAGACTGGTCTTACCCGCGCCGGAAGGAGCGGAAACAACGAAGAGAGAACCTTTCACGGGATCATCCTGCGCGAAGTTAAGGCGGAATTTATAACACCCCCGGCGGGTGAATCGACAAGCCTGCCGTCGCTTCACCCGGGGCGCAATGCGCGCAGGCGCCGCCACACCAGCAACCCGACACCCAGCATCAACAGCAGCGTGCTGCCGCCAAGCAGACCAATCCAGGCTGACCAGCTGACGCGTGGTGAGGCATCGAGCACAACAAAATGTGGCGGCCAGTCGCGCCGCACCAGTTCGTAAAAACGGGAATAGCTCAGTTGTGCGTAGAAGGTTTCGATGTCAAACAGGCCACCGTTTTCGATTTCGCGCACCGAGCCGGAAAGATAGTTGGCGCGATCGGAGATACGCTCGAACTCCTGCGCCATGCCGAGCAATGCGGCGGTGCGCAGATTCTGGAAATCCTCCTCGGGTATCCCTTGGGTTTGTACCCGGGTGACGAGGGCACGCAGATAATCGCGAGTGTAGGCAGTATCTTTCGGCGAGGTCTCGGCCGCCAGCGTTACCAGCGTTGCCGTGCCGTGATAGGCGACGCTGGCGCTCGGTGTGTAGGCAATGCCACGTTCGCTGCGCAGTTCGCGGAACATGCGATTGTTGAGCCACGACTCGACAAGCTGCAGGGCATAGAAGCCTTCCCAGTCATGGAATGGCGCAATACCGGCTGCGGTTGGCGCATCGAGGCTGGCGGTGCCGGATAACCAGCCGGACGTGAAATCCGTGGTTGCGGGCATGGTGATCGGCAGTGGTGTGACGACCGGCGCTGGCCGCGCGGGCAGCGCGCCAAATGCCTGTTTCGCGGCCGCGAGGCCGGCCTCGTCGAGGTCGCCGACCAGCACCAGGATCATGTTCGCCGGCACGTAGTAGGTGTCGAAGGCCTGCCGGATATCGGCTTCGGCAAGATGGTGAATCGGCGTGAGGCCTGATGTACAGGTAATGCCGGCGGCCAATTCAAATTTTGTTGAGGCCCGTTGCACGAAGGGTTGTTGCGTCCACCACAGGCGCAGTGCCGTGTGATCAGCGCCGGATTCACGTTCGACTACATCGGCTTCGCGCACCACGTCCGCTGGCTGCGGATCGAAATTGCCGATCATCGTCGCCAGCAATTGCATGGCCGGAACCTGGAAGCGCGCGTGCGCATCAAGTACCACTTCCGTCTGTTCGGCATAGGTGAACGCATTGATCTGGCCGCCCCAGGCATTGATCTGGTCATCGATATCGCTTTCGGCGAGCACACTGTTTGCCGAAAACAGCAGGTGCTCAACCAGGTGCGGCAGTTCGCGATCATTGCAGGGGTAATGATCAGTGCCGGTCTTCACAACCAGCCGTGCGGAAATGTACGGCGCGGTGTGAACGGGCTGTACAACGATGCGCAGGCCGTTGGCCAAGCGGATGTCTTCGTACGAAAACGCGCCAGCCGGCAGGAAACGCTCGGCATGGCTGGTGGTACCGAAAAGCAATGCCACCGCAATGGCAAGGATGCGCAGTGCAGTTATGCGCAGCAACTGTGCCTCGCAAAACGGTTTGGCGATCATTCGATGTTCTGGATCTGTTCGCGCATCTGCTCGATCAGCACCTTGATTTCTATTGATGCCTGGGTGGTGTCGACGCTTATCGACTTCGAGCCGAGCGTGTTGGCCTCGCGGTTGAGTTCCTGCATCAGGAAATCCAGGCGGCGGCCGACGCTACCGCCTTCGACGATGCAACGCCGCACTTCATTGACATGCGTTACCAGGCGATCAATTTCCTCAGCGACATCCATGCGGCCGGCAAGCATCACCAGCTCCTGTTCGAGGCGGTCGCGATCGGGTGAGCTGACGGCTTCCTCGACGCGCGCGCGCAGTTTTTGGCGCTGGGCCTCGATGATTTGCGGCAGCACCGCCTTCACCCGCTCGACTGCACGCAGAATCGCATCGAGCCGCTGGGTGACAAGCATTGCCAGCTCGACGCCTTCGCGCTCACGCGCGGCGACAAAATCGTTGAGTGTCTGCTCGAACAGTGCCAGCGCACGCCTTGCCAAGGCTTCGCTGTCGATATCCGGCGCGGCGGTAACCCCGGGCCAGCGCAGCACCTCGATCGGGTCGAGGGCGACCGGCTGTCTGGCCAGTTGCGCAACGCGATTGACTGCACCCATCAGATCGGCAAGCAATGCCTCGTTGACGGTTACCGTCGGCCCGGTTTGCAGCTCGATACCGCCGAGCTTCAGCATGCACTCCACCTTGCCGCGCGACAGGCGCTTGCGCAGCGACTCGCGAACCGGCGTCTCAACCTCGCGCAGTGCGTCGGGCAGGCGCAGTGACGGTTCAAGGTAGCGGTGGTTGACCGAGCGGATTTCCCAGGCCAGCGTGGCGCCGTCGGCGCGCTCTTCGCGGCGGCTGAAGGCGGTCATGCTGCGGATCATCGGCAATTCCTCGGTAACGCGGCGGGGCAGGGCGGGTGATTGTACTAGAATGCCCGGCCCTGCCGTCCGCCTGATCAATCAACTGTTCCGAGGGTTTCCCATGCGTCCATCCGGCCGTAAGCCAGACCAGCTGCGCGATGTGCGCATCACGCGGCACTACACCCGTCATGCCGAAGGTTCCGTGCTCATCGAGTTCGGCGAGACCAAAGTGATTTGCACGGCGTCCGTCAGCGAAGGCGTGCCGCGATTCCTCAAGGGCAAGGGGCAGGGTTGGCTTACTGCCGAGTACGGCATGCTGCCGCGCGCGACACACACGCGCTCCGACCGCGAAGCGGCCCGGGGCAAGCAAGGCGGCCGGACGCTGGAAATTCAGCGGCTGATCGGCCGTTCGTTGCGTGCGGCAGTGAATTTGAAGAAGTTGGGTGAAAATACCATCGCCATCGATTGCGATGTGATTCAGGCAGATGGCGGCACCCGCACTGCCTCGATCACCGGTGCCTGCGTTGCGGTAGTCGATGCGCTTTCCTGGATGCTGCAGAAAAAGCTCATCAAGGACGATCCTCTGCAGCAGCTCGTCGCCGCCATTTCGGTCGGCATCTACAAAGGCGTGCCAGTGCTGGATCTCGATTACCCGGAAGATTCCGCTGCCGAAACCGATATGAACATCGTCATGTCGCAGCAGGGTGGCTTTATCGAAATTCAGGGCACGGCCGAGGGCGCGCCGTTCACGCGCGAGCAGGCGGACGCAATGATGGTGCTGGGCCAGCAGGGTATTCTGTCGTTGGTCGAGGCGCAAAAGAAGGCGCTGAACTGGTAGGCAATCGCTGTCGGTGCAGCAGAGAGATTTACAGGGCGGGAATGTCGTAATCGATCGTCAGCGGCGCATGATCGCTGAAGCGCTCGTCCTTGTAGATCGATGCCGCCTGCACGGCATCGCGCAGTCCTGGCGTGGTGATCTGGTAGTCAATGCGCCAGCCGACATTCTTGGCCCAGGCTTGGCCACGATTCGACCACCATGTGTACTGGTCGGCACGAGCATCCACCACGCGAAACGCATCGACCAACCGGTATTCTGCGAACAGCAGATCGAGCCACGCGCGCTCTTCCGGCAGGAAGCCGGAATTCTTCTGATTGGCGCGCCAGTTTTTCAGGTCGATCGGTTGGTGGGCGATGTTCCAGTCGCCACACAGAATGAATTCGCGGCGATTTTTGTGTAGCGCGGCGAGGCGGGGTTCATAGGCCGCCATGAAGGCGAACTTGCGCTGTTGCGCCAGCGCGCCCGACGAGCCTGACGGCAGGTACAGCGACGCCACGGACAGGCCCTTGAAGTCGAGCTGCAGATAGCGGCCCTCGGTATCGGCGATGGGGAAGCCCAGCCCTCGCTGCACCGCGCGGGGCTTTTCGCGGGCATAAACCGCAGTACCGCTGTAGCCGGGCTTGAGCGCATCGAAGAAGAAGCCGTGATAGCCGGCAGGCCGCAGGACGTGCGCCGCGAGCTGGTGTACCTGCGCTTTTGTTTCCTGCAGGCAGACGATGTCGGCGTCGGCTTGCTCAAGCCAGGCGAAGAAGCCTTTGCGCTCGGCGGCGCGGATGCCGTTGCAGTTGAGGGTGACTATGCGCATCAAGGAAGGGGTCGCATGGGCAAAGGGGTCGCAAGTGATTTATTGTTGGCCGCCGGGGAGCCCCCGCACGATAAATCACTCCGACCCCTTTTCCCAAAAGATAACCATGCAGCCCTATCAGCGCGAGTTCATCCGGTTCTGCCTCGAACGCGAGGTGTTGCGCTTCGGCGAGTTCACGCTGAAATCCGGCCGGCAGAGCCCTTATTTTTTCAATGCCGGCCTGTTCAACACCGGCAGTGCGCTCGCTGCCCTGGGGCGCTTTTATGCCGCAGCTGCGGTTGCCTCGGGGGCGCATTTCGATCTGCTCTTTGGCCCTGCCTACAAGGGTATCCCGTTGGTATCGGCCACCGCTGTTGCGCTTGCCGATCAGCATGGGCGTGACTATCCCTGGTGCTTCAATCGCAAGGAAGCCAAGGGCCATGGTGAAGGCGGTACGCTGGTTGGTGCGCCGCTCAAGGGTCGGGTACTGATCATCGATGATGTGATCACCGCCGGCACCGCCATTCGCGAGGTCATGCAGATTGTGCAGGCGGCCGGCGCCCAGGCCGCGGGGGTGTTGGTCGCTCTCGACCGCCAGGAAAAGGGCAAGGGTGATTTGTCAGCCATCCAGGAAGTGGAACGGGACTTCGGCCTCGCGGTCTACAGCATTGTGTCGCTTGCCGAGCTGATCGAGTTCCTGCGCGAGGAGCCGTCCGGGCAGGTTGATCTGGAGCGGATCGATGCCTATCGTCTGCGGTACGGTGTTGGTGGCTGAAAGTTATGCCATGTTCTGTTCTGGGCACCGGCTTTGCTTCCAACACCACCTTCATGAGTGTCTTGTCATGCGCATCAAGCAGCTGAGTATCGCGATATCCCTGGCTCTTGCCCTGGTCACCGCCGCCGCTGTTGCGGCGGAAAAAGGCAGTGGTGGGTCGCTCTATCGCTACAAGAACGACAAGGGTGTGATGGTCATGGACAGTTCCATTCCGCCGGAATATGCCGCGAAGGGCTATCAGATACTCACGCGCAGCGGCCAGCTTCTGGAAACGGTTGCACCGGCGGCAGTGATCACCCCCGAAGAGGCCAAACGTCAGCGCGAACAGCACGAGTATGGCGAGCAGATGATTCGCAAGGACAGCGAATTGCGCAAGCTCTACAGCGCGCCCCAGGATGCCGAGCGCCTGCGCGACCGGCAGATCGAGGCGATTACGCTGAAGATCGAATATGCCAAAAGTCAGCTGTCGCAACTGGTGAGCAAGCGCAAGGGTGAGCTTGAGCAGGCTGCGCGCCTTGAGCGCCAGGGTACTGCGGTGCCACCTGCCATGCGCGAGAACATCGAACGCCTGAACCGACAAATAAACGAGCAGGATGCGCAGGTGAAAGTGCTGCAGGCCGACAGCGACAAGATGCGTACCGATTTCGAACCCATCATCGAACGATTGAAGGTGATCTACCCGCACAAGGTAAATCCCGACAACAAGGCAGGGCCAACTGTGGCCAGTCCGTCAGCAGCGCCGGCAGCGGCGCCGGCCGTTGCGCGCTAAAGCGTAAGGGGCCCGCCTACTCAGGGGCGATAGAACAGATGGGGCGCGAGCAGCGCCCATTGTTCTGGCCACTGTTCGGTTGGCAGGCGCTTGAAGCCGCTGCGCACAAATTGCGCAATGCGGCCCTCGGCAATCGCCATCAGCAGATTGGCGGTGGCTGATGCGGTGGCGGCGGGTCGCAAGCCCTCGCGGGCTTCTGCTTCCCGCACGATCTGCCGCAACTGCATCTCGAATTTCTCCAGCACCTGATTACTGCGCTGGTGCAGCCGTTCGGTTTCACCGGTGAGTGCATCGCCGGTGAGCAGGCGCGAAATGCCAGGGTTGCGCTCGGAAAAACCCAGCAACAAGGCCAGTGATTTTTCCAGCTGCAGAATTGCTTTCGGCTCCTCGGCGACGATGCGGTTGATGCGCGAGAACAGCGTTTCCTCGATGAATTCGATCAGCCCTTCGAACATCTTTGCCTTGCTGGGAAAATGGCGGTAAAGAGCCGCCTCCGACACGCCGACGTCGCGCGCCAGCGCCGCAGTGGTGATGCGCGCGCCCGGCTCGCGCTCCAGCATTTGCGCCAAACACTGCAGGATGTGCTGACGACGGGAAATTTTTGTCTCGCGCATGACGCTACCGTCCTTGTTGCTGGAGTTGTCTTGCGGTTGTTCAGCCATTACCCGTAATCAGTGTGCCGATGCCGCAGTCCGTGAAAATTTCAAGCAGCACCGCATGGGCGATGCGCCCATCAATGATGTGTGCGCTTTTTGCACCCTCAGCGACGGCATCGAGCGCCCCTTGAATTTTCGGCAACATGCCGCCGTAGATGGTGCCGTCGGCGACGAGGCTGTCGACCTGCCCGAGAGACAGGCCGGTGAGTATCTTGCCTTGCTTATCGAGAATGCCGGCAACATTGGTCAGCAGCAGCAGCTTTTCGGCCTTCAGTGCCGAGGCGATTTTGCCGGCGACGAGGTCGGCATTGATGTTGTAGGAAATGCCGTCGTCATCGACTCCTATCGGGGCAATCACCGGAATGAAGTCGCTGTGCACCAGCATGTCGATCACCCGGATATCGATGGCCTCGACTTCGCCGACATGACCGAGGTCGATTATTTCCGGCGCAGTGTGTTGCGGCGCATCGGCGTTCTGCCGGGTGATGAGCAGCTTTCTCGCACGGATAAACTCGCCGTCCTTGCCGGTGAGGCCGACCGCGCGACCGCCAGCCTGATTGATGAGATTGACGATCGATTTGTTCACCTGCCCGCCGAGCACCATCTCGACCACATCCATGGTCTCGCTGTCGGTGACGCGCATGCCTTCGACGAAGCGTGATTCCTTGCCGATGCGTTTGAGCAGATCGGAAATCTGCGGGCCACCGCCATGCACGACGACCGGGTTGATGCCAACTGCCTTCAGCAACACGATGTCACGCGCAAAACTGCGTTCAAGTTCCGCATCTACCATGGCGTTGCCACCGTATTTGACCACGAAGGTCTTGCCGGCGAAGCGCTGTATGTAAGGCAGCGCCTCGACGAGAACGCGGGTGATGGTTTCAGGCGTTTGTGTGGTTTTACTCATGGCATTGGATGCATCGGTTCTGGCATGCAGAGTTCAGAATGGAATGCGCAGCGAAGGCTCTACCTTCAGCAATTGCGCACGGAATATTTCACGGACCGCATCCAGATCCTCGCTGGTCCGGCCTTCGAAGCGGGCGACGAGCATCGGTGTGGTATTCGATGCCCGCACCAGCCCCCAGGAATTCGGGTAGTCAACCCGTACACCGTCAATCGTGTTGATGCCGCCGACACCGAATTCACCCTGTTTCTGCAACGCATCGACGATGCGGAACTTGCTGTCCTCATTGACGCTGATGTGTAGTTCCGGCGTTGATACGCTGGATGGGAATTCGGCGAACAACTCATCGGCACCGGCAACTTCAAGCGCCAGAATCTCCAGCAGGCGCGCGGCGGCATAGATCGCGTCGTCGAAGCCGAACCAGCGATCGTTGAAGAAGATATGGCCGCTCATTTCGCCGGCGAGCGCGGCGCCGGTTTCCTTCAGTTTGGCCTTGATCAGCGAATGGCCCGTTCGCCACATGATCGGCCGGCCGCCGTGCTGGGTGATCACCAGGGCAAGGTCGCGTGAGCACTTGACGTCGAAGATGATGTCGGCGCCCGGGTTGCGCATCAACAAATCTCTGGCGTAAAGCATCATCAGCCGGTCCGGCCAGATCACTTTGCCTTGCGGCGTGACAACGCCAATGCGATCGCCGTCGCCATCGAACGCGAGGCCCAGATCTGCCTTTTCGGCAATAACCCGGGCGATCAGGTCAGCAAGGTTGTCCGGGTTGCTTGGGTCGGGGTGGTGATTCGGGAAGTGCCCGTCGACGTCACAGAAAATCGGGATGACCTTGCAGCCAAGCGAAGACAACAGTTGCGGAGCCAGCGCGCCGGCGACGCCATTGCCGCAGTCGACGACGATTTTCATCGTCCGCGCCAGCACAATGTCGTCGCGAATTCGCTCGAGATATTTCCCGGAGATGTCGAGGGCCTCGGCAGTGCCCTTGCCGGCGCGGAAATCCTGACGCTTGATGCGTTGCTTGAGCGCCTGGATGCGTTGCTCGGCCAGGGTCTCGCCGTTGATGACGATCTTCAAGCCGTTGTAGTCCGGCGGGTTGTGGCTACCGGTCAGGCAGATACCGGACTTGATTGCAGTGTTCGCGCAGGCGAAATAGACCACGGGCGTTGGCACCATGCCGAGGTTGACCACGTTGCAGCCGGTGCTGGTGATGCCGTCGATCAGCAACTCGAGCAGGTGCGGGCCGGACAGCCGGCCATCGCGACCGACATAAATGGCTGTCTGTTTGTTGTCGATGGCTTCCGAACCAATGGCCCGGCCCAACAGGAGCATGGTGTCGTCGGTCAGCGACTTGCCGACGACGCCACGGATGTCGTAGGCGCGAAAAATTTCCTCGGCTACTACCCATTGTTGGGCAACGGGGTTGTTGTCCGGATCAAGCAGCGGTGCGTCCGCAGCCGGCACATCAACATCAAGGATGTCGCCGCGCTTTGGCCGGCGGGTTGTGACCGAAGCAGGAATACGCTGGCCATCCGCAGGCGCTGCCTGCAGACGTGCGGTGCGGTTCAGCGACACCGCGACATCTTCGAATATGTCGATGCTGAAATGGATGCCTGCCGGACTCGGGGTGCGTTTGATGAGATTCTCGGCCAGATGCAGCAGCATGGATGCGTTGCGTTGCAACGATCGGCGCAAAAACAGGTGGGTAACGATGATGGACAGGAACACAAGTGCCAGCATGCCGCCTATTGCAATGCCGAGCATGCTGTCGGTTTGCGGGGCGACAAGTTGCGGATTAAGCGCAAACGAGACGGTCAGGTTCGGGTGCGTCGTTGGCAGCACTGCAGTGTAGAGGCTTTTTTCATAGGCCGCATCGCCGTAGGCCATCACTGGCATTGATTCCGACGAATCTGCGAATTTTTGCTGCAGTGTCATGTAGCCAGCTGTTGGCTCAAAGACCTTGAGGTTGGCGCTGATCGATTTGAGATCGAAACCCACCAGCATGACGCCAACAATATCCTTGGCATTATTGCGCACGCTGTAGGCGAGCAGCAGCAGGGGCTGCTCTTTGAGAGGCACGATCTCCGCGTTTGTTGGTTCACCCCGCCTGGCACGCTCCACCATTTCCTGGGCAGCGAAGCCCAGCGGAATATTTGCAACGGGTGAGGTGTTGGGAAGCAGGAATACTTTCGAATGGTTTGCCAGTGATGCGGCGATTGTTGTGCTGAGATCACGAATGCGTGCTTCATCGCCACTGACCAGCAGATCAGCAAGATTTCCGGCAGTAATTATCCCGGACAGTTGTTGCGATGCCTGGCTGAATATCTGGTTGTAGAAACCGGCGAACTGGCGGGCATGTGCATTGGCGAGGCGGTCGCCCTGCGCGCGCACGGCAACATCAAGCACTTGTGCCTTTATCACCCAGGAGCCCAGCAGAATGGCCGCTGCGGTGCAGGCCATGGCGATCAGGGTGAACAGCAGCAGTCCGCTGGGTTTGTGGCCGCGCCCCGCGCCGCCATTCTTGTCCGGCTTGGGGGCTTCGGGCGTGATGGCCGGGGTTTCGGTTGATTTCGCTTTTTTCACCATGACGCCGTTCCTGTCCTTGCTGTTGTCTTTGTTGGCATCAGCCGTGGCCGGTGTGGCCGAAGCCGCCTTGGCCGCGCGTTGTTGGCGTGAACTCGTCCACCACGACCAGTTTCGCCTGCACCACCGGGATGACCACCAATTGTGCAATCCGCTCGCCCGGGCTGATCGTGTAGGCGACGCCGCTGCGGTTCCAGCAGGAGACCATCAGTTCACCCTGATAGTCCGAGTCGATCAGGCCGACGAGATTGCCTAGCACCAGCCCGTGCTTGTGGCCAAGCCCGGAGCGCGGCAGGATCATCGCCGCGAGGCCCGGGTCGTCCAGATGGATCGCGATGCCGGTGGCAACCAGATGCGTCGCGCCGGGTTGCAGCGTCACGGGATGTTCAAGACAGGCACGCAGATCCATGCCGGCGGAGCCTTCGGTGGCGTGCGCCGGCAGGGGAATTTCCCGACCGATGCGCGGGTTCAGTATTTTTACCTGCAACTGCTTGTTCACGCGGCGCGTCCTGCTCTTGTTGCTGCACTTGTTGTGGCGCTGTCGGCCATGGAAGACAGATCAGCTGAATTTCTTCGCGATCAGCGCGACCAGTTGGCGGGCAATGGTTGATTTGCCGGCGACCGGTAGCGTGCGGTCGCCATCGTGCCAGATGACGGTAACCGCATTCTGGTCGCTGTTGAAGCCGATGCGTGCGTCGCTGACGTCGTTGGTGACGATCATGTCGAGTTGTTTGCGAACGAGCTTGTCGCGGCCATAGCTGATGACGTCGTTGGTCTCGGCAGCAAAACCGACGGTGAAAGGTTTGTTCTGCCGGGCAGCGACGCTGCCGATGATGTCGGGATTTTTTCTCAGGCGGATGACGAGTTCGTCGCCATCGGTTTTCTTGATCTTTTGCGCTGCGCATTCTACCGGCGTGTAGTCCGCCACTGCTGCCGTGCCGATAAAAATGTCGCAATCGCTGACGCGCGCCATCACCGCGTCGAACATGTGTTGTGCACTGCTGACATCGACGCGTGACACCCGCTCGGGTGTGGCGAGGTGCACCGGCCCGCTCACCAATGTGACGATCGCACCGGCTTCCACGCAGGCTGCAGCGAGCGCAAACCCCATTTTCCCGGAACTGTGGTTGCTGATATAGCGCACGGGATCGATGGCTTCGCGCGTCGGCCCGGCGGTGACAAGGACGCGCACGCCGGCGAGCAATCCGCTCTGGAACAGCTTTGCCGCTGCTGCTGCAATGTCGACCGGTTCGAGCATGCGGCCCGGGCCGACGTCACCGCAGGCCTGCGCACCCTCGGCGGGTCCGAACAGATGCACGCCGCGGGTGCGCAGGGTTTGCAGATTGGCCTGCGTTGCCGCATCGCGGTACATCCCCTGGTTCATCGCCGGGGCAGCGGCAATCGGGGCCGGTGTTGCCAGGCAGAGTGTGGTCAGCAGGTCGCCGGCCTGCCCGCCGGCAAGACGGGCGAGGAAGTCGGCGGTTGCCGGTGCAACGAGTACGAGGTCGGCCCAGCGGGCGAGTTCGATGTGGCCCATGGCCGCTTCGGCAGCCCGGTCAAGCAGGTCGGTATGCACCGGATTGCCGGACAGCGCCTGCAGAGTGAGAGGCGTGATGAACTCGCGGCTGCCGGCGGTCATGACCACGCGAACGTCGGCACCGGCGGCGATCAATTGGCGCACCAGCTCGGCGCTCTTGTACGCGGCGATACCGCCGGTGACGCCAAGCACGATTCGCTTGTTGGCGAGCGCGAGTCGCTGCATCGGGGGAGTGACCTGTGAAAACGCCGCGCCGGGCGGGCAGTGGGAAAACAGCAACAGGAAAGGGGCGAAAGATAGCACCGCAGGTGTGGCATTGCGTAGTGGGGGTTGGTAAATGCCTGCCAACCCGGAAAGGGCTCGGGAGACTAAGCATGTCCGGTGGGTCGATTGAATTAACGACGGTGTTGGCGGTAGCTGTGATGAAATCGGAAGAGGCGAAGGTGATGTGCCCCGGCTTGCGGGAACGGCTGCTTGAGGTCGGTCCCGGAGCGCTTTCAGACGCCGACCTGCTGGCTGTCTTTCTGGGCACCGGCACCGCCGGCCGCCCGGCGGTCCTGCTGGCGCAGGATCTGCTGTCGGCTGCCGGCGGTCTGCGTGCCCTGCTGGAGCGGGACGCGCGCTCGTTCGTGACGTTGCAGGGTGTGGGGCCGGCACGCGCCGCCCGTCTTGCGGCGGCCCTGGAAATGGGTCGGCGCTATTTGCAGCAGGCAGTTGCCCGCGGTGATGCGCTGGCCAACCCGGCACAGACCCGCCGTTTTGTCACGGCGCGGTTGCGCCATCTGCGACACGAGGTGTTCGCCTGCCTGTTCCTGGATAGCCAGCACCGGCTGATCGCCTTTCGCGAGCTGTTCCGGGGGACCATCGATGGGGCCAGTGTCTATCCCCGGGAAGTCGTGGCCGAGTGTCTTGCGCACAATGCGGCAGCAGTGATTTTTGCCCACAACCATCCGAGCGGCGTTGCCGAGCCGAGTCTGGCGGATCGCCAGATCACCCGGCGCCTGATTGATGCGCTGGCGCTGGTGGATGTACGGGTACTCGATCACCTGGTGGTTGGCGATGGCGAGCCGGTCAGCTTTGCCGAGCGGGGGCTGCTGTAGGGCGCGCCATTGTGCGGGTGGGGGGCTTCTGGTATAAATCGCGTCCCTTTGCCCGGGCCCGGCGAACAGCTGCTGTTTTGGTGGCCGCAACCCGGTGAGAAAAGCTCGGAAATACCCGGAGAGTTGTCATGTCCAAGGTCTGTCAGGTTACCGGCAAGAAGCCGATCGTCGGTAACAGCGTTTCGCACTCGAACATCAAAACCAAGCGTCGTTTCGAGCCGAACCTCCATTACCACCGTTTCTGGCTTGCCAGCGAGAATCGTTTCGTCCGCCTGCGCGTGTCCAACCACGGGCTGCGCACCATCGACAAGCTGGGCATCGACCAGGTCATTGCCGACCTGCGTGGCCGCGGCGAGAAAGTCTGAGGAGAATTGAGTCATGGCCAAGGGCATTCGTGAAAAAATCAAGCTGGTCTCCACGGCGGGTACGGGCTACTACTACACCACCGACAAGAACAAGCGAAACACGCCGGACAAGATGGAGTTCAACAAGTACGACCCCGTCGTCCGCAAGCACGTCCCGTTCAAGGAAGCGAAGATCAAGTAACGCGAGTTACTCAAGTCACGGCAGCAACTCGTTGCCTGAATCGTGCGCCGCAAAATCCTGCTGCTTGCTGTCTGCTGCTGGCACGCGTCTATATTCGCTGCGAATCCGGATTTGATCACAGCCGCTCCGGCTGATGTCTGTGCACCGACAGCGGGCTCGTTCACCGGCGCGACAACCGCGCCCGCTGTCGAACCCGCGTGGTCGCAGCGCCTGATGGACGCACTCACCACCACCACAAATGACCGGGCACAGCAACTGGCGCGTGCGCTGGATCGCGTGCCCGCCGCTGGCGGCCGCGATCCGCTCGTGGTGCGCGCGCAACTTACGCTGGCGGCATTGATACTCGGGCAGACGCGCGTTACTGATGCGCGCGATGTTCTGCGGCGCATACCGACCGATACCGAGGCGGCGCTGGATGCAGGATTGCTGATGGCGGAGACGTATGCCATCGATGGCGATGTCGCCGAGGCTGTACGGTGGAACCTGCGCATCCTGCAGCGTTGGCCGGATGAGCCGGCGGCGCTCGCAGCGCTCATCCAGCGCGCTGGTGCGCTCGGCGAAACTGACCGGCCGACAGCAATCGCTGCACTGGGCAATGCGCGTGGGCGGGCACAGGATGCCGCAGACAAGCTGCGCTCTCTCTCGTTACAACTCGGGCAGGATGACTGGTTCGCGCAGTGGGTTGACGACGGACGCGAGCCGGTACTCGACAGCACAATGGTGGCGCTGTTCTATCGAACATTGGCGAGCAGTGCTTTCCGCACCGCCCGCAGCACGGCGCTGGCAACGCAAGATATGGCGTGGTGTGCGCGAGAACAATTGGCGCGTCTGGAGCGCATGCGGCAGGATCTTGCCCGTCTGGAAGCCGAGGCGCGCGCAACGCTTGTCCCGCTGGAATCCAGGCGGGCGGAAATGCAGGCAAAATACGAGGCACTGCACACACATTATCTTTCCCGCCACGAACAGGATGTGGCGCTGGGCCGGCAAGTCAACGCCTTGCGCAATGCCCTCGCGCGTGAGGCAGTGGAAATCACGGCGCTGCACGGGGCGCTGGCAGCACTGCCGGCAGCAAACCAGCGGCTTGCCGCTGAAGCCGGGCGGCTTCGGCAGGTGACAGTGCAAGTCGGCGCGCTGGCGCGCAACGAAGTGGTGGCCATTCTGCGCGCGGTTGTTGTCGAGCGCGAAGCGGTGCTGCGCGATCTTGCGGGTACGGCAAGCCTTGGCATCGGGGAGCTGCAGGATCCGCTTTATCGGAAGGCGGCGCGATGATTCTGAGCAACGGCAGGGTTTACCTGGCGCTGCGGTTTACTTGAACAACAGCACAATGCCGATCAACACCAGCATGCTTCCCAGCGTCGTGCGCAACACTTTCTCCGGCACCCTGAAACCGAATCGGGTGCCCAGCCAGATGCCTGGCAGTGAACCCGCCAGCATGAACGCGAGCATCGTCCAGTCGACGTTGCCGCTGCCGGCATGGCCGAGGCCGGCCACCAGCGTCAGTGGAATCGCGTAGGCAATGTCGGTGCCGACAATCGCCACCGTTGGCAGCAAGGGGTAGAGCAGGATCAGCAGTGTCGCAACGATCGCGCCGGCACCGACCGAGGAGAGCGTCACTGTCACGCCCACCAGTGCACCGAGCAGTACCACCAAGGGTTCGCGCGCCCGGCCATGCAGCCAGTGGATCACCGGCTCTTCTTCGTGCGTCGCCGCTTTTTTGATCAGTGCCTTGAAGACGGTAAAGCCGCCGGTGACGATGATCATCACCGCCAGCGTTTTCGTGATTAAGGAGAATTTCAGGCCGCTCTCACCCATCTGCTGCATCGCGTAGAGCGTGATCAGGCAGGCCGGCAGCGAGCCCAGGGCCAGCAGCCCGACGATGCGCCAGTTCACCGTGCCGCGGGTGCGGTGCAGCCAGACGCCAAAGCTTTTGGTGGCGCAGGCATAGAGCAGGTCGGTGCCGACTGCGAGCGCGGGCTTCACGCCGAAGCCCAGGATGAGGATCGGGGTCATCAGCGAGCCGCCACCGACACCGGTGGCGCCCACCATGAAGCCAACCACGAGGCCGGCAATCGTCAAGCCAAACTGTTCGAAACCCATGACGCGCGGCCGCCTGCCCGGATCGGCAAACAAGGAAGATGTGGCCGGCACGATATAGAACTTACATATGCCAGAAAAGAACAATTTAGGATTAGCGATATAACCAAAAATAGGTTTGCAGCACGCTATGTGGTTTCCCGGATGAACAGCGAGTAGCAGACCTGACCGGCTTGCTGTTGTCGGTGCAGGCGCCAGGAGGCGGGAGTTGCCGCGGGATCGGGCGTCGTTTCCGACTCGACGTAGATCGCCGAGCCGTGGCGCAGGAAGCCGTTATTCTCAAGGCCGGCACTCGCCGGTGCGAGCAGGCCGCGATGAAACGGCGGATCGAGGAAGACGATGTCGAACGGCGCCGTCGCGCGGGTGGCGACAAAGTCCATGGCGTCACACTTGACGATTTGACCACGGGCACCGGTCAGCGCGCTGAGTTCGCGCGCCAATTGTGCGCAGACGATTGCCGACTGATCGATCAGCACGGCCTCGTGCGCGCCACGCGAAAGTGCTTCGAAGGCAAGTGCCCCGCTGCCGGCAAACAGGTCGAGTACGCGGGCATCGCGCACCTCGTGCATCAGCCAGTTGAACAGTGTTTCGCGCACGCGCGCTGGCGTCGGCCGCAGCCCTTCACTGTCGGGGAAATGGATCTTGCGCCCGCGCCAGCGACCGCCGATCAGACGGACTGTGTTTTGTGTCGATGCTGCGCGGCCGCCGTGTTTCAAGGCGATTTGTGTGGTGCAGAGGGCTGTGATGTCGGCGCCGCCTGTGCCGCTGCGGGTTGCGCCGGCGTGATTTCGGGCGTCGGTTTTTCCGGGCCCAGCGTCAGGATGATCAGACGGTCGGCAGGCACATGGCGGGCAAACGCCAGGCGAACATCCTCGCGACTGGCTTGTTCAATACGGGCGACTTGCTGCTCAGGATAGTCGTCCGGCAAGTTATAGAAACCAATCATGCCGAGGGTACCGACGATCGCCTGGTTGCCGGCCAGTTGCAGTGGGTAGCCACCGACCAACTGCCGGCGCGCATCGTCGAGTTGCGCTTGCGTCGGGCCGTCCTTGATAAAACGGCGCAGCGTGTCGAGCGACACGCCGAGTGCTGCACCGGCCACCTCGTTGCGCGTCTGCAAATTGATGACGAACGGGCCGGCTGCGCGCATGCCCTGGAAGGAACTGCCGACCGAATACGCAAGACCGCGCTGGTTGCGGATTTCTTCCGCCAGCAGGGAGTTGAGCCCGTTGCCGCCGAGAATCTCGTTGGCGATCGATAGCGCTGCCTCGTCAGGATCGGCACGTTGCAACGCCGGCAAACCGATGAAGGCATGCGTTTGCTGCGAATCGAACTTGACATGGTAGTGGCCGCCTTTTGAATCCGGCGGTGGTGGCAGCTTCGGTGCCGGCTCGCCGGCCGCTAGTGCAGTTGAAATTTGCGTGGCGATCTGCTCGGCGCGGGCACGATCAACGGCGCCGGTTATCGCGATGACGGCGTTGCGGGCAACGTAATAGCGCCCGTGGAAGGCCTTGAGATCCTCAACACGGACGGCCCGCACACTGGCGACGGTTCCTTCCGGTGGTGTTGCGTAAGGGTGTACGAGGTAGAGCGCGGCCATGAAAGAGCGCGCGGCGATGGTCGCTGGCTCCTCTTCATCGCGCTCCAGACCAACCAGGATCTGATTACGGATCCGCTCCAACGAATCGCGCGGGAATGACGGGTGCGAGAGAGCGTCGGTGAACAGTTCCAGCGCGGGTGTTGCCAGCTCGGCACGGGTCAACGTACGCAGCTCGACGACAGCCATGTCGCGATAGGAAGACGCACTGAACTGTGCGCCGACTTTCTCGAAGCCGTTGTTGATGGCATCGACACTGCGTGTTGTTGTGCCCTCGCCGATCATGGCGCTGGTGAAACGCGCCAGGCCGGCCAGGCCGCCGTCACGCGCTGCGCCGCCATCGAAGACCACGCGCACGTCAAGCATCGGCAGCTCCGGCGCCGGCACAAAATAAACACGTGCGCCATTGGCGGTTTGCCAGCGCAGCAAGGCAAGGTGCGGGCGTGAAACAGGCGTTTTTTCCAGGGCAGCAACGGTGTCGACAACGCTGACGCCACCCGCAGCAGCAGAGGACACGGCAGTACGGGAGTTTTCATCGCCAGGCAGGCGGGCAAGCTGCCAGGTAATGAATGCGCCCAGCATGATCAGCACCGCAAGCAGGAGCAGGGTGGTGTTGTCGCGCGCGATGCGGTTCAGAAAGCGAGGCATCGCCATCACTCCTTGCCATTGTTTTGCGTGGGCATGATCTGCGCAACCGTGAGCCGGTTGTTTACCAGCCAGGTGCGCGCGACGCGCATGACATCATTAGCGGTTACCTTCATGATGTTGTCGGCCCAGGTGTCCTTGAGACGCCAGTCGTAACCGGTGGCGGCGAGCGCGCCGATCAATTGCGCCTGCCCGGAGAGCGAATCCTGCTGGTATATGAGTTCGGCGACAACCTGCGCCTTGACGCGCGCCAACTCATCCTCCGTGGGTGGTTTCTCGCGCAGCGCTTCGACAACTTCGCGCACAGCTTTCTTCAGCTCATCAAGCGAGCGGCCGCTGGCGGGCACGGCGTGCACATGGAACAGGCTGTCGCCGCGGTCGAGCGCGTTGTAGCTGGCGCCCGCAGCCGAAGCAACCTTGCGGTTGCGCACCAACTCGCGTTCGAAACGCGCGCTCATGCCGCCGTCGAGTACACCTGCGAGCACCGACAATGCCCATGCATCGTTGCTCGTGGTGTTCGCAGTCATCAGGCTGGGCACGTTCCAGGTCATGGCCAGCGTCGGGATGCGCACCGGTACTGTGATGGTGAGTTCGCGCAGACCAGGATTGTCCGGAATGCGCGGTACCGATACCGGTTGCACGTGGCGCGATTTCAGCGGCCCAAAATATTGCTCCGCCTGGTGCAGTGCGGTATCGGCAGATATGTCGCCGACGATGACCAGCACGGCATTGTTCGGGGCGTACCAGGTGTCGTACCAGTCGCGCAGTGCTGCCGTGGTGATATTGGCCAGATCGCTCGGCCAGCCGATTACCGGTTGCCCGGGTGGTGTGCCGAGAAAGGCGACTGCGCGAATTTTTTCCCAGGCCGCCGAAGACGGGTTGTCCTCGATGCGCATGCGCCGCTCTTCACGCACCACTTCGATTTCCTTGCGGAACTCGTTGTCGTCGAGCACCAGTTGGCGCATCCGGTCAGCTTCCAGTGCCAGTGCCAGCGCCATGCGGGACTTGTCGTAATACTGGTAATAGCCGGTGTAGTCAGCGGTGGTGAAGGCATTGTGCTCGCCGCCGAAACGGCCGACCAGCTTGGCCAGCTCGCCCGGGCCGACATCACGGGTGCCCTTGAACATCATGTGCTCGAGCACATGCGAAATGCCGGTCAGGCCGGGTGGTTCGTAAGTGGAACCGACGCGGTACCAGACCTGCGTCATCACCACCGGTGCGCGGTGATCTTCCTGCACGATAACCTGCAGGCCGTTGGCAAGCGTCTTTTCCTGCGCCGCCGCCGCGGCAGAAGACGCAGCGAAAGTCGCCGCGCCAGACAGGGAAAAGGCAAGCAGGAGGATGAGGCGTTGCAATGTGATTCGCATGGCTGGCAATGATACGATAGCGGCCCGCGAGTTTGCCTGATATTGCCCGCGCGCAGCGTGGTATTTCCCGTTGTCGCTGCCCGGCCGGTCACGAGCCCATGACATCTCCCGACGATACCGCTGCTGCCAACATTCCCGGGCCGTCCTTGTTTCCGGACGGCCTTGATCCCGATGCACCGACCTTGCCGCACGGCATTCCGGCCATCACCGACGCGCAACTGGCGGCTGTGGCCGTCAAGCCGCAGGATGCCGGAGCGGATGGCGGCAGCTTTTTTGCACGCATGAAGGCCGGGTTGGCAAAAACGCGGGCTGCGTTTGCTACCGGTATCGTCAATGTGCTGGTCGGCAAGAAGGAAATCGACGACGAGATTTTCGAAGAAATCGAGACGCAACTGCTGGTGGCCGATGTCGGCATTGATGCAACACGGCGCATCATCGACAACCTGACCGGCCGGGTCGGCCGCAAGGAACTGATCGACGCCGATGCGCTGTACGATGCGCTGCAGGAGGAGTTGGCGAATCTGCTGGCGCGTGTCGAGGTGCCGCTGGTTATTGCGCGCGACAAGCAACCGTTTGTGGTGCTGGTCGTCGGCGTCAACGGTGCAGGCAAAACAACGACCATCGGCAAACTGGCGAAGCGCCAGCTTGGCGAAGGTCGCAGCGTGGTGCTGGCGGCTGGCGATACCTTCCGGGCAGCGGCGGTCGAGCAGTTGCAGGTATGGGGCGAGCGCAATAACGTGCCGGTAATCGCGCAACATACCGGCGCTGATTCGGCCAGCGTGATTTTCGATGCGTTGTCTGCTGCGCAGGCACGGCACACTGATCTGCTGATCGCGGACACCGCAGGTCGCCTGCAGAACAAGGCCGGCTTGATGGAGGAGTTGCGCAAGGTGAAGCGGGTCATGGGCAAGCTTGACGCTGGCGCGCCGCACGAGGTGCTGTTGGTGATCGACGCCGGTACTGGCCAGAATGCGATCAGTCAGGTGCGTGAGTTCCACGAGGCTGTCGGCCTTACCGGTTTGGTTGTCACCAAGCTCGACGGTACCGCCAAGGGCGGCATTGTCTTTGCGCTTGCCGAAAAATTCGGCATTCCCATTCGCTATATCGGCGTTGGCGAAAAAATTGACGACCTGCGCGTGTTCAACGCGCAGGAGTTCGTCGCCGCGCTGTTCGCTGCCGAGTAACAGAGGGCGCGCGATGATCGTTTTCGACCGCGTCGGCAAGAAATATGACAACGGCCACGAAGCACTGAAGGCCGTCAGCTTCGTGCTGCCGCCCGGGCAGATGACCTTCCTCACCGGGCATTCCGGGGCCGGAAAATCGACGATCCTCAAACTCATTTTGCTGATGGAGCGGGCCTCTGCCGGCGCCATCACCGTCAATGGCATGAACCTCGCGCAGGCTGGCCGCAGCCGGATTCCGCTGCTGCGGCGCTCGATCGGCATGGTGCATCAGAACCATCATCTGCTGTTTGATCGCAGCGTTTTTGACAACGTTGCGCTGCCGCTGCTGATAGCCGGTTTTCGTCAGCCTGACATCGATCGGCGCGTGCGTGCCGCCCTCGACAAGGTTGGCCTGCTCGGCAAGGAAACGCTCACACCGTTGATGTTGTCCGGCGGTGAGCAGCAGCGGGTTGGTATCGCCCGCGCCGTGGTCAATCGCCCGCCAGTGCTGCTCGCCGATGAGCCGTCCGGCAACCTTGATTCGACGCTCGCTGCAGACATCATGGATATCTTCGAGGAATTTTCCCGGGTCGGCACCTCGGTATTAATTGCTACGCACGACCTCGCACTGATTGCGCGCTATCGTCATCGCCTGTTGACGCTGCGCGCGGGCGAGCTGGTGCAGGATGTTGGCACCGAGGCGGCGCAGTGGCTTGACGGTGAAGGTGATGCCGATGGTCCTTGATCGTCGTGGCGGCGCGTCGGTGGTCGAGTTGCGTTGGCGCGACCGCTTCAGTGCCGCGCTTGATCACCACCAAGCCAGTGCGCGTGCCGCCATGCAGCGCATGCTTGGCAACTGGATAACCGCATTGATGACTGTGCTGGTGATCGCAGTCGCGCTCAGTCTGCCGGCGATGCTTTATATCGTGCTCGACAACGTGCGTACACTTGCCGGTCATATTGACGGGCAGGCACAAATCTCGCTGTTCCTGCAGCTGGATGTGGACGAAAACGCGCAGCGTCAGTTGGCCGATCGCCTCGCCAGGCGTGCCGATGTCGCCCGGGTAGAGGTGATTACACGCGATGCAGCACTTGCCGAGTTTCGCGAGCATTCCGGGTATGCCGAAGTGTTGCAGATGATCGACGGCAATCCATTGCCGGGTGTTGTCGTCGTGCTGCCAAAAGTGGTCGCTGAGGCGGCGACCTTGCGCAGTGCGCTGGCGCGCGAGCCGCAAGTGGACATCGCGCAACTCGACAGCCTCTGGCTACAGAAGCTCGCGGCAATGCTTGCCATCGGCGAGCGGCTGGCGCAGGCACTCGCGGTGGCGTTTGCGCTGGTGGTGCTGCTGGTGGTGGTGAGTACCATCCGTCTGGCGATTGAAGGCCGCCGTGAGGAAATCCTGGTGGTGAAGCTGGTTGGTGCCACCGATGCTTTCGTCCGCCGCCCCTTCCTCTACACCGGGCTGTGGTTCGGTTTTGCCGGCGCGCTGGTGGCGGTGGCGTTGGTCGGGGCTCTGGTGTGGTGGGTCGCCGCCCCGGTGGCGACGCTGGTCAACCTTTACGGATCGACTTTCACGCTCACCGGCTTGGGTTTCGCCGGCGCGTCGGTGCTGGTGTTGGCTGGCGCCTCGCTGGGTCTTGGTGGCGCCTGGGTAGCGGTGGCCCGCCATCTGCGGGATGTTGAGCCTCGCTAAGGCAACCTGCAATCGGTCACCCTGCCGGACGGCGCGCCGGTCATCTACCTCACCGACGGCCGCAACCGCCGCATCGGTAAGCAGGTGAACGGCGCCACCGTGCAGGCATTCCTGTACCAGGATCAACTGCGCATCGCCGCCGAACTCGACGGCGCCAACAACCTCGTCAGCCGCTTCGTCTACGGCACGAAGATCAACGTGCCGGAGTACCTGATTCGCAACGGCACGACGTACCGGATCATCACCGATCACCTCGGTAGCGTCCGACTGGTTGTCGACACCGCAAACGGCAGTATCATCCAGCGCATGGACTACGACAGCTACGGCAATGTCACGAACGACACCAACCCGGGCTTCCAGCCGTTTGGTTTCGCGGGTGGCCTGTACGATCAGCACACGAAACTCACCCGATTCGGCGCGCGGGATTACGATGCGGAAACCGGACGGTGGACGGCGAAGGATCCGATTGGGTTTGATGGCGGAGACGCCAACGTATACGCATATGTCGGAAATGATCCGATCAATTGGGTCGATCCTCGCGGCCTATGGTCGATCTCTGCCGAGGGCTACATTGGATTTGGAGGTGGGATAACAGTCGGAAGTAATTCTGGAAATAATTTCATGACTGTTCGTGTTGGATTCGGTTTGGGCGGCGGGGTTTTTTACGCCCTCAACGGGGACATGCCGAGAGTTGGGAAAGATCACTGCAAGGGCGGAGAAGTTCTTTCGGTATCAGCACAAGCCGGCGTGGCCTCTGGTCCGTTCGGTGGGCAGATTGAGGGTGGAGTCGCGCGAGATTATGCGAACCAAACTTCGGACACCTTCTCTGGTGCTGATAAAGGATTTAACACCAAAGGTTTTGGTGTCTCAGCTTCCGTCGGTGCGCAATTCACCATGTACGGCGGGCAGTGATGGATATGAAATCGAAATCCAAAATTTTCGCCGTTATTGGCGGGATAGTTATCTACGTTGGAATCGGATTTTTTCAGTCCAATAGCGAGTCTTTCAGATTTTCCGAGAAGTCTCTTGTTGAGTCGACCTACTTGGCTAAGGAGGTCGGCCATGTAGAAAAAGTTCGGGTTCCCCTAATGGGCTCGTATAGCGAGAGATGGTCAGGTTCGGATGCGCGCGCCAGCATGACATTAGAGGTCATCGGCGCTAGAAAGACGGTTGAGATTGAGCTTGAGGTTAGAAAGAAAGACGGCCTTTGGACAGTGGAGAAAGCTATCGTTGAAGGGAAGCTAGTTTCTCTAAATTAGAATGAGAAAACCCCGCCCAACCCCGCCTTGCGCGGGGTTTTTCGTTTTAGCGGCTTGCCTTGCTCGTCAGCGCGTCTGCTGTTGCAGGACGGTGTCGATCATCTCCATCACGAAACGCTGCTTGGGTTTGGGCAGTTGCGTGATGCGTTCGAGCTGCTGC
>CBDDRC010000022.1:0-9682 GCA_965232985.1 uncultured bacterium
GCTCCTCCTTGGGTTTGAGGATGAGCGCCGCCAGCACCGGGATCAGTGTCAGGGTCAGCAGCAGCGAGCCGGCCATGGCGAAGCTGATGTTGAAGGCCATGGGCTTGAACAGCTTGCCCTCCAGCCCCTGCAGTGAAAACAACGGCAGGAACACCACGATGATGATCAGGATGGCGAAGGCGATGGGGTTGGCCACCTCGCGCGCGGCGGTGAGCACCGCGGCGGTGCGGTTGACCGGCTCGCCCTTCTCGCGCCACTCGGCCATGATGCGGAAGGCGTTCTCGGTCATCACCACCGCGCCGTCGACCATCATGCCGATACCGATGGCCAGGCCCGCCAGTGACATCAGGTTGGCCGACAGCCCGGCCTCGCCCATAAAGATGAAGGCGATCAGCATCGCCATGGGCAGGGCGGCGATTACCACGATGGCCGAACGCAGTTCGCCAAGGAACAGGAACAGCACGATGGCGACCAGGATGGAGCCCTCGATCAACGCCCGTTCGGCGGTACTGACCGCCTTTTCCACCAGCTCGGTGCGATCATAGAGGGGGCGCAGCTTGACCCCCTCGGGCAGGGCTGACTCGGCCGTCGCCAGCTTGGTCTTGACGGCATCCACCACACTCTTGGCATTTTCGCCGATGCGCGCCAGCGCCATGCCCAGCACCACTTCTTCTCCATCGCGGGTCACGGCGCCCGCCCGCAGGGCCGGCGCCTGGCGGATGTCGGCGATGTCGCGCAGGTAGACCGGCGTCCCTTCGGTCACCTTCAGCACAATGCTGCCGATGTCCTGTTCGTTGCTCACCAGACCCAGACCGCGCACCAGATACTGCTCCGGACCCAGATTGATGTACTGACCGCCGACCTGGCGGTTGTTGGCCTCGATGGATTCCATCACCTCGCGGTACGAAAGGCCGTATTTGAGCAACCGGCGCGGATCGATCTGCACCTGGTACTGGCGTTCCTGCCCGCCCCAGGACATCACGTCATCGACCCCTGGCGCGGTGCGCAGGATCAGCCGTACGCTCCAGTCCTGCAACGTGCGCAGGTCCATGTCGGTGATCGCGCCTTTGAGTTTCTCGTCGGCCCGTTCCAGGGTGTACCAGAACACCTGCCCCAGCCCCGAGGTATTGGGACCCATCTCCGGTGTGCCGTAGCCCTCGGGGATGCGGTCGGCCACCTCCTGCAGGCGCTCCATCACCAGGCGGCGGGCGAAATAGATGTCCATGTCATCTTCGAAATAGACCGACACGTAGGACAGACCGAACAGCGAGACCGAGCGGATGTCCTGGACACCGGGCAGGCCCGCCATGCCCGACTCCACCGGGAAGGTCAGCAACTGTTCCACGTCCTCCGCGGCCAGCCCCGGCGACTCGGTGTAGATGTTGACCTGCACCGGCGTCACGTCAGGAAAGGCGTCGATCGGCAGGGTGGTAACGGCGCGTACGCCCGCGAAGGCCACCACGGCAAAGACGATGATGACCAGGAATTTATAGCGCAGCGATATCTCGACCAGTTTTTCTAACATGATAGCCGCCCCTTAATCCGCGTCGCCGATCTGTGACTTCAACGCCAGCGACTTGAGCGTGAAGGCGCCCTTGACGGCAACCCGGTCCCCCTCAGCCAGTCCGGCCGTGATCTCGGTCCAGCCGCCACGGGTGACACCGGTCTGCACTGCCAGGGGTTTGAAATCATCATCCTCGAGTTTGAATACCGCGGATCCACCCTGCATTAGCACCACCGCCTCGCGCGGCACCGCCAGCATCGGCCGGCTCTCACCGGTGGCGATGGCGACATCGACGAACTGTCCCGGATGCAGGGCGTCATGGACGTTTTGCACCTCGATCCGAACCACCAGGGTGCGCGATGCTTCGTCCAGGTGGTGATGGAACTGGATGACCTTGCCGCTGAATTCGCCTGCCCCAGCGACGCCGACCCGCGCCGGATTGCCGAGCCGCACCGCGGCCGCATCCGCCGGATCGAGCTTCGCCTCGACCCACAGGGTCGCTTCATCGGCGAGGCGTACCAGCACCCGGCCCGGTTCGATCAGCTCGCCGATGGCGAAGTCGTCGTCGTGCACCAGCCCGTCCTGCGGGGCCAGCAGGGCGAACTCGCCGGCGGCCTTGGAGGCATCACCTTGTGAGAGCAGGCGTTCCGCCTGTCCCGGCGTCATGCCATAGGCCAACACCTTGGCGTAGGCCTGCTGGCGCGCCACCTGGGCGGCCACGTAGCGCTTGTCCGAGACCACATCCCTGCCCAGCTTGCGCACCCGGTTCCACTCCCGGTCGGCCTCGATGAGCACACCCTGCGCCTCGGCCATGGCCACGCTGGACAGGGTGACCAGCGGCTCGCCCTTGTTCACCGTCTGGCCCATCTGCACATGGCGGGCGACCTCCTGGGCGGCGATACGCGGCGTGACCTGCGCCGTGCGGTACAGATTCACCTCGACCTCGCCGGGCGCCGTGATCTCGACCGGCAGACTGCGCCGCACCGCGGGCGCGACCTCGATGCCCAACGTCGCCCGTCGCTGCGCATCCAGGGCCAGTGGGTCACCCTCCTGCGCTTCGCCGCCCTCGGGCTCCCCCTCAGCACCATGCGCCGGCAAGGCCAGGACCAGACAGGCGTAAAGTAGCCAGTTAGATAATTTCATTTGTCGTTTTCTCCAAGATCTTCAAAGTGAATCGTTCAACCAGCCATCGAACCGGCCGCTCGCGGCCAGCCAATCAAACCAGCTGCGCCACAGCTGCCCGCGCAACTCGAGGGCGCTGGCCCGGGTCTCCAGGGTCTGGTTGAGCTGCAACAGGTAATCCGCGGTGCTGAGTTCGCCGGCCTGCCAGAGACGTTCCAACAGGGTCAACTGGCTGCTCAGACTCGGCTGGCCGCTGTGTTCCCAGACCGCCCAGGCGTCGTGCGTCACCCGGTAGCGCGCGGCGGCGGATGTCAGGCGCGCCTGCGCCCGGCGGTAGGCGTCTTGCCCTGTTTGTTGCGCCTCGATCAGCTGCGCATTCGCGGCCTGGGTCTCGGCGCGAAAGTCGTTGCGTACATATAACGGGATGGACAGCGATAGCCCGACCAGATTGTCAGATCCCTCGCGGCCGCCGCGCAGGCCGAGGCGCGGGTCGGGACGCTGCTCGCGCTGGCGCAGCGTGACCGTGGATTGGGCCGCCGCGATGCGGGCGCGCTGGACCTGCAAGGCCGGCAGCGCATCCAGCAGTTTTTGTGCGTCGAAGCTCACCGGTTCCGGCAAGCGTTCGGGAAGCGCCGGCCAGTCTTGGCGCGCCGTGCCGGTGACGGCGACCAGCGCCTGCTCGGCATCGGTGCGCTCGGCGCTGGCCTGTGCCTGTTGCAACCGGGCTTGGGTGTGCGCCAGCCGGGCCAGATCCAGTTCGACCTGGTTGAGGTCGCCGGTCTGGCGGCGCCTCTCCGCCAGGGCGAGGAAGCGCTGCATCAGGTCCGCCCGTTGCCGGGCCAGGCGATCGAGCGCTTCGGCACTGTGGTAGCGACCCAGCGCCGCGAGCAACTCGGCGGTCAACTGCTGGCGTGTGGCTTCGAATTCGGCACGGGCCGCCTCCGTTTCAAACGCCGCGATCCCATGGCGGGCACCACGCTTGTCCGCCCAATCGATGGCCTGCCGGACACCGATACTGGTCGTGTCGCTCTCGGCCTGTTCAGCACCGATCTCCAGTTCAGGGTTGTACAGGGGTTGCCCGGCGGCACGGCTTCCGGCCTGCGCCGCGTCCACGGCGGCGCGGGCTGCCTGCAACCTGGGATTGTCTTCCAGTACCGTGCGTACGAACGCCGGCAGCGCCGGTGCCATGCGGGTTTCGGCGGATGCAGACAGTGTTCCACTATCCGTCGTGTCCGCCGCCTGCACAACCGTGACCAACAGACAGCCGGCGAGCGCCGCCCAGAAAAAAGGTAGTAACCGCATCGAATGAATTCCTATGTGTTTTTGTTTCGCGTAAATCGACCGTCGTCTAACGATCATTCAAATCCTCGAGCCGTTGCAAAAATTCCTCCCGCTCAATCTCGCCGCGGGCATAACGCTCGCGCAAAATATCGGTAGGCGTTTTGTGCACCGGTGAAGTCGCGTCCGACTTCTGTCTCGACAAGCCAGTAGTCAGCCAGCGCACGAAGACGATGACACCCGCGATGACCAGCACCCAGAACAGGATCATGAGCACCCAGCCCAACCCATAGGGCATGCCGAAGAAGGGAAAAACGTCGTGGTCATACATATATATCTCCTGCAATAATTTCTTGATCTCATGTCGGCGCCCCGGCAGCCGACGGAGTGTCTTGCTGGCTGGGGCAGCTCCTCATTTATTTAAATCCTCGAGCCGCTGCAGGAACTCCTCGCGGTCGATTTCACCGCGCGCATACCGTTCCTTCAGAATCTCGATGGCGGATTTCTCCTGCTGGGTGGAGCGCGGCTGTTGTTCATCCGCGGCCGTGGCCTTCGGCTCCGCCGCGTGCTTCTGGAGATAAGCTGTGAGCGTACGCAGCTCTTCCTCGGTGGGTGCCTGGATGTTCATCGGGCTGTTGTTGCGGCTCATCCATTGCATGCGGCTGTTCATACGCGCGATAGTTGGCGGCCAACCGGAGGCGCTGTGCTGCTTCGGACTGGGCAGTCCGTGGCACTGCAGGCAGTATTGGGTAACGAGCTTCGCCCCGGCCGAGTTCGGCTCCGGCAATTCCGCCGGACCGATGGCAGGCGGCATGCCACCCATCATGCCGCCGCAGCGGCCTTCCCAGTTTCCACCGCACATGCCCTGTGCCATTTTCTGACTGGATGGCGTCGCCGACTGGACCTCCTGTGCCTTGAAGGGATTTTCGTCGGCGGCAAATGCCGGCATGCTCGTCAACGATACAACCAGCACCGTCGCAATATTGCCGAAATAACGATCAGGTTGATTTTTCATGGTGTGACTCCTTGGGTTTCGATAAAGCCGCCTGCGTCAAAGTGCCGCGAGCACCCGGTCCAGGCGCTCCCGTACCTCCCTGGCCAGCTGGTGCACGGCCGGGTTATCCACCAGGTCGAGGACGGCCGCCGGGTCCATGAATTCCACGTGCACGGTGCCGTCGTCTTCCTGACGTACCACAACATTGCAAGGCAGCAACAGTCCGATCGACGGCTCGGCCGTGATTGCCCGGTGCGCCAGCGGCGGATTACAGGCGCCGAGGATGCGGTAGGGCGGCATGTCTTCGCCGAGCTTATTTTTCAAGGTCGCCTGCACGTCGATGTCGGTGAGTACACCGAAGCCTTCCATTTTGAGGGCCTCGGTCACCACGTCGATCGCGCGTTCGAAGTCCATGGAAACCGTCTTGCCAAATCCGTATTTCGTTGTCATAGCGATTGCCTCACTGTTCAGGTTTAAGCAGGTCATATCTGTCAATCCGCCGTCAGCAATTGCCGGAGGCGGGCCATGTTGTCCTCATCGATGGGAATCACCCGGTGCTCGTCCACGATCAGCGTGGGGCAATGCCGCACACCGAACCGCTCTGCGACTCCAGGATTGTCTTCGACATCACAACGCTCGTAGTCGAAACCCAGCGCATCCAGCTCTTGCTCCACATCGATGCAGTGGCACAGTTTGTTGGTCAGTAAGGTGATCTTCATGACAGCCTCCTCAGCATGTTCTATGGGTTTTGATGTCGCTGCGGCCTCGGGTGTTGCAGCTCCATGGCCGTAACCCCGATGCCTGTGCCGTCATCCTTGTAGATCACGTCGATCACCACACCATCGTCGAATACCAGGGTGAAGCTGCGCACACCGAGCGCCCAATCGGTTTCTTCCACCTTTCTGGTCTCACCCGACGGCAGGCGATAGGTCTTTCGGTCGCGGGCGTAGCCGACGGTATAGACCCAGCCCTCTTTACCGTTTGCCAGTGACATCTTCTTTTCCGGACTACCGTGATGCGCGAACGCGGCCTGTGGTGTGATCACGCCCAGGGGATAGCCCTGCAATGCCTTCTCAGGATCAGTATCCGTGTCGAAAAGTGGTGGATCCGGCAGATAGCCGGGCTCCGCAATGCTTACCGCGGTCCACAACAGGCCGCAAAACACAATCCATATGCGATTCATCGTCGTTTCCTCCGCTCGGCGATCGGGGACAGGCATGTACAACACGCGCGATCCGATCAGTTCGGGATGAGTACCAACCGACCGACGACGGCGGTCGGTCGGTTGGTGATTGCAAACACGTCACGCCGAAGCGCACGCGTACCTTGCGGAATCAGGTGATGGGAGGTTGGAGCGGGGGAGGTATCGGCAGGGAGGAATAAGACAATACGTAGGAACCACCGGTAATTATGGCGGGTAGGTGGACGTCCGGAACACCGCTTCGCGTCAGCGCAACATGGCTGACCCAGGCATGACACCAGTCATCGCAGTCGAGGCCGGCGTTCGGTGAATCCGGCGATGGGTCGTCGGTTTGGAGAACAACGCCGCCCACTTGTCCGGGATCGCTGAAGGCACACGCGTCCACCGCCCACGCGATGTTCAGCGTGAGTAGCGAAACGATGAGCAGTTGTGCAATGAACCGAATCATGGCGCGCCGTATCCCGTCCTTCGTTCCATGCACTTGCGAGGCGGCATCATGGTCATGCCCTCAACATCCGCAGGCCGCTGGCGATGACCACGAACTCGCTGACCTCATGGGCGAGCACGGCGATGGGCAGCGAAAACACCCCACTCACGGCACCGACGATCAGGCTGCCGATCACAACCACCGACAGCGCCAGATTCTGGCGGATCACGCCCCAGTTACGGCGGCTGAAACGAATCAGGTACGGCAGGCGGGAGAGGTCGTCGGCCATCAGCGCCACGTCCGCCGTTTCCAGGGCGACATCGGTGCCGGCCGCGCCCATGGCGATGCCGACATGGGCGGCGGCCAGCGCCGGGGCGTCGTTGACGCCGTCGCCTACCATGGCCACGCGGCCGTATTGCTGGTCCAGTTCTTTCACTTTTTGGGTCTTGTCCTCGGGCTTGAGGTCGGCGAACACCTCGTCGATGCCAGCCTGGGCGGCGATCGCTTGCGCGGTGCGCGGGTTGTCGCCGGTCAGCATGATCACCTTGTGAATGCCGGCGCGTTTCAGGCCGGCGATGGCGTCCGCCGCTTCCGGTCGCAACGGATCGGTGATGGCGATGAGGCCAAGTACTTCCTGTTCCGTGCCGATGACGACGACCGTGTTCCCGTCCGCCTGCAAGGCCTCGATGCGCACCTCGGCATCGCTCAATTCGACCTGCTTTTCGGCAAACAGGGCCGGACTGCCGATGAAATACCGTTTGCCCTTGACCCGACCCGTGGCGCCGGCGCCGGTCAATGACTGAAAATCTTCGGCGGGGATGGCCTCAATGCCTTGCTCTCGCGCGCGGTCCAGCACGGCGCGCGCCAGCGGGTGCTGGGAGCGGGCCTCGAGTGCCGCGGCCACACTGAGCACGTCGGTTTCACCTTGGCCGTTCAACGGCACGATTTCGGTCACCTGCGGTTGGCCCAACGTCAGCGTGCCGGTCTTGTCCAGGGCAACCACGCGAATCTTCGCTAAGTTCTCCAGATGCACGCCGCCCTTGACCAGAATCCCATTGCGGCCCGCAGTGCCGATGGCGGCCACCAGAGTGATGGGGATCGAGATCACCAGCGCGCAGGGGGCAGCGGCGACGATGAACACGGTGGCGCGGGTCAGCCATTCCTGCCAGTCCAGGCCCAGCAGCGCGGGCACCAGGGCAAGCAGAACGCCGATGCCGAGCACCGCCGGGCTGTAGCGGCGACCGAAACGCTCGATGAACCGCTGGCTGCGGCCTTTGCTGGCCTGGGCCTCTTCCACCAGTTGGATGATGCGCGCCAGGGTGTTGTCGGCCGTGGTCTTGGTGACCCGTACGGCCAGTGCGCCCTCCCCGTTGAGGGTGGCGGCGAACACGGTATCGCCCACCGCTTTTTCCACCGGCACCGATTCGCCGGTGACCGGGGCCTGGTTGAGGCTGGAGTGGCCCTCGACGATCTCGCCGTCAGTGGCCACGGCCTCGCCGGGGTGGACGATGAAGTGGTCACCGACCTCAAGCTGTTCCACCGGGATGCGTAGCTCCTTGCCATCGCGCACCACCAGGGCGGTCTTGGGGGCCAGGTCCATGAGCGCGCGGATGGCGTGGCGGGTACGCTCCTCGGTGTAACCCTCCGCCGCCTCGGAGATCGAATAGAGAAACACCAGCATGGCGGCCTCCGCCCACTGGCCCATGAGACCGGCGACGATGGCCGCCAGGCTCATCAGCAGCTCGATGCCGATCTCCCGTTCCTTGACCAGTTCCTCGAACGCCTCGCGGCCGAAATACCAGCCGCCGATGATCACAGCAAGGAGATAGAGGCCGGTTTCCGGCAACGGCGCCAACCCCAGCGTGCCGCCGAAAAAGCCGATGGCCAGGAGCAGACCGGAGCTGGCCGAGGTCACCACCTGCGGGTTGCGCCAGGGTGGCGGCATCGCTTGGCCGGATTCAACGGCGGCGCAACCCGGGCAGGCCATCAGTTGGCCTCCGCTTTCAGGTCTTCGGACAGAATGCCCACCCGGCAACGCCCACCCTCGCGCAGGCACATGCGTTCTTCGAAGCGCACGTGATCCGCCTGATAGACCTGATCCGGGTCCGGCAGGGCGCGGACCGTCGCATACAGCGTTTCGAGATAGGACGGCTTCAAGACCAGGCGATGATAGACCCAGCGTCCTTCTTTCTGGGCAGACAATAGCCCGGCCTGGCGCAAAATCTTCAGATGGCGCGAGAGCTTGTAGGCCGGTTCCTGGAGGCTGTCGACCAGTTCACACAGGCAGGCCTCTTCGCCCGTTGTCGCCAGCAGACGGATGACGCGCAACCGGGTCTCGTCGGCCAGGGCCTGGAAGAGGGTTTCGGGTGGAATTGCCAATATTTGCATAGTTGCACAATACAACAACTATTCAACTCAAACAAGCCTCCTTTTGTTGGGCTTCGTGTAATCCGGTTTTCCGTAACCCAGCAACCAGGGTAAATGCCCTGTAATGCCTGAACGGTTTTCCCTTTCTTCCCGATTCCGATATCCCGACCATGGGCGCCGTCCGCTCGGTGCTCCCCCGCCAAGCGGGCGATTCCGCAGAAACCTCCCCGACGTTCCCGCGCCGCAAGGGCGCGGGCTTTTTTGGACAACTAAGGAGACGAGATGGACCGTACTCGAACAACAAGAGCCATGCCGGCGCTCGCACTCATGCTCGCGAGCACGCTACCCCTGACCGCCTAGCCGGCCGGCGATGAGGCGGTGTCAGCGCCTGTGATATATGTCCCGTGATCGCCAGGTTAATTTGTCCCTCCCCCTGAGCAGCCGGTTATTCTCGGGCGGTGTGTTTGATCGTCAGAGGGGGAACGGTGCAGGTCGCGCGCTACTCCACTGTGGCCCCGGTATCCCGTGCGGCGCAGGCCGATCCACTGAGCACGGTGGTTACGATCGTCTTTCCCGACGAGCTCATGACCGTGAACGAGGCGCTGCCCGAGGTGCACCGGCGACTGGACCAAAAGCTGCCGGTAGACATGTATTTTCTCGGCTACGGCGAGACGGCGCAGATGACGTGCCTGTCGCTCATGGCCAAGAAGATCGCGGTGAGCCAGTCCACCTCCGGCGACATGCCGGAAACCGGACTCGACATCCTCAATCAGGACGGGGATTCAATCG
>CBDDRC010000023.1:0-28723 GCA_965232985.1 uncultured bacterium
TGTTAGCGCCGACGTAAAACTGACCCCCTAGCGCCGAAGTAAATTTGACCCCCCGGCGCCATCATGGCTGCTTTTTGAGCAGCCCTATGTTGACCCAGGAGTTATCAGTGGAGATTCACGTTCTGTCCCGCCAGGGGCTCAGCATCAAGGCCATCGCCCGCCAGTTGGGCCTGTCCCGCAACACCGTCCGGCGGTACCTGCGCCACCGGCCCCGCACACCCCAGTACGCCAGCCGGGCGCTGCGCCCGACCAAGCTGGAACCGTTTCATGCCTACCTCGGCGAGCGGATCGAGGCGGCCCATCCCTTCTGGATTCCGGCGACGGTCCTGCTTCGCGAGATCCGCGCGCAGGGCTACACGGGTGGCATCAGCCAGTTGAAGGCGTTCATCGGCTCTCGCAAGCCGCGGAACGCCGACCCGGTCGTTCGCTTCGAGACCGGCCCCGGCGAGCAGATGCAGGTCGACTTCACCACCATCCGCCGTGGTCGTCAGCCGCTCAAGGCGTTCGTCGCCACGCTCGGCTACAGCCGAGCCACCTACGTTCGTTTTTTCGAGCGCGAGAACAGCGACGCCTGGCTGACCGGTATCCGCGAAGCACTGATCTACTTCGGCGGCGTGCCGCACGAGCTGCTCTTCGATAACGCCAAGGCCATCATCCTCGAGCGCGACGTCTACGGGCCGGGCAAGCATCGCTGGCATCCGGACCTGCTCTCGCTTGCCGACGAGTTCGGCTTCCGGCCGCGTGTGTGCCGTCCGTATCGCGCCAAGACCAAGGGCAAGGTCGAACGCTTCAACCGCTATCTCAAGGAGAGCTTCGTCACGCCGCTGGCGGCGACACTCAAGAGCGCACGCCTGCTGCTCGACGTCTTGACCGCCAATGCCCATGTCGGTCGTTGGCTCCATGACGTGGCGAACCAGCGCATTCACGCCACCACGCAGGAGCAACCCGTGGTGCGGCTGGCCAAGGAACAACACCACTTTCTGCCGCTGCCGGAGGCCAGCATCCCGTTGCCGGCCAGAGCCGTGCGTCCACGCGGTATCGCACTGCCCATCGAGAGTTTCCAGCATCCGCTGGCGGTCTATGACCAGTTGCTGAGGGCCGCATCATGAACCTGCAGCACGAACGTATCCGCCAACTGTGCACCACGTTGAAGCTGGAGAAAATCGCTGCCGATTGGCCGGGACTTGCCGCCCGCGCCGTGGAACAGGATGCCACGCTCGCCGACTTCCTGGAGCAGTTGCTCATCAGCGAGAGCAATGCGCGCAACGAACGCACGCGCGCCACGTTGCTCAAACTCGCGACACTGCCTGCCATCAAGACGATGGAGCAATACGACTTCAACTTTGCCACCGGCGCGCCACGCGCTCAGGTCCAGGAACTTGCCGGCCTCACGTTCATCGAACGCGCCGAGAACATCGTCCTGCTCGGCCCCAGCGGCGTCGGCAAAAGCCACCTCGCCGTGGCGCTCGCCTATCGTGCCGTCATGGCCGGCATCAAAACCCGCTTCGTCACCGCCGCCGATCTCATGCTCCAGTTGGGCACGGCGCACCAGCAGGGACGGCTCAAGCAGTATCTCAACCGCGCCATCCTCGGACCGAAACTGCTGATCGTCGATGAAATCGGCTACCTGCCGTTCGGGCGTGACGAGGCAAACCTGTTCTTCAACGTCGTCGCCAAACGCTACGAGCGCGGCAGCATGATCCTCACCAGCAACTTGCCGTTCACGCAGTGGGCCACCGCCTTCGCCGACGACCAGACCCTCACCGCAGCCATGCTCGACCGGCTGCTCCATCACGCGCATATCGTTCAGATCAGCGGCGAAAGCTACCGACTCAAGGGCAAGCGCAAGGCAGGTGCCACACCGAAGAAACCCGTTACCGCGTAATAACCCAGCGGCCCAGAGGGTCAATTTTCAATCGGCGTTTCAGACCCAAAGGGGGTCAGTTTTCAGTCGGCGTTGACAAGCGCTTGAGCGCAGCGCATCTCCGGCTATCTGGCACTACAGTTGAGAACCTGGCGTGGCTGCGATGCGTAGAGAAATACGATCGCGAGCACACGTTTTTCTACATGGATCCGCCGTATTGGCAGGTTGAGGGTTACGGTGTGCCTTTCGGCATCGAGCAGTACGAACTCCTGGCCCATGCCATGCGCACCATGAAGGGCAAGGCGATGCTGTCGATCAACGACCACCCCGATATGCGCCGTGCGTTCGATGGGCTCCACATCGAGCAGCTGCAGCTGACGTACACCGTCGGCGGTGCCAGCCAGGCCAAGGTAGGCCACGAACTGCTGGTCATGAACTGGCAGCCAGAACTCTTGGGCGGCCTCTTCTAGGCAACCTCTACCGCACCTCGAGCCGCCCACCCGGGCGGCTTTTTTTTGCCCGTTGGTTGGGCGCAGGCGCGGGCGCCGCCGCTGGAGCGGCCAACCCGCATCGCGGCCCGGATCGGCGTGTGGCAGCGGACTGGGCCGCAGGGCGGGCCAGCTGGCGTGCAGCGCCAGCGCGCGGTCGTCCCCCCGCCACGCCTGCCGGCTTCGAGGGTCGCTTCTCGTGCAGGTGTCACAGGACGGCCAAAGCCACGCCACTGCTGGGGCGGCGTAGCCATCGTTCAGCATGTAAAAGTTCTTCAGAAACAGGCGGTTAGATGCAGATCAGCGTGCTGGATGAGTGGTCTGCGAGGGCGACCCTCTACCCCCCTTTCCAGAAAGCGCGTCGGAAAAGTGTTATTTCCGTTATGCGGCTTTTTTTCGTACGTAACTCTTTGATTTGTCAAGAGGAAGTGCATAACAAGAAAGTGTAGTCAGACCGTAGCAGAAAGTGTTATGGAAATATAAGTTATTGATTTTATTAGATATACAATAACCTTACGCATAACAGTGGCTTACCGTTATGCATAACGGTTTTGCTACGGTTTTTACTACACTTTTAGTTATCTGATTATTCCTTTATAAACAATAAGTTAGTATATCTTTTAGACTTTCATAACGGAAATAACACTTTTCCGGCGCGCTTTCTGAAAAGGCCCTCGTGCGCATGTCGTCATGTGGCTGCAACGCTGCGAGGGTTTCGACCTGTCGCGGGTCCGGGGTTGGAAAAGGCTCGATTGGTTTGATCTGCAGCGGCCGGTAGGAGCTGGCGATGGCGCCGGCAGGTGTCCGTGGTGAGGAAGGTGGTGACGCCGGCATCTGCCGCCCAGGCTGCATGGGCGCAGTCATGGCCGTGGCGGTATCGTCGACGTGTTGAGCAGCGTGGAGATCTTGATAATTGCGAGCGCCACTGATGCCGGCGCGCTCATTCTGCGCGGTGTTTTCGCGGCTGCAGCATTTTCAGTCGGTCATTGAAAAACAGCTCGTTGCTACATCGTTGCTACGCGCGCGTGATTTTTGCTCGTAACGCGATGAATTAGCGCAAGAAAAAATTTCAGTAGCATCCAGTCCATCATCGGTGCGACCGACAGCCGCCAGGGTGACGTCGTCATGGCGAGGCACTATACGCGGTGCGCAAGGCTGGTCAACGCGCGGGAAACCATCATGGCGACGGTTATAATCCGCCGCCTCACGCCCCGGATCCTCCCAGACCATGACCGTCCGCACCCGTATTGCTCCGTCGCCTACCGGCGATCCTCACGTCGGCACTGCCTACGTCGCGCTGTTCAACCTTGCCTTCGCCCGCGCCCAAGGCGGCCAGTTCCTGCTGCGTATCGAGGACACCGATCTGGTGCGCTCGACGCCCGAGTCCGAGCAGATGATTCTCGACTCGCTGCGTTGGCTGGGCCTCGAGTGGGACGAGGGCCCGGACGTCGGCGGCCCGCATGGCCCGTACCGGCAGAGCGAGCGTGGCGAGATCTACAAGGCGCACACGCAGATTCTGCTCGACAAAGGCCACGCCTTCCGCTGCTTCTGCAGCAAGGAGCGCCTCGACACGCTGCGCGCCGAACAGACTGCCGCACAAAAAACACCGGGTTATGACGGCCATTGTGCGCACCTTGCCAGCGCTGACGTCGCGCAGCGTGTTGCCGCTGGCGAAGCGCACGTGGTGCGCATGAAAGTACCGCGTCCGGGCATCATGGCGGGCGAGGGCGCCATCTGCGCAATCGACGACATGTTGCGCGGGAAAATCGAAATCCCCTGGGAACAGGTCGACATGCAGGTGCTGATGAAGGCCGACGGCATGCCGACCTACCACCTCGCCAATGTCGTCGACGACCACCTGATGCAGATCACCCACGTGCTGCGTGGCGAGGAGTGGATCAGCTCGGCGCCCAAGCACAAGCTGCTGTACGCGTACTTCGGCTGGCAGATGCCGGTACTGTGCCACCTGCCGCTGTTGCGCAACCCGGACAAGTCCAAGCTCAGCAAGCGCAAGAACCCGACCAGCATTAACTACTACCGGCGCATGGGTTTCCTGCCGGAAGCGATGCTGAACTACCTCGGCCGCATGGGCTGGTCGATGCCGGATGAGCGCGAGAAGTTCAACTTCGACGAGATGGTGAAGAATTTCGATCTCAAGCGGGTGTCGCTGGGCGGCCCGGTGTTCGATGTCGAGAAACTGCGCTGGCTGAACGGGTTGTGGATGCGCGAACTGCCGCCGGCCGAGTTCGTCGCGCGCCTCAAGGACTGGGCGTTCAACGACCAGTACTTCGCGCCGCTGGTAGCGCACATCCAGGGGCGCACCGAAGTGCTGTCGGATGCCGCGCCGCTCGCTGCGTTCATGGTCTCGGGCATGCCGAAACTCGAGCGCGGCCAGTTCGTGCACAAGTCGCTCACCGAGGAGCAGGTGCTGAAGGTGCTGCAGTTCGCTACCTGGCGCTTCGAGACGATGCGGCGCTGGGGCAAGGACGAGGTCAGTGCGGAAGTGACGGCACTCGCCGCCGCGATGGGCATCAAGATGCGCGATTTCCTCGCCCCGGTATTCGTGGCCGTCGCCGGCAGCGCAAATTCCTTCTCGGTGCTCGACAGCATGGCCGTGCTCGGCTCCGACATGACCCGTGCCCGCTTGCGCCACGCGCTCGACGTACTGGGTGGCGTCTCGAAAAAGCAGGCCAAAGAGTGGGAGAGGGAGTACCGGACGCTCGGTGGTGGCGGGGAAAACGAACCGGAGGGTTGACAGCCCCGGGGGGGCTTCCCATAATCCGCGCCCTCAGTATGTGGGGCTATAGCTCAGCTGGGAGAGCGCTTGCATGGCATGCAAGAGGTCATCGGTTCGATCCCGATTAGCTCCACCATTTCTCGAATGAAACAGGCGCCGCAAGGCGCCTGTTTCATGTCTGAAATCCAGCAAAATCAAGGCTTCCAGGCGGCCTTGGTTTCCGACGGATTCCGATCCGGTCCTGACTTGCCGGCTGTTGCCAAAACGCGGAAACCGGAACCGCCCACAACTTGTTGCCAAACGGCAGGACATTTTCCCCGAGATAAAACAGCACGCCGCAGACGAACTTTTCGCCGCCGGTATCGGCTAGCGCGCGCAAGCCGCTGAAATCGCCTGCACTGATATTCGCGGTGGCCTTGATCTCGACGCCGACAATGCGTTGACCGGGTGCTTCCAGTACAAGGTCGACTTCCTGGCCCGCCGCGCTGCGATAGTGCCAAGCTGTCGCCTGCTGCCGGCTCCATGCCAGATGCTTGCGGATCTCCTGCACAACGAACGATTCCAGCATCGGCCCGAGCGCCGGCGCGCGCGTCAACGCATCGGTATCGGTGAGCCCGGCGAGGTGTGCAGTGAGCCCGGTATCGAGCAGATGAATCTTCGGGGACTTCACCAACCGCTTGCCGATGTTGGTCGACCAGGCGGGCAAGGGTTGCAGCAGGAACGTCGCCTCGAGCAGCGACAGGTAGCGTCGCAGCGTCGAGTGCGGAATGCCGGATGCGCGCGAGACTTCCGACATGTTCATTAGCGCCGAAGGGCGTGCGGCCAGCAGGCTCAGCAGGCGCGGCATGTCGGTCAGCCCCTCGATGTGGGCGAGATCGCGTATGTCGCGCTGGAGGATGCTCGCGACGTAACTGCGGAACCAGGCATCGCGGCGTTCACCCGGCGAGCGCGTGACGGCTTCCGGGAAGCCGCCGGCCACGATGCGGTTGGCGACATCAATGCGGTTGATCGGCAGCGTCACGGTGCGCCAACCGTGTGCGTCAAACAGCCGGTCCACGATGTTCGAATCGCTGTCGCCCATTTCCGCCTGCGAGAGCGGATGCAGCGGCAGGATT
Source organism: uncultured bacterium (assembly GCA_965232985.1). Taxonomy (GTDB): domain Bacteria; phylum Pseudomonadota; class Gammaproteobacteria; order Pseudomonadales; family JADFDG01; genus JADFDG01. Next base: position 6,205 of record CBDDRC010000023.1, read on the forward strand.
TCCATGCGGCCGGCCAGCGATTCGGCGAGTTTCGGTACGAGAAAGACGTTGGCCGACCCGGTCAGCAGGAAGCGACCGGGTCGGGGGTCGGTATCGACGGCACGCTTGATGGCGGGGAACAGCGCCGGTGCGCACTGGACTTCATCGATCACGGTGAAGGCCGCCCCGGTCTCGATCAGAGCGCCGGGATCGGCTGTGGCCAGCGCGCGCGTGGCCGGGTCGTCCAGCGTCAGGTACTGGCCGCCGCGTTCCTCGGCGACCTGCCGCGCCAGCGTGCTCTTGCCCGTTTGCCGGGCGCCATTGAGGAGCACCACCCGGGTGTCGCCGAGGGCGCTCTGGAGGGCGTGGTAGAGATGTCGTGTGTACATGGCGATATATTCGCCACCAAGTGGTGAATATGCAAGGCCCCGGGGGCCAGGCGGCCGCAAGGCCCCTTTACTTCAACCCCGACCCCGTCCGATACGGCACCTTCCCTGACGACACTGCTTTCTCCACGGCATCCAGGTGCACGTCCTGGTCATCGAAGAAGATGTGTGGCCGGAATGCCTTCAGCACGCGATCCTTGCCGACACCGCCGAGAAAAAAGATCACATCGATCTGCACGCCCCAGTGGCGAAGAGTATTCAGCACGCGCATTTCAGCGGGGGCACTGCGCGCAGTGACGATCGCGATCCGCACCGGCGACGACTCGGACCCGGTTGGGCAGTGCGCCGCCAGCCGCGCCTGCAGATGCGCGAGCTTCTTCAGGAACACCGCATAGGGGCCTTCCTCCATGGGGGTGTCGCGCTGCGCGTCCTCGTTGCGCTGGAACGCCGGCAGGCCCTCGGTCTTGTAGACCAGTTCGCTGCTTTCGCTGAACAGCACCGCGTCGCCATCAAACGCAATGCGCACTTGGCCCTCGGGAATCTTCGCGGCATCGCCGGGTGGCGCGCGGACAATCGCGACCGGCCGGTGGCCTTCGTCGCTCACCCGCTGCGCGTCATCCACGCTGGTGGTCAGGAACAGGTCGACATCGAATGCTTCCAGGTAATCGACCACCGACTCGCCGCCGGTAAACGCATGGCGCGTGATCGGCAGCCCCAGGCGACGGATGTTGTTGAACACCTGCATGCCCGTCTCCGGGCTGTTGCGCGACATAACAACGACTTCGACTAGCGGAGAATCAAGACTCGGCTCCAGCCGGTTCAGCGCGAGCAGGGCGCGGATCAGCGGCATGCCGGTGCCGTCGGCGAGTGGCTCCTGCTCGCGGGCGCGCATGAAGGCGCGGTAGTCGGCGATGGCGGTGAGCGGGCTCTCGAGCTTGCGGGTCTCGAAAAAGGCCTGCGCTTCGCGGAGATCGAAGAGGGCGGTGGCGGAGATGCCGATGACGAGGGTGGTGGAGAGGTCGAGGGGCATGGGGGTGGCGCTGCCTGTTAGTGAGTGCGGACAGGATAAGGCGCTGGTGCGACAAGGCTTGTCGCAGCCTCGGCGCCAACTGTGATCCGGCCTCTCCGGGATGTGCGGCGGAGAAATCGACCCAGGTCGGCTGGGCTGTCGCCAACTTCTTCCTCTGGGACCTGTGCACGATCTCGTGCCTGATCGACTTCAGTTCGGGCTCGATCTACCAGTACCCGTCGCAGATCCAGGTGGTGATGTACCCGTCGACGGCCGCCGAGGCGACGCAGACGCAGATCATTGCGCCGGCGAAGCCGAAGCCGTCGGCGACGCAGACGTCGAACAGTCCGTATGGGAATTGATGCGGAAGAGGTGAGACGAAGAACCCGCCGAAAGGCGGGTTCCTTCGTGTGGGGTGCGAAAGACCGGGCTGGGCCGCTGAGCGCTTGACATCGGTGCCTAAAAAGCACCAAATGGTGCCTTTAAAGCATCAAAATAGCCCCCCCCCCGGATCCCAAATGTCCCTGGCCTCTGTCCTCTTCACCGACTACCGCCGCCGCGTGCTGGGCCTTCTGCTCCTGCACCCGGATCAGCGCTATCACGTGCGCGAGATCGCCCGGCTGACGGGCACCGTCACCGGCACCCTGAGCCGCGAACTCAGCAAACTCGCGGAGGCTGGTCTGTTGCTCAAGGAGCGAGTCGGCAACCAGGTGCAGTACACGGCCAACAGGGACTGTCCGGTATTCGAAGAACTCGCCAGCATTTTGCGAAAGACCTTCGGCATGGTGGATGTGCTCGCAGAGGCGCTGATACCGCTTGCGGAGAAAATCGACGTTGCATTCGTGTTTGGCTCCGTCGCCAGCGGCAAAGCGGGGGCGTTCAGCGATATAGATTTGATGATCGTGGGGAGCGTCGACTTCGGCGAGCTCATCCAACTTCTGTATCCCGTGCAGGCTACACTTGGACGCGAAATAAACCCGAAGGTATACAGCCCAAAGGAATGGCAGCTGCTGGTGCAGAATGGCAGCTCGTTCGTGCAGGATGTACTCGCCAGTCAAAAACTGTTCGTCATAGGTGGTCAGGATGACCTTGGATAATCTCGTCGGAAATACGCTGGAAACGATCAGGCCAGATCGTGATTCGGTGCGGCGTTTGCTGGATGCGGCGGAACGCAGCCTGCTCGATGCGCAATTATCAGGTTTGAGCGCGGTGGGTCGTTTCGATATGGCCTATAAAGCCATCTTGCAAGCGGCCAACGCGGCGTTGCAGGCCAATGGTTATCGCACGCCGACAAGTAAGCCGGGTCATCACCAGACCATGATCCAGAGCCTGCCGAAAACAATCGGCCTGGACGTGTCGACAATGGTGTTGCTCGACAAGCTGAGAAAACAACGCAACTTGATCGATTATTCGGGCGATATCGTCAGCGACGGCATGGCCAATACCTGTTTTTCCGAGGCGACATCCCTGTTGGCGGCGGTGCGAAAATGGCTCGCCAATAACCGGCCGGCTCTGATGTGATGTTCGGCGGAACGACAGATCGGCATCGTTGGGCAGGTAGACGAGCATCGGGGCAGTCATCGGGGGATGCCTGCCTCACCGATCACCTGTAGAAGTTCAGACCCGATCTGATAGTTACCTCGTTTTTCAGGTGGTGCCTGTCAGATCAAATTACGCGATCTTCTTTTCCGTCCAGATATTCTTTCCGTCGTTGAAGGTCTCCATTGGAGTCCTGCCACAGCACATCTTTCCCTGATGCGTTCGCTGATGGTTGTACTCGGCGAGCCACTGATCCAGCGGTGCGGCTCGTAGAGGTTGAGGGCATCGGTCGTCCAGTGCACGCGCGCCACCAAGGCGTCGCCGCCTCACCGCTCTTCGCGCAAACCCAGCTCTTCCCACATCCACCCGAAGTCATAAGCAGGCATGCCTCGCTGCGTGGCGTCTTGCGCCGTGCTGCGTTCGAGATCCTTCAGCCAGGCGATGACCTTGATGCGACCGGCCTTGGTTTTCACCGCCTGCGCCGGCGTCTTGTTGCCGAGCGCCGGAATCGGCATGCGCATGGTTTCGCGGTAGTGGCGGTCGAGAATGGCGAGGATCATGCCGTGCTGTTCATCAGGCGATGGCAATTCCGATGTGGCGGGACCACCGGGTACCGGCATCGCGTCGAGATCCATTTGCTCGTAGCTGGTCAGTGCCGGCCCGATCTTGCCGCCCAGTGTCTGCTGAAGCATCAGCAAGCCGCGCTCCATGCGCTGACGCGAATTCGTGGTGAACACGAGATGCTTGCGCTCGAGCACAGCCTCGCCAAGTAGCGTTCCGGCCGGGCTCACCGGCTGTGATTTCTTGCGCGATTTCGGTTTTGCTGCTGGTGCTTCGCCGGTGGCGAGCCACACCCAGCGCAAGTGGTGATCCGAGGCAGGTTCCCAGTTCGGGAGGGTGTTCATGATCGCGGCGATTTCATCGGCGCGCGCCAGCAACGGCAGCCGGCTCTTGCTCATGAGGAGTTCGTCGCCATCACGATTGACGACCTGCGGGCGCGGTGCGCTCTGGCCCGCGTGCAGCCAGGCGACCCAGGCGGTGGTGCACAGGGAGGGCATCGGGTCGCTGCTGCTGTCGTCTTTGCGAAGGCGGGCGTATGCCTTGAGCAGTTCCTTGGTCTGATCGGGGCGCACGGGAAGAACGCCGCCGGCCAGCACGTACTCCTCCTGCACGCGCAGGATCCGGGCAGAAATGACGTTCCAGCGCGAAAGGTGCTGGCTACCAGACTTCTCGTGGACGGCCACGGGTTCTTCGGTTGTGCCCTTGGCCACGTCGAGCGGGCGCAGGGTGAGCCCCTTGCCCGGCGCGACATCGGTGACCTCGTAGAGGCGCAGGCGACTGTCGATCAGCGCCTCGAGGTACTTGCGGGCATAGCCGTTTTCGCGCCAGCCGGCGCGTTTCAGGTAGTCGGCTGCCATGCAACTTCCATCGACCCGTCGCCGGGTGGCGAAGTCCTCGAAGACGGTGGCGATGAACTCGCCGGACTGGTCGCCGACGATCTCGCCGATGTCAGGGGGCTCCATGCCTATGGCGTCGGCGGCGTTTTCCATGTGCTCACGGATGACCACCCCGAACAATGGCTCCCATTCGGGCCGGGTGGCGTACTTCTGCATGTTGGTGATCAGCGAGCCGGTCTTGCTCATGGCGGGTATAGGGGACTCTTGGCAGGCGAAATGGGAGAGCCTAGCAAAGGTCCGACTGCATGGCACAGCCATCTCGCATATTTAACATAATATACATTATGCGCAAATTAAGGCCTGCGCCTTAAGTGCCGCTCCCCAACGCCATCGACAGCAGAATGCGCTTCCCGAACCGCAGTGCATCGGTGCCGTCCTCGTAGAACTGGCGGTAAACGCCAAACTGCCGATAGCCATGCTTTTCGTACAGGCGGATCGCCGCGGCGTTGTCGGGCCGTACTTCAAGACGCATCCCGGCACAGCCGGCGGCCCGTGCTGCGGATTCGGCTGCCTGCAACAAGGCATCGCCGATTCGCTGGCCGCGAAAATCCGGGTTCACTGCCAACGAATAAATTCGGCCTTGAGAGGTTCCGGTGCGGAACAGCACCAGGACATAACCGGCCAGCACATCGCCAGCCACGGCCACCCACAGGACGCTGTGCCCCCTGCAAATCATCCAGGCGAAATTGCGCCGTGAGAGTTGATCGGTGCTGAAACAGCGTTCTTCCAGCGCGACGAGTGCGTCGAGGTCGGCCATCGTTGCTGTCCGCATGATGAAATTGCCTTGCCGGAACGGGTGCGCTGCCGCCACATCAGCATCCGCCTTCTTCATGCCGCGCCCAGCCCTGCCAGCGCCTGCAGAAAAACCTGGCGGCTGCGGAACAACACCAGCTGTTGCCAGTCGGGGCTCGCCGGGTAGAAATGATGGCGCATGTCCGCCTTGATGCGCTGTGTGTCCGCCGCCTGCCAGGCGGGTGGTGCGCAGCGGTGCAGCAGCTGGTCTGCCCGCAGCACCGGGAACATGCGCGCAAGTGGCCAGGTGCCGAATTCCAGCGTCACGCAACAGCAGCGCTCAGGCAGTTCGCGATGCCAAAGGTAATCAAGGAGCCCTGTTTTAGGGACCGAGGTCGAGGTGCCCAGCGCCGGCTCGGTCACCGAGGCGCCGAAAAACCGGTGTGCCAGTGCAACGCCGTAACTCGCTGGCGGATGGTCGCAGATCACTTCACCGTAACCGAACGGGCCAAGACCGGTATGGACATCGACAATCGTCACCAGCGCGCGATCACGCAGGGCATAACGGGTCAGCAGATCCTGCAACAACCGCTGCGACCAGGTTGACGCATGGCCACCGAAAAACAGGCCCGTCGGGTGCCGGTATTGGCCGCCGGTAACCGCCCGCTCGAAGGCGTCGCGGCCATGAGTGCGGACATATTCCGCGAGCAGCAAGTCGGCCTGTGCCAGCGCTTCGGCAGTCGACGAATGCGGCAGCAGGATGTCGGCGAGCGCGTCATAGCCCGCGTTCGCCGGCAAGGGCGCGTCGAAATCGACAAAATTGCGATTGAGATCGACGCCCTCCTCGTTGGTGCGCCGCAACCACGCGAAACCCCAGGGGTTGAGCGCATGGATATGCAGGATGGCGACATCCGGCGGCAACGCAGTCGCCGGGCAGTACCGCAGGAAATCGCGCTGCGCCGCTGCGCCGGCAAAGCCCTCGACGCCGTGCAGCGCCGATTGCGTCACCAGCAGACGTGAGGCCCCGCGCGGCCCGACCCAGGCAATGTCGGTCGCCAGGGTTTCGCCGGCGGGCCCGCGCAACGGGTGCAGGAACGATTCAGACACAGCGCCGACAGCACGGGCAGCCGCGAGGAATCCGGCCCGTGCCGCGGCGTAGTCGGCAGGAAAGACGGTGATGTCCAGATCGACGGCAGGCGTGGGCAGCATGAAACAGGAGGCACGATTTGCTAATTGCGGCCAAGGCTAAGCCATTGCCCACCTTGTCGACCACCCGTCATTGCCCCACCATTACGCACCGCCCGGCAGCCGGATCACGCAGCGGGCCACGCCAGCGCAACAGCCGGCGGGAATCGTCCACACACCACCGGGGCTCATGTCAAAACTCATCATCGTGGTGGACAACGTCCAGGACTGGACTTCGTACTACCCCAGCGAAGATCTGATCACCGTTCAGGATTATCTTGCTCGTAGCGGCACCTACGATGCCTCGCGCACTCAAGTCATCAACCTCTGCCGCAGCTATCGCTATCTGTCCAACGGGTACTACTGCTCGCTGCTTGCCGAGGCGCGCGATCAGCGGGTGATTCCGTCGGTGCGCACCATCAACGATCTGCGCAACAAAAGCATTTACAGCCTCGACATCGAGGATCTGAACGAAAACCTGAACAAGACGCTCGCGAAGGAAAGCCAGGAGAACCATCACTTCACGCTCAAGTTGTTCTTCGGTCAGACGGATTTTGAGCCGCTGGAAGATTTCGCCCGGCAACTGTTCGAGCAATACCCCTGCCCCATCCTGATCGTCGAATTCAAGAAGACCGATGTCTGGCTGGTCGAGTCGATCAAGTCCGGCGCCCTGAACAGTCTGAGTGATCCGGAAGAAGACCGCTTCGCTGAAGCAATGAACCAGTTCTCGCGCAAGATCTGGCGCAAACCGCGGTCGCGCAAGAAATACCGCTATGACCTCGCTATGCTCGTTAACCGCGAGGAAGTGATGCCGCCTTCTGACCCGAAGGCGATCGCCACCTTTATTCGCGTCGGCCGCTCGCTCGGGATGGACATCGACCTCGTCGAGAAGAAGGATTTCGCGCGCCTTGCCGAGTACGATGCGCTGTTTATCCGCGAGACAACCGCAATCGGCAACCACACCTATCGCTTTGCCAAGAAAGCCGAGAGCGAGGATATGGTCGTCATCGACGATCCGGATTCCATCCTTAAATGCACCAACAAGGTTTATCTTGCTGATTTGTTGAAGGCCAACGCTGTGCCGATTCCAAAAACGGTGATCATCAGTCGTGACCGACGCAAGGACCTCGAGGCGCTCGGCACGGAACTCGGCTTCCCGCTGGTGCTAAAAATTCCGGATGGATCGTTCTCGCGTGGCATCGTCAAGGTGAACAGTCAGCAGGAACTGATGGACCAGGCCGACCTGCTGTTCAAGCAATCGTCGCTGCTGTTGGCGCAGGAATTCTTCTACACCGAGTACGACTGGCGCATTGGCATACTGAACCAGCGGCCGATCTTTGCCTGCCAGTACCAGATGGCGCGCGGCCACTGGCAGATTTACAGCCATGAACCCTCAGGAAAAACTGTCAGCGGCGGCTCGCGGACCATGCCGGTGCGCGATGCGCCGGCACAGGTGATCCGCGCTGCAGTAAAAGCGGCCAACCTGATCGGTCACGGGCTTTATGGCGTCGATGTGAAACAAGCCGAGAACAAGGTCGCCGTGATCGAGGTGAATGACAATCCGAACATCGACTTCGGCATTGAAGATGCTTACCTCGGCGAGGATCTTTACCGGATCATTCTGGAAGAATTTATCCGCCGGCTTGAGCGCAAGCGGATGGGATTCTGATCAGGCCTTGCGCTGCTGCGTCAGCAACTGCCGCCAGCGCGGTAACCTGTCTATTTCACGATACGCTTTGAGCTCTGCCATCATCCGGTCAATTGCGTCCGCTACCTGCTCGCGCAATTCCCACTGTGCGCTCTTGCTGTCGGCCTGGCCGGCAAACGGCGCGGTGGAGATCGGCTCGCCAAACAGGAAGTAAAAGCGCTCAGGCCGCGGGATCGGGCTCAAACCGAGCCCGCGCACGAACGGCATGATCAGATCGCCATCACGCAACAGGCTCGCCAGTTTTTTGTTGCCGAGCAGACGATGGCCCAGCCAGGATTTCTTGAAGTCGTCGGCATCGTAGAGAATCGTGTACATGTCGTCGGCACCAAGCGAGGCAAACGGCACGATCGGATACTGGTGTTCGATGGCCATGCGCGCAAAGCCGGTGCGATTTTTCCAGGTCAGCCGGTTCTCCTCACCCTTGCGTTTGGCCACTTCACGCGCCCCGCCGGGGAACACCAGCACGTTCCTGCGCGCTGCCATCAGTCTGTGGCAGTTTTCTGGCGTACCGGGCACCGAGCCGTACTTGATCAGTACGTCGCCCCATACCGGCACCCGGAAATGGTAGTGATCGCCGAGGCTGCGCAGGTAAACGCCGGTTTTCGTGTAAAGCCCGCTGAACATCAAAGGCGAGTCGATGATGCCGAAGATGGTGTGATTGCCAACGTACAAGGATGGTGTTGCGGGATCGACGTTTTCGAGGCCAAAGAACTGTGGATCGAACCAGCGGGTCAACGGCCACAAGGCAAGCTCAAGTAATTTGGGTGACGGCGGCGTGAAAGCGAGGATATTTTCGGGGACGCGTGGCATGTCATGTCCTGTGCGGGAATTTCGCGGGCGATCATCAATCAACGGCGTTTCTTTTGTGCTTCGCCTTGGCGCGGACGCGATCACCCACCTTGTCGAAGGGCATTATTTTTTGCGTTGCCGTCTGCATTGTCGTCCACATCGGCATGTGTGTTCATGGCAGTCGTCGATCGAGGTGTTTCAGGTACAACAGCAAGGGGATAAATAATACCGCAACGAACAGGTGCGGCGCGTGCGGGTGCAACTGGTACAGCGCTGTGCCGGTCAGCGGCCCGACAATGTAACCGAGCGCCGGCGCTGCGGCGAGAAGCCCTGCCACCGCACCTTGCTCGCGCGCACTGACAGCCATGCTCGCCGCAGCGGTGTAGCCCGGTGCCGCAAGTCCAACCCCGGAACCGATCAGCGCCATGGCCAGTGCCACCAGCCAGGGACCGCTCGCCAGCGTCAATACCACACTGCCGGCGAGCATGGCCGGCAACCCGGCCCACAACAGACGCCGTGCGCGCCAGTCGAACCGAATGGCCATCGCCTGCGCCGCAAGCGATGCGGCTGCACTCACCATCAGTGCCATGCCGACCCATTTCGCGGTCTCGCGCCCACTGATTTGCAGACGATCCTGAATGAAAAAGCCGAGCGTTTGCTGGATCACCGAGAAACCGATATACAGCGACACGCCGAGTACCAGAAACGGAAAGATGCGCGGATCGAAATAGCCGGGCACGTCGGCGGTTCCTGTGGCCGGCAAGTGTGCAACGTGCGCACCCTGTGGTGATTCCGGCAGCCAGCGCCACACAAAGAAGGCGGTCACCAGGGTGATCGCCGCAGCGCCATAAAGTGGGGCCAGCAGGCTGATCATGGCGAGTGCACCACCGATCGCCGGGCCGATGATCGTGCCGACATTATTTGCCGCGCCGAGTTTGCCCATGCCGGTGGTGCGCTGTTCAACGCTAGTGATATCCGCCATGTAGGCCGTCGCTGCTGGCGGTGCCGCTGCCATCAGAGTCGACTGGAACATACGCGCCAGGATCAGCACGACCAACAACGATGTGCCGGTAAGCCAGCCTTCGCGACCGGCAAGAAACCCGGTGGCAAACAACGTGGTGCCCAGGGTATAGCCCAGCAGACCGATGATGAGCGTACGGCGCCGGCCGAGGCGCTCGCTGGCTCGCCCCCAGCGCGGACTCGCCCATGAGAATACGATGCTGCTCAGCGTGATGATCAGACCGACTTCGATTGCCGCCAGCCCCACCTCACGGCCCAGCGGTGCCAATACGGCAAACACAATGGTTTGACCCATGCCATGGGCCATGACGGCAGCGAGAATCAGGGGTGCAGGTGACACAACGAATCTGCCTGGCAAGAAATCCGGCGATGATGGCGGCTGTGCGCTTACACAAAAAACGCGCTGTGCAAACAAAAAAGGGGGCCTTGTTGGCCCCCTCCTCTTTCTGGGACTTGCAGCGATATCAGGCTGTCGCGTACAAAGGCCGCGTCAGCGACTCCCAATCGAGCACACCGTCGTCGGTGCAGTTTTCGTACTGCAGAATACCGATCGCCTCAAACTTGGGCCGGATGCGGTCGGTCAACAGGCCGATGCGACGCAGGTTCGGGATGACGCGGGTAAACAACAGGCTGCGGAACTGCTCCATGATCTTCGCTTCCAGCACGCGTTCGCGCGCCGCTTCCACTTCCCAGCCAAAATGGGTAAAGACATCGGTGGCGATCATGCGCTCGCGCATCACGATGCAGGCCTCATAGGCAAACTGTGCGCGCTCTTCCTTTTCCTCCTGCGACAGGCTCTTCACATACTCTTCCAGGTAGTTCACCCCAAAAGTGACGTGGCGGGCCTCGTCCCGGGTGACCAGCTCAACGATGTCCTTCAGTACTGGATCGCGAGACACCAGCTTCATGGTATTGAAGGCAGCAAGCGCAAGCCCTTCGATGATGATCTGCATACCGATGAACTTGAGGTCCCAGCGTGGATCGGTCAGTACTTTGTCCAGCAGCGCTTTCAGGTGTTTGTTGACCGGATACATGAACTGGACTTTGTCACGCAGATACTTGTGGAACACTTCGACGTGGCGCGCCTCATCAAAGGTCTGGCTGGAAGCGTACAGTTTGGCGTCGAAGGTGGGTGCGCAACTGACCAGTTGCGATGCGACCAGCAGAGCGCCCTGCTCACCGTGCAAAAATTGTGACAGCGCCCATGACTGGTTATGCCAGGAAAAATCGAGTTTTTGCTCGTGGCTCATTTTCTCGAAGGGTTCATACCCGATAAACGGGTTAAACATCTGGTCAACCGGGAACTCGGTTTTCGGAAAATTCCTGCTCCAGTCGATATTGATCTCGGCGTCCCAGTTGAGCTCCTTGCCCAGGCGGTAGAGCTTGCGGATACGGCCATTGGCCGTGTCGTAATCCCAGTTGTAATGGCCGGTGAGCGGCGTCTGGAAAATCTCGGCAATATCGACGATATGCTGGTCGGTCAGCCGCGTTGCGATATCGTTCTGGTCATACCACTGAATTTCTCTGGGCGCCTGTTTGACGATGGTCGTACTCATAATCTGGAACTCCTCGGCACTGAAGGTAAAAACACGATAGGGCGGAGATTGCAGCGTGGAGCGGCAGCGGCTGTTTGTAACAGCAGCCAATGAACAGAACCCGCCCCCCAGTACCCTGTGACCCTAGCAACCCGGCATCGATCATCACAATGTCGCAAAAGGACAATGGCAGCCGCCGATTGTCGCTTTCGCACAAGCTTATTTAGCTTCGGCGCCCCGCCTCCAGCTCATCGAACAGGGCGCCGAAGGCCAGGGTGAGTTTATGGGAGGCATCCAGATGGATCACCGGTACGCCCTGCTCGTGCGACTCCCGCATCAGCACCGAACTGGGCAGCATGGCGGCCATGATCGGCAGGCCCTCCGCCTTCAGCTCATTGACCAGTTGCTGCGGCAGGTTGGCGCGCGGCTGAAACTGGTTAACGATGATGCCCTCAATCCGCAATTCGTCATTGTGATCGCGTGTGGTTTCCTTGATGTTTTCCATCAGTGTGTACAAGGCACGCCGCGAGAAGGCATCGCAGTCGAAGGGAACCAGACAACTGTCAGCGGCAATCAGTGCCGACAGGGTGTAGAAATTGAACGCGGGCGGCGTGTCGATGTAAATCGCGTCGTACTGCTGCGACAGCACTTTTAATGCCCCGCGCAGCTTGAATATCTTGTGTTTGGACTCCAGCAAATGCTCGATTTCGCGTAATTCCGGGTTTGACGGGATGATATCAAGGTTGTCGTATGGCGTTTTGTGTACGAAGGAGCCCGGCGTGCGCTCGATCAGTTTGAATGACAGCGTCTGCGCGAAGAAACCGCCAATGTTCGGTTCGAGTTCCTTGCCGTCCGGGGAGAACATCGCGGTGTCACCCAACAGGTACTGGCTCGCATTGCACTGCGGGTCGAGATCGACAAGCAGCGTCTTGTAGCCGCGTGCGGCACTGATTGCTGCCAGATTCACCGCGATGCTGGACTTCCCGACGCCACCTTTCTGATTGAACACCACCCGACGCATGCTGCTTCTCCCCTGTTTTGTTTCAACGGCGGACTGTCACGGTGCACTATGGCCGAACGCCCGGCAACAAGAAGTCTGCGGCGACCAACAACAACAGGATCGCAAACCCACGCCGCAATGCCGTTGCCGGCAATCGATGCGCAAGACCGGCACCCATACCGGCCATCGGTATGCTCGCCAGCACCAGCGCCGTCAGACTCGGGATATGCACATAACCGACACTGCCTGATGGCAAGTGGGGGTTGCTCCAGCCAGCAACAATAAACCCGGCGGCGCCGGCAACGGCTATCGGGATGCCACAGGCTGACGAGGTCGCCACTGCCTGCTGCATCCGCAAACCGGTTGCACTCAGGTACGGGACCACCAACGAGCCGCCACCGATGCCGAAAACCGCAGCCGCAACCCCGATGGCAAATCCCGCAACGCTGTCGGCGCTCCGGCGACGATACGGCATTTGCATGGCTGGAGGCACGACCGCTGTATCTACCTCTGCTGTGTCGGCGCGCTGCAATAGCATGCGCAGGCCGATCAGGGCGGCAAAGATTCCGAACAGCCGCATCATCCAGTACCCGCCGATCGCTGCGGCAAGATGGCTGCCGGCAAACGCGCCCAGCATCAGCGCCGGCGCCAGCATCCCGACCACAGGCCAGTGCACAGCGCCGCGAGCCTGATGTGCGCGCACCGAACTCATGCCTGTAAAGAGGATGCTGGCCAGCGAAGTGGCAACCGCCATGGGCATGATGATCGCCGCATCGAAGCCTTGCGCGGTGTAGACCCAGACCAACGCCGGCACGATCACCAGGCCGCCGCCGATCCCGAGCAATCCCGCCAGCATGCCCGCAACGGCGCCAACCAGCGCGCAGACGAGCAGCACAGGCAGGATGTCGATCACGCGATATCAGGGACGAGCAGCAGAGCGGAATGTGTACGCCGGCACTTCGCGCCAGCGTGCCACATAACCGCGCGGCTCAATGCCGGTGAGCTCCTTGTCGAAGGCCAGGGTGACACCGAAATGAAAGTCTTCACCCGGCGGGAATCCGCGAATCCCGTAGCCGAGATTGGGCTGTTGCCCTTTGACGCGCTCTGGCTTGTCGTTTTTGCGCGAATCGTCCTCGTAAACCAGCTCCAGCGGAATACCGCGCAGTTCCGCCGGTACATCGAGGAAAGTCAGCATGGAAAAACCGTTGCGGCTGTCGAACAGCAGCCAGTCTTCGTCCGAACTCAGCCCGCGGGCGAGCAACTGCCGCTCGTTATCGTCCAGCACGCCGTCCACGATTGCTTGCACAGGACCACCACGGGCGGTGCGTACCACGGCGCCGCGCTGGTCGTTGCCATCGACTGTCACCCGTACTTCCGGGTTGATCAGTGCCATGCGGTACAACTTCGGAATCCTGGCATGGGTAAACGCTTCGAAATAACGCGGATAACGAATCACCTGCACTTGCATTTTCATCACGGTGATGCCGGCAACAACGACGCTGGTTTCCAGTTGCATCGTCGAGCGTATCGCGCCGGCACGCGAGCCGACGAGACGCGGCCTGAGATTGTCATTGTCCAGCGTGAGGCGCGTCAGCGGAGTGAACACCCCGCCGGAAATACGCATTTTCAGCGTATCCACCAACGACCGCGTGCGATCACCCTGCCAGCTATCCACCATCAGGTATTGCCAGTTGAGTTCATTGCCAGGCTCAACACGCAATGTATAGAACGGCGTTTCGGTAATGCCTGTAGCCAGGCCATGATGCACGTAGACTTCCTTTGCCTGCGGAAAATCACCCGCGATCAATTGCAGGTAGCGCGTTTCACCCTGAATCGTTGCGGCAAGCTCACCCAGATAGCCAGGAGGTGGCGCCAGCGATGCCGGAAATGATTCGCTCGACAAATCGCCGGCCAGCAACAGCAGCCGGTCCGCACCATCAAAAATACCCTCCTTGCCATTGATGGGCACTTGCGTTGCAGGGAACCAGACGAGCCCGGCTGTGTTGTACTCGTCGATCTGGAACGGTATCGGCTGCAGTACGCCGCCACGGACAACCGCGACGCGCAGCGTGTTGATTGCCAAACCACTGGCAGCCGGTACGGCGCCTGGCTGTAACTGAAAGATTTTGTTGTTATCCCAAGCTCCACAGCTACCAATACCGGCAAATGCCAGCACGCAGCTCATCACAGTGGTACGCAGCCATGTTTGCAGGCACATCAGGATGAAACTCCCAGGGTCAGGCGGATATTGACGATGCCGGGCTGCGGACGGCTATCGGCGTTGAAATCCTCGACGACGAGACCGTAACGAGCCTCGAGTTCAAGCAGCCAGCCCATGACATCGGTAAACACGGCGTTCTCCAGCGTCACGCGGACGCGTCGTTCGCCTTCCGGATCAAAACGTTGCAGATTGAGTCCGGCTGCTTTCGCGCTGCTGCTGACTGCCGACAACAACGATTGGCCCGCCGCAAGGTGGCTCGCTGCACCACGGGTTGCCGCCTGCCGCGCGCGCGTTGCATTGGTTTGCATCCAGTCGAAGTCTGCCTGTGTGGTAGCGACCTCTTCCCGTGCCTTTTCTGCATAAGCGAGCACCGGCGCAACAATCAGCAACCAGCTGCTCATCAGGACGAAAAAAATCGTCAGGATGGCAATGGCGCGCCGGTCACGCACCGGCAGCGAATACCAGCGGGCGCGCAGTGGCACCAGATGGGCCATAAGTGAGGAGAGCACCGGATTTTTCATCAGCTGCCGCGCCCCGAACCGGTAGTTTTGTCGGGCATTGCTTGCCCGCCAAAATTCATGCCCACGTTCATACGGGCCTTGTAGCCGCCATCCTGCGCCACGCCGGCACCGATATCGACGAGCAGGCCACGAGCCTGAAGCGCCTGCCGTAATTGTTCGAGGTCATCGAGGCTGCGGGCAACGATATCGACGCGCAGTTGCCCGTGCGCGCCATCCCAGCCGAGGTTGCGCGGCGTAAAGCGCCCGGAGCCGGCATCGAGCGCCACCAGTGCCTCTGATGTTTGCGCCACCAGCGACACGAATGATGTGCCACCGCCGGCGTTACTGTTGATCTGCCCTTCCATCTGCCTGCGCGGGCTGGGTACGTTGCTGCTGCCCGGAAAGACCTGCCGGTAAAGTGCAACCTGCGCTGCACGCACATCATCGGCAGCGCGCGAATAACTGATGCCGACCGCCAGTTGGTAGCCCAGGGCCAACACAGCCCAACTGGCGGCAAGCCAGGCGAGCGGGCGCCAGTCGAAACCCGGCGCAAGAAAAGAGTTGCTGCCGGCAGGCGCGAACATGCCTTGACGAAGATTGGCCGGCAGGCGCGCCGGCGCTGCCGCGCATGCCTGTGCAGCAAACGCCAGGCGATGATGCGTTTGTGTATCGATTGCAACTTGCGGCGCCGCTTCGCGTGCGGTCAGTGCCGACTCGACACTGCTCGCGGTAACCGATGAACCTGCGGTGCCGAGCAGGATCCGCACTTCGCTGGCAGCATCGAGCCGTAACGTGTCGGCCACCAGTGCAGCGTCGCGCTCATCGAAGCCAAGCGCATGGCCTTCGCTGCTGGAAAGCAGACTGTGTTCGCCGTCCAGCAACATCGTCATGCCAGTGATGCCGCGCGCAGGTAAAGGCAATGCCAGGGCCTCGCTGGTAACGATATCGGGATCAATCCCCGCCTGTTGCATCAAGCCGAGTAACGCAGCCAGCCATTCGCGCTCAATGGCGAGCACCTGCAAGCGCGTGCTGTCCAGTCGTAGTCCGGCGACGACGTGCAACCGCTCGATATCGCTGGCGATATTTTCCTCAAGCAGAAACGGCAGTGCTTTCTGCAACTGCCGTTGTTGCCGCGCGGGAGCATTCACCGGCGACACCAGCAGGCGCGCAGCCGGTAACAGCGCGATGACCGGCTGGCGCCGTGCACCGGTCCCAGTCGCCAGAGCGCTGGCGCACTGCGCCAGCGAGCCACGCGCAACGCTTGACCCGGCACTGTCTGCAGCCAGCCACTCCCAGATCGCTTCGTTACCGGGTTGTTCCGGTACGCGTATCAGCCAGACTTTGCTCACCCCCCGCTCTCCTGTTCGGCAGCAACCCAGCCAGGGTTGCACGCGCCTTCCGGCGCCGAAAACATCGTCCCGAGATCACGCCTGACCACTTGTGGTGTGCCGCCCTGTAAGGGACGGTACACCGTACTGACCAGACGCATGTTGCGATCATCGACGGTGACCTGTGCACTCACCTGAAAGTATTCGCTGTTGACCACCAACGCGGCTTTCAATTCCTGCTTCGCGGTATCTGTCAGCGCCGACAAAGCCGGCAACGCGAGCACTTCGTCCACCTGGGTAAACGGTTTCTGCTGCCGAGCGGCATCGATCGTCGCGGCCAATTCGGTACTGATGCCGGGAACGACCGCCTGGAGGACTTCGAGCGGCGCAGTGTTCACATTCAATCGGGTGCCCTCTGGCAAGGCGGTAATATACCGGCTGAACAAGGGCTTATCATCCGTTTCGCGCCACATGGCGGCTGTTGCCGAGCGTAGCGCGCGTAATTCCGAGACATCGCCGAACGGGGTATTGCCCGTCCGATACGACTCATACTCGGTATCCTCAGCGCCGCCGAGACCATCCACAAGCGTATTGCTGTCGATCCAGTCGGCCGCTTCTTCAGCCAGTGGATCGGCAGTATTCACATCCGGCAAGACCAAGCGCAGCAGCCGTTTCAGGCGCTCGACCTGCAACCGGTCCAGCGTACGCTCGCCATCTTTCGTTGCGACCAGATTGTTGAGATTGAAACGGCCCTGCAGATCCTGGATCGACACGGCAAAAATACCGTTGTCCCACAGCATCGGCCCGATACTCACGGCCCAGTCCGACTCGCTGCACGCATCGATGGCTTCAGCGCGCTGGCGGTCGCCCTGGCGATCTGCGGCCAGCGCCCGCATGCCGAGTGCCTCGGCCGAAAGCAGGTAGGCATAGCCCTGCTCCATCAACAGGGCGTTTTCAGTGCGCGTGCGATCCTGCTCCAGTCGCTCCATGATTTCGGCGGCAATGAGTACCGTCATCGACAGCAGCAACAGCACGATGACGAGGGCAACGCCGCGCATGGGCCGCATTCAGGTTTCCCTCGCGTGCGGATTGGCGACAATGCGGAAAAATCGCTTCAATACGCCGAAGTGTTTTGTCTCGATCTCGACACTGACGGCGAGTGGTGCGCGCTGGTACTGCGGTTGGCGTTCGCGCTCGGCGGCCAGCGGCCAGGTATCCTCCCAGCGATAGTCAGACTTGATCGGTTTGTTGAGAAACCGGACATCAAAGGCGATGACATTTTCCATCAGCACGGATGACACCGGTACACTGCCTGCCTGGCGGTCAGGATGCTCCCAGTAATCGCGCCATAATTTTCCGTCGACCAGCCGATAGCGCACGCGCTGAATACTGCCGCGCTGTCGGGTATCGAGTGGATTTGTCCAACCCAGATGGGTCAACTCAACGGCGCCGTCGGCCGTGGACATCAGAAAGGGCTGTTCGTCGCCGAGTTCGTCGCGCGCTGGCCGCGCAACAACCTGTTCGAAGTCGCGCTGCATGAACAGAAAGCCACGCTGCAGTTCCGCCAGCGCCCCGGCACGCTCGCCGACCCGCTCGCGATTATTGACGGCCTGCCCAAAGACCATCGTTGCACCAACACCGATGACGACGACGATGGCCGTGGCAACGAGCAATTCAAGCAGTGTAAAGCCGCGCTGGTAACGCATCAGCCACCACCGGCCGGTGCTGCTGGCACAGGCGGCGGCGTTGCAGGCTGCATCGGCTTGACCAGCAAGGCGGTCAGTGTCGACACCGGATGTTTTTCGGCCATCGTACCTTCCGGTTGCGGACCCACCGAAATATCAACGCGTCGCGTATCAGGAAGTGGGCCAGCGGCAACCTCGGTCTGAATGAACCACTCGCGACCGGCGAATTCCGATGCATCATCCTGACGGCCATTTTCCGGCCACTGCTGGTAAACCTGCAGCTCGACCAGCTTGTTGGATGCGACCCATGCGGCCAGCGTTTTTTCCTCGAAGCGGGAAACACCACGCACATTCGCGCTCATGGTGCTGTCGAGCGCCAGTGCCAGAGCGACAAAAATCGCCAGCGCCACCATCACCTCGATCAACGTGAAGCCGCGTGCGCCCTGTGTGTTTTTTTCAGTTCGATGGCGCATCACTGCGGCCTCCGTTCGTATCGTCCACCCGCGCACCAAGCGTATCAATCTGCAATGCAACTGACTGCTCCTCACCCTCGGCACGGAACACTGCTGTAAATGGCGTGACCTCGCCACTTGAGAGCACATACACCGAGGGTGCGTAGACCAGTTCTTCATCGGTGGCCGCAGGCGGAGGCTGTGTATCCGTCTTGCTGTCGTCCGGCGAGTTCGCCGTGTCCTTGCCGGCACCCGGTTCGGGCAGCGCCAGGATGGGCTGATCGCCACCGGCCGATACGACGATACTGATGCCCGCATCGAATTCGCGCCCGGCCCAGCGCAGGCCGGGCGCCTGAACGGCGCGAAAATGCGAGCTCTGCGCATCCCATGCCACGAAGCGGTAACCGTTATCGGCGAACACGATGCCGAATTCGCGGCCGGACAACATCGCCTCGTCCTGCGCCACGCGAATGCGCACCGCCAGCGTCGACGCTTCGCGCTGCAATTCACGCCAGCGACCGCCAGCGTTGAGATTGGGCAACAACAGTGCCGTGAGAATACCGATGATCACCACCACGACGAGAATTTCGAGCAGCGTGAATCCCCGCACTTTCACTAGGTGGGGCTGTCGCAAGCCCTGGCGCATCGGCTGGTACCGGGCTGCTGCTGCTTTACTCAGCGATCGTTGCTGTCAATGTCGGCGTCGTAGCCGTCGCCGCCGTCCTTGCCGTCGGCACCGAGCGACTTGAGGTCGAATATGCCGGTTACCCCAGGCGAGAGATAAACGTAGGGGTTACCCCAGGGATCAACCGGTTTCGACTTGAGATAGCCACCCTGCGGCCAGTTCTTCGCCTCCGCCGGTTGGCTGACAAGCGCATCGAGGCCCGGCTCGGTCATCGGGTAACGGAAATTGTCCATCTTGAACATGTCGAGTGCCTGGCTGATCGCCTGCATATCGCTCTTCGCCGCAGCAACGCGCGCCTGATCATCACGACCGATGATGTTCGGCGCAATCAGCGCGGCAAGAATGCCGATGATCACCACGACCACCATGATCTCAATCAGCGTAAAACCCTGCTGGTAACCGCGTTGCGTGCATTGCATGACTGATTTCTCCCGGCCGTCAGCCGATCATCTGGTTCATCTGGATAATGGGCAACATCATCGCGATCACAATCGAAAACACGATCACCGCCATGAGCACGAGGATCAGCGGCCCGAACATCGCGAGGAAAGCGGCGATCGTCACCTGCAGGTCTTTCTCCTGGGCCTTGGCCGCCCGCGACAGCATGATATCCAACTGACCGGAATTTTCGCCGCTGGCAATCATCTGGATCATCATCGGCGGAAAGTAGCCGTGCTGGTCCAGTGAACGATGCAGGCTGGCGCCTTCCTGCACCTTGATCGACGCACGTTTGACCGCGTCGCGAATACAAAGGTTCGAGGCCACCTGGCCGGCAATGCGCAATGCGTCGATCAGCGGCACGCCGCTGGAAGTGAGAATGCTGAGCGTGCTGGCAAAACGGGCACTGTCGGCACCGCGTATGAGCCGGCGTATGATCGGGGCCCGCAGCAAAAAAGCATGGAAACGGTAACGCACCGCTTCTTCTTTCATCGCGACACGAAACACGAAGAAGGCAACAACCGGCGCAGCAATCAGCAGCGGCCACCAGCTCTGCAGCAGATGGCTGGTACTGATCAGTACTTTGGTCGCGAGCGGCAATTCCTGATGGTTGCGCTCAAAAACAGCAACGATTTTCGGCACTGCAACGGTCAGCAGGATAGTGACGATTACTGACGAAAACAATACGAGGATCACCGGGTAAATCAGCGCGCCGCGAATCGTGCGCAGCAGGTCATAGCGGCGCTCGGTATAGTCGGCAAGCTCTTCCAGCACCAGATCAAGATGACCGGACTTTTCACCGGCCGCGACGGTGGCGCGATACAGCTCGGGAAACGAGCCGGGGAACTGTTCCAGCGCATAAGCCAGTGTGTGGCCTTCAATAACCTTGGCGCGAATGGCGAGCACCATGGCGCTGATGCGCTGTTGCTCGCTCTGGCGGGCAATTGCACGCAGGCCCTCCTCGACTGGTAGGCCGGAGTGTACGAGCGTGGCAAGCTGGCGAGTGATGAGAGCGAGATCAGCGGCGCTGATTGAACGTGCAAAGGTGTAACCCGACTGTCGACGCTCCTTGTCGAGACTCGCTTCCACCACCAGCGGCGTCCAGCCCTTGTCGCGCAGTTGCTGGCGCACCTGGCGGGCGCTGTCAGCCTCCAGCACGCCACTGCGCTTGCGGCCACTCTCGTCGAGTACTTCGTAGATAAACGCCGGCACGTCAGTCTTCCTGCGTCACACGCAGCACTTCCTCGACCGTGGTGCGGCCGGAAAGGATGTTGCGCAGGCCGTCATGCCGAATGCCCGGCGTGAACTTGCGGGCGTGCGTTTCCAATTCCTGCTCGCCGGCATCGCGATGGATCAAAGCGCGCATCTCGTGGTCGATGACGACCATTTCGTAGATCCCGGTGCGGCCGCGATAACCCTGCCCGTTGCAGTCCGGACAACCTTTGGCGTGATGGAAAATGTGGCCGGCATCCGGGTCAAGACCGAACAGCTCACACTGTTTGGTATCCGGCGCGTACGGCTGCCTGCAATTGCCGCACAGCACGCGCACCAACCGTTGGGCCAGCACCCCGACCAGCGACGACGACAGCAGAAACGGCTCAACGCCCATGTCATGCAGGCGCGTCACCGCGCCAACGGCAGTATTGGTATGCAATGTTGACAGCACAAGATGACCGGTGAGTGATGCCTGCACGGCAATCTCCGCTGTTTCAAGGTCGCGAATCTCGCCAACCATCACCACGTCAGGGTCCTGGCGCAGGATCGCACGCAGGCCACGCGCAAACGTCATCTCGACCTTGGTGTTCACCTGCGTCTGACCGATGCCGTCGATCTGGTATTCGATCGGATCCTCGACGGTGAGTATGTTGCGCGAGCGATCGTTCAGGCGGCCGAGGCCAGCATACAACGTCGTGGTCTTCCCCGAGCCAGTCGGGCCGGTGACGAGGATGATGCCGTGCGGCTTGTGGATGATTTCATCGAGTGCGGCAAGCGTACGCGGCTCCATGCCCAGTTGCGGCAAATCGAGCCGGCCAGCTTTCTTGTCGAGCAGGCGCAGCACCACGCGCTCGCCGTTCGACGATGGCATCGTCGAAACACGCACATCAACCTCGCGGCCGGCAAGGCGCACCGAAATGCGGCCATCCTGCGGCAGGCGCTTCTCGGCGATGTCGAGCCGCGCCATGACCTTGATGCGCGACACCAGCAGCGGTGCCAGTTCACGGCGCGGCTGGATGACCTCGCGCAGCACGCCATCGACGCGCATACGCACTACGAGGCGTTTTTCATAAGTTTCGACGTGGATGTCGGAAGCGTTGCCTTGCACCGCCTCGGTGAGCAGCGCGTTGATCAGACGAATGATCGGCGCGTCATCTTCCTGCTCCATAAGGTCTTCGGTCTGCGGGACCATGTCGGCAAGGCTGGCCAGATCCATGTTTTCGCCAAGACCCTCAGCCACCTGCATCGCATCCGGGGAGTCCGATTGGTAGGACGAACCCAGACGGGCGGCGAATTCATCGGCACCGATCCGCTGAAAGCGGACAGCACGCCCGAGGAAGCGGCGGGCCTCAGCCATCGCCGTGAGCGAGGCATCCGGCCGCAGGAGGAGTTGGGCGCCGTCAGCGCCCAGGCTGTCAACGACGACCCCGTGACGCTTGGCGAACCCGTACGGCAGGCGCAGCGGCCGGTCAGCCGCCACCGGGAAGCCCGAGGGAATCTCGACATCACTCATGAAAGATCCGGCAACCTGCGGTGACACAAGGAAAAAACGGCCCTTGAGTCTAAGTCAGGCCCGCTGCCCGGCCAAGTGACCGACTGTAACCGTCAGGGCTTCTTCGCCGCGCGCATACGTTGCAATTCAACACCAAGCTGATC
>CBDDRC010000024.1:0-6589 GCA_965232985.1 uncultured bacterium
CGGATCTGGCCGACGTAGGCAACCTGCACGGTGTCGCCGATGACGATCTCGCCCTTGTTGGGTTTTTCCTCGCCGGTGATCATGCGGAACAGCGTGGTTTTACCGGCACCGTTCGGGCCGATGATGCCGACGATGGCGCCCGGTGGCACGGTGAACGAGAGGTTTTCGTACAGCACGCGGTCGCCGTAGTGCTTGCTGATGTTCTTCACTTCGATAACCTGGTCGCCCAGGCGCGGCCCCGGCGGGATGTAGATTTCCTGGGTCTCGTTGCGTTTCTGGAATTCCTTGCTTGCCAGTTCATCGTATTGCTTCAGGCGTGCTTTCGACTTGGCCTGACGGGCCTTCGGGTTGGAGCGCACCCATTCCAGTTCGCGCGCCATTGCCTTGCCGTGCGCTTCTTCCTGCTTGTTTTCCTGCTTGAGGCGCGCGTCCTTCTGTTCGAGCCAGGCGGTGTAATTGCCTTCCCAGGGAATACCGCGGCCGCGGTCGAGTTCGAGAATCCACTGGCAGGAATTGTCGAGGAAGTAGCGGTCGTGGGTGACGGCGACGACAGTGCCGGGAAATTCGTGCAGGAAGCGCTCGAGCCAGCCGACCGATTCGGCGTCCAGGTGGTTGGTCGGTTCATCAAGCAGCAGCATGTCGGGGTTCGACAGCAGCAATCGGCAGAGCGCGACACGGCGTTTTTCACCGCCGGACAGCGGGCCGATCTTTGCGTCCCACGGTGGCAGGCGCAGCGCGTCGGCGGCGATTTCCAGCTTGTTGTCGAGCGCGTGTGCATCGGAGGTGGCGAGTATGGCCTCCAGTTTTTGTTGCTCGGCGGACAGCTTGTCGAAATCGGCATCCGGTTCGGCGTAGGCGGCGTAGACCTCGTCGAGGCGTACCTGCGCATTCTTGATTTCGGCAACAGCCTCCTCGACCACTTCGCGCACCGTCTTTTCCGGGGCGAGTTGCGGTTCCTGCGGCAGGTAGCCGATCTTGATGTCGGCCTGCGGGCGCGCTTCGCCGGTAAATTCCTTGTCGACGCCGGCCATGATGCGCAGCAGCGTCGACTTGCCCGAGCCGTTCAGGCCCAGCACGCCGATCTTGGCGCCCGGGTAGAAGGACAGGGAAATGTCCTTGAGGATTTCGCGCTTCGGCGGGACGATCTTGCCGAGCTTGTGCATGGTGAAGATGTACTGGGCCATCGGGGGGTTCCGGCACTCATGGTCGTCGGGGAGGCGCGCATTCTACCGGATCGATGGCCGGCCGGGCGCTTGCCGCCCGCCGGGGGCCCCCCATATCCGGTAGAATGCGCGCCGCCGACGCACCGGTGCTGGCTGGCCGGTACGCCCCGAGGTTCCTGCCCCCGAGGTTCAAGAAATGTTCAGCAAAGACATGACGATCGCTGCTTACGACGCCGACCTGTTCAACGCCATGCAGGGCGAGAAAGCGCGCCAGGAAGCGCATATCGAGCTGATTGCCTCGGAGAATTACACCAGCCCGCGCGTGCTGGAAGCCCAGGGTTCGGTGCTCACCAACAAGTACGCCGAGGGCTATCCGCAGAAGCGCTACTACGGTGGCTGCGAATACGTCGATGTCGTGGAACAACTGGCGATCGACCGCGCCAAGCAACTGTTCGGCGCCGACTACGCCAACGTGCAGCCGCACGCAGGCTCGCAGGCCAACATTGCGGTATTCATGGCGCTGTTGAACCCGGGCGATACCGTGCTGGGCATGTCGCTGGCGCACGGGGGCCATCTGACCCACGGCGCGAAAGTGAATTTCTCCGGCAAGATATACAACAGCGTGCAGTACGGCCTGAATCCGGCTACTGGTGAAATCGATTACGACGAAGCGGCGCGTCTGGCGCTTGAGCACAAGCCGAAAATGGTCATCGCCGGTTTCTCCGCCTACTCGCGCGTGGTCGACTGGCAGAAGTTTCGCGAAATCGCCGATTCGGTTGGCGCGTATTTGATGGTGGATATGGCCCACGTCGCCGGCCTGGTTGCCGCCGGTATCTACCCGAATCCGTGCCGGATCGCCGATGTCACCACCACGACCACGCACAAGACGCTGCGCGGCCCACGTGCCGGCCTGATCCTCGCGAAGAAGAATGAAGAGATCGAGAAAAAACTGAACAGCGCCGTGTTCCCGGGCGGCCAGGGCGGCCCGCTGATGCACGTCATCGCCGCCAAGGCGGTGTGCTTCAAGGAAGCGATGGAGCCGGCGTTCAGGGATTATCAGCAGCTGGTTGTGGCAAATGCGCGCAAGATGTGCGCTGTGTTCCAGGCGCGCGGTTTCGATATCGTCTCCGGTGGCACCGACAACCACCTGTTCCTGCTGGATCTCATCAAGAAGGACGTCACCGGCAAAGACGCCGACGCTGCGCTCGGCCGCGCCCACATCACCGTCAACAAGAATGCGGTCCCGAACGACCCGCGCTCGCCGTTCGTGACGTCCGGTATTCGTATCGGCACGCCGGCGATCACCACCCGCGGCTTCAAGGAAGCCGAAGCAGGCGAACTTGCCGGCTGGATCTGCGACGTGCTCGACAACATCAACGACGAGAACGTCATCGCTGCCGTGCGCGAGAAAGTAACGGCGATCTGCAAACGTTTTCCCGTTTACGGCTGATCGTCCGGCCCGGCTGACGCCGGGCCTGCGGAGGTTCGATGCACTGCCCGTTCTGCAACGCCGACGACACCAAAGTCATCGATTCACGTCTTGTCGCTGACGGGGCGCAGGTGCGCCGGCGGCGCGAATGTCAGGCGTGCAATGAACGTTTCACGACTTACGAAACCGCTGAGCTGGTGATGCCGCGTATCGTCAAACGCGACGGTACCCGCGTGCCGTTTGACGAGAACAAGTTGCGTGCCAGCATTCAGCTTGCTATCCAGAAGCGGCCAGTGAGTGTTGAGCAGGTGGAAGCGGCCATTACCCACATCTGCGCCAGATTGCGCGCCAGCGGCGAGCGCGAATTGCCATCATCGTCGCTCGGCGAGGCGGTGATGGACGAGTTGCGCAAACTCGACGATGTCGCCTTCGTGCGCTTTGCGTCGGTCTACCGTAATTTCAAGGACATCAACGAATTCCGCCAGGAAGTCGAACGACTCGAAAAGGGCAGTTAGAAACGCTTTCACCACAGGCACGAGCAGGCATGACTGTTACCGCCGCCGACCACGCCTTTATGTCCCGGGCGCTGCAACTTGCCGCGCAGGGCCTGTACACCACCGATCCGAATCCGCGGGTCGGTTGCGTGATCGTGCGTGGCGAGGAAATTGTCGGTGCGGGCTTTCATGCCCGTGCCGGCGAGCCGCACGCGGAAGTAAATGCCCTGCGCATGGCCGGTGAGCGCGCGGGCGGCGCCACGGTCTACGTCACGCTGGAGCCGTGCAGTCATCATGGCCGTACCGGGCCTTGCGCCGATGCGTTGATCAGTGCAGGGCCGGCGCGCGTGGTCGTCGCGATGCAGGATCCGAATCAGCAGGTGCGTGGCAACGGCATGGCGAAATTGCGCGCCGCCGGCATTGCGGTTGATGTCGGGGTGCTGGAATCCGAGGCCTGCGCGCTGAATCCCGGGTTCATCGCGCGGATGACCCGCGGCATGCCGTTCGTGCGTCTGAAGCTCGCCATGAGCCTCGATGGCCGTACCGCCATGGCGGACGGTACAAGCCAATGGATCACCGGGGCAGAGGCGCGCGAAGACGTGCAGCGGTTGCGTGCCCGCTCCAGTGCGGTGCTCACCGGCATCGGTACGTTGCTTGCCGACAATCCTGCGCTGACCGTGCGGCCGGATGACTGGCGCCACGGCATCTATGCGCATGAATGGGTGCGCCAGCCGCTGCGCGTGCTGCTGGATCGTGAGCTGCGCGCTGCGCCGGAAGCGGCCTTGTTCGCCGCAGCCGGAGGCGAGACGCTGGTGGTCGCCGGGGATCGCGTGCTGGCGTCGCCAGCCGGTGGCCGGCGTGCCGAACTGCTGCGGGCCCAGGGTGTGGAAGTGATCGGTTTGCCGGTGGTTGGGGCGGGTATCGCGCTTGCCGCCTTGATGACCGAGCTCGGACTGCGTGAGGTGAATGAACTGCTGGTCGAGGCCGGTGCAACCCTTGCCGGTGCTTTCGTCGCTGCCGGGCTGGTCGATGAATTGGTCGTGTATGCCGCGCCGGTTCTGCTCGGCTCACAGGCCCGCCCGCTGCTGGCGCTGCCGATTGCCGGTATGGCCGAGAAAATCCCGTTGATCCTCAAGGACGTGCGCATGCTCGGCGGGGACATTAGAATGACCGCCCTTGTCAGACCGGCTCTTTAACGCCCCCAGGCCATGCGCACCGGACCATGTTTACAGGAATAGTCCAGGCTGTCGGCACCGCTGCCGCCATCGAAAACCACGGCGGTGACCGCAGCTTCCGGCTGCAGACCGGCAAACTCGATCTGGCCGATGTCGCCCTGGGCGATTCGATCGCGGTGAATGGCGTCTGTCTGACGGTGGTGGCACTGTTTCCCGGCGATGGTTTCCGCGCCGACGTCTCCGGCGAAACGCTCGCGTGCACGACGCTCGGCAAGCTGGCTGTCGGCAATCGCGTCAATCTCGAAAAAGCGCTCACGCCCAGCACGCGGTTGGGTGGCCATCTCGTCAGTGGTCACGTCGATGGCGTGGGCAAGGTGGTGTCGCGCACCACCGACGCGCGTTCGGTACAATTTCGCATCGAGGCGCCGTCGACACTGGCAAAATACATCGCCGCAAAGGGTTCGATCTGCTGCGATGGTGTCAGCCTCACGGTGAACGCGGTCGACGCTGCAGTCTTTGATCTCAACATCGTGCCGCACACGCTTGCCGTGACGACGCTCGACAATTGGCGTGTCGGCGTGCCGGTAAATCTCGAGGTCGATATCATCGCGCGTTACCTTGAGCGCCTGTTGCTGGGCGACCAGGCAGCCGAGGGTGCACAGGGCGTTACCCTGGCGAAACTCGCCGAACACGGATTCCTGCGATAGGCCCGGCATTGGCCGAGCCCGCAACGGGGAAAGAGCATGAATCTGAATACGATCGAAGAACTGATCAACGACATTCGTCTGGGTCGCATGGTGATCCTGATGGATGACGAGGATCGCGAGAACGAAGGCGATCTGGTGCTGGCGGCTGCGCATGTCTCGCCGGAGGCGGTGAATTTCATGGCAAAGCATGCGCGCGGCCTGATTTGTCTGACGCTGACCCAGGATCGTTGTCGGCAGCTCGACATCGGCCCGATGGTGTCGCGCAACGGCACCGCGCTGGGCACCAACTTCACGGCTTCCATTGAAGCGGCCAGTGGCGTGACGACCGGCATTTCCGCTGCCGACCGCGCCCACACCATCAAGACTGCCGTGGCGCCGCATGCGAAGGCAGCCGACATCGTTTCGCCCGGGCATGTCTTTCCGCTCACCGCGCAGCCTGGCGGCGTGCTGCACCGTGCCGGTCACACCGAAGCGGGGTGTGATCTTGCCCGGCTGGCGGGCCTTGAGCCGGCGGCGGTGATCGTCGAGATCATGAACGAAGACGGCACCATGGCGCGGCGTCCGGATCTCGAAAAATTCGCGCAGCAACACAATATGAAGATCGGCACCATTGCCGATTTGATTCATTACCGCATCATCCATGAGCAAACCGTCACGAAAACCGGTGACCATGCCTTGCCGACGGCCTATGGCATGTTTCGCATGGTGACCTTCCGTGATTCCGTCGATGGCGCGATGCACGTGGCGCTGGTGAATGGCGAGATCCGTGCCGATGCAGTCACCACCGTGCGTGTGCATCAGATCGATCCGTTGCGCGATGTGCTTGGCGTCAAGCGTGACGGCCGGGTCGGCTGGAGCATCCAGCGGGCCTTGAGCGAGATTGCGCGCGCGCCGGCCGGCGTCGTGATTCTGCTGGCGCAGGATTTTCTCGCCCGCGATGTCGAGGAGCGCATGGCCGATTTTCTGGCCGGCCGCACTGCCGCCGCGCGTCGCGCCGATGGCACGGCGGTGTACCGCACCGTCGGCACCGGCTCGCAAATTCTGCGCGCGCTGGGAGTGACGCGCATGCGGCTGCTCAGCTCGCCAATCAGGTTCAATGCCATCTCGGGTTTCGATCTTGAGATTGTCGAATACGTCGAAGCCACAGAGGACTGACAACATGACTGCCATCCGTACCGTCGAAGGCGACTTCCGCAATTGCACCGGCCGCTACGCGCTGGTTGTTGCGCGTTTCAATGCATTCGTGGTCGAGAGCCTGCTGGCGGGCGCCATCGATACGCTCCGGCGCCACGGCATCAAGGACGAAGACATCACGGTGTTCCGCGTGCCCGGTGCATGGGAGCTGCCGCTTGCCGTCAAGCGCGTTGCCGCCACCAAAAAGTTCGACGCGGTCGTTGCGCTCGGCGCGGTGATCCGTGGCGGCACGGCACACTTCGAGTATGTCGCCGGTGAAGCTGCGAAGGGCTTGGCGGCGGTGGGTCTGAATGCCGATCTGCCGGTGATCTTCGGGGTGCTCACGGTCGATTCCATTGAACAGGCCATCGAGCGCGCCGGCACCAAGGCCGGCAACAAGGGCGCCGAGGCGGCAGCCGGTGCGCTCGAAATGGTCAGCCTGCTGCGG
>CBDDRC010000025.1:0-3919 GCA_965232985.1 uncultured bacterium
CGGGGCTGTTCGAGACACTGTTCCATTTTCTGTTCGTGCTGTCCGTGACCGGCCTGATGCTGGTGGCGGAGGTGCTCAATACCGCCATCGAATCCGTGTGCGATTACGTACAACCGAACCATGACGTGAGGATAAAACACATCAAGGACATGGCGGCCGGCGCCACATTTATCGCCATTGTTATCTGGTATGTTGTCCTCGCTATTGTCCTGTATGAGCTGCTTACCGGGGCCGACTTGTTTTCGGCGCTTATACGCCGGTTATGCCGATAACTGCGCCAGGATGGATTCAAAGGTACACCCCTATGGTCGGTTGGGGCAAAGCCCGGGTCTTTCTGTGAGCGTCGGCGTGGCGCTCTGACGGTTGTTTTTTTGGAGTGTAATTATATGAACGATTTGAACAAATTCATCCTGTTGGAGCAGGCCGCATCGAGGTTGCGTACGATTCGCACGCGCACCTGGCTGATGCTCGCCGCGGTGGCGCTCGGTTTCGTCGCACTTTTGTTCTGGGCCGGCATGGCGCTGTTGACCTGGCTGTGGGCGGAGGCTCCGGCGATGAGCGAGGCGGGCAAACGTCTGGCCGGCGACACCCTCAGCCAGTTTGAACAGGCGGCGCCGGGACTCAAGAAGGAGGTGGAACAGTGGGCGCCGGGCGTGAAGCAGCAGCTTGATCGGTGGCTGCCGGGAGAAAGCGAGACGCTTCCGGCTAATGATGTCAGTGGCGTCGATATCGGCCCGGTGCCACGTTTTCCTGGCCTGGTGCGCACCTATTTCTCGCGCGACGCGAAAACGATCGAGGCGCGCTATAGCGGACGCGCCTCATTCGAGGCGGTGTTGAAGTATTACACCCAGGGATTCGCTACCGCCGGGTACACCCAGGAAGTTATTACGGCTACCTCCGAGGCAGAGCAGCATCGCTTCCGGTGGGCCGAGATGTCTGTCGACCTTTCACTCATGCGTCGGCCAGATGGCAGGGTGGAGCTGCGGTTAAAAACGCAGGAAGGTCGCTGATGGTCAGTTTTTTACCTCTGCCACTACTGTTGAAATTAGCCGCATGTCCTTATCGAACCAGTAGCAAAAGGAGAATCTGTTTTGATTGATGATACTCGTGGGCATTTACGGCCTTTGATGGTTCACGTCCTGATCGGTGCGATTATCGGTGTAGTAATATTACACCCACTGACAACGCTGGTGTACTGGTTTGAATTTAACCAGCAGCTGAGCCTACCCGGAAATAGCGCCTGGGATTTTTTGATAAATCGTCTGACCACCGCCTATAAAGTCGAATTGATGCCGATGAGTTTGGTGTTTGCCGCAATTGGCGGCATGCTGGGATTGGCATTTGGACTCTATCACATCAAATTATCAGGCCAGAAGCGCATGGTGCGTTATCTGGAGCATGAGCTTACTGAGGAACTGCCTTTGCTGATTGCTCGGGGTGAAGGCGAAAACATCGAATTCAAGACGTCTTTTCGCTACGATTTTCGGCAACAGCGAGCCAATCGTGCACTGGAGCAGGTTGTCGCTAAAACCATCGCCGGTTTTATGAATCATGCAGGTGGTACGTTACTGATCGGGGTAGAGGATAATGGCAACATAGTCGGGATTGAGCGCGACTACCAGACCCTCAGACACGGCAATCAGGATGGATTCGAGCGTGCCCTGATGGACACGGTGAAAAAATATTTGGGCGGTCATGCCTGTGCGTTGATTCATAGTCGATTCCATGTTCTTGCTGAAAAGACGGTTTGCAGGGTTATTGTTGAGCGTGCTGACCGGCCGGTTTACCTGTTAGATGGTCAGGTGTCGCGGTTCATGTTGCGTGCTGGCAATAGCACGCGAGAACTGGACGTTCGGGAAGCCCAGGCATACCTTTCGCAACGCGACGCTGTCATCGAGAATTAATACTGATGCCCTATGCTGGAACTCGGCTAGTAGACCGTAAGCGCATCGAGTTAGTAGAGTGCTCTAAACATGACTAAGGAATATACGGGAAATACCTGTGAATAAAAAATTGACCCTTGATCTGGCTCTGGTGCTACCCACTGTAGCGGACGAACGCGACACCTCTGTCGGGCGCCTGACCGAATTTCTGGAAGTCGAAGGATAGGGGCGCATGTGATGGACAAAGACGGTACGACGCGCTTGTGTCTGCACTACGATCCGATCCCGAGCGGTTAGTGTCAGTCAGGTCTGGAGCCTGGCGCCCGGATCGCCGACCGTTACTGGCATGAAAGCCTGCGCATCGATGGTATGGATTGTCCCACCTGCGCGGCCGTGGAAGTATGCCCTGGCCTACCGGCTGACTTCCGTGACAAACCCCAATTGTGTCAGTCCTGCCTGCTGCGCCCCCGCCATCACCTGAATCACATGTTCATAGCTGGCGTTTTTATCACCATGAATACGAATCTGAGGCTGGGGAGTTTGCGATGCCGATTTGACCATGCGTTGATCGAGAGTTTGCTTGTCGATCCGTTCTTCATTCCAATATATCTGCCCCTCGGCGTTTACAGAGATTGTTATGGCCTCAGGCTGTTGATCGTTGACCATGTTGGCGGTTTGTGGCAATTTAATATCAACGGATTGCGTCAGCACCGGCACGGTGAGTATGAATATAATCAACAGTACCAGCATCACGTCCACCAGGGGGGTCATGTTGATTTCGCTCATGACCTCATCGTCATCCTGTTCGCCTGAAAACGCCATTACTGCGTTCCTTTTTCTGATGGATTGTTGTCGGCCTGACCAACCCTCGCGAGGAAATAGGGATGCAACTGGTGGGCGAAGCGGTTGAGTTTACTCACCACTCCTTTGTTGCCCCGCACCAGAGCGTTATAACTCAGCACGGCGGGAATAGCGACGGCCAAACCAAAAGCGGTCATAATCAGGGCCTCGCCGACAGGGCCTGCAATTTTGTCGATGCCCGTCTGACCGGAAACGCCGATCTTCACCAACGCATGGTATATCCCCCATACCGTACCAAATAGTCCGATAAACGGCGCAGTGGAGCCCACCGAGGCGAGGATGGAGAGGCCGCGCTGCAAGTGTTCCCGCCCTTCGTCAGTGGCGCTGCGCAGGCTGGCGGATAACCACTCTGCCAGTGGCAAGTGCCCATGCAGGTCCTCTTTGTGAGTAGCGTGATGCTGCATCGCCTGACACCCTTGTTCCGCCAGGTAGCCAAACAGATTACCGCGATCGCTGCCGCCCAGCATTTTCAGGCCCTGTTCGAAACTCTGGGCATGCCAAAATTGCACAGCGGATTTGGCCGCCCGGTTGACGCGCCACAGAACAATGACACGTACAATAATTACCGTCCACGAAGCCACGGACATCAGCAGTAGAATCACGGCGACAGTTTTAATTACCGGGTCACCCTGTTGCCACAATGCTTCAATACCGTACGGGTTGTTTTCCACTGTCATCGTTTTTTCTCCAAACCTTATGTAGCTGTTTATTTCATCGAAAATTGAATGGGCTGCCGGTAGCGATAGGCAATCGGTTCGCCATCGCGGGTGGCGGGTGTGTAGCGCCATTTTTTCACTGCATTCAATGCCGCTTTATCGAGCCTGGGGTAGCCGCTGGAGGTTTTGATTTCGACCTCAGATACCGTGCCATCCACCAGCACCCACAGCTCCAGAATGACCTCCCCCTCTTCACGCAACCGTTTGGAGAGCCGCGGATAGTTGGGAGGTGGATTTTTCAGGTGGCCGGCGTTGTCAATCCTCGGTGGCGTGACCACCGCCTGTGCAGGTGAAGACGCCTCCACGGCCTCTTCCACAAACGGCTCCGCCACTTGAAGCGCCGGCCGCTCGGCTACTGCCTCTTCTACTGGTTTCACCGGCTCCACGATCTCTTCCGGGATCTTTTCCGCAGGCACTTCGCGCACCTTTTCCACCACGCGCTTTTCAGTCACGGTTTTA
>CBDDRC010000026.1:0-9410 GCA_965232985.1 uncultured bacterium
ATGGCAATCCTATTGCGATCACCGCAAGTTTCGGCGTCGCCAGCTTTCCGGCGCCCGGCGTCGTAGATCTCAACGACCTGCTCAAGGCCGCAGACAAGGCACTGTATGCAGCAAAGGAATCCGGCCGCAACCGGGTGGTGACGGCGGCACAGATTTCTTCAGGCGCTAGCTGAACCGACAATCTGATCCCGCCCCCCACTTTTCGCCCGATAAAGATTCACGTCGGCCTGCCGCAATGCATCCTCGCCGTTGCCTCTGCGGCATTCCGCCAGTCCGACACTGACCGTCACCCGAAAGCGATGGCCTTCAAGATTGAACTCGTGGGCACGCATTTGTTCGAGAATGCGCCCGGCCACTTCCAGTGCCGCCTCCTGCGTTGTTTCCGGCAGGAGCACGCCGAACTCCTCGCCACCCAATCTGCCGACCACATCAATGTTGGCGCGCACACTATCACTGAGCAGCGCCGCAATATACTGTAAAACGAGATCCCCGATGTGGTGCCCGTACTGGTCGTTGACTCTCTTGAAGTGATC
Organism: uncultured bacterium; assembly: GCA_965232985.1. Lineage (GTDB taxonomy): Bacteria > Pseudomonadota > Gammaproteobacteria > Pseudomonadales > JADFDG01 > JADFDG01. The sequence goes on from CBDDRC010000026.1 coordinate 534, forward strand.
GACATCGCACACCAATACACACAGTGGTCGGCCACTGCGACTGCGGCGCTGTACCTCCTCGTCAAGCCGCTCGCTGAAGCGACGACGGTTGGCGACCATCGTCAGCGAGTCGGTGACTGCAAGCACCTGCAGCGCGGCACGCTGCGCCTCCAGCTGGTCAAGCTGGAACATCAGCAGGGCAAAAAAAGCCAGGAAACCCACAACCACAATCGCCCGCAGATGTATAGCCCACCACCAGGCAAGTTGTGTACTGTCGCCCACAAACATTGAGCGCGACAACAACGGTGCGTAGTCGATCCAGCCAAGCGCCATCAACAATTCGTTGCCGAGAAACACCATCAGACAAACCACGAATCCAGCGAGCACGGCGCGGCGATCGAAAAACACCAGCCCAACCGCCAGCACACCCATGATCACAAAACCCATTGGCGTTGTGTAGATTCCATAGGCAACACCGAGCAGCATGTAGGCCAGCGCCAGGGAAACGGTGAGGGTAAACGTCAGCCAGGGCTTTTCCGTGTGCGAGGCGCGCACGCGCCAGCAATAGGCAGCCAGACTTGCGGCTACAATCATCGCCACCTCAAGCCCATGCTGAACCCTGCCGAGCATGACTGCGTCGTAATACTGCCTGGCATCCGGATTCTGTTGCGCAACCCACTGAATCAGCCAGAAGCCCAGAAAAGCAATGAACGAAGCGGCAGCGGCGATCAGTCCGCGCATCCCTGGGCTGCGAGTATCAGTAGGCAAGAGACTGGGCAAGGGCATGGGTCGCAGAGGCATCCACAAATTTTTCAGGCACCGAAGATGCCACATCCACCCGACAATGCCAGCAAGCGCCGCCGAACTGCAATCTGTTGGTATATTCTCGCCACCATGAGCACCGCCACATGACGCCCATCGACTTCATCCTGCACATCGACGCTCACCTGGTAACGATGGTGCAGCAGTACGGCACCTGGATCTACGCAATCCTGTTTGTCATCGTATTCGTCGAAACCGGCCTTGTGGTCATGCCGTTACTGCCGGGCGACTCACTACTGTTTGCCGCTGGTGCCCTGGCCGCAACGGGTGCGCTCGACCCCTGGCTTGTCGCCCTGCTGGTGATGCTGGCCGCCTTCTGCGGCGATAACCTGAATTACTGGGCTGGCCGTACCCTCGGCCCGCGGGTGTTCAAACGCGACGACTCGCTGTTCTTCAAGCGCGCCTGGCTGGAACGCACCGAGCAGTACTACAACAAGTACGGTTCACTGACGGTGATCATCGCCCGCTTCGTGCCGATCGTGCGCACACTCGCGCCATTCGTGGCCGGCGTTGGTCGCATGCCCTATGGGCGCTACATCGGCTTCAGCGCGCTCGGTTCACTGCTGTGGGTCAGCGTTTGTGTCGGTGCCGGCTGGTTTTTCGGCAATCTGCCCTTGGTACGCGATCACTTCACGCTGGTGGTGCTCGGCATCATCTTCGCGTCGATCCTCCCGGCCATCATCGCAGTGCTGCGCCGCCGGTAACGCACTGCCGGACGCCACACGAGCAACATGACATCTTCACTGCGCCACCCTTCTTGCCGCCAAACGCTCGCGCCAGCGCTCGATCAACCAATAAAACAACGGCACAAACAGTGTCGCGACGAATGTTGCTACCAACATGCCGCCGATAACCGCCGTACCAATGGAGTGACGGCTTGCCGAACCGGCACCCGTTGCCAGCGCCAGCGGAATACAGCCGCAGACGAACGCAATTGACGTCATCATGATCGGCCGGAAACGTAACCGCATGCCTTCGAGTGCTGCGGCTGCCGCATCCATGCCGTTGCGATAACGAATCGTTGCAAACTCGACAATCAGGATGGCGTTCTTCGCGGCCAAACCGATCAGAGTCAACATACCCACCTGAAAGTACACGTCGTTGGCCAGTTGCGGAGGTGGTGGGCCACCCGGGTTGTTCAGGACAGTCATTCCGAACAACCAGGCGCCCATGTCGAAAAAGTTACGCGCATACACGGCAATAACAGCTCCCAACAATGCGAAGGGTACCGCCGTAATCACCGCCAATGGCATCACCCAGCGCTCATACTGGGCAGCCATGATCAGAAACACCATCAACAAACCCAACAGATACATCAGCGGCGCAGAGTTTCCGGCGCGTATCTCGTGATACGCCGCACCGGTCCAGCCAAACGAATAGTTGTCCCCGGCAGCGTGCTGTACTGCTTCTTCCATTGCCTTTATCGCAGCACCGGAGCTCACCCCAGGCAAGGGCGCGCCCATCACCCGCGCACCGGTAAACATGTTCAGGCGCTCAATCAATTCCGGGCCGGAAACCCGGGTGATCGTTACCACCGACTCAACCGGGACAGCACTGCCGTTTGCCGTTTTTACGTAGATATAGCGCAGATCCTCGGGTTTTGAACGGTAGTGCTCATCGGCCTGAATGGTGACGCGAAACGGGCGGCCACCGAGCGTAAAGTCATTGACGTACAAGGCACCAAAGGTCGACTGCAAGGTGGCGTACAACTCATCCAGCCGGATACCCAGCACCTTCGCCTTTTCAATATCCACGTCGGCACGATACTGCGGCACACTGGCGTCGATAGTCGAACGGACACTGGCAAAAATATCCTTGCGCTGTGACGCCTCGGCCACAACCTTGTTGACCACCTCGGCCAGCGCCGCCGTATCGGTATCGCCATGCTGCAGGACATACAACTCAAATCCGCCAGTAACAGAAATTCCCATGATCGGTGGCGGGTTCAGGAAAAAAACAAACCCCTCGCGATTACTCATCATCTTGCCCATAAGGGAGCCAACGATGGTTCGTGCGTCCTGATCCGGGCGCGTACGCTCGCTCCAGTCCTTCAGCGGGATAAACATGATGCCGGTGCTGGTTTTCAGTGAGTTGCTCAGAAAATCGTAGCCGGTAAACGCGACGACGTGGTTGATTGTGTCTTCCTGCAGCAACAGGCTTGTCACGTCGTCACTGACTGCGCGCGTACGATCCAGCGAAGACGCTGCCGGCAGGATGGGGGCTGCCATCACCCAGCCGACATCCTCTTCAGGCACCAGCGCGCCAGGCAATTTCCACAACAAAAACACAGCGGTAGCCGTGAGGATGACGAACATCGAAACACCAATGGCCGCACGCCGCATCAGCCAGCCAGATCCCCGCACAAATCGATCGCGCAGGCGATCAAAACGACGATTGAACCCCTCGAAAAAGGCATTGGGCTTGCGATTCACATGTTCAGCATCCAGCAGCAACCCTGACAAGGCCGGCGTCAGCGTCAGCGCGACGATGCCGGAAATCACCACCGACACCGCAATGGTGATGGCAAACTGCGCATACATCACCCCGGTAAGCCCCGCCAGAAAGCCGACCGGAATGAACACTGCGCACAACACCAGCACGATAGCGACAATCGGGCTGGCCACTTCTTCCATTGTCTGGATAGCCGCTTCCTTCGCACTCTTGCCCTGCTCACGCATGATGCGTTCGATGTTTTCCAGCACAACGATGGCATCATCGACAACGATCCCGATCGACAACACCATGGCGAACAGTGTCAACAGATTGATGGAAAAACCCATCAGATAAAGACCGGCAAACGTACCGATAATAGACACCGGGATCGCCAGCACCGGAATCAGGGTCGCCCGCCAGCTCTGGAGGAACAGGTAAACCACCAGAACCACCAGCAGCAATGCTTCGGCAAAAGTCTTCAAAACCTCCTTGATCGACACCCGCACAAACATCGAGGTGTCAAAGGGAATACTCCAGACCAGGCCGCTGGGGAATTTTTTCTCCAGGCCCTTCAACACCCGATTGATTTCATCCGATGTCGCCATCGCATTGGCGCCAGGTGCCAGAAAAATACCGATGCCAACACCGGTCTTGCCATCGTAGGTGGCGTTCAGGGAATAATCCTGTGCACCCAGTTCAATCCGGGCAACATCCCGCAAACGCAAGGCACCGCCCTGCGAATTGGCGCGCAGAATAATGTTGCCGAATTCTTCCGGCGTGGTGTAACGGCCTCGCGTGGTGATGTTGTAGGTGAACGGCGCATCAAGGCTCATTGGCTCCTGGCCGATCGCCCCTGCCGCATATTGCGCGTTCTGCTCACGAATTGAATTCGCCACATCCATGGGCGACAAGCCAAACCGCACCAGTTGCTCCGGGCGCAACCAGACACGCATCGAATAATCGCGCGCGCCGAACAACATCGCCTCGCCAACCCCCGGAACACGCTTTAGCTCATCAACCACATTAAACAGCGCGTAGTTGGAAACGAAGACCGGATCACGCGTGCCGTCTGGCGAATAGATGAAAACTGCCATCAGGATGGCGCTGGAGCGCTTCTTGACCGTAACGCCCAGCCGCCGTGTTTCTTCGGGCAGTTTCGCCATCGCCGCTTGCACGCGGTTATTGACGTCGATAGTGGCCTGATCAGGATCGGTGCCGACATCAAACGTCACCGACAACACCATCTGGCCGTTGGCATTCGAGCTTTTCAGATAGAGCATGTTCTCGACGCCGTTCACCGCCTGTTCGAGCGGTGCCGCCACCGTGTTGGCAATGGTGTCTGCGCTCGCACCGGGCAACAGTGCCGTGACATTGACTTCCGGCGGCACGATGGCCGGATACTGTTCGATCGGCAGTTCACGCATGGCGGCCAAGCCAGCCACGACAATGACAATCGCGATAACCGATGCAAGCACCGGGCGCTCAATGAACGTACGGATGTTCATTGCTTATTTCCCAGCTGTTTTTCGCGCGGCATTTTGCAGCGCGTTTTGTGCCTGAGGCGGCGCGGCGGCTGGCGCTGGCATGACATCCACAGCACCGCCCGGCTGCACTTTCATTAGGTTGTCGATGATCACCCTGTCGCCAACAACCAATCCCGATTCAACGGCACGGCCACCCGCCACCGGCAGGCCCAACGCGATCGGCCGGATTTCCGCCTTGTTTTCCTTGTCGACCACATACACAAAAGCGCCCTGCGGCCCTTGCTGTACGGCTTTTTCAGGCACAATGATTGCGTTTTTCAACACATAGCCGGCCAGCACGACCCGCACAAACTGCCCTGGCAACAGTTCCAGATTCGGGTTAGCAAACTGCGCGCGCCCCAGCAGCGTGCCGGTACGGGGATCAAGCACGACATCAAGGTATTCAACTTTCCCGACGTGCGCATAGGATTCACCACTGCCCGTCAGCAGTTGCGCTACGCCACCGCCACGGCGCGGCCCGAGCAGACGACCGGAAGACATCAAAGCACGCATACGCAGGTTGTCACTTTCAGAAACCGAAAAATCAACCACTGCCGGATCCATCTGGGTAATGGTCGTCAGCAGACTGTCGTCCTTTGCCGGCGACACATAACTGCCTTCTGGCTTCGTTTCAATGCTGGTGATGCCCGAAACCGGTGCCGTAACACGTGTGTAGCCAAGATCAATCGCCCGGCGATCTGCATCCGCCTGGGCGCGCGCCAACGCTGCACGCGCCTGATCGCGCTGACTGACCGCCATGTCGCGGTCGCGGGTACTGATAACGCCTTTCGTGAAAACTTCTTCGGCACGTGTTGCATCACGCTCCGCCTGCTCTGCAGCGGCGCGGGCCTGTGCCAGTTGCGCATTTGCCGCGCCGGCTTCTGCACGCATCGACGCAGGATCAATCACAAACAACAGATCGCCACGATTGACGCGTGCACCCTCGGTGTAGGCCCGCTGCTGCAGGATGCCACTGACGCGTGCACGCACCTCAACCTGTCGGGATTCGGAAACACGACCCGCGTAGGTAAACGTCATCGGCACATTGACAGTTTTGACTTCCAGCACTGAAACCGGCGGTGGCGGCATCGACCAGCCACCACCATCGCCACAGGCGGCCAGCAATCCCGCCAGACAACCGAGCACGAATGCAGGAAGCACACGAATAAAAACAGGATGCGCACACGTCATCGAAGAACCTGCAATTCTCAGAGAAATAAAGGGGGAAATGTCGCGCCAAAAGTTACCACATGCAGAGCACCGCGCACGGCCGCACACAATACTTGACCCTTTTAGTCGGTTGGGAGGGGTATTGTAAAGAAAGGGCTTGCCGGACAGTCACGCCAACTGCCGTTCGCCAAACAAAAACGCCGCAGACCACTGGGCTCTACGGCGTTTCGTCAAATTGGCGGAGAGGGAGGGATTTGAACCCTCGGTGCACTTGCGCACACTCCAGTTTTCGAGACTGGCCCGATCGACCGCTCCGGCACCTCTCCTGAGGGTCTGCGCACAACACAAGGCCAGCGCGGGGGCGCCATGATAACCGAAACTCCATCGCTGTGGACTTCAGGATGCGTAAAGCTCCCGCCTCCGGGGTGATAATACCCATCCAGCACAGGCCTTCAGGAAACGAAACCCGCACCAACCATGAGCCAGGATCAGGCCGCCGACACTGGCAGCAGCACAACGCCCGCTGCAGCTACCGGGGATGCAACGATCTCGACAATCGTTGTGCCGATCACCGTCACCGCCAGGTTTCTCGAACGCACACTCGACGACGTGCTCGATGGCCTGGTGCCCGAAGAAAGCGGCCTGCTCTACCAACACCGGGATCTTGATCTTGGCCACGGCTTCACCGGCACCGCACAGGTCTGGCGCCGCAGCAACACACACGTGGTGATGGCTGGCGATGCGATCAACGCCACACTGCCGGTACGCATTGTCATCCTGCCGACATGGAAGCCGCATCTGGGGCCACTGTCATTGCCGATGGATATCGCTCTGCCGCTCGATATCAGCGCCGAATACACGGTGCGCATGCAGGCGCGACCGCAACTTGATCCCGGCTATGAGCTGCGCTTGCACGCCACCTTCAGCTACGAGGTGGATCGGCCTGTGGGCATTGAGGCTGCCGGCATCGACCTGACCCTGGCCGGCGCCACCCGCCTGGCTGCGGAGAAAGCCCTCGCCGCGCTGGGCAACTGGCTGAACAGCGACCGCTTCCACTACCTGAATTTTCGCCCGCAGGCAGAGCGTGGCTGGCATGCCCTGCAACAACCCCTGCCGCTGTCGCAAGAGCCGGCGCCGGAGCAGCACATCCGTCTGGAAGTTGCGCCCATCGGCGTCCATGCGCAGCCATTCCGCACACAGGGCGAAACCGGCATCCTCGGCCTTGTGGTGGTTGCCCGTATCCGCGCTTTGGCGTCCGCCCTGGCAACGACGGCGCCGGCAGCACTGCCGCCAATATCGGCAAGTACAGCGCCATCAACCGGTGTCAATCTTGAACTGCCGTTGGAGATGCCGTTCGCTGCGCTGCGGGCCGTGCTGCACGAACACATCACCAACCATCCCTGGCACATCGACGGCCGCCACGTACTGCTACGCGCCATTCACGTCAGCGGCAACGACGCCGGCGCGTTGCGGGTACGCGTCGACATCGCCGTGACATCGGCCAGTGGTGATCGCGAGGTGGAAGCCATTCTGTCGGCAAGCGGCAAGCCACGGCTCGACATCGAGCGGCAGCACCTTTCCCTGGATGACTTTCATTACGAGGCACACACGGACAGCACTCTGCTCAACATCGCCACCACCCTGCTGCGCCCTTTCGCAGGCACGGTGATCGAACCCTGGTTGAACATACCGCTGGCGCCACAGGCGCAACGGTTACTGGCGGAAGTGAATACGCGTCTGGCCAGCGGCATTGCCATGGGTGAGGGCGTGACGCTGCACGGCAAGGCTGCCGGGCTGCGCCTGACCAACATCAGGGTGCAGGCGCACGGGCTTGCCGTGATGGTCAAGACTCAGGGCGAACTGTCGATCAGTATTGACCACGCAGGGTAAACATCTGCGTCGGCGTTCCCACTTTCACCCTCGAGCCTCACCCGCGAGCCTCACCCTTGAGCGCTGACCACTTTTTTCAGACGCTCGCCGTTTTCTGCCGCTGCCGCAACTGTGCCTTGAGAATTTTCCCGACCGGGTTGCGCGGAATAGCGTCGATCAATTCCATCCGTTCCGGCAATTTATAGGCAGCGACACCAATGGACTTCAGATGCGCCACGATGTCATGCAGCGTTGGCGGCTCGGCAGCATTTCTCGGCACGACAAAGATGCAGGTCTTCTCGCCCATGATCTCGTCCGGTACCGCCACGGCGCCGACTTCCAGCACGCCCGGATGGGTGAGCACGAGATTTTCCACTTCCGCCGCACTGATATTGAAGCCGCCGCGAATGATGATGTCTTTCTTGCGATCGAAGAAACCGACGTGTTTATCATCGCGGATAATAAAGTAATCACCGCTGCGGAAAAAACCGTCGGCAGTAAACGATGACGCCGCAAGATCAGGCCGGTTGAAATACCCTGCAAACACGTTCGGGCCGCGATACACCAGCTCGCCAACCTGGCCAGGCTCGGTGCATACACGCTCCTGATCGTCGAGCAACTTGAACTCGACGCCCGTCATCGCCGATGGCCACACCAGCCCGGGCTTGCCCCACCAGGCAAAATGGTCGGAACGCAAGGCGAAATCCGGCACGTCCTTCGGCCCGGCCGCAAGGCCGGTTCCTTCGGTCTGCCCCCACAAATGCACGATTTCGATATTCCAGCGCCGCTTGAATTCTTCCATGCTCCAGCGCGATGGCGGTGCCGAGCCAGTGACGATCGTACGTACCGAAGACAAGTCAAGCTGATCGACATTCGGCAATTTCAAAATCATGTTCAGAATCGCCGGTACCAGAATCGTGAACTGCACTTTCTCCGTGGCCAGTTGCCGCAACAGCAGTTCGACATTCAGCGGGTGGTGCAACAATATGGAGCCGGCGCTCGCCAACCAGGCAATCCAGACCACGCCACCGGTCATGTTCACCATCGGCGCCGGCGCCAGAATGCGGTCGCCGTCCTCAAT
>CBDDRC010000027.1:0-35629 GCA_965232985.1 uncultured bacterium
ACAGCACGGGCGCAAGCATCACCAGTGAGGCCAGCAGGATGAACCGGTCGATGGGTCGCCAGTCGAGCGGGTTGGAAAGCCAGGTGAACTCTTCAGGCGCGACGGTGGCGGGCACCGGCGCCTCTGTCTGCTGGGACATCAGAACTCCTGGGCTGTATAGCACTCGATCGCGAGTGTCAGGCTCCAGTGGTTCGCGGGCAAGCCCGCTGGGCGTTACAAAAACACAAAAGCCAGGCTATGCCCGGCTTTTGTGTTTTTGCGTTCTGCCCGATGCGTGGTCAATTCACCCGTGCACTGCGGCGATCGGCGGCGCCGACACGATCAGTATCATGCAGTCCGTGCCGGTTTCCTCAAGCTTGCGGGCCTTGCAGCGGTAGATCTGCTTGAGGCGGGCAATGGCATCCGCGCCTGGCAGTGCCTCGGCGGCTGCGTCGGCGCCCAGGATGTTCGTTGTATCGACCACCGCCGGCGTGGTCAGGGCTCGGGCGTCTTCCTGGGCGGCTGCCTGCGCTGCCGATACGGCCAAGGTGGCCGCGAGAAGGAGAAAGGTGATGCGGTGGATAATGGCCATGGTCGCGACGTCCTTTTGTTGTTTGCCGGGTTGCCTGCACAGCGACAAAAACCTGACTCCACATATACAGCAGGGGTGCGGCGACTGAGCGTAAGGGATTCCCGAATAGGCTGATTCTCTTAGAAATCTCGGCCTGCAAAGGCATGGTGACTACTACTAAAGTAGTATCACGGTGATATGATCAGAAAAACCTCTCAACCAAAGTGCCCTACCGCAGAAAAGATTTCACTTGGGGAATGCAGGTCGAAAGGGGCGTTGCTGTCAGCATGGTCGCTATCGGCCGGGTTGTGCATGAAAAAAACTCATGTGCCCTGCTGCGTCAGCGGGTATTCGAGGAGAGGGTTATATGAGTTCCGACAAGCCATCAATAGATAACCGTCGTGCCGGCGAGAAGGGTCGAGAAAAGGGCTACCGTGAGCAGGCGCTGAAGATGTACCCGTGGGTCTGTGGGCGCTGCGCCCGGGAGTTTGGTGGCAAGAAGGTCAGCGAGCTGACCGTCCATCACAAGGATCACAACCACGACAACAATCCCCCGGATGGCTCGAACTGGGAGTTGCTGTGCATCTATTGCCACGACAACGAACATTCGAAGTACGTTGATCAGGTGCGATACGGTGCTGACAGCCCGGCGCGCGGTGATCAGCGATCACCGATGACGCATAAGGCGTTCGCCAACATTGCTGACTTGCTGAAAAAAGATTCTGGTTAGCGCATTAGCAGAATAAGGGCTACCAAAAGCAGTAACGTTCCGTTACGGCAGCACGATCAAGCGGTTTGGCAGTTCGTTCGGGTTGTTGGCGCTGGCCGGCAGTCGCTGGGCGAGCAACTTGCCACAACCGGTGATGGTTTCGATGAAACCTTCGCGGATTTCATTCCTCGTCACGTGCTGCGTGAAAGCAACGACGAGCGCCTGCCACTCGTGGTTCGGTACATGTTGGGCGATGCCGCGGTCGGCGATAAATTCGACGTAATGCTCGAACTCCGAGACGAACAGCAGCAACCCGGTTTCCTCACGGGTGTGGTGCAGTTGCTGGGTTAGGAACTGTACCCGTGCCATGGCGGCGGCATGCCGCTGCAGCACTTGGCGTGGCACCAAGCGGCGCAAAATAACCGGCTGACGGAACACCAGCATCAGTACCACGAACAGCGTCGGCCCGAGCAGCGGTAACAGATGCATTGGCGCAATGCTCGGCGCGACAAAAGACATCGTATAAGGTGCCAGTGTTGTGGACAGCAATGCGATGCTGGCGCTCCATAGCAGCGCATATTCGCCGTAGGTGGCGCTGGCCGGCGCCAGCACCGCCACCACTTCGGCACGCGTTTGCTGTTCGATCCCTGCGATGGCAGTGGCAATGGCGCTGCGGGTGTCTTCATCGACCAGGCGTTTCATTTTTCCTCGCTGTGCGTTTGATGCTGCATGTCGTGGTTGCTGCTCACCAGCCGCCTGAGGCGCCACCGCCGCCGAAACCGCCGCCGCCACCCCGGAAACCGCCGCTGCCGCCGAAGCCGCCACCACCTCCGAAACCACCGAGCCTGCCGACGCGGCCGAAACCACTGCGGCGTCCGCCGCCCAGCGCGGTCAGCAGACTGAACAGCAGCATAAAAACGATGAAGACGAAAACAAACCAACCAGGCACTTCCGGGGATTGTGGCGCTGCCTGCACGGCACTGGCTGCCGTATCGCCTTCGAGTACGGTGATGATGCGGGTGACACCGGCTTCGACGCCGCCATCGATGTCGCCGGTTTTGAATCGTGGGGCGATGGTACGGTGGACGATGTCGCTGCCAAGGGCATCGGTCAGCGTGCCCTCAAGCCCGTAGCCGACATCAAGGCGCAGCTTACGTTCGTTCGGGGCGATGATCAGCAGGGCGCCGTTGTTCTTTTCCTGCTGGCCGATTCCCCAGGCGCGACCCAACTGATAACCATATTCCTCGATCGCGTAACCCTGCAGACCAGGAATCGTGGCGACCACGATCTGGTCGCTACTTTTTGCTTCATGGGCGGCAAGTTGCGCGGCGATGCGCCGTTCAGCATCTGCCGACAGGATGTTGGCAGCATCGACGACGCGGCCGGTGAGCGCCGGGAAGGTCGGTGCTGCTGCTGCCAACGTCGGCAGCAGTACCAGCAGGGCTATGGCAAAAAAACGGGCAGCAAAGCGCATCAGCAGCTCAGAACTTCACAGCTGGCGCGGTGGCGGTTTCAGCGGGTGCTTCGAAGGTGGCGCGCGGCTGCATGTCGCCGTACATGACCTTGTACCAGATCAGACCCGGGAAGGTGCGCAGCTCGGTGTTGTAGCGCTGTACCGCGCCGATGTAGTCGCGCCGGGCGACAGCAATGCGGTTTTCGGTTCCTTCCAGTTGTGACTGCAGGGCAAGAAAGTTCTGGTTGGCTTTCAGATCCGGGTACTTCTCGACCACCACCAGCAGGCGCGACAGCGCGCCGGTGAGTTGCGCCTGATTCTCCTCGAAAGCTTTCATTTTTGCCGGGTCGCTGAGCATGTCGCCGGACATCTGCATGCTGCCGACTTTCGCCCGTGCCTCGACTACGGCCTGCAGTGTTTCGCTTTCGTGCGCGGCATAGCCCTTGACGGTCTCGACCAGGTTGGGCACCAGGTCGGCGCGGCGCTGATACTGATTTTGCACATCGGCCCACGCCGCTTTCGCGGCTTCGTCGTAGGTCGGGATGTTGTTGATGCCGCAGCCGGCAAGCAACGCAACGAGCAGGCCAATGGCCAACGGGCGCCACATGTTCACAGGACTCTCCACAGTGCGGTTTTCCACGGTACGGTTCTCCGGAATGATGGGGGACATGCGTTCATGCCACCACTGGCGTGCCGAACTCGAGCTCGCCGACGCTGAATGTGGCCTTTAGCCCCGGAAAGAAAATGTTGGGTGTCAATTCCGAGCTGGGCACGAAGTTGCAAAAATCAGGGTTGCGCTTTGCCGGCCCGGCAATGGTCTTTTCCATCACCATCGAGATGTATTGATCGTTCGAGTTTTCCAGGGTGTTGGCATTCATGATCACTTCGACACCGTACTTCCGGGCATATTCCTTCACCCCGGATATTTTCGACTGCAGTGGCGCGTAGCTGTCGGCGCAGACGCCATTTTCACTGGTTACCAGCAGGCCGTCTGGCGTCTTCGCCACCAACGAGTGGTTGCCTTCTGTATGGCCCGGTGACTGTATCAGCGCGATGCCTTCACCGAGCTTCACGTCTGTATCCAGCAAGATGACTTTTTGCGGATCGACATCGGCGATGCCGTCGGGACAGTACCACATTGCCTGCATGGGCAGCAGGACTTTGGCCGATTCCCATTCCTGTCGCATCACCAGCAGCTTTGCATTCGGAAAATAGCCTTTGCGGCCTTTTGTGCCCAGCCATTTGCGCACATCCTGGGTATGCAGGTGATCGTAGGAAATATAGTCGACCTGCGCTGGATTGATGCCCGACATGGCCAGTGCTTCGGCAACGGTGCGGCGAAACGGCACCAGTATTTTTTCGAGCAATGGCCGCAGCCTGGTGTTAGCGAGGTTGGAAAAGAAGGGGGTTTTTCCGTTGCCTTCGATGTCTGACGGGCTGAACAACAGCGTTTTGATGCCAATCGGTGTCTGGTACTGCACGATGAACAGCCGGTTGCAGATGTTCATGTAGGGAGTGAACACCTTCGCAGCATCGCGCAGGCCGTATTTTACCGGGTATGGGGCGGCAATCAGGCTGATACTGCGGTAATAGACGACATTGGCTTCGCGCAGCATTTTTTCGCGGAATTTTTCGGCACGGCGGCGTACTTCCTCAAGGCGCTCCTGCGGTGCACGCGCGCTGCGCGCACCGGTAAAGTCACTCAGCGCGACGATTTCGCTGCCGGGTGGATGGTTGCTGTGCATGGGTCACTCCATTTTGGCGCGATAATATTGCACAGGTGCGCGGCAATTCAGGAGCACAGTGGTTACCACGAATATGCCGCAGGCCCCGGCGGTGGCAAGTCGATTTTTTCGTGCCGGCGGGCGGCACGCAGGCCGGCAGCAGCGAGCGTGTCGGCGTCAGCGATCGAGCCGTAATGATAGGCGATCATGCGCGCCTGGACAGCGGCGTTATAGTCGCGCTGCACGTCGTCAAGGCCGGTGTGCGAAGGATTGCCGCGTACCGCGCAGTCGTGGAAGATGATCTCGCCCTGTGCGGCAACGCTGCCCATCAGTTCCGGCACCGGTCGGGTGTCGCCGCTGTAGAAAAACGCGCCCGGCAAGTGCAGGCCGAACGCACTATCCGGCGCATGGTGGCGCACCGGGTAAAGACGGAACAACAGGTTGCCCAGCCAGAAATGGGTTTGTACCGGCACGATCCGCAGTACGTCCCAGAAATTCACCCCGCCCTCGGCGATATTGTTCGGGTAATCCGCGATGCGCTGGTGCAGGTGCGCCACCAGCGGTGCGGGCACGAACAGGCGAATATCGGTGCGGCGTGCCGGTTGGGAAAAACAGGCGCGATAAAACAGGTTTTCCAGCCCGCCGACGTGGTCGAGATGGGTGTGGGTGATGAACAATGCGGGTGGCAGCGCCTGGTCTTGCCCGGCCTGCCGGTTGGCAACATAGTGGTCGGCGAAGGTGTCCAGCGTGTCCGGTCCGCAGTCGATGAGCAGCAGCGGCGCGTCATTCTGCTCGATTACCAGTGCCGCGCTGCCCAGCTCGCGGTTGCCGGCGTTGCCGACCCCGGTGAACCGTGCCGAGAGTTCGCAGGCAGGCAGGTCAGCGCGCGCAGAGGCTGTCATTGGCCATGTCTCGTAACGGCAGCGGGAGCGGGGTTGCGAGAATAGCCGGCGGGCGCCGCCGGGCGCAAAAAACCTGGCCGCTAAGGCCGCAATAAACAGCAGGAGATTCGCATGTTCGGTTATGGGAGTCGCCAGAAGACCAGGATGCCGACGCCGGCAGAGGCGCTACCGGGCCGGCAACAGGCCATGGCCGTGCCGGCGGCGCACTTCGTCAGCGGCCATCCGCTCACCGGCCCGTGGCCGGCGGGCATGCAGACGGCGATCTTCGGGCTCGGCTGTTTCTGGGGTGCGGAGCGGAAGTTCTGGCAGCTGCCTGGCGTTTACAGCACTGCAGTCGGCTATACCGGTGGTCTGACGCCGAATCCGACTTATGAGGAAGTCTGCAGTGGCCGTACCGGGCACAACGAAGTGGTGCTTGTCGTGTTCGATCCGCAATGCATCGGTTATGACGCACTGCTGCGGGTGTTTTGGGAGTCGCACGATCCGACACAGGGTATGCGCCAGGGTAACGACGTGGGCACCCAGTATCGTTCCGGTATCTATTGCCGCGACGCAGACCAGCAGCAGGCGGCGGCGGTGGCTTCGCGCGCGGTATTTGCCGCAGCACTGGCAGCGGCGGGCTACGACGCGGTGACCACGGAGATCATGTCGGCGCCGCCGTTCTACTACGCCGAGGCCTATCATCAGCAATACTTGGCAAAGAACCCGAGCGGTTACTGTGGCCTCGGCGGAACCGGTGTACGGTGTCCCGGGTGATGGTGGAATACGGTTGGCATCCCGCCATGTGGCGAATGCACGGATCAGCGGACTGTTAACGGGAGTACATCCATGCAGACCAGGACATCTTCTGTGAATCCGCTGGCGGCCCGTACCGCACCAGCCGCCCGCGGTATCGCCTGGATCACGGATGGTTTTCGTTATTTTCAGCGCGACTGGGTAGCGTGGTTGCTCGTTACCCTGCTGCTGATGGCGATCACCTTTGGCTCGCTGCTGCTGGTGCCGGTGCTCGGCTATATCGCGGCGTTTCTGCTGACGCCGGTATTCCTCGGTAGCTTGATGCAGGGACTCGCCGCGCGCGATCAGGGCCGTCCGCTGGCGGTCAATGATATGTTTACCGCATTTCAGGGCCCTGCCACTGGCCAATTGCTGCTTGTGGGTCTGGTGTCACTGGCTCTCAACTTGCTCGCCGTCGTTGGCGCGCTGGTTTTTGTGATGTTTTTTTCCGGTGCCGCTTTTCTGACCGGGCTCGCACAAAGCGAGGACATGCTGGCAGCCGCTATGGAGCTGACCTTCAGCATCGGCCTGCTCATCGGTCTGCTGATCTATGTCGCGCTGCTGATCCCGATCACCATGCTGGTCTGGTTCGCGCCGGCGCTGGTGGTACTGGAGGGTGAAAGTGCGTTGGCTGCCATGCAGCACAGTTTTGTCGGCTGTTTGCGCAATTTCCTTCCTTATCTGGTGTACGGCCTCGTTGGGCTGCTGGTATTTCCCTTGTTGATGATCGTTACGCTGGGTGTTGGTTTTCTGGTGCTGGTACCCGTGGGCCTCGCATCGATCTACGCGGCGCACAAGGATATTTTTCATCGGCCGTGACCAAAGGGCAGGGCCCTGCCCTTTGGTCAGAGGCTGTCGATCACGCGTTGGAGCCGGATGCTGATTGCGGTAGCGAACTCGTCGAGATCGGCATTACCAATTGCACGCATGCTGGCAAGTGGATCGATGGCAGAGACCTGCACCCGGCCACCGCCAAAATCCTGTACCACCACGTTGCACGGCATCATCACGCCGATATTCGCTTCCGCCTCAATGGCGCGATGTGCGAACTGCGGATTGCAGGCGCCGAGAATCTTGTAGGGCCGGAAGTCGACGCCGAGCTTCTTGCGCAGCGTGTCGGCGACGTTGATTTCGGTGAGGATGCCGAAGCCTTCTTTCTCGAGCCCACGGGTAACGGCGGCGAGGGCTTCGTCGTAGCTCATGTCCACCTGGCGACTGAAGCAATAGTTCATGGTGTTCTCCGTTGTTGTTTCATCATGGTCGGTTTTGCTTTGTTGCGAGTTTCTAGAGGGTGAAATCTGTCATGCCAGCACGGGAGAGCGCGTCGCGGGCATTGGCAGCCATCAGGGTGCCGGCCATGGCGCGGCCGATCCGGTCAATGAGCTCGATGTTGTGGTCGCTGAATGGTTGCAGGGCACCGATCTCAATCACGGCGAGCGTCGTGCCCTGGTGTCGTATCGGTTCGACCAGCAGTTCCGTTGGCGAGGCGCTGCCTGTCGCCGTGCGGATCGGATGATAGTTCGCCGGCAAGTGCGTAAGCCGCAACCGCCGACCGTTCTCGGCGGCCTGACCGATCAGTGTCTCACCCTGGCCGAGTTCGTCGGCAGTACGCGTTTCGCCCTCCAGTGCCCAACTGCTGGCGCGGCGCAGGCGATTGCCATTGACGAGGTAGACAGTGCCGATCTGTCCTTGCATATGCTCAATAAGAAACTTCAGTGAGCGCCCGGCGATTTCGGTCGCGCTCAGGTTGCCGGCAGTCAGTTCCAGGTACTCGCCCAGCAGAGACTGGCGGCGGCTTTCGGCATCGGTGCGCGCGCGCAGCGTCTGTAGTGCCTGCATTTCCATATGGAGTGTTTGCGTGTTCAGCCATGCTGAACGCTCGCGCCGTTCGATGGTGTAGCTGACGACAGCACAGAGGCCTGCAGTGATCAGGTAATACTGGGTGAACGCTTGCCAGTTCACGCTCAGCCCTTCCAGCAGGCTGTCGAGAAACAACGCGACCGCCGGCAGCAAGGCCGTGCCGAGTGCGAAGAAACAGCGCAGGCGCAACAGGGTAAAGCCGATGATCAACTGCAGTATCACGTAGTAAATGAGTGCCTGGGCAAACGGATCACTGCCCAGCAGTATCGCAGCGCGCAAGGTGGTGGTTTGCGCGACGATCAGCCCGCACGCGACCATCAGGTGTACCTGGCGATTGATCATGCCCGTGGCCAGCAGCAGCCACATCAGCAGGAGTATGCCGGTGATCGGCAGCCAGCTGTGCGTGAACCACAACAGGGGAACCTGGGTGATGCCCACCATGGCAGCGCCGTAGAGCACCTGCAGAAGAAAAATCCAGGGTACGGCCAGGCGGATGATGTTCGTCGAGTTTTTGGTGTAGGCGTCGAGAAACTCGCTTTCCAATGGTTCGGAAAAGCGCAGCAGCCGGAAGTTGCCGGCCAGCGTGTCGGCAATCAGCGCTTGATGCTGATCGATCGCTGCGGCGGTTCCGGTTTGCTGCCGGTCTGTCATACGCTGCGCTCACCCCACAGATCGTGATCGTCGCTATCGACAATTTTCACGTTGACGAAATCACCGGGCTTCAGGCCGATCGCGTCGTCAATGTAGACATTGCCGTCGATTTCCGGGGCATCGGCAGCGGAACGGCAGATTGCACCATCCTCGTCAACCTCATCAACCAGCACTGTCAGCGTGTGGCCGAGCTTACGTTCGAGTTTGCGGGCACTGATGCGTGCCTGCACTTCCATGAAAGCCTGCAGCCTTTCCTGCTGGATATCCGGATCAACGTGATCAGGCAGTGCGTTGGCTTTTGCACCTTCGACCGGCGAGTAGACGAAAGCACCCGCACGATCAATTTCCGCTGCCTCAAGAAAATCGAGCAATTCGGCGAATTCGGCTTCGGTTTCACCCGGAAAGCCGACGATGAAGGTGCTGCGCACGGTGAGCGCCGGCACGGCACTGCGCCAGCGCTTGATGCGCTCAATGGTTTTCTCCGCACTTCCCGGGCGCTTCATCAATTGCAAAATGCGCGGGCTGGCGTGCTGGAAGGGAATGTCGAGATAGGGCAGGATCCGGCCCTGCGCCATCAGCGGCATGATGTCGTCGACGTGCGGATAGGGGTATACGTAGTGCAGGCGCACCCAGACGCCCATTTCGCCCAGCGCCTCGCACAGGTCGTACATCTTCGATTTCACCGGCCGGCCATTCCAGAAGTCGGTGCGGTATTTCAGATCCACGCCGTAGGCAGATGTGTCTTGCGAAATCACCAGCAGTTCCTTGACGCCGGCTTTCACCAACCGCTCGGCTTCTTCCAGCACGCTGCCAGCCGGGCGCGAAACCAGGTCGCCACGCATCGACGGGATGATGCAGAAGGTGCAGCGATGATTGCAGCCTTCGGAAATTTTCAGATAAGCATAGTGCCGTGGCGTCAGCTTGATGCCTTGCGGCGGCACCAGATCAATGAACGGGTTGTGATCCTTTTTCGGCGGCGCATGCAGATGCACGGCATTGACGACCGCTTCGTACTGCTGCGGACCGGTGACGGCCAGCACGTTCGGGTGCACGGCGGTGATTGTGCTGGCGTCCTTGCCCAGGCAGCCGGTGACGATCACCTTGCCGTTTTCCTTCAGCGCTTCACCGATCGCGTCGAGCGATTCCTGCTTGGCGGAGTCGATAAAACCGCAGGTGTTGACGACCACCACGTCGGCGTCTTCGTAGGTGGCGGAAACCTGGTAACCCTCCAGGCGCAGTTGGGTGAGAATGCGCTCGGAATCGACCAGCGCTTTCGGGCAGCCGAGGCTGACGAAGCCGATTTTCGGGTTGTCGTTGCCGGGGGGCCGCGAGGATGGGGCAGGTGCGCTGGACAAGGGTGCAGACATGGGCAGGCCGCTCGGTCGGGGGGCCAAAGTTTACCGCGTTGCATCCCTTGCGGATGCAACCTGTGCGCGGACATATTGTTGGCGGCCAACCCCGAACCGCTGTTAACTGGGGCTTCACTGCTGTCCGGATCCGCCATGCCACGTGCCCCTTCCTTGTTGTTTGCAGCCTGGTCGATCCTGCTCCCTGCATGGCTGTTCGCGGTGGGGGCGTCTGCCGCCGGCCCGGTGACGGTTGGCCCTGGTGAGTTCAGCCGCGCGCTGGGACAGGACATCCGCGTGTTTGTCGATACCTCGCACAGCATGAGCATCGATCAGGTCAGTCGCCTGCCGGACAGCGCCTTCGTTGCCATCACCCGCACGACGCCGAACTACAGTTTTTCGCCGCACACCTACTGGTTCCGCCTGCAGGTGCAGTGGGATGTTGCTGCTGCCGATACCTACCTGCTCACACAGGAATATCCGCTGACCGATTACCTGACGCTGTACCGCCCGCGCCCGGGCGGCGGCTACGTGGCCAGTCGCACCGGTGACCAGTTTCCCTTTGCGCAACGCGAAGTGCCGATTCGTGCGTTGGGTTTCGTACTCACCGCGCAACCCGGTGCAGTGACGACTTATTATGTGTCGGCACAAGGCGCCGGCACGATCTACATCGATCTGCACCTCGCGAGCCTGGCCAGTGCCCAGGCGACCAGCGAAACCCGGCACTTGTTGCTGGGCCTGTATTACGGCGCCTTGATTGCCCTGCTGCTGTACAACCTGCTGCTGTTCGCCACGCTGCGTGAGAGCGTCTATCTCTACTACACCATTTACGTCGCGGCGCTGGGTGCTACCTTTTTTGATCTGAACGGGCTCGCATTCCGCTACTGGTGGCCGGAGCAGCCGGTGATGAACACCTGGTTCCTCGCCTTTTCGTTCATTGGCATGCATGCACTGGCAGAGTTTGCACGGCGTTTTCTCGGCCTGCGCACCAACTGGCTGGCGCTTGATCGACTGTTCTTCGTGTATTTGCTGATCAATGCGGTGGCCTTCGTCGCCGTCTGGATCGCGCCGCCGCGTCTGATGTACCCGGCTTCCCAGTATCTCGTTACCGCAGTGTCCGTCCTGTGCCTCGTCGCCGGTATGGTGCTCTGGTATCGCGGAGTGCGCGTGGCGCGTTGGTTTACCCTCGCCAGCGGCGCGTACATTCTCGGGGTGTTCGTTTACGTGTTGCAGAACTTCGACTGGTTGCCGGCAACGGTACTGAGCAACCACGCCGTGCAGGTTGGCTCGGTCATCGAAATGGCGGTGCTGTCGCTGGCACTTGCCGACCGCATCCGCATCCTGAAGCAGGAGAAAGAGGCGCTCGCGGCAGTCGGGCATCGCCATCTGCTTGATGCCAAACAGACGCTGGAGCATCGTGTGCAGGCGCGTACCCAAGCGTTGATGGACAGTCTGCATGAGCTCAGTGAGAAGCACGCCACCCTGATCGCTGCACAGCAGCAACTGGTGCAGGCAGAGAAGATGTCCAGTCTCGGGGGATTGGTGGCCGGTGTTGCTCACGAGATCAACAACCCCGCCAATTTCACCCGCATTGCCGCCGAAAACATCAGCCGGGACATCGCCCAGTTGCAGGCGTTCCTGCAATCACTGGCGGATACGGAAAGCGATGCCAGCGTGCTCGCTGCGCTTGCAGATCGTTTCGCTCGCCTGCATGCCCAGCTGGCGCTGATCCATGAGGGAACCAACCGGTTGACGCAGATCGTCGGCGACCTGCGGCTGTTTTCACGGCAGGACGATGCAAAGATGCTTATTGCCGCCCCCGACGATGGCCTGCTCGCCACGCTCAACCTGGTGCGCGCGCAATATGGCACTCAGATCGATATCGTTCTGCATCAGCGTGACCGGGATGCGACCGGGTACTGCTACCCGATTGCACTCAATCAGGTGTTCATGAATCTTGCGGTCAATGCCTGCCAGGCAATTCTGGCGGCGGCAGCGGGCAGGGGACGTAGCGGTATTGTCGGGCGCCTGGAAGTCGATAGCCGCCTTGAACAAGGGGCACGCGGCGCAGAGTGGGTAGTCGATTTTCGCGACGACGGGTTGGGCATTCCGGCTGATGTCAGGCAACATGTGTTCGAGCCGTTTTTCACTACGAAGCCGGTGGGTGAGGGGACCGGGCTGGGTTTGTCTGTGTCTTATGGCATCGTGCAAAAGCACAATGGGGAGATAACGCTGGCATCCGAACCGGGGCAGGGAACCTGCTGTACGGTGCGGTTGCCGCTTGCAGGGACGCGCAACGACAACAATTCGCATGCAGGAGCGCACGGCGCGCTTCCGGGAGTTGATCATGGCGCTGTTTGACAATCGTTCTGCGGATCGCCGTTCCGACGGTGAGCGGGCAGAACAGCCACCTGTTTCCCGCTATGGCCTGCTGCTGGTCGACGACGAAACGCTCAACCTCACCGCCCTTGCGGCATTGCTTGGGGAAGACTATCGCGTATACACCGCCACCCATGGCGATGAGGCGCTCGCCTTGCTGCTTGATCCGGCCATCGGTTCCGGCATCCAGATGGTCGTCAGCGACCAGCGCATGCCAGGCATGACCGGAGTCCAGTTGCTCACCCGCATCCGGGCGCTGCGCCCGGACATCAAGGCCCTGCTGCTGACCGGTTACGACGACGTCAATGCCATTGTCAGTGCGATCAATGACGCGTCGGTGTACCGCTATATGCAGAAGCCGGTCGACATTCAGGAACTGCGGCTGGCGCTGTTGCGCGCCCGGGAGGCCTGGCAGCTGGAGCAGGACAACAAGAATCTGGTCGTTGCGCTGAGTCACTCGTACGAGAAGCTCGCCCTGCTGGACGAGGCCAAGACATCTTTTCTGCGCTATCTGGCGCACGAGGTCAACACGCCACTCAACTGGCTGGCGGCGACCACGGTGATCGACCGGGTGACGCTCGGCACCGAGACCGCACTGATGCTCAAGTACGTCGATCAGGGCCGCGAGCGCCTTTACGGGTTGGTTTCTGCTGTGCTGCGCTACTTTGAGGGGGCGGGGCTTGACCTGCGCGTGCACCCGCAGCCGGTTGATATCACGGCGCTATTGGCGGGCAAGGTCGCCCTGTTGCGGCGGCAGCATATTGGCGGCCTGTGCCTGCGCCTGGAGCAACCGCCCGGGTTGAGTGTGGAAACCGATCCCGGGTTGCTCGTGGAAATTCTCGATCACCTGCTCGAGAACGCAGTCGCACATGCGCTGCGCAGTGGCGATATGCCGGCAGTTGTGGTGCGCGCGGCAGCGACTACCGACGGCGTGACCATTGAAGTCCACAACGGTGGCCGGGTGCCGGATGCCGCCACGATCGAACAGCTTTTCCAGCCGTTCTTTTTTTGCGGTTCGCTGCACGGTTTGAATGGCTACGGGCTTAGCCTTGCGACGGCTCGTGCCCTGGCGTTGACGCTGGGGGGATCGCTCGAAGCCGATACCGCCACGGTGACGCCTGGCGGGCTCTGCCTGCGTCTGCAGTTGCCGATCCGCCTGCTGACAGGAGTGAGATCGGCGGCCGCAGGGGCCGCGCAGACAGCCTTGCCCGAAAACTCGTAGCGGGCGTTGATACGGCGGCCCGATTCCCCGACAATGCCGCTCCCCTGATGGGGGCTCCGCAATGGGGCGTGCGTTGGTGATGCGTTTGTGAAAAGTGCGTTTGTGAGTGGCATGTCAGTTGCTTTGTTTGATGCCCTCGTTATGGTGGCCCTGCCGGTTCCCCCGCAACGCTTAGCTGTGAACTCCGCCAGGACCGGAAGGTAGCAACGGTAGCAGTGATGCGTGTGCCGGGGTGTGGCTGGCAGGGTCCACCACCCCTATTCGTGCCGAGCCACCCGCCGCCTGATGGCGCCTCGAAATCGTGCCAGCCGGGGGGCTGCTCCGGTAGCATTGAACCCCTGTTTTCCCAGGCTGCCTTAACTCCGCATGAGCTACCAGGTTCTCGCCCGCAAATACCGACCGCGCCGCTTCGAGGAGCTGATCGGCCAGGAGCATGTGCAGAAGGCGCTCAAGAACGCGCTGGACAACGATCGCCTGCACCATGCCTACCTGTTCACCGGCACCCGCGGTGTCGGCAAGACCACCATCGCCCGCATCCTGTCGCGCTGCCTGAATTGCGAAGTCGGCGTCAGCTCAAATCCTTGTGGCACCTGCGCCACCTGCCGCGAGATCGACGAAGGCCGTTTTGTGGACCTGATCGAGGTCGATGCTGCTTCGCGCACCAAAGTCGAAGACACCCGCGAGCTGCTCGACAACGTGCAATATGCGCCGAGCCGTGGCCGCTACAAGGTGTATCTCATCGATGAAGTGCACATGCTTTCCGCGCACAGCTTCAACGCCCTGCTGAAAACACTCGAAGAGCCGCCACCGCATGTGAAGTTTCTGCTCGCCACCACCGATCCGCAGAAGTTGCCGGTGACGGTGTTGTCGCGGTGCCTGCAATTCAACCTCAAGGCGATGACTGCTGATCGTATCGTCGCCCACCTCAAGGATATCCTCGGCCGCGAAACGATCGGTTTCGACGAGGCTGCGCTGTGGGAACTGGCGCGCGCCGCACAAGGTTCGATGCGCGATGCGCTGTCGCTCACCGATCAGGCGATCGCGCACGGCAACGGTGTGTTGAATGACGCAGAAGTGCGCGCCATGCTCGGTACGGTCGATCGTCAATATGTTTGGCAACTCGGCGAGGCGCTGGCGCAGGCTGATGCAAAGGCCGTGCTCGCGGCCATCGACACGATTGCGGAAAACGCCCCGGACTGGGGTGATTTGCTCGCCGGCCTGATTTCGCTGTTGCACCGCGTCAGTGTGGCGCAGGTGGTGCCGGAGGCGATTGACGACAATCGCGGTGATCGTGCCGTGGTCATGTCGATCGCGGAGCGCATCACTGCTGCCGATATCCAGCTCTACTATCAAACCGCGCTGATCGGCCGTCGCGATCTGCCGCTCGCACCGGATGCACGCGCTGCCCTGGAGATGACACTGCTGCGCATGCTCGCGTTTCGCCCGGCCGGCACGCCGCCGGCGGTGACTGTCGGCAATGCCGCCACTGCCGTCGCGAAGGTGCCGGGTGCCCCGACAACCAGCTCTGCAGCTTTGCTGCCGGTGAATGACAGCAGTACGAATCAGCACGGAGTCGTCACCGCCATCATGCCGGCGCCGCGCATTGTCGAGCGGCCATTGACGAACGTGGTGCCGATCACACTGCGTAGCGCGCCGGCTGCGTCGTTGGCGGCCAGTGCCGAGCCCATGCCGGGCGGCAATCTGGCGCCACTGTCGCGCGAATGGGATCAGCTCGTCGCACGGCTGACCGGCCTGCCACAGGATGTGCTGGCGCTGGCGCGCAACTGTGCGCTGGAATCGCGTGCCGGCAGTGTGTGGGAACTGGTTATTGCGCCGGGCAGTGACATTCTGGCCAAGGATGCCGCGATCCGGGCGCTGGAGGTGGCGGTGTCGGCGCAGATCGGTGAGCCCCTGAAGCTGAAGCTGATCAATCGCGCGGTGCTCGGTGAAACGCCGCGCCTCGCTGCCGACCGGCGTGCGAAGGAGTTACTGACCCATGCCGAGCAGGTCATCCGCGGCGATGACAACGTGCGTGACATGATCACTGTTTTCGAAGCCCGCATCGTGCCGGGCAGTATCAAGCCCGGGAATTGAGTGCGGGCATCAGGAGACCGGATGAATATCAATCAGTTGATGAAACAGGCCCAGATGCTCCAGGAAAAGGTGCAAAAGGCCAACGAGGAAATGCTCAAGCACGAGGTTACCGGCGAAGCCGGTGCGGGCCTGGTGAAGGTGCTGATGACCGGGCGTTTCGAGATCAAGCGTGTCAGTATCGACGATGCGCTGATGCAGGAGGAGCGTGAGGTGCTTGAAGATCTTGTCGCTGCAGCCATGAATGATGGCGTCCGCAAGATCGAAAAATATAAGGAAGAAAAAATGTCCGGGGTGACCGGTGGTTTGCCGCTGCCGCCGGGTATGAAGCTGTTTTGATGAAGGCTTTAGGCCCGGCGATCAGCCGGCATTTTTCAGGCTGATGCCCCCACATGAAACATTCCCCGCTGATCCATGATCTGGTGCGCGCACTCACTGCGTTGCCCGGTGTCGGCCCGAAATCCGCCCAGCGCATGACCTTGCAGTTGCTGGAGCGCGATCGCGCCGCTGGCCGACGGCTTGCGGCCACCTTGCTGGCGGCGATGGACAACGTCAGGCACTGCATGCGGTGCCGCAACTTCACCGAGGAAGAGCTCTGCCCGGTGTGCGCCGATCGCGCACGCGACGACGCGCTGTTGTGCGTGGTGGAAACGCCGGCGGACCTGATCGCCATCGAGCAGGCCGGCACCTTTCACGGCCGTTATTTCGTGTTGATGGGGCGTCTTTCGCCGCTTGATGGTCTGGGCCCGGACGAGATAGGCATGCCAGAACTCGTGGCGCGCGTCCGCGATGGCGTTGCGGAGGTGATTGTTGCCACCAATCCCACCGTGGAGGGCGAGGCTACCGCGCATTACATCGGCGAGGCACTCGCGCCGCTGGGTGTCAGTGTGACCCGCATCGCCCACGGCGTACCGATGGGCGGCGAACTTGAATTTGTCGATTCCGGCACGCTCGCCTATGCGTTCGCCGGCAGAAGGCCGGTATAGACCCGGTTCAACCGGGCATGTGCTGTTTGCTGATCTGTAGAAGTTCAGATTGGGTCTGAACTTCTACAACTGATGCTGCAGGGCCCGCCTCAGACGGACTGGGGCGCCCCTCCAATCCGCAACACCCGCTTCAGCCACCGCGTCAGATCATCCAGATAGGTGTAGATCACCGGCACAACCACCAGCGTCAGCAGCGTCGAGGTGATGATGCCGCCGATGATCGCGTGCGCCATCGGTGCGCGTTGCTCGGCACCTTCGCCGAGACCAAGGGCCAATGGCAGCATACCGAACACCATCGCCGTCGTTGTCATCAGGATCGGCCGCAACCGTGTGTGACCTGCCTGAAGAATCGCTTCGGTACGTTCCATGCCTTTTTCTGTCGCCACCTTGATGAAATCGATCAGCAGGATTGCATTTTTGGTAACGAGGCCCATCAACATCACGATACCAATGATCGAGAACATGTTCAGGGTACTGCGGAACACGAACAGCGCCAGAAACACGCCGATCAGTGACAGCGGCAGTGATGTCATGATCGCCACCGGGTGCACAAAGCTGTTGAACTGTGAGCCGAGCACCATGTAGATGAAAATCACCGCCAGCGCGATCGCGATGTTGGCGTAGTAGATCGACTCCTGCATGTCCTTGTTCTGACCCTCGACGGCGAAACGGTAGCCGGCCGGCAGCGTGGGCGTCATGTCTGCCATCACCCGGGCGATGTCGGTGCCGACATCGCCAGAGGGGCGACCATCAACGTTGGCCTGGATCAGCACTTCGCGGGACAGGTTGCGGCGCTTGATCTGCGCGGCACCGAAGCCCTCGGTTATCTCGGCCACCTGCGACAGCGCCACCATGCGCGGCGCGTCGGTCTGCGGATCGATCCTGCTGCTGGCGAACCAGAGGTTATCGAGCTGGCCGGGTGAATCGCGGCCACCCGGCGGCAACTGCACGCTGACGTCATAGGTCTCGCCGTCCGGTGCCTGCCAGGTGGAGATGGCATCGCCCGCCAGGAACGGCCGCAGTGCCGCACCGATCTGGCCGACGTTCAGGCCCTGATCAGCGGCACGGTCGCGATCGATTTCCACCTCAAACGACGGCTTCGGTGCCTTCAGCGACGATTCGATATCGACCAGCCCTGGAATCGGGCGCAGCCGGGCGATGAATTGGTCGGAAATGCGCTGCAGTTCCTGCAGGTCGGAACCCTGAATCGAGAGCATGATCGGTTTCATGCCGCCGGATACGGCTTCCTTCGCGGCAGCGACCGATTTGATGTCGATCCCGCCGACCTGCGCAAGCTCGCTGCGCAGTTGCGCGACCAGCTGCTTCTGGGTGAAGGTGCGCTCGCGTTTCGGTTTCAGGGCGACCCGGAAGCTCGCCTCATTTTTGCCGGTATCGAAACCGCTGGCGCCATTGATCGTCGTGTAGGTGGCAATCACCTCGCTGTGTTTGCGGATCAGCACATCGACCTGCTTCGCCTTGGCTTCGGTGTAGGCGAGGCTGGAGCCGACCGGTGCCGAGAACTTGACGTTGATTTCCGACAGATCAGGTTCCGGCACGAATTCCTTGCCGATGAACTGCAGCAATGCAAACGCGATGAACAGGCTGGCCGCAGCGATCCCCAGTGTTGATTTGCGGTGCGCCAGCGCCCAGCGAATGACGTGCATGTAGATGTCGCGCACTTTTTCCAGCAATGCAGAGAACCCGTCGAGGAAGCGCGCCGCCGCATTGTTGCTGCGTTTCCCCTGCACGTGTGGGTCGTGCCAGATGGATGACAGCATCGGATCAAGCGTGAAACTGACGAACATCGACAGCAGCACCGCGCAGGTGACGCTGACGCCAAACTGGTAGAAGAACTTGCCGATGATGCCGCCCATGAAAGCCACCGGCAGGAACACGGCGACGATCGATAGAGTGGTGGCGAGTACCGCCAGGCCGATTTCTTTCGTGCCTTCGAGTGCCGCCGTACGCGGGTCTTTGCCCATGGTGCCGTGGCGCACGATGTTTTCGCGCACGACGATGGCGTCATCGATCAGCAGGCCGATACACAGGCTCATCGCCATCAGCGTCATCATGTTGATGGTGAAGCCGAATACGTAGATGCAGAATACGGTGCCCAGCAGCGAGATCGGCAGCGTCAGGCCGGTAATGACCGTGCTGCGCCAGGAGCCGAGGAACAGCAGCACGATCAGGATCGCCAGAAACGCGCCTTCCAGCAGCGATTTCTTGACATCATTAAGCCCGGCGCGAATCGAGAGAGAGCTGTCGGCGACGACAGTCATTTCCATGCCCGCCGGCAGTTGATCGCGCATTTCTTCGAGCTTGGCGCGCGCGGCTTCGGCCACTGCAATGGTATTGGCGCCGGATATTTTCACCACGTCCAGGGCAACGGCGTGACGACCGTTTACCAAGGCACGCGAGTTGATCTCCTGTTCGCCATCAACAACATCGGCGACATCGCCCAAATGCACCGCTGCGCCCTGCCGGGTGCCAATGACGATGCGTTCGAAATCGGCGGCAGTGGCCAGACGCGCCTTGATCTGCACGATCTGTTCGCGGTTGTCGTACTCGATGCTGCCGGTCGGCAGATCCTGGTTGTCGGCACGGATGGCCTGCAACACCTGTTCGACGCCGATGGCGCGGGCCAGCATGTCTGTCGGGCGCAGGAATACGCGTATTTCTCGCTTCACGCCACCGATAAGATCAATCTTGCCGACGCCGGGGATTACTTGCAGACGCTTGATCACCTGCTGGTCGACAAAAGTGGTGAGCTCGCGGGCCGGGAGTGTTTTGCTGGCAAATGCAACAGAGAGTACGGGCGTCGCGCCGGGATTCCAGCGCTGGATGATCGGCTCCTTCACCTCGTCACGGAATGAAGCCTTCACCACGGCGATCTTGTCGCGCACATCCTGCACGGCGGCATCGGGGCTCACCGAGAGATAAAACTCGATAATCACCATCGACGAACCTTCGTAGGAAGTCGAGAACACGCGCTTGACGCCATTGACGGTGTTGACGGCGTCCTCGATCTTGCGCGTGATATCGGTTTCCATCGACTCCGGCGATGCGCCGGGCCAACTGGTGGTGACCACCACGAAGGGTAATTCGACGTTGGGAAATTCCTCGACCGACAGCGAGTTGAACGAGAACGCGCCGAGCACCATCAGCGCCAGCATCATCATGGCGGCGAAGACGGGATTATTGATACTGATGCGGGTGAGCCACATGGTGATGCGACTCCGTCAGCGCGCGTCGGCAACAGACACCGGCATGCCGGCGGTGCGCTGACCGATGTTGGTGAGTATCACGCGCTCGCCGGCGGCGAGCCCTTGTTTTACCTCGATAAGGCCGGTGCCGCTGTCGCGGATGCCGAGCGTAACGGGTTGCAGGGCAAGTTTGTTGTCACGGATCACCCAGACCTGGCGCTTGCCGTCGATGTCGCGCACGGCGCCTGCAGGAATGCGCAGCACCTTGCCCTTGGCCGCATTGCCGGTGACAACGCGGCCATTGGCGAACATTCCGCCTTTCAGTACACCGTCACGATTATCGACGCGTGCATAGAGGGTGATGGTGCGCGCACCGCCGTTAGCCATTGGATTGATCCGCACGACCTTGCCATGGAAGGTGCGGTTCGGCTGGCCATCGACGGTGAATGTGACATCGCCGCCGACATGAATCTGATTGATGTCGCGTGCCGGGATGTCGGCGGCGAGTTCGAGTTGGGAAAGGTCGACCAGGCTCATGAGCGCCTGACCGGGCATGACATTGCTGCCTGGTTGCACATAACGTTCGGCAACGATGCCGCCGATGGGTGCGAGGATGGCCGTGTCGTCGACAGCTTTGCGGGCGATCGCGACATTTGCTTCATGGATTTTGACCAGACTGCGCTTGAGCTCGGTATCACCCTTGGCAGTGGACCAGTCGAACTCCGACAGATATTTCTTCTCGTAGAGTGCAGCTTTCTTTGCCTCATATTCTTCCATCAACCGCAATTCGACCCGGGCGCTGGCCAGTTGCGCCTCGGCCCGCTGCAATTGCGCAGCAACATCGGCGCTGTTCTGGCGCATTAATACCTGTCCTTTGCGCACACTTTCACCTTCACGTACGAGCACGCTGTCGACCACGGCACTCAGCTGTGCATTGACGGTGGTGCGGTTGAGCGGTTCGAGCGTGCCGGTAACCCTGATGCCTTGAGCGACACTGCCGGTATCGACTGTTACCAGATCGGCAGCCACCAGCAGCAGGGCAGGTTCCGCAGCAGCCGTTTTTGCCTCGGCGCTGTTGGCGGTCGGGGTGCTGTTGAGCACTATCACTGCGACGATTGCCAGCAGACCAATGCCGGTACCGGCGATGTAACGGAAGACGGGGGAATATGGTGCTTTCATGAGAGTGTTCCTCGTAATACGGTCGCGCGGAATTTTTTGCTTGTGTTGATCATGGTGCTGCGGCATCGCGCGGTGCGACGCCATCCCAGAGCATGTTGACGATGCGCGCTACCAGCGCGTCGTGATCGGCTTGCGGGTTGATAATCCAGGCGAGCATCAGCCCGTCGAACAGCGCGCTCCAGAAGGCGGCGAGCGTCGCGGCGTCCTGATTTGCCGGCGCAAGCCCGGCCCGCTGCATCGTGCGGATGTGCTCGGCGACCTGCGTCATACCGTCGGCATGGAAGCGTGCCAGCCGCTCGCGCATTTCGTTGTCGCGCGCCTGGCCAATGAATTCGAGGTAAAGCCGCGGCCAATCCTCGTCGGCACGCAACCGGTCGAAAACAGTCTGCAGCAACCGGGCCAGCGCCTGGCGTGGATCGGCCGCAGCAGCCGCGATGCGCAGGTCGTCTGGCACGGACGTGATGTGACGCTGAAACTGATAGTCGAGCAGGGCAAAGAACAGATCGCTCTTGCTGCGGAAGTGCCAATAGATGGCGCCCTTGGTCATGCCGGCCGTCCGGGCAACCGCGTCCAGCGAGGCAGCCATATAGCCCTTGCGGGCAAAGGCGTGACTGGCAGCGGCCAGGATGCGCTCGCGGGTATCGGCGGGCTCGGGACGCGGCTGGGGCATGGGGTGAGGGCTCCGATAGCCAGTGACATACCCATCAGTATTTAACATACCGACAAGTATGCTGCCAATCGGAACTTACCGGCGCAGACCCTGCCGGGCAGGGCATACCGGGATCCGGTTTCCGGGTGATCCGTCCGGGCCTGCAACCCTCGGCAGCCCGCAGACCAAGCGCTTGCTTGGTGCCCGGGGTGGTTGCTAAGGTGCGCCCACCCCTGCCCACGGAGACTGCCATGGCCGCGCCACTTTCCCACTTCAACGAAACCCACGAACAGATGCGTTTGACCGTGCGTAAGTTTGTCGAGCGCGAGATCCTGCCGCATGTCGCGCAGTGGGAAGAGGAAGGTACCTTTCCCCGCGAGCTGTACCGCAAGGCCGGTGCGGCCGGGCTGTTGGGAATCGGTTTTCCGGAAGAATACGGCGGTATGGGCGAAGACGTGTTCATGGCCGTCGCCTTCAGCGAGGAAATCATCCGCTCGACTTCCGGCGGTTTGGTGGCTTCGCTCGGCTCGCACGGCATCGGTTTGCCGCCCATTGCGAAATGGGGTTCAGCAGAAATGAAGGCGCGAGTCGTTCCCGAAGTATTGCGCGGCGAGAAAATTTCCGCGCTGGCGATTACTGAACCTTCCGGTGGCTCTGATGTTGCCAATCTGAAAACGCGTGCGGTGAAGGACGGCGATCACTACGTGGTCAATGGCAGCAAGATGTTCATCACCAGTGGCGTGCGCGCGGATTATTACACGGTGGCTGTGCGCACCGGTGGCGACGGTTATGGCGGTGTCTCGCTGCTGCTGATCGAAAAGGGCACGCCGGGTTTTACTGTCGGGCGCAGCCTCAAGAAGATGGGCTGGTGGCCTTCCGATACAGCCGAGCTGTTTTTCCAGGATGTGCGCGTGCCGGTAAAAAACCTTATTGGGCCGGAGAATGGCGGCTTCTTCTGCATCATGACCAACTTCCAGATGGAACGGCTGAACCTCGCGGTGCTCGCCACCACGACGGCACAAATCGCTCTGGAAGAATGCCTGCGCTATGTGAAGGAACGTGAGGCATTCGGCCGCAAGATTGGTAATTTCCAGGTCATCAAGCACAAGCTGGCGGAAATGGCGACCAAAATCGAGGCCAGCCGCGAGTTCAACTACAGTGTGGCTGCGAAGATGGCGGCCGGGCAGAGCATGGTCAAGGAAGTGTCGATGGCGAAGAATTTCTCCACCGATGTCAGTGACTATGTTACCTACCAGGCGACGCAGATTTTCGGCGGCATGGGTTTCATGCGCGAGTCGGTGGTGGAGCGGCTGTACCGCGACAACCGCATTCTCTCGATCGGTGGTGGTACCTACGAGATCATGAACGAGGTGATCGCCAAGCAGATGGGGTTGTAATTGAGCAACCGCTGTATCCTTCCCCTCATGCCGCATCAGGCCTACGAACTCGTCACCGATACCGACCGGCTGAGTGAAGTCGCGGCCCGGCTTGCCTCGGCGCCGGCAATTGCCGTTGATACCGAGTTTGTCCGCCGTACCACCTTCTACGCGAGGCCCGGCCTGTTGCAGTTGTCCGATGGTGCCGGCGAGTTTCTGGTCGACCTTGTTGTGCTGCCGGATATCTCGGCGTTGCGTGGCATCTTCCTTGCAGCGCAGCCACTCAAGGTCATGCATTCGTGCGGCGAGGATCTGGAAGTGCTCAAGCGTCTGTTCGGCGCGGTGCCTGGCAGCCTGTTCGACACACAAGTGGCGGCGGCCATGCTTGGCCACCCGTTGCAGCTGAGTTACCAGAAGCTGGTGAAGACGATGCTGGGCATCGATGTGCCGAAAGATGAAACGCAGTCGGACTGGACGGCGCGCCCGCTGAGTGAAGCGCAGCTCTCCTATGCGGCACTGGATGTGCGTCATCTGTTGCCGGTCTGGCAGCGGCTTGCTGCCGATCTTGACACACGCGGACGGATGCCCTGGCTTGAGGAAGACTGCGCGCGCCTCCTGCGGGACGCCGCGCGCGAGCATCCTGTCGAGGACTACTATCGCGGCATCACCAATGCCTGGCGCCTGCGGCCTGCCTCGCTGGCGTTGCTCGCCGCACTTGCCCGCTGGCGCGAAGTGACGGCACGCGCGGTGGACAAGCCGCGCGCGCATGTCGTCCCCGACAATATTCTCTGGTGGGTAGCCCAGCGGCGGCCGCAAACCCTGCAGCATTTGCGCACGATTCCCGATTTTCACCCGATGGCCTTGCGCAAATACGGCGATGCGCTGTTGCGTATCGTCCAGGAAACACCGGCAACAACCGGGCTTGCCCAGACAGTACCGGCGCTGCCGCCGCCGCTGCCGCGCGAAGCGAAAGGGGCGCTGTCGGCGCTGCGCGATATCGCCACGAAAGTAGCCGGCGAACTCGGCGTCGAGACCGAAGTGCTGGTACGCCGGCGCTATCTCGAAGCCCTCCTCGAAAGCGTGCGCAACGGAGCGGCGGTGTTGCCACCCATGCTTGACGGCTGGCGTCGCCCACTGGTGGGCGAACGCCTGCTGGCAGCGGCCGAAGCGCGTAGCGTTGAGGTGCGTGGCTGGGCGCTGGAGACGGTTGATGGCGACTGAGGATTACCTCAATGGCAGCCGGCGACTGGTGAGTGTTTTTCGCAGCCCGCAGCGTGACGGCATGTACCTGTATGTTGAGCGCAGGGAAGGGTTGGCGCGCGTGCCGGAAGCACTGCTTGCGTTGTTCGGCCGGCCGCAGCACGCCATGGATCTGCTGTTGACTGCAACACGCCCGCTGGCGCGCGTCGATGTTGCCGAGGTGTTGCGGCAGTTGGACGAACAGGGTTTTTTCTTGCAGTTACCGCCGGTTATCGACAACGAGGCGCGTGCGATCATCGCTGCCAACGAGAAGCTGGCAGCGTGCCGGCGCTGAGCGAGGAGGCCACTGACATGCTGACGACAAACGCTTACCTCATGGCCTGGATTTTCTACCTGTTGGCTGCCGGTGGCCTGATGCTGGTGCTGTTCAGGTTGACGCGTGGCTGGCGGCCCGTTGCCTTCCGTATCGTGTTGCGGGCCATCGCTGCCGTCTGGTTGTTCATGCCGGCGGTCGTGGAGCCAGGTGCGGCGCGGGAAACCCTGGCGCCAGCGTTCGTGGTGCTGATATTCGATCTGATGCAGAGTCACGAAGTTGCTGCGCGCCTGCTGGAGCCGATGCTGATCCTCACGGTTGTCGTGATCCCGGTGGCGCTTGGCGCCGACTGGGCATGGGCACGCTGGCGCACGAAGCGTGCCCTGGCAGATACCCGGGGCCGCCTCAGCCAACCAATCGTTCCTCCAGGGCCAGAGGCATGAGTACAGGCTGCATTTTCTGTGCTGTCGTTGCCGGGCAGGTTCCGGCCAGCATCGTCTGGCAGGATGACACCTGCGTTGCCTTGATGGACCTGTTTCCGCTGCACGAAGGGCATGTGCTGGTTATGCCGCGCACTCATGCACCGTTGCTCAACGATTTACCCGCGAGCACCCGCGATCATCTGTTCCGCGTTGCTTGCCGCGTGATTGCCGCACAGAAAATGCTTGGTTTGCACGCCGATGGTGCCAATCTGCTGGTGAACGATGGCAAGCCGGCCAACCAGCATGTGCCGCACGTACACATTCACCTCATACCACGTGACGGCGGCGATCTGGGCAAGGTGGGTTTACGGTTTGCGACGCGTTTTCTCAACCCGTTCGGCATGGATGCTCGGCGGCAGCGGCTTGATGCGCTGGCTGGCCGACTGGCAGCGGCCATGCAGGCGGCAGTCGTCACTCTTCCTTAAACAGGCTCAGCCATACCTCGAAGTCGCTGTCTGGCGCTGGCAACAGCTGAATGCCGGCGTGAAAGCGCGTGCGGCCGTTTTCGTCCCGGCCTTCGACCCAACTGAGCCTCCCCTTCAGGTGGAGGGTCTGGCGATTTTCCAGCAGCACCAGCCAGATATCGACGCGACTGTCGCTAGGTACGAACCGGTCGAGTATCACCTGCAGTCCGACTGCGGAGATATCGACCGACTCGCAATAAATCCGCTCACCCTGGCCAATCAGATGTGCAGAGGAGACCACCGTGAGTGAAAGGCTCTCGGCGCGCGGTTGGCGCGGAAACCGACGCTTGTTCTGCATTGGCGATTATTCCCCGGGTTACTCCTTGGTATAGGTAAATATTTCCTGCACCCAGGCAGGCAGATCAGCCTTGAAGTCGGGATACAGCAGCGGGCCGTAGGCGACGACGATCAGCGCAATGAACATGACGGTTAGCGGCATCACATAGCGCTCGTGCCGGTACCACCAGCCGAGGCCGGCTGCGGTTGCCTCGTCCTTGGCGAGCTGGATCTCCCGGTCGCCGACCAGATGTCGGGTTAGCAGGTGGTTCAATGCCACCGGCGGCGTCAGGTAGCCCAGTTCGAAGGACAGCAGCGCGAACATCCAGAAGTGCAGCGGATCAATGCCGGCCGCGAAGGCGACTTGCGCAATCGTCGCGTTCACCAGGATCGTGGCGCCGAACGGATCCATGATCATGCCGATGATGACCATCACGACCAGCAGAATGGTCATCGTGCCCCAGACGCTGTCGACCTGCGGGAACAGATCCATCATATGCGAGCGCTCGATGACGCCGCCAACCGATACCGACAGCGCCATCAGTATCAGCAGGGCGCCGACGTTGCCGGTGGTCAGGTTGGTACCCTCGCGCATTGCGATTTCCAGGGGTCTGCGACGCTCGATTGCGGGTGCTTTCTCGGCATTGCGCTGACGATCCCATTGCTTCGCATGATCCAGCGATGCCCAGGCCAACCAGGCAACAACTGCCATGCGGATGATTTCAAAGGTGATGTCGAGGCCGGAAAGCGGCGTGTTGCCGGTTACCAGAACATAGGCATGGATGGCGATGCCGACAATCAGTACACCGGATGACAGGTTGGCAACCCAGGCGCCCGTCTTGTCGTACAACAGCGTGGCGAGCAGGATGACCGGGAGGATGTACGGTGCCGAGAATTCATCAAATTTCTGGTCGAATGCCGTGGTGTAGATGCCCAGCGTTGCCATGATGATGACGATGTACGGAATGAACGTGCCCAACTTGCGCAGGCTTTCCGGCAGCGCCGTGGCAATCGGTGCGATGCGGGCCGGTTCGGTACGGGCTATCTGCGTGACAATCAGGAACAGGAACGCCGTCATCAGGTAGATCAGGAAGCCGAAGTGGTATATCTCGCCGGTGGTCACGTTCTTGTTCAGGGCGGCGATGATGACAACCAGCAGGCAGGGTGCCAGTACCACGCCCATCGAGCCGGACATCGCGGTGCTGGCGAGTGCCAGGCCGCGGCGCGCACCGCTGCGCAGGAATTCCGCATAGAGAATGGTGCCGGCGGCAATCACGAAGATGCCCGAGGCGCCGGTGTAGGCGGTCGCCCAAGCGGCCATGAGCAGCACCACAAAGCACATCAGTTCCGGCGACAGATGCCAGGGCCTGATCACGTCAAAAAACATTTCCGTGACCCGCGTCTGCTTGAGCAGCATGCCGATCCAGATGTAGAGCGACAGCGACAGGAACATGCCGGACAGTTCCATCATCTGCGACAGATAGACGCCGATGCCCTGGTAGTAGGGAGCCTGCGCTACTTGGCCGCCACCGAGTTGCCCGATCGCCGGAGCGATCCAGAACTGCAGCGAGGCGATGATTGCCATATACGCATAGAGCGGTACGGAAAGCAGGGCATGGCCGGTATTACCACCCGGTTCAAGATCTTTTGGTGCCCGGAGCAACTGGTAGATGCTGGCTAGTGTCAGTATGCCGAAACCGGCGATCCACCAGGCATGCAGCTCGAATAACTGCACCTGGACGCCTTCGCGCGCCGATTGCTGCTCGGCGGCGCGATAAGAGAGTTCCGCGAACAGCAGGGTCGCATGCGCAACCAGCTGGAAGGTGGTGGCAATGTAGTAATCGTGCCGTGTCGTGATGTTGCGCAGGGCAATGTGCTGGCGCGTCAGGGTGGTTGTGGCGGCGCAGATCAGGATCAGCCAGCAGAGTAGTTGTTGCTTTTGTTGCCCGAGAAATGTGACCAGTTTGGCAACCCCGGTCTCGATGAACCGGTAGGCGCGCACGTCATTGGTCACGCGCTCCTGATTTTGTTTGGCGATGGACCATTTTTCCCGGCACATGTCGCGGGAGCGCTCCACCGATTGCCGAACTGAGGCCGGATCAATGGTTTCCGACAGCATGTCCAGCTCATCGGCCGACGAGGTCTCGGCGTCGGCCAGCAGCCGGTTGACCTCGGCGTCAACATTGATGTCCGGCTGACAGTCCGGGCTGGGGATGTCACCGCGCAGAATAAAGTACTGATCCCACTGCGACTCGCCGAGCTTCAGCAACTGGCTGTGGATGTATTCGCCGGTGCCGATGAAAAGTACGGTGAGAAGAATCAGGATGGTCGGCAGTGATACCAGCCACTCGCCGATGGAACGATTAGCGAAGTAGATCTTCTGCGGTGCGTGCATGGGGGCAATCCGTGGATGTCATTATTCTGGGCGTTCTTGTTGTGGATCCAGACGGGGCGGCTCGGCCGGAACGGGCCGATACTAAAGGAGCCGCAGGGGCTTGCATACCACTGGCGCCCGTGCGTACCGAGAACGATCAGGACGCCCGTAAGCGTCCTGGGCATAGCCGGTAATCATGGCCGGTGGGTCTGATCACTCGGTTTTCTCGGTGCATTCGGCGCGGCTGTTGTCGAGCTTGCAGCGAACCTTGCGCAGCAGGGTGAGGGTTTCCGGGTTGTAGATACCCTCGTCGCGCAGGGCGATGCGCGACCGCCGCATCAGCTCGTCGTAGTTGGCCTGGTCTGCCTTCGGAATTTCGATCCAGTACTTTGGGTCGATTTCCTTCTCGGCCTTGTTGATCAGGTCCATCAGCCGGTCGTGCTTTGAGAAGAACCAGGTGCGCGACTTCTGCCCAAAGCCCGGATTTTGCGCAAACTTGTCCCCGCGGATCAGCATCTGCAGTGTCACCTGGGCGAGGGCATAACGGACCACCCCCCCTTTGGGCTCCATGCCTTTGTAAAGTTCCAGTGCCTTGTAAGCGGCGGCCGGAGCAGCACAGATATCCACGGAATGGTTGTTGAATTTGCCGGCGAAATTGGTGATGTCCGAAGAAACCGGTGAGGCCCCGACGTTTTGCACCATCTTGGCCTGCGCCTTGTCGAAGTCGAGTACGGTAATACGCTTGCCTGACAGGGCGCCAACGTTGTTGATCTTCCGGTCATTGACGAACAGGTAGGCGGCACCCAGCGGGGCAATGCCGACGACCTCATACGGGCCGCTCTTCATTTTTGCAGCGAGCTTCGGGCTCGACATCGCCTCGTGGGCCAGGCGCACCGAAGCGTAGGTCGGTTGTGAACCAATCGAGTCGAGGCTGCCGGTAAAAGTGTTGTACAGGCGGCCACGAATGCCGGTCATCAGTACGGCGTCGCACTGGCCGGCCTTGAAATCCTCGGCGGCAATTTTCTCGTCGGTATAGGCCTTGAGTTCGAAGTCCTCGCCCCATCCCAAGGCCGCAATCTTGTAGTCCTTCATGAGATTGAAGCCGTCGCCATGCTGGCCGGCAATATCCCATACGCACATGGTGTGTTTGGCGGCCTGGGCCTGGCCGGTGGCGGCCAGCAGGCTTGCGGTTGCCAGAGCGACAAACGACTTGCGGAGGGTCATGGGCTAGGCGCCTCTCTTGTATTGAATGAATTGTTTTTGAGGTATGGCGGGGCAGTGCGGCAGTGCGGCGCTGGAAAGCAGAAACGGGGCATGCCAGGCATCAAGGCATGGCACACCCCGCTTCCCGGGTCACAGCAGGTCGTCGATGTTTCCGGCGCTTTTCGGCTTGTCGTCCCAGAACGTGCCCAAGCCGCCCATTGGGGTACGGGTGCCGGTGGCTTCGGTCCAGAGGCGGTCACTCACAGCGAGGATCATCTGTGCGGCCATGGCGTCGAGCATTTTGAAGTTGGGATCCAGTTTCGCCGTGCGGCCGGCGTTGGCGAAGTCGCGAATGATATTTTTGGTGAGCTCCACGTCGCCATCGCCCACGGCAACCAGTGCCCAGATGGCATGGCCAAGGCGGACACCGCTGCGCTCGCCCTGCTTGGCGACCTGAGCAAGGGTTTCTCTTGGCTTTGCTCCCTCGGGAGCCAGCATCGGCATAATGCTCCACAGGGCGGCACGCAGGCCCTGCGGCAAGCCCCACCATTTCGCGCTGTTGACGCAGACTGCCATGCGCTCGACCTTGGCAGCGATATCGCGCGGCACCCCGACAGCCTGCTCGGACATGGAATCATTGAGCACTGCCTGGACGCCGGCGAGGATGCCGACGAGGTACATCAACTGATCAAAATCACTGTCAAGGTTTTTCGGGCAACGGCCTTTCGGCATTTCGCCGTAATGTGCCACGAAGCGCTGGTAGCCGACGTACTGACGGGTCGCGGCCAGCGCATGCCAACGTTTTTGCGCAATGCGGGCATCCTGCGCCTCGGGGATATTCTGTTGCTGGGCAGCACGCAGGTAGCGCAGCTCCTGCTCAAGCCCTTCATTCTCGGCGCACAGGCCGGCAGCGGTATACACCATGATCGCCAGTTGATTGGGATCTGCGCCCACTGCTTCGAACGACATCAGCAGCGGCGTGAGTGCCACGCCTGCAGCGCACGCCATGTTGGTGTCATCGTAGGCGAGCAGATAGGGAACCATCTCCTTTTCGCCGAACCGGAAAACCTGGTTACCGGTGATTTTATAGGCCTTTGTGTAGAACGTTGAGCAACCAGCGGTGAACATCATGGTGCTGATGGCCAGCATCAACGCGCAGAGACGCAGCAGGCTGGCTGGCCTGAAAATCGTTGTCATCACCGGGTTCTCCTTTCTTTTTTTGGGTGTGCTGACGCGGCGGGAGACGTCGGCCACATGGGTGGTTGATATTGTTCTGCACGGTCAGCAGACAGACCGCGGCGATTAAAGTACAGGAAAAAAGGCGGCTGTCGCAAGGTACGGTGGTGCAACTCGCGTGCGCATTTTTTGCGCCATTCGCCCGCGCTGCCCAATTTCAGCCAAAGGGGCTATTGGCCCCTTGGCCCTGATGGGTATCCTCCCTGCGCGCCTGACATTCTGCCCGTACACCCCGCTGAAGGATCGCAATGACCGCCAATTTCGAGGATCCGCTGGCGGCTGCCCGCCGCAGCCTCAACCACGCCCGCACTGGCCTGAAGGGCGCAGCCCGACTGGGTTTCACGGCGACAGTCCTCGCCCGGGCCGGCTTTGGCTGGCTGTTGGGTGACCGTCCGCCAGCGCCGCGATTGATGCGTCGCACCTTCGAGCAACTGGGTACTACCTACATCAAGCTGGGTCAGTTCATTGCCTCCAGCCCCTCCTTGTTTCCGGCCGAATACGTTGAGGAGTTCCAGCACTGCCTGGATGACACCCCGGCGATGGCCTTTCACCGGGTGCGCCGGGTGATCGAGACGGAACTCGGTCGACCACTCAGCGCGGTCTATGCCTGGGTCGATCCGCGGCCACTGGCTTCGGCATCCATTGCCCAGGTGCATGCCGCGAAGTTGCTGACCGGTGAGGACGTGGTGGTCAAGGTGCAGAAGCCTGGCGTGCAGGATGTTCTGCTCACCGACTTCAACTTTCTCTATGTGGCAGCACGGGTCTTCGAGTTGCTGGCGCCGGGGTTGTCGAAGTCGTCGATTTCCGGCGTGGTTGAGGAAATTCAGAAGTGCATGCTGGAGGAGTGCGATTTCCTGCAGGAAGCGCGCAACCTTGATCAGTTCAACGCCTTCCTTGCAGCGACACAAAATACGCGCGCCGTTGCGCCGCAGCCTTACCACCAGGCAACGACGCTGCGCGTACTGACGATGGAGCGGTTTTACGGCGTGCCGCTGACCGATCTGGAGACCATCCGCACGCACACGCAAGACCCCGCCGAGACCCTCGTGGCAGCACTCAATACCTGGTTTTCCAGCCTGATGCTCTGCGACTTCTTTCATGCCGATGTCCATGCCGGCAATCTGATGGTGCTGGAGGATGGTCGTATCGGCTTTATCGATTTCGGCATCGTCGGCCGGATCGAACGCACTGCCTGGCAGGCAATGTTCACCTTTTTCGAGGCCATTGCCGGCGCCAACTTCCAGTTGATGGCGGAGTCGATGGCGAAAATCGGCATGACCGACGAAGCCGTGGATGTTGATCGCCTGGCACGGGATATCGAGAAGCTCTACTCACGCCTGATCGACATTGATCCGATGACCGTGGCGAAAGCCGCACGCAATGACAGCGAGATCAACCGGCTGCTCACCGATATCATTGCGATCGGGGAGAACCATGGCATTCGTTTTCCGCGTTCGTTTGCTTTGCTGGTCAAGCAGTTCCTGTACTTCGACCGCTATGTGCAGATTCTGGCGCCGGAAATGAACATCTTCAATGACGCACGTCTGGAGCTGATGCCGCTGGGGTTGCCACCGGGGTTCGAGGACGACGAGCTGGTGCGCCGTTGAGCGCAACAGATTAAGCGAACAGGCGGCCAAGCAGCGTGGGGACAACGGTGTCCACCCGCAGGATGCGTGAGCCGAGGGTGACCGGT
This sequence comes from uncultured bacterium, assembly GCA_965232985.1. Taxonomy (GTDB): domain Bacteria; phylum Pseudomonadota; class Gammaproteobacteria; order Pseudomonadales; family JADFDG01; genus JADFDG01. The sequence goes on from CBDDRC010000027.1 coordinate 32,296, forward strand.
GTGCACCCGGCAGTGCGCAGTAACTCAATTTCAAATGGAATAAACCCGCCTTCCGGGCCGATGACCAGGGTGGTCGGTTGCGTAACATTGCGCGGACATTCGATATCGCCCGCCGGATGGGCGACCAGCGCCAGCGAGTCGCGGATCACGCCGGGCAACGTATCTTCCACAAAGGGGCGGAAGCGCGGGTGCAGGGTGATATCCGGCAACACCGTGTCGATTGCCTGTTCAAGCCCGAAACGGCATTTTTCCGCGAGTGCTGCCGGCGCCAGCATCGGGCTTGACCAGAAACTTTTTTCGACCCGATAGGCATTGATGAAGCAAATGTGTTTGACACCCAGCGAAGTGGCATCGACGAGGATGCGCTTGAGCATTTTCGGGCGCGGCAGGGCAATCACCAGGGCGCAGGGCAAGGCAGGCGGTGGTGCGGCATCGAGCGCAATGATGCGGATGAGCAGCCGGTGTTCATCCAGGGCAATGATTTCGCCGCTGCCCAGGGCGCCGTTCATCTCGCCAATACGCAGCCGGTCGCCGACAACGAATGCCTGCACCTCGCGCAGGTGCGCAAGCCGCTCGCCCCGGATGCACGCGATACCATCGGCGTTGCGCTCATCAGGGTCAAGCAGCAGCAGGTTTATTGCACGTTCTCCTGATCGGAGAACAGTCCTTCGAACAGCGATGTGGATAGGTAGCGCTCGCCGGAGTCAGGCAGGATCACCACAATCAACTTGTCCTTGTTCTCTGCCCGCGCGGCAAATTTTGCTGCGGCGACCATCGCCGCGCCGCAGGAAATGCCGCAAAGTATGCCTTCCTCTGCCATCAATCGCCGCGCCATCGCGATCGACTCGTCGTTGTTCACCTGGATCACTTCGTCGACCATGGCCAGATCGAGATTCTTCGGCACGAAATTGGCGCCGATTCCCTGGATCTTGTGCGGGGCCGGGGTCAGCGGTTCGCCGTTGCGCGTTTGCGTGATGAGCGGCGAATGTACCGGTTCGACGGCCACCGAGACGATTTTTTTGCCTTTGGTATTTTTGATGTAGCGGCTGATGCCGGTGATGGTGCCGCCGGTGCCGACGCCAGCAATGATTGCGTCAACCTTGCCATCGGTGTCATCCCAGATTTCCGGGCCGGTGGTATGTTCGTGGATTGCGGGATTTGCCGGGTTGTCGAATTGCTGCAGCAACAGGTATTTGCCTGGATTCGCCGCAGCAATTTCCATGGCTTTCTCGATTGACCCCTTCATACCCTTGGCCGGATCGGTGAGCACGAGGGTGGCGCCAAGTGCCTTGAGTACCTTGCGGCGTTCCAAGCTCATGCTGGCCGGCATGGTCAATGTCAACGGGTAACCGCGTGCGGCGGCGACAAAGGCCAGCGCGATGCCGGTGTTGCCACTGGTTGGCTCAACCAGCGCCATGCCGGGTTTGAGAAGCCCATTCTTCTCGGCGTCCCAGATCATTGCCGCACCGATCCGGCACTTCACCGAGTACGCCGGATTGCGCCCCTCGATCTTGGCGTAGACGTTGCCGGTCTTGACGATGCGATTGATGCGCACCAGCGGGGTGTTGCCGATTGAAAGTGAGTTGTCGTCGAAAAGGCGTGCCATGGCGGTTCTCCCGAGGGCGGTAATCGCAGGGGATTCTAGCCCCTGACCAACCTGTTAGAGTAGCCACTTTACGGAACAAGCCTGTTTACCGGAGAGAGCAATGCAATTCCATGGTACTGACAAATACGTAGCCACCGCCGAGCTGCGCATGGCCGTCAATGCGGCCATTGCGCTGGAACGGCCGTTGTTGATCAAGGGCGAGCCGGGCACCGGCAAAACACGCCTCGCCGAAGAAATTGCTGCGGGCCTCGGGCTCGAACTCATTTCCTGGAACATCAAGTCAACCACCAAGGCGCACCAGGGGCTCTACGAATACGATGCCGTTTCGCGCCTGCGCGACTCGCAACTTGGCGGTGATATTGCCGACATTGAGCGCTACATTCGCAAGGGCAAGTTATGGGAAGCGTTCGGCGCGGATAAAAAAGTCGTGCTGCTGATCGACGAGATCGACAAGGCCGACATCGAGTTTCCGAATGACTTGTTGCAGGAACTCGATCGCATGGAGTTCTACGTCTACGAGACGGCACAGGTGATCAAGGCGATCCAGCGCCCTATTGTGATCATTACCTCGAACAACGAGAAGGAGCTGCCGGATGCCTTCCTGCGCCGCTGCTTTTTCCATTACATCAATTTCCCGGATGCCGAGACAATGCTAAAAATTGTCGACGTTCACTACCCACAAGTGAAGAAAAAACTTGTGCGGGAGGCCATGGAAATTTTCTTTGACTTGCGAAAAGTGCCGGGACTTAAAAAGAAGCCATCCACCTCGGAGCTGATTGACTGGCTCAAGCTGCTGCTGGCCGACGACATCCCGGATGACATCCTGAAGAATCGCGATACCCGCTCGGCCATTCCGCCGCTGTATGGCGCATTGCTGAAGAACGAGCAGGATGTGCAGTTGCTGGAGCGCCTGGCCTTCATGTCCCGCCGGGAAGCCTGAGGCCGCATTCCTGGAGCGCGCGCCATGCTGATCAACTTTTACTACACCCTGCGCGAGCACAAGGTTCCTGCCACACCGCGCGAGCTGATGGATCTCTACGCGGCAATGGAGAAGCGCCTCGCCTGGGCCGACATGGAGGAGTTCTACCTGCTTGCGCGTACTGTGCTGGTGAAAGACGAGAAGTATTACGATCGTTTCGACCAGGCTTTCGACAGGTACTTCAAGGGCATTGAGGCCGCTGGCGGTGACTGGCTGACGAAGGCGATTCCCGAGGAGTGGCTGCGCCGGGAAATCGAGAAGAACCTGACGCCGGAAGAATTCGAAAAACTCAAGTCGCTCGGTTCGCTCGACAAGCTGATGGACGCTTTCCGCGAGCGTCTCGCGGAGCAGCACAAACGCCACCAGGGCGGCAACAAGATGGTCGGTACCGGCGGTACCAGCCCGTTCGGCGCCTACGGTGAAAACCCGGAGGGTGTTCGCCTTGCCGGCGAGTCACGCAAGCAGCGAGCGGTAAAGGTTTGGGAAAAGCGCGAGTACAGGAACCTCGACGACAACGTCGTCTTGGGTATCCGCAACATCAAGTTGGCGATGAGGCGCCTGCGCCGGCTCACCCGCACCGGTGCCGAGGAAGAGTTCGACATCGACGGTACGATCAAATCGACTGCCGACAATGCTGGTCTGCTCGATATCGTCATGCGGCCCTCGCGCGAGAACAAGATCAACGTGCTGATCCTGTTTGATGTCGGTGGCTCAATGGATCCGCACGTCAAGATCTGCGAGGAGCTGTT
>CBDDRC010000028.1:0-3256 GCA_965232985.1 uncultured bacterium
CGTCCAGGAAGGGGATACGGTTGCGCTACGGGGGGAAGTGAGGCGTTGGCCGACCGGCCGGGGTCCCATTCCGGGCCATATCGATCTGGAAGTGATTGGACCGGATGGCGGTGTTCTCGAACAAGCGACACTCAACTATCAGCGCCGCAGCGTCAAATCGCGCTACGCCGGATTTCATGGAACGTTGGACACGATACCGCCCACGGGCAGCACGATCCGCGTGATACATGATCTCCGCTCCCATGATGCGATGTGATCGATGCAAGGGTGCCCATTGGATGGCGAACGAAAATCCGCCGCAAATCGAGGCTTCGGTGTCCGCCGGAAGGTCGCGCAAGGTGCCGCGAGTTCTGATAACGGTTGCTGGATGAGAACACCAACAAAATGATCGGCGCATACGCTGACAACGGTCTCTGCGCCCGACTGCGATAATTGGAGGAGATATGATGACCAACATGACGACCGATGCGGGTGAACTCGCCGCCTTGCGGCGCACCTACCCCGACCTGGACGTAGCGAGCGCCGGACTGATCATTGCCGTGGCCTGCCGTGCCGAAGTTCCCGCCGGCAGTCCGCTGTTCTCGGCGGACACACCGTGCCATGGTGTGATGTGGCTGCTGGAGGGGAGTGCCCGCGTCTTCCAGCGCTCGAGTGATGGTCGCGAAGTGACCCTGTACCGCGTCCATCCCGGAGAGCTCTGTCTGCTGAGCCTGTATACCCTGTTTCACGGAGCGCCCTACGAGGCCGAGGCCCGCGCGGAGACGCCCTTGCGCGGGCTGGTGGTCACGGCCAACGACATGCTCGGACTGCTGGATCGCAGCGACTCGCTGCGCCGTTATCTGTTGAAGGACCTTACCGCCCGGCTGCACACGCTGGTCTCGCTGGCGGGTGATACCGCGCTGCAACGGCTTGATCTGCGGCTCGCCTGCCTGCTCGGCGGACTGTTCGAGCGCTCGGGCGGTGCCCCGCTCAACGTCACCCACGAGGCCATCGCCCATGAGCTCGGCACCAGCCGCGAAGTGGTCAGCCGCCTGCTCAAGCAATTCGAGCAGCAGGGCTGCATCTGGCTGGGACGGGGCAGGATCGAGCTGGCGGATGCCAAAGGACTGGCGCGGTTCCGGGATGACGGCTAGCCTGATTGGGACAGCGGGCATGGCCCGCCGTCCCCGTGTGCCGCACCGTTGTGCCTGATCAAGGCAGCGGTGGGAAGGGCGTATCTGCGTAAGGCGAAGGTGTACCCGGCGGCACGGCCGGATCCTTACCCCATTTCGGATAGTCGTCTGTGAATGTTTTCAGGTAGGCAACGATGTCTGCTTCTTCTTCAGGTGTCAGATCCAGGTTACCCAGCTCATCCACGTTCATGGTGGCGGCGAATTCAGGCTCTGGCCAGCAATCGATACCAAAACCCGGGTCGTTATTGTCGACACAAACGCGCGGCATGACGTCACGGGTATTATAGAAATGCACCACCTGTTCCAGTGTCTGGAATACCCCGTTATGCATATAGGGTGGCGTCAGTGCGATATTCCGCAGGCTCATGACCTTGTGCTTGCCAATCTCGTTGCCAGCCGGGTCTTTTTCCGTGATATCCGGACGGCCACCCAGACCGGGATCCGGTTCGGGATTTCCCGGGATGTTGACATTACGCGGCACCCCCAGGTTGTCGTAGGTAAAGTCGGTTAACAGCGCAGGGAAGTCCGAGCCATCCGGCGCGATGGTTGCCGCGACATGACAGGCCGCGCATTGCGCCTTGGTATCGAACAGGTCAGCACCGCGTTGTTCCTGCTCCGTGTAGTCGATCACACCGGCCTCGACAAAATCGAACTTTGAATCGAAGCGGTTAAACAGGCGGCTCTTCTCGAATTCGCCAATAGCGGTTGCCATGGCATCGTAGGCGGCAAATGCACCGGGAGGTGGCGTCATATGGGCAGGCGCCTGTTCATAGGCGGGAATGAGATCCAGGTCGATATCATAGACCTTCTTGAACAGCCTGAGATAACGCTGGTTTTCCTTGAGCCGGGTGACCACCGCCCATTGGCTGGGCATGGCCATTTCGTCGGGATTGAGAAAGGGCGCGCCGGCCTGGTCCGCCAGCGTGTTCGCACGACCATTCCAGAATTGGCCGCCGGCGTACAGACCCTCGTCGCCATTCCAGTGAAAGAACGGACTGAACGCGGCATAGCCGACGCTGGGCGCATTGAGCCGGCCGAAACGGCCCGCTTCGGAGCCGTCCGACACGGCTGTGCCGTTACTGACGTTGTCCGGATCGACAAAGCCGGGGCTGGGCAGTTTCCGGTCCGTGAGCGGATCGCGCGCGGGCTCCAGGCTGTGGCAGCTGGCGCAGGACTGATTGCGGTTAAGTGAGAGATTCTCATCGGCATACAGCAAGCGCCCGAGTGCCGCTTCGGGCGCAGGGTACCCCTGGGACGACGGGAGCCGGTGTTGCGGCCGAATCTGGAGCCGGTCGGATCGGTGATCCATGCGGTTTTCGAACCGGTCGGACAAGCCACCTGCCTGCGAGCCTATGGCGTACAGACTGGCCGCGATCAGTAACGGTAGTTTTTTCGGTGAGAACACAAGTACCTCCGGTTTGTTATTCAAAGTGTCTGGCGTCTCACCTGGGGTGGTCGCTTGAGATTGAATACTGGATTGTCTGGCATATAGCAAAAAAAATACTAATGATAATGATTCGTATTAATAAGTCAACATCTCAGTCGGCGCTTCGGGAGCACGTTGCGGACGTGGTTAACCCTGTGTGTGTCCGTCGACGGGAACGTGGGTGAATATCACCATACCGCCACCGCGTTGCCGGGCCGTATACAGTGCCGTGGCGGCGTGTTGGCTGAGGGTTTCCAGGTCGCGGCCGTCGCGCGGGTGCTGCGCCACGCCGATGCCCGCCTGCGGGAAGCACGCGCCGCCCTCGGCTTGCACGGGCTGTTTCAGCCACCCGAGCAAGGCCTCGAGACGGGCTGTGAGATTTTGCAGCGACTCCCCCTCGAACAGCAGGGCGAAATCCCGCCCGCCCAGACCGGCCAGCAGCCCTGTGTCCCTGAGCCGTTCCGCCAGACGCACGCCGGCCTGGCGCAGGGCCCGATCCTCTTCCCGTTGCTCGAAGAAGCTGCGTTTGTCCTGGCGCGGCGGGCCCAGATCGAGCAGCGCGAGGGCGAACGCCCGCTTGCCGTGCAGCCGTTGCTGCAACCATTCGAGCAGCAGGTAACGGTTGGGCAGGCCGGTCTCGGGGTCGTGCTGGTAGGTG
>CBDDRC010000029.1:0-3864 GCA_965232985.1 uncultured bacterium
GAAAACCTGCGCGCACGCGAACCGGCGCATCCTGCGCTGGAAAAATACGCGCTGGTTGGGCGCTTGCTGAGTAAACAAGGCCACCTGGACCAGGCCGCCGCGCATGCCGCCCTGATCGAAACGCTGGAAGCCTGGACGCGCGAACTCAAGCTGCCGATGCTGGCGCATTACGGGGTGACGCCAGCCGATATCCCGCGCATTGTGGCCAACAGTCGCGGCAGCAGCATGAAAACCAATCCGGTCATGCTTGAGGACAGCGAAATCGCGGCCATCCTCATCGCGCGACTCTAACTGCGCCGCGCTCAAGTTAAGCGCCCGCCATCCGCTATGTCTGCGACCCAACTGATGGAGCACAGCATGTCCGGCCTACTGGTTTTTTTTATCGTGCTCGCCCTGTTCGCCGTTTTCGGCGTGTTCATCTTCAACCAACTGGTGACGCTGAAACACAACGTCGGCAAGTCGTGGTCGAATATCGACATTCTGCTCAAACAGCGTCATGACGAATTGCCCAAGCTGGTCGAGACCTGCAAGCAATACATGCAATTCGAACAGGAAACACTGGAAAAAGTGATGCAAGCACGCAGCCAGGTGGCCAGCGCGCGCGCATCGCACGACATTCCCGCGCTGGGCCAGGCCGAAGGCGCATTGCGGCTGGGGCTGGGCAACCTGTTTGCGGTGGCCGAGGCCTACCCCGAGCTGAAAACCAACGAGACATTCCAGCACCTGCAGGCGCGCATCAGCGGGCTGGAAAACGCCATCGCCGACCGGCGCGAGTTCTACAACGACTCGGTCAACGTCAACAACGTGCGCGTCGAACAGTTTCCCGACACTGTCGTCGCACGCCTGTTCGGCTTCCGCCAGTTTCCGCTGCTGCGGTTTGCCGCTGAGGAAAAGAAAGACGTCGATCTGAAACAACTGTTCAATAGTTGATGCTCCGCGCGCGATGGGCTGCCGAATGGCGGCACAATTACGCCAATCTCGCGCTGGGCGGCGGCAACCTGCTCATCCTGCTGCTCGGTCTACAGTTGCACTCGCGTATCGGCTGGCAGATCAGTTTTGCGCTGGTCGGCCTGACCAGCTTCTGGGCGTGGTACGCCAACCTCAAGCGCTATCGTACCGTCGCCGACACGCCTACCTCGCGCATCGCTTCGGCACCTCAAGGCTATATCGAGTTGGTCGGCCGCGGCCAGCAGCCGCCGGGCGCCGGCTTGGCCAGCCCGATCAGCGGCCTGCCCTGCCTGTGGTACCGCTACCGCATCGAACGCAAGAACGGCGACCGCTGGGAACATGTCGAATCCGGGATGTCGCACGACACCTTCGGCATCAGTGATGGCAGCGGCCAGGTGCTGATCGACCCAGACGGCGCCGAAATCATGACTTCACGCAAGCAGATTTCAAACACAGGCGGCTACCGCAGAACAGAGTGGACCTTGATTGAAGGCGAAACCATTTACGTCATCGGCGAACACGTCACCCTGGGCGGGCCAAACGCCATGCTCGACAAGAAATCTGATCTTTCCACCCTGCTGACCGAATGGAAACGGGACAAGACCGCCCTGCTGGCCCGCTTCGACGCCAACCGCGATGGCGAGATCAGCCTCGACGAATGGGCGCACGCGCGCCAGGCCGCGGCCGACGAGGTCGACCGCGCCCACCTCGACATCCGCCTGAAAGACGGCATCCACCTCATGCGGCAGCCCGCGCATGGCCGGCCTTTCCTTGTTGCCAACCGCGAGGTCACCGCACTGGTGCGGCATTTTCGCCTGTGGAGCTGGGCGCATCTGGTGCTGATCATGGCCGCGCTGCTAGGCCTGGCCTTCGTCGAGCGCGCGTTCTGAGCGCTTGCCCTACCCGAATTCGCGCCCTATAGTTGGGTTACGGAGGACGCCCCATGAAACACGCCATACCTGAAACACCCCCCGACTACGATCACACCCGCATTATCGAGCGGCCTGATGGCTGTTACTGGATCGACGCCGATACCGGTGAGGAATACGGCCCCTTCGCGAGCATGCTGGAGGCCGTACAGGACATGGAATACAACGCCGAAAGCGACTTTGAACCTGGCGAGACGGTGGCAGAAGCAGAGGACGAGATTGGCATATCCGACTGGATCGATCCCGATACCGGCGAGCCCGGTGAAGACGCTCACCGCCCGATAGAGTGAATCCCGCCGTTTGGTCGACCAGGTTTGCCACGCGTTGCGGTCTCTGCGGCACGCGCCTCACGTTCAAATAAATTATCGCGATATGGATGGCCGCCGCGCGCCCAGGCGAGCAGGCCGGCGAGTGGATACAGCGCCAGCAGCAATACCCCCCAGCGCTCGAACTGCCTGACATGCGCGCGCTCGTGCGCACGGGTTGCCGTCAGCGCATCCAGCGACACGCCCACCACTACATGCCCCAGCGTGATCGCCGCCACCGCGCCGCTGAACGGAAACCCCCGCCTTAACACCCATGCCGGCCAGCCGCCCGCGGCCTCCAGCACACCGTCCACTCGGCGCAAGGTTCCGCCGCTGCCGCGTACGATGACCGCCACCAGCATGCCGAGCAGGGTCACCGGAAGCGCCCACAGATAAAGCAGGACCCGCAGCATTCAGCCGTCGAGCGCGCCCGCGAACCAGCGTGCTTCCGGCAGGCCATGGCCCACAAAATGCGCCCGCGCCTGATCCAGTTGGGCAGCAGTGCCTGCTGCATAAACATCGAAGCGATGCAGGTCGGGGTAATCCAGCACGATGTCTGCCAGCACAGCATCGGGGTCGCCGCTCTGCGCGTGCGGCACGTAGTTGAAATTATCCAGCGCATCGGTCCAGGCGCGGCACAGGTTGTCCTGATAATGGCCGGCTGCGTCAGCCAGCCAGTGCAGGTCCATCGACTCGGCCAGTTCCAGCGACATGGCGTGCTGGATCAGGCTCTTGATCGGTGCAAAACCGGCACCGAATGCGAGAAAAATCACCGGTCGCGGTGAATCCTCGTCCAGAACGAATTCGCCAAACGGCCCTTCCAGCTTCACCGTGTCGTTGGCTTTCAATGTGGTGAACAACGCCTCGGCAAAAGCGTCACCGGGACGACGCGGAATCTGTATTTCGATGTGGCGGTCATCGCATGGGCAACTGGCGATTGCATAGCGCCCGCTCACCCCGTTGACCTCGACCTGAATGCTCTGCCCGCCGAGATAGCGCAGGCGCTGGCTGCGTGGCGCCAGAATGTGCAACGCGGCCATTTGCGGATTGAACACCTCGACCGATTTGACCTTGGCGGTGATTTGCTGCACCGGAATGTCGCGCGCCTCGGCCACATTGGCCTCAATCACCACGTCGTTCACCGGCGCATACGCGCACAGCAGGATCACGCCGGCGTCCTTTTCGGCCTGCTTCAGCACATAGTCGTGGGCATGGACTTTCTTTACCTCGCCCGACACCACGCGCGCCTTGCAGTCGCCGCAGTTGCCGTTGCTGCAGCCGTAGCTGAGCGACACCCCGTTGCGAAGCGCAGCTTCGAGCAGCGTGTCGTTGCCGTCCACATAGAATTCGTGGCCACTGGGCTGAATGGTCACATGCGCTGACATGAGTTTAAGTATCCTTTCCTGTGCAATCACCGCCTGCGCCAGCACGGCGTCCGGCGGCGTTTCGGCCAGATTCCGCAAAAGAAACGCGCGCAGCGTATGCAGCGCATGGTGCGTCTCGGCGCTGGCGTTATCCTCGAGTTCTTCGATCTTCTCGTCCAGCCAGGTCATCACATTGCCGTAGTGCAGCAACAGCGCTTTGGCCGCCGCGTAGTCGTCGCCCAGTTCGTTCAGCCGGGCCACCAGCACATCCTTGTCCGGCAATGCGCGCTCACGCACCCGCTTGGCAAACGCCTTGTC
>CBDDRC010000030.1:0-3896 GCA_965232985.1 uncultured bacterium
CAGCCATAACCCGGTGCGGATCATTTCGCGCTGGCTGACCAGCCCGCTGCCGAACACGATCGCATTCTTCGGCAGCGCGCTCAACCTCAACGTGCACTTTCACATGCTATTGCTCGATGGTGTCTATGACGTCCGTGAGGAAAACAAGCTCCGCCTGCACCGCACCCGGGCGCCGACATCGGCAGTCGTGCGGCAAGACATCAGCGCCAGGACCTGCGTTTACCCGCTACGATAGCAGCGTCCAGGGGTTTCAGTGGCGACAGACCCATGACCTACAGCGCCGTGCTTGGCCAGCAAACCTGGCGTTTCCCGGATCTGAAAACCTTGCTGGCAAAAGCCAGCCCGGCGCGTTCCGGCGATTACCTGGCCGGCATTGCCGCCGGCAGTGCGCAGGAGCGTGTTGCCGCGCAATGGGCGCTGGCTGATCTGCCGCTGCGCGAGTTTTTGCGGGTGCCGTTGATTCCCTGTGAAGACGATGAAGTCAGCCGATTGATTTTCGACAGCCATGACGCGGTTGCATTCAGCCACATTGCCCATTTCACGGTGGGCGATTTCCGCAACTGGCTGCTCTCTGATGCCGCCGATACCGCAACGCTGACGGCAATCCGCAACGGCATCACGCCGGAAATGGCGGCGGCGGTCAGCAAGCTGATGCGGGTGCAGGATTTGATACTCGTCGCACGCAAATGCAGCGTGCTGACGGCGTTTCGCAACCGCATCGGTTTGCCGGGAAGATTTTCCACACGCCTGCAACCGAATCATCCAACCGATAGCGCCGCCGGCATCGCCGCGTCGATCATCGACGGTTTGTTGTACGGCAACGGTGACGCAGTGATAGGCATCAATCCTGCGACTGACAACATCCAGCAGGTCACCCGCTTGCTGCATCTGCTCGACGATGTGATCAGCCGTTTTGCGATCCCAACCCAGGCCTGCGTGCTGACGCATGTCAGCAACAGTTTGCTGGCGATGGAGCAAGGCGCGCCGGTGGATCTGGTATTCCAGTCGATTGCCGGCAGTGAGGCGGCCAATCGCAGTTTCGGCATCAGCCTGCAATTGCTGCGCGAAGCACAGGATGCAGCGTTGTCGCTGTCGCGTGGCAGTCTTGGTAACAACGTGATGTATTTTGAAACCGGGCAGGGTAGCGCCTTGTCTGCGAATGCGCATCACGGCGTTGATCAGCAAACCATGGAGGTGCGCGCCTATGCGGTGGCGCGTGAATTTTCACCGCTGCTGGTAAATTCGGTGGTGGGTTTCATCGGGCCGGAATATCTCTACGACGGCAAACAGATCATCCGTGCCGGGCTGGAAGATCATTTTTGCGGAAAATTGCTGGGCCTGCCGATGGGCTGCGACATTTGCTACACCAATCATGCTGAAGCCGACCAGGACGACATGGACATGCTGCTGACGCAATTCGCGGTGGCCGGCGGCACTTTCATCATGGGCGTGCCGGGTGGTGACGACGTGATGCTCAGTTACCAGAGCACGTCTTTTCACGATGCGTTGTATGTGCGCAAGGTGCTGGGCTTGCGGCCGGCGCCGGAATTCGAGCAATGGCTGCAGCAGAACAGGATTTTCGATTCGCATGGAAACCTGTTGGTGGGCGCCAGCCTGCCGGACAGTTTTCGCCGCTTTTTGAAACTGGAAGCCTGACATGAACGATGAGCTGGCGTCGGGCGATACCCGTCTGGTTGTCCGCAACGATTGGGCCAGTCTGCAGCCGCACACGCCGGCGCGGATTGGTCGTGGTCGTGCCGGCATTTCACAAATCACTGCCGCACAGTTGCTGTTCCAGACCGATCACGCCCGTGCCCGCGATGCCGTGCACGCGGCCCTTGATTTGCCGGTGTTGCGGCAGCAGTTGCAGGATGCCACCGGCCTGGTAGCGCAGGTCGTGCGCTCGGCTGCGCCGGACCGTCGTGTGTACCTGCAACGGCCTGATCTCGGCCGCCTGCTGCGCGATGATGATGCGCAACGGCTGCGCGACCTCGCCGCGCAATCGCCATCGACAGACATCGCCATCCTGATCGCAGACGGTTTGTCATCGTTCGCCATCATGCAACACGCCACCGCGCTGTTGATGGAACTGCTGCCGTTGCTACAGCCTGTATGCGGCAGGGCAACCCTGTGCATTGCCGAGCAAGGGCGGGTTGCGCTCGGCGATGACGTGGGCGCGGCGCTGAATGCAAAACTGGTGATCGTGTTGATCGGCGAGCGGCCGGGTTTGAGCGCGGCAGACAGCCTCGGTATTTACCTCACGCATGCCCCGCAGCGTGGTCGCAGCGATGCCGAACGTAACTGCATTTCCAATGTCCGGCCGGAAGGCATGTCTTATGCCGATGCGGCGCGGACTTGCGCCTATCTCGTGCATAACGCGCTGAAAGCCGGCTACAGCGGCGTCAAGCTGAAAGATCATTCACGGGTGCTGGACGCCGCCGAGGATTCCGGCATTCCGTTTTTGCGATAAACGCGCCGGCGAATTGACAAGATTCGTGCGGCCACCGGAAGCGACGGATTGAGCAACCGGGCGGCCTTCCGGCCACTCCATGGCGTGCCATGTGCGCGTGCGAAACGATTGTGCCGACACGGCGTATTGGGCAGGCTTCGGGGAAAGGGGGGTTGAATTTCCTATACCTTCGACCTGTATTCGCGCAAAGTGGTTGGTTGGAGCATGAGCCGTAAAGGCGACTGCTGGGACAATGCCGTCGCCGAAAGCTTCTTCCATTCGCTGAAAGTTGAGGCCATTCACGGCGAGGTTTTTGCCACGCGAGAAGAGATGCGGAAGGCGGTGTTCGAATACGTCGAGATTTACTACAATCGTGAGCGCCTGCACTCGACGATCGGCCACCAGACCCCGGAGCAGTTCGAGCAGCGCAAGGCTGCATAATTGGATGTCCGTGAAACGTGGGGAAGATCACTCCTACGCCCGCCAGTACCTCGCGCAGCACGACATTTTCTCCCTCACTCAGGATGGAGCGTGACATGTGTTTCTCTGCCACCGCGAGTTACACGGCAGGCGTGTTGCTGGTCGGCATGGGTGGACTCATTGCGACGTACCTGCTGTATTCAATGATCGTTGTCCCGATAACGGCCAGGATCAGCGGCGGGCACATCGCGTACCTGTCGCCACACTTCTACGCAGTCATGACGATGACCGGGTACCTTCTGGCCACGGCAGTTTGCCTGATGGTTTCGTCGCTGCGGTGGGTGCGGGTGTTCGGGTTTCTGGCAGGGCTATCGTTCGCGGTTGCCTACGCGATCTACTCGTCCTGGGTCATTTCCGTGTGGTGCTTCTTCGCAGCGCTGACGAGCTTTGTCGTGCTGGCTCATTTCCTTCCGGCAACACATGGAGGGAAGTCGTCGTGAGCCAGGCCGGAGCACCGGAGAGTCCCCTGCGACGGGATGGCGTTGTAGGCATCGGGGAGTTGTCCGTGCTGTGCATGGCGTCGTTTCTGGTCGCGTTGTCCTACGGCGCGGGGCTGCCGCTGCTCCAGCCCTATCTGGGCGCTCTGCCGGACGCTCCAGCGCCGACAGATGTTTCGTGGCATGTCGGTACGCTGGGCGCGGTCTACATGTTCTCCCTGTTCATGTTCTCGCCGTGGTGGGGTCGCCTTTCAGATTCGCGCGGTCGCGTTGTCGTCCTGCAGGCGGGCTTCCTTACCTTCCTCATCGGGACTGCCGTCGTCGCCTTTTCGTCGAGCCTCGCGGTTGCCTATGTCGGGCGAGTGATTTCAGGAGTGGGCGCTGCGGCAATCATTCCTGCCGCACAGGCATACATCGCGGATCGAAGTTCGCCGGATGAGCGTGGGAAGCGTTTCGTGCTCATTGGCAGCGTCACCTTTCTCGGACTGCTTTCCGGCCCGGCACTGGGCAGTTGGCTTGCCGGCCCGGTG